>NZ_NADJ01000039.1 GCF_002196705.1 Desulfosporosinus sp. FKB
CTCAATTTTGGTAGATTTGTACGCAATCAAATTATACCAAAACCCTGTGTTCATGCGGAATTTTTATATCTGTTTGACCCAATTAAGCCGGAATTAGAGCTGATTTATTAGGTGCGAAACTTCAGTACTTAAAATACAAAGATGGAGAACTTACAAATTGCTAAGTTCTCCATCTTTGTATTTTAGGACAGCTTCCAAACGTGTTTTTACATTCATTTTTACAAGGATGTTACTAACATGAAAATTAACAGTTGCCACTTTAATTCCCAAAACCTCTGCAATATCCTTGTTGTGTAACCCTCTTGATACTAATTCAATAATTTCACTTTCTTTAGGTGTTAGCTTTTCTCCAGGTAGTTCTACAATTTCAGCAAGAGCATGTATCCTATCACAGTTATTTTCGGAAGGAAGGAAAATCTCTAAACCCTTCGAAAAATAAACTCCACTATTATAAACTTTTAGTATTCCTTGAATCATCTCCTGCACAGCACAGTCCTTTAATAAAAAACCATCAGCTCCTCTACTCATTGATTTAGTAATATAACCTTTTGGACTATACCCGGTCAGCATAATGATTTTTACTACTGGTTGAACCTTCTTTATCTTGTCAATTAAGTCAGTACCACTAGCATCGGGAAGCTTAATATCCAACAGTACGACGTCGGGTTTAGATACTGAAATTAAGCTCAAACATTCTTTTCCACTCTTAGCTATTCCGACTACCGAGATTCGGGGTTCAGAGGATAATAAGGAAACAGTTCCTTCCGCAAAAAGTGTATGATCGTCTACTACTAGTACCTTAATCTTTAGTAGTTTTTCAAGGTTGAATGGCACATCTATCTTCCTCTCATTTATAGAACACTCATAAAATTGATATGGGATAATCTTTTCAAACTATAGGTATTACAGCTCTAAGAATGGTACCCTGCCCGATTATTGAATTAATTTGAAACTCACCTCCTAAATTTTCCAATCGTTCTTTCATTCCAACAATTCCAAAGTGAACACTTGTCAGTAACCAATCCTCTATTTTACTAGTATCAAACCCTTTACCAGAATCGCTCACTGTCAATTCTAACCTTGATTCCTTCATTTTAATTTGAACCTCTAACTTTCTAGAGCCTGAATGTTTTAAGGCATTTGTTATACCTTCCTGTACAAACCGAAAAGCTGCTAATTCTACTCCTTCCGCATACCGTTCTTCGCGATTCATGCCTTCAGTCTCAAGGGAAATTAGCAATAACTCGTTATGCATAATTTCTTCACATAATAATTCAATAGCAGGAACCAGACCTAAATCAGTTAACGACGGAGGACGCAGGTCATTACATATTAATCGGAGCTCAAAGTTCAAATTTTCTACTAGTTCTCGCATATGACAAATTGCTTTGTTAGCCTTCGTGTTCTCACTACAATGACACTCTTCCACTAAGTAATTTAGCCAACGATTCATGTCTAGTCCTAATTGCAAAGGCCCATCATGAATCTCGCTGGCTATTAACTTTCTCTCTTTTTCCAGATTTCTAAACAAAGAGATATTTATTCCCTGAAGCCCCTGAGTTTTACGTTGTGCCTCGAGAGATCGTTGAGCTAAGTCATTTATTTCTTTCGACAGCTCCCGAATAACAAGTATAGTCTTAAGCCGATGAGCCATTTGACTGGAAACCAATTCAATTAACGGAAGTTCATCCGGCTCAAATTTAACATTCGATTTGCGATGACCTAAAAATATTCCAAAAGTGTAATCGTCACTAATAACAGGAATGTAAAGTTCGGCTGAATAATCATCCGAAAGAATTTTGGGATCGAAGCTAGTTTCCAAGTCTCTTTGAAAAAATTCCTCCAACGCATTTTGTTCGTTTGGTTCTTTTAAAAATCTCCCCGAAGCCCTTTTAAGATATCCCCCTTTACCATTCTCTACAATTATGAAAACACCCTCAATGGCCAGTCTTCGAATCATTTCTTCCATTATCAGATTTTCTTCATTAAGTATAGACAACTGCTCATTTAGTTCAAGAATTCTATTTTTGAAAGAATTCTTGTTATTTTTAAATATGAATTTATCTAACAATTTAGTTGTTGAAAATCTTAGTACATCAAAACCTCCAAAAAAGATTATAAATAAAACCGGAGTCCAAAGATATGGCTTCAGACTAAATTTTTCTGATTCTTTTAAAGCAAAAAGCAGGTAACTTATCACAAGACAGATAATTACTGCCGAAACGACGAATGGTATTATAATCTCTAATAGCCTTCGACTATCCGGTAAATATTTATTTACTACGGCATAATACGAGATAGCTGGAATCACTGAAACAAAAAGTGAACTAAAATGAGAATTCATAAGCGGTTGAAGTCCAAGGATAGTAGGAATTGCCGTCAGAAGAACAAATGGCAAAAAACCAACCACCATACCAATAAGTAAAATATTTACCTGATTTTTTTGCGGTTTATCTTTATGTAAACTTAATAAGGAACTTAAATTCCAAAGCGCAAAAAGACTACCAAAGGTCATTATTGCTAGGACCAGTTTTCTTAATGCGCTGAAGGAACTTGTAATATTTGCAGATTGCAACACAGTTATTAATAAGATAAACGCAAACATCAATTTGAGAATGCGACGACCCCAGCGATTAATCTGTTTATTTTTGTCTTTTAAGAAAACCGAAATAAAATCATTAAGGTAGATGGGCACAGCCGCAAAAATCATATACTCCAATTCCCGAGCAAATAACAAATCACGGCTCGAGGCTGAAGCTAAGACGATAGCCAAGCCCGTACTCCAGTTAAACCAAAATAACTTCCGAGCCTCGACCAGAAACGGGCGTCTTAACCAGGTAGCAAATCCTAAAAGCCAAAAAACAACCCCAAGGATTGTAAAGGGAATTTCACTTATAGTATTCTGCAAAATTGAGGGTATAGGAATATTAATCATCTGATCAGATATACCGTTTTGCTTAAGGACTTCGAACGTTGAGGCTCCCTCTGCCTCACTCCATTTCTGAATTAAGGAATAATTTTCGGGAGCGTCTTTGTCTATTTTCACGATAACATCATCTATACGGATCCCCGATTTGTAACCTTCACCTTGAGGATCCGCGGAAATGACTTTCCATTGTCCCTTAATTTCTCTAATCTTTAGGCCAATATATGGTTGTTTCATAGCAGCAAAAAAATAAACAAGCGCTAATAAGATAAAGACGGCACTAGCATAATAATATGCTTGCCGCCTAAACATTTTCTTCAACAAGTTTGATCATCTTTTCCTTACGATTTTCGAGAACCGGAAGCCTTTGCACCATTTCCAGTGACTTTCTCCGGAATAGTTCATACATAACTCTACAGTAGTGAACAACCCCTTCATCTATGGCCAGTTGTTTTAAATAATCTTGTTCTTGCTTTCCAAGCCTTTGTAATCGAGTCAAGTCTCTAAACTCGTCTGCTTTTTTGCCTTCTAGAGTGTTCAGTAGATAGACAAACGGAAGCGTTTTGCGGTTGTTAACAAAATCCCTTTTCTTCTCAAAGTTTAAGAAGTCATTTAAATCGTTCCATAGTTGGCTCATAATACCCAAATTTAATCCAAACTGTTCCGATTGTAATACTATATCTTCCGATGCTCCTCCTAAAATTGCACCAATTTTACATGCAGAAGCTGTTAGACTACCTGACTTTCGTTTTACCAAATCAAAATAATCATCAAGGGATACTTTTTCGCGAGTGTCAAATAATGCCTCTTGAAATTGACCATCACTTGCTCTTATCCACATTTTGTTTAAGGTCTGATTAACTTCCCTGTAAATACGACCATCTTGTATTTGCTCGACAGCCTCACTACTCAACATACTTAAACAGATAGCCAGATTGAGAGCGTTTGCTGTAGGAATTTTACGCCAAGGTTGGTCATCATTATCCTGATCCTGAATATCATCAAAAATGTCGGCTGCCAGGGCAGCTAATTCCATAGCAATTGCACCAGGTAGTGAAACTTCAGGCACTCCATTTATACATTCGCAATTCAACAATGTCAGATGGGCCCACCTGTAGGGTTCGCCGGCCTTACTATTAGCTTCCAAGGAAGAATACATAATATCTTGAATCTCTGAACTCAGAAGAGTTTTACATAGTAAATTGGTGATTTCAACTGTAATGCTTTGATCAAGATGATGGCCCATTTCCCTTATCCCCAAAAATCCAGCGGCGTAATTTCAAACGTCAAAATATCCCCGGACACCTCAAGCTTGGAAAAAACTTTTTGAATGCATGTGAATTCATTCATCCTCACTTCTTCCGATAGTACTTCCTCTTTTAACACCTCCGGGCTTTTAGGATTTTTGACTAATTTATGTACGAGCTCTGCAATCTGTTGATAATTCATTTTTATAACATCCTTTCTTCGATTATTTGATAGTTTTTGAGATAATAATTGTATCAAGTTCCAATGTCAAACACAGTTTCAGTAATTTTCTGCACTTTCAGTCATATTATTTAATTCTCTTTTTTATTTGCGTTCCCTGCAATGAAATTTGGATAATCCTGTCGAATCCGAAAATTATTCTGTAAAAACCAAAATGGAACACCTTTGATGAGATATCTCTAGAAACAATATTGTAAAGTATCTTGTAGTGAACTCGTTCAGCTAAAACTGAACATCGGGGCTTCGGTGGGGGACTCTCCCTCCACCGAAGCAAGGTATGGGAACCACTCCCACTTGTAGAAGCGGGAGTCTTATAATTGGATAATCCTTAGTGAGCCTTAAGATTTCCATTTGGAAGAGATAAAATATATTCCTTGCTTATACAATTTGCTCTTTTGAATTTCTTCCCCTTATAAAAATTGCCATAAATACCTGAGGAACCAGACACATGATAGCAATAGCTGTTAAGGCTTTAGGGACATTCTCAAACCCTCCGAAGTTACCATTTACTGCATGATTATACATAAAGCAATTAATTTGAGTACCTAACACTAGTAAAAATAGCCCAATGAAACTAGTTACTGTCCACACAAGTCCAAACTTAATGCTTCTTGTAATTCGATATAAAATAAGAAAACAAGCAATATTGACAGCTACCAATAGCAGCACGAATCTTAGGCGCGGGAATACTTCAGATAAATAGACAGCTGTCACAATAAAACCCTGGCAATATATCACTGCTTTTCTTACATTAGTAGGAGCATAGATAAACGCAAATGAAGATTCAATAACAAACATCCCTATTAGATAAACCAGTTCTGCCAATCTTGGAATAAAAATACCGAGGACTATTTGATCTCCAAACCCAATAATTCGTAATAGGCTGTTACCCATATCAGCTGACCCTAAAACGGATAGAATTAAAATCAAACCTAACCCTATGCCAACTAAGTTTGGACGATGCGTACGGTCAAGCTGTTTTCCGACGATAACGGGATCACCCATCTCGGCAATAGCCTTCTTAGTTGCCTCTTCCTCATCGAGTCCATCATCTACAAAGGCGCTAATTTGATCGTTAATATGATTATTGATTTCCTCTAAAAGAGAAGACTGAATCTTCTTCCAACGTATCTGTTGGCGCACAATTTCCAAGTACTCAGGGATTATGCTAGTCTGTTGCAAAACTTGCACCTCCTAACACTTCATTTATCGCGGCAATGTACGTTTTCCATTCTTCCCTTTTCTCATTTAAACAATTGTGGCCATTTTTCGTGATACTATAATATTTCCGTACCTTCGCATTATCAGCAATGTCTTCATACGAAGTGACCATGTTCTTTTTCTCTAAAGTGTGGAGCAACGGATATAATGTACCGGCTTTTAACTCAAAAACATTATTTGACTTTTTCCGAAGCTCTTCAATCATTTGGTACCCATACATATCCTTTTCATCAAGCAGTCTTAAAATCAGCATGGTAGTATTCCCGGTTAAAAAACTTTTATCAATTGTCACATTATTCCCTCCATATATAGATCATCTATGCACAATTATATATAGATAATCTATATATGTCAAGAAACACTAACACAAACCTGCAGGAAATTTGAGTAAAAGTTGGAGCAAAAAAATGTTAGTCAAATAAGGCTATTAGTAATTACATATACGTAATGACTACAATAGCCTTATTTGCTTTTGTTATAAGGTAATATCATTTGAATTTACTAATTATTGTACACATTGCCATCCCCATCTGCTTTGTCATATTGACCTCCACCCACTCTAGTAAATCTAAGTTTAGCGTTGCTAAACGTTTTAGAGCTTCCGTTAATCAAAAAGGAATAATATCCACTTCCTGTATAGTTTGTCGATCCCCAAACGGTATCTCCGTACCAATTAGGTTGAACTACTGCATATTGAATATTTGGGACATAACCTGAAAGCCGATCTGTTGAATATTGATGCCCTTGAAGTAATACTTGGCTATAAACTGAGTTTATATTAAACGAATTTGTACTATACAAAGTCGTATACAGCCCTGTAAATGACCAACTACACAATGAAGTAAGAGCGGCGGGGGAAATCAAATTTTGGGAAGTAGTTACCGTAGTCGGGTTTGTATCATCTCTACCTGAAATCATGTTTTCGCCTTTTAACACCTTAAATTTGGAGTCTTCTAACGAACCAGGGGTTACTATAACTTTCCATTGCCCATTAAAATTACTAACTGTAAATGGAACTTGGGATAAGTCTCCGTTTTTAAACGTCAATTCGGTTATGTATTTCCTCGAAGTTCGCGAAAGTATTTCCTGGGTTAGAATTTTATACGACGTTAATTGTTCTGATTGGTTTTCAAGTATTTGAGAATAAAATTCCACCCTAGAGGTTGAAGATACTCTAGAATCATTTGAGAGAGATATCATCTGATTAATATCATTCTTTTGAGTAGCCAGCAAAAATGAAGATAATACACTATTTGCATCTTGATTACTATTACTAGCTAATGCATCCACAGGCAACATAGACATTACCATCATAAGAACTACTAATACGGCACTTAACTTAATTTTCATGAAAATTCCCCCTCTTTTAATAATTAGATTACCTTTTCATTACAGCCTAAACAGTCTTAATTTTCATCCCCCTTATAAGCCTTCTTTCATACTTTTACTAAATACCTTTCAAAATCTTGATCTTCATCTCTTTATGGTATTTGTTAATAACAAGATTATCGTTAATTTTATATTTTGTCCCTAGTAAAACTACTAGGTATGTACAATAAAATTTTTCTATTGTTTTAAAGCTAGGCTAGACATTAACTTATAGAGATGTAATGAAGAGCTCACCAAATAAAGTCCTCCATCCTTTGTTGAGTCAATATCTAATTATTTGTTATCAAATCTTATTAAGATTTGACTCGAATTGTAAGATAATTGATAATTCCAGACATAATAATCTACGATAATTGACGACATAAAAAAGAGGCTTCTCAAAAGTTCAGTGAACTCATGAAAAACCTCTAATTTTCCCAATACCCCTTTTGGGTATTAATTATTTTCTCAGAAAATGTTACGCTTTTGTTACCCCTTTTAGGGGAGCTTATGCCATAAAATCGGCTTGTGTCAAGGATTACAGGCGTTTACTTACATCATTCCGCCCATTCCGCCCATGCCACCCATTCCGCCCATACCAGCCATAGCAGCAGCACCATTGTCTTTAGAAGGCAGGTCAGAGACCAAGCACTCAGTGGTGAGCAACATTGCAGCGATGGAACCGGCGTTTTGCAGAGCTGAACGTGTAACCTTAGCAGGATCCACGATACCAGCTGCGATCATATCTTCATAAACTTCGGTTACAGCGTTGAAACCGGTTCCTCTATTGGAGGAGCGAACTTTCTCAACAACAACCGAACCTTCTTGACCGGCATTGTTAGCGATTTGACGCAGGGGCTCTTCCAAAGCACGGCGAATAATCATAACTCCTGTTGCTTCATCGCCTGTCAGTTCAAGTTTATCTAAAGCACTGATAGCATCGATCAAGGTTGTTCCGCCGCCGGCAACAATACCTTCTTCAACGGCAGCACGGGTAGCAGCTAAAGCATCTTCAATCCGAAGTTTCTTTTCTTTCATTTCGGTTTCAGTAGCTGCACCGACTTGAATTACAGCAACGCCGCCGGATAATTTTGCTAAGCGTTCCTGAAGTTTTTCACGGTCGAAGTCTGAAGTGGTCTCATCGATTTGTCTCTTGATTGCTTCGACACGTTTCTTTATATCCTCAGCGTCACCGGCACCTTCCACGATGGTGGAGTTTTCTTTAGTAACGCGAACTTGTCGTGTACGTCCAAGCATATCAACAGTAGTGTTTTCCAGTTTCAGGCCGAGATCCTCGGTAATAACTGTTCCGCCTGTAAGTACGGCGATATCTTCCAGCATAGCTTTGCGTCGGTCACCGAAACCAGGAGCTTTAACACCGACACAGACGAATGTGCCTTTTAATTTGTTCACAATGAGGGTAGCCAAAGCTTCTCCGTCAATATCTTCAGCGATGATTAACAATTGACGGCCTGCTTGTACGACTTTTTCAAGTACAGGCAGAACATCTTGAATTGAGCTGATTTTCTTATCGGTAATCAGGATGTAAGGATCATTGAGCACAGCTTCCATTTTTTCAGTATCAGTAACCATATAAGCTGAAATGTAACCGCGGTCAAATTGCATACCTTCAACAACTTCTAACTCAGTCGTCATACCCTTAGCTTCTTCAACGGTGATAACTCCGTCTTTACCTACTTTTTCCATAGCTTCAGCGATTAAGCTGCCAATTGTTTTATCACTGGCAGAAATTGAGGCAACTTGAGCAATAGCTTCGCTTGTTTCCACAAGTTTAGCATTGGCTTTAATGTCTGCCACAACGAGCTCGATTGCTTGCTCAATACCACGTTTAATTCCCATGGGATTGGCGCCGGCTGCGACATTCTTTAAACCTTCTCTAATGATGGCTTGGGCCAAAACGGTTGCGGTCGTTGTTCCGTCACCGGCAACGTCGTTAGTTTTGGTAGCGACTTCTTTAACAAGTTGAGCACCCATATTTTCAAATGGATCCTCGAGTTCAATGTCACGGGCAATAGTAACTCCATCATTAGTGATTAAGGGAGATCCGAATTTTTTATCTAATACAACATTACGGCCTTTAGGTCCGAGAGTAACACGAACAGCTTCTGCGAGAGCGTTTACACCACGCTCTAAAGCATGTCGAGCATCTTGATTAAAAACTATTTGCTTTGCCACGTTATTCACTCCTTAAGTAAATGTTAATTAATTAACCGAGAATAGCCAGGATATCTGCTTCTTTTAAAATCAGGTAGTCTTCACCATCATACTTAACTTCAGTACCTGCATATTTAGAATAAATGACTCTATCACCTGGTTTAACATCAAGTGCAATGCGAGTCCCTTTTTCCATTTTGCCAGGTCCTACAGCCACAACTTCGCCTTCTTGCGGTTTCTCTTTAGCCGTATCCGGCATAATGATTCCGCTCTTTGTTTTTTCTTCCATCGGGAGCGCTTTAATGACTACCCGATCTGCGAGAGGTTTAATGTTCATGAAGAAAAGACCCTCCTTAATGTTATTTGTTAGTTTATAATTTGTTAGCACTCGGCTTTATTGAGTGCTAACAATATCACTATAATAATATGCAAGGGGACAGCGGAAAGCAACCCCCCCAAATAGCCGAATTCGCTCTTGTATCCAAATTATATCTCATTTCCTCCAATTTCCTATATAAGCCGTTTGATTATATAGCTTAGATCTTACTCGAAGACCTTTAAATCACTAGAAACTATAGTTTCCATATTATTACCATTTTATTCATCTACTCCTCCGAAATTAGTTTTAATTGGCGTTGGGTTACTTCATCAAGCATAGGCCCAAGGGCTTCCCTAACTTTCTTGTGTTTTTGGTTAAGAAGGTAGATCTTAGTTTTGCCTATTTTCAAATTGCTGTCCAGATGCTCCTTCTCAGAAAGCATATTTTCCTTCAATAAATACCGGATCAACTCTTTAACTTGAGGAATTGAGCGTCCTAAAAGCTCAGCTAAGGCTGCTCTTGCCTTTGTCGAAGCCACATAAGGTAATCGGATTTGAAGCGAACCAATAATTTGGACCCCCCGCTCCAAATCCGTTTGCGGTAGATACTCTGCTTCTGGGTTCTCATGAAACACCCATTCTAAAAGGTCGTCTCCTTCACAATAAGGCTGCAAAGAATGATGGACACTGCCGCCTACCCCAACAACTTTAACGTCTTTACCCCAAGCTCTGATTTTGCGTAAGAGGGAAAGGAAATCGCCATCACCTGTGATTAATAAAAACAGGTCGAAGGTCGCTGTTCGTGTGAGCAAAATTTCTTGAGCTTCCAGCATCAGTTCTAAATCAGCAGCATTACGGCGCAATCCGGTACTAGCATAATTATTCTTACTAAATACATGTCTCGTGAAAACATTTGTCTTTTCAAAGTTTGTTTGAGTACGCCAAAATTCCTCACGATCAAAATTAGCATACAAATAAATAGCCTGCAAATCCAAGGCGTTTTTTTGGGCGTAGGTTTGTAAATATTGAACTAGCTGTTCCGGTGTCAGTTCATAGCCTCGTTCAAGTAAACTTGTCCAGATATTTTCGTAATCAACAAACGCAATGGCTTTAGTCATTGTTATCATCACCTTTCAAGCCACCTCTGTGATATCATACGCTAAATCCTGGACAAGAGTGACAAGCAAAGGGATAAAGTTAAAGAGCTTTCACAAGACTGTGCAAGCCCTTAACTCTAAGACGTTATCCTATTTAGTTTTCTTATTTATCGGGAGTGGCACATTCACTCGCTTCTCCCTTGAGAATTTGAATACCATGCGGCAAAGCCGAAGAAATTGCAGTAAAACATTCGCGAACAGCCTTAGGACTTCCAGGCATATTGATAATAAGAGTTCGCTTTCTGATTACAGCCACAGCCCTGCTTAGCATTGCTTTTGGAGTCGCTTTTAAACTTTCTTGACGCATCACTTCCGCTATGCCCGGTACTAACCGATCAGCAACAGCCAGTGTTGCTTCAGGTGTGACATCTCGAGGAGAAAAACCAGTACCGCCGGTCGTCAATATCAAATCCAAGTTAATTTCATCGGCCCACAAACACAAGGTTTTTTCAAGGAGCAATTGATCATCTGGAAGCACTGCATATTCAACAACCTCCCAACCCATTTCTCGAACCATCTCTTTTAAGGCGGGACCTGAATGATCTTCTCGTTCTCCGCGTGAGCCTTTATCACTTGCCGTAATTATTCCAACCCTTACCACTATTCTATCACCTCAATAGTATCCCCTACACGAACTGCTCCGCCTTCCAGTAAGCGAATAAAAATCCCTTCCTTGGGCATGACACAATCTCCCGCTTGATAGTAGATTGCGCATTTAGAGTGACATTCTTTGCCGATTTGAGTTACTTCGCCAATACTTGTTGCACCTATTTTTAACTTTGTGCCGATGGGAAGCGAATATAATTCCAACCCTTCCGTCGTTAAGTTCTCAGCAAAATCTCCGGGACCAACGTCCAACCCTTTGTCCTGCATGGTTTTGATGCTTTCCATACCTAACAAACTGACCATTCGGTGCCAATTCCCGCCATGAGCATCGCCTTCTAGCCCAAAACCGACCTTTAAGATTCCCTCACCTATATTTTTTTTACGCATTCCTTTTCGTTCACTAACGCAGACTGCAACAATTTTACCCACCTTCATCGTCTCTCTTTCCCTGAATGTTCCATTTTACTCGCCCTTTATAAGAAGAACCTGACCAATATGATATTTATAATTGTTTAGCTTCTTATTGTACCTCTTGTTCTTGCCTTTGATCAACGCACATAATGACCACTTTTGCCGCCCTGTTTTTCTACCAAGTAGATTTCTCCAATCGTCATGGATTTATCAATGGCTTTACACATATCATAGATGGTCAAGGCGGCAATACTCACAGCCGTCAGGGCCTCCATTTCAACTCCTGTTTTTCCTTGAACTTTTACAATCGCTTCAATCTCAACTTCTCCCGGGTCTTTCAAATTGAAGCTCAGTTTAGCACCTGTTATTCCCAAAGGATGACACATGGGAATTAGCTGGGAAGTCTGTTTGGCCGCCATAATTCCTGCAACCTGGGCAACTGCCAAGACATCTCCTTTAGCAATACCCCCGCTGCGAATTCGATCTAAAGTCTCTTGCTTCATCTGGACACTTCCATGAGCTACTGCAACTCGAGAAGTTTCTGCTTTATCACTGACATCGACCATGCGGGCACGCCCTTGTTCATCAAAATGAGTTAAATCGTTCATCCTCTAACCTCCGATTTGAGACATAATACGCTGGCCTTGCAGAGCTTCTTCATTCATATGATGCTCAGAAGGCTTACGCCATACTGCTTGGGCAACTATATCCAACAGATCTTGATCTGAACTGCCATTTCGCAGCGCTTCCCGCAAATCAATTTCTAATTTACTATGCAAACACGGCCTGAGTTTGCCGTCAGGTGTTAAACGTATGCGATTACAGGTACTGCAAAAATGGCGACTTAAAGCGCTGATAAACCCAATACTTCCTTTAAAGTCACGGAGCTGGAAGTATTCTGCCGGTCCCCCGCCTAAAATCTCTTTTGAAGGAACATATTGCTTAATTCCTAACAATTCTTTCATCTCTTGTATAGGAACAAAATCACTTCGTCTTTCGGAACTCGAGCCAATCGGCATGAGTTCTATGAAACGGATATGAATGGGATACTGCTTGGCTAGTGTTAAAAAACCAGGCAGATCTTGAGTATTAAAATCACGGACAACGACAACATTAACTTTTACCGGTTTCAGCCCAGCTTCAAGAGAACGGAAAATTCCTTGGATCACCTTCGAAACATCTCCGCCGCGTGTAATCTCAGCGAACCGCTCAGGATTCATCGTATCCAAACTAATATTTACACGCCGTACACCTGCAGCTTTTAAATCAAAGGCCATTTCAGAAAGCAACATTCCATTGGTGGTAAGCATTAAATCATCAACTCCGGGGATTTGTGATCCTTTGCTCAGGAACTCCAGAATCCCTCTGCGGACAAGAGGTTCTCCCCCGGTGATGCGAAAACGATGAAACCCCAGCTGCGTACTAAGCCTCATTAAGCGAAGAATTTCTTCAAAAGTAAGGATGTCCTCATGAGGCATCCATGCTACGCCTTGACTTGGCATGCAGTACTTACAGCGGAGATTACATCGATCAGTTACGGAAATCCTTAGATAGTCAATTTGTCTTTGAAATTGATCCTGCATAAAATCCCCCTCTTATTATTACAAGATAAATAAAAAAAACCACGGTCTGTAAACAACCGGGGGATTATTTCCTCCTGTCAACAGACTCCTTTCCAATGGGAGATATTACAGTTTCCCGTAATACCCGAGTGTCTTAAAACACTTGTCTGGTTCCCATAGCCTTTGCCTTAGGAAAGCCAGCTTCGGAGCATTCAAAATTTTTCAAACCTTCATACCATGAAAAACCATAACTAATGAATCGTTATAAGTTGTCCAATTGCAACACTTATTATATTACGTATTCCTTATACTTTTCGAGATAAGACACCAAAATCCTCTATATTTTTCAGTATCAGATTTAAAGAAAAAAGGATTTAGATTTGTCTTAAAATATTGTAAACTAGAGTTAACAGGGTACGAGGAGGTACACATGACTAAGGAAATAGTAACTCATACCATTTTAAAAGCCAGCGGCCTTCAGCTCGAAGAGGTTGAAGACTGTATAGTCCAAGAAATTCCCTTGACCGTTCACTACAACGGGGAAGAAATTGCTACCCTTTTATGTTCTCCTTCACAAACCGAAGAACTAACCTTAGGTTTTTTACTCAATGAGGGCTTTATCCAAACTCCCAATGACGTCTATGAACTTCGCCAGGACCCTGCTGATCATTTAGTATGGATCGAAGGTAAACCATGCCTCTTGCAAAAGGAACTTATGAGCAAACGTTTTGTTTCAGCTTGCTGTGGAAAAAGCCGAGCTTCATTTTGCTTCGCTAACGATGCGCTTATGGTTAAACCGCTCGTCTCAACTTATCGTATTTCTCTTGAAGAAGCCTACAAATACGCCGGTTTTTTGCAGAACCATCTTCCGCTTTTTCAAGCAACCGGAGGAGTCCACAGCGGTGGGGTAGGACATCAAGGCGAAGTGATCTTAACCAGTTACGACATCGGCCGCCATAACGTTTTTGACAAATTAAACGGCAGTGCCTTTCGCTCCGGATTACAGCTTGAAAACCATGTTATTTTCTTTAGCGGCCGAGTATCTTCTGAAATTCTTTTAAAAGTTGCTAAAATGAAAGTTCCCATTCTCATCGCACGTGGTGCCCCAACTGATATGGCCTTATCTCAGGCCGCTGCCTTAAACATTACTGTCATTGGCTTTGCACGGGAACAGCGCTTGAATATCTATACCTGTCCCGAACGAGTTATCATTTAAGGATATTTAACCATTCCTGCGGAGTATTCACATTACAAAAAACATCATCTAAACCCGAAAAACTCGTTAGTTCAGTTTCTTCCACATATTTTATGGAACATGCAGAGAACAAATCGGTAATCTTGAGGCGACCGGCCTCAAGATTTTTTTTAATTTCCGGCAGGCAGTTCCGATGATAAAAAGCATGGAGAGGATGAATTACTGACTGAAACCGTGGAACTACGACATCATAGTCTGGTGCCCAACGAAACAGAAAGCGGATAAGCTCTCCTTGCAGAAAAGGCATATCACAAGCGACAAAAAAAACAGAGGGGTTGTCTGCAGCTTTCAAACCCTGATAAAGTCCTGCCAATGGTCCCTGATCACGATGTTCATCTTGAATAACCGAAAAATTGTAGTCCTTATAAAGTTCCGGCTCATTACTGCTGATTAGGACTTCGGAAAAGGTATCTTCCAGAACGTCTAGAGTACGTTCCACAAGAGGCTTCCCTTCTAATTCCAAGAACGCTTTATTCTTCTTCATGCGCGAGTTTTTTCCTCCGGCCAGCAAAACTCCCGTCGCCTCGAGCTTAGGAAGCCGTTTTATGGTGTCTTGAAGTATCATTTTCTCAAAGCCCCCTTGTACGAAGGTTTACTTTCTGGTGAACAATTGAAAAAGGGCCTTCGCTAAATACGAAAGCCCCTTTAGTATTTACTAGAGTTTTGAAACTTTTACACCACAGACCTTATACTCATAGGTCTTAGTGACTTTGTCGTAAGCTCCATTAGTTAAAACATTGGTCGGCGATCCTGCATAGTGAAGAGTCATAAAAAGCATGCCCGCAGGCACCCGTTCAGTTACCTTAACCTTCGTATTAAGTTCTCCCCGGCGAGATGCTACTTTTACAACGTCACCATCACTGATTCCTATTTGCTTAGCATCAATAGGATTGAGCTCTGCTAATTCCTCCGGTGAGTTCTTAATCAACCCTTCAGAACTTTGCGTAAATACATTATAATGCGAAAGTTTCCGTCCTGTGTTGAGAAGGAGAGGGTACTCCTTGTCAGGTTGTTCATGAGGCAGCTGATTTTCACAAGGAACGAAAAGCCCTTTGCCTCTATTAAATTTTCCTTTATGCAGGAACTTAGTCCCAGGATGATCCGCAGTTGGGACCGGCCATTGCAGTCCTTGAGTTCCCAGGCGCTCATGGGATATTCCGGCAAATTGAGGCGTTAGCTGGGCAATCTCTTCCATAACTTCTGCTGACGATGCGTAGGGGAAAGGATAACCCATTCGATTTGCCAGTTCGCAGATGATTTCGCCATCAGGTTTAGCGTTCCCTAAGGGTTTTATGGCCTGATTTACCATCTGGAACCGGCGCTCGGTATTAGTAACAGTTCCTGTCTTTTCGGCAAAACTAGCACCTGGCAGAACCACATCGGCCAGCAGTGCTGTTTCCGACAGGAAAATTTCCTGCACAACGAGGAAGTCCAAAGCTTTTAAGCCTTTGCGGACATGATTAGCATCCGCATCCGTCATTACAGGATCTTCACCCATGATATACAAAGCACGCAGTTGTTTGTTCACCGCAGCGTCAAACATATCAGGAATCATAAAGCCCGGATTCGGATCAAGGGGAACTCCCCAAGCGGCCTCAAACTTTGCTCTCACCTCTGGATTACTAACCTGTTGATAACCGGGATAAACATTGGGCAAAGCTCCCATGTCACAGGCACCCTGAACGTTATTTTGCCCGCGCAGCGGATTAACTCCTGTAGATTCCTTGCCTATATGCCCTGTAAGCATGGAGAGATTTGCCAGACTCAAAACATTATCTGTACCGCAGGAGTGCTCAGTAATTCCTAAAGTATAGAAAATCTGTGCCCGTTCGGCAGTTGCATAAATCCTTGCTGCTTCCTCGAGTTGTTCTGCCGGCACACCGGTAATCTGGCTGGTGTACTCGGGGGTATATTTCTGAAGGGTTTCTTTGAGTTTTTCAAAACCTTCCGTACGTTCTGCAATGAACCCACGATCTTCCCAGCCCTTGGCAAGAATAATGTGCATAATCCCGTTAACCAGAGCAATATCCGTCCCTGGGCGAAGTCTTAGCCATACATCTGCCTGTTCAGCCAAATCAATGCAGCGTGGGTCTACTACAATTAGTTTTGCGCCTTTAGCTAATGCTTGCCTCATCTTCGTCCCAATGACCGGATGAGCCTCCGTTGTATTCGAACCGATAACAAACATAACCTCGGCATTTGGAATTTCGTTGATAGAATTTGTCATAGCACCTGAGCCGAATGAAGTGGCCAGACCGGCCACTGTGGGAGCGTGTCAGGTCCTGGCGCAGTGATCAACATTATTCGTTCCGATCACCGCGCGCATAAATTTTTGCATTAAATAATTTTCTTCATTAGTACAATGTGCTGAACTTAAAGCTGCAAGAGCATTAGGCCCATAAGCATCCTTAATTTCGCGAAATTTCGAAGCAACTAAATCTAAAGCCTCATCCCATTCCGCCGGAACTAAGACGCCATCCTTTCGGATAAGCGGGGTCGTTACGCGTCTGGAGCTATAAATCATATCCATCCCAAAACGGCCTTTTACACAAAGAGCCTTGCCATTTACAGGAGCTTGCGGGTTCGATGTTACACCAATGACCTGACCATCTTTAACATTCAGGTCAAAGTTACATCCCACACCACAAAACGGACAAGTCGTTTGAACTTTAGTGACTTCCCAAGGACGTCCTTTCCCAGCCATTTGTTTTTCCGTCAGTGCACCCACGGGGCATACTGAAACACAAGAACCACAAAAATCACAATCCGATTCGTTGAGGGGTATATTATAGGCGGGACCTACCTGAGTGTTAAATCCGCGGAAGGAAAAGTCTAACCTGCTTTTTCCTTGGATTTCTGTACAAGCCTTGATACATTTCCCGCACAAGATACATTTATTAGGATCTCTAATGATGAAAGGATTTGCATTATCCACAGGAAGGTCGCGTTTTTCCCCTGCGAAAACGTCACCTTTTACTCCATACTCATAAGCATATTCTGCTAAAGAACAATTCCCCATTTTTTCACAGGTCATACAATCTAAAGGATGATTGGCAACTAATAATTCTAAAATCGTTTTACGTGCCGCGCGAACCTTTGGATTTTGCGTCTCAATTTTCATGCCTTGTGCCACTTGGGTAACACAAGAGGGAGGAAGATTCCTCATTCCTTCAATTTGAACTACACATAAACGACAAGCACCAGAAGGGGTAAGCTCCGGATCATGACACAACGTAGGAACAGGAATATTGTTCATGCGGCAGGCTTCAAGCACAGTTGTTCCTTTGGGAACGCTTACTTCACGGCCGTCAATAGTTATTGTAAACCACTCCAAAGTGTTTCACTCCTCTCAGTATATCTATCATAGCGATATTGAAAACGCAAACCCAGACTACGAACGGCTTACTGCTCCAAACTTACATTTATCCATACAAGTACCGCACTTAATACATTCATCTTGGTTAATAACATATGGAGTATTCTTATCGCCTTTGATGCAGTTAGCCGGACAGTTTTTGGCACAAAGACTGCATTTTTTACACTTATCGGCATCAATTGAATAACTCAATAACGCTGAACAGACATGTGCGGGACACTTATGCTCTAAAATATGGGCCTCAAACTCATGTCTGAAATATTTGAGCGTTGCCAGTACAGGATTTGGGGCATTCTGGCCTAAGCCGCAGAGGGATGTTTCTTTGATCGTTAAGGCTAGATTCTCTAAGGTGTCGAGATCTTCAATTTTCCCTTCGCCTTTCGTGATTTTGTCCAGAATGTCGTACATCCGCTTATTGCCTTCGCGGCAGGGGGTGCATTTTCCACAAGATTCTTTCTGGGAAAAGTTTACGAAGAAACGGGCAATGTCGACCATACACGTCGTCTCATCCATAATGACAAGTCCGCCCGAACCGACCATTGCTCCAGCATTGGTCAAGGTTTCATAATCTACGGATAGATCGAGCATGTTCTCAGGCAAGCATCCGCCTGAGGGGCCTCCAATCTGCACAGCCTTGAAGGCTTTGCCGTTCTGGATTCCACCCCCAATATCAAAGATAATCTCCCGTAATGTTGTTCCCATTGGAACTTCAACCAGACCTGTATTATTTACTTTTCCGGTCAGAGCAAAAATTTTCGTCCCTTTGCTCTTCTCCGTTCCAAATTGAGCATACCACTCTGCTCCATGACGGATGATATGCGGAATATTAGACCAGGTTTCAACGTTATTAATATTTGTCGGTTTCCCCCATAAACCGCTCACAGCCGGAAAGGGCGGCCGAACACGCGGCATTCCGCGCTTGCCCTCGATGGAAGCCATCAGCGCTGTCTCTTCACCGCAGACAAAGGCTCCTGCACCGGCAAATACTTTCAAGCGGAAATTGAAGCCGGAATTAAAAATATTGTCTCCCAAAAAGCCCGCTTCTTCAGCCTGCTTAATAGCTATACTGAGATGTTTAATAGCCAAAGGGTATTCCGCACGGCAATAAACATAACCTTCATCAACACCCATTGCATAAGCTCCAATGAGCATTCCTTCAATAACGGAATGCGGATCACCTTCAAGAACGCTGCGATCCATGAAGGCCCCCGGATCTCCTTCATCGGCATTACAAATTATATATTTTTTGTCACTCGGCGTTTGTTGACAGAAACTCCATTTTAAACCTGTTGGGAATCCTGCACCACCTCGTCCACGCAATCCGGATTTTTTAACTTCTTCAATGACGTCGTTCGGTTTCATCTCTTTGAGCACTTTTTCAAGGGCTTTATAACCGTCGCGAAGCGTATAATCTTGAATACGCTGGGGATCAATAACCCCGCAGTTTTTCAGGACAATTCGATGTTGTTTCGCGAAAAACCGGATGTCGGACATTTTGGTCACGGGTTTTTGAGTTTCTGTGTCTAATAATAATAAACGTTCAACCCTTTCACCTTTCATAACATCCGAAGCAACGATTTCTGCAATATCTTCTCCTTGAACACGAGTATATAGGACATGTTGAGGTTCGATAACAATAGTTGGTCCTTTTTCACAGAAACCTTGGCATCCTGTACCGACAATAGTTACAGTCTCTTCCAGCCCTTGACGCTTTATTTCCTCTTTTAAAATATCAATGATCGGAAGTGCCCCAGAAGAAGCACAACCTGTTCCTGCACACACTAGAATCTTTTGATTCTCAGCCATCCCTTAACCCCCTACTCGTATTTGGCCAATATCCCGGCTATCTTCTCCGGCAGCAATCGTCCATGAACCTCATTATTGATGGATATTACCGGGGCAAGTCCACAGGCTCCAATACAGGCTACGATTTCCAACGTAAAACGTCCGTCTTCCGTTGTCGCGCCGTCTTTAATTTTTAATTCCTTTTCCAAAGTTTCTAATACTTTGGCTCCCCCGCGAACATGACAGGCCGTTCCCATACAAACATTAATCAGGTTGCGTCCTACAGGAGTTAAGCGGAACTGGGCATAAAATGTTACCACACCATAAATCCTGGATAACGGTATACGGGTCGCTTTGCTAATGTGTTTAAGAACGTGAGCAGGCAAGTATCCATAGACTTCTTGAGCTTCTTGTAAAATCGGGATCAAAGGCCCCTTTTCGCTTTGATACTTGGCAATAATTTCATCCAATTTGATCTCTTTAGGATCGACGAGATCCTCACACGCAGTGCACAAATAAATACCCCCTATTGTTTCCTAGATTCAAAATGGTAAACATTCTTTTCAGTTATTAACATGGTCATTTTAACATCATGATCATCCACAGGGACTTGATCAATGACTTGACATTCAAAACCTATAGCAATTCGGGGTACGGTCGGCTTGATCCGCATAAAAAACCGATCATAATAGCCTCCTCCGTATCCCAAACGATTCCCCTGCAGATCAAAGCCTGCACCGGGCACAAGGATTAAATCAATCTCTGAAGGCTCTGTTTCACCAAGCTTCAATTTAGGTTCACGAATTCCCCAAAGTCCCGGTTCAATATCCTCGCTGAGATTGCGTACTTCAATTGACAGAAGTATCCCTTGAGGCGCACAACGAGGCAAGATAAGTCGTTTTTTCATGGCAAGGGCAGCCTCAGCTAAGCCCGTGGTCTCTGCCTCATCGCGAAAATTAAGAAACAGCATGACAGTCTGAGCCTGTCTATAGTCTGATAAGGCCAAAACCTTCTCCTGAATTAAACGGCTCTTGTCAGCTCTTTCTTTCTCCCCCATACTTCCGCGCTGGGCTAAACAGGATTTGCGTATGATACCCTTTTGCAATGATGTCTCCTTACTCATCTCTTGCACTGCCTTTCGGTAAAATCACATGTTTATTAGAAATATTCGATCAATAGCGGCAAACTCCTTCTTCTAAATTTTAATTTTTATTATGTATAGTTAGAATTTTTAAATTATCATTATACCAAAATATTGAGCTATAGAATTCATGAATATTTGATGATATACAGCATAATACGATGGTTTTCTACATTAATCAGACAATTGCGCTAATTAATTCTAGAATTAAAGTTTAACTATAAATGTTTTATTGAGCTTGCATTATTTCGAAGTTGTTCACATTTTTTCAATCTATACGGACATGTTTAGGAAAAGTCTTAACGTTTTTTAACACACATTTTTATCCACAGCCTAATCCCCAGTTTAACTGCCTTCCCGGAAAGTTATCAACATTATCCACAGGGTCTGTGGGTAACTTTATCCCAACTGTCCACCTTTATCTTAAAACCCTCAACCCGCTATCTATACTTATCTACAGACTTATTCACATTATCCACAGTTTTACCTTATCCACAGCACCTTACTGCCAAGGATATTTTTCTTTCAAAAGAATACGAAACAAAGCGAGGAAATCTAACGTCCTCGCTTTGTTTCGTCGAATTCATTTTCATTTAAACCACAATAATCACTATAGCGACTTTAAATTTAGTCCTGGAACTGCATTCAATGTCCAAGGTGCAGCGTCTCCTGCGAGGAAATGATAGTAGCCAGCCGCGGCAATCATTGCCCCATTGTCTGTGCAAAACACCGGTGAGGGATAAACTAAACGTACTTTTTGCCGGGATAACTCATACTCAAGAGATTCCCTTAATAAACGATTTGCTGCAACTCCACCCGCTAAGAGAAGCGTTTTAACCCCAGTCTGCTGAAGAGCAAGCAGTGCTTTGTGAACTAGAACGTCAACAACTGCTTGCTGAAAAGAAGCCGCTAAATCAGGGACATTTAAGGTTTCACCCCGCATACGGGCAGAATTCAAAGCATTCAAAACAGCTGACTTCATTCCGCTGAAACTAAAATCCAAACTTCCAGGCTCTAACATGGCGCGCGGAAATTTAAACGCTTGCTCATTACCGTCTTGAGCAGCTTTTTGAATCTGAGGTCCTCCTGGATAACCTAAACCCAAAGCTCTGGCCACTTTGTCCAGAGCCTCACCTGCCGCGTCATCCCGAGTATATCCCAAAACTTCGTATCTCCCATGATCTTTAAATACAATAAGATGCGTATGTCCTCCAGAAACCAGAAGGGCCAAAAGAGGAAATTCCAGATCTTGATGTTCCAGGAAATTGGCATAAATATGCCCTTCCAAGTGGTTTATCCCTAACAGAGGAATTCCGGCGGCATAAGCCATAGCTTTGGCACCGGAAACGCCCACCAGCAGAGAACCCACGAGTCCTGGTCCATAAGTTACCGCAATCGCTGAAAGATCTTTAAACCCAACGCTGGCCTCGGCTAATGCCTGTTCCACTACCGGACGGATATGAAGGCTATGCTCGCGGGAAGCTATTTCCGGTACCACGCCTCCATATTTCTGATGAGTCACAATTTGGGAAGAAATAATATGGCTGCGTAAGTTTACCCCATCAACTAAAACAGCGGCAGAGGTCTCATCACAGCTCGTTTCAATGCCTAAAATAGTAATCTGCTTCTCCTGACTCACCGTCATCGTTCATCACTCCTCCCCAATTCCGCCCACATAATCAAGGCATCCTCCCCCGTGTCTGCATAATAGCCTTTGCGGACCCCTGCTGCGCTGAAACCCATGCGCCTGTATAAATCCTGGGCTGGATAATTAGAGACGCGTACTTCGAGAGTCATCCGATCCATGCCTAAATTAACCATCTCGTTCATCACAGAACGCATCAAAAATTCTCCCCTGCGTTGACCCCGATAGTCAGGAGAAATAGCAATATTCGTGATATGTCCTTCATCAAGAATGAACCATAGTCCCATATACCCGATCACTCGGCCATCCAACTCCAGACAACGATACTGGGCATATTCGTTGTCTTTAAGTTCTGCCGCAAAGGCTTGTAACGACCAGGGAGTTGAAAAGGAAGCATGCTCGATTTCCATAATAGCTTCAAGATCTTCCATACGCATTGGACGCACCAATCCTTTATTCATGGTTCTCTCCTTTGCGCGCCCGCTCTTTTTTGGCCCAATTGACCTCGGCCTCCGAAAAACGTATATAAAAGGGTTCTACCTTTTCGCCTGCACCAATCTCTTGCCAGCGTCTCCATACCTCTTGGGCCGCATAAGCCCCCCTTGGTAAGCTTAAATAATCCGGCAGGACAATAGCTCTGTCCCCAAGGGCAGCTTCAATTTCTTGTTTGGCTTTTCCGGCAGCATCTCCGATAAAACAAATCCGCTGCTTAAGTTCCTTTAACTGTTCCAAACATTCGCTGATTGAAAGGGCTTGTGGAGCCATTAGGCACTCTGCAGAAGCACTTTCCGCTGTCCAGCGATAGCGGGCTGTATACCACTCATTCTTTCGTGCATCCAATATGGGTACTATATCTTCGTCTCTCCCCCAGCCAGCCCAGGCGAGAGCATCGAGGGAAAGTATCCCTGCCAACGGCAATTTCAAGACCTGTGCCAACCCTTGGGCTGTAGCGATGCCAATCCTTATCCCGGTAAATGAACCCGGTCCTCTCACAACACCTATTAACTCCAGTTGAGACAGTGTCCAAGCAGCAGCAGCAAAAAGCTGGTCCAGCATTGGAATAATTCGTTCTGAATGGGTCTTTGAGGTATGTAAGAAACCCTCAGCAACGACCTTTCCATCTTCGGCTAGGGCAATGGCACTCACTTTTGTTGTTGTATCTATGGTTAAGTATTTCATTAGGATCCCCCAAGCTTTCCTTCCTTAGAGTGAATCATGGCTGTAATCCGTTGTTCCCAATTCCCTTCATTGACATGAAAGACAATTTCCCTAGGCTGTTCCCCGCTCCCAAGGATCTTAACGTCCAGGCGATTTTCCGGCAAATAATCCTCAGCAATTTCCGGCCATTCAATTAAACAAATAGAATCCCCTGAAAACGATTCCTCAACACCGATCACTTCAGCTTCGTGAGGATGCTGCAAACGGTACAAATCCATATGAACTAAGTGAATCTGAGTTCCTTGACATTGGCCTTCGTATTCATGAATTAAGGTAAACGTCGGACTGGCCATCGGTCTCGTGACCCCTAACCCTTCGCCGATTCCTTGAGCAAAGGCAGTTTTTCCGGCGCCCAAATCCCCAATTAAGGCAAGGACATCGCCGGGCAGCAAGTACGCTGCTAAATATTTTCCCCAATTTTTAGTTTGTTCAGCTGTCACACTCGTTACTTTATAATCCATTACCAGCCTTCCTCGCTTCCGGACAGACCATCTTCCCGTCGATAATGACATAGTGAGGACGCGCACCCAATTGAAAGGGATGTTCATCCCAAACAACAATATCAGCGTCTTTACCAACCTCTAAAGAACCGATACGATCAGCAACACCGAGGATTTCCGCCGCATTAATGGTGATGGAACGAAGAGCATCTTCCTTATCCATTCCTGCTTTGTGAGCCAGAGCAGCACACAAAGGAAGCTGTTCTATGGGGGTAACTGAGTGATCGGTCATAATAGCTACTTTAACTCCTGCTTTAGTCAAGATTCCCGGAGTTTGGAAAGATTTATCCTTTAATTCAACTTTCGAGCGGTTTGTCAAAAGGGGACCAACCACCGCAGGATACCCCAACTCAGCCAACTCTTCGGCAATTTTGTGACCTTCCGTACAATGTTCAATAACTAAATCAACGTCAAATTCCCGAGCAATACGAATTGCCGTCATAATATCATCCGCCCGATGGGCATGAGCGCGCAAGGGAATTTCCCGCTGAATGACCTTCATAAGCACTTCCAGGCCCAAATCCCTCTCCGGAAGTTTATCCGGATCTTTTTTCCCATCCTCAAGCTTACCCTTATATACTTGAGCATCAACTAAAGCTTGACGCAGGAGTGCTGCCGTGCCCATCCGGGTCATGGGCATTTTCTTTTGTTCACCATAAACCATTTTAGGGTTCTCGCCAAAAGCAATTTTTAAACCTGCAGGATCTCTTACAACCATTTTATCGACAATTTTACCTGCCGTCTTCATGACTACTCCCGTTCCGCCAATAACATTACCGCTGCCGGGGCCGGTAAAGACAGCTGTAATCCCGCCTAAGCGGGCATCGCGAAAGCCTTCGTCCTCAGGATTAATACCATCAATGGCCCGCATATCCGGTGTCACCGGATCGGTCATTTCATTAAAGTCTTCTCCCTCCCAGCGGTAGATCTCTTCCCCAATACCTACATGACAGTGAGCATCAATCATACCGGGCAAAACGAGACATCCGGAAGCATCGATCACCTCAGCATCCCCGGGAACTTCCAATGTTTCTCCGAGAGCCGCAATTTTCGATCCCTCGATTAATAGATCCCCCACGAAATCACGCCCTGCCATCGTATAAATCCGGCCGTTTTTTATTAGAAGTTTCCTCATTCTTTCTGTTCCTCCAATTTAATAATAAAATTCCCGCTAAAACAAATCCCCCGCCAATCCACTGGGTCATGGTGGGAAATTCCTTTAAAAAAATTGCAGCTAACACAAACGTCATAGGCAATTCAAAGGTACTCAAAATAGCGGCCTGATCAGAGCCAAGACGTTCAATGCCCAACAACGTCATATAAAAAGGAATGATTGAGGCAATAGTAGCCAGCAAAAGGCCTAATTCCCAGATGTGCACATTCTGCCAAGGAATGCTCATAATTTCTCCCTTCGAGACAATGAGCAGGGAAACAGCACATACCCACTGGCTAAAACACATGGCCGCTAAGGGTGACACTTCAGCCAGCACAACCTCTCCCACAAGATTGAAAACCGCGTAACCTATTGCCGCCGCTAAACCCAAGAGAATACCAGCCCAAGCCACTCCACTGACACCCGAAAATATCCCGCTGGCCAACGTCGTCCCGCCTAAGGTCAAGCAGAGAGCTGCCAATTCCTTACGACCGATTCGCTTGTGCCATAAAAAGACTCTCGCCGCAAGAACTAAGGCCGGATATAGATAAAGAAGAAGTATAGCTACAGAAACGGGCAGGAATATAAGCGCGTAAGCATACAACAAGCTTGTTCCCATTGTTCCCACGACACCCTGGAGCAGCAGCCAGCCAAACATCCGTAAAGAAATTTTGAAAATCTCCCGTTTAAAGATAACTGTATAGCTAAAGAGGAGAATAGCTGCTACCCAAGATTGTAACGCAATGACTTGGATTGGGCCAAGTCCAAGGCTGTAAGCCCCTTTCAAGAGAATAGACATACAAGCATATCCAGTTCCAGCTGTTAGGACAGCACCTACTCCCTGCCAACGCTGCATTTGAACCTTCTGCACTGAAGACGGCCCTCATTTCTATCAAAGTTAACCAACTGCCACCCTATAGCAAGGTACTTTGGGGATCAAGCCCGGCCTTTTAGGCTAGGGATGCATTAGGCAAAAGGTCCTTCATGGAAAGGCTCACCCGTTCCCTCTCCTTATCAATCCCCAGGACACGAACTTTGACAATATCTCCTACAGACACAACTTCCATCGGATGTTTAATATAGTTATCACTTAACTGAGAAATATGAACAAGTCCGTCGTGTTTAACTCCAATATCCACAAAGGCACCAAAATCCACCACATTGCGAACGGTTCCTTCTAAGATCATGCCTTCCTTGAGGTCCTCTAAGTGAGTGACATCCCGCCGCAGCAACGGTCGGGGCAAATCTTCCCGTGGATCTCGTCCCGGTCTTTGCAGAGCATCTAAAATATCGCGAACTGTCGGTACCCCAGCGCCAAATTCTTCGGCCAATTCCTCAGCTGTTAGTTCGGCGAGTTTCTGACGAACTTCTCTAAGTTGATCCTTTAAATCCTGAGGCGTATGACCAACCTTTTTTAAAATGTTTTCCGCCAGCTGATAGGATTCCGGATGAACCGGCGTATTTTCCAGAGGATTTTCCCCATCGGGCAGACGAATAAACCCGGCACATTGGATAAATGTTTGGGCACCAAGGCGGGGTATTTTTTTCAGTTGGTCTCGTGACTTGAATTTCCCATTCTCGTCGCGCCAGGCAACAATGTTTTTCGCCACTGCCGGTTTCAGCCCGGCTACGTATTGAAGCAGAGAAGCCGAAGCAGTATTCAGATCAACACCAACGCCATTCACACAGGTTTCCACAACTCCATGGAGAGATTCCTCCAACCGCTTGGGCTGAACATCATGCTGATACTGACCCACACCAACGGCCTTGGGTTCAATCTTAACCAGCTCAGCTAAAGGATCTTGAAGCCGTCGGGCAATGGAAACCGCACTCCGCAAAGAAAGATCAAAATCAGGAAATTCTTCGCCGGCCAATTTCGAAGCGGAATAGACAGAAGCCCCCGCCTCGCTGACTAAAATAAATTCGGCAGTTATTCCCTCTTCCTGAATCATTTCCGCTACAACTTCTTCCGTTTCCCTCGAGGCTGTGCCATTGCCTATAGCAATGATATCGACTGCGAATTCTGTAATCGCCTTTTTTAAAGCAACTTTTGATTCTTCACGCTGCCTTTTCCCGGTATGGGGGTAAATTACTCCCACCTTCATAAGTTTTCCCGTCTCGTCAACAACGGCCCACTTACATCCGGTCCGGAATCCCGGGTCAAGACCTAAAACTATTCTACCGCGGACGGGAGGCTGAAGCAGAAGCTGCCGAAGGTTGGCGGCAAACACTTTTATCGCTTGCTCCTCAGCATGAGAGGAAAGCTCTGTCCGTATCTCTCTTTCAATAGAAGGTTCTATTAAGCGTTTATAAGAATCTGCGGCCGCCCTTTGAACATATTCGGCGCAAGGGCCGGTTTTTACATAACGAATACCAATAAGCCGTTGGATCGTTTCCAAGGGAGCCTCAATTTTCACGGTTAAAAACTCTTCAATCTCGCCCCGATTAAGGGCCAAAATCCGATGGGGAGGAATCTTACGAACTGGTTCACGGTATTCATAGTACATTTCGTAGGCAGAGCGTTCCTTACCCTTTTTAGCCGACGCTGCAGCAACCACATCAGCGATTCGCCAGGTTTCTTCACGTATCTGCTTACGCAAACCAGCATCATCAGCTATAAGCTCGGCGATAATATCCATGGCACCATTCAAAGCATCTTCGACCGTAGTGACGTTTAATTCATCATTTAGATACTTCTCAGCCTCTCCCTGAGGGTCAACGCGAACTCCGGGATATTGGAGAAGAAGCCATGAAGCTAAAGGTTCCAAACCTTTCTCTTTAGCCACAGTGGCCCGTGTCCGACGTTTCTGCTTATAAGGCCGATAGAGATCTTCGACGTCCTGAAGTACTGTCGCGGCAGTAATTTGAGCCGACAGTTCGTCGTTAAGTTTTCCTTGTTCATCAATAAGCCGCAGGACCTCGGCTTTCCGCTGTTCCAAGCGTCGTAAATAATCTAACCGTTCAACAATATCACGCAATACATTTTCATCAAGTTCCCCGGTAACCTCTTTACGGTAACGAGCTATGAAGGGAATCGTATTTCCGCTATCCAATAAGTTGACTGCTTCTTGCACTTGTGTCTGCTTTAATCCAAGTTCTTTAGCAATAACTTGACTAAAATTCAAAATCCTATTTCCTCCCTAACTATGCTCATCATCAATGATGTTAATGGTTTTTATTATATAACATGTTCCATATAATGGAAAGCAAAGGCTGAAACTTCATTGACATGTTAAGTAAACTATGTAGCTTAAGCCTCTGTCAGCCTATGCCGCAAATAATTTTGAATACGCTGAACAGCCTCTTCCAGAACGCTGTCGTCTTGAACCATGGCTATGCGCACATACCCTTCGCCATACTCTCCGAAGGCCACTCCCGGTACCACGATGACCCCCGCTTCTCGGGCTAACTCCCTGGCAAAGGATACCGAATCCTGCCTGGTCGGAACCGGAGCCCAAATAAACATGGAACCCTGAGGCAGCGGCATCTTCCAACCCGCACGAGCGCAGCCTTCTACCAAAAGATCTCTTCGTCTCTGATAAGCCCGCCGATTCTCGTCTATGGAACTTTGAGGTAGACTGAGTGCGGCTGCCCCCATTCTCAAGATTGGCCCAAATACCCCATAATCAATATTGGATTTAAGTTGTGAAAGGGTACCAATAACTTCTGCCTTTCCCACTGCAAAGCCCAAACGGACTCCCGCCAGATTATAAGTTTTAGAAACAGAATGAAATTCTATACCCACATCTTTAGCACCGCGCGCTTGTAAAAAGCTTACCGGCCGATAGCCTTCAAAGGCCAATTCCGAATAAGCGGCATCATGACAAATAAGAAGATCATAGGTTTTAGCAAACTCCACAACATCTTCGAAGAAGGAAAGAGGGGCCACCGCGGCCGTTGGATTATTGGGGTAATTTAAAAACATAAGTTTAGCTCTTCGCGCCAAGTCGGGATTAATTGCTTGGAGATCCGGCAGGTAGCCATTCTTCTCCTCCAGCGGCAGAGGAACCTTCTCTCCGCCTGCCAGCAACAGACCGGCCGTATAAATAGGATAACCTGGATCAGGTATAAACGCTAAATCACCGGGGTTAATATAGGCTAAAAAAATATGAGCCAGTCCATCCTGGGAACCCATTAAGGGCAATACTTCAGAGTCTGGGTCTAAAGAAACCTCAAACCGTTCTTGATACCATCGGGCACAAGCCTGGCGAAATTCTCCAGTCCCACGGGTTAACGTATAACCATATTGAGTTTCCTCAAGAACTGCCTGACTGAGAATCTGGCGAAGTTCCTCAGCCGGAGCCCGATCAGGGCTTCCTATACTCAAATTGATTAATGATTTGCCCTCTTGCTCTAACGTCTTCTTTAAATTATCCATTTCCGTAAAAACTGAAGCACCAAGCCCAGCCAAACGTTTTGCAGGCATACTATCACTCCATTCTCTATTAGATAACCATCGTTTTTTAATAAATCACCCTAAGGCCGCTGCAAAACTGTTAAGCGAAAATAAATTTGGCCTCTAAACATTGTATCATGTTTATTTGTCATTATTTGACCAAATTTGTAACTAATTTGTCTAAAAAGCCCCTGCTGACAGACAGCGGGGGCTTAAAAGTATAGTCAGGTTTTACTTCTTAATAACTTCGGGATCACCGTAGTTTACACCGAAGGTATCCACTGTAACACTTTTCATCACTTGATTTTGCAGCGATTTATCCGCTTGATCCCTCTGAGTATTGACAATTTTATCGACTTCATCCATCCCGCTCGTCACTTTTCCAAAAGCGGCGTAATTACCGTCTAAACTCGGTGCCGCTGCGACCATGATAAAGAATTGCGAACCGGCTGAATTAGGATCATCAGTCCTGGCCATGGACAGAACTCCCCGCGTATGTTTCAAGTCGTTTTTAAAACCATTATTGGTAAACTCTCCTTTAATACTATACCCCGGACCGCCGCTTCCATTACCGCTCGGATCTCCTCCTTGAATCATAAACCCTGGGATAACTCTATGAAAGGTTAGACCATTATAAAAACCTTTTTTTACCAAAGAAATAAAGTTTTTCACCGTGTTAGGCGCAATGTTCGGATAGAGTTCAGCTTTAATCACTCCCCCGTCAGCCATTGTTATGGTCACGACAGGGTTGTTCTTATTATTTGTTGTTGGCACAGGTGCGGAAGAAGACGTTGAATTGGGGGCAGTTTGACTATTTTTCGTTGACCCTTGTGACGCAGAGTTGTTTGTCTGTATCCCACAGCCAAGGATTACAAAAATCACCGTGAGTAAACATAGCAACATGCTTAGTTTTTGAACCTTTTTCATGCGAAATCGTCCTCCAAAAAATTATCAGATATCTTTGTCCATCCATTAAGCAACCCAGGCTCAATGAGGAAACTCCCACATAATCCTAGCATATCCTCGTTAAAATACCAAATCAGGCTTAAATGTCTACATAATGAGTACGAGTAATGTACTGTTTATAATGAGCAAAAAATGACCGTTGCCTGCAACTAGTGAGTTTTTGGCAACGGTCCCACTGTAATACCCTTAGTCTAAATTCTTTTTGAACTTTTTCGAAGCCACTGCCAACAAAATCACGGCGAATAAACATAAGGCCAAAGTATCTTGCCAAAGAAACTGGAGTCCTACTCCTTTGAGAAATATCCCTCTGACAATCTCTAAAAAATACGTTAAAGGAAGTAATCCGCCCATTAATTGCAGCAATTTAGGCATTGTCTCCCTTGGAAAAACGAACCCTGACAGAAGAATAGACGGCAAGATTAAGATAAAGGTCATTTGCATAGCCTGAAGCTGTGTCTTGGCAATACTGGAGATAAGGAGTCCAATCGCTAAAATGGTGAATAAAAAAATTGTCGACAATAGGACCAACAAAGGAATACTTCCCATAGGCATAACTCCGAACCAAAATATGCCTGTTACCAAAATTAAGGAAAGGGAAACGAATCCGATCAAGACGAAAGGCAAGAGTTTGCCCAAAAGAAGTTCCAGGGAACGTATCGGCGTTACAATTAATTGTTCCATAGTACCGCGTTCTTTCTCACGGACAATAGAGAAAGAGGTTAACATTGCGATCACATTTTGCAGGATCAGGCCAATCAATGCTGGTATATTAAAATTTCTCGACTTCATATCCGGGTTATACCAGACTCTCGTCTCAATATCAAGGGGTAACGTCGTTCCTCCGGAAATCCCCATGGCGGCCAAACGTTGACTTTGTAATTGCAGAGATTTATCGAAGCCCAGCATTTGTACAGCCGAGGTGACTGCCCGGGCGACCGTAGGATCGGAACCATCAACCAAAACCTGAACCGTTGCCTGCTGCTCTTGCAATTGTTTGCCAAAATCCGGCGGAATAATCACGGCAGCCCGTGCTTTACCGCTGTCCAAATAATTCTCAATCTGCTTATATCCGGAAACATAATCATCGGGATCCATATATTGAGTATTGCGCACAGAAGACACAAAATCTCTGCTTTCCTGGGTTTGGGATTGATCCCAAACCACTGTCGGAAGGTGCTCAACATCAGTATTAACAGCATAGCCAAATAAGAGCAGCATTCCGAGGGGCATAGCGACAGCCATAATTAAACTGGCGCGATCTCGCCGGATATGAATAAATTCCTTTTTTAAAACCGCTAAAAAGCGGGTCCATGAAAATCGCAGCATCAGCCTGCCCCTCCACTTCCAGCCTTTGTATTACGAGGATCCTCCGAGGCCTCACGTTCTACATAATAGATAAAGAGGTCATCCAAGGTCTCTTTTCCTTCTCGTTGTTTCATCTCCTCAGGGGTGCCAAAGGCAATCAATCGTCCATAAAATACAAAACCCAAATAATCACAGGAAGCTGCTTCATCCATATAATGGGTGCTAACTAAGATTGTCATGCCTTCTTTGGCCAGCTGATGGATAATATCCCAAAAAATTCGACGTGAAACAGGATCTACACCGGCAGTCGGTTCATCCAAAACTAATAATTGGGGACTATGCAGCAACGCACAGGCCAAAGCTACTCGCTGCTTCCAGCCGCCGGAGAGAGAGGAAACTAACTGGGAAGTTCGTTCACCCAGACCAATTCGTTCGATAACCCGATCTTTCTGAGCAGCGGCCTCTTTTCCCCGCAAATTGTACACCCCGGCATAAAAAGCAAGGTTTTCAGCAACGGTTAAATCATCGTAGAGACTAAATTTCTGGGACATATAGCCGATGCGCTGCTTAATATCCTCAGGTTGGCTCTTAACATCAAAACCCAAGACCGTAGCCTTCCCGTCGGAAGGCACCAGAACTCCGCACAACATGCGGATAGTGGTCGTCTTACCCGCCCCATTAGGACCCACAAAACCCATTATGGCCCCTTGAGGAATTTGAAAAGTGACATCCTGAACAGCCGTATACGTGCCAAATCGTTTAATTAAACCTTGGCAATCTATTGCCAGACTCATTATCTCTCACTCCTCTAATCCAGGGTCACATCAGCAGGCATACCTGCCTTTAGTTGGTCTCGACCTTGGGTGATGATGATTTTGACTGCATAGACCGTAGTCGTCCGTTCTTCCTTAGTCTGAACATCTTTGGGCGTAAACTCAGCCTGGGTACTTATATATTGAATCTGTCCTTTGAAGGTTTTATTAGGGTAGGAATCTACCGAAATACTGGCTGTGCCGCCTACTTTAACCTTGTTAAGCTTTGCTTCCGGAACATAGATTTTGATCCACAGGTCATTAGAATCGAGTAAACTAATTAACGTCGAGCCCGTATTGACCACTTGCCCAAGCTCAACTTGTTTATAGAGCACTTGTCCGTCTATCGGACTCGTTATCGTAAATTTGCTGAGATTCAATTCCGCCGTTTCGACAGATTGGGCTGCCATATCGACAGCTGCTTTTTGAGCCTGAATGGTCGGTTGAGTATAACCTGCCTGAGCTTGATCCAGGCTTGCCTGAGCTGCATTTACATTGGCTTGAGCAGCTTCATACTGAGCCTTGAGGGTATTGTATTTGTTTTGTTGGGTATCCAGGTCCTGTTTGCTTATAGCCCCGTTTTGATAAAGTTTTTGATCATTCGCCAGGTTATTTTCCTCTAATTGAAGACTCGGAGCCAAAGCCGCAGCATTATCCTTGGCTTGTGCCAGAACAGATTCCAATCGGCGCAGTTCTTCTGCCCTAGTCCCTCCCAATAGATCATTGAGTTTCGCCTGGGCCTGAGTCTGTTGACTCTTAGCGGTCTCCAAGGAAATCTTAGCCTGACTGTCATCGAGCTTGGCAATGACATCTCCCTTTTTAACCATTTGCCCTTCTTGTACCTTCAGCTCAACAATCTTGCCTCCCAGCTCCGGCTGAACCGGAATTTCCGTCCCTTCAATAGTTCCCGAAAAAACATCTTGATCCTGAGGATGATTAAGATAAGAATTTCCCCAGACCGAAACGGCTATTAGACCTATGATTACGATGACTGCCAGCAACTTTTTCTTCATTCCTTCTTCTCCTGACTCTAGTTAACTCTTCTCTTCCTGAAACGTTTTAGTAAACTCGTTCAGCTAAAACCGAACATCGGGGCTTCGGCGAAAGCGCCTAGCCTATAACAAATGCTATCGCGCTGAAGGATGGACTTTACCCCCACCGAAGCAAAGTATGGGAGCCGCTCCCACTTAAAAGAAGTAGGAGTCTTACGACGGGATAAACGATTAACTGTCTGACCGCACTAACCCATGGAGAAAAAGCTCAGCAATATGGTCGGCTGCCTCGTCGATGGTACTTTCAGGAGATAAATTAGGAAACAAGAAACCAAAGACCCCATAAAACATAGCCATCCCCATAAAACTCCGCATCGTTGGTATAAAGGGCAAAGGCTTAAACAACCCCTGGGCAATTCCTTTGTCAAACCAGGGCTTAACTAGACCTATCCCCGGACCCAGAATTCCATGAAACAGTGCTTCCCGTACTTCGGAATGATACTGGGCCTCGGCAAACATTAAACGAAACAGCCCGGCATTTTCCTGCATCAGCTCCAAACGATTCTTAAGAAAACAGCGAAAAAATTCTTCCGGACTGCTCTCTCGTTTCTCTTGGTCTAAAACGATTAAACCTTCAACAATTTTCGGTTCTAAAACCGCCGTCAACAATTCCTTCTTCGTGGCAAAATGCCGAAAGATAGTTCCTTCAGCTACCCCTGCTTGGCGGGCAATTTCAGCTGTGGTAGCCCCTTTATAGCCATTTTCCGAAAACACTTTAAGGGCCGCTTCTAAAATATCCTGCCGCCTTTCTTCTACAGTTTTTTTGGTGCGAACTCTTTGATTTTTGCTCATATCCGCTGCTTATTACTCCTTTTATTAAAATTTGAAAAAGTTAGTTTTATTTAAATGTTATACTTCTAATGAGTGATTACTCACTTATTTTTTATTATATAGTATCATAAGTTTTGACTTTGTCAATCTCAAAATTTTAATAGTAAATCAATCATCCAAATATTCCCATACGAACCACTGGCCATGACGCGCTAAGCAGACGAGCCTATCGCCAAACTGCAGCTCATTAAGCGTACCCCCGCAGTGTGGATTGGCCGAGTGTCCCTGAACCAAGGACGGTAAGACTAAAGTACCCCTAAATATAGATATTTATCCAAATTTTATCTGGATTATCGACGAATTAATGCTATTATTGAACTAGTGCCTTTAAGAACAAGGCAAAAACAACGAAGTAGGATGGTGATTACTACGGTTCGGTCTAAATCCATAGTTATAATTCTCTTAAGCTTTCTCTTTCTTGTCAGCGCAACAATTCTCAGCGGTTGTTCCGCTGCGAAACAAACGACAAGCAATACCACCGCGAAAAAGCCCCAAGTAATCAATGCCTCTTATGTCAGTCGGCCTATTAACGTTCCATCTATTGTCGCCAAGAATAAACAGCTTTTTGAACAAGAGTTTTCTAAAGACGGTATTAAGTTTCAGTGGCACGATCTTTCAGACCCGAGCAATCAACTCGAAGCCCTGGCCTCCAAGTCTCTTGATTTCGCCAATAGTCTCAACTATGTCTCGGTAATTTTAGCAAAAGCTCACGGGAATGACCTTAAAATTATTTCCGCCTATTCCCGCTTTCCCAAAGGAATCAGTCTTGTCGTCAACCCTCGGGAAAACATTAAGACAATTCAAGACCTCAAAGGGAAAAAAATTGCTCTGCAAAAAGGAACCATGCTGCATGAGATGTTAATTAGAGCCCTGACGCAGGCAAACTTAACTGCTGAAGATCTGGAAATTGTCGACATGGATTCCACTGCGGGAGCGGCTGCATTAGCCTCAGGTCAGGTCGATGCCACCATACTTCCGGAACCCCTGCTCACCAAGGCTGTTGCGGCCGGCAAGGCAAAGAAATTAATATCTGCGGAAGGCTTAATCCCAGGCTTATCCGTTATTGCCGTACGCAGTGATTTTGCAGCAGCATATCCAGATATTGTTAAACGCTATTTAACCGCCCATCAATCCTCGCTTGATTGGACCCAATCCCATCTTAGCAATGCCTTAGCTCTTGCCGCCAGCGAAAACAAAATGAGTCTCCCGGCTGTGAAGGCTCTATACCCTGAATTTTCCTTCGCCATGGGTCTTGATCAAGTAAAAAGTGACTTGTTAAAATCCGCAGAATTTTTGCAGAGCCAAGGGATGATTAAACCGAATGTTGATCTCAATAAACTTGTTAATGATTTAGTAGATCCAGACTTCCTGCCCGCCAAGTGATGAATCTTCATTCCCTTCATCCAGAGGAGACCGATTTGCTATGACTAACGTCTTTAAAAAAACAATTATGGCCTTGCTGCTCCCCTTTGTCCTTGTTCTTGTTTGGGAATTATTCAGTCAGATGGGCTGGCTCAATAATTACCTTCTTCCCCCTCCCTCCGGAATTATGGACCAGCTTTTTGCCCTTGCCCATAATGGGACGTTGTTAAACCATTTAAGCGCTAGCCTCTACCGCGTTGGCTGCGGTTTTGGTCTGGCGTTTTGTCTTGCCCTTCCCTTAGGCTTCTTGTTAGGTCTGGTACCTAGAGTCCAAGATTACTTATCTCCCTTCTTAAACTTCTTGCAGCAGATTCCTGCTATCGCCTGGATACCCATGTTCATTCTTTGGTTGGGGATTGATGAAACATCTAAAATCTCCATTATCACCTATTCTGGTTTTTTTCCCATATTTCTGAACACTATGCATGGTATTTCCAATACAGACTCTAAACTGAAAGAAGTAGCTTCAACCTTCGGTCTCTCACCCTGGCAAATTATTGTCAGAGTCTATCTCCCCTCTGCTGCGCCTTCTGTCTTTGTAGGAATGAGACTTGGTCTGAGCTTTTGTTGGCGTTCATTGGTTGCTGCAGAACTTCTTGGGGCCTCCAAGGGAATTGGTTACCTCATTCAGGAAGGACGAGAATTAGCTCAACCCGATCTAATGCTTGCGGGAGTCTTGATGATTGGGATCACCGGCTTATTTTTGGATTTTGTATTTCTACGTCTGGAAAAGACGCTCTTACCCTGGCGGAATACACAAGAGAGACGCGAGGTACCCAAATGGCAGCCTTTTTAAAACTCAAAGAAATCAGCAAGAATTATACAATAGGTTCCAAACAAATTTGGGCCTTAAGGGACCTTAGCTTTGAAGTTACCTCTGGGGAACTGATTTGCATTATTGGCAAAAGCGGCTGTGGAAAAACAACCCTTCTCAGGATCATCGCCGGGCTGGAAAAACAAACTTCAGGAGAGATCATTCTTAATGGCCAGGCTCTTAAGGATACAGGAAGGGAACGAGGAATGGTGTTCCAAGAACCCCGCCTATTTCCTTGGCTGACCTTAGAGGCGAATATTGCCTTCGGCATAAGAGGACGTATGTCTAGGGAATTAGAATATAAAACTGTTGCCGACCTCATGGAAATGGTTGGACTTAAGGGTTTTGCCAAAGCTTGGCCCAGCCAATTATCAGGCGGTATGGCTCAAAGGGCCGCTATTGCCCGCGCCCTGGCAGTAGATCCCGCGATCTTACTCTTAGACGAACCCTTCTCAGCCCTCGACGCCCTGACTCGTACTAAACTACAGACAGACTTCCTTCATTTGTGGCAAAGGACTCAGAAGACTTGTATCCACGTTACCCATGATGTGGATGAAGCGTTAACTCTCGGCCAGAAAATCATGATCATGCATTCAAATCCAAGCAGAGTCGGGGACATCATTTCTTTGCCTTTTCCTTATCCCCGCTCTCTGGAAGACCCGGAACTCAGAGCCATAAAACAACGTGTATTATCCCTGTTTATTGCTGATTCTGCTGACTAACAAAAAAGCTTGACAAAATATGCTGCTCGGCAAATGTGACTCCGGTTTCTAATTAACTTTGTAAAAGGGTATTAAAAAGCAACCAACAAGCCGCTTAAGGCGATCTGCTGGTTGCTTTGCTTTTAATTGTGCTTATTGCTTAGGAAGTTCTAAAACCGCGCCTCTGTTGCCGGAAGTAACCATTCCGGCATAACGAGCCAGGAATCCGGTCGTAATTTTGGGTTGTCTCGGCTCCCATTTAGCTCTGCGCTTTGCCAGTTCATCCTCACTTAGGTTAACGTTAATTTTATTGGCCATAATGTCAATTTGAATAATGTCTCCATCCTCGATTAAGGCGATATTTCCCCCAACCGCTGCTTCAGGAGAAACGTGACCGATGGCTGCACCCCGCGTTGCACCACTGAAACGTCCATCAGTAATTAGAGCAACACTCCCCCCAAGTCCGCTGCCCATAATAGCAGAGGTCGGATTTAACATTTCTCTCATTCCCGGACCACCCTTCGGTCCTTCATAGCGAATGACAACCACATCACCGGCAACAATCTTACCTGTCATAATGGCCTGCATAGCATCCTCTTCGCAGTCAAAGACTCTGGCCGGTCCTTCATGTTTTAACATATCAGGGGCAACTGCGGACCGTTTAACGACACAGGAATCGGGAGCCAGGTTACCTTTTAAGACAGCAATCCCTCCTGTTTTGCTGTAGGGATTTTCAGCAGGTCTAATGACCTCTGTATTCTTGTTAATGCAGCCATCAATATTCTCGCCAACGGTCTTACCAGTACAGGTGATCAAATCCGTTTTGAGCAAGCCGAGTTTGTTAACTTCATTCATTACCGCATAAATACCGCCTGCCTCATGGAGTTCTTCGATGTAGGTATGACCGGCAGGCGCAAGATGGCAGAGATTCGGAGTCCGGTCACTAATTTCATTAGCGATATCTACGTTTAATTTAATACCACATTCATGGGCAATGGCCGGAAGATGCAGCATACTATTCGTACTGCAGCCCAGAGCCATATCGAGGGTCAAGGCATTTCTAAAAGCATCTTCGGACATGATGTCTCTCGGACGAATGTTCTTTTTCAGGAGCTCCATAATCTGCATCCCAGCATATTTAGCAAGCTGAATCCTCTCAGAATAAACCGCCGGGATCGTTCCATTGCCTCGAAGTCCCATCCCTAATACTTCTGTTAAACAGTTCATGCTGTTAGCGGTATACATGCCGGAACAAGAGCCACAGGTCGGGCAAGCTTTATTTTCATATTCCAGTAATTTTTCCTTGGAAATTTTCCCTGCTTGAAATTCACTAACGGCTTCCGAAACACTGGAAAAACTTGTTTTCTGCCCATCAACAATTCCTGCCAGCATTGGCCCGCCGCTGACAAAGATGGTTGGTATATTCAACCGAGCTGCAGCCATCAACAATCCGGGAACGTTCTTATCACAGTTTGGAACCATAACCAAGGCATCAAAGGCATGAGCCAGGGTCATCGCTTCAGTAGAATCAGCGATTAATTCTCGAGTGACAAGGGAGTACTTCATTCCTTGGTGTCCCATGGCAAGTCCGTCGCAGACAGCAATTGCCGGGAAAACAAGAGGAGTGCCTCCGGCCATAGCGACACCCAGCTTGACCGCATCTACGATCTTGTCCAGATTCATATGCCCCGGAACGATATCATTCTTCGAACTGACAATACCAATTAACGGCCTTTCCATTTCCTCATTAGTTAAACCTAAGGCATGAAACAAGGCACGATGAGGCACAGTCTTTGTTACTGCATCACTATTCATTTTGAACACCTCTCTCTTTTAGGTTGTGTAATATCATTATATCTTGCATGATGTCTAATGTCTATTGGCGAAATAATACTTCTCGAAAATTCTTTTTGTCTACCATTAAGCAAGGTATGAGAACAACTCCCACTTGCAGAAGTGGGAGTCTTACGATTTGATAAATCTCAGAAAACAAGTTCGAAACTATGTTTAATCTTCCACAAATCCAAAACCTCTCATGGCATGAATAATATGCAGCTTCATAGCAGTTTTGGCTCCCTCAGCATCTCGAGCTGCTAAAAATTCCATAATTATGCGATGGTCATTTAGCGTATTGCGAATCATTTCTTCATTGGTATCCGACAAAGGGACCCCTTTGTTGATAGCTTGGTAAAGAACCGGCATCAGTTGATTCATAAACTCATTATGGGTCGCTTTAGCAATGGCCTGATGAAAGGCCTGTTCAACTTCAGTTCGATCTTCTTTTTTAATGATCAGTTCTTCTTCTAACTTGCCATAATACAAAATTCGCTCAAGTTCTTTATCAGTCGCACGTTTTGCGGCATAATAAGCCGATTGCGGTTCAAAAATGAGCCGCATTTCGTAGAGATCTTGGATATCTGGTTTAAATGCGGAAAGCTCTTTTAATCCATAAGCCTTATTTAAATCCAGGTTATCTTTGACATAAGTTCCCTTACCACGCTGGATTTCCAAGACATTATGAGCGATTAAGATGCGAATAGCTTCCCGCAGTGTCGTACGGCTCACTTGTAATTTACCCGCAAGCTCATTCTCATTGGGAAGCTTATCCCCTATTGAAAATTTTTTGTCGATAGTAATCATTGCCAGAATGTCTTCCGCGACATCCTCCGCTAAGCTTCTGCCATCCCTAGCCATCGTCTGCCTCCTTTTCAGAAAAATCCGGTCATCTTGCCGAGAAACTTCTCTCAAAAAATGGCCGCTGCCTGATTCAGCAGTGAACTCGTTCAGCTAAAGCTGAACATCGGGGCTTCGGTGACGAAAGTGTCCAGTGGACACTTTCGCCGAAAGCGCCTAGCCCATAACAAATGCTATCGCGCTGAAGGATAGACTCTACCCCCACCGAAGCAGAGAACGGGGACCACCACTTATAGAAGTGGGAGTCTCAAGACTGGATCAAAGTCCTTCCAGGTAAAATCTACCGACAAAATACCGATAGGATCTTCTGTAGCAACCCAGTTTAACTCTTTAGAAGCTTCCGGTTTTCTAAAACAAATTAAATTTTTATAATGTCCAAAGGCACGGCATATAGAAGGCCTCGCTTTACGAATTCCGCAAATATCCTTATCCAGATCATAGAAAATGCAAGTTCCAAAATAACGCTTTTGTTTTTTTAGCTCTGATCGTCTTGTCTCCGGCATTAACTTAAGAGCTGTTTTTATGGACTTAAGATCTTGTATTGTGATGGGAACAGGACCACAGCATAATCCCCGACACTCTTTACAGGGCAAACTTTCCATGTAGTAAAACCACCTAACTATATGCGCTATTATTTTTAACTACCGGACTACTTAAACTTAATCGTGATATCTACAATTTCTGGTGTATTTCCCAACCTAATCGGCGGACCCCAGGTTCCATATCCTGAGGAAACGATGAGTTGAAAGTTTCCTTTTTTAAGGTAGCCCCAATCGTCTTCAAAAATTCGACGGGTAATTAAGCGAATCGGAAACAACTGTCCTGCATGAGTATGACCTGACAGCTGTAGATCAACCCCTTGCTGAACTGGTTCCTCCAATTGTAATGGTTGATGATCCATAACAATAATAGGCAGAGAATGATTAACTCCCTGGAGCAAGGTTTGCAGAGATTTTCTCTGAACCCCATTATATCGAGATCCGGATCGATCATCCCTTCCAACTAAATAAAAGCTTCCATCAATTTCCTGACTGCTGTCCTTCAATACTCTTACACCTGCTGCATCCAAATATTTGACGGCTTCTTCAGTATTTCCTCCAATATACTCATGATTGCCCAACACTGCAAAGGCCCCATACTGGGCTTTTAGTTTTTCGAAGGCCTCCGTCATTTCCTGCTTATTAACCGCTTCAACATTCTCGTCAAATACGTCTCCAGCAAACAATACCAGGTCAGGATGCAATTGATTAATCATCCCAACCATCTTGGTCAGATAACTATTATGGATAATCGTTCCGAGATGAATGTCCGATACCATCACAACATGCAATTGTTTTAGAGGTCCCGCCTGTTTGGCTATTGTAATATCATAATGATTTATGCGCGGGTTTCGCGCATTCCAGGCTCCGAAGCCTACAATTCCCAGCACAAGAACGAAGATTGCCAATCCAAAAGCAGGATTTAGGCTTTCCTTCAGAGGAATAAGATGGAAAATATGGTTTACTAAACGCAAGAGGTCTATGGCAGCAATGATTAATAAAAAGTAAAACATAAAGGCCATCCAATAGGCCCCAATTAGATTTAACCCTTCGTAAAGCCCCTGAGGCAGAAATTTTTGCAGAAAGCGGGCAATTAAATAGGACAATGAAATCAGCCCAAAGACAAGCCAATAGGCTTTATAAGGAATAAAGGGGATATAGCTAAATAAAGCCTGCCAGCCACGCAGGCCAATATAATAATTAATTCCTCCATAGACAAGAAAAAAAACAACTCCTATTAAAATGAAAAATGGATTAAACATTTGAACACTTTCACCCCCGATTTTATAACTATAACACATGGTTTACATTTAATGAACTTGCTGTACAAAATCACTTCATTCATGTTATTATTAGAATAAACTAAATAGTTAAGAATAAGTGATCCCTTCCTGAGGGAAAAGGATTGAAAAGGAAAGTCAGTTAAAGGCTGACGCGGTGCCCGCCACTGTAAAAGGGAATCAATTCACACAATGTCACTGGGACAAACCTGGGAAGACGTGAGTTGATAATGATCTTGAGCCAGGAGACCTGCTTATTCTTAAGCCAAACTGCCTACGGGAATGTTAGGGGGTATATTTGTATTATCTTTATCTTTAAGCCCTTCTCTTAGCAGGAGGGCTTTTGGTTTTGTCTGAGATCATAAATTACTTCACTGGTTAGGAGAGAGAGCCTATGAATAACACCGCCAAACGTATTTGGAATCGTCATCGCTGGCTTCCTTATGGTGTTTCCGTCACTGGTATACATTTTCTGGGTATAATCATGCTGCTATTAAATATAAAACAATTTCCTCAGTTACTGGGATTTGCTTTTCTCGCCTATACCTTAGGCCTGCGTCATGCCTTTGATGCGGACCATATTGCGGCTATTGACAATACAGTGCGCAAAATGATCCAACAAGAACAAGATCCTATGGGAGTCGGTTTTTTCTTCTCGATTGGTCATTCAACCGTTGTTTGTATCATGTCCATCGTTACTGCTGTTTCTATGCATTGGGCACAACAAAACATCCCTCAAATACAAAATTTCGCCAGCATAATAGGGACCGCAGTTGCCGGAGGATTTCTTTTACTTATAGGGTTGTTTAATCTTTACATTTGGTTTGATATCTTTGGCTTTTTCAAGAAAATGCGTCAAGGTGAATTTGACGAAGAAAACCTTGATGAACTCTTATTGAATCGAGGATTCGTAACCCGCTTTTTTAAACCTCTCTATCGGTTTATAAATAAAAGTTGGCATGTTTATCCTTTAGGCTTTCTCTTCGGGCTTAGTTTTGATACAGCTTCGGAAGTTGCATTACTCGCCATTTCTGCTACACTCGGTACTAAAGGCATGCCCATGACAGCAATTCTTTCTCTGCCTGTTATATTTGCAGCAGGCATGAGTTTAATGGATACAGCAGACGGGGTTTTTATGACGACAGCATATCATTGGGCATTTTCTACCCCTCTGCGTAAAATCTATTATAATCTTTCGGTTACAGGTTTATCAGTTATTGCCGCCCTCGTTATTGGGATTATTGAACTCGCTCAAATACTGTCAACCAAGCTGGGTTATCATAGCAGTTTTTGGGTCTGGATCCAAAGTCTCAACTTTGGTTCTATCGGCTACATACTTGTCGGCCTTTTCGTTATTACTTGGGCAGTTTCTTATATCGTATGGAAAGTTATGGATTTAGAAAATTGCCTGAACTAATTGCCCCTTCAAGCTATTGCTCACTAACGGAGGTTAACAAACATGATTGTTCTTTTGGGGGAATCTCCAGCAGCACGTGAATTAAATATGCAATTAACAGCTAGAAAAATTGATGTTATTCAGAGACAATACTGGTCTGAAGAAACTCCCTTGCCGTCTCATCCTGCATTAGTTGTTGATGCTAGTCACCCTTCTATGAGTACTAAGTTCAGTTCCTTGCGACGCTGGTGCGAGGAACTGAACATTCCTTTTATCCGCTTAGAGCGGCCGGAAACCAAAATTCCCTCCAGCCCCTTAATTTTTCCCGTCTATGATTGGGAAGAAGCACTAGTTCTGCTTGAACAACGTATTAATACCCTGCGCAAGCAAAAAGGCCATACAATTACCGTCTTTATTACAACAGGAAGCCATCAGCTTCTAACAATTACCAGTAGTTCTTTTGCCCAATCGGTACGTCTCGTGGCAAGAATTTTACCCGAAGGACATTTGGTACAAAAATGTCGGGAAGCCGGTTTGCATCCTCGGGATATTGTGGCCATGCAAGGCCCATTTTCCAAAGAAATTAATAAAGCCCTTTTTAAGTTTTACAGCGCAGATATTGTTCTCACACGAGACAGTGGTCTTGCCGGAGGAACAGACACAAAGATTTCAGCAGCTTTAGAGCTCGGGTTGGATATTGTTCTGGTCAGAAAAGCTAAAACCAATAATGGTTTAACCGTAAACAGCCCTCAAGAACTACTTAATTGGCTGGATCAAAAACTTCCCAGCTAAAAGCTCACTAAACGTATTACCACAACTTTTGAACCTGTAAAGAAAGTTCTGCTTCTCTAAGCCTTAGCGAAGGTGAACCGTTGGTTGCACTTCGGCCAGAGGAAAGCATTTTACCGAAGGTTATCATTTCTGACAGAATAACAAATCGGTCTGCCAATGATTGTCCATCAGCAGGCCGATTTGTTATAGGAGACTTCTTTTTGTTAAATGGTTTCTTGTTTAGTGCCATGATAATGGTAATACTAACCCGAACCTAACGGCTTTCCAGATCTTGTTTTCTGCTTTGGAATTCGGTGGAATCAATCTCTCCTCGTGCATAACGTTCACGCAGTATATCCAGAGCGCTATTATGGGTGCTAAATCCTTGTGACTGGACTCTTGACCTACTGCGCCGGAAGAGATAGACAGCCAGTAAAATAATAACGATTCCAAATATCAAAGGCATAAAAAAGCCCATCATCCCCATCCCGTAGCCGCCATAACCGCCATAGCCTCCGTAACCATAACCACCATTACCCCAACCGCCCATCATGCGTCCCCAACCACTCATCATGTAAATTCCTCCTTCAAATTTAGCACATTAAAAATGTGATTATTTACCATACGAACTCGAAATCTTATTCCTGATTGGTCTTTTCAAGAGAAACAGTTTGTTTGCGCCCGCTTAGCCCTGCTTTACGTTCAAAATACTCCTCTCGATTAATCTCGCCGCGTGCGTAGCGTTCATCCAAGATATCCAAAGGATTACGGGTATGGGCAGGATGATGCCCCCCAAACAACTCTCCGGAATGTGATTCTTTATAGATAAAATAAGCAATAATCAATAAAATTATTAAGCCAAACATCGTTAATCCCCCTTTACTTTATATTTTAGGCCTAAGCCATGTTTAAACTGGAACCTATGAACATTTAGTCTCGATTTTATCTTGCCCAATTTTCCTTCTTTAACAACTAAGCCTTTTTAAAATATTTTCCCTGGTTTTCAGACCTCCTCAGAATTTGTTAGACTCTTTGCTTTTAAGACTTAGGGATATTCTGCATTTTCTATGACTTAAGTTTAAACGTATAATACGATATTCTCGTGAAAAACTTGTGAATTTCTTATGAATAAAAATTCGTTTGACAATGTAACAAATCTGCTTTAAACTATGCAAGAGCTGACATTGAGTTTGCGTTCTAAAACGCATCCGAAAATGGGAAAAATGCCTGCTATGGACGGCAAGCTAATAGCTTGTTTGCCAGGTATTTTTCAAAAATGAGAGAGGGAAGCAGTGCTTCCCTCTCTCATTTTTGAAAAATACGTCATAAGCTTATCTCTTTTAAATAAATCCCTATTCGGCAATACATGCTTCAATAAATCCGCAGAATAGAGCACGACTATGTTTCTCAGCTCCGGGCATACTTTCTGGATGCCACTGAACCCCCAGGCAAAATTTGGCATCTGTCTTTTCAATTCCCTCAATGATACCATCTACCGCCTGGGCATTGACCTGAAAGCCTGGAGGAATCTCACGGACGGCTTGGTGATGGAGACTATTGACATCGATGCCCGTATCTTTCAACAGCGTAAAAAGCAAAGACGTTTGCTTTACTTCAATACTATGCCATGTGTATTGACGGGGCGCAGTTTGTTTATGTTGGATTGCTTCCGGATACTGACTTGGAATATCCTGATAGATTCTCCCCCCGGCCGCAACTGCTAAAACCTGAATCCCTCGGCAAATTCCTAAAAGAGGCAAATCCAGCTGCAAAGCCACTTCCGTCAGCAGCAGCTCGCTAAAATCCCTTTCAGGAAAGCAAGCTCCAACTCCTCGCTGAGGATTTTCTTTTAAATAAGCAGGAGAAATGTCCCCTCCACCTGTTAATAACAAACCATCAATAAAATCTAAAACCTCTCGGCTTTCTTCACCATTCTGAACCGGCGGCAGAATAATCGGAGTTCCTCCAGCGTTTCGAATGCTTTCAACATAAAAGGCCCGCGGAAACGTCTTTAATTCTTCAGAATAATGTGCAGCAGTAATTCCTATCACAGGTCGTTGTCTTCCCATTATTCTTAATCTCCCCTCTAAGAATACAAAAACAGCGTCGGTTCATCGCCGCTACGCTGCCTCGTGTTCAAAAACAATTTTCTATATATCAGCCAACCCTAGACTAATCTCAATGGCTTGATCCACCCTAAGCATCACTTCTTCATCGAGAACTGTCACTTTCTCCTTCAGGCGACTTTTATCGATGGTTCGGATTTGTTCGGTAAGAATGACGGAGTCTCGCTCTAGACCACTGCGCCGAGCTCTTACTTCAACATGTGTAGGTAACTTTGCCTTTGCTATTTGTGATGTGATCGCTGCAATTATTGTGGTCGGGCTGAATTGATTCCCTATGTCGTTTTGAATCACGAGGACCGGACGAGTTCCTCCCTGTTCAGAGCCGACAACGGGGTTAAGTTCTGCGTAATAAATTTCCCCGCGCTTTATGATCATCTCCGACACTCCACCATCGATTCTTCATAGTACTCTAACACTTCTTGTTCCGTTGAGAACAGTTCTCTTGCTATTGACAGATTCAACTGCGCCATTTCGATATAACCTTTGCGCATTTGTTCCTGAATTCCTTTTTTTCGACGTTCATGAAGAATGCTGTTGAGTGCTTCTCGGATAAATTCACTGCGATTACGTTTCTCCACCGTGACGATCCCGTCCACTTCTGCAAGCAAACTCTCCGGCAAACTGATCATAATCCGCTTACTCTCTGCCACATTAGCACCCCCAAGTCTTTTAGCCAAAGCTATACTCTATTATAGACAATAATACAAAAAAGTGTCAACGAACTTGAAGAGTAATTAAGCCAAATCACCGCGAAAATAGAACCATTTTGGCATGTAAATTATGGTAAACCATGACATTAAGCAATTTTTGCTAATAAATCATTGAATCTATAGATAGTATACCAGTATAGCATGCTTGATATACTCATTTTTGTTCAAAATCGATGAACAGCCGAAATCTATGCTTGCTTCAAAAGCTTATTAACCACCGTTTTATGGGCAAGGGTTTCCAAATAATCATCAAGTTCTGTCAAGCAACTGTCGAAACCTCGTCTGATCAGGGCAAGCTGCAGTAAAAGATCCGTAAGATGTGGATTCTTCGGCAAGAGAGGACCGTGCAAATAGGTACCGAAAACATTACGGTATCGAACCCCTTCCGTCCCATCCTGATCATTGTTGCCGTGTCCTACCGAAACTTTTCCCAATGGGCTAACCCCTTTGCCGAGATACGTTTTACCTGAGTGGTTTTCAAAACCGACTAATGTCCTTAATTTAAGCTCAGAATTATTCCGGACAAAATTGTCCTCTGAGTCAATTTTTAAAGTGGTTGGGTGTAATTCAGCAACAACATTTCCAATTAAACGTTTAGTACCGGCAATTGTCCAAAGATCAAGTATTCCTAATCCGGGAATTTTCTCTCCACTGGCCATTTGATAATAGTTCCCCAGCATTTGATATCCGCCACAAATACCTAAAACTACCAGGCCATTTTCAATTGCTTGGCGCAGATCATTTTCTCTGCGCATTAAATCCTGCACCAGTATACTTTGTTCCCGGTCTGAGCCGCCTCCGAGAAAAAGAATATCCATCCCCGTAAAATCAAGGCTTTCTCTTAAGGAAACTTTTTGGATTTCGGGTTCAATCCCTCGCCAACGACAGCGTGCAGCTAAGGCTAAAATATTACCTCGGTCTCCATAAAGATCGAGCAAATCCGGATAAAGATGACAAATCGTTAGCTTCATGTTCTGGCCCCCTCCTTCCGGGTTCTGTCCTCAATAACTGTCAAGCCCGCTTTCTGCTGTTGTTCGGCCAATAATTCACGCAAAGTAAAAAGCAAGGTGTATGTAGGCAATATGAAAACTGTCTCATCTCCCTGACGGCCTTGCTGCAGCAAATTGACAGCCGCAGGTAAGGAATGTTCAATTACAAGTTTCTCTTCAGGAATTCCCGCATATTTAAGCCGCAGGGCCATATCTTCTGCGCGAAGTCCACTGCAAATTATATGTTGTATCCGTTCCTCCCGCGTTCCTAATCGTTCAAAGTCAACATCCCAAAGCCAAGAGATATCCCGGCCATCAGCTGCTAAATCATTAATTCCTATCATAATCCTTAATGGTTTGTCCGCACTAAGAATCGTTTGAATAACTTGGTTAAACCCTGTTGGATTTTTAACAAGAGTTAAGGTAACCTCTCCTCCCGTGAGGCCGAAGCGTTCCATACGCCCGGCTTGAGGAATAAACTCTCGTAATCCTTTAGCAATCAGACCATCCTCTATTCCAAGCTGGCGCGCTGCAGTTAACGCGGCTAATGCATTATAGAGATTATAATAACCTTGCAAAGAGGTAGAAAAGGCAGCAGCATCCACCTGAAAGTTTAGCAGATCGTCCTCGGCAAATACATTTTGCGCTAAAACATTAGGCTCAGGGCGATGAAATCCGCACCCCTGGCAGTGATAGATTCCCAACTGCCCATAATGAAAGAGGGAATACTTAAGTTCAATACCACACGCGGGACAAAACTTAGCTTCCCTGGTTTCATGACTCTCAAGACAACTATCAGGTGTTGATTCAACACCATAAAAGCAGGTTCGCGCAGAACCCGATCCAAATTGAGCCACTAGTGGATCATCGGCATTAAGAATGAGCAGGGTTTCTGGAGATAATGATTCCTTTACCAAATGCACAGTAGTATCCAATTCACCATATCGATCAAGCTGATCACGAAAGAAATTTGTCACAATTGCCAAACTGGGAGTTACTTGTTCACAGAACTTAGGCACAGTGGCCTCATCAACCTCTAACAAAGCGAGCTTGGTGCTTGAGGAACCATTCCATTGAGTGTTCTGCAGCAAAGCGCCGGTAATACCTGTAACAAGATTTGCTCCGGCTTGATTAAAGGCAAAGGATTTCCCCGCCTCGCGCAAAATACTCGCTAATAGATTAGCCGTAGTTGTTTTACCATTAGTACCGGTGATGATCACGATTCCTTCCGTATAGGAGGCGGATAAATGTTTCATAATCTCCGGGGCAATCTTCTGGGCAATTTTTCCTGGTAATGTTGTTCCTTTTTTTCCGCTGACTTGCAAACCTATTGTGATGAGTTTACCTACCCACAAGGCAACCCAAAAACGCCATGTCCGTTTCATAGTTACTCCTTTAATTGTTGTCCTATTCATTTTAGCACGCTTATTTGTATTATCAACCAAAATGATATCCCGGCAAACATTTTCAGTGAACTTGTTCAGTTAAAGCTAAACATCAGGGCTTCGTAATATAGAACGTATACAACCTAAAGTCATACTTTCTGCTCAGGAAAATGCATTTTCCATAGATCAGTGATGCCGCTTAACGATAGAGGTCCGATAGTGTAAAAAGGGAATCGCAACAAACAAAAATGAGTTTGTTGCAATTCCCTCGTTTCTCAACAAACAATATAACTATAATATAACTACGATTACTATGCAGCCTGCTTTTAGGCTTTATGTATTTATAGTTCTATGTGTTTTATGTTTATGTGTTATGTATCAATATATTATTGTATATTTTGTATTTCTTTTATATATATATTAGCAGCTTAAAACGCTTTAAAACCATTAATACTCTGATTCACTAACATATCTAACAATGGGCCCAAAACGAAACTGAGAAACAAGCGAAATCCTTCAGCAAGCACCAAAGTCACGCCAAATCTTAAGAGAATTCTCCTGAATCGGGACGTCGAACGGCGTAAGATTCCGTCATAATCCAGGACTCCAGCAGCACTCCAGCCAAGTATCAGGCAAAGCATGAAAAAAGCATAACTCATCCAAGTTGTCAGATCCAAAGAGGCCATGACACTCCCCCCTTGCCAGAACTTATGTGTCAGCTAAGAGTTTTATACCGGTAAAAACCTTATTTACTCAAAACAAATGTGACTCTTTATTTATAACGTTTCTCTTTGATCTTCTTTAAGAAAATTAACCAGGTCAAAATTTTCATTAAACAATTGTTCCTGAAAATTACTAACATCTATTTCCTTTTCCATGAGTTCTAAAATGCTCCCGGCACCGTTTACCTTATTTAAGGCTGTATACCCAACAATTCTTCCCTCCCTTAAAATGGCTTTACGATAATTCTCGGGAGATGTAGACTCTATTAATTCAACAAACTCTTCTCCTCCAGGTTTCAAAATGCCGGCAGTGATCATAGGCAAATCAAAAAAGCCAATGGAATTCATCGTAAAACTGCCGCAATAGGATCTAACGCTGCCGCTCATATTCAAACCGGCATTAAAGCCTTGCTTATAAGCATTGGCTAATATAGGGAATACCCTCCGCTGCCGATAAATAGTATCATATCCTTCGGCAACATTACCGGCAGCATAAACATCTGCCACACTCGTTGCCATATGCTCATCCACAAGTATTCCACGGTTAACTTGAATCTGTGTATCTTTAACTAAATCAATATTTGGACTTACCCCAAGGGCAAAGACAACTTGCCCGCATTTAAGAGTTGTTCCATCTTGAAAAGATACTCCCAGCACCTTCCCTTTCCTTCCTATAATTCCCGTAATTATGGTATGAAGAAAGAACTTTATTCCATGGTCTTCTAACTTTTTTTGAACGAGATAGGCAGCGGGCTCATCTAGAACGGTGTTTAAAACCTGACCGGCAAGTTCGACCACTGTAACATCAACCCCACACTTGATTAAAGCCTCTGCAGCCTTCAAGCCTGTCAGTCCTGCACCGATAACTGCAATTCGTTTTCCCGGTGCCAATGCTTTTTCCAAGCCCAGGACGTCATCCCATTTAATAAAAGTATGCACGCCTTTTAAATCACAGCCAGGTATTTTAGGCATGATGGGTTTTCCGCCAGTAGCCAGCATCAAGCGATCATAAGGAATAGTTTCTCTCGATTCCAGAACTACAAGTTTATCTTCAAGTTTTAACGTGCTAACTCGTTCACCAAGCCTGGGGGCAAGATCCAACCGCTGATAATAATCCTTGGGGCGATAATACGTTTTAGAAACAGGCAGCTTTTCGGAAAGATAAAGGGAAATCAGAGGCCGTGAATATGTATGGTAAGACTCGTCCGAAATTAATGTAATCCTACCATTTGTATCGGCGCTGCGAATCCCTTCAACAGTTCCGATAGCCGCCGCCGAATTTCCCACAATAACATAATTCATTCGCCGTTACCTCCTCTTTCCCCTCAAAGACTCATCAGTAAGATAAGCACCTTGTAATCCCAAATCTTCTATTTCTATTATTCAAGGTGAGGATTTATGAATCTATAAATCTACAGTGAACTCGTTCAGCTAAAGCTGAACATCGGGGCTTCAGATGGGGACTCTACCCCACCTGAAGTTAACGAAGGACCCACCCCCACTTATAGAAGTGGGGGGCTTAAAAACCGGACAAAAATCCCCCAAACTAATTTTCAGTCTGGGGGAAAATATTATTGAATAATTAATAGTCCGCGGCCACACGGATGCTTGTTGGAAAATGAAATCGCCTAGATAACACTTTTGCCCATGAGATATTTATCAACTTCTCGAGCAGCAAGCTTACCTTCCTGGATTGCCCAAACAATGAGACTCTGACCTCTTCTCATATCACCTGCGGTAAAGACCTTCTCTACATTCGTCTCAAAAACTTCGTAATCCGCTTTTATATTACTCCTGGAATCTCTCTCCAGTTTAAGTTCGGCGGGAATGGTATCTTCCGGACCCAAAAAGCCCATAGCCAGAAGTACGATGTCAGCTTTCCACACTTTCTCACTGCCTGGCACTTCCTGAGGCACCATTCTTCCAGAATCATTCTTAACCCAGGTGATCTCTACAGTATGAACCTCTTTGACTTCTCCATTCTCATTCCCAACGATTTTTTTAGTCGAAATGAGATAATTTCTAGGGTCCTTTCCATAGAGATTTATGGCCTCTTCCTGACCGTAATCAACTTTAAGCTTAAGCGGCCATTCCGGCCATGGATTTGATGCTTCTCTACGTTTTTCAGGAGGTTCAGGCATAATTTCAAATTGCTGAACACTCTTGCAGCCGTGTCGCAGGGAGGTGGCCACACAGTCGGTCCCTGTATCCCCTCCGCCAATGATAATAACATCTTTGTCTTTAGCGTTTATATAACTGCCGTCTTGGAGCTTGGAATCAAGAAGACTCTTGGTATTTGCTTTCAGGAAATCTACCGCATAGTAAACTCCCTTTAAATCATTGCCCTCAACATTGAGTCCCCGTGCTTTGGTAGCTCCGGCACAGAGTATAACCGCATCATATTGGTTCACTAGTTCCTGAGCAGGGATATCCTTGCCCACCTCAGTATTCAAAATAAATTGAATTCCCGAAGCCTTCATCAACTCAAGACGCCGTTCCACGACTCGTTTATCAAGCTTCATATTGGGAATGCCATACATCATCAGTCCGCCGGCCCTGTCGTTCCTTTCATAGACGGTTACATCATGTCCAACAGCATTTAAATAATAGGCTGCCGACATCCCTGACGGGCCTGAGCCGACAATGGCAATCTTCTTTCCTGTCTTTTTAGCGTTTTTGGGACGAACCCATCCTTCTGCGAAAGCCCTTTCAATAATTTCATACTCAATACTATTAACGGTCACAGGTTCCAGAATATAGCCTTCTGTGCAAGCGCCTTCGCAAGGTGCCGGGCAGACTCTTGAGGTGAATTCCGGGAAAGGGCTGGTGCGCGTCAGTCTTTTATATGCCTCTTCCCATTGACCTTTATAAACCAGCTCATTCCACTCAGGAATAAGATTATGCAAAGGGCACCCTGAAGCCATTCCGTTGAGCAGAACTCCACCCTGACAGAAAGGGACTCCGCAATTCATACATCTCGCTCCCTGAGTTTTAATAACCTCAGAGTCCTGATGAAGCCGCATTTCCTCCCAGTCTTTAATTCTATCTTCAGGAGAACGTTTTTTTGGATTTATTCTTTCATACTCTAAAAACCCAGTCGCTTTTCCCATTGTAAGTCCCACCTTAATCATATAGTCCTTTAATTTTTAAAATGTTCTTCGAACGCTGCCATCAAGGCTTCTTCACCGCTTAAGCCCGCCTTGTGAGCCTTATCAATGTTTTGAAGCATACGTTTGTAATCTTTAGGTATTACTTTGGTGAATCTCTGAGCATAACCTGTCCAATCCAGAAGAATGTTCTTGCCTAAGGGGCTGCCGGTGTACTCAACATGTTTTTCAATCATGCTCTTGATTTCATGCATTTCTTCCTCAGATTCGATCGTTTCCAGTAACACCATCGATTTATTACAGTATATTTCGTCAAAGTCCAGAATATATGCTACCCCGCCGGACATCCCTGCCGCAAGGTTCCTTCCTGTTTTACCCAGGATAACGACTTTACCGCCTGTCATATATTCACAGCCATGATCGCCTACTCCCTCAACAACTGCTTTAACCCCGCTGTTTCTTACACAGAACCTTTCCCCGGCAATCCCATTGATATAGGCTTCTCCCGAAGTAGCTCCATATAAGGCCACATTGCCGATCAAGATGTTTTCTTCAGGCTGGAAGTTTGACGCTTTGGGGGGATAGACGATAATTTTACCGCCGGAAAGTCCTTTGCCTAAATAGTCGTTGGCATCTCCCTCCAACTCTAAGGACATACCCTTAGGAATAAATGCTCCAAAGCTTTGACCGGCCGAACCCACAAAGGTTAATTTGATTGTGTCTTCCGGCAGCCCGTTTTCACCATATCTCTTGGAGATTTCACTTCCAACAATGGTTCCGACAACCCGGTCTACATTATTGATTTTCAATTTCGCCCGAATCGGTTTCTGGTTTTCCAACGCAGGTTTGCACATTCTGAGGAGCTTTTTAATATCCAGCGATTTCTCCAGCATATGATTCTGCTTTTGAGTATTAAACCGGCCGACATCAGCCCCGGCATAGGGTTGATAAAGAATTTGAGACAAATCAAGATTAGCGGCTTTCCAATTTTTTATAATCTCTTTGGTCTTTAGTCTGTCCGTGCGTCCGACCATTTCGTCGACAGTCCTAAATCCTAATTTCGCCATAATTTCACGCATTTCTTGAGCAACAAACCGCATAAAGTTCTCAACGTATTCAGGCTTACCATTAAAGTTCTTCCTTAATGTTTTATCCTGAGTAGCGATTCCGACGGGACAGGTGTTAAGATTGCACACCCTCATCATGACACATCCGATAGCGATAAGAGGTGTCGTCGAAAATCCATATTCTTCGGCCCCAAGCATCGCAGCGATCACAACATCCCTGCCTGTAAGCAGCTTGCCGTCAGTTTCAACAACTACCCTGTCTCTCAGCTTATTGAGTACTAAGGTTTGATGAGTCTCAGCCAATCCCAGTTCCCAGGGAAGACCTGCATTTTTGATGCTGGTTCTTGGTGAAGCTCCCGTCCCTCCATCATAACCGCTGATCAGAATGACGTCTGCTTTTCCTTTTGCCACCCCGGCAGCAATAGTTCCAACGCCAACTTCCGAAACAAGCTTGACACTAATTCGTGCCTCTTTGTTGGCATTCTTCAAATCATGGATCAGCTCAGCCAAATCTTCGATAGAATAAATATCATGATGGGGCGGCGGTGAAATAAGATCAACACCCGGCGTAGAATGTCTGACTTTGGCTATCTCCGGATAAACCTTTCGTCCCGGAAGCTGGCCGCCTTCACCGGGTTTAGCTCCCTGAGCCATTTTTATCTGAATTTCTTTAGCATTAGCAAGATAGTTGCTGGTCACACCGAAACGTCCTGAGGCAACCTGTTTGATAGCACTGTTCTTGGAGTCGCCATTAGGCATCATCGTAAACCGTTCGAGATCCTCTCCGCCCTCACCGGTGTTGCTTTTCCCGCCCAGCCTATTCATGGCAATGGCTAAACATTCGTGTGCTTCTTTGCTGATAGAACCGTAGGACATCGCCCCGGTCTTAAACCTTTTGACAATGGAATCAATAGATTCTACTTCTTCAACAGGAATTGTATCTCCAGAATTTACTTTAAAGTCAAGGAGATTTCTTAAGGTATAAATTCCCTCTTCAGTAATCTTTTTCGAGAAATCCTTATAGAGAGAGTAGTTCCCTTCCCGGCATGCTTTCTGAAGCGTATAGATTGTTTCCGGGTTGTAAAGATGGATTTCTCCATCATCCTTGCACTGGAAGTACCCGCCAACTTCGAGAGTGTCCGTGTAAGGGGAGTTTTCAAGATAAGCACTTTCATGCCGCATCTGATTTTCTAAAGCAATTTCTTCCAAACCAATTCCTTCAACTCTTGAAGGAGTGGATGTGAAATACTTTTCGATAAGATCCTTTCTCAGACCCACTGCCTCAAAAATCTGAGCGCCGTGATAACTTCGCATCGTAGAAATGCCCATCTTGGTAAGGACTTTGAGAATACCCTTGACAGAAGCCTTGATATAGTTCTTTTTAGCTTCTTCATAACTCAGTCCATCCAATAAACCTCTCTCAGCAAGATCCTTAAGAGTCTCGTAGGCGAGATAGGGGTTAATGGCCGTAACACCATAGCCAATAAGAGTACAGAAATGATGAACTTCCCTGGGTTCACCTGATTCAAGGACAATACCGATATTAGTCCTTATTTCTTTGCGAATCATATGATGGTGAAGTCCGGAGGACGCTAAAAGAGCAGGAATAGCAGCAAATTCTTTACTAACCCCTCGGTCAGAGAGAATAATAATATTAGCTCCTTCACTGATCGCTTGATCGGCTTTCCGGAAGACTTTATCCAAAGCCTTTTCCATAGCTTTTGAGCCCTCGGAAACATTATATAATATTGAAATGGTTACTGCTTTTAACTTGTCATTATTAAGAGCCTTAATTGTATTTAACTGTTCATTGGTTAAGATGGGGTGTTCCAAGGCCAGGCTGGCAGAGTTTCTTTGGTCCGGATCCAATAGGTTTCCTGTATCCCCAAGAAGAATACTGCCGGAAGTAATAATCTCTTCTCGGATACCGTCAATTGGAGGATTAGTAACCTGAGCAAACAGTTGTTTGAAATAAAAATATAACATTTGCGGTTTCTCAGATAACACCGCCAGAGGAGAATCCATGCCCATTGCCCCCACGGGATCAACGCCTTGTATCGCCATAGGCTCCATAGTTTTGGTAAGATCCTCAAAGGTATAGCCGAAAGCTTTCTGGAGTTTAATCAGGTTCTCCGATACCTTTTCTTCCTCTGTCTTTACAACAGGCAAATCGCTGAGCCGAACGATATGACGTTCATTCCATTCTTTATATGAATGTAAAGACGCCACACTGCTTTTAATTTCTTCATCCGAGATAATTCTTTTCGCTTCTGTATCAATAAGCAGCATCTTTCCCGGTTCCAGGCGGCCTTTATATTTAACATTTTCAGGTTTAATGTCTATGACTCCCACTTCAGAAGCCAGGACTACCTTATCATCATTTGTTACGTAATAACGTGAAGGCCGAAGACCGTTTCTATCCAGAACACCGCCAACAACAACACCATCCGTAAACGCCATCGCAGCCGGACCATCCCAGGGTTCCATAAGGAAGTCATTAAACCTGTAAAAATCCTTTTTCGTCTCAGACATTAAATCGTTCTTCTCCCACGGTTCGGGAATCATCATCATCACCGAATGAGGCAGTGATCTTCCAGTGAGATGGAGAAATTCAAGACTATTGTCAAACATCGCCGAGTCACTGCCAGATTCATCAATAATAGGGAATACTTTAGAAAGATCGTCAAACAGAGGAGAATCAATACATTTCTGTCTCGCCTTCATCCAGTTAACATTGCCCCGAATGGTATTAATTTCTCCGTTGTGAACGAGATACCGATTGGGATGGGCCCTCTCCCAGCTTGGAAACGTATTGGTGCTAAACCGCGAATGGACCATAGCCAAGGCCGAGGCAAAATCCAGATCCGAAAGATCAAGATAAAAATTTCTAAGTTGTTCTGCCGTAAGCATGCCTTTATAGACGATGGTCTTCGAGGAAAGGCTGGAGATATAAAACGTTCCACCCTTATCCTCACACATCGGAACGATAACTTTTTCTGCCCGTTTTCTAATAACGTAAAGTTTCCGTTCAAAATCCATTTGATCCGTGATTGCTGAATCCTTAGCTATGAAAACCTGAATAAATCTAGGCATAACAGCCTTTGCTCCTTCACCGATAGTCGTCATATCGATGGGAACTTCTCTCCAGCCTAAAATTCTTTGACCTTCTTCTAAAACAATCTTTTCAAAGGTTTCCATCTGAGTTTTTCGAAAGTCTTCGTATTTATGAGCAAAAATCATACCTACGCCGTAGCTGCCTTTTGCCGGCAAATCAAAGCCCAGAACCTCACATTCTCTTTTGAAGAAATCATGAGGAATCTGGATTAAGATCCCTGCGCCGTCGCCGGTATTTTCATCGGCACCGCTTGCCCCTCTGTGGCTTAAGTTTTCCAGAACTGTTAAAGCCTCTTCAACGATGGTATGAGACCTCTCCCCTTTGATATTAACAACGAATCCCATACCGCATGCATCATGTTCTAACGCGGGATCATAAAGTCCCTGCTTATTTGGTAAACGATAGTTTTGCATAATACCCACCCTTTATGGACTTCAATTTAATTAATAATTTTAACATAAAATGTTCAATAGCATCATTACAGTTTTAAGAAAAGTTGTTAGTACTATATAACAATCCTTTCCTGAGTGTAATTTATATTTTAGCATATTCAAGTCATTAGAATAACCCATAATTTTTTATGTATTATGTATTTTTATTGAAACTTTGTTTTTCTATGTGGAATTATGCCATTATAATTCCTTTTATACCTATTTGTCCCAGAGCATACCTTCGTTTAGGAGGTTGCTCCGAAAAAGGCAAAAGGCTCACTTTCGAGGTAAGCCTTCTGCACTTTCTTAAACTTTCATTCACTAATTAAATTACAATTCACAACTTCCGACCAGCGGATTTAAAGCATCATTAATTTTAGAGACTTTGTCATCATTTGTCAGAATAACTAAATAATCACCTGGGTAAATCACGGTGTCCCCTTTGGGTATAATCTCCTCTTCTCCCCGTTTAACGGCTACAAGCAAACAATGAGCCGGCCATTTAATCTCTTTAATTTGTTTGCCATCCAACATAGATCCCATACAGACGGCAAATTCTAAGATTGATTTGGTTTTTTCATTGCCGATTATTTTGTGATGCCCTTCTTTGTGCAGGAACTTTTCAAGTAAGGATTCATAAATGGGTTTAGAACCCAAAAAGTCTGCTACGATATAAGCTGTTATGCATACCACAGATAGGGAAAGCAAATGAGTAAACGATCCCGTCATCTCAGTAATCAAAATTGTCCCTGTGATAGGGGCTCTAACGATAGCAGTAAAATACCCCGCCATAGCAAGAATGATAAAATTATTGACATACGTGCTATTAAGATGAAAGAGGTCGACAACAGCCAGCCCATAGATATTTCCTATAATTGCCCCAATCGCAAGAAGCGGAAGAAAAATCCCGCCCGGTGCCCCCGATCCATAACAAATCATTGTGAAGAAAAACTTGGCGACTATCAGAACGACTAAAAGTTTCAGCGTAAAATTACCCTGCGCAACAAGGGCGGTAATCAACTCGTGGCCTCCGCCCAAAACCTGCGGCAGGAAAAAGCCTAAAACTATGGATACCAGCAAAGGGATAATGACCCAAAATGTCTTAGGCAGCCAGCGTTGCCCGGCATAGAGATCCTGGGTCTTGAGCAGAGTTACATTGAAGGCAACACCTAAAACACCAATAATAATTCCCAAAATTATTATAAAAAAATAATAATGCAAAGGAAAATCGTGCAAGTTGGTAAAATTCAGAACCGGTTTTAAACCAAAAAATTCGCTCGTGACAAAATCTGCAGATAAGGCCGCAGATAAAGCCGGCAGCAATATTAAGGGGGAGAAGTTTTTGTGAACCTCTTCCAAGGCAAACATAACACCTGCCAAAGGCGCACTGAAGGCCGCTGCAAGTCCTGCGCTGGCTCCGCTGGTGATTAGATATTTCTCTTCTATTTTAATTCGCTTCAGTACTTTGCTGAAACCTTGTCCGACAGCCGCCCCTAATTGAACGGATGGACCTTCTCGACCCATAGAAAGTCCGGCTCCGATCGCTAAAACTCCGCCTATGAATTTCCCAATGATAACTTTCCACCAGGTCATGGAGAGCTTTCTTAACAAAACCCCTTCAACTTGAGGGATACCACTCCCGCTTATCATAGGTTCATTCTTGACTAACAAACCAACAATATAGCCAATCAAAATCAGAACTCCCACCCAAACAGGAAGGAGCACTGGTTTGGCAATGATCGCATTATAAATTTGAGTTAATAAAACTCCTGCCCGTTCAAGAAGGAATCGGTATAGCACTATGATAAACCCGGTAATGATTCCAATACCCAATCCTTCATAGACTAATTTCAACCTGAAACTACTCCAATGTAATAAGCTATTATGAGTACTATGTTTATTACTGCTAGTCATATAATTTCTCCTCATCATCATTACGTGAAAGCTCTAACTAATCATTCCCTGTGAGATCGAGATAAATTCTCGGGACTCGCTTGGAAATCCCACAAACGACTTCATAACTTATTGTTCCCAGCCATTCTGCCATCTCCGTGGCCGTTATTTGTTCATAACCGTCTTTCCCCAAAATCGTAACCACATCACCAACTTTTACGCCCTGAATCTTGGTAACTTCAAGCATGGTTTGGTCCATGCAAACCCTGCCGATAATTGTTGAGCGGCGCCCTTGAATCAGCATTTCCCCATAATTCGAAAGTGCCCTTCTCAGTCCATCCGCATATCCCAAGGGAATGGTTGCGACTGTTGTTGGATAGGCCGCCTGAAAAGTGCGTCCATAGCTTACAGTTTCCCCGGTTTTGATTTTTTTCACATGAGTTACTTTGGCCTTCCAAGACATTACCGGTTCTAAGCCGACATTACCTCCCACTTGGGAAGACGGAACCAGCCCGTATAAACTTATACCAGGGCGAACAAGTTCAAAATGAGCCTCCGGAAATTGCAGAATGGCTGCACTGTTAGCAGTATGTCTAATGGGAATTTTCAATCCCGCCTTTTCAAGCTTATCATAGAGAAGCTGGAATCGTTTGAGCTGCTGTCTCGCGAAGGTCAGATCTTTTTGATCGGACGTTGCGAAGTGAGTGAAAATACCTTCAATAAATAAATTGGGTAAGGCAGCAACCTTCATGATTTCAGAAACATCGGTATCTCGAAATCCGATTCGGCCCATTCCCGTATCGATTTTTAAATGTAATCTTGCCCTGCGATTAAATTTTACAGCCGCTTCGGAAAGAGCACGTGCCTGGGACAAATGAAAAATTGCCGGTATTACATCCTCTTTAACAAAGGCCTCCCACTGATCACTTTCCGGTGCCCCAATGACCATAACATCGAGCTCAGGAAATGCCGCTTTTAATTCTAAGGCCTCTTCCAAAATTGCCACACCAAAACGCTTGGCCCCACAACTCATCAGGGTCTTCGCCACCGGAATTGCACCATGCCCATATGCATCTGCTTTAACTATGGGCATCATTTCACTTTGTGTATACGTCTGAAGTTTGTAATAATTTTCTTTTAATGCCTGCAAATTCACTTCAGCCCAAACCTGTCGCATAATTGATCTCCTCCTCTATCCTTTTTAGCCCAGCTTCAATTCTAGAGAGCGCCGTACTTTAGGCAACTGGTCTGCAACTTCAGAGGCCAAAAAGCCAGACCAACCATACTCTTCGGCCAGATCATCTGCAGCTTTCCCATGTAAATAAACACCTAAGCAAGCGGCCTCCAGAGGTGATACACCTTGGGCCAACCAGGCCAGAATACTTCCAGTAAGAACATCACCGGTACCCCCTGTCCCAAGTCCGGGATTTCCGGTTGGGTTAAAAAAGGCGCGCCCATCCGGTGAAGCAACAATAGTCACTGAACCCTTTAGTACCACAACGGCTTCCCACTCAGCAGCTTTTGTCAACGCTAAATCCAAGCGGTTGCTCTCGACATCGGCAACAGTGCATTGACATAGCCTTGCCATTTCGCCGGGATGTGGGGTAAGTATCAGCGGTCCGCGTCCATTTCTGACTTCAATCAGGCTAAGTTCTCCTGCCAATAAATTTAAAGCATCGGCATCCAGGACAACTGGACAGCTTATCGTTCTTAATATTTCCTCAAGAACAAGCACAAATCCAGGATTTTGGGCAAGTCCCGGGCCGATAGCCAAGGCCTGAGCCTTTTCTGCCTGCCTTGCTATTGCCTCCCAAGATTCTTCGTTAAGACTATCCTGTCCCTGGGCAGGCCAAACAGTCGCCTCTGTGATACTGGCATCTACATCTTCCGCAATTCCTTGAGGGGTAACGATTTGCAGTAAGCCTATGCCGCTGCGCAAAGCACCCCGCCCGGCCAGAACAGCTGCACCGCTCATTCCTTTGGACCCTGCGACAAGTATACCTTTACCATGAGTTCCTTTGTGTCCTTTAAAGTGGCGAATGGGAAGCATCTCTCTTATTGTATCATCGGTTAAAACATATGTAGAAATACTCTCATCCTCCAGAAACGCTTCCGGAATAGAAATCGGATCAACGGCAACTCGTCCGCAATAATTCGGGCCTTCTCCTAAAAAAAGGCCCCACTTCGGCAGCCCAAACGTAACTGTTATTTGGGCGCGAATAGCTGTCCGATAAACCTTGCCCGTATTGGCTTCAACCCCACTGGGAATATCGACGGACACTACACAGGCCGAAACATTGTTCACCTCATTAACATATTCTTCGATCAAACTCGGTAAAGCTCCGCGCAGGCCTATGCCATAAAGAGCATCGACAATAACATCAGCTTGAGCCAAAGCAAAACGTGCCACAAGCCGCTGCTTTTCTCCTTCGATAACAAAGAGTTTACCTGTCGTACCTTGGAAAAGGCGCAAATTAAGAGCAGCATCTCCTTTGAGCTGCTCTGTCCCGGCAAATAATAAGACCGTCACATCCATCCCTTGCAACACTAAATGACGGGCAACGGCCAAGCCATCTCCACCGTTATTCCCCTTACCTACTAAAATTACCGCTTTTAAGCCAGACAAATCTCCTTCATTCTGAACAAGACAACGACGGATTTCCTCCACAACAGCCCAAGCTGCGTTCTCCATTAAGAGCATACTTGGTATGCCATATTGTTGAATAGCCCGTTCTTCAATCTGCCGCATTTGTTCAGTGTTGACCACGCGCACTTCTTTCACCTCGCTTTTCCTTTGTCCCTTTACCCTAACTCAAGATCGCAAAGGCTATAGCTTGGGTTCGGTTATGGGACAAACTCACCCTAATTTGCGAACCCCCTCTTTCCTTAAGCAAAGTCATTGCTTTGTAACTAAGAAGGACAAGAGGCTCGCCGCTTGGTTCTGTCATAATTTCGACATCATGCCATGAGAGACCTCTTAGACCTGTTCCTAATGTTTTTAGGACAGCCTCTTTAGCAGCGAAACGTGCCGCATAGCTTTGTATCCCCTTGCCTATTAGACTTTCTCGTTCTTGTCTCGTAAAAAGTCTTTCTGTTAATCCGGGTTGACGTTCCAAAGCCTTCGCCACTCGTTCAATTTCGATAATATCTACACCAGGATACATGACTCTACCCCATATCACATAATTAACTCTTGTAATCTCATTTGTCCTTCTGCTGATCCTGCAGCCAGTAAAACATCCTCGGCGCGCAGGACAAAGCTCGCTTCGGGGGAAAACTGTTCCAACCCATCTCGCACAACAGCAATTATCGTTGTCCCTGTACGTTCTCGAATCCTTAATTCACGTAAAGTTTTCCCGACAGCTGGAGATTTTTTGCCCACTTCAATCTCACCTACGTCTAACCAGCGCGACATAATGCGGTCTACGTATCCTTGCAGCTTATTGAGATGGCTTTCTATTTTCAGATCATTTTCCCGTCTCTGATCCATCAGTTTCTTGAGATCTTCGAGAAAGATCTGGATTTCTCCTTTTTGATTAAACGATCTTACGAATTTCTCTGCCATTGCTTTCGAGGTAACGGTGATTCCTACCCCTTGGTTAACAATAACAACACCCACATTTTGCAGAATAGCAATTGCTCTGCGGACTGTTTCCGGAGAAACGTTATAACGGCCCGCTAATGTTGAGCGGCCATGGATTTTTTCTCCTTCGTGATACTCTCCCATCATGATAGCATGAGCAATGTCCATGGCTATCTCTTGATAACGAGCTTGTTCCAACTTCTTTCCACCCCTTAAACTATATAATCTATTATAACATAGCCAACTTCAGGAGGCATCATGCTCTTGACAACTAACAACTCTGGTGATAGTATTAGGTTGTTAGTTCGAAGCACACTTCGATATCGTCTTTCTATACTGCAGGGAGGGAATCTTGATGGCCGTACAATTGAACAATCCGCCGGATACGAATCGTCAATTTTCGCTACGGCGAGCAACTGAGCTTAAACAGAAGATTGCCCCTTATCTTGAAAAATGCCACTCGATCCCTACAGGTTTTTCAAGTGCTGTGCTGATTCAACAACGTCGTAATCACATCTTAAATTATTTTAAGGCATCAGATCAAGACTGGGAGAATTGGCACTGGCAAATAAAACATCGTATCCAAAATACAGACATTTTAAGCGCCTTATTCCCTCAGTTGTCCGATGAACAATGTGCAGAAATCAAACATATAGGAAGAAGTTTCCGTTGGGCCATATCCCCTTATTATCTTAGCCTAATGGATATTGCCGATGCTCAAGACCCCATTCGCTTACAGGGGCTGCCTACTTTTGCAGAACTCAGTGATGATTTTGGAGAGGAAGACCCTATGGGAGAAGCTCTTACCAATCCCGCCCCGTGCATTACTCGGAGATACCCCGATCGTTTAATCATTAATGTCACAAACATGTGTGCCATGTATTGCCGCCACTGCCAACGCCGCCGCAACATCGGAGAAACCGATTCCCACGCTAAAATCGCAGATCTGAAGGCTGCTTTGGGATATATTCGGGCCAACCCTGAAATAAGGGACGTTTTAATCACAGGAGGAGATGCCCTGCTTTTGAGTAATCAAACTCTGGACTGGCTACTCGGTGAACTTCATTCGATTCCCCATGTTGAGATCAAACGCCTCGGTACTCGAGTCCCCGTAACCCTTCCCATGCGCATCAATGATGATTTATGTTCAATCTTAGCAAAATATCCGCCGATCTACATCAATACTCAGTTCAATCATCCCCAGGAAGTCACTGCGGAAGCTAAAAAAGCAGCAGACAAACTCATAGCTGCCGGTGTGGTTTTGGGAAATCAGGCTGTATTACTCAAAGGGATTAATCATCAGCCGGAAATTATGAAGAAGCTTAATCAGGAACTTCTTAAAATACGAATCCGGCCTTACTATATTTTTCATGCCAAAAATGTCAAGGGAACACGTCATTTTGTACCAAGAATTCAAGATGGACTCGCAGTTATGAGGCACTTAAGAGGGTATACGTCAGGCCTCGCAGTGCCAACCTATATCATAAATGCTCCTAAGGGCGGAGGCAAAACCCCTATCCTGCCCCAATATTTAGTATCTCTTAAAGAAAACCATGCCGTTCTGAAAACTTGGGAAGGCAAACTCATCCATTACGATACCCCTTAAAGATAATCTTAGTGTTAATGGAACTTTTAATTTTCCCCTTTATTTAATTTAATAGAATTTTGCGAGAGGAGCGTATGTACCATGAATGAACGCCTTAACAATGAAGAAATTTTGCAGAGAATCCTTAAAACCAATTCAGATGTGCAGCGTTACTTGGACCTGGCTCCCAGCTATAACCCATCTCTAAAACAAACCATCAAATCAAGAGAAACTTCTCCGTATAAAATTCCTCCTGTAAAATTTCTGAAGACAACCTTAAAACCTTAGTTGTCCTTGAAATTTTCTCTTTCTCCTTCTCTTTCTTCTGTAAGGTAACCCTGACGGGTTGCCTCTTTTTTTTGCAATCGTGTCTGTACTCTATTATTCAAGGATTACCTTCGTTTGCCTTCTTTCCTTGCCAGGTATCCCGCTCCATGAGCTTTGCATCAATAGCATTGAGCACCTCCCATTTTTTGCGGCTCCAAAGCGGCCCAATTAAATCATCAGGAGGGCCATCTCCGGTTAAACGATGAATTATCATCTGTGGAGGCAAAATTTCTAAAATATCAACTACCAGTGAAACGTAATCTTCTTTCGTCATCAAGTCAAAAGGATGAGCCTCATAAAAAGCGGCTAAAGGTGTTCCCTTTAAAACATGAAGCAAATGAATCTTCAGCCCTTGCAGAGGCAGGTCAGCAGCCGCCAAGGCCGTTTCCATCATTTCTTCTTTTGATTCACCCGGTAGGCCCAGAATAATGTGGGCACATACTCGAATCCCTCTCGAATGCAATCGTTCAAGACCACGGAGGAATTGCTCATAATCATGCCCTCGCCCAATGAACTCCAATGTACGATCATGGATAGATTGCAATCCCAATTCGACCCATAAATACGTTCGCTGATTTAATTCATCCAAGTAATTAATAACCTCATCAGAAAGGCAGTCCGGTCTTGTTGAGATGGATAGCCCCACAACCCCTTCCTCCTTGAGGGAACCTTCATACAACTCCCGCAGCCGTTCAATAGGGGCATAGGTATTCGTAAATGCCTGGAAGTACGCCAAGTACTTAGCCTTCGGCCATTTTTTCTTCATTCGTTCCTTTACTTCAGAGAACTGATCATGAATTGATAACTCCTGCCGGCCGGCAAAGTCACCAGACCCCCGTTCACTGCAATAAATACAGCCGTTTCGTCCCAGAGTTCCATCCCGATTAGGACAGGTGAAACCGGCATCTAAGGAAACTTTAAAGACTTTTTCACCAAATCTTTCACGCAAATGTTCATTTAATGTTACATATCTTTTTTCAGACATTATAATCCCATTCTTCAATCTTGATAAAGTTCAAGTTTTTCTCCGCTCGGACCACGGAAAAAGAAATTATACCGTCCTTCGTCCAAGGACATTGGTTCCACAGAAGGCATCTCAACATGATGTTCTTGTAAATGTTTAATCGCTTGAAAAATGTCTTCTACCCGTAGCGCTAAATGATTGACAACTCCATCTTCAAACGTACGGTTATCAACTACTTCAACTAGTTCAATAACAGTATTGCCTAATTCCAAGAAAACCAATTCAGCCTCTCCAGGCCTAATCCGCTGTATTAATCTGAAGCCGAGCACTTCTCTATAAAATCGAAGGGCTTTCTCAATATCCAAGGCTTTTATCCCGATGTGTGCTGCCCCGGTAAACAATGTTGCCAAAGAATAATCCTCCTGTTCTATTTTTAGAAGCGCCAAGCACCTTCCAATTCTAAAAGTCTTTGCTTAATATCCACGCCTCCAGCATATCCTGTCAAAGACCCATTTTTGCCGATGACCCGATGACAAGGAACGATAATTCCGATTGGGTTACAATGATTGGCCATTCCGACGGCTCTTTGCCCCTGCGGATTTCCCACATTTACAGCCAGTTCACCGTAACTTCTTGTCTCACCATAAGGTATACGCCGAAGTTCCTCCCACACTTTCTGTTGGAAAGGAGTTCCTTTGGAATGAATAGGAATGGAGAATAGACGGCGAGTCCCCTCAAAATACTCCTTCAACTCTTGAATTGCCCTGCTGTTTGGCTCACGCCTCCGAATCAGAAACGATCCCGGAAACCAGCGCGAAATCCAATTTTGAAGCTCTTTTTCTTCGGTCTCAGACGAACCGAGACTCAGCCAGCAGACTCCTTCCGCTGAAGAGGCGATGGTCAATTCAGTCTCAAGATCCCTAATTGAAACTTTTTTCGTCCAAAATGAAATCACCGAGGCTCGCCAAAGATCAGAAATGTGGTACGTTCTGATCTCTCCGTTTTGATAAAATTCTAACAAACTTTGGTCATGTTTTAGCTGCAAATCCATTTCTTCCGATACTTTCCATTTCGGCCCTGATTCGCGGTAAAGGGGTATAAGTTCTTGAAAAGGCTTCATTAACATATAAATAAAGGCAGCTAATCCCCGTGTCGAAGGCTCTTCAGACTGCAAAAAAGGTTTTATCCGTTCATCCAAAGGTTCTACCAAGTGCGGAGCATTCTGAGCCATTTGCCCTAAGCCCCACAAAACACCATCTCGTAAACTGTCATCCTCCAATAACCCCGACAACATCCAATTAAACTTTCCGCAGGTTACCGGACAATGAGTAATAATACTGCCAATGGCTTCGGAAGAGTTCCAAGCTGTTCCTCCTGACTCATCATTGAGCATCCAAAAATACCGTCGCAGAATCTCCACAGCAACATTTTTCTCATCCTGCTCAAGTGCATGAGTTACCACTCCTAAGGCTTCAACTGCCCGCCAAAATATGAGCCCGTCTTTAACATAGATTCTTGCCATAAGCTGCCGAAGGATATTCCTATTCTCTTTCGCCAGGCTAATAAGTTTCTCCCAATCCCGGTTTTCCAATGTGTGTTCTACGTCTCTCTTAGTAGGCATTGGACACCTTCTTTCACGTTTAAGTTTCCCGTCCTCGTCTCTCTGGAACACATTTCATGGCCTAATGTTATTAAAAATCATCTTATCATAAGTGAATTAAGAATAAAACTAACCCTATCAAGGAAAGAAGCGGCCTCCAACAGCCGCTTTCATTTTACATTGATTTAGTCTTTAATTTCTTTGTATTTGTCCCAATAACCCGACTCCGTGAGGACTTCTCCTCCTACACCCATGTTGCTGTATTCATGTTCGTCGAGAGTCACCGTAAAGGCTGCCATTGGAATCCCCAAGGCTTGAGAAGCCGCTTGACTCATACCATGTATTAAACTCCTCTTCTGATCCATGGTTAAAATCGGGCCGTCAAAATTGATCATTGGCATATCAAATCACCTCTGCTAAAATCTTTCTACCTCTCATAAAATTCCCGATAAGAGGTCAAAACATGTAGACATTCATAAATTTTTGTTTCAGTAAGATCCAGAAGAAGGAAAATCTTCGCCCATGTCGAATAGCATTATTAAGTGTTAAGTTAAGTAAACTCGTACATTGTCAATGTTTATTTGAGATAGAACGTACGTACAACTAATCATCTTCAGATATTAAACATAGAAATTAGATATAAAGAAAGGCCACGGAGGTCGATCGATAGGATCCTCTTTGGCCTTTTTTAAAATCCTAAAAACCAATAACCTTAGGAATAATAACGAATAGTTAAAATGAGAGGAGATCGTTATGGACATTAATTATCAACCCATTGGAACCATTCATACTCCTTATTTCTCCTTTAATGCCCCCCATCAATCTCTCCCTGACGCGCCGGGTGATTTCTGGATCACTTTAAATCCGGAGTATTCTGGGGCTCTGAAATCCTTAGATAGTTTCAACTATGTCTATATCCTTTATCATCTCGATCAAGTAAACTCTCCGCTGGAATTATTAACCCATTCTCCTTGGGCACCGGAACTTGAAATTGGGCTCTTTGCCAGCAGATCCCCCAAAAGGCCTAATCCCATTGGTTTAAGTATTGTCAAGATTAAAGAAATCCAGGGCAACGAGATCATTATTTCGGGAATTGACGCCTTTAACGGAACTCCTTTACTTGACATTAAACCTTACATTCAATTTAGAGACAATGTTGAAGATGCCAATAACGGCTGGTTCGATTCCCTTCCGGATAAAGACCATAAGATTGCCCATGCCCTTGGACGCCCACACTACCACGATTCCGAGGATGAGCACGATCATCAACACAGCCATGGACATGGACATGTCCATAGCCACGACCACGACCATGTCCACGACCACGACCACGACCATGTCCACGACCACGACCATGACCATGTCCACGACCACGACCACGACCACGACCATGACCACGACCATGACCACGACCATGACCACGACCATGACCACGACCATGACCACGACCATGACCACGACCATGTCCATCATAGCCATCCTCATAACCATTATCGCTTCCATAGTGAACATAACGACTAAAGAAGAGTGTCCAACAGGGGGTAGTTCCAAAACGAATCTGTGATAGCAATTTGCTCAGGTATTTAAAACCAAGGTAAGAAACAAGCCCAAAAGACGTTAAAAGCGTCCTCTTGGGCTTGTTTTTCTGCCTATTATTTTCCGGAAGCCGTTTTGCAGCAGTACTTTCTTACTGATTTCTTTCTTAAATTTTAAACCACCTCATGATCCAAGTCCGCTCCGCTGAACTGGCTATTATACAAATCTGCATAAAAGCCTTTCTGTTCCAAAAGTTCTCCATGATTACCCATTTCAATAATTCTCCCATTATTCATAACAAGAATTACATCAGCATCGCGAATCGTCGATAACCGATGAGCAATAACAAAACTCGTTCTTCCCTTCATCAGTTCTGTCATAGCCTTTTGGATATAGACCTCGGTTCTTGAGTCAACACTGCTCGTAGCTTCGTCTAAAATCAAGATAGCCGGGTCCGCCAAAATCGCTCGGGCAATTGTAAGTAGTTGCTTTTGCCCTTGAGAAATATTTGAGGCTTCTTCATTCAAGATGGTCATATACCCATCAGGCAGAGTTTTTATAAAATGATCAGCATGGGCTGCTTTTGCCGCCATAATAACGTCTTCCTCGCTTGCCCCCTCACGTCCATAGGCAATGTTCTCCAAAATAGTTCCATTAAATAACCATGTATCCTGCAGCACCATACCAAAGATATTGCGAAGTTCCCCACGTTTAATATCCCGAATATCCACACCATCAACAGTAATCTTGCCCTTATCCACATCGTAAAAGCGCATGAGTAAATTCACTAAAGTAGTCTTACCTGCACCGGTCGGTCCGACAATTGCTATGGTATTCCCTTCCCGGACATCAATATTCATTTTAGTGATCAACGGTTCTTGTTCCTTATAGCTAAAATCGACATTCTCAAAACTCACATTTCCTTGAGGAAATGGTATTACTTTAGCATCCTCAGAATCAGGAATTTCTTCAACTTCATCTAATAATTCAAAAACACGCTCCGCCGAGGCAACGGTTGATTGAATAATATTGGCAATGTTCGCAGTCTGCACAATTGGCATGGTAAACTGACGAGAGTATTGAATAAAGGCTTGAACGTCTCCAATATTAATTCGGCCATGGGTAACGAAAATTCCCCCAACAACACTGACAATGACATATCCTAAGTTGCTGACAAATCGCATAAGGGGCATAATGATTCCAGAGATGAATTGAGCTTTCCACCCCGCATCATATAGTCTATCATTAATTTCCTTAAAGGTTTCAATAGACTTACGCTCATGACCAAAGGCTTTGATGATAACATGACCGGTGAACATTTCCTCCACATGGCCGTTCAGTTCTCCTAATGACTTTTGTTGAGCAGCAAAAAACCTTTGTGAATGTTTGGCAATCATCGAAGTGACTAAAATATAAAGAGGCAGAGTCAAGAGAACAATTAAGGTGAGCAGAGGACTGATCGTCAACATCATAACGATGACCCCAATAATTGTCACAACAGAAGTAATAAGTTGAGTAAGACTTTGCTGCAAGGTGTTGGCAATATTATCAACGTCATTCGTCACACGGCTTAATATTTCGCCATGAGTCCTAGCATCAAAGAATCTGAGCGGCAGCAGCGTAAGTTTTTCGTCGACGTCCTTACGCAAATTGTAAACAATTTTTTGCGCCACCCCAGCCATAATATATTGTTGAGCATAGCTAAACAAAGAGCTGAGAAGATAGAGAACTATCAGAGTCAGGACAATCCTCCAAATAGCATCAAAATTAATCTTCCCGCCATTCATAATTCCATCAAACATTATCGTCGTGGCCTGGCCCATAATCTTCGGTCCCACAATACTAAATACAGTACTTAAAATGGCAAACACAACCACAAAACTGAGTTTTAGTCTCTGGGGCTTTAAATAACCCAAAAGTCTATGCAATGTTCCTTTGAAATTCCTGGCTTTTTCAATAGGTCTTCCAATAGATCCGCCAGGTCCACCCGGTCTGCCGCCCATTGGACCCGTTGGTCTTGTCATCTCTCGTTGTCTGCTCATGCTAATTCTCCCTCTGAAAGCTGTGAAGCTACAATTTCATGATAGACCTCACAAGTCGTTAACAATTCTTGATGGGTTCCTATGCCGGCAATTTGGCCATCATCAAGGACAATAATCCTATCCGCATCCATGACGGTTGCAACTCGCTGAGCAATAATGAATACTGTAGCCTCCAAGACTTCCTGTTTCAAAGCTGCTCTCAATTTGGCATCGGTCTTGAAGTCTAAGGCCGAGAAACTGTCGTCAAAGATATAAATCTCGGGCCTTTTGATTAAAGCGCGGGCAATGGACAGACGCTGCTTCTGTCCTCCTGAAACATTGGTGCCGCCTTGAGCAATGATATGATCAAACCCCTCTTCCATCCCTGCCACGAAATCCGCAGCCTGAGCAACTTGAGCAGCATGTTTTACCTCTTCCCGGGAAGCATACTCTTTGCCATATAGGATATTATCGGCAATGGTTCCGGAAAAAAGCACGGATTTTTGGGGAACAAACCCAATCTTAGCTCTTAAACCTTCTTGGCTCATTTCTCGGACATCCACTCCATCCACCAAAATCCGTCCGCTCCCAACATCATAAAAACGCATAATTAAATTTACTAAGGTTGATTTTCCAGAGCCCGTTCCTCCAATAATTGCCGTAATCTCCCCAGGACCAGCACTAAAATTAATCTCCTTTAGGGCCGGCTGTTCCGCTCCGGGATATCGAAAAGAAACGTCCTGAAACTCAACATATCCTTTCTTTAAAGGCGCTGCCTTTGTCTTGATTGGATCTTTAACTTCCACCTCAATTTCTAAAACTTCGTTGATCCTCGCCGCAGAGGCTTGAGCACGCGGAACCGTTACAAAGAGCATCGTCATCATCAAGAAGGAAAATAGGATTTGTGTCGAGTACTGAATAAAGGCCATCAGGGAACCAACTTGCATCTCACCATTATTAATACGCATTCCCCCGAACCAAATGATGGCAATCGTAGTGAAATTCATAATTAACATCATCATAGGCATTAGTACAGCCATGATCTTATTAACCTTTACAGCATTGTTCATAAGGTCTAGATTGGCATCATCAAATCTCTTTTTTTCTTTTTCGATACGATTGAAAGCTCTGATAACACGTATTCCCGTTAAATTTTCTCGCAGAACAAGATTGAGCTTGTCGAGTTTTATTTGCATCAGCTTAAAGAGAGGTATGCCTCTGGTCAGGACAATCCCGATAATAGCAAAAAGTACCGGAACCGAAACTAAGAGAACCCAAGTTAAACCCGGATCTTCATGGATTGCCATAAAAATCCCCCCAAGGCAAGTCAGGGGAGCAAAAATCATCATGCTTAAAATCAAAACAGAGACTTGTTGAACTTGATTCACATCATTCGTCGTCCGGGTAATTAATGTTGCCGTACCAAGTTTGTCAAATTCCTGTAAAGAAAAGCTCTGTACTTTCGTAAAGATTTTATTTCTCAAGAGCCTGCCAAATCCTACAGCAGTTTTCGAGGAAAGAAAATTGGCGGCAACAGCACATAGAGTCCCTCCGGCTGCAATTAAAAGCATATGTCCACCGACTTGCAAAATATAACCGATGTCTTTATTTACAATCCCATGATCCACTATGTCCGCCATCAGCGTTGGTAAGTATAAATCTGAAAGTACCTGTACAAAAAGGAACAAAATCACACCACAGATATGGGGTAAAAAATGTCTTAACGATTTATACAATTTAATCATGAACGTCTCCTACCTCTTAATAATCTATCAATTATCTATTGGACATTGCTGATAATCATAAAGCAGTTTCTTTAAAAGTTCTAACCCCTGGATAATTTTTTCTTGGTCCTCTGATGTTGCTTTATTTAAAGCTCCGGAGATCTTTTTGACAATTTGTTGATGTAAGCGTTGATGTATCTCTGAAAATTTTGGTGAGACACTGACATACACGACCCTTCTATCTTCCTCACTTCGTTTCCTTTCAACAAGACCCATGTTTTCCAAACGGTCAATAATCCCCGACACGGTACTGTTGGATAAGCTGAGTTTTCCACTCAATTCAGTAATCTTAAGGGTCTTTTCCTTACCCAATATTCCCATAACCATCATTTGAGGCACAGTAATGCCACTCTCTTCAAAGACATTTCCCTTATTGTGTCTAAAAAGAATCATAATTTCTTGAAACAGCTTGGCGATTTGATAACTTTGATTAGGATTTTCCATCATCCGTACTTCCTTTGTTTACTTATTTCGGCAGCGTATATTTCGGCAGCGTATATTTCGGCAGCGTATATTTCGTACACGAAATATATTAATCGGTTTACAGGTTATTGTCAACCAATTTCAAACATAAATATCATTTTAGAATATCCAAAGCACTGTCTCTGTATTTAAAAAACAAAGGACAGGAGAGCGTCCTTTGTTTTTGTTTTGCATAATTAATGTTGTTTCGGTGGTTGTGGTTGGGCATACTGAGGATTGTTACGGGTCTGATCCATATAACCGGGTGCCACTTCTCGTTGTCCGTTTGGCTGAGGATCTTTTCCATATTGAGCCGGCCCACCATATTTCTCGTTAGGATTTTCTTCATAAGAAAACTCGTTTCCTTGATTCCATGGACCGCGGCTATCTCCTTGGCCGGTGGACATATTCATATATTTTTTCGAGAAATCCGAATCTCTGAAGTCTCTGTTTACTCCTGAGCCCTGCAGCGTTTCGATTGCTTTCATAAATGAGAAGTTATGAGACTCTTCCCGACTTAAAAGGAATCGGATCATGTCTTTAACGCCGGCGTCATCCGTTTGCTGCAGAAGGCGCTCGTAAATCAATTTTGCCCGCAGTTCTGCTCCGGCATTTGATGAAAGATCAGTATACAGGTCTCCCATGGAGTTGACATAGGTTGAAGTCCAAGGAACACCGGCAGAATTCACGAGCAGAGGGCCTCCCCCGAGTAAAGCCATATGATTCGCTGCAAAGTCTTTGGGAATATTGTCAACTTGTCCAATAAGCATACCTAGGGCTTCCCCCACCATCTCCAAATGACTTAATTCTTCGGCAGCAATGTCCTGCAGCAAATCCCTTATTTTCGGATCATTACAACCTAAGCTTTGAGAAAAATACTGCATAGCAGCTTTAAGTTCGCCATTGCCGCCCCCAAACTGTTCCAACAACAGCACTGCGAACCGGGGATCAGGTCGATCAACATGAACTGTGTATTCCATATCCTTGACATGTTTAAACACCCAAATAACCTCCTTACTTTTACGATATGGCTTATCTAAGTTATCTGAATTAGTATTTGTTTGTCCTGGCTGTTTTATCCTGAAAGTTAAACCGAACGCAAATAATAATATTTTTCATCTTGACGGCAACTTTCAAACCTTGATATACTATTACAAGTGGAAATTTTGCGTTAAAATTGAAAAATTCTATTTCGGTTGGGGTAAACTTCATGAAAGTGAAGGACGCTAAAGTCATGGATCTAAGGCTTGAAACTGCTGCTTAGGGCTTAGGCAGCATTAAGCTATGATGGCCAGACTACAAGATAGAACTTCTCTGGGGAGAGCAGTACTTAGGACTGCTCTCCCCTTTTATATTTATCTAAGCGAAAGGCTCCCCCCTTTACACATGGAGAAGTACCCTTTGCTATCTTTGGTGGAAGAAGAACCCTCATCGAAGTATCGATGTTCAGCTTTAGCCGAATGAGTTCACTTGTAATCTTAAGCAAATATTTAAAATAGTTACTGGAGGTGTGTTAATGCTTATTTGGATTGCTACAGGCATTTTTTTACTCAGCTATTTATTTATTATTATGGAGAAATTTCCGCGATCAGTTATCGCCGTTTCCGGAGCTGCCCTAATGATTATCTTGGGGATTGTCAATCAAGAAAAAGCAGTAGAACACGTTGATTGGAATACTCTGGGATTGTTAATTGGTATGATGCTCATCGTAGATCTTACCCGCAGGTCAGGTATATTTTCCTTTTTAGCTATCTGGGTCAGCAAAAAAGTAAAAGGAAATCCGATCCTGCTCCTGATTTCCTTGTCACTCCTCACTGGTATATTATCAGCTTTTTTAGATAACGTCACAACAGTCTTGTTAACAGTACCCGTAACCTTATCCATTGCTGATGAGTTGAAGGTTGATCCGATTCCCTTTCTCTTTTGTCAAATTCTTATGAGTAATATCGGAGGTACCGCCACTCTGATCGGAGATCCGCCAAACATTATGATAGCCGGGCAAACGGGCCTCAGTTTTATGGATTTTATCCTTAATCTTGCGCCAGTGATACTCATTATTATTGTGGCAACTTTGTCCCTTTTTTACTTTGTTTATCGCCAAAAGTTAATCACCGAAGAATCCTTAAAAAGCAAATTAATGCTGCAAAACGAGTGGGATGAGATTAAAGATTTTGCCCTCCTCAAAAAATGTTTAGTAGTTTTAGCCCTTGTTATTTCAGCCTTTTCTCTTCATTCCCTTCTGCATTTAGAGACCGCAACCATTGCCTTAAGCGGAGCTATGCTCCTAATGCTCTGGACCCGTGAAGAACCTGAAGATATCTTCTTAGCTGTGGAATGGCCAACGCTCTTTTTCTTTGCCGGATTATTTGTACTTGTCGGAGGGCTTGTCGAAACTGGAGTCCTTGATCGTCTGGCACAGTGGAGTATCAGTTTGACAGGAGGGCAACCTCTCTTAACCGCCCTTTTGATCCTCTTTATATCCGCAATCCTCTCTTCATTTCTTGATAATATCCCCTACGTAGCAACCATGATCCCTTTAATCCAAAAATTGGCCCTGCTTAGTCATCTCACGCCGGCTCAGACCCAACCCCTGTGGTGGGCTTTAGCCTTGGGTGCTTGCCTCGGAGGAAACGGCACCTTAGTAGGAGCTTCAGCTAACCTAATCGTGGCTGGAATTGCCGAAAAGAATGGCCTTAAAATTCGTTATATCCAATTCTTAAAAGTTGGTTTCCCTATGATGCTGATCACAATCTTTATTTCAGCCGGATACCTGATTCTCCGCTATTATTAATATTGAAGTTAAAATTCACCAAACAGTTTAAAATTGCATTTCGGACAACATCCGTTACGCAGGAGGCTGACAACTATTGGTTCGCGTTGGATTACAGCTTCCCTGCATTTAGGGCAGAAGGTTGTACTGCCATCATCTGGTGCCAATTTCTTAGTTGGTTAATTCCCAAAAAATCAAGTATACTTAAAGTTAGTGTTTTCCTTTGCCAAGTATTTATTTTAAAGGAGGTAATGTTATGAGCAAACAAACTCTTAATACACCAAATGCACCTGCGGCTATTGGCCCTTATTCCCAAGGAATCAAAGCCGGCAATCTTATTTTCACTTCCGGTCAGCTCCCTCTCAATCCTCAAACAGGGGAATTAGTAGCGGATATTGAAGGAGCAACCAAACAATCTTTAGATAATGTTAAGGCTATCTTGGAATCCTCAGGTTCTTCACTGGGTAAGGTTGTAAAAACCGTTGTTTTCCTCAGAGATATGAACGACTTTGCCGCTATGAACGCTATATATGCTGCCTATTTCCCGGAGAATCCTCCTGCGCGATCCGCTGTGCAAGTTGCCCGACTGCCCAAGGACGCAATCTTGGAAATTGAAGCGATTGCTCTGGCCGAATAACCTATTTAAATCTGTATATCAAACATATCACATCAAAGAAGAGCAAGTGAGCCGGACAAAAAATCCTGACTCCTTGCTCTTTACTATTCATTAAATAAACATTTCCTCAGTTATATCCTAAACATTAACTATTTTTCCATATAGTTCATATTATGTATTGCGAAAAAAATATCCGCAGATTTTAAAGGGGGTTTTGCCCATGACTTCATTTATCGGGCAAAGGGGATTTTCCCCGACACAACAAACGACATTCCCCTCACCTAATCAGACACAAAACTTTACTTCAAGCAAACAACAACGGCCGGGACAAATTCCCTTCCAGGGAACTGCTCCCAAACCCGCTGGCTCATCTCTCATTAAACCTGAAGTGTCCGCAAAACAAGAGAATGTCAAACCTTTCCCATCGTTACAGCAAAACTCTCACCAAGTCGAAGAACAGCCTTCATCTTCCATCTCTAAAACACCAGATCTTTGGCAGCAACAAGCAGGAATTCTCCTGAAACAATATGGCCCTTCTCTTATGAAACAATATGGCCCGCCTCTGGCTCGTCAGATCGGATTACCTCTTCTCCGAAACTTCGGACCTCCTTTGGCCAAAAATGTTGGCATACCCCTCGCTCAGCGTCTAGGTTCTCCCTTTGTGCGCAGACTAGTTATACCCCTCGCCAAAAAGGCTGGATTTGCAGTCATTCGCCGCCTCGGATTTCCTTTTTAACCACGTCAGCAATTCATCCCCTTCCTCAAATCGTCGCAACGATTAGGGAGGGGATGAATTGCATACGATAATCCACCCTTTTTGTTATGGTATCCGTCTATTTAACAATAAGAACCGGACACTTAACTCGCTGCAAGACACCTTGACTGACACTTCCCAGCATTGAACCCGCTAGAGGGCCATAACCATGACTGCCCATAACAACCAAATCGATTTCGTCACGTTCTGTTTCAGAAGCTATCCTGGCAGCAGGATGCCCCTCAATTTTTTTCCTGGTAATTTTTACGCCATCAACATCCATTCCTTCAAGGGTAGTATCTAAAACTAACTCTCCTCCCTCTTCAAGTTGTTCCGGCGGAATAATTAAATTGGCTGCGATACTGTATCCCCAATAGGCTTCAGGAACATAGGTTACGAAAAGCAGCTCAATTTCAGAGTGGAAGGTTCTAGCAAGGTCTAGAGCCATTTTAAAGGCACGCCGAGAATACTCAGATGCATCCGTGGGCACTAATATTTTATTAAACATAATAGCAGCTCCCCCCTCACAAGATCTAGAATTCTTAACGTCTTCATTAATCCATTCTTCTTTAAGAAGAATTATAACACTTCTAAATTTAATTGCAGGATTTTTTACTTATATGTAGAAGAATTCTAAAAGAAGAAATCATCTAAAACAGAAAGGACGGTTATCATCATGCAAAAGGAAAACATGATTCAGGCCATAAATGGCCAACTTAACAAAGAACTTTTTTCTGGTTACTTATATCTTGCCATGCAAGCATATTTTTCATCCCAGAATCTCGACGGTTTTGCTACTTACTTTCGTGTTCAAGTTCAAGAAGAACGTGATCATGCTTTGGGCTTCTTCAATTATCTCAATAAGATTGGCGGGAAGATCACACTAATTGAAATTGCAAAACCTCAAAACGATTTTTCCAGCCCCCAAGAAGTATTTGAGGTCGCTTTAAACCATGAACAGTTTGTAACCCAATCAATCTATTCCCTAATGGACATTGCTCGAGAAAATAAAGATCATACCACTGAAATCTTTCTTCAATGGTATATTACAGAACAAACCGAAGAAGAGGAAAACATGGGGCGTGTTTTAAAGAAATTGAAACTTATCAAAGAAGACGGGGCCGGGCTTTTTATGATTGACAACGAGCTCTCGCAAAGAGTGTATACCCCTGCGGTTATCCCCGGAATAACACTTTTATAACGTACGGCCCGTCTTAGTTTCACTCTAGTCCTCAAAAAATAATTTCTTAAAAAAGCGCCGGATCTATGCTAATCGGCACTGTCTGGGAACTGAGTTAATTCCGTTATATCAAGGTTAAAGAAGCGTTCAGCCTCTTCCGCCGAAACAGGTTTAGCCAGCAAATATCCTTGAACCTCGTCACAGTCTTTCCTCCGAAGCAAATCTAACTGATCAAGACGTTCTACTCCTTCAGCGATGACCTTGAGTCCTAAATTCTTAGCTAATTGTATAATTGTCAGAACTATGGCTTGCCTGTCCAGATGTTCCATCAAAGAAGAAATAAAAGAGCGGTCAATTTTTAAAGCATCCAGTGAAAAACGGCTTAAATAACTCAAGGATGAAAATCCTGTCCCAAAATCGTCGATGGAAAGTCGAATACCCATAGCTTTCATTTTCCGAAGAATTTCCGAACTTAAGGCCACGTTTTCCATACTCAAAGTTTCAGTAATCTCCAATTCTAACCATTGGGCCTCCAAGCCAGCAGCCTCAATGATCTGGGAAACTTTCTCAACAAGGTCCTTCTGACGAAATTGACGCGCAGAAAGATTAACCGCCATGCTCACCGGAGGATAGCCTAAATCCTGCCAATATTTATTTTGTATGCAGGCAGACTGTAAAACCCATTCTCCTAACGGCAAGATAAGGCCGCTTTCTTCGGCGATTGCAATAAATTTGCTTGGAGGCAGGAGACCTCTATGAGGATGCTGCCAACGGACCAACGCTTCAAAACCACAGATCTGCCCATCCTTTAGATTAAATTGAGGCTGATATTCCAGAATGAATTCCCCTTTTTGCAAAGCACGACGCATTTCGTTTTGCAGTTTTAATCGTTCCGACAAACGTTGGTTAAGAGCCTCTGTATAAAAATGATAGTGATTGCGGCCTTCAGCTTTAACTTGATACATTGCCATATCGGCATGTTGGATCAATACTTCCGGATCTTCACCATCGACAGGATAAAGAGCAATACCTAAACTCGCTGTAATATAAGTCTCTTGATCACCAATCTGAAATGGAGCATTTAGAACCTTCAGCAATTTCCGAGCAATCTGAGCAGCTTGTTGTTCTGAAGAGAGCTCAGATAATAAAATGATAAATTCGTCCCCGCCTTGTCTGGCAACTGTATCATCAGGCCGCAAGGCATTTTTAAGACGCTCGGCGATCTGACAAAGCAAGGCATCACCTTGCGCGTGCCCGAAGGTGTCGTTAACAAGTTTAAAGTCATCCATATCCAGAAAAAAGACGGCAACTTGTTCTTGACGACGACAGGCCTGTAATATAGCCAAGTCCAAGCGATCTTTAAACAATAAACGATTGGGCAGATCCGTTAAGGCATCATGATTTGTCTGATAAGATAAGCGATAGAGCAGGGCCCTTTTCTCAGTGACATCGTGAAAGACTAAGACCGCTCCAATCATTGTTTCCTCCCGATCACCCATGGGAGTTACTGAAATTTTAATATGAAAGGTCTGGTGACCAAGTCGATGTTTTAAAATAGCGGGATTTGACAACGTGACCGCTTTGCGTTCCCGCAGGCATTGATATAGAGGCTGGACTATGGGCAGCTCCGTACTTCCATGATAAATATCAAATACCTGCTCAATGCATAAACCAACAGCATCCTTATAGGCCCAGCCAGTCATCGTTTCTGCGACGGGATTGAGGTAGGTGATTTTCCCCCCCACATCTGTGGTAATCACACCATCTCCGATGGAAGCCAAAGTTACTTGGGCGCGCTCCTTTTCCTGCCAAAGTGCCTTTTCATTAAGTATACGCTGGGTCACATCATCATAGAGCAAGACAATGTCACCTGTCGCTAGTCTATAAATAACCCCTTCACTCCACCCAGAACATCGTTGGTTTTTGTAATAAACAGCTGGAAAATGCCTCTTCTCTCCGGTACGATACACTTGAAGAACAAGATCCCAGACACCTAATTCTTTGGCCATCGGGAGGACTTCGTCAAGGCATGCGCCAATCCCTTGTTGTCTGGAGATATTTTCTATTTTTTCCGCTGCCCGGTTGAGAGCTGTGCAAATAAAATCTTCTCCTTGGTCAATAGGCTTAAAAACTATTACCGCACTGCTCATTGTATCAAACCCTTCGTTATTAGAAACTGCCCATCTTCATAAGCCCATTCTGTGGGATTTATTATATAGTCATCAGATTTTAATTCACTTAAGCTTGCAGCCAATAATTCTTCGGCGGCTGGGTTTACATTGAGAATAATCCCACTTTCGTCTTGAAGTAAAACTCCCTCTCTAACGGCAGCAAAGATAGTCTCAAACAACGACACTTTTTCGGCTAAAGCAGACGTCATGACCTGATATTGAAATTCACTTTCTATAAACGTATCCATACGATACCTCCACAACGGAAAGGCCTTTTTGAGGTTTATGGGTTTCCGATTTTATCCGACAGTTGTAGCTAAATTATATACATTATTCGACATCAATTGACCTACACCTTTCAATAGTTTAAATTTTTCAAAGATCTCTGCCAATTTTTCTTTTATATCTACAATAAACATTAATTCATCAATTCCATCCCCAACAAATCCTTTGACGATTTGTGAACAGTCTGTATCAAGACTGCCCTAGCTTACATAAAAAGTAGTATCAGGGAGTCCTATAATCTTGAAATCTGCATAATAAAGCTAATAAGGAGATATCCATATACTTCTAAAAATTGTTTGTTTTACAATATCAATTAACAAAAATATTTACAAACATTCAAGCAATCATTATAATGTTTATGAAGTAAACTAAATAAGGGGGAATACCTTTTGAACCGTATCACCCACCAAAACTTCTGCAGTCTGGATTGTCACATTCCCCCTCACCGGTCAAAGGAATTGTCTCACTCGCTTGCGCAAATGGAAGGCGTAACACCTATTTTTAAGGCACTTGCCGATGAAACGCGGGTAAAAATTATTTATGCCTTACTCCAAGAGCCAAATCTTTGCGTTTGCGATCTTGCCCAGATTACAGATTTAACGGTCTCAGGAGCCTCTCACCATTTACGCTTGCTTAAAAACTTGGGACTTGCTCGATCTCATAAAGAGGGCAAACTCGTGCGCTATTGTATCCATGATGAGCACGTTAAAATCATCTTAGAAGAAGCGCTCAACCATTGTAACCACCTCCCAAGATAACCACCTTTGGAAATAATTTGGCATAATACGTCAAGTGGAGGATGAAAATGAGTAGAGTTTTAAATATCGGATTAGACGTGGGTTCTACAACAGTAAAACTTGTCGTGCTTGATAACAATCGAACGATAGTCTACAAAAACTATTTAAGGCATTTTTCCAATATTCGCAATACCGTTGTTATGATGCTTGAGGATGCCAAAGCAATTCTCCAAGGACATGCCCTAACCTTAATGGTTACCGGTTCGGGAGGATATAACATTTCTCAAACATTAGATGTTCCCTTTATCCAGGAAGTCATGGCATGCTCCAACGCCATAAAACTGGTTATTCCCAAGACTGATGCTGCCATAGAACTAGGTGGTGAAGATGCTAAGGTCACTTATTTTGGTGATTCTCTTGAACAACGAATGAACGGAACCTGTGCCGGAGGAACCGGAGCTTTTATCGATCAGATGGCCTCATTGCTGCAAACAGATGCTCTGGGTTTAAATGAGTTAGCTAAAAATTATAAAACTATTTATCCCATTGCTTCACGCTGTGGAGTATTTGCTAAAACTGATATTCAACCCTTGCTTAATGAGGGGGCTGCTAAAGAGGATATTGCCGTTTCTGTTTTCCAAGCTGTTGTTAATCAAACCATTAGCGGTTTGGCTCAAGGACGTCCGATTACGGGTAACGTGGCTTTTTTAGGCGGTCCTTTATTTTTCCTTTCAGAACTTAGAAAGCGTTTCATTGAAACCTTGCATTTAGATGACCAAAGTATTATTTTCCCCGATGACTCTCAATACTTCGTGGCCATCGGTGCTGCACTTTCATCACGAAATCAACAGCCTTTTACTGAAGAGTGTTTATATGAACGAGCGCCAATGATCTATAAAATAAACAATGACGAAAATGCGGAGTTAAATCCCCTCTTCAAAGATGCTGAAGAGTATGAGGCTTTCAAGAAAAGACACGCGGAGAATAAAGTCAAACGAGTGGATATAGAGACTTATCAAGGAAATGCTTACCTGGGTATCGATGCCGGCTCAACAACTACTAAACTAGCTTTGATTGATGAACAGGGAGGCTTGCTTTATTCCTTCTATGACAGTAATCAAGGAAATCCTCTCGAATCAACCGCTAATGCTTTAAAAACCCTTTATCAAAAACTGAATCAGAATATTAAAATTCTTAATTCGGCTGTTACCGGCTATGGGGAACATCTCATTAAAGCAGCTCTAAAAGTCGACATCGGAGAAATTGAAACAGTAGCCCATTATGCAGCTGCGAATTTTTTCCTTCCCGGCGTTGATTTCGTTTTGGATATCGGTGGACAAGATATGAAAAGCCTAGTCATCCGTAATGGAGTTATTGAATCCATCACTTTAAATGAAGCTTGTTCATCGGGATGCGGCTCGTTTGTGGAGACCTTTGCCCAATCTCTGAATATGAGTGTCCAAGAATTTGCTCAGATCGGCCAAGATTCTAAGCATCCGGTCGACCTTGGCACACGGTGTACTGTCTTCATGAACTCCAAGGTTAAGCAAGTTCAGAAGGAAGGCGCCGAGGTTAGCGATATTTCAGCCGGTATCTCGATTTCTGTAATTAAAAACGCCCTTTTCAAAGTCATCCGCTTGCGAAACGCTGATGAACTGGGACAAAAAATCGTTGTCCAGGGAGGAACATTCTATAATGATACGGTCCTGAGAGCCCTTGAACAACTCGTAAATCGTGAGGTCGTACGGCCTGATATTGCCGGAATTATGGGTGCTTTTGGCGCTGCACTGATTGCCAAAGATCGCTTCGAGACCAGCTATCTGACAACTCTCCTGCCCCTCGACGAACTTCAAGAACTCTCTTCAGAGACCTCCATGAAGCGATGCGGCCTGTGTGGAAATAACTGCTTAGTTACAATTCGACGTTTTTCCAACGGCAATGAATTTTTCTCCGGGAATCGCTGTGAACGTGGTGAAGGCAAAACTATTACAAAATCTGAAATCCCGAACCTCTTCACTTATAAATACAAGCGAGTTTTTAACTATGTCCCCTTAGTGCCTGAGAAGGCTGTTCGAGGCACCATTGGCATTCCCAGAGTCTTAAATATTTATGAAGATTACCCCTTCTGGTTTACTTTTTTTACTGAATTAAAGTATCGAGTCATTCTTTCCGGGCGATCCTCGAAACCGCTTTACGAACAAGGTATGGATACGATACCTTCCGAATCGGCTTGTTATCCGGCAAAACTTGCCCATGGTCATCTTGCCGATTTAGTGAAAAAAGGGATAACTAAAATTTTTTATCCTTGTATACCCTACAACCGTCAAGAAGACCCTTCATCAAATAATCATTATAATTGTCCTATCGTTACTTCTTATCCGGAAACCATTAATGCCAACATGGACATCCTGAGAAGCTCGGAGATAACGTTTTATCATCCATTTTTGCCTATTGATAATCCACGCAGAATGGGTAAACGTTTAATTGAAGAGTTAGCGCCGGAAGGAATTCCAAGCCAGGAAATTCTTAAAGCGATGGAAAAAGCCTATGCGGAATTAGAGAATTATAAAAACGACTCCCGCCAAAAGGGAGAAGAAGCCCTACAATATATAAAAGACCATCAAATGAAGGGGATCGTTTTAGGGGGAAGGCCCTATCATCTTGATCCTGAAATTAATCACGGAATTCCGGAGATGATTCAATCCTACGGGTTTGCGGTCTTATCTGAAGACTGCATCAGTCATCTTAACCAGGTTGAACGGCCTTTGCGGATTGTCGACCAGTGGGTATACCATACAAGACTTTACGCCGCAGCAAACTATGTTGCCCAACAGAGCTCTCTGGAGCTGATCCAGTTAAACTCCTTCGGCTGCGGTTTAGATGCAGTCACTACAGACCAAGTTAAAGAAATTCTCGAAGCGTACGGCAAGATTTATACCGTCATCAAAATTGACGAAATTAATAATTTAGGGGCTGCCCGAATTCGTGTACGTTCTTTAATCGCCGCCATCAAGGAACGTGACAAACGTCAGGTAACCCCAGAAAAGTTGATCACAAGACATCCGCGCGTCATTTTTACTAGGGAAATGAAAAAAACTCATACTCTCTTAGTCCCCCAAATGTCTCCCATTCACTTTCAGTTTTTTCAAACCGGCTTTGAAGTGGCAGGCTATACTATAGAAATTTTACCTTCTGTAGATAAATCCGCCATTGATGAAGGCTTAAAATACGTGCATAATGACGCTTGCTATCCGGCTATTATTGTCGTTGGACAAATCATGAAAGCCTTAAATTCCGGCAAGTATGATTTAGGCAACACCTCGGTAATAATTTCCCAAACCGGCGGAGGATGCCGGGCGACCAACTATATTGCCTTTATCCGCAAGGCCTTGGCAGACGCCCATATGGGACATGTACCAGTTGTTGCTTTGAATACGGGAAATTCATCAAGCTTAGAGCAAAACCCAGGCTTTAAAATTACACTTCCGATTTTTAAAAGAGTAATGCAGGGATTGATCTATGGAGATCTCCTGATGCGTGTTCTTTATCGAGTGCGCCCTTACGAACAAGAACCAGGCTCAGCCAATCGCTTATACGAATCATGGGTGAAGCGTTGTCAAGAATCATTGAAGACAGGTAATACCAAAGAATACGAGAAGAACATTCGGCAAATTGTCAAGGACTTTGACACTCTCCCCATTCATGAAGATTGGGTCAAACCTAAAGTTGGCGTCGTTGGTGAAATTCTTGTCAAATTTCACCCCACCGCTAATAACAACATTGTCGAACTGCTGGAGTCTGAAGGCGCTGAGGCAGTTGTACCTGACCTTGCAGACTTTCTTCTATACGGAGCTTTTGATAATCGTATCAAATACAAACAGCTGTCCGGTAGCTTTTGGGGAATGGTATCCGGCAACTTCTCTATCGGTCGGATTGAAGTCTATCGACGAGAAATGAAAAAAGCCCTCAATGCCAGTAAACGGTTTACAGCTCCCAAACCTATTGAAGAAATTGCCAAGTATGCTTCAAACCATCTTTCCCTTGCCAATCAATCGGGAGAAGGCTGGTTTCTGACCGGAGAAATGGTTGAACTGATTCGCAGCGGAGTCAATAATATCGTTTGTTTGCAGCCCTTTGCCTGCTTACCAAACCATATTACAGGCAAAGGTATGGTTCGTGAACTCCGCCGCTCTTATCCGGCGGCCAACATTGCACCCATCGACTACGATCCCGGAGCCAGTGAGGTCAATCAGCTTAATCGGATTAAGCTCATGCTGTCCGTGGCCATGGAAAATATCTAAACTATTTTTGACTTGACAGGGACTATAGTTTGTTTTATATTAGCTATATTATCTTGAAACCAAGTAAATATTGATTCTCTTATCAAGAGCGGCGGAGGGACTGGCCCTATGATGCCCGGCAACCGATAGTCTAAGCTATGAGGTGCCAATTCCAGCAGAACCTTAGGTTCTGAGAGATGAGAGCAGCGTGTTAAATACCTAACGATCGCTTCTCTGAAGCGATCGTTTTTTTATTATCAGCTGACTTAACCTCTCCTAATAACTGAATTTAAACTCGCGGTAAACAAAATCCTCACAATTACATTTTACAGACAGTCAGTTCACTAAAAGTGGCCGACTGCTGAGAAAAGGAGAGAAATTACAATGACTGAAAAACACCAATTTGGATTTGAAACACTTTCTTTACATGGAGGACAAAGCCCCGACTCTGCTACCAATTCGCGTGCCGTACCGATCTACCAAACCTCTTCCTTTGTTTTCAATGACACAGAACATGCTGCTAACCTCTTTTCCCTTAAAGAACCCGGCAACATCTATTCCCGAATTATGAATCCCACCCAAGATGTTTTCGAGCAGCGCCTTGCCCTCCTCGAAGGGGGCGTAGGTGCCCTGGCTACAGCCTCAGGACAAGCGGCCATTATGTACGCTATCCTAACCATTGCTCAAGCCGGAGATGAGATTGTCGCTTCAGGCTCGCTTTACGGCGGAACTTACACTTTGTTTGCCTATACCTTGGCTAAATTAGGGATTACAACTCATTTTGTCAACGGTGATAATCCGGAAGAATTCCGCTCTAAGATCACAGATCGAACCAAAGCTTTATATACTGAAACGATTGGCAATCCCCAAATTAATGTTGCCGATTTGTCTGAATTAGCCCGTATCGCTCATGAAAACAATCTTCCTCTCATTGTCGACAATACCTTTGCCTCTCCTTATTTATGCCGGCCTATTGAACACGGTGCAGATATTGTTGTTCATTCGGCTACTAAGTTTATCGGCGGGCACGGGACTTCCATCGGAGGAATCGTAGTTGATTCCGGCAACTTCAACTGGAGTAACGGTAAATTTTCCGGATTAAGCGAACCTGACCCCAGCTACCATGGAATTGTCTATACGGAAGCCTGCGGCAAAGCCGCCTATATTACTAAGGCTCGCGTGTCTCTATTGCGTGACACTGGAGCGGCCTTATCCCCTTTCAACTCCTTCTTATTTTTGCAAGGCTTAGAAACTCTTCCCCTCCGTATGGAACGACATATTGAAAACGCCCAAAGAATAGCGGAATTTCTGGACAACCATCAATTTGTCTCTTGGGTGAATTATCCCAGCCTGACAAACAGCCCCTATTATGCTCTTGCCCAAAAATATTTGCCCAAAGGTGCGGGTTCAATCTTCACCTTCGGAGTTAAAGGCGGGCTTCAGGAAGGGGAAACCTTCATCAATCATTTGCAGCTATTCTCCCATTTAGCTAACGTCGGAGATGCTAAATCCCTTGTCATCCACCCTGCAAGTACGACTCATCAACAACTTGATGAAGCATCCCAACGTGCTGCAGGTATCTCGCCGGATATGATCCGCCTCTCCATTGGTTTGGAAACGATTGACGACCTCCTCTATGATTTGGACCAGGCACTCAAGGCTAGTCAGAATTAATTCCTGAGAACTTACAGTGAACTTGTTCAGCTAAAGCTGAACAAGTAAGAGAACCTCCGAATATTACAAGAGAGAATCTTAGGCCACAACAATCATCAGTTGCTAAATTACAAGCAATACACTGCAAAATCATTGTCTTAATAGTTGAAACGGAGGTTTAGTAATGCCCATTAAAATACCGGAACATTTACCGGCTATGGAAATACTTAATCGAGAAAATATTTTCGTTATGGGAAACGAGCGTGCCTTTCACCAAGATATTCGCCCCTTAAAAATTGTGATTCTCAATCTTATGCCCCGCAAAGAAACCACAGAAACTCAGCTCTTAAGACTGCTCGGAAATTCTCCCTTGCAAGTTGAAATTATCCTCTTGCGAATTGAGAGCCATCATTCCAAAAACACCTCTCAAGAACACCTGGATTCTTTTTATAAAAGTTTCACTGCTATTAAAAACCATAACTATGATGGCATGATTATCACAGGGGCGCCTGTAGAACACTTGGACTTCGAAGAAGTTACCTACTGGAAAGACCTGCAGGAAATTATGGATTGGACAACAACTCACGTCACTTCCACGTTTCATATATGCTGGGGAGCGCAGGCCGGATTGTATCACCATTATGGTATCCCCAAATACCCTTTGCCGGAGAAAATGTTCGGTATCTTTAAACACGATGTCAATAGGAACACCCTTAACGGTATGCAGCTCCTGCGGGGATTTGATGACGAATTCTATGTTCCTCACTCCCGTCACACAGAAACCAAATGCAGTGACCTTGCTGAACATTCCGAACTGGAGATTTTATCTAAGTCCAGCGAAGCAGGCGTTTATATTGTTGTTTCCAAAGATAGACGTCAAGTCTTTGTCACCGGTCATTCTGAGTATGATACCTTAACCCTTAAAGAAGAATATGACCGTGATTTTGTCAAAGGTCTGCCGATAGCACTTCCCAAGAACTACTTTCCTGACGATGATCCCACAAAACTCCCTGTTCACAAATGGCGCTCACATACAAATTTACTATTCCAGAACTGGTTGAATTATTACGTCTACCAAGAAACCCCCTATGATCTTGGTGGTCGTTAAGAAGAAACAGTCAGTCAATCTTACAGCACACCCCACTATTGGATATCCAGTAGTTGAGGTGTGCTTTTCATTGTTCACATCATAGTTCTCCGAAAGCTGGGAAAGCTATTTCAAGAAATAATGAGGTGAGAATGATGAAAAAGATTACTGATCGGTTTTGTCTAGGATTGATATCAGGTTTTGGAGCGGCCGAATGGACATCTCTCTAAGGAGTTGCCTCCAGCCTCGGAGCTACAATGATCTTTCCCGTTAAACCCCGAGATGCAATTGGGGCGTATATTTCCCATCTTGTATTTGGCATGACTAAAATAACAATTGCAGTGAAGCTGGGGGATAGCCGTTTATTCAAGCCAAAAAATCTAACAATGGAAAGGAAGCAACAAATTTGACTTCGGAACAGGATAAATCTTCTAAAATGTCAGCATTTTCCTTAACCATGTTGGCTATGGGGAGTATTATCGGCGCAGGAATGTTTCTGGGAGTCGGCTTAACGATCAAACTCTCCGGTCCATCCATTATCCTTGCTTATGCCCTCATGGGAATCTTAATGTATTTTAACTTATCCTTTTTAGCCGAGCTTTCTTTGCTTGACCCAGAAAAAGGTTCATTTCAAACCTATGCTGCCAAGGCCTTTGGACCGGGAGTCGGGTTTGTTATCGGCTGGCTCTACTGGATCTCCGGAATCCTGGTCATGTCCAGTGAGGCCACTGCCGCAGCCATCTTTAGTGCTCTTTGGTTACCCGGAATTCCCCTTTGGGCCTTCATGCTCATTTATTCAGTTGTTCTGACGGTGGTCAATCTTGCTGATCCACGCGGGTTTGGCAAATTAGAATCAGGCCTGGCCATCATTAAAGTCATTGCTCTTATCGGCTTTATTCTCTTGGGAATTGCCCTTGCCTTTTTCCCTCTTTTCGGTACTGCTCCGGGTTGGCATAACATCAGCAACACTCCCTTTTTTGCCCAGGGTTTGTCTGGCTTCGCAGGTTCTCTTTTACTTGTATTTTATGCCTATTCGGGAACTTCAGTGGTCGGGTTAGCTATCTCAGAATCTTCCGATCCTGAAAAAACGGTCCCTAAGGTAGTTCTCTCTACCTCAGGGATAGTAGCTTCCTTCTATGTTATTTCTGTCCTGTTCCTGCTTTTGCTCCACCCCTGGACAACCTATAATGCCAGTACGAGCCCCTATGTCAGCGCTTTGCTGCCTTACAAAATTCCTATCGTCCAATCTCTTATGAACTTCGTCATTTTAACCGCCACTTTATCGGCAATGAGTGCCAGCATGTATGGAACATCGCGGATGTTAAATGCTCTGGCCCAGCAAAAAGAAGCGCCGAATTTTTTTAACAAGGTCACACCAAAGGCAGTTCCAAGACGTGCTCTGCTGTTCACAAACGCCTTTCTTGTTGCCATTGCCTTCCTCTCCTATATTATTCCTAACAAAATCTACTTGCTGGTAACTGGTGCCAGCGGCCTGCTCTCACTCGTTAATGTCTTAACCATTAGTCTTGCACATTGGCGTTTACGTCCAAAACTGCTAGAAAAACGGCAAGACTATAAAACCCATGTCCTCGGTTACCCAACAAGCAATTTTATTGTAACAGCGATTTTTGTAGGTGTTTTCTTCTCAGCTTTTGCAATTCCTGACCAAAGGGCTTCCTTCTTTTTAGGGCTTAGCTTGATCGCTGTTACAGCAGGCGTTTATTTTTTAGTCCGCCACAAGCTCGGAGCAAAATCTCAAGAGCCTAAAAATATGGCAGAGCACCATGAAACCCCAACTTCAGAGAATAGTTTACATACCCTAAAACATTTGGCTCAGGAAACAGAAAAACGAATATCCGAAGGATTAAGACCTAAGAATAGATCCTAATGGTCTTCATTATATTCCCACTTTTGCTTGCCTTACATTAAAGAAAGGCGTTTTCACTCCACTATACACTATGATAGTGACGTGAGAACGCCTTAGCTATTTACACTCATTTTGGGCTTTTATGGTTAAGTTTTCCACGGCCCCTTCATTCCAGCAAGCACTTAGAATATCATTAATTCAATTGTTGGGGAACTAACTCAAGCCTAACCCTTTTCGCTTGCTTATAATATGGGCTTCAATGTTATCGGCAACTTCCACAGGATCATCACCAAGAGCGATCTTTCCTCCCGTTAACCCTTCCACATCTTGAGTCAAGAGCTTCACTAGTTGAGGGGCCCCAGTCACAAAAGGAGTCGGGGACAGATGGGTATAGGTGCCATAGGCTACGGCAAAAACCCCGTCAATGGTAGCCTTTTGTTCCATCCACTCAGGGGCAGTTACGGCAATCGGTAATTGCGGCACATCCACATCAAGATGATCCGCCAAAGCTGTCACCAGCATGGAAATTCTGCCTGTATCCGTACAGGTTCCGAAGCTCAGGACAGGCGGGATCTTTAAGGAGCTGCATACTTCGCTTAACCCTTTACCGGCTATCGAGAGAGCATCAAGATTGCAGAGACCCGCTACTTCCAAGGCATGATTACCGCAGCCGCCGGCGACAACCAGGATATCCCGTTTGATCAATTCCTTGGTTAAATTCACCGTATTCCAGTCCTGAGGACCATTGCGCAGCGTTGAACAGTTGGCTAAAGCAACAACCCCTTTGATCTTCCCGGCAGCTATCACATCGACAAGCGGGTCAAGCTTATTGCCTAACGCTCCCAAAACGGCTTCCGTCGAAAATCCTGCGATAGCCTTTTGGGTGATCTTGGGAACCTTGGCGATAATCTTCCCATGACGTTTTTTAAAGTTTTCGATCCCCAAATTAATCAATTGATCTGCCATACTCTCTACTTCATTGGGATGATACGGAATTTTATGCTCAAGCCCCGGTACCCCGATGATCGTACTGACACTGACAAGAGTAACCTGATATTTTTCCGCATACATGTCAATGGCCGGCGGAGAGCAGTTTTCTTCCATAGCCATGACATCAACAGTACCCGTCGCCAGAAGAGGCTCTATTGCCAGCCAATTCCCCATCAAACCTACAAAAACGTCATCGACCGGGAACCTTTGGAGCAGCTCCTGGCCTGTTTCGATAGAACCTACAACTCTCAGGCCTTTAGCTCCGGCCGCTTTGGCCTTGGCTTGAATCTCCGGCAGCTTGGCCTTTTGGATGGTTGCTGCTCCTGCCCAGGGCTGATGACCATTAAAGACGATATTGACATACTCAGGGTCCATAATTCCCAGATCAACATTGACTTCATGAGGCTGGGGCGTGCCAAAGAGAATATCTTGAACCATTTCCAGCCCGATCTGGGAATTATAGATAGTAGATAACCCCAGTCTCAAAGCTTTTAGCGCCAAAGACGCATAATCTCCGTCAACATTCGTTAGACAACTCGCCACGCAGTTCTGTTCCTCATGAACAGTTCCCGCCGGATAGATATGTAGATCTCTCCAAACCTGTTTCCTTTTCTTCGGTGCAAAGGCTTCAACCATAAGATTTGGTTCTTCCGTGCCAATATTCATCTGATGGTTAAGCAGGTCAGCCAATTGAATAGCCAGCTGATTAACGTCTTGATTGACATTAATGCCAAGAGTCTGACACATCCACTTTAGCTTATTGACGTCGGTTATTTTAAAAGGAGTTTTACCTTCCCCGGTGGCCCGAAGAGTGCGAAAGGCCTCATAAGCATGGTGACTGTAGGTCCCTGCACCCATGATATTTTGCAGCAGTAATTTTCTCATAGCCATGGCATCTGGACCGATTCCGCATACGCCTTTGTCCTGACCGCTCTTCTCACTGATCCGGCAAGGTCCATTGGAACACTGCTGACAGCTAAGCCCCTGCAAACAGAAATTACAGCGGATTTTCTCCTGTTTAGCCCAACGGTCGAAAACGTTGGACATCCCGTCTTCTCGAATTCGGGGCAGCATTTCCTCAACGGAATCGTGATAACTTACCCGTCCTTCAGATCTCTCTAAGATTGTCTCAGTCATTATCTATCCTCCTTTTTAATTGCTATACAAAGTTTGCTCATCAAAATACCTAAATATGTACATGCTAGAAGATAAATGTAGTAACATAAGGAGGCATAAAAATGGAAGAAAGTACTTCTAAAAAAACCGGACCGGAACATCTTAAAGCCAAGCAAATTGTCTATTATGTTTTAGGGGTTCTCGAAGTCTTATTCACCTTTCGCCTTATCTTTAAACTTCTCGGTGCTAATCCCCTTAGCCCTTTTGTTTCTCTCATCTATGCAGTAACTCAAGTGTTCTTAGCACCTTTTTCCGGAATCTTTCCTTCAGCTGTCACAAAGGGTCTGGAAACCCAGTCAGTGCTGGAATCGTCAACCATTATTGCTATGATTGTCTATGCAGTTCTGGCCTGGGGAGTACTTAAACTGATTGATATCAGCCGTAATTCTCATAACGTTGGAAACCGTTAAGAACCTGTCAAGATCGAACATAGGGGCTTCGGTTGGAGACTCTATCCCCACCAAAGCAAGGTATGGGAACCACACCTACTTGTAGAAGAGGGAGTATTACGATTTGATAAAGAAAGGCGTAGCAAAACCTATGTTCACTACGCCCCTTTAAGGAAATTATAATTAAAATATTTACTATTTGAATTACTGATTGCCTAACTGTTTAAGAGATTCTAATGATTACAACAAGTACTGATAATTCAATTAGAAGTGATTGATCCAGGCTTCTATTCATATTCTGCTGATATTCCTGCTTTAAATCTCTTTATTGCTTCTTCTCCAGATATTTAATGCTTGTGCTTCACGGATTAAATCTTCACGGAAATCCGGATGGGCAAGGCTGATCAAACGTTCAGCCCGTTGCCAGGTCGTTTGCCCTTTGAGGTTAACAATGCCATACTCTGTGACAATATATTGAACCACAGGACGTGTATCTGTTACCACCGCTCCTGTTGTCAAAAGAGGATTAATCCGAGAATGCATTTTCCCTTTGGCATCGGTGTAGGTTGAGGCCATACATATAAAACTTCTGCCGCCTTTTGAATGATAAGCCGCATCAACAAAGTCTAATTGGCCACCGGCTCCGCTGATCATGCGCGGACCGATAGTTTCCGAACATACTTGACCAGAAAGATCGATTTCCAAAGCATTATTAATTGAAACCAAATTATCATTGCGGCTGGCAATATCCCGCTCATTGACATAGTCCACCGGATAACCTGCGACCTGGGGATTGTCATCAATAAAATCGTAAAGTTTTTGCGTTCCGGCAGCAAAGGTATAAACAATCCGACCGGGATCAACTTGTTTTTTTCGTCCGGAAATTCGGCCGGCTTCCACCAAATCCACAAAACTATCAACCAACATTTCTGTATGGACTCCTAAATCCTTCAAATCAGACTTAGCAATCAGCTGCCCTAAGGCATTAGGCATGGTACCGATTCCCAGCTGCAGACAATCACCGTCTCTAATATTCTCCAGAACGTATTTTGCTATTTGATGGTCAATTTCACCGGGATCTTCGGAGGGGACCTGAGGCATGCCGGTATGACCGCCTTCAACAATATAATCCACATCAGAAACATGAAGATAATGGCCATACCCTCCATGAGCGATTGGCATGTCTTCATTAACTTCCACAATAATAATTTTGGCTTTGCGCGCATTTGCCCAGTAATGGGAAATCGTCGGCCCTAAGTTAAAAAATCCGTGTTTATCCATAGGGCTGACTTGAATCATGGCAATGTCCATGCGCACATTCTCAAGAACATAGCGCGGAACTTCAGAATACTTGAGCGGAATATAATAGGCTCTCCCCATGTCATAATACTTCCGGTCGATAGCGCTAAAATGTGTACAATTCCAATTAAAATGCTCCCCTTTGGGATCAGCTTTCACAAAAGCATGGGGACGCATCGTAACTCCGCCCAATAGCTGAATATCTTGAAGTTCAGGGGCGCGTGCAGCTAAAGCCCGATCAAGAACAGGCAGTGTATTAGCTGCATAGGAGTAACCGATCCAATCACCGCTCTTAACAACACTTACCGCTTTTTCTGGGGAAACGAGCTTACTTTGATATTCTTTAACTGCTGCGGACATCTTCTTCCTCCTCATTCATTGAACTTCACTGGCAGCGCCCGCCAGAACCAGGAGGCAGGCGCTGTAAAAGAGGAATTTGCTTTACAGTAATTCGTAGATCCCTGCTGCGCCCATACCGCCGCCGATGCACATTGTGACCATTCCATACTTTTTCTTCCGTTTAATCATCTCATGAAGTAAGGTCGCAGTTAGCTTGGCCCCGGTGCAGCCCAGAGGATGCCCTAAAGCTATGGCACCGCCATTGGGATTTACTTTTTCCGGATCAATGTCCAGCGTCTTAATGACCGCCAGCGATTGAGAAGCAAAGGCTTCATTTAACTCAAAGATATCGATATCCTCCAGTTTTAAGCCCACTTGCTTAAGTACCTTAGGGATAGCCTTGATCGGGCCGATTCCCATCAGTTCAGGTTCTACCCCGGCAACCGCAAACCCGCGCCAAACGGCTAAAGGTTTTAAACCAAGAGTTTTCACTTTCTGTTCGGACATCAAAAGTGTCATTGCTGCCCCGTCACTCGTCTGGGAAGAGTTCCCTGCTGTGACTGAACCCCCGTTCTTAAAAGCGGGCCGGAGCTTAGCCAAAGTTTCTACTGTGGTCTCCGGACGAATACCCTCATCTTTAGTGAACCATTTCTCACCCGGTTTTCCCCAAGTCGGCAGAGGAATCGGAACAATCTCATCATCAAAGCGTCCGCTGCTTTGAGCAGCCCAAGCTTTTTGATGGCTTTGTGCCGCGAAAGCATCCTGCTGGTCCCGGGTGACTTCATACTTTTGGGCTACATTTTCTGCAGTCATCCCCATTGAGAGATATACTTCCGGGGCATTAGCAAGCATATAAGGATTTGGAGCCGGTTTACTTCCGCCCATGGGAACCAAAGACATACTCTCTGCTCCGCCTGCAAGCATTACATCCGCTTCACCCAAACGAATCCTGTCTGCCGCCATGGAAATCGCCTGTAACCCTGATGAACAAAAACGGTTGATGGTCACGCCCGGAACCTCAATGGGAAGACCTGCACGCCGGATCATAATTCTGGCCATATTCATCCCCTGCTCACCTTCCGGAAAAGAGCAGCCCAGGACAAGATCATCGATCTCCTCCCTATTAAGGTCAGGAATAGTCTGGAGAACATCTTGTATAACATAAGCTCCTAAATCATCCGGTCGAACCTGTGCTAAGGCACCCCTGGCCGATTTTCCAACCGCAGTGCGTTTCGCTTGTATGATGTACGCTTCTTGCATTGTTTTCCCCCCTAATTCCGTAATGGCTTGCCTTTAGTGAGCATATGGCGGATGCGATCTAAAGTCTTCGCTTCCCCAAGCAAACTTAAAAAGGCTTCACGTTCCAGATCTAAAAGATATTGCTCATCAACGAGCATACCTGCCGGACGATCTCCTCCGGTGATTGCATAAGCCAATTTATTGCCTAGATGCCGGTCATATTCGGAGATATAACGCCCTTCAAGCATTCCATACATTGCCAGTTCCAGAGTGCCGCGAACACCGGACCCCGCAATTCTCACCTTCGTCGGCAAATTAGGTCTGAAGTTAAGTGCTAGGTCAATGACCCGTGCTTTAGCATCCATAAGGATATGTTCCGGGTTCATGCTGTAACGATCGTGATCACGCAAAAAACCGAGTTGACGAGCCTTTTCAGCACTGGTAGAGACCTGAGCCATGGCTATCACTTCAAAACGTTTGGCAAAGAAATAGTCTGGAATAACCTGAACCCCCGGCAAAACTCCTTCCATCGCCCGTACAGCCATCTCTTTGGTTCCGCCTCCGGCAGGAATCAAACCGACTCCGACTTCGACAAGCCCTATATAGGTTTCAGAAGAAGCCTGAATAGCATGAGAGTGCAGACATATCTCCGCTCCGCCGCCAAGTGTCATACCGAAGGGAGCCGCTACGACAGGCTTTTTCGCAAATTTCAACGCCATTGTCGCATTCTGTAATTGACGAATGCCCTGGTCCAGATCCGACCAGTTGCCTTTCTCTGCTTCGCGTAGAATATCCACGAGATTAGCGCCCACGCAGAAATTCCTTCCCTGGTTGCCAATAACCATCCCTGCGTAATTTTTCTCAACCTCTTCTAATGACTTATAGATCATCTCCACAACATCTGTAGTGATAGAATTGTTCGGAGAATGAAATTCCAGGCAAGCGACCCCATCGTTCAAATCTATTAAGCTTGCACCAGCATTGCCCATAATAACTTTGCCTGTCTTGTAGGCTTGCTTCAGGGAGAAGGAATAACTGCTGACCGCTTTTTGACGATAGACGCCGTTGTCATAATAGGTGGTCTCTCCGGCTTCCGTTTTGCCATAGAAGCTCTCATATCCCTTCGAGAGCAGTTCTTCCACAATTACAGGCAATTTGCCTCCTTCAGCAACAACGCGGTCCGCCGTAGCTTTAACACCGAGAGCATCCCAAAGTTCAAATGGACCCATTTCCCAGTTATAGCCCCAGCGCATGCCTTCGTCGATACCGGTGATATCCTCGGCAATGTCTTTAACTAAATTAGCGGCATAGAGAAGCGTTGGTTTTAAAACATTCCAGGCAAACTCGGAACCGGCATCATCCCCGCTGACTAATGTACGCAGCTTCTCGGACAGGTTTCTTGCCGCTTTTGCTTTTTCCAGACAAGGAAACGACACTTTTTTGGGCGTGCCATAGGTCATGGCTCTGATATCTAAAACTTCTTTACCTTGAGGGCCTCTGGATTTTTTATAAAAGCCTTGCTTTGTTTTATCGCCTAACCAGCCGTTTTTCTGCATCGTGAAGATAAACTCAGGTAAAACGAAGTCATTCTTCTCCTCGGGAACACCATTGGCAACATTATTATTGGAATGAATAAAGACATCCAGACCAACGAGATCGATCAAACGGAAGGAAGCGCTCTTTGGTCTTCCCATAACGGGGCCTGTTAAAGCATCCACTTCTTCAACAGTTAGTCCTAAACGAAGCATCTCTTTCAGCAATACAGGTGAGCCGATGGTTCCAATGCGATTAGCTATGAAATTAGGTGTGTCTTTACACATAACCACACCTTTACCCAAAATACGCTCGCCAAACTCTTTCAGATAGGCAATCACAGGGGGTTCGGTATTGGGCCCAGGAATAATCTCTAAAAGTTTCATATATCTCGGTGGGTTAAAGAAATGGGTGCCGCAGAAATATCGTGTAAAGCTTTCCTGAAGTCCTTCCACCATGTCTTTAAGTGAAATTCCTGAGGTGTTTGACGTGACAATCGTCCCCGGACGAACAACAGCAGCTATCTTCTTGAAGAGATCCTTCTTAACATCGAGCCGTTCTACGACAACCTCGATAACCCAATCAACCTCACTTAAGCGTCCTAAATCATCGCTTATATTGCCTGCCTCAATTCGTTCTGCAAACTCCGGAACCAGGAGCGGGGCAGGATTCATCTTCAGCAGTTTGGCTTTATTTTGTTCTGCAATACTATTTCTGACCTTTTTGTCCTTAAGGGTTAAACCAGCCGCTTCTTCCTTGGCCGAAAGCTTTGACGGGACAATATCCAACAACAGACTTGGTATCCCGGCATTGGCTAAATGGGCAGCGATAGTGCTTCCCATCACGCCTGACCCGATTACCGCAACTTTATAAATCTGCATTTATATCCTCCTCTCATTTCCGTTAGCTAACTTTAAAAGGCTGCTTCTGGGATATCCATAGCCGAAGTATCAGCTTCCTTAATAATTCGTACTGTCGCTGCCACGTCGGGCACGATGTTAAGAACGTAAAATTTCGCCGACTGTATTTTTCCATTATAGAAGGCCTGATCACCAGTTCCTTGAGCAAGCTTTTCTTGAGCTACTAGTGCTTGCTGCATTAACAAGCATCCTCCATATAGTTCAGCCGTAATTCGCAAAATTCTCGTGCTATAGAGTGGAACCAGCCTGATATCTTCCTTGAAATAACCCAGCATGGTGCCCACAAGATCTTGATAAGCCATTAACGCTTTTCCTAAAACTGCAAATTCGTGGGCAAAGGTACTATGATTTTGGTTGGTCTGTACAAATGCCGCCAATTCCATCATCCACTCTTTAAAAATATTGCCATTGTCCAGTCTCCACTTACGGCCTACAAGATCCATGGATTGTATGAAATTAGTACCTTCCCAAATCGAATAAATCTTTACATCCCTGGCTTGACGCGCAATAGGATATTCTTCGGTATAGCCATAGCCGCCTAAGACTTGAATGGCTTCGGTAATCATCAGCCACCCTTGATCTGAGCAGTATGCCTTAATCAAAGGCGTAATAACTTCAATCGAACGTTTAGCTTTACGGATATCCTCAGGATCATCCCCATGTTGGATTAAATCCAGATAATAATAGCCCTTAAAGATCATGGCCCGCATAGCTTCCAAGGTCGCCTTCTGAGTTAATAACATACGCCGAATATCTTCATGTTGAATGATAGGGACACGATCGCCTTTGGGATTGGTAATGGGACGCCCCTGAATGCGCTCTCTGGCATAATTAACGGCATTGTTATAGGCTACTGTCGCCACAGCCAGAGCACTATGCCCGGTATCCATCCGAGATCCATTGATCATCATGAACATTTGCGCCATACCTTGGCCAACCCCTTTTTCATCAGGAGCACTGCCCAGCAGAATGCCTCGGCAATGGCCTTCTTCGCCAAAACTGAGTACTGCTGTTGCCGAACCTTTAAGACCCATTTTATGTTCGATCCCCACGGTAGCGACGTCATTGGGGTCACCTAAACTTCCGTCTTCATTGACCCAAATTTTGGGAACGATAAATAGGGACAAGCCTTTGGTACCGGGAGCAGCTCCATCAACACGGGCCAGTACCAGATGAATTATGTTTTCTGTTAGATCATGGTCTCCTCCGGTAATAAAACATTTAGTGCCCTTAATTTTATAAACCAGAGGTTCGTCAGTGGGATAAGCTTTAGATGTCATATCCCCCACATCAGAACCGCCTCCGGGTTCAGTTAAGCACATTGTACCTTCCCAGACACCTGCAAACATTTTTGGGGTATAAAGGACGATTTGTTCCTTAGATCCGAAGGCCTTGATCACAGCCGCAATACCGCCGCTTAAGCCAATATAGGGGGACATGGACGGATTAGCGCCGATAATATATTCACGAACAGATTGATTAAGGATTTCCGGAAGGGCTCCCTCACCATCCACATCATTGTTGCTGGCGCCCCATCCGTTGTCATGGAGGAATCTGAAGGCCTTGTGAAACGATGGCGGAACCGTCACTTTCCCATCGTTAAATCTTGCCCCAATCGTATCGCCATCATCATTTGTGGGAGCTACCACGTCTTTACACACTTTCAGGGATTGATCGAGGATTCCATCGACATCCTCAATGGAGAGATAATCTCGATAGCGCTTTAAGCCTAGAATCTTTTTTCCGTCCAGCCACTCTTTGATAATAAATTTATGATCCTTATTGCTGTAAATAAAATTACTCGCCAAGAAACTCACCCTTTCCATAAAATAGTAGTACCATCAATGACTTCTGATATTGATCATCTTTTTTGATCAAGGCTTGGCTTTACACTTCCTTTTCTAAAAAAATCAAATATTCTTAATAGTCTTATAAGCAATAACCATGCCAAATAAAAAGGCCTTCTAAAGAGCGCATAATCTTAGAAGACTCAGCAAAACGTGTATGAATTTGAAACAAAAAATAGTTCCTTTCCAAAACTATAGTGCGTAAAACGTACAATACATTTTTTAATAGTCATCCCGCTCAGTTAATCCCATAACGATGTAATTTATCGTAAAATACTCGCCGAGAAAATCCTAATTCTTTCATTGCTTTTGTCCGATTATTATTATTGTCTGCTAAGGCCGAAAGAATTAGTTCTTTTTCCAAGGCCGCCACAATCTCCTTTACTGTTTGAGACTTATTCCTGGCGCTTAACTGGTCATCATTAAGGTGGAGAATTTGTTTCGGCAAATGATACATTTCTATAATTGTACCACTGCAAACAATACTTGCGTGTTCGAGTACATTTTGTATTTCTCGAATATTGCCCGGCCAGTCATATTCTTGAAAAAATCTCAGCACTTGAGAAGAAAGCGTTAGTTCATGACCTAATTCACGAGCAAAACGATTCAGAAAGGTTTTAGCTAAAGCTACGATGTCATCTTTTCGTTCTCTTAGCGGAACAAGATTAAGAGGAACAATATTTAAACGGTAATACAAATCCCGCCGGAAAGTACCTTCTTGAATCATGCTTTCCAAGTCCCGATTTGTCGCTGCAATCACCCGGATATCAACTTTAATCGTTTTAGTGCCGCCCACTCGCTCGATCTCTTTTTCTTGCAGGACACGCAATAATTTTGCCTGCATGGTAATACTCATATCACCGATTTCGTCTAAAAATATGGTACCGCCGTGAGCCAGCTCGAACTTACCGAGCTTTCCTCCCTTTTTAGCGCCTGTAAAAGCGCCGTCTTCATATCCAAAAAGTTCACTTTCAATCAAATTGTCCGGTATCGCAGCACAGTTTACTTTAATTAACGGCTTATCTTTTCTTCGGCTGCTGTTATGTACTGCCTTGGCTAAAACCTCTTTACCGACACCACTTTCTCCTCGAATTAGTACGGTACTATCTGTTTTGGCAACCTTGGCTGCTAAGACTAAGGTTTCTTTTAACGTGCTGTTTTGTCCTACATATTCTTTAAAGGAAAGAGGAAGTTGCTCCCATTGTTGTAACTGCTCTTTTAAATAATCGGCTACGCCTCTTGTCTGCTCCAACTCGCGGCTCAATTCTATAACTTCAGAAATGTTTTTAAAGATTGAAACACAGCCCATGATTCTATGGCCATCGTTTAAAAGGAAGGAACTTCCTATAACATCAATTCCGAGCGAATCCAAATAGTCCCTCCCCATATGACAGGACTTTCCGCTGCGCATTAACGTTATCGCTTCAGCCTTAGGTTCGATCTGATCCAACCTGCGTCCTAACACTTTTTCTACAGGTACCCCTAGTATCCTTGCATAAGCTTCGTTAGCGTAGACTATGGTCGTATCCGTGTCAATAACAAGTACTACATCATGAATGTTATCCATAATTCGGAATAAAAGTTCTCGATTCCATTGCGGAAAATTACTGCTTTTAACAGCATAGATTCCCGTACTCATATTATCCCCCACTTGCTATCCATCTTTTAGCACTATTATATAGAATGAAAAGGAACATAGTAAAGTGATAATTTCAAATAATCAAAACATTTAAGCCTTTGCACACGAAAAGGGAGCTTTTGGACAAGCTCCCTATACCATTATCATTAGTTCTTTAAGACCTAGCTGAGTGCAAGAGGGCCAGCGCTTACTTTTTCAGGAATACTTGTAAAACCCTTTACCCGTTTTGCGGCCCCATTCTTTCTTAATATACTTTTCTACAATGATAGGTGAAGGGCGATCGGCCGGATCACCGGTTGCTTGAAAACGCTCCATACTGATATAATAGCTCAAATCAATTCCGGTTAGATCCATTAAACGGAAAGGTCCCAGGGGATGACCCAAGGCATTCATCACTGCAAGGTCAATCTCTTGGGGTGTGGCAATTCCCATGTCGGCAATGAATATCGCCTCTTGAGCTAAAGCCGATAATATCCGATTAACCAGAAAACCGTAAATTTCTTTCTTAAGCCAAACACCAATTTTGCCCAGTTTAGCACTTAAGTCCATAGTGATTTGCGCAGTTTCGGCAGAAGTATGAGGTCCTTGAACAACTTCCACGAGTTTCATAACTAAGGCAGGGTTGAAGAAATGCATGTTGCATACTTTATCGGGTCTCTCCGTGGCATCGGCAATCTTCGAACTGACAATATAGGAACTATTAGTGGCAAGAATCGCCTGCTGCGGAGCAATTCGATCCAAATCAGCAAAGAGTTTCCGCTTGATATCCATTTTTTCCACAGCTGCCTCAATAACAAAGTCAGCATTTCCGGCAGCTTCTTCTAAACTCGCAGTAAATCTCAGCTTCGCTAAAGCACTATCTGCCTGCTCCTGCGTTAATTTCCCTTTACTCACCCGTTCCGGCAAATAAGATTTGGCGAAGGCCTCCGCTTTGTCCAACATATCTTGACTTATATCCGTGCAGGCAACGTTATAACCGGCTAAAGCGCAGCACAAGGCAATCTGATGCCCCATGTTGCCGGCTCCGACGACACAGATTGTTTTAATGTCTTCTAATTTCAATCGGATCATCTCCCTATCAATAATATGAACAGCTGCCATAACCTTCATTATGAAATGCGTCAGTTACAATTTGATACGAATGAATCATCGTCTAGAATGATGTGAACCCTCGAAGTAAGGTATAGGAACCTCTCCCACTTGTAGAAATGGGAGTCTTACGATGGGATAAACTAGTTACTTACCTTGGAAATTTGGTTTTCGTTTTTCCACAAAGGCTTTCATACCTTCTTTTTGGTCTTCAGTAGCAAACAATAAACTAAAACATTTATGTTCATACTCTAAGCCTATCTCCAAGTCCATACGCTGTCCTTCATTAATGCATGTTTTCGCCAGACTTAAGGCCACGGCTCCTCTGGAAACAAACTTTTCAGCCATTTTTCGGGCCTCTGCCAATACTTGATCTGGAGGAACCACTTTATTCACAAGGCCAACCCTTAAAGCCTCCTCAGCATTAATTAGATCTCCGCTGAAGATTAATTCCTTCGCCTTGCCGGCTCCAATTAAGCGCGGGAGACGCTGAGTCCCTCCTCCGCCAGGTAAAATCCCCAATTTAATCTCAGGCAGACCAAATTGAGCATTATCGGCGGCAATACGAACATCAGCTGCCAAGGTCAATTCACATCCACCGCCAAGGGCATAACCATTAATAGCTGCGATGACTGGCTTAGGCATGTTCTCCAGCCGCTCAAAGGCTATCTTTGATGGTCTGAGACCTGTTGCAACATCAACAGCGCCTAACAAGACCATCTCCTTAATATCGGCCCCGGCAGCAAATATTTTATCACCGCCGGTAATGATGACTGCTCGAACTGAATCATCAACAGACAAATTTTCTGCTGCCTCGGCCAACTCATTGAAAACCTGACTGTTTAAAGCATTCAGCACGTCCGGACGATTTAAGGTGATGGTTGCAATTCCTTCTTCGATTTCCACAAGAAGTGTTTCGAACGTCAATTCCACTACCTCCTAAATTGTTTTAGATTAAGCTCGGTCAGTTGTCCCCCCCTCTTTACTAGCAAAAAATCTGTTCAGTCATTTCCATTACAAAAACCATGCCAGTTTACAATTAAACGTTAAAAGAACCTTTCTTGACCTAATAATCTACTAAATTCAGCAAAGTGCTGCCCTGATATAATTGTTTCTTAGTCATTGATTTTTGGTTATGAGCCATTAGGTTAAGTAATCTCCTACAATATGTATGCAAATAAAACTAAATACGGCTTAAATACTCAATTTAAGTTTCAAAAGTAAACTATTCCTTTCTGACCTATTTAGCTAAAATAGCAATTATCGCATCATGACATACTGCTCAAATGTAAGCATGACTATATAAATCAAAAACCTCTCTAGACCGGCATGTGAGCATAGAGAAGTTTAGAACTTGTATATAATTGATACTAAAACACTTCCATACCAAATAGACATGTATTCTAAGTCTAAACATTCTAAACAAACGTAATTTTTAAACTCGCGCGCAAGAAGTTTTGGCTAATAGCCTGAACTTAGTCTGTCTTATCTAATTTTGAGCCAAAAGGTACGCTTAAATCTATTAATCGTTTCTTATCATATAATCAATAAATAATACAATGGCAGCAGCTATTAACATAAAAGTCAATTCCCAGATCATTGGGACCCCTCTTTTCAGGTTTTATTTTTTTCACCTAATAAAGAAATCCTGACTTATAAGGAGCTGAATTTATACTGTATTCTATGATTCTTATTGCAATTTTGCGAAGACCTAAACTATATCTTAATCTAGGGTAAAAAAATACCCGCCTAACCGGCGGTTTGAAGTATGATTAGCATCTAAAAAATAAATATTAAGAGTATTACTATAAGACTCTTTTTATTTCCTTAAAGGAGAATTTGTTAAATTGGAGAAATGTTTTTAATCCCAAATTTGATCATTATAATTAGAAAAGAGGTTATTCTCATGACTATTCCTGTCGACAAGTTTGTCAATTTCCAAGGTAGCATGATTCATTATCTAATTTGCGGTGCTGAAAATCCCAGCGGTTGGGTTATCTTGCTCCATGGCAAGCGTTTTTCCGCCAAGGACTGGAAGGAATCTGGTCTTCTTGCTCAGCTTGAAAAAGAAAATTGTAAGGTCCTCGCCTTGGATCTTCCGGGTTATGGAATGTCAGAAAGGCTTCCGACGGAAATGAGCTTTGAGGATTTTATTTTTGCGTTTTCAAAGCAGCTTACCCTGCCGGCCTTTCACCTGATTGGGCCCTCCTTCAGCGGTGAAATTGCTTTAAAAGTTGCTATTAAGTACCCAGAGCTGCTTTTATCATTAACTTTAGTTGACAGTATTAACGTGGACCAATATGAAAAACAATTAAACGAAATAGCGGCCAAGACCCTCATTGTTTGGGGAAAAGAAGATCAAATTGCGCCATATGACTTCGCCTTACTTCTAAAAGACAAGATACCTAACAGTCAATCATTAACCTTTGATCATCTCGGCCATACTTGTTATTTCGATGATATGGCAACATTCTCTCAAAAACTTTTAACATTCCTGCGTTAAGATCCTTAACCATTAAAACCTCTCCGCTGCAAAAAGAGCAGAGAGGTTTTAAAAATGTATACAATTTATACAAAACCCCTATTGATGTGGGACAGATACCGTCAACACGGCTAACGTTTTACCTCCGGTTTGGAAAGGAATATAGACTTTGAGATAATCACTGCTTAAGGAACTTGTTGCCTTACCGCTTTTAAGAACCTCCCCAATTTCTTCAGGTGTCGGAAAACCTTTCAAGACCCGTTCCGTACCTTTTTTAACGCTGGAGGAAATTCTCACTTCCCCAACAAAAATTGAGACGCCCATGGTTCCTGGAAATAGAGTTTCTATACCGTCCACTATTTTATAGTGACCGTTTTCAATGTAATTCCCCTTACTTAAAGTAGTTCCGACAACCTTCCAATCGCCAGGGTAGTTTTTAGTCAACCAAACATTGATTTTAGATTCTACAGCTTGTTGACTTCCTATATCGCCGGCTGTATCAGAGGCTTCCACCGGATGGACTTCCGTAGGTTGTGCGCTTGTCGGCAGAGGGGTTGAGGTTGAGAGTTTCTGATTCTTGCCGCAGCCCGTTAGAGAGAGCATTACGGTCACAATCGCAGCAGTAATCAGCCATTTCTTTAGTTGCATGGTTTCCTCCTTAACTATACGGTGTTGAATTCTAACCTATCTTATACTTTGTCCAAAACGAGTTGTATAATATACGAGCTAACCCAGAAAAACTAAGGAAATTTAAAGGTAATTCCTTTATACTAAAACAAGGTGGTGTAAATATTGAGATTACTATTAGTTGAAGACGAGCCAAGGCTCTCAGAGGCCTTGACCTACATTCTTAAAAAGAACAAGTATGGAGTAGACACCGCCTATGACGGGGAAACCGGGCAAACTATGGCTGAAACGGGAGTTTACGATTTAATTATCCTTGACAGAATGCTGCCCCGCAAAGAAGGGGTTGCCGTCTTAAAATGTCTGCGTCACCAAGGCATCAATACTCCTGTTCTGTTATTGACGGCTAAAGATTCTATTCAAGCTAGAATTGAGGGGCTGGACGCAGGAGCTGATGATTACCTTATCAAACCTTTTTCAACAGACGAACTTTTGGCGCGAATAAGAGCCTTAGGGAGAAGACCAGGTCAAATTCAAGGTGAGGCACTGGTTTTGGGCGGTTTTACCTTTCGTCCGCTTCATTGTGAATTAATGAAAGATAACCAGACAATCAAGCTAACGTTGAAAGAATCCTTGCTTTTAGAGCTTTTTATGCGTAACCTCGGACAAGTCATTACAAAAGAGCAGATACTTGACCGCGTGTGGGGGCTTGATTCGGATGTTGAAGCCAATAACGTGGAAATTTACGTCCATTACCTGCGCAAGAAGTTAAATTCACCAGACTTAAAAATCGATACAGTACGAGGAATCGGCTACTGTTTGAAGGAGGGACCTGATGTTTCGTGAATTGAGGCTTAAATTAACACTTATCAATGTTGGCGTCATGGCTTTTCTTTTGCTTATCTTTATCATTGGCACGTTTTTTGTCATGCGGGTTCAAGTCTTTAACCAATCCCAACAATTAATGCAGATTATTGCCGGCGAAGCCGGTTCAGGCACCATCGTCAATCCTCGGGAGCACGACAAGCACCTCGCTAAATACTTTTATATAAAAACCGATAATTCCGGTAAGATCACAGCTAGTTCTTCTGGCCTGCCCATGACCCTAGAACAATTAGCCCCCTTAGTTGACAGGGCGTTTCACAAGCCTAATTCCCAAGGCGAAGCAGAGGTCAATGATGAAACATACACCTATCTGAAAATGCCCCTCAAACAAGGTCCAGGCTATGTAATTACCTTTGTTGATCTGGAGCGGGATAAAGATATTCTTCAAGAACTGCTGCTGACTCTTTCTATAGGCGGACTTATTTGTTTGGGGCTGGCATACTACGGCAGCCGATTTATGGCTGACCGGGCGATGGCTCCCATAAAAAGTTCCTGGCAGCGTCAGCAGGAATTTGTTGCAGATGCCTCTCACGAGCTGAGAACCCCTCTAAGCGTCGTTCAGGTTAACTTAGATATTGTCAAGGGAAATCCCGAGGAAACCGTGGCCAGCCAGGCAAAATGGCTAAACTACAGCTTGATTGAAATACGGCGCATGTCCAAACTCGTTGACGATCTGCTCTTCCTTGCACGAGCAGATTCGCAGCAGCAAACCTTAAACCTGCAATTATTCTCCCTCAGTACAGCCCTGAATGAAGTGTTCCAATCCTTTAAACCGCTGGCTGAAACGAACGGCATTTCTTTAGAAGCTTCGCTGAATACTGCCGCAGACTATTATGGCGATGAAAACAGAATTAAGCAACTGATTGTTATTCTTTTGGATAATGCCCTTAAATACACTGGCCCCGGAGGACAGATTACTCTTAGTCTGCAGAATTGGGGTACCCATGCAGAAATTACAGTATCCGATAATGGAGAAGGAATTGCACAGGAACATTTGACGCAAATTTTTGAACGTTTTTATCGCGTAGATCCTGCCCGCTCTCAGCAAAGAGAAGGTACCGGATTAGGACTGGCCATTGCCGACTGGATCATAAAATGCCACCATGGCCGAATCAAGGTAACCAGCGCCCCCGGGAAAGGGACCACTTTTGTAATCAATCTTCCCCATCAATCTTTATAGCTTGAAACTTGGGCTCATAATAATTATGGCAACTGAGCAGCAAATATCTATAAACCCTTAAAGCTTGGCACCAAAACAAAATTCCCAGAGTAATCTAGATTAAGACATGTTCTAAACCTAACCTTTTATCATCCTATGCGCTCGATAGGGTGATTTTTTTGAATTTACGATATGCTATAATAAATTTACAATCCTTAACAGAGAACATTTTGAGGAGAGATAGGTGCAGTGTATAATGCCAAATGATATTTCTTATACTCCCGAAGAAGTTGCTAAAATCCTTAAGATTTCTAAATTTACCGTTTATGAAATAATAAAACGGGGTGAGCTAAAGGCTTACCATATTGGACGTAAAGTCCGAGTAGAAGGTGCAGACATTGAAAGTTATAAACAAAAACTGAAAGGGATGTCCAGCCCTTCTGCGAATACAATGCCCTCTAATTCCCCTGCTCAGCTTACCGAAGTGAATCAACAGCAATCTTCAGCAGAAGCCTTGGTTATCTGTGGTCAAGATATCGTCTTAGATATTTTAACCCGTTATTTAGAAAAGCAATTCCCCCACGTGCGCTTTCTTCGCCGTTATGTGGGAAGTATTGATGGTTTAATGTCCCTTTACCGCGGGTTAGCCAATGCTGTAGCCGTCCATTTATGGGACAGCGACAGCGATGATTATAATCTTCCTTATGTGCGCAGGATTCTGCCAGGCCATCCAACTTACATTATTAACTTACTTTTTCGGGTTGAAGGCTTTTATGTTGCTAAAGAGAATCCCAAAAACATCCTAACCTGGAGTGACCTGACAAAACCCGGAGTTCGTTTTGTCAATCGTGAAGTAGGATCAGGAGCAAGAGTATTATTGGATGAGCAGTTAAGACTTCTGAAAATTCGACGTCAAGATATTCTTGGGTATGGTGATGAGGAAATGACTCACCTGGCCATTGCCAGTAAAATCGCCCGATCTGAAGCAGATGTTGGTTTAGGAATTGAGAAAGTTGCCATGCAAGTTAATGGGCTCGATTTTATCCCCTTAAAGAAAGAACGCTATGATCTTGTAATCCGTCAGGAAGATCTGGAACGTCCTCATTTTCAAGCATTAATGAGCATCCTAAAATCACCGGCGTTTCAAAACGAAGTTTCGGGGATTGGAGGATATGATTTGTCTCTGATGGGTCAAATTATTGCTGAAGTTTAAAGCTGAGGTTTAAAGATGCCCTGTCCCAGGCTCTCCTCGAAACTATCGTGACATCACGATAGTTCATTTTTTTAAGTCATACTTTTTCTGCCGAAATACTATGAATGATCATGTTCATATTCTTGATCCGGCTAAAAAGGTATTTCGATATTAATCGCGAATTTATTCTTAATTATTAGTTATCAGCAAAGAGGTGATTGTTTGCGTTCGCTAAAACAACAAATTCTAATCTTGCTGCTGGGTTCCCTCGTTTTATTAGCAGCATGCTTTATCGTTGTACTCGGCTGGTATATGAAAGATAAGGCTGAAGCGGCTGCTTTTATAAAGGCCCAAACAGATTTAGCAACTTGTGAAGAAATAATTGATAAATCCTCCCCCGGTACTTGGGCTGTTCAAAATGGCGAGCTTTATAAAGGGCCTGTTAAAATTAACCTAAATAATCAATTAGTTGATCATTTATCTTCCCTCACTGGAGATACTGTTACTATTTTTTTGGGTGACACGAGAGTAGCTACGACAGTGCGTGGTTCAAACGACGAGCGAGCCATCGGAACCAAAGTCTCGGCCAGCGTAGCCCAAACCGTGTTGCAGGATGGCCAAACATTTATTGGCAAGGCCAACGTCATAGGACAATGGTACGAAACCGGATACATGCCCCTGCGAGCTGAAAACGGTAGTATTATAGGAATGTTCTACGTAGGAATTTCCCACGCCTACGATCAAAAAACCATTACCGGATCGCTGATCACTCTCGCGGTCTTAGGATTGGCATTAACTTTCTTGGTATCCCTTATAGCCTGGTTCTTCCTGCAAAAATTTGTTATTAATCCTTTGCACGATATTACACTGGGAACTAGGGATGTGGCAACAGGACATTTAACCGAAAAAATTAAGGTCTCCGGAGCAAAGGAAATCGAAGAATTAGAAGACGCCTTTAATCAAATGGTTGAGAAAATCCAATCATTAACGGACGAATTGAATCGGACGACAGATACCTTCGAAAATAATTTTGTATCTAAGAGTAATCCCCCCGAAATTCCCTTGGAAACAGATGATGAATTCTATGATCCGTCCTCAACGGCAAACTCCCCGCCGGCGTCTGATTCTCTCAGCGAAGAAGAGTTACCCAAAGGATTAAATCAGACGACCCTTGAGCATATTGTACAGTTCATTCAAACTACTCACCGGCCTCTTTCTGCCGAAGAAGTGGCAGAAAAGGTCAAGTTGACAAGAGTTACCGTCCGACGTTATCTTGAATATCTTGAACAACAAGGCGTCGTAAAATCCGAACAGAAATATGGCCGAGTCGGTCGTCCAGTTAAACTATTTATCCCACTATAAAGCCCGATTGGGCTTTTTTCTTTATTTACATAATTAAAATAGAATATTTTCCTTACTTTCAATATTACAAAAAATACTTTTTAAATTTTCACAAACAAGACAATTCAGATAATTAGCTCTAAACTAAAAATAACAGATCAGCGCTTTACTCCCCCTAAGTCGCTGAGAAGTTAATTCGAGATTAAGTAAAGGAGTGGCTAATTATGGAGACAAAGGGATTTTTAACACCGGCGGAAATCACCGAATCCACAATCCAGACAGGAATGAAAAAAGTTGCACTGCCTATACCGAAGCAGATCCTCTTAGGCATTTTAGCAGGAGTATTTATAGCCTTTGCTGCAGAAGGCTCAAACATGGCAGCGTTTAATCTATTTGCCAAACCAGAGACCTATGGCCTCGGCAAAGCTTTAGCCGGCGCTCTCTTCGGAACTGGACTTATGCTCGTTATCCTAGCCGGAGGAGAACTATTCACTGGTAATACCTTAATCTCAGCTGGTGTTTTTGACGGCAAAATTAAAATTGCTGAAATGCTTAAAAACTGGTTTTTTGTCTATTTCGGCAATTTCATTGGTTCCATATTTATTGCTTACCTTATGGTTCAATCCGGACTATTTAGCAGCAGCGCCGGTCTCCTGGGAGGAATTACGATCAAAATAGCTTCTTATAAAGTCGGCCTCTCCTTTTCGTCTGCCTTTTATTTGGGACTAATGTGCAACTGGCTGGTTTGTTTAGCAGTCTGGATGGCTTATGGAGCTAAAGATATGCTGGGAAAAATATTTGCCATCTTCTTTCCAATATGGCTGTTTGTAACTTCCGGCTTTGAGCATAGTGTGGCCAATATGTACTACATCCCTGCCGGGATCTTAGCAAAGTCAAACCCCAGCTGGGCGGCGGCCTCTCATCTAAGCCCGCAGGCCCTCGCAGGATTAAACTGGGGAACCTTCGTTATTAATAACTTAGTACCGGTGACTCTGGGCAACATTGTCGGAGGCTGTGTATTTGTAGCCGGGATTTATTGGCTTGTCTACAGAAAATCCGCAACTGAAAAGGCTTCCCTGTCGTCCTTAACAAGTCATGAATTGGAAATGAACCCAGGGAAATAGTTATTTCCAAACTATCATAATATCCATAATGTGATATTAGCAAAAACAAAATCAAACTATAACGAATAAGCCGAGATTTTCCTCAAATAAGAAATCTCGGCTTATTAATAATTTGAGACAACCCCATTGGCAAATCATTCCCTCTTGTGATTCAAAGCTATATAACACCACAGCTTTTCCCCTTGAATATTCTATCCATGGATTCAGGAGAAGGGGGAAAGTCCGATGCACATATTATCTGCCTTATTAGTGGGTCTCGCGGCAAACCTTGATAATTTTGGAGTAGGTGTAAGCTACGGAGTTCAAAAAATCCGAATTCCATTCCTCTCCAACTTTTTTATTGCCCTATTATCAGGGTTCATAACTTTTATTGCCGTCTTTACCGGCCACTTTTTGAGTCACTTTATTGCCGTCGCAAATATGCTGGGGGCTATCTTAATCATCCTTATCGGAATTTGGGTTACAGTCCATAAGCCAACTGCAGAACAAGCCTTACCGGCCGCTGTCCCTGCCATGAAGACCTATTCTATTTCCATTAAACCACTCAGCACCATTGTCAAAATTACAAAAAACCCTTCCATGGCAGACATTGATGCTAATGGGTTTATCTCATCCAGGGAAGCCATAGCCCTTGGATTAACCCTATCCTTTAATTGTATAGCAACCGGAATTGGGGCCGGCTTAACCGGGCTTTCTCCTCTGCCGTTAGCGATTTCAGTCTGCCTGTTCAGTCTGCTGACAATTAGTTCAGGCTATTGGGCCGGATGGAAAACGGCCTCAGACCGTCTCGAAGGTTACTCCCAATTCCTTTCGGGAGCAATGCTGATACTGATCGGGATCTATGAACTATTAAATTAGCACTTTAAATACATGAACATTATACCTTAAACCTTCCGATCAATTCACTTAACGTCCCAGACAGAACAACCTGAGCCTGAGCCGATTGGCTGATTTGTTCAATCGCCAAAGTTGTCTGGAGGATACTCTTGGAAATCTCTTCAGAACTTGTAGCCGACTCTTCAGCTGTTGCCGTAACGTTTTGGATGGCCTGGCTGATTTGAGCTGTGACTGAACTAATAGATTGAGTCCTTGACGCTATTTCTTGGGACATTTGACTAATAAAACGAGCATCTTCTTCATACTGTATTCCCGTCTGGGCATAAGCTTCGTAATCTGGTTTAACTCTATTTTCGATAAATCCGAGCAATTCCTGAGTATTTGTAATGAGATTATCGAAAGCCCTTTGTACGACACTAATTACATTATATATATTTCCGACAGCCGACTGTGATTGTTCCGCTAATTTACGGACTTCATCAGCAACCACTGAGAACCCTCTGCCCGCATCCCCTGCTCGTGCTGCTTCAATGCTGGCATTAAGTGATAACAGGTTAGTTTGTTCGGAGATACTGCCGATGGTTTCAGCCATTACTTTAATTTCTTCCACAACTTTTGCTTCTTCCAAAGCCTTCTTGACATTTACAGCCTTATCACTGTACAAAGAATCCGCTTCTTCTACCGCCTTAACCCCTTTATTCTTGACATCACTTGCACGATCGCTGATCTCTAGGGCATTATGCTGCCCTTCATCGGCTTTTTGGGCAAGTTGTTTGCCGAACTCTTCGATCTCCACTGACGAAGCTCCAACTTCCTCCGTACTAGCGCTCAGTTCTTCAGAACCTTGAGCAATTTGTTGGGTAGAATGCTGAATCGTTTGCATGGTTGCGTACAATTCTTCAGTTGTCGCGGATAATTCCTGCGACTGGGCATTCATAGTTTGACAGCTGTCGCCGATTGATCTAACCAGTTCTTCCATACTCCTTGTCGCCTTATTGATGGCGAGACCTAATTGACCAATTTCATCGTGACCGTAAATAGTAAGCTGCTGAGTTAAGTCATCATTTCCCAGGGCCACAGCAATACGAACAATATTTCCAAGCCTTTTAGTGAGATTTCTTGATAAAAATAACCCTAAGGCTAGAGCAAAGACAACGCTGATTCCAATAAGAATAAACATAATAACAAGAGTCCGTTCATAATTGATTTGATTGGCTGTCTGTCTCTGGTCTGCATCGTGTTCATGAGAAGTAATTAACTTATCTAAAATTTCTACACTTTTATCATTGGCTTGAAAAAATTGATCCATTAATATACTGGCATCCTGAAGTTTTCCTTCCTCAACCAGCTGCATCATTTTAACTCGTTTATCCCGATAATCTACCTGATTCTGTTTGAAATCATTAAAATATTGAGTTTCGGCATTTGAGAGATTAGCGCCATACATTTTCTCATAGTCTTGTTCAGTCTGTGTATTGACTGAAGAATTTTCGGTGATGGATTGTTTAATCGTCTGTTGCTTAGGTTTATCGTCAGCAGTGTAATAAAAAAGTATGGCCAGCGAACGATTTTCCAAAAATTTAGCTCGCAGGGTATTAAGTTTCTCCATGGCTTTAAGCTCATGAGAATAGATCTTGCTTCCATTGGAATTAATTGTTGTTAAGTTTTTCACTCCAATAAAACCAACCAACCCCACTAGACAAGCAAGTATTAAAAATCCGCTTGTCAGCTTGATCTTCCAAGACAAATTGTTGATAAAGCCCAACTTTTTTCATCTCTCTTTCAAATATCGAATTTTATTGTCATTATACAACATATTTTTCCACGTATTAGGCAAATCAGAAAAACGAACTATTTGTTCTTTCTATTTTGAAGCAATTTATTTAATACATAGAATTTTTAAAAAAGATGACCGAGTTACCTATTTATTCTATTTTTCACAAACTAAGAGAACTTAATCTCCTAATTTAAGTAACTTTTTCAAATATTATCTATGCTAATTCTAAAAAACGATAGTATTTGCTTAAAGAGAAATTTCGTCGTAATTAATATAATCGAGAACAAGAAAAATTAATTTTAAGTTTCAAGATCTTTGAGATTTATCTTTATTTTGTTTTTGGCAGCCCTTACCAAGAAATCACTCAATCACTTCTCAGTTCATAAAATATATAAAGTAATCTTTACAAAAGCAATACACTAAAACCAATTTTTTCCTATCAAAGGAGGTCTCTTGCAAATATGTTCTGGAGATTCGTTTTCTTGATTGTTTATTTAGCTTTTTTTCTTGTCCGCTCACGTTTTGGAATCAAGTTTCAAACTGTTGAAAAACCAGAAGATCATTTGAAAGAGCTGAATCTTGCCGTCCATCGTGAGGGAAAGATAAGCATGACCTTGCGTTCAATCCTTTCTTTAGTCATGCTGCTGAGTATCGTTATTTATGTCATAAGCCCCTCCTGGCTGCAAGTATTTAGCTTGTCCCTTCCTCTTTGGTTGAGACTTACAGGATTAGCCTTATCCTTAGCCACACTTCCTTTGCTTTATTGGACGCATCGTGCTTTAGGACGCCAATATTCGCCGGATCTCGATCTAAAAGAGGGTCACAAGCTTATTACGAGAGGTCCCTATAGCATAATAAGACATCCTATGTACACGATTCTCATCGTCTTCATGATCAGCATTTCACTCTTCTCAGCAAGCACTTTGATCTTTTTGCCTCATATGGCAGCTCTTCTTCTGCTCCTCTTGCGCTTAGGCAAAGAGGAAGCTATGCTCATTGAAAAATTTGGCGCAGACTATCAGAAGTATATGTTAAAAACGGGACGTCTTCTGCCAAAATTTAATTAAGCTTGCATCCTTAGATATGCAAGCTTAAAATAATATCTTCTTTCTCTGCCGCTTTCATTTCGAGTAAGTTATGAAGCGGCAGTCTTACTTAGTCAATTTTTAATACATTAGATTTGGAAATAATCTTATTTCTGCTATCAGATAGTTTAACCTGAAAAGTTGCCTTTGCCATGCTTTTAGGCAGGTCAATCGTTAAGGAATCAGGGCCAAAATAGGTGGTCTTGACTGCTTTGCCGTTTAAATATACTTGATCATTTTCCACAAAGTTATTTCCTTCAATCATCAAAGAGCTTTCAGATGTTAAAACGTTTGTAATCACCGGTTGAGCATCACCCTGAATATAGCCGGTGTTCAGCGGCGGCTTATGATCCGGTTTAAGGTCATAGCCATACTCTTTGCCAAATAATAAATCATATTGCAGCAATTCATAATCCTTAAAGGTACCTTCGGATAAATTGGCCGCATTCCAATAATCTTTATTAATAATCACATCAGTTCCTTTTTGCATCAAATTAGAGAGCAGATCTGTCATAGGGCTGCCAGACTTTTGAGCTAGCTGAAGAGCATAGGCTCCCATGAAATTTGATGACAATTTAAGGTTGTGATTTACGGTTGTCGAAAAGTTATTCCAAGTTACAAAAGGAACGCTGTGAAGGTTTAAATAATCTTGATAAGAATTGCCGTCTTTGATAAAGCCTGCCTCTTTGTATACACTATAATTATCACCAAGCATTGGCAGATGGTCACCATAAAATATGACCATTGTCGGTTGATTTATTTGTTTTAAGCCATCAATAAGCTGTTTCAAAGACTGATCAACATCGGAAATTTTATTGGCATAGTTATCCAGAATCGCTTGAGACTGAGGGCTTAGATTAGTACCGCTGGCTTTTATGGTATTCCCGGGGTCCTCAGTAGTATCATAAGGGCCGTGGTCTTCCATGGAAACCGCATAGATAAAGTCAGGTTTATCTGTTTCTTTTACCTCATTGAGAATTTGTTGCGTAAGTACCGTATCGCGAATATAGGGACCTTTGTATTCGGGATTGTTTAAAAATTCCTTAGTAATAAATTTATTAAAGCCCTCAAGTTGATAAACTTTATCCCTGCTATAGAACCAATCATCGTAAGTATGGATGGCAGAAGTGGCGTAACCCTGCCGATTGAGAATTGTAGGCAAAGCCTCAATAGGGCGATTAACGTATTGATCATAGGCGATAGAACCATTAGGCAAAAACTGCGTTGAAAAGCCTGTCATGGCTTCAAACTCGGTATTAGCCGTACCACCGCCGTAAACAGCCGAAAGCATCGTCCCGCTTGTTTGAGATTTTTGCAGTGAGTGGAAAAAGGGAATAGGATCCTGGCTAAATGAAACGTTTTTCATCAGAGTCGGATCCCAAAAAGCTTCACTCATAACAAAAATAATATTAGGTTTAAAATTAGCATTCACGGGATAAGAGGATGTATTATTTTGAATAATAGTATTGATTACGTTCTCTTGATAGTTATCCGGTTTAGTGACTTTTAAGTATTCCGTATCCAAAAGAAAGCCAAGCATAGTTCCGTTTTGTTCATAATTAAGAGACTGACTATACGTAATTAATTGTAAGGCAAAAGCATTCTGGATGGAGTTAAAGAATGAATAGAAAATGAATACGACGAAGAAAGAACAAAGAAATACAATAGACCGATAGCGTTGTTTTCTTTCTTTAGCAGTATGTTTAAGTATGAACCGAATCAAAGCAACTGTAATAATAAGTAAGACTCCAAGGACAACAAAAACATTACGAAAATGATCAGAAATACCCATCGCTTCTTTGGCCAAAAGAAAATCTGAAGGGAGCAGAGGGTCTCCTTTGATTTTTAATTTTTGTTGACTAATAAAGCCCAAAGCAGAAAACAAAGCCAAAAATATCGTCGCTGTTACCAAATATGCTCGTTTAGGTAAAATATAAAATATGTTAATAATGCCAAACATCAGTAAATAGCTTAAGAAAAATTCAGAAGGATAACTCTTAATCCAAGTTATGGCTTTCATTATGCTTCCATTGGAAAAACTTTCTAAGGCCATCAAGACGAATAAAGGAACAGTAAGAATGAACAAGACCTTGTTTTTGGTTATTATTTTTAACACCTGGCTAAACACAAAAATCGTTCCTCCGTTAATAAAAGTAAACATCAAACATTATAGCAAAGATAGATCAAAAATAAGTGACGAATATTTGAAGAATTTGTGAAATATAAGATGCCAGTATTTAATTATCTGCCAAAATGGAAAACAATATGCCAATATTATTGAATATATCAGGCCTTAAAAAAACCTCAAAGGCTCACTACATGGTGTGCCTTTGTATTTAAAGTAAGTATGCAGATGTTTCATTATCTAAGTATTAAACAAACAAACCCGTTAAGCAAGCTATGTATATGGCTTAAATCTCATGGGTTTCAAACATAATAGTCAATTATCATGTCTTAATTAATCTAAAGCAAGCGAGAAAAGGAAATTGACGTCTCAGAGACTTCTTCCTTTTCCCACCCATCTTTTATGTAAAAACTTATAGCTCTTTGATTCCAAGGCAATGCCGATAATCCTACTTTTTTAAACCCCTGTTCTTTCATCTCTCTACAAAACTCAGCGGTTAATTCATTTGCAACGCCTAATCCTCGATAGCTTCTATCGACTGCCAGGGCCAATAGCCTCGGTTGTCGAGATAAGCAAATTTCCTGTTTCTCTCTGAAATCACTATCCCTCACTGAAAAGGAAAACAGCGCCTTCAGCGCCACATGTACGTGTCCAAGTCTCTTTGTGATATGCTTCCGAATAAAAGAATCCTTAAAGAATCTGGAAATAGTAAGGTAAACTAATGTCATAAAATTTTCTCGGTAAAACTCTCGAAAAGGGTTATCGGAGGTCGTAGCTAAAACCAAGCCGATTACCTCATTCTTATACTTTGCTACATATCCAGAATTTGCATCGGAATTAACGAATTCTGAAATAAAAAGCGTTAAAAATTTATGTCCCATATGCCCCAGAAAATGATTTTGAAAGGAACGTTTATATAATCGAGCGACTAAAGGTATATCCTGATTTTGCAGATGCATAACGTCTATATTACATTTACAATTATGATAATTAAGGCTATTATTTGGCACGTAAGCAAATACCTCTCTTTTGAGAATTTCCGATGATTCGTTTTATGATTCTTCTCAAATATAGATTAACTTACCCAGGATTGGAAAAATCAAAGGATATAATTTAAGCATAATTGATAAATTTTAAGATATTGTCAAGTCACTATAGGGTTTATATGAAGATCCCTTTAAGATTCTCAAATAAACTTCCAATATTGCCTCAATTTGTAAATGATAAATCGCTAAACGTTAAGAGAGGTGTTGTTTCCTATGAGTGTAGATTTTCGTGGTCTGGGGTTCGGCGCTGGTTCAGGTGGTACGGGCTCAGGAGGAAAACGCTGGCAGTTAAGAGAACTGGCAAAAAACGAGCATCTCGACTGGTCTATCATCAAACGAGTTCTAAAAGCATTTATTCCTTATTGGCCTAAAGCCATCCTCGTGACAATCATCATCTTTATTACCTCTATAGGTGGGGTTCTGCCTGCTTGGTTAACTCAAAAAATCATAGATGATGGTATCCAAAAAGGACAACTTCCCACCGTTATTATTTTAACCGTAGCGCTTATTGCGGCGGCAGTTGTCACAGGATTACTTGGAGTTTGGCAAAACTGGCTCAGCAATCAAATTGCTCAAAACGTTATGGCAGATTATCGCTTAGCTTTATTTCGCAACCTTCAGCGGCAAACGGTAAATTTCTTTGCATCCCGTCAGTCCGGAGATCTTGTGTCTCGGATCATCAATGATGTTACAGCAATTCAAAATGTCATTACTTCAACCTTAGTAGGATTTATCAGTAATCTCCTTACTATCGCAGTAACCTTGTTGTTGATGTTTAAAATGGATTGGCGGATGTCTGTATTGGCTATTATTGTTGTACCTGGCTTCGTTATTCCAACGCAAAAGGTCGGCAGAGTAAGGCAGAAAATTCAAGCAGAAATTCAGCAGTGGTTATCCGCGCTGACAGTTCAACTCAGTGAAGCCCTCGGAGTAAGCGGAGCACTTCTGATTAGGATATTTAACCGTGAACCAAGAGAAGAAACGAAATTTTGTCTCGCCAATGAAAAATTACGAGATTTGCAAATACGCCAGGGACTCATTGGCCGCTGGCTGTTCATGTGGTTAGGTATGTTTTCTTCAATAGGTCCTGCCTTGTTGTGGGGTTATGGAGGATGGTTAGTAATACATCATGAAATGAATCTTGGAGTCATTGTCGCCTTCACAACGTTATTATCTAAATTGTATGGACCACTGAGTCAGTTAGCCCAAATCCACGTTAATGTTCTCTCATCTGTTGCTTTATTCCGGAGAATTTATTCGATTTTGGATATTAAACCAGAAGTTCAAGACGGCCCAAGAACTATTCCGCCTAACAGCGTCAAGGGACGTCTTGAACTAAACGATGTTTCCTTCTCTTATCAGCACGAAACTAAGGACGACAGGGAAGCAAAGCTGGCTCTCTGCAACATTAACTTAACAGTAGAGCCCGGGCAAACCGTTGCCCTCGTTGGTCCAAGCGGAGCAGGGAAAACCACACTCTTAAATTTAATACCTCGGTTTAGCGATCCAGTATCAGGCTGTCTATTTCTAGATGGCATAGAATGTCAAAGCCTATCCCTGGAATCTTTAAGAGCGCAAATGGGGTTAGTACCCCAAGACCCTTTCTTTTTCCACGATTCGGTCTACAATAACCTCCTTCTCGCCAACGAAAAGGCCAGCCAAGAGGATATGGAAACAGCTTGCCAAGCGGCCCAAATTCATGATACCATTGCGGATTTACCTCAAGGTTATCATACTGTCGTCGGAGAACGGGGATATCGTCTCTCCGGGGGAGAACGACAGCGTTTAGCTATTGCAAGAGTATTGCTTCAAAGCCCTCGTATCGTTCTTTTAGATGAAGCAACGAGCGCCTTAGATACGGTTGTTGAACGAAAAATACAGGACGCTTTGGCCTTTTTATTAAAAGGAAGAACCGCAATCGTCATTGCCCACCGTCTCTCGACGATTCTTGCAGCTGACAAAATAATTGTTTTAGATAAAGGTGAGATAATCGCTTCAGGAACCCATCAGGAACTTGTCGAAAAAAGCCCTTTGTACAAAAGGCTTTATGAGACTCAATTTTCCCTCCCCTAAATTCTCCTATTTCTGGCAGCTTGATAAATCCCAATCCCTTGCCTCAAGTGAACTCGGATGGACTCTATCCCCACGTAAGCAACATATGGGAACTACGCCCACTTGCAGAAGTGAGAGTCATACAATTGGATAAATTATGATCGCTGTCATCAACCTTACGCTTTAGCAATCCCTTTCGAGAATTCAACTGTCGCCTCATATACTTTACAATTTCCACATCAAGTTCTTGACTAATAGTTAATACCTCATCTGAAGAACATTTTCCCCAAGCTGAATGGAGTTTGGACCTAAGGAGTTCAATTCTTTCTGTCATAACTAGTCCTCCCCCAGAATTTCTAACGTTTTTCCCTATCGATTATTCAGGAAAGTTTTCCATAATAAACCCAACCGCACCTAATGAAATGGCATCTTTGACCTGGTGTTCATTCCCCAAAGAAGTAATAATGATAATTCTGGCACCGTTATCTATTTCTTTAATCATTTTGATAGCCTTAAGCCCATCTAATTTGGGCATTATAATATCCATAGTTACAATATCAGGCTTTAGGTCATTATAAAGCTGTATAGCTGTCAGTCCATTATCAGCTTCACCTACAACTTCAAAGCCGCTGGTTTCTAAGAGGTTTTTAATAGAACGTCTCTTTAATGCCGAGTCGTCAACAATTAATGCTCTCTTCAATTACTTAACACCTCATGTTCTTCTGGTGAACAACATTTTAATTCCTTATAATCTATTGTAACAATTTATGAACTTGACGATAGTACACAAGGTCATTGATTTTAATGCCAAAAGCACTTACTACCTCATGCTGATAGCATTTATAATTTTAAGGTTAATGCTATATTTTAAATTTTCACAATAAACCGTAAAGTTCATTTTTAGATTATCTCGTTGTATAATATTTAATAAGATATACTTTTTAGAGGAGTTCATATTATGTCTTTTAACGACGATAAAAACAAGATGATTGAAACTTGCCAAGCCATCTTAGAATCTTGTGATAAGCCCTTTGTTTGGGAAGAAGAAGGTTCTTATAAATATGGCAACTTTAAAAAACCTTTTAATTTATTTTTTCCTCATCCGCAAATCGATGCAGAGTTACAAAAGTTGTTTGAGAAATTTTCTAATTCTTCTTATTTATACGATCAGATTAAATCCACCTGTACCCTCGAGTCTGAATGGTCTGAATCAGGAACATACGGTTTAGATAGGGATTTTACTTGTTACTTTAGCAAATTCGCTTTAAAGCCCAATTATGTCGAACAAATCAAAGCATATTTTAGTCAACGCCTCAACGAATTGCAGAAAGAATCTAACTAGAATGCATAAAACCTATTCTTATATTCTATTTTTCATTTAATAATTGGCATATAATTAAAAAATTTTTCTAATTAATGAGGTATTTGTCTTTATTATGTGAAACTCAGTTTCATATAATAAAACTTATAACATTAGATAACATGTCTCTTCTTAATAGCTGCAAATGCAAAACTCTTCTTTCCGCTTGATAATGTTATTACATTTGGGTATGTTAGGAGTTGATGGTTATTGTTAAATTAGAAGTATTTTGTCATGATTAAAATGCTCAAGATTATGTACGAGGAGGATTAAGCGATGAAAATTAATAAGACCGCGCAGGCTGGAGCTTTGGAATCCAGCGATGTACTTGTTACCGTTGAACCCAATCCCGATGGTGGGATTAAAGTTGAGCTCGAAACAAAACGCGTTATTCAGAAACAATTTGGCAAGCAAATCGAGAAAGTGATTCTTGAGACTGCACAACAAAGCGGCGCTGAAGATGTACTTATTAAAGCTCAGGACAAAGGCGCATTGGATTATACATTCAGGGCTAGGGTTCAAGCAGCGCTTCAAAGGGCTTCTCTTTAGCCTTTTATAGATGACTAAGATAATATGAAAAGGAGTATCAAGAATGAGCAAAAACAGGAGTATGCTTATTATTCCAGGAAATAGCCCTAAGGGGCTGCAAAACGCTCCGGTATTTTACCCGGATTTACTTGTCCTTGATCTGGCTGATGGTGTGCCGTTTGAAGATAAGGACAGCGCCCGCTTACTCGTTAAAGAAGCCATCGGTTTTATGGATTATGAAAATACCCAGGTCGTCGTAAGAATTAATTCCCTCCAATCAGGTTTCGGAGCTAAAGACATTGAGGTCATTACCCCAGTTCAACCCGTTGCTTTTGTTATTCCACAAGGAAGCGTAGAACAGCTTCAAGACATTGAAATCCTTTTAACAGAATCTGAAAAGAAGGCGGGACTAAAAGAAGGAAGTATTGGATTGATCCCAGTGGTTGATACCGTTAAGGCTTTAGAACAAATGTCTTCACTTCTTAACACTTCCCCCCGCATCAAAAGTGCCTTTTTTAATGCCGAAGGTCTTGCTCAAGAACTTGGAATCATTCGCAGTAAAGAAGGCGACGAGATCCTCTATGCCCGCAGTAAGTTTGCCATGGCTTGTCGAGTTGCCGGCATGAATAGTTTTGATACTTCCTTTATTGACAGCAACGATTATGAGGGCTTGGAGAAGGATTGTTTTAAAGCCCGCAATCTCGGCTTCACTGGTAAAGCTGCCATTGATGGCCGGCAAATTGATACAATTCATAAAATCTTTGTTTAATCAAATGGAAACGAGGGGTATCGCATGAAAAATAGTGTAGGACGTGAAATTCCAGAATATATTGAGGGCTATGGCCAAGTGAAACCCTTTGGCGGAGCTCTGGCTAATTACGGCGAACGCACTAAAACATCAGTTAAACTGCGTTCTGTTAAACCAGGTGATAACAAACTCGTAGAAACTATTGATGAAGTGCTCGATAAAGTCGGCATTCGTGATGGTATGACTGTTTCCTTCCATCATCATCTCCGCAATGGAGACTATGTCATTAATCTGGTTATGGAAGCTATCGCTAAGCGCGGAATTAAAGATATTACCGTTGCCGCAACCGGTATTTTCAAGATCCACGAACCACTTGTTGATTATATTAAGAGCGGAGTTATTACCGGAATTTCGGTAAACTATATTGCACCAGGTCCCGTTGCCACAGCTATCTCTAAAGGATTATTAAAAAAACCTGCAGTTCTCATGAGTCATGGCGGACGTCCTCGAGCTATCGAGAGCGGCGACTTGCATATTGACGTTGCTTTTATCGCCGCTCCAACAGCAGACTTTTACGGCAACATGAACGGAGTTCATGGAAAAGCGGCTTGCGGAACATTGGCTTATGCCGTTTCGGATGCACAATATGCTGATCACGTTGTTGCCGTTACGGATAATCTAGTCCCCTATCCGGCTTGCCCTATTGAAATCAGCCAAGATTACGTTGATTATGTTGTTAAAGTTGAATCAATCGGAGATCCAAATGGGATTGTTTCCGGAACTCTGACTGTAACCAAAGATCCCGTGGGTTTGCGTATTGCTAAACTTGCGGCCCAGGTTATTGAAGCAACAGGCTATATTAAAGAAGGAATGTCCTTCCAAACGGGAGCAGGCGGAACTTCCTTGGCAGTTGCGGCTGAAGTTCGAAGGTTTATGAAAGAAAAGAATGTCGTTGGCAGCTTTGCTGCCGGAGGTATCACCGGTTATATGGTTGATATGCTTAACGATGGGTTATTCCGTTCCCTTTTTGATGTCCAGTGTTTTGACTTAAAAGCTATTGCTTCAATGCGTGACAATCCTAAACACCAAAAAATGAGCGGTTCGCTTTACGGAAATCCCCATAATAGAGGTGCCGTCGTAAATAATCTTGATGTCATGATTTTAGGTGCCACCGAGATTGATACCGACTTTAATGTTAATGTTGTCACCGGTTCTGACGGAATCATTATTGGGGCTTCCGGCGGACATAATGATACTGCCGCAGGCTCAAAACTGGCTATCGTCGTTACGAACCTAACAAAAGGCCGTCTTCCGGTTGTTAAAGATCAGGTTACAACGGTCACCACTCCTGGAGAGACAATTGATGTTCTTGTGACAGAACGAGGGATAGCAGTTAACCCTGCCCGGCAAGATCTTATTGACAAACTTAAAGATACTGACCTGCCAATCGTCCCGATTGAAGTATTGAAAAATATCGCCGAACGTTTAACCGGCAAGCCAGAACCCATTAAATTTACCGATCAAGTCGTGGCTGTTGTTGAATATCGGGATGGAACGGTCATTGATGCCGTTCGAAAACCACTCTAAATCGTTAATCAGATTTATCTTGAGCAAAATGTTTGCATTTCAACCCACTTATAATTTATGCAATTTTATATTACCGTACCCGATTTACCGAGAACCCCATGTTTTAGCGGCATGGGGTTCTTAACTTCACCCCCAAGCCAGCTGCCTCCACCAACTATATGTAAGCACAAATCCAGGATAAATGTCTGATTAAAAACAAAATGGCCATCACCTTCTTCAAGTGACAGCCTGATTAAACCCATGTTTTGATTCTGTAGAAGTCATCCATGACTAGTTTTTAAATGTTGTGGTTTAATTGCATAATCCCTTTTTCCCGGTAATCTTCGAACCAGTTTAAAAATCTGATAACACGAAGTAACGGTTACAACCGCACATGAGCCAAGAAATACACACAGCATAATCATTGAAATCCATGCTAACATATTAACGCCCCCTTTAAACTGTTTTGTTTAATCTAAAAACTTGTTCACAGAATGATAACCATACGCTGTTTGATTATTAGTCAATCTATTAGAACATTTTTGAGATAGTAATTACAATCACAAATCATTAGGCTAATAAACCTCATCTTATTTTTCCCCTGGCCTTACGTTTATAGTTCACTTCCTTCTCATTTTTTCTTGTGCTAATAATAACATTCTCAAGCTTATATGTCTATAGGTAATCGCTATTTTGCTGATTAGAATTGTTAATAGCAAATCTTATGTCGATACCTAATCACGCTTCATCATTTCATGAATCTCCCTGAGAGTTTTATCTTCTATAAATCATAACGTCTTCATTAATAAGACTAAAACCGCGGTCTAACCAAAACTTTTTAGCCCGTAAGTTTTTGGGCTTAAGAATTATATCAATTTTAGGTGGAAAGCCTTCAAGAAAGAAACAGATAAATGAACTTCCCAACCCTCTGCCTCTGGGATAAACAATAAAATGAATAATCTTAAAAACCGATTCCTTGTAATTAAAGCGAAATTGTATTTTCTCTAAAGGGTTTTTATATGTATAGATATATTCATTGCTATATTGATCAATAAGTCTCTTTTCGAGCTCCATGCTATTATAGTTCTCCAGATATTTTAACATCTAAACACCCCTCAGAACTATCTTTTAAATTTGGATCTAAAAATAGTCTAGCATGTATCGCTTAAAATATTAGCTGCAATGAGTACTGAAAACGAATGAATTTTTTGATTTTTTTGTCTTATATTGTCGCTATTTTGCATATCAAGCTATCTATTGCAATCAGCTATTATCGTTAAACAAACAGAATTTGATAAAGCCTTATTGCTTTTAATAGAGATAAAGAGTAATATTAAAGAAGTAACAGAAGATTGGAGTTGAAAAGATGCGTAATTTTTCTTGCTAAACTATTAAGCATGATGAAATAAGTATGGTTACCTATTACCGCTTGTTTTGTTGTGCATATGCAAGAAAGTTACTATCTCTTTTCACTCAAATAATACCTCCCTGCCACACCTATATAGGTTTGGTTTTGTTGTGTATTTGCGAGCTGCAAGAATTAACTTTCTTGCAGCTCTTAATTTTTCACAGGAGGATAAAACCATGTCGCTAATAAATGTTGCAAATCTAACCTTTGCCTATGATGGCAGTTATGATAATGTCTTTGAAAATGTCAGCTTTCAGATTAACACAGATTGGAAACTGGGCTTTACGGGCAGAAACGGCAGAGGGAAGACAACATTTCTCCATTTATTGCTCGGCAACTATAAATACAGCGGTCATATTTCTGCCAATATCAGTTTTGAATATTTTCCGTTCAATGTAGAGGCTAAGGAAAATAAAACTCTCGATGTTATTAACGACCTTTTCCCAGATTATATTCACTGGGAGTTAATACGTGAACTCTCTCAGCTCAACGTTTCTGAGAAAGTTTTGTATCGTCCTTTCGATACATTGTCAAACGGAGAACAAACGAAAGTGCTGCTCGCAACGTTGTTTCTTAAAGAAAATAGTTTTCTATTAATTGATGAACCCACTAATCATCTTGATATGGCAGCCAGAAAATTGGTTAGTGACTATCTCAAGACCAAACGGGGGTTTATTCTCGTCTCACATGACAGGGCTTTTCTAGATAACTGCATCGACCATATTCTTTCGATTAATAAGACTAATTTAGAAATCCAAAAAGGTAATTTTTCCTCTTGGTGGAAAAATAAACAAAGACAAGATAGCTTTGAGCTTGCCGAAAATGAGAAGCTGAAAAAAGACATTGATCGCTTGAACGATTCTGCCAAGCGAACGAACAACTGGTCCGATGAAGTGGAAAAAACTAAAAAAGGAACCAGGAATTCTGGAAGCAAGCCCGATAAAGGGTACATTGGCCACAAGGCGGCCAAAATGATGAAACGCTCTAAGTCAATGGAAAAGAGACAACAAGCGGCCATTGATGAAAAGTCTATGCTTCTCAAAAATCTTGAAGACTCCGACAGCCTTAAGATTTCACCTCTGGCTTATCATAATGAACGATTCGCTGAACTCGAAAATGTTTCCATTTATTACGATGAAAAGGCGGTTTGCGAAGCTATAAGCTTTACCATTGAGCAAGGGGATCGGATTGCCCTTATTGGTAAAAACGGCTCAGGAAAATCAAGCCTTTTAAAACTGATTTGCGGTGAGTCTATAAACTATACAGGTAATTTCCGAAAAGGAAGCCAACTTGTAATATCCTATGTTTCGCAGGACACCTCACATCTTCAAGGTAGTTTAAAGGACTTTGCTCAAGACAACGGAATTGATGAAAGCCTTTTTAAAACAATTTTAAGAAAGCTTGGTTTCGCCAGAGTTCAATTTGAAAAGAATATCGAAACATTTAGCGGTGGCCAGAAGAAAAAGGTACTGATTGCCCAAAGTTTATGCGAAAAAGCTCATCTCTATATTTGGGATGAACCACTCAACTATATTGATGTAATTTCTCGGATACAAATCGAAGAGTTATTGCTTGAATACCAGCCGACTATTTTATTTGTTGAACATGATAGGTCATTCAGCGAGAACCTTGCAACAAAGTTTGTTAAATGTTTGGATACCTGTAGATCCCACTAAGATTGTTTACTCAAAATCCATTTCGGGCTGAAATCTCCCTTCCTATGCTGGAGATACCGCCGCAGGCAAAGCGTCCAAAACTATTGATTACAATGGCTTTGGACGCTCTTTTTCGTTAGTTTTACCTTCAAGTAACCAAACAAATTGACATCTTAGGTTTTTCGACATATAATTACTTAGAATTCTAATCAAATTAGTCCTACATTATTTTCTTAAGCAAGAAGGGATAAGATTGGCTAAACACAGAGAGGATAGAATCTATGAATTTTACCTCAGAAATATTGTTCACGCTATCAAACAACTGCAAGATTCAAAATTGACTCCTTATAATATTACAAATCAGCAGGCCCGATTATTAGGTGACATTTATGAACAACTACAAAAGGAAAAACAATTATGTCAAAAAGATCTTGAACACACTATGAATTTGCGAGGATCTTCCATTACTAGTTTATTGCAGGGGTTAGAGAGAAAAGGATTTATCTCCAGAAATTCGGGAGAAGATGATGGACGAACGAAACAACTGCAAATTACCGAAAAAGGAACAAAGTTAATCAAAGAAATGGCAGAAGTTTTTCAGAATGTAGAATCTTTACTACTTCAGGGAATGACTGAAGACGAGAAGGAAACCTATAAAAAACTGCTAAAAATCTCTTATCAAAACTTCAAGATGAGATAATTTTTTTCAATGATTACTTAGAATTCTAATTAATTATAAGGAAGTGACATGACCATGAATCAAATAGAATCAAACACCTATTATTTTGAAGGCTCCCCCATCTGGAGGGCTATTGTTCATATGTCCTTACCCATGATTCTCGGAATGTCCCTAAATATAATTTACAACATCGTTGATGCATTTTTTATTGGAGAACTTCATCATACTGCCATGATGTCTGCGGTTACTTTGGCGTTGCCCTTTACAACCATTCTTATGGCAATTGGCAACTTATTTGGAACAGGAGGAGGAACATTTATATCGCGCCTTTTGGGAGAAAAAAAAGCAGACGAGGCTAAAATTGTTTCGTCTGTAACCTTATACTTTTGTTTGTTAACCGGACTATTATTGATGATTCTATGCATCCCGCTGCTTCACCCCATTTTGGAGATCCTGGGGGCAAAGAAGGATACCCTGCTATTTACTCAAGGGTATATTCTCGTCTTCATTATAGGGAGTCCTATTGTTATTGCAAACTTTGCCTTGGAGCAAGTTGTACGTGCCGAAGGCGCTTCCACCGCTTCCATGAATGGAATGGGAATGAGTGTTATCGTGAATATTATTTTAGATCCAATTCTTATTTTCACTTGTCACCTAAATATTGTCGGAGCGGCGATAGGAACTATCCTAGGCAACCTTTGTGCTGTGATTTACTATATTCTTTATCTTCAAAGGAAAAGTCCGTCTCTCACAGCTTCAATTAAACTATTCAAACCTAGTTTAACGATAACAAAAGAACTATTTAAAGTTGGATTATCAGCTTTATTAATGGATGCCTTTTTAATTATATCTGGATTGTTACTCAATAACTTTTCAGCATATTACGGGGATTATGCGGTTGCCGGTTTTGGTATTTCCCAACGAATTGTACAACTTTCTGACTTCATTGGGATGGGCTTATTTATGGGCGTAGTACCACTCATTGCTTATGCCTATACAGCCAAAAATATAGACCGAATGATGAAAATCATTAAGTCTACTGCAACCTATATTATAGTTCTGATTACTTTAATCTCCCTAACATTGCTGACATTCCGTACCCAAGTTATCCGGTTGTTCAGCAGTGACTTAGAGGTCATCCGCGTTGGAACTTTAATTTTAACAGCAATGTTAATATCATCATTATTCACCAGCATTTCAGGATTATTTACAGGGGTTTTTCAAGGGCTTGGACGAGAAAAAGAAGCTACAATCATGTCGGTAGCACAAGGGCTAATCTTAATATCCGTCATGATAACTGGAAACATTTTTTGGGGTTTGCATGGCGTAATATGGTCTCTTACAATATCTGAAATCATAGCTAGTTTCATCGGATTGACACTCTGGATTCATCTAAAACAAGCTGCTTTACTACAAAACATTTGAATACCTTCTACTGGCTCTCTGTATGGGCGACAAAATTCCACATTACGCCAAACTTATCAAAAACAACACCGTGGCAAGGGCTGAAAAAAGTTTTCTGAAGAGGTATACCCACTTTCCCTTCTTCTGCTAATACAGAAAAAGCTTGCTTTACTTCATCAATACTGCCTTCTACAGCTATAGATACCCTTTCAGAGAGGGCATCGTTCAACTCACCCATACAATCGGACAGACGCATAAAATTATCGTCAAAGGGTATTGTTGCCTGTATGATCCAGTCCTTTTGGTTGTCAGGAATCAACATGGGGTTGTCCGGACTTTGCGGAAGCGGATAAAGAATTTGGGCAATTTGCGCTGAGCCGGAACGATCAGGGATTAACGGAAGAAGGACAGTTTTAGCTGTCCCCTTTCGGTTTCTTCATGTTCCAAAATGATTCTTTTCCTACCCTTTTCCTTTCGCTTTTCCTTTACGTGGCCCAGCCCCTTTACTTTGCCCTTTTCCAGGTCCATTTCCCGTGTCTTGATCATTATTGTTACCCATAAGCCAAAGTCCTCCTTTACTAAACTTATGAACTCTTCACTAGGGTAACCTTAAATATAAGAAAGATGTCTGGATAGTAATGGTTATTCATTACAATATGGCAAGCCCTTTGAACAGTTCTTAGCCAAGAAAAGAACATCAGTAACTAAACCTCGAAACGTTGATACTAAATCAGACCGAGCACTATTCGTGTCTGCAATTCCATACTCCACCAAAGATAACCGATTTCTGGTGAAGTTGGCATAATATTAGACACGTTATGTTGAAAGGCTCCATAAGAAACCTGTTCTTGTTGGGTTGATGGCTGATTGAATTCTTGTACGATCATTATTTTTACCTCCTTTTGAATATAGTAGTCTCTTTACTAGCTTATCCTTCAAAAGGTTTTTTATGGTCTATTTCCTTCTTAAAAAATATTGCGTCCTAACCCCGCTCTCATGCACTTATTGCATTTCTATTCGCTAAGGTACCCTTCTTCCGGAAACGCACATAGAATGTTGTTCCGTTCGATCCGGACTTGAAATCAATAGTTGCGTTATTCCGTTCAGCGATATTATAGCAAACTGCCAGCCCTAGGCCAGTCCCTTGATCTTTAGTCGTAAAGAAAGGATTGCCAATCTTTTCGTACAAGTCTTCCTTTATTCCTTCACCTTGGTCAGTTATAGCTAAAACCGTAACTTCTCCATCTATATATGTTTTTATAGTAAGTTTTCCCCCCGACTGCATTGCTTCAAGTCCGTTACGAGCTAAGTTGAGAACTAATTGTCGAATATCATTAGCATCAATTAACAAATCTTCTACTCCGCCCAGCTCCAAAGTTACATACATATCCTCCTTAAGAGCATCTGCTTCTATTAAGGGAAATAAGACCTGGAGTATATTATTTATAGATTCCAATTTGAGAGATTTGTCTTTAATTCTTGCTAAGGAAAGATATTCTGAAATTATACTATTAGCTCTTTCCAACTCACCTATCATCAAGGAAAAGTAATCATGATAGGGCACGAGCTCCTTCTTGCTTTGAAGCAATTGCAAAAACCCTTTAACTGAGGTCATAGGGTTTCTAATTTCATGTGCAATACTAGCTGCCATCTTTCCAACCAGGTCAATACGTTCAAATCGAGTGATACTGTTAATATTATCCTTGTTGTACTGGCTTTTGATAAAAGAAAATTGATGATTATTTACAATATCAAATACTTCATGGATTCCACACTGGTCCAGTTGATATGTACACATTGCAATCATTTTAAGACTTCCGATAAGTTCCTCAACTTTTTTTTCATAATCCATGAACGTCTTAAAGTATCTTTTTTTAAGCCAGCTTGTATTCCCACTTATCCTTAAGCCTGCATACCCACGCTCCACTGAACTCTTCACTTTTTCAACCCAAGAATTTAATACTAACTCACTATCAAAGGTTCCATATTTCAAATACCACTCTTTGTACGGTATTATTTCAATTTGATTATTTTCCTGGTAAGTGTCAAAATCAGGCATTGATTCACGTAAAACCTTTTCCGCTTCGTTTGCTGATATAGGTTCGGAAACTACCCACAGGCAATACTCATTATTTTCTAATCCAACCTTAAAATATGGTACCAGTAAATTCTCTAAGTCCTCTTTGGTCTGATAAAATCCGCAAACATGTGTACCCCATGGTATTTCCGACAAAAAATCTATACCCGTTTTTCTTAAATTTCGAAAAATTTTTGCTTGCTGCATTGTGGCCTCCAATTGCTAAAATTTACGCAAATAGTGAATAAAATCATTTTATAATAATATTATTTTAAATTCAAAATAAAACTTTCGACTTTAAAAAACATTTTTCTTAAATATACTATCAAATATACTATCAAATATACTATTTAGGATTTAAATTTAGTTCTGCGAATGATATCTTATGTTTTATCCTCGCATATAAAACCTCTTTCTATCCTTATCCGAGTCTCTGTCCGATTGTTTCTCTATTATTTTTTATGCTTTCTTTTAAAGAAAAAATCACCTCATCAATAATTTAATGAATAGAGGTGATTTCAAACATTTTTATTCGAATTTTCCAGTTTATTTTTATATTAAACAAAACTTTTATTAAAACTTACAAACTATATTTCAAAATGACATTTTTCATTTAATCTAACATTCTACTCCACCGTCACGCTCTTGGCCAAATTTCTTGGCTTATCGACGTCGCAGCCTCTGGCCACAGAGACATAATAAGCCAATAGTTGGAGTGGAATAACTGTAAGAATCGGAGCAAGTTCATCTCTTGTCTCAGGAATATAGATGACATGATCGACTGACTTAGCTAAACTGGTATTGCCTTTGTAAGTCATTCCAAAAACTTTGGCATCACGGGCTTTTACTTCTTTAATATTGGAAACGGTTTTATCAAATATCTCTCGTTGAGTTGCCAGAGCAAGGACAGGGGTTTGTTCTGTGACGAGGGCCAACGTACCATGTTTCAATTCCCCTGCTGCATAGGCTTCAGCGTGAATATAGGAAATCTCCTTCATCTTCAGAGCACCCTCCATAGCCACCGCCCAGTCTAAGGAACGGCCCAGGAAAAACGCATCCTCAACACCGACAAACGATTTGGCTAGTTCACGAATACCGCTTTCTTGATCAAGAATTTCCTGGACTTGAGCAGGGATATTTTTTAAATCCTGAATAATTTCCCCGATCTTGTTTGTAGGCATGGTTCCTTTAACTTGAGCAAGGTATAATCCAAGCAGTACCATCCCTTCTAATTGAGTTGTATAAGCCTTTGTTGAGGCTACTGCGATTTCAGGACCGGCCCAAGTAAAGATTACATCATGAGCCTCCCTGGACACTGTGCTGCCTACGACATTGGTGATAGCAATTACACGTGCGCCCCGGTTTTTAGCCTCCCGTAAAGCTGCTAAAGTATCTGCTGTCTCGCCGGACTGACTCACAACCACCACAAGGGTATGTTCGTCCATTAATGGAGACCGATAGCGAAACTCTGACGCAATATCTACCTCCACTGGAAGATGTGCCCAGCGTTCAATCAAAGTCTTGCCGACTAACCCGGCATGCCAGGCTGTTCCACAAGCAACAATATAAACTTTATGAATCTGAGCGAGCTCTTCCGAGGTCAAATCCACTTCCTGAAGAACCACTTTTTCCTCTTCCAGACGTCCCAGCATCGTATCTCTCAAGGCCCTAGGCTGCTCATGAATTTCTTTAAGCATGAAGTGCTCATAGCCGCCTTTTTCCGCTGCTACAGCATCCCACTTAACATGCATGACTTCTTTGACGCGAGGATTTCCTGCAAAATCAGTAACTTTTACCCCGGTTTCTTGGATAACAACCATTTCACCATCATCTAGAATATAGACTTGGCGGGTATGGTTAAGGATAGCAGTAATATCGCTCGCTACAAAAAATTCTCCTTTACCAAGCCCAACGACCATCGGGCTGTCCTTACGGGCCGCCACCAGCTTATCCGACTCTTTGCGGCTGAGTACGACCATAGCAAAGGAGCCGCGAATAATCGCTAAAACCTTGCGAACGGCTGCTTCCAGGTCCCCTTGATAAAAATCTTCAACAAGGTGTGCTAAAACTTCAGTATCCGTTTCGGAGGCAAATAAGTGCCCTTTTTCAATCAATTGATCTTTTAATTCCAGATAATTCTCAATGATCCCATTATGGACAACAGCAAAATCCTGCCCGCAATCCCCATGAGGATGAGCATTAACTTGGGAAGGACGGCCGTGAGTTGCCCAGCGAGTATGGCCAATACCTATACAGGACTGAGAATAATTTTCTCCTATTTCTTTCTCCAAAGCGACCAACTTGCCAACGCTTTTGGACACAGAAATCCCTTGGGCATCCAGTACGGCTACCCCAGCTGAATCATACCCGCGATATTCTAATTTCTTCAAGCCTTCTACCAGAATAGGAATAGCGACTTGCTTTCCTACATATCCAACGATACCACACATTTTATTTTTCTCCCCTCAATCTCATCATTATGACATTGTGACATTATGACTTCTTAAAATCGTTTTTTAATACGAGAAAAAGCCGCCCCACCCCGGACGACTTCGTTGTTTCAGCTTTTAGGCATTGAAAGTCAAGGGGTCCAAATAGGCATACTAACCCCTTCTCTTGTTCACTCACCCTTTGTCCCGGAAATTGCTCTCTGGTTTTATGTAAGCGTAACGGTGACAAGCCACCGAGAGGGACCCGCCGAATGATTCGATAACCCTCTTCCTCGTCGACCTCAAACGTAATAATAGATAAGGTCCTGGCGCTTAAACGTCTCTGAAACAACGCAATTCAATTTTACCCCATCAATCAGTAAACATAGAAATTCCTAACTTCTTTCCTTAAAGGCATCACCCCTTTCAAAAGGCAAGCTTGATAACGACCGAATCATTTATCCAGTTTTTAAGGCCCCCACTTCTATAAGTGGGGGTGGGTCCTTCGAGTTCACTCCACTAAGTAAAAGGTCCATGTGCCGGACAGATACGTATGTTTTATCACAAAGTTCGATCCGGAAGGTCTCATAATAGATGCTGCCAAAACCATTCTATGCTTCAGAACTCATACCTGTTCCATCACATGAACCAATTATACGCTAAACTAAACAAGTTATTCAATGGTATCTTTATGCATCACACTTAATAATCATATCGATAACGCTTTGGGCTAAATGCGTCAATTTTTCCTGATCCGGTCCTTCAACCATCACTCGAATCAAAGGTTCCGTTCCCGAAGGACGTACCAGAACGCGGCCTCGCCCGCCCAGTAACTCTTCGGCTTCCCTCACTTTGGCAAGAACTCGCTCATCGGACATTAGCCGTTCTTTATTGCTTACCCGAGCGTTAAGGAGCACCTGAGGCAGTCTCTGCATTTGTTTAGCCAACTGTGAAAGGGGAGTTTGCCGGTCTTTAACCACCGACAGCAAATGAAGAGCAGTCAGCAATCCATCACCAGTGGTATTTTGATCTAAGAAAATGATATGGCCGGACTGTTCTCCGCCTAATTTTGCTCCCGTCCTCAGTAATTCCTCCATGACATAACGATCTCCAACTTGGGTCTCGTAAACGGTAATCCCGGCTTCTTTAAGGGCTAAACGCAGCCCCAGATTGCTCATGACTGTTACAACTACGGCGTTTTCCGCTAAGGTTCCTTTTTCTTTCTGGGACAAAGCACAAATCACCATAATGAAGTCCCCATCCAGGACATTTCCATGCTCATCGACAGCAATCAAGCGATCGGCATCTCCATCATTGGCCAGACCCAGATCAGCCCCATGTTCCAAAACGGCCCGCTGCAGCTCTTCAGGATGGGTCGACCCGCAGCCTGCATTGATATTTATCCCGTCCGGAGTATGGAAAATCGGAATGACTTCTACGCCAAATTCCTGCAGCGCCGCAGGTCCTATACAGGCTGCTGCGCCGTTTGCACAGTCTAAAACAACTTTGAGACCATCGAGGCGCCCTACGGACTGCTTAAGAAAGTTTATGTACCGTTCTCCGGCATCCTTAACCTCAATCACCCGTCCGACTTCCCCGCCGATGGGGGTATCCCACGGTTTATCGTCATTTACAACAATACGTTCAATCTCATCTTCAATGGCATCGGGTAATTTAAATCCGGTGGAATCAAAAAATTTTATACCATTATCTTGAACAGGGTTATGGGATGCTGAAATTACCACACCTGCACTAACGTCTAAGGTTCGTGTTAAGTAAGCAATCGCAGGTGTCGGCAAGACGCCTACCTTTAAAACATCCGCTCCAACAGAGCAGATTCCTGCGATTAAGGCAGCTTCAAGCATATCCCCTGAAATCCGGGTATCCTTGCCTATCACGATTCGAGGGTGTGGATGCTCCTTGCTCAAAACATACGCACCTGCTTGCCCAAGTTGAAAAGCAAGGTTTGGTGTCAGCTGGCTGTTAGCCACGCCGCGCACCCCATCGGTTCCAAAGAGTCGACCCAAATCCTTTCTCTCCCTTTCATCACTATTTTAAACTCGATAGAACTTTACGTGAACATTATCTAATTATAACCATATGGACGAGATGTTCAACTTCTTTTTTGACATGTCGTAATTAAGGTTTTGCATGGAAAGGAATACTTTAATCGTCTAACACTCCTATTTTACTCCATCAGCGCATAATGTGCCATAAGGTGCTCGGCCATTCTTAAGCCGTCTACCGCCGCACTTGTGATGCCGCCGGCGTAACCGGCGCCTTCTCCCGCCGGATAAAGTCCTGCCAGGTTTAAAGCTTCTCCTTGCTCATTACGCACGATGCGAAGAGGGGAACTTGTCCTCGTTTCGATTCCTGTCAAAGTCGCTAAAGGCCCTGTAAATCCATGAATTTTGCGATTAAAATCCTGCAAAGCCCTGCCAAGCACCTCCCCAATTTCCTGAGGAAGGACATTATGCAGATCACAAGCCTTAATACCCGGCAGATAACTGGCAGGCAAGTCAAAATCATCTGATACCCGGCCCTCTAAAAAATCCCGAACTCGCTGTGCCGGGGCATGATAGCTGCCTCCTCCGGCAGCGAAAGCTTTACCTTCCCAAGTTCGCTGAAACTCCAGGCCGGCCAAAGGATGCGATGTCGCAAAATCATCAGTGCCTATAGTTACGACAATAGCACTATTGGCTACGTTGGTATCCCGCGCATATTCGCTCATGCCATTAGTAACGACGCCGCCTTCTTCCGAAGCAGCGGCAACAACCTTTCCTCCCGGACACATGCAAAAAGCATAGGCCCCCCGCCCAGTCCCTGCGTCCTTATAAGTCAACTGATAATCCGCCGGGCCAACCAAAGGATGTTCCTCAACAGCATACTGGGCTAAATTAATCAACGTTTGAGGGTGTTCGACACGCAAACCTATAGCAAACCCTTTTCTCTCCAGAGTAATGTTTTGCCCATAAAGGAATCTATAAACATCCCGAGCACTATGCCCTACGGCCAAAACAACTGCCTCGGCAGGGATTTCTTCCTGACAGTTTACCATGATACTTTGCAGGTGACCACCTGATGATTTTAAAGTTGTCACTTTAGCCCGAAATCGAACTTCGCCGCCAAGGGAAATAATTTCTTGCCGAATCCCCTTCACCACGTTTTTTAGAATATCTGTACCGATATGCGGTTTCGCCAGAAAGAGGATCTCGGAGGGTGCACCGTGCTTAACGAAGGTTTCTAATACTTCAGTGATACGACGATCTTGGATACGAGTTGTCAGTTTCCCATCGGAGAACGTACCCGCCCCTCCTTCGCCAAATTGAACATTACTCTCTGTGTCCAGCTTCCCCGTCTGCCAAAATTGCTGAACTTTTCGCGTCCGCTCGTCCACCGAATCTCCCCGTTCCAGCACTAAAGGCCGATACCCTTTACGGGCTAAGGCCAAGGCTGCAAAATATCCGGCCGGGCCCGAACCGACCACGACGGGGCGATGCCCTAACTTTTTCAAGGGTTTTGACCAGACTACAGGGACTTCCGACGGGGCTTCTTTAAGCCCCGGAATCCTTGTTATAAGGCGATATCCTTCTTTTTTAGGGATTTCCAGCGAAAACTGAACGGTATAATCGAAAACCAGATTAGGCTTCTTGCGAGCATCTAAGGAACGGCGCAAGAAACGAAGTCCCTGAATCATTGCTTCAGGGACCTTTAACTTTCGAGCCATGACAGTTCTTAATAAGCCATCATCCTCGACAGGAATTCTCAAACTTGTCCATATTAAATCCACGTTTACTATTCTCCTTTAGCCGCCTTGACTTTAAGGCTATAGGTTACTTGTGGCGTTGTAATCATGGTAACTCCGGGCGGCAGCTGCCAGAGAACCTGGGTATTAGGATAACTGCCTTCAGCTTGACCGGAAGCATCTACCCATAGCTGGATTTGATCAGGAGTTAAGTTATTTACGACATCCGGAAGACCTTCAATCACCACATCAACCGGCGAAATTCCTTGATCAACCTGAAGATCCTTGCCAACATTTCGTATGTCAACCGGAACACCTGAAATAGTTTTTTGTATTGGTCCTGCTCCTATCTGAGCAATAACGCTGATTGTCGTACCCTCAAGGAAGGAGACTCCCGACGGCAAGGTAACTTGATCCAGAGGAATCTGAAAGGTTTTGTCTTCAGTCAGGCCGCTAAGATCAACGGGGCCAATGGCCAGAGAATCGAAACCCTTTAAGGCCTGGGCACTGCCTGAAACCTGCACACTGGTGGGTGAAGCTATTAAGGATTTAAGTACTTTCCCCTGAGCCACTGTTCCGGTAGTTTTGACCTTGAGGGAGATCATTTTGGTCGACATACCTTTGGCTGTAACCGGAACAATAACATCGACACTGTTTGGGTAAGCGGTCAAGATATCGACACTAGGGTTAGGGCCAAGAATTGGTTTACCCGCTTTATCGCGAAAACTTATTGCCGGAGAAACTTCAACAGTATCATTGGCACCTGCTATGCTGACCTCTGCGGTGACTTTATCTAAGGTTGAAATAACCGAGCTCGGGCCTCTGACATTCACCGCCGAAGGCTTTACAATAGGAGTCCCAACTTGAAACCCATCAGCAGGATTGCCAGACATGGCAACCTGAACCGGAAGAATTTTCTCTTGAACATTATCCAACGTTAATTTAATGCTTGCCGGTTGACGATCCACTACAGTCGTTCCTTCAGGGGCATTAATTATAACTGAATAGCTATGTTCTCCGGCAGTTGCCCCGGAAAGGTCCACCTCAGCATAGATGTCTTTAATATTGGCGCTGGGATTGATTCCTTGGAAACGGACACTAATTAAAGGAAGCTGTTTCATCACCACCATATTTTGCGGCAGATTCGTGACCACCAAAGGAACCGTCAACGTTTGGTCAGGGATTATTTTATCAGCACTTCCTTGGTTCATGACAAAGAGCCAAAAAAGTATGGCAACTAAAAACGAAAGCAATTTAACGCCGAGGTTTCGCCGTAAGACTTCTATCACTAGCTACCACCTCCAAAAGGGAATTGTCGGGGAAGAGGTACCATTCAGTTCAAGCTCCCTCAGCAACAATTCACGTAACATTTTATCGTCCATAAAGCGAGTCAGAGCACCGTCAATTCCCACGGAAATCGCACCGGTTTCCTCTGAAACAACAAGAGCTATGGCATCCGTAATTTCTGTCAGGCCCAAAGCTGCCCGGTGCCGCGTTCCTAAATCTTTTTGAATATTGGGGTTTTCTGAAAGGGGAAGGAAACACCCCGCAGCGGCCACACGATCCGAACGGATAATAACTGCCCCATCATGAAGCGGTGTATTAGGAATGAAAATATTGACTAAAAACTCGGAGGAGACTACCCCGTCAATTTTGATGCCAGTTTCTACAAAATCCTGGACTCCGGTTTTTCGTTCAATGACGATCAAAGCTCCAATACGATTCTTTGAGAGAACTTGAGTACAGCGCACCAATTCTTCAACGACCTGTTCTAAAGAATTAATGCCGGGAGTTAAAGGATGGCGAGTTAAAAATCGTCCTCGGCCAAGCTGCTCCAAAAATTTTCTAAGCTCAGGCTGGAACACCACCGGAATAGCAAAGACAAACATTTGAAATAATTTGTCAAGAATATAGCTTATTGTCCGCAGTTGAAAATATTTCGCCAAAAGGTAAGCAACAAGAAGCACCAGAACACCTTTGACCAACTGAACTGCCCGAGTTCGTTTAATGAGCATATAGAATTGGTAGAAGACCACTGTCACCACAAGAACATCAATTGCATCCAACCAGCCAAAATTACGGAATTGAGATAAAACACCCGTCATGGTCTTCCCCCCTTCTTATATACTCTAAAGAGTTATTTCTTATTGATTCTCCATACATCGAAAAATACCTTGCCATTTAAAAATATTTTTATGGAGGTTATTAAAGAACTTTTTGCCCTGCAAGAAGGCCAAAGCACCCTGTTAACATCATATCCCCATAAGGGGCCGCTTCATACCAATTTAGAGATTTTGCCATGCTTCTTTTGGGACCGGTAACAGCCACAAATTCCCAACCGGCGTTCATATCCGGATGCCCTACTACGCCATGGCCTCCATGACGAAAGACTTCTTCATTGGTCAATTCTCCTGCCTGAAAACGTCTAATAAACGCGGCCAATGTCTCAAGAGTCAACATACTCGTATGATGTTCAAAAATCCCATAAACACGATCTCCCCGTATAGCAGCAGCAAGCGTATGAGAATTCCCGATGTTAACCGCTAAAATACCCCGCTCCAGGTAAGGCTTCATCAAAGGATCGGCCATAATTCCCAAAAGCGCAGCGGTCCCGGTATCCGTGATCGTGGCCCCCGGCAGGATCTCCCGAACAGCCCTCATCCGGGTAAAAACTTCAGGGATTTCTTCTTTGAAAACCAGCGTTCTCAAATCTCCCCCCTGAAGTACAAAATCTTTCCATAGCTGAAAGCGCAGCGTTCGATTGCTTTCTGTTCTGCTAAAACCATGATCCTGGACGGCGACAGCCCAGCTCTGAGGATAGTCCAGACCAAAAGCTCCCATCGCCTGCTCCAAGGCTAAGGTATCAATATCTCCCATCCAGATAGAAGCCGCGGCATTAGGAGCCTCCGAACAAAGTTCAACTCCCATAGACTTAACTTTTTCCAAATTATCATTAAATGTAAGGGCAGCTTGCGGAGTGGCATAGGCCTTCAGACCTAAGGCAAGGTGTTCTCTTAAAGCTTGGGTACAGGCTCCGCCGCCCATCATATAACCATGCAAAAAAATCTCCCTACTGTTTAAACTGGTTTTTCGTATCTGAGCCGCCACGACCTGCGTGCGACTGGGAACAATAAACTTAGGACAATTTTCTAATGCGACCCCTGATTGATAAAGAAGGATATCTTGTGTACCAGAACCAACATCAACAGCAATTAAATTTTTACCCATTTCCAACACCTTCTCCAGCTATATCCCTAACCATTCTTTAGCTGCGGCATACAGTCATCTTCGGACATACTACTAAACTTTAGTAGGGATTGCAATCATTTTAGAAATTTTCTTCCCATCCAAGGCTTAAAGATCTTTACAGCTTGCTGCGGGCAAAGCTCCTGACAGCAAAAGCAGCGAATACAAGCCTCTAAATCAACAATAGGGCGCTGATACTCATTCATACTCAGAGCTTTTGGCGGACAGTTATTGACACAGTCTTTGCACCCCACACAACTAGTATGTTCAAAAACAGGGCGCGGGCGAACACGATTAAGCACAAACTTCTTAGCTTTTTGGGGCATAGGCACCATATCCAAGAAGTTGGTCGAAACAGCTTTAGGTATTATAAAATCCTCAATGCGCCAGAGCGAACGGGCATCTCCTTTTAACTGAATTTCTTCCAGGCTGCTGATTAATCCCCGATTGCGGGCCGCCATCACTGTTGGTACCTTTTCCGGCTTTAAACCGATTAAATCAGCCGCGACAACATCCAGGGCGAAAGGGTCCGCACTTAAGATCAAAGCTCCAACATTGCGTGGTTTGCCGGCTGAAGGGCCATCTCCTTCCATTGCTGTTATTCCATCCATAATGCTTAAGGCTGGTTTGGCCCAAGCCGCGATATCCACTAAAAGATCAGCAAAATCAGCGATCTTAAACATTTTTAAATGATATTCTGCCTTAAGAAGACCAGGAATAACTCCAAAAAGAATTTTCACCGCCCCTGTAAAGGTCATCATCCCGTGAGTTTTAAGCTTTGAAAGAGGGATGATCACATCTGCATTGAGAGCGCAATTCGTTACAGTCAAACTTTTAACTAATTTCCCTTCGGGATAGGGAATGGTTGTTTGACCAATATCTTCATTAAGAAGTGCTCCCGTCCTTTCGGCGACGTCACGCAGACCCGATCGGGCATATACCGCTTGAAGAGCACTTAGAGTGTAAGGCCCCCCGGGACTGTCTCCAATGATCGGAATCCCGCCCGCTTCCTGAACCAGATGAACGACTGCCTCGACAACACTGGGATGAGTCGTAACAGCTTCCTCCGGCCGCTTCTTCATCAGAAGATTGACTTTCAGCAATACCTTTTGACCGGGCTTCACAAACTCGGACATACCGCCCCATTCTGCCAGACCATCTCTCAAGCTTTGTTCAACATCGGCGGTATAATCCGGGCAATATTTCAAAACTACTTTTTCCTGTTCCTGCACTTAGCTTTTCACCCTCTCCAGATCGTTAAAGAGATTCTCTCCTCCTCCTGGGAAAGCACTGAATTAACGTCATGATTAACCTTTCCTTACTCATATAACCAACTAAAGAGTTTTTTTTACCCTTCTGAAAGCAGAGAATAGATGATTTCATTATACATCGTTTTAGATAGGGAAGGAAATTTCCAAAAAATAGAATTAGACCTTTTTATCTCCAAAATGTACCATTTGATGAAGCAACTTGTCATGATATACTACTGTTGTCTTCAATTTTAATAGGAGGCTACATACATGAATAAACGTTTTAAAGTGTTCGCAGGAATTCAAATGGCTTTACTCATGACCGCAGTTGCTATGCCGGCACAAGCTGCCCTTCTTATTGGCGGTTCACAATCCTTACCAGGTTCTGCTTCAGGTTCAGTGGTTGCCCTCCGATCAACAGCACCTGCCGCGACGCAAGTGGTTTCTGCTCCGACTTCCACCCCGACAGCTTCTGGAACTCAATCAACAACGACCGTATCTACAACACCCTCAACTCAGAATTCTGCTCCAACAGTCAACACCATGCCGTCTACGACTAATTCCGGCAGTGTTGTTTCTTTGAAAAATATTTACCCAACCTCGATTCCTTCCACACCAGTGACTGTCCCTACTTCAACGCAGGGAACTTCGACAAACAACTCCTCAGCGCCTTCGACCGTTCAATCTCAACCGGTGACGGTAACAGTCGGACAATCAAGCCTCGGAGGAAGCGTTGTCTCCTTAAAAAATATAACCCCCACGACGTCTCCAACCTCGAGCACTTCCCCAACGTCCTCTTCAAGCTCTCCAACAACTACACCTACAACCCCCGCCATTCCTGCGGTAACTTCTTTGACACCCGATGAACAGCAGATGGTAGATATGATTAATCAAGAACGCACCGCCGCCGGTGTTGCCCCCCTTAAGGTAGATTTCCGTTTAGTTTCAGTCGGACAAGCTAAGGCCGATGACATGAAAGCTAATAATTACTTCGACCATACGTCTCCCACCTATGGCAGCCCCTGGGCCATGATGCAGGACGTAGGATTAACTGTTGGCTGGGCAGGAGAAAACATTGCCGGAAATAACTCCGTTTCTGGAGCCATGGCGGCATTTATGCAAAGTCCAGGCCACAAAGCCAATATCCTTGACCCTCGTTTTACTCATGTGGGCGTAGGAATCGCTTACGGAAGTGCCTATGGTAATCTTTATGTTCAAGAATTCTTGCAAGAATAGACTATACAACTTAGTTTTACTTTAAAACATCATCCATTATGCTTAAAATGTCGCAACTGCGGCAACAGACAAATTTTCTGCCACAGAATGGTTATAGATTACATTAATGCTTAGACCCAGCGTACTATCATTGTATTACGCTGGGTCATTTTGTTTTCTTCAATCCTAACCCATCAGCTTTCTCCAAATAGGATTTTCACGACTTTCCGGCTGACATTCTCTTCCTTATATTCCGCAGGAGGTTCCCAATCTGCAGCCAAACTCAAAACTGTTTTCACTGCCCTGAGGACAGATTCCGGTTCACATCCTGAGATGAGATTGCTGCCCGACTCCACGGTCTCAGGACGTTCAGTGACATCACGCAGGGTTACATTGGGAATTTTAAAGAGACAACACTCCTCCTGAACGGTACCACTGTCACTAAGGACACAATAAGCGTTTTGCTCCAGACAGATAAAATCAAACAACCCTAAGGGCTCAACAACTTGAATTCCCTTACCGCCAAAAGATTGCCGATATTTCTCTAATTGAGAACGAGTCCGGGGATGAAGACTGCAAATTAAGGGCATCCCGTATTCCTTAACTAACCTTTGCAATGCAGTAATCAACAAATTCAGCCGTCTCTCGTCATCGACGTTTTCGGCTCGATGCAGGGTCACAAGAAAGTAGCCCTTGCCGCTGACGGCCATTGTCTTTAATGCTTGGCTGACGGCAATCCTCTCAGCATAATAAGCCAGAACTTCTCCAATTGGATTTCCGGTAACATAAATTCTTTTTCCTTCTATGCCTTCCCTCAGCAAATTGGCTCGGCTTCGTTCCGTGTAGGGCAACAAAATATCGCTGCAATGGTCAATCACCCGGCGATTAATTTCCTCCGGTACCCTGTCATCATAGCAACGATTGCCTGCTTCCATATGGAAGACCGGAATCCGCAGACGTTTACCGATCATTGCTGTTAAAGCGCTGTTGGTATCACCCAAAATAAGCAAGCGATTCGGTTTTTCCTTGAGCAGCACGCTTTCACATTCACTGAGTATCTGACCAATTTGGCCCATCGGCATAGTTGCTCGGCAATTGAGTAAATAATCAGGAGTGCGCAGGTTAAGTTGAGCAAAAAATATATCATTAAGGGTCCGATCGAAATTTTGGCCGGTGTGCACAAGGATATGCTCACAGAGATTGTCCAAGATAGGTATAATCCGACTCAAGCGGATAATCTCCGGACGCGTACCTAATATTGTCATGACCTTCATTCTTTAAATCCCCTTCAGACCATATTCAGCCTCCGACCTCAACAGTTGCGATAACTGTATTGGTATTACCGTTAATGACAGAGACTTTGTTGCCTTTATTCGTAACGTAAATTCGATTCGTAGTCGGATTAACGGTTATCCCTTCCGGAGAAGCACCGACCAAGATGTCATCGATAACGACATTAGCTAAGCCATCAATCACCGAGACATTATTGCTCCCCCGATTAGTAACATAGATTCGATTTGTAACCTGATTCACGCCAACTCCGAGGGGATTCGAATTTACCGCAACTTTAGCAATAACAGTTTGGCTTTCCCCGTCAATAACGGAGACATTGTTGCTCCAGAAATTAGCAACATAGATGCGATTTGTGACCGAGTTCACGCTTATACCAAAGGGACCTAAGCCAACAGCAACATTCCCTTGCAGAGTATTTGATCTCCCATCAATTATCGAAACATTATTGGAATTGGAGTTTGGAACGTAAATATGCTCTTTGACTTCCAGAGGAAATAGCTGTTCCGAGTGTACCTGATAGACTTCCGCCAAATTTCCGGAAGGATTTTTTCCCCATACGGAAATTTCCACATCATCTGAATTACAAAGAAACTGAAATTGAAAAGCATCGAACTCGGCAAAATAGTTATTCGTTACCTCCCCGCCGGGAGGTAAGGTTAATACATCCAAAACATATTCCGTTTTTGTCTCTGTATTTGTCAAATAAAATCCATTAACACGAATCATAGTACTCACTGAATCACGATTCGTAATATTTACAGCAAGAGTGGAACTTGTTCTTTCGCCAGAGGCTTTTAAATTTTTGATAAATCCAGTTGATAATAAAGCCATAGTTCCATCCCCTTTAATTAATTTAACCATTCTGGGAAAAGCTGCTTGGCACGTTTTCTGACAATGACAGAACAAGCTTCATCTGGATTTTGACTCATATTGCTGCCGTGCCAGCGGTAGGCTAATAGATGATCGTTTAAAAAACCGCAATTATAAGCATGCAAAAAACGAAACCATAAATCGTAATCATGAGCCTGGGGCAAGTTTTCATCAAAATCGCCAATTTGCTTCAGAGCAGAGCTTCTCATCATAACGGAAGAGCCATTGATAAAACATCCTTGAAAGAGCTTTTTCACCATCTCCTTTTTGTCAGGATAATAGGGTGAATTAACCTCGTATTGTACATCACCATTACCATTCATCACGATAAAGCTCGTATAGCTGAAACCAAAGCTGGGCTCACTTTCCATGAGAGCAACCTGTTTCGCAATCTTATCCCCTAGAAAAGCATCGTCGGCACTCAACCAACAAATGTACTTGCCGGTTGCTTGAGATATTCCCAAGTTTAAAGTGCTTGGGGTCCCTCCATTTTCTTTGAATAGATAGCAAATTTTGGAAAGGTGCGGCTTCACGACTTCTGACGTACCGTCCGTCGAACCATCATCAACAACCAAAATTTCCAGGTTGGGATAACTTTGCTGAAAGACACTCTCCAGGGCATAGGGCAAATATCTGGAGTGATTATAGGTGGGAATGACAACACTTACTTTCGGCAGCAGCATTAACGACCCTCCCGATAAACCTTCTTCATCCATTCCACAGTGACAGGCAATCCTTCTTCTAAAGTCACCTTAGGGTCATGTCCCAGATCAGCCCGCGCTTTGCTGATATCAGGCCGTTTGCTGACTGTATTGTGTTTGTCCTCCGGAAGGTAATTGACCAGTTTGGGATCACCTTTCGTATACTTAAGCACTAAATCACTGAGCTCATGGACACTGCGATACTCTGTTCCGCCAATGTTGTATACCTCACCGGGTTTAAAGTTTGAAATTACATTCGCGATGGTCGGAATTAAATCATCTACATACATAAAGACCCGGTAATATCCCTGAAAAACATCGTAAGGCATACCCGTTAAAGCCCGGTAAATAAAAAGGCAAATAACACTGCGGTAAGGATGATAATATTCTCCTGGTCCATAGGCATTAAATAAACGAAGTCGAACAATGGGAGATTGGTATTTCTTTTCAAAATTCATGATTTGGACTTCATTAGCCCATTTTGTTAAAGCGTAGTCATTATGCTGAATAATCGTTTTTTTTAAGGGTAAATCTTCAGTTAAAAGAGGCTCGGCGGCCTCCCCATAGATTTCAGATGAACTCGCAAACACTAATTTAAAGCCTTTTTTCAATTGCCACTCTAAAATATTGCGCGTCCCGATAACGTTTGTCTTCCACAAGGTGTCATAATAATGTTCTCCATTGATCCGGCCGAATTCAGCAGCTAAGTGAAATACATAATCATAGTTTTGCCCGAAAACTCGTTCCAGTTGACGGTATTCAGCAATGTCCGCCCTAAAATAGTTCTCGCCGGGATGATGCTGTAAATCAACTTCCCAAACTTCATGCCCTCGATTTTTCATGACTTCTACCAGTCGCGAGCCTAAAGTTCCTTGGCTGCCTGTGATCAATAGTTTGGCCATCTTATTTGCTCCTTTTTCCGCTTATTATTGCTTTGGTTAAATTTTTTTGAATTAAGTCAATTACTTTATCCTGAAAATTACTCTTTTTTAAGCGTCGAGAGGCTGTTTTTTCAATGTCATCAGGATTTGATTGGATTTTAGATGCTTCGATCGGATTCAAGGCCTTTTGCCGTTCAAGCATGATTTTATTGGGCACTAATTGCTGTTTCCTATTTTCCGGATTGTTATTCTGACAAACGTTAAAACCGGCATTGAGAAGTTCATCCGAACTAAACAAAGGATCTTCTACCCATACTGTATTTCCGGCAGCTTCCAAGGCCTTAATCAAATCGATGGCTCTGCTGTGCTTAAGATCCTTAGCCCCTGCTTTGTAGCTCAGTCCTCTAACCAAGATTTCCTTGCCGGAACCCACTTGCCTGACGATTTTATCCCTATAGTTCTGATCCGCTTTTTCTGCACCTTCCAGCAATGATGAGGAACAGACTTTTAGCAAGAATCCTAAGTCTTTAGGCAAACATTCCCCGCCAATACCCCAATCGGTACCCAGAAGTTCGACGTTGCTTTTACTGTTCACTGCCCTTCTTAAATCATCAAAATCCAAAGCTTGATCAACACAGTAACTATAAATTTCTTGCGCAAAGGCAACATCTACATAACGCTTGACATTTTCCACAACCTTAGACAACTCGGCAACTCTAATATCTGCCACTTCAATCAGTTCAGGTACTAGAGGGGAATAAAATTGGTGTCCTTTTTCCAGGCAGGGGCTCGTAAAAGCTCCCAGGACTCTAGGTGTATCGCAGACCGTTTTATCAACCCCAAACATGACCCTGTGCGGTACATGAATCAAAAAGACATTATTTCCCAGTTGGAATCCTTTCTTCTCCAAAAAATCTCGCACACGGTTCATAGTACCCGGCGGCAGCGTCGATTCAATGGAAATTAAAGAACCTGGGCCAATTAGCATGGCTTCCAGAGCTGCAAACAGATTTTCAGCCTGATTACCCGTAGAAGGCGTCATTAGCCATACATCTATGCCAACTAAATCCCGATAATCGTCGGTAACCTTATAACCTTGGTGCAGTAATTCCTCAACCCTCTTCCTATCCACATCAACTCCGCTGACATCTCCCGGAAACTTCTTACAGAGAAATGTGAATAGATTAAAGCCGATATTACCCAAACCAACCACGCATATTTTCATTTTAGGTTCCATCCTCCCCAAATCTCATCTCTATATGGTATGGAAGTCCACTTAATCTTGACACAAGGATAGCGGTTTTTAACCCATTTTTTGCTACCTTGTCGAGGAGCGTAACATAGACTATAAAGAATGTTTTATGATACCGACATGAACTATTGGAGGATTTATCTATGAAATTAGTTATTCCCGTACTGAGTTTAGAAACCGGAGGAACACGCTTTATTTATCAATTAGCCAACGAGTTGGTGGATAAAGGACACAATGTAGAAATCGTTGTCCCCGAAAACGGTTCCATTGCCTGGCCTCTACGCACCCATATTACCCGGGTAAAGGAACTTACTTCACAAACCATACCTGCCGGGGATTTTCTGCTCCCTAATTTTTATCCTACCGTCTTTCCAGCTTGGGAATCAAAAAAAGGCCAAGTCGTTCGACTTAGCCTTGGTTATGAACCTATGTGGGTTCCGGAGGCGGAAAAATCCCGAGAGTCTTATCTAATAGATGCTCCTATCATTTCTCTGTCACAATGGCATCGGCAATTAATTCTCCAGGGGACCGGGCGAGACAGCATTGTTATACCTGGAGGTGTTGATACATCGGTTTTTCATCCTTGTCCGAAAAAATCCCTATCCACAGGACGTTTGACGATTGCCTACATCCTTCGTTCCAAGGAACATGGCTACACCTGGAAAGGCAGCGACGATTTTTGGGAATCTTGCCGGCAACTAAAGCAATGTTTTCCTGACTTTGATATTCAGGTCGTCACCCCGGAGGGAGCAAGCTACAAGGCACCTGTTCCTTATACAATTGTAAAAGCTCAAGCGGACCAAGAAATGGCCCTTTTCTATGGTCAGGCGGATATTTTTGTTTCCACCTCCTATTTTGAATCCTTCTCCATGCCGCTTTTGGAAGCCATGGCCTGCCGAACTGCCGTGGTTACTACAGATAACGGAGGTAATCGCGATTATGCAAAAAACGGCGAAAACTGTTTAATAGTTCCTCCCAGCGATATTAACGAATTAACGCTTGCGCTATTACAGTTGTTGAGACAGAAAAATGTACGGGATCGGCTTGCTCTAACCGGTCTGCAATTTGTCCAGCCATGGACCTGGCACCGCTCGGCAGATAAATTGGAGGCCTTACTGTTCGAGCTCAGCCATCCCTCACCTTCCACCTTCCAGTAATTTTCTCGAGCTGCAATCCTTCCAAGCTAAGAGAGCGTCAATGGGTTCAGCCTTTTCGCCATAAACCTCCAAAAAAGCCTTATTTTTATGATCGTGAAATCTGGCAAAGATTATTACATTGTAACCCAGGCTCTGAAATTCCTCGGTCTCCCAGCCTGAACGATGCCGCTGGTAAGTTTCCCCCCCTAAACCATAGTGATCAACGTCATTTTGTTGAAAAAATCCCCTTGGGGTAAAAATTATAACCTTTTGAGCAGCAATTTCCTCAACTTGGTTAAGGACGTCAAAGGCAACCTCCTTTTCAAAATGCTCAAGCACATCAATTAGAGTCACACTATCAATAGAATTGGACAGAAACAATTCTCTCAAGCGTTCTGCTCTGAAATTTAAAGTAACCAACGGCTCTTCGGCCTTAGCTTTCTCTAAATAAGGTCGATGAGCATCCACACCTATTTTTATCGGGCAGCGAAACTTTGTCAGAGTCGTACCCAAACCACACCCAATATCTAAAACTGTTCGGGAACCACAAAGAAGTTCATTAATTGTTACGAGGAAATCTTTATGATTTACAACATTAACGGTCACTGGCTGAACATCCTTCCGATTGTTATTTTTACACCCTCTATTCCTACATCCTATTCAAATTGTCCCGTAAAGTGCCTTTAGACACAAATCGCCCACTTAGCCGCATAGTATGTAGTACCGAGCAAAAGGGAGGACAAACCATGAAAATTGTGTTTCCGGTTCTTAGTTTAGAAATGGGTGGGGGAGCACGTTTTATTTATCATTTAGCCAATGCCTTGCAGGATAAAGGCCATGAAGTGGAGGTTGTTATGCCCCAAAAAGGAGCTCAAGTCTGGCCCTTGCGAACCAAATTAAGGCGCGTGAGTGAACTTACCCCTTCCTCTATCCCTTCAGCGGATTTCATTCTGCCTAACTTTTATCTAACGGTAAAACCTGCTTGGGAATCGCAAAAAGGCCAGGTAGTGCGTCTTAGCCTTGGGTACGAGCCGCTCTGGGTCCCCGATCCGGAAACAGCCAAGCAGACCTATCTGATCGGCGCTCCGATTATGTCCATATCTCAATGGCACCGCCAACTTCTGCTTAAGGAAACGGGTCTGGAAAGTACCGTCATTAACGCCGGCGTTGACACTTTAACCTTTCGCCCATATCCTAAGCGGTCTCTGGCAACTGGGCGCAAAAACATTTTCTATATCATGCGTGACCCTGCTTCCGGGTACACATGGAAAGGAGGCTCAGAATTTTTGAAAGCAATCAACTTATTAAAAAATCAAGTTGATTTTGACCTTACTGTTTCAATTCCTGAGAACGCCTATTTTGCATACCCTGTTCCTTGCCAAATGAAGACCACTACCTCTGATCTTGAGATGGCCCAACTTTATGCTCAGGCCGACCTCTTTGTTTACACCTCTTATTTCGAGGCCTTTGGCTTGCCCCCTCTCGAAGCAATGGCCTGCGGTACAGCCGTAGTGACTACAGATTGCGGTGGAAACCGTGATTATGTAATAAATGGCGAAAACTGTTTGCTTGTTCCCCCCAGCGACTTCGAGCAGTTGAGCACAGCGATTTACCGGCTCTTAAGAAATGATGCCGAACGCCAGCGGATAGCTTCTGTAGGCCACACTTTCACTCAAACCTGGACTTGGCAGCGTACGGCAGATCAGGTCGAGGCTTTCTTACGAAGTCTTTAGCCTTAAAAATTGGTGCCATAGTAAAACAGCATTCGAAAAAATATAGACAAAAATAAGCCTGAGAGGACGCTTTTTTCAAACGCCTTTCGGGCTTTATCATACCTTATTCTAAAAAATACTTAAGGCAAATTGCTTTTGCAGATTATTTTGCAATGCCCGCTATATAACAGTTTTGATAGGGATCAAAGAAGTAATTATTGGAATTGTTTCTTTGATCCCTCCTAAATTGAAGAGTAATATATGTCACTTCCTATTGCTCTTCATGCCAAGATAATTGATTATGGCGTTTTCGGCATATTGTCAAACCCGGTGAAACAGGAATCGTCATCAACTCATAGGGACCGTTTTCATTCAATAATTCTTCAATAGCCTGATAGGCTGTACCGCACCACTCCGGCTGAATCAGGTACTCCTCCCCAGGATGAGTATCATGGAATAAAATTAGGCCGTGTGGAGCCACGTAAGGAAAATAATCCCGAAAATCTTTTAGTACTGCTTCTTTGGAATGATCAGCATCAATAAATAGCATATTAATCGGCAGCGGATTCACCTTAAGTTCCTTAGCAAACTCCTGAGTAGTGCCCTTAAAAAAACGAGTGTTTCCTGACGTTTGCATATAACTGCCGGCCTCAGGGTTAAGATCAACGCCAATTAACTGTTCTGCATAGGGAATCATTCGATTAAAAAGTGCACATTTAAACAACCCAAGTTCTACATATACCTTTGGCCGAATAACGCCAGCCAAATGAACGATAAAATCCTCATGCCAGTCTAATCTCAATTTAGTTCGTCTCCTTTGCCAATTCCTAAAACCCCTTCTAAATACTTCTTGTTAAAAAGGATCTGGGGGTTATCACGATAATACTTTCTAGCAACCTCATTATGCTCATAAGCTAATTGATGCTTACCTAAGCGATCATAGCAAACACATAACTGTAAATGGGGCAGCCAAGTCCAACATGCTTCAATCCTGGGGCCCCAACTGTCAATCGGCTTTTCCATCTGAGTTGCCAGCTTATACCAGAACACCCCTTGGTTGTATTGCTTGGCACCTAGAAAATAAAAACCTAACCTGCAGCAAAACTCTGCCCTTGGAATCGTATATTCAAAGGACTTTAAAAGATATTCTAATTCTTTATCCTTTTGACCCAGCTTTTCGAAACATTCCGCTAGCTTTCCGCAAGCCGAAAGGTTATCTTCAACCCAGCCTTGACCTGTTTTTAGAAACTCCCGATAAACTTTAATGGCTCTTCTATGAAATTGATGATCAAAAAGCTCATTGCCATAATAATATAAATCCCGGGGCGAAAAGGACTCTCCTTCAGCTTTACGCTTTTCATATATTCTCAAATTTCGATCAGAATCATTTTCTTGTATTCCTCTATGGGTTACACAAATATCTGAGTTGAAAATTGATCCATAAACTTCCAGATACTCGTGCACAGCACCGATCCAGCGGAAATTCTTACTTCTTCTGACTAGCCTGTTTCGCCTTAAGCTAAATGTGGCAGCCCCGGACTGGTCAAAGGCCAAGAGGTAGGGCATATTAACGACATCAATAGAGGGATCCAGATTCTTCTTAAGTTTTAGGAGCTTTTCACGATCGGCTTCAGCAAAAACATCGTCTGCATCGAGCCATAGAATGTAATCTTTGGCAGCCTGGCTGAAGGCAAAATTTCGGGCAGCTGCAAAATCATCAATCCATGTGAAATCGATGATCCTGTCAGTATATTTCCTGACAATATCTTTTGTTCGGTCTGTGGAACCCGTGTCAACAATCACTATTTCATCTGGAATCCCCTGTACAGAATCCAGACAACGAGCAATAGTCACCTCCTCATTTCGAACGATCATACACAAACTGATAGTGATGGGTTTATTTTCCATTATCTGCACCTCAAAGTCGTTTAAGTCATATTAAGTCATAATCTAGCCTTGATTATTTAAATTTAGAGTCTTTATAGTATATTTTTCTTGTCCCTTTTTTGTTACTTTGAAATCCTTAATTTATCTTACCTAATCTCGAAATAAATTTATCCTCCGGTTCCAGTCCAGATATCTGAAAGAAGAAAAAGAAGCTGCTGTACTGTAAATTTATTAAAGTACAACAGCTATCTCTAAACGCGTTAATCTAATTTGTCAATAGTCATTTGCGCTCCAACCTCTGGCGTAGCAGTTAAAGTCATTGGAACGGCGGAGTTATTCCTAAGTGTAACCACATCACCTGCAGCTAACGTTAATATTGCCTGACCAGATACTTGACCCGTTGCTACTAAGGCTGAAACTGGAGTTGAGGCATCGACGGTCCCATTAACAGCAATAGCTATTTCTGCCCCTACCCCCGCTGTAATACTTACAGTATAATCGATCTGATAATTCCCGGCTAAAGCAACGGTTACTGCTGAAGTACCTACAGTATGAGTTTCGTTTACCAGCGGACCATTATTGCTAAATACAACATCTGCTCCACCAGCTACTACTTGAGCAACCGCATCAAGCGTATATACATATCCGAAGGCAGCTAAGCCTGCTCCTGTCGCACCTGTCGCACCTGTGGTTCCGGTTGCTCCGGTCGCTCCTGTCGCTCCGGCGGTCCCGGTCGCTCCTGTTGCCCCTGTTGCTCCCGTGTCTCCGGTTGCTCCGGTTGCTCCTGCGGTCCCGGTCGCTCCTGTTGCCCCTGTTGCTCCCGTGTCTCCGGTTGCTCCGGCCGCTCCGGTTGCTCCTGCGGTCCCGGTCGCTCCGGTTGCCCCTGTTGCTCCCGTGTCTCCGGTTGCTCCGGCCGCTCCGGTTGCTCCGGCGGCCCCGGCGGCCCCGGCTGCCCCTGTTGCTCCTGTTGCTCCGGCCGCTCCGGTCGCTCCGGTTGCCCCTGTTGCTCCCGTGTCTCCGGTTGCTCCGGCCGCTCCGGTTGCTCCTGCAGTCCCGGTCGCTCCAGTTGCCCCTGTTGCTCCCGTGTCTCCGGTTGCTCCGGCCGCTCCGGTTGCTCCTGCGGTCCCGGTCGCTCCAGTTGCCCCTGTTGCTCCCGTGTCTCCGGTTGCTCCGGTTGCTCCGGCCGCTCCGGTTGCTCCTGCGGTCCCGGTCGCTCCGGTTGCCCCTGTTGCTCCCGTGTCTCCGGTTGCTCCGGCCGCTCCGGTTGCTCCTGCGGTCCCGGTCGCTCCGGTCGCCCCTGTTGCTCCCGTTTCTCCGGTTGCTCCGGTTGCTCCGGCCGCTCCGGCTGCTCCGGCCGTTCCGGTCGCTCCGGTTGCCCCTGTTGCTCCCGTGTCTCCGGTTGCTCCGGCCGCTCCGGTTGCTCCTGCGGTCCCGGTCGCTCCGGTTGCCCCTGTTGCTCCCGTGTCTCCGGTTGCTCCGGCCGCTCCGGTTGCTCCAGCAGTCCCGGTCGCTCCAGTTGCCCCTGTTGCTCCCGTGTCTCCGGTTGCTCCGGCCGCTCCGGTTGCTCCGGCTGTCCCGGTCGCTCCGGTTGCCCCTGTTGCTCCCGTGTCTCCGGTTGCTCCGGCCGCTCCGGTTGCTCCTGCGGTCCCGGTCGCTCCGGTTGCCCCTGTTGCTCCCGTGTCTCCGGTTGCTCCGGCCGCGCCGGTCGCGCCGGCGGCCCCGGTCGCTCCGGTTGCCCCTGCTGCTCCCGCGGCCCCGGCCGCTCCGGCTGCCCCGGTTGCTCCCGCGGCTCCGGTTGCTCCGGAAGCCCCGGCCGCCCCTGTGGCCCCGGTTGCTCCGGCGGCCCCGGCTGCTCCGGCGGCCCCGGCCGCTCCGGCCGCCCCTGTTGCTCCCGCGGCCCCGGCCGCTCCGGCTGCCCCTGTTGCTCCCGTGTCTCCGGTTGCTCCGGTTGCTCCGGTTGCTCCTGCAGTCCCTGTTGCTCCGGTTGCCCCTGCTACTCCCGTGTCTCCGGTTGCTCCAGTTGCTCCAGTTGCTCCAGTTGCTCCTGCGGTCCCGGCCGCTCCGGTTGCTCCGGTTGCTCCCGTGTCTCCGATTGCTCCTGTCGCTCCGGTTGCTCCTGGAGTCCCGGCCGCTCCTGTCGCCCCTGTTGCTCCTGCGGTCCCGGCCGCTCCGGTTGCCCCTGTTGCTCCCGTGTCTCCGGTTGCTCCTGAAGTCCCGGCCGCCCCTGTCGCCCCTGTTGCTCCTGCGGTCCCGGCCGCTCCGGTTGCTCCTGCCGCTCCCGTCGCCCCGGTGGCTCCCGTCGCTCCCGTAATTCCCACAGACCCTACAGGATTAAGTTCTGCCGGTACTAGGCGATGGGCTGCAACCAGATCCCCGGCAGCATCTTTTCCCCAAAAGGATATTTCTATAGCATCGGAACTGGTTACGAATTCGAATTCGAATTCATCAAATTGCGCGAAGTAAACTCTTGCAACAACATCCCCTGGTGCCAATGCCAACAATTCCTGAACATATAATGCCTTTGTGCTTCCTGTCACGTAAAACCCCACAACTTCAACGTTTGCAGGGACCGTATTATCGTTTGTGATTTTCACAGTAACCGTTACCGTTGGTCTCACACCGGCAACCGGCGTATTTTCGATGACTCCAGTGGTCAATAAAGCCACTCTTTCCATCTCCTTTCATCATTTTAAAATAGCAGCTTTGAAAAAACAGCATCTAAAAAGGGTTAATCTCCTCGGCGACTAACCGATGCGCCGTTGTAAGATTTCCTGCTGAATCTTTTCCCCAGGCCGATACATTGACGGCTGAAGAGCTTACAATAAACTGAAATTCAAAAGCATCAAATTGAACATTGTAATTTCTTGAGGCTACGCCCCCTGCAGGCAGTACAAACAGTTCTTGCACATACTGCACTTTTATGCTTCCGCTTTGAAAAAATCCCTCTATTTGAATTGAAGCGCTCGTAATATCATCGTTCGATATCAATACCGAAAGCGTTGTACTAGGTCTAACGCCCGATACCGCGGTATTATCTATCAAACCAGTCGTTAATGAAGCCATTCCCAGCACCTCCTTGTATGCGGTACTCTATTCTACGCGGCTTGTACATAATGTGTTACAGATACTCTTCAACTTAGGTCTACAATGAAACTATAAGCATCACTTTGCTAGAAGCTGTTTGAAAAGTAACCATTCTATCGATAATCTTTAAATCGAATGCAATTCCGAAGAAATCATCGGCAAGACCGGTGTAACCTTTCCGTTTGCCTCCTTTCCCCGAATGGAAACATGGGTATCCTCAGAACTTACAAATACCTGAAATTCGAAGGCATCATAGATGCTGTTGAAATTCCTTTGGTCTACAGCTCCTGCAGAAATGGCAAAAAATTCATCGACATATTTGAATCTTTGTTGTCCTTTATAGAAAAAACCATCGATTTGAACTGCCACAGTCGATGTATCCTCATTAGAAATTTCTACAATAAGGCTTACAGTCTTTTTTCTGGGACCAGTCCAGAAATTATTAACTAATCCTGTAGTAAAATAAGGCAAGCGATTTCACCTCCTGGTTTAGTAAGCTTCTTTATTATATTGATTTTGTCCGCTTTAAGTTACAAATTGAGGTCGAATTTCATTATTATTCCAAACACAAAACTATTGCCACAAATGCAGGCAGCTTCGCCCACAAGAGTGAACCCATGATATGGAGAGGCGGAAAACGCTCACAAAGGTTACGTGGGGAAGAGGAGCCAGCTATTAAGAAATAAACTTTTCTACAAATAAGCATCGGCTGCTAATTTAAATCAGCGGCCGATGTTTCAACATTTTATAACTTCCCCCACTCTCTGCCCTCGTTCCTGATAATTTTACTTACCCTGGAAAAGTAGAGATTCTTGTTATAATCCCATTCCGGAGGACCTCCGCCTTCATAATAGCCCTCTGCTCGAGGATGGTACAAATGCGCCGTTAACGCATCCGTCGGACAATATCTGCAGCCATTCCTCAATAAGCGATCGATCAAATCCCGATCATCGTAGGCAACCCCTACAAAGTCTTCGTCGTAGCCCCCTATTTCTATAAATTGACTGCGGTGCAGAGCCATCAAAAATGGCATCCTTGTATCTAACCCGATGCAGCTGTCGAAAACCTCCGGTTCAAAGATTCCGTTATTTCTGTCGACACTTGCCAATAAAGCGCCCGTACGGTCATCTTTTCCCACAGGAATACCTAACAGTTTCGGATTATCCAAGATCGGCTTGGTAAGCTTAGCAATGGTTTCATTGACATGAAACATCTCAGCGCAGCACATAACCAAAATATCACCGGAAGCTTGCTTTACCCCAATATTAATCGCGAAACCGGGCACTCGCCAAACCGGGTCATTACCAACATTTCTTTGCCCGGTAAAAATATATTTTAAGTTAAGCTTTTCCTTAAACTCGCTGCAGATCGTTTCCGTTTCATCCTCTATACCGTCATTGACCACGATGGTTTCAAACTCATAAGGCATTGTCTGGAGAGATAAGGAATAAAGGCCCCACCTTAACAAATGGGTTCTCTGGAAGGTGGTAATTATGATGGATACCTTATGCCCTGGGGCTTTCCTTTGAGAGTTGACTTTTTTTACCATAAGTTCTTTAAAAACAATCTGTAGTAACTGCTGCCATTTTTGGGTTGTATCCTGAACGGAGATATTCTTAGCGCTGATTATTGTTCTTGGAGTGAAAGCATGTTTAGGGAATTCTTGAATTGCCCTCTCAAAATCCTCGCCATAAATTCCGCATTTGGACCGCTCCTCGATACTAAACTCCTCAAAAATACCAACATTACGCTTAATCAAGGGCACATTGCAGAGACAAGCTTTAACAGCATTAGGGCTTCCCCAATTATAGGGTGAAGCATCAATGAAAAAATCGGCACAATTTAATAGTTTAACGAGCAATGTTTGAGATGTTGGCCTAAATCGTCTTACATTAGCCGCAATAAATGATTCGATCGACTTGGAAACTATAATCCAAGTTATTTCCGGATGAGCTTTAATAAAGAAACTTACTTTACTCCAGCCATCGATTTCCGAAAAGTCTCCGATAAAAATTCCGATTCGACCTGAGGCAAAATTCAACTCCGCACGAACTTTCTCCTTATCCAGAGGCTTAAAGGCTTCAAGATCAACACCACCGGGAATAATTTCGAAGTCATACTCAGGATAGGCTAAGGCCGTCTGGATAGAATTCGTCACAAGTCTATCAGCCCGCCGCAGATTTTCCTCTTGCAGGGCATTCCCCATATCCAGGGATCGAACATTATCTTGCAGAAATGCTATTGTATAACGTGATTCATCAATGGTAATAAATGTTGCATTTTGGAGAATCACTTCGACTTCCGGATGATGCCGATAAATATAGTTTCGGGTATTGTCTGTATAGTTACCCTTTAAACCGGCAATTTTCTGATGAACATTAATCGAAGCAGGCAAGGATTCTTGCAAAGCAGTCCAGAAAACTTTTTCCTGCATCGATCCTAAGGATAGATCATTGCAGACGGCAATTTTAATCTTCTTGGAAACTGCTGGCATGATTGTTAAACTATCAAGTTCTCCCCATTGAAAATGGTAGACGATGCTGTCAAAGGCTGTTTGGTGCTTTATCCCCAGAGCCTGAAGTCTTAACATTAAAACGGTATCCCCAGATATACAAGCCTCTCCCCGTCGGGCAATAACCGGATGATTTAAATCACTGCCCAGCAGAACCTGTCCTTCCGGATAGCCTCCGACACTTTCGAAATGTTCTTTGCGGATTAAAAGGGGCATAAACAGCCCTCCATCCATCACTCTTGATTCCGAGAGTTCTCGGGCGAACTCCAAAAATTCATCTTCTCGATAAGCGGAATAATCTCGACCACAGTCTCTTTCCACCCCGTACTGACCGCTGGGCAATTTCCCAGATTCCACTAAACGCGAAGCAACACAATTCTTTCCGTCATAAGCCCGCCAAAGATGATCAAACCAACCTGGTGAAAAGGCCATATCTGTATTGATAAAAATAACAAAATCCCCCTGAGCTTTAGCAGCAGCAAAATTGTAGGCACGATAAACATTATTGACATACCATTCCTTTTGCTGCTCGGGAGTATTGGTAAAAACATAATGGGGAATGTAATTGTCGGCTAAATAATTCAGCACGGAGGCGTTGGCATCATTCGCCACAAAGAAAAATTCTTTGTCACTCATATCGGTATACTTAAATACCTGTTCATAAACAAATTTCAACCATTCCACGCTCTTATAGACCAAACAAACAATGGAAAATCTCGGCCGGAACACTTCTTCCCGATAACTTTCCACATAGGCAAGGGATTCCTCGAAGGTCAAGGGCTGTAGTTCTTCGTCATCGACCCACAAACCTTCCGGGAAGAGTTCCTGAGGGACTCTTCCCGTTACAAGTTTCTCTTCGCTAATTAAACGGTCCAGCATATCATAGCCCCGTTGTCCATGGGACTTATAAATAAGATACTTATAAGCCAACCGCTGCTTAGAGGAAAAACCGTAGTGCAAAACCTGGACGCCAAGAGTCCATTTTACGGTCCGGATCGTTGAAGGGAAAAGAGGTTGATGAAGTCCGGGCTTAGTGTCGTTGAAACGGATTCCGGGAACAACTCGCCAGAGGCGGCAAAACCAGCCTTGATCATACAAGCTGTCCAGCCTCTGCCAGGAATTGCTGCGCCAGATATTTATTTCGTGCATATTGACAGCATCGATCTGATTTTCATCACACTCTTTGCATAACTCTTGAAGTTTCTCAGCGGCATTAGCAGTCAGCACTTCATCCGCATCCAACCACAAGATAAAATCCGGGTCCAGCTTTAAGGCCTCCTCCAGGAGAAGCTGCTTATGACTTCGCTCGTTCACAAAGTCATTCTTCGTGCCTCTAATGACATAGGGCGTTCGTTGAAGCAAATATTCGTAGCTGCCATCCGTACTGCCGTCGTCGTAAACCACCAAATGATTCACTAAAGGGAAAACATAGTTCATAAACCGTTCTAGGTTGTCCTTGCACAGTTCATTATAGATTTGGCATATACAAACAATGCTGTAGTTCTTCAACGTAAAAATTCTCCTTCTTCTTGAAATTGGTCAACCAAGAGTTGTTGCTTTCTCAACAGAGCAACCGTTTCTTCGAAGGTCATGAGAAAATCTCCGGAACTATACTCTTTTACCAAAGCCTGTTGATCCGGTTCAGGGACAAAGAGTTCAGGAAGCATCGGCTTGATAGCATAATAAGCGCCTCGGTCATAGGCTCTCCAGGCCTCTTCTTCAGAAACCAGGACTTCATGGACTTTCTCCCCAGGTCGAATTCCTGTATAGCTTATAGGGATTTGCCGGTTTTCTAGGAGAGCTTTTGCTACATCTTCAATCCGCGCGGCAGGGATCTTGGGAATATAGATTTCACCGGCTTTTGCCCCTGCAAGAGCCGCGAAAATGGTATCCACAGCACTCTCTAAGGGTAATAAAAATCTGGTCATTTCTTTGGTCGTAATCGTAACCGGGCCGCCATGCTTAATCTGCTCATGGAATAAAGGAATAACCGAACCTCTGGAAGCCAGGACATTGCCATAGCGCACACATATAAATTTCGTCTTAGGAATTACAACATTGGCAGTGATGAAAATCCTTTCCTGCATGGCTTTGGAAATTCCCATGGCATTCACCGGTTTACAAGCCTTATCTGTCGAAACTCCAACAACTGTTTCCACAGGAAGATTATTTTCGGCAATTCCTCGTACGATATTTTCCGCCCCAAGGATATTAGTTCGCACTGCTTCAAAGGGGAAATACTCACAAGACGGAACCTGCTTTAAAGCTGCCGCGTTAATAACAATGTCTGCATCCTTTAACACTGAACAAACAGAAGAATAGTCCCGGATATCCCCAATGCGAAATTCAATTAAACGAGCGAAATTGTCATAGATGACTTCATCCGTGACCTTCTTTTTGTTCTGGTACTCAACTCTCATAGTATGCTGCTTAGCTTCATCCCGCGAAAAAATAACAATTTTCTTTGGAGAACCAAGTCCCTTCTTTAACAACCGACGGGTTAACACCTTTCCGAGTGAACCTGTCCCCCCGGTAATAACAATAACTTTATTATCAAAAAGCTTCATGTTTATCCCCCTTGACAACCTTATTAACGAATTTGATATGGGCCTTGCAAATAATGGTTATACATCTCATGGACCAGTTCAGTCCATCCAGGCGGATTATACCCCGTAAGAGAACGGAATTTTGAAGAGTCTAATGATCGGTCGACCCGAACACTATTGTCGGGTTCAATATTGATAGTTTTGCTGTACTGGGCGGCTATCAATTTAAGCAGCTCATATTTTGAGATAGGATTAGCCGATACATGATAAAGACCGTTCATTTCCGGATTAGGAATTACATAATCACGAATAATTCGCGAAAATTCTACAGTTGGAAATCCGGAATAAATGACTTTTCTAAAACCCCGGACCGTTTCTTTTTGACCCAAAAACCATTCAACCAATCCATAATTTCCTTTTAACTCATGACCAATAATTGAAGTGCGAAGCGTAATACAATGAGGATAAGTTACTTCCCCGAGGAATTTAGTCCTTCCGTAAAGATCGGCGGCATTAGAAAAATCATGTTCAACATAATTCCCCTTTGCACCATCGAACACACAATCTGAACTGACGTGGATAAATCGTGCACCTGAGACACTGCAAAGCCGTGCTATGCGGTGGGGTAAAAGTGCGTTAGCCGTTATCGTCGTGATTGGATCTTGGGCTTCGGGGAGCTGTTTAATAATTCCAATGCAATTCACAACGATATCAGGGTTAACCTCAGCGAAAACCCTGACCAGACGATCTGTATGCAGAATATCGATATCGGAGTATACCTTCGTCACTCTGGCAATGGGCAGCCAACCAGATAATTCCTTTCCTGAACGGACCGTTGCATAAACATCAAACCATGGATCTTCAGAAAGAGAATTGAAGAGGGTATGCCCTAACATCCCTGTTGCACCTAGGACCAAAATTTTTTTCATACCCTTCTCTCGCTCCTTACTTAAACCTAACAGTGTTCAAATTGTTCCTTGGCTTTTTCCAGATCAGCGAGAGTCCCAATGTCAAACCATAAATCCTGACTTTCATAGCTAACGACATTAGCTCGTTCTAAAAGAAGACGCTGAACCAGATCCGGCATATCAAAACGTTGATTCTCAGGAATCAAGGGGAGAACCCCTTTGTTAATGACATAAATCCCCATACTTGCCCAATAGTCTATGGTTGGTTTTTCCGAGTAAGAGATGATTTGACCATCCTTCGTTTCCAGGACTCCAAAGGATGAACTGATAGATTTCTGATGCACGGCCACAGTCATATCGGCTTTCATTGCTAAATGGTGTTTATACAAAGCCCCAAAGTCTAAGGTTGTTAGTTCATCCCCGTTGACCACCACAAAATTATCATCCAGCTTATCAACCATTCGTAAGGGACCTGCCGTTCCTAAAGGATCTTTTTCCACCGAATAGCGTATGCTCAAGCCATAATAGCTTCCGTCTTGGAAGTAAAGCTTCATTAAATCAGCAAGATACCCTAAACACATGATGATTTCATGAGCACCTGCAAGTTTAAGCTGTTCTACAAGAATCTCTGCAATGGGTTTATCTCCAATCGGAAAAAGAGGTTTGGGTAAAATTCGGGAAAATGGATCCAAACGTATTCCCCGTCCACCTGCTAACATAATGGTTTGCATTGTATTCCCCTCTTTACCTTTATATCTGGTATTTACCAATATGGAAGCGGTCTAAATGAACAGCAATCCATTCCATGGTCCTTTCTATCCCATCTTCCAAAGGAACACGCGGTTCCCACTCGAGTACTTCCCTGGCTAAATGATTATCCGCCAAAAGACGGTTGACCTCACTTCGGCTCGGTCGAATTCTTGACTCGTCCACAACAATATTTGCCTTACTCCCTAAGGTTTTCTTAATGACGTGAGCTAACTCTCCAATTGATATTTCTTTTCCTGAACCTACATTAATGACCTTGCCAAGTGCTGTCTGCTTCTGAGATGCTCTTATAAAGCCCTCGACCGTATCAGTAACATACGTAAAGTCGCGTAAAGTCTCTATATTGCCCAGACGTATTTCTTTACTGGCCATAGCCTGGGTAATTAATGTTGGAATGACAGCCCTCGCAGACTGCCGCGGCCCGTAACAATTAAACGGTCTTACAGTAACGACAGGTAACTCATAGGAAGCGTAAAAACTTTCGGCTAATTTATCCGCTCCGATCTTACTGGCGGAATATGGGGACTGGCCTTGAAGGGGATGATTTTCGTCAATGGGCACATAGCGTGCAGACCCATAGACTTCACTGGTTGATGTATGAACAATTCGGCTTACACCAAGATCCCGGGCAGCCGTCAGAACATTAAATGTCCCCATGATATTGGTCTCAACGACCTCACGAGGATTTTTATAAGAATATGGAATTCCCACTAACGCCCCTAAATGAAATACTGTGTCGCAGCCTTTCAGCGAACGTTCAATAACATCTGCATCGCGCAGATCACCGGCAACAATTTCAATTTCATCAAGAACCTTTGGATCCAAATCCTCTAAATTTCCTCGGCCATCACGGGAATTATAGCGAATAAAAACACGAACCTTGGCCCCATTTTTAACTAATGTTTCAGTCAGGTGACTGCCAATAAACCCACCTGCACCTGTGACCAAAACCTGCTTCTGTTCCAACACGTTCCCCCATTCCCCCTTCAACAATGATTGCTATATCCTATGTCATCCTCCGTATATCTGACACACGTTGTACGATGAAGATAATAATAACTTGTCATCATACAGTAACTGATTGCCTGTAAGCTGCATTCCCTTCGCACTTAATTCATTCCATAGGAAAGGAGTCCTCTGAATCAGCCAAAGGACTCCCCTTGAAAGTTATTTAAGTTTCAGCATTTAATAACGTTCACTCTCTCCTGCCTGGGGTATTATTTCTTGGTTTGTTCCAAAAGCATCCTATATTTGAGAGCAAGCCGTCCCCATTCCAGGCTCGTTGCCTTCTCCTGGCCTTTTGCAGCGAGACGTCGCAGTATTGCAGGATTGTCAATAGCTTTTCGTAAAGTGTTTGCCAGTTGTTTACTATTCCCCGGTTCAAAGATAAGGGCACAAGAATCAGAAACTAATTCTGCAAGCCCCCCGGCTCTGGAAGTAATTACTGGAACACCAATCGCCATTCCCTCCAAAGCCACGAGGCCAAAAGCCTCACGTCTGCTGGGAACCACCAGTCCCGCAGCCCTACTCATCCAGCCCCATACTTCTGAACTGCTTGGCAGCCAACCCTGAAATTTTACCAAAGATCCAAGTTTTCTTGCATCAACAAGTCTTCTCAAGTGGGATTCATAAGTGTAATCCGGTGCCTTTCCGATAATATTAAGCCGAACTTGCCGCCCATTTTGTCTAACCAGGTGGACCGCTAGAATTAAATCTTCAATTCCTTTATAAGCCAGCAATCTGCCAACATAGAGAAACTCATTGGTATTTTTCGGCTCCCAGCGTTCAGAGGGCCAGGAAATGCCGAGAGGTAGAACTTCTGTTTTCGACAAATATTGAGGAAAATTTTCCAGTAAATAATTCCTTTCGCTCTGACTTATTAGATGAAGCTGTCGGCAGCGCAGCAAAAGATCTTCTTGAACTTTAAATTGCGCTTGCAGCTCAGGCTCCGCACTATCTCCTAATTCCTGGCGCAAAAAGGAATAAACTGAATAAAGAATTGGTGTTTTCCCGCCCGAAAGGGTATAAGCCAAAGACGTGAAATTAATGGCATGGCAATGAATTAAATCCCATCCCTGATTGAGCTCAGGAAATTCCCGAACTACCGTCTCCGCTTTGATCATGCCTAAATTACCAATATAATGACCGTTACGAGGCAATCCTAAAACTTTAATCTGTGATCCCCTTAAATCCCATCTAGGTTCAGCTAAATCGCTGCGCGGTACAATAATGGTTTGACGCACTCCTGAACGATCAAGCATATGAACCATACCGCTGACTGCTGTACCGGCTCCGCCAAAACTCTCTGCTTCAAATTCATTGGTTAAGGATAACACATCCATAACAATTACCTCCACACTCCATCCTATGCGACAAGCCTGGGCGGGTGCCGAAGCAGAGAACAGGAACCACTCCCACTTGTAGAAGTGAGAGTCTCACGATTGGATGGAAATTAAGAATTCAAACTTTAGTACTTACAAGTTTTCACAAGCTTTTATCTTATTTTAATAATATAGTATTAATCTTATTATAACATTTTTACTATTTTTAGATATTTATCCTATTTATTGGTTAGTTTTAATTAAACTAGTTCGATTATTTCCAAAAAATGAACTTCTTTCTGATTAAACCTAAGTTTTATGTTATAATATGCAAAAAGAAGATGAATTGGTCAATTTATGAAAACTATTATAATAAAGACTTTGAGAGGAATGTATGTATGAGCGCAGCTAAAGTAATGATTGTCGATGACTCATTTTTTTCTCGAACGCTTCTTGCCGAAACTTTGCAACTTGGGGGATGTGAAGTTGTAGGAGAAGCAGATTCATTCGATTCCTTAATTGAAACCTATAACAATTGCAAACCTGATATTGTCACCATGGACATTGTCATGCCCGGAACTGACGGATTCGAATGCAGCAGAGCACTTCTAATGAATGATCCCTCAGCTAAAATAATACTTGTAAGTTCAATGAAAGATGAAGAAACGGAGGCGGAGGCCAGACGGATAGGCATTGCCGGATATGTTCAAAAGCCCATTGACGGCGAGTATCTTTTAAATATCATTAAGAACATACTGTCACCAGACACTCTCTATGAGGAACTTATTGAATCGGCTCCCGGAATTTTCAACGAAGCTCTTTCGCAAAATATTACACGTATGACTAAGACACCGGTATCTTTCGAATCTATGGACACCTTCGATGACACTTATGTATCCCAAGGGATTACAACAGTTATCGGCATCATTGGACGGTATTCCGGATCTATGATTTTGGATTTATCCAGTGAAGCTGCCGAGCAAATTGTGGAAATACTTTTACATCGTCCCAGCAAAAACCACGAAGAAGTATTGGCAATGGTCGCAGAACTCGCCAATATCATTGCAGGCGTCGCTTGCTCAATGCTCAATAAAAAAGATAAATCCTACAGCTTACGCGTATCTCCTCCCAGCGTCTTTTTTAGCTCAAATTCGGAAATTGCCAGTCCAAATTTAAAAATTCAAGCATCCTATGCCCAAACGACCTTTGGATCTATATTTCTTGGAATTGGTTTTAAAAAAGGAGCAGCATCATGGATATAAATCTCATTAATCCACTCATCCTATCATTTATAGACATCCTTCCCCAAATTGGTTTTCAGTCAGTGGAACGTAAAGGTCTCTCCTTAGTCGCATCAACGTTGGATTACGATGGAGTGCTTGTAAATATTTCTTTGGTCGGAGTGTTAAAAGGTGCCATTTTAATTGGTATGAGCTTAGATTCTGCTAAAGAATTTGCATCCAAAATGATGATGGGTATGCCAGTGACGGACTTTGATTCACTGGCCCAAAGCGCAATCTCAGAAATGGGGAATATGGTGTGTGCCAATGCTTGTACTCAATTTAGCAAGGTGGGCATAGACGGACTTGATATTTCTCCTCCGGTCCTGCTTATTGGTCATAATGGACAAGCCACCTTACCGGTCCCTCAAACAATAGCGGTTCAATTTCTCGTTGATGGTATTGAGATTAATGTCTACGTAGGATTGATTGAAGTGAATGGTTAATAAAGGTAACCAAGACATAAGACAGTGGCTGCCGCTCTGAGAACTTTAGTGTTCCCAGAGCGGCAGCCCTTTTTTTGTCAACTAGAACTAAAATGCTTACTCTTAATTCCCAATTGAGGATAACTAACATACCTTAACTATAAGAGCAATATTTTGTAACCCAAACCATGAGGAGGTATGCAATGCCAACCTTCATCTATCCTCCCTCAATACCTTGGAATTGGATGTTTCAACGACCTCAACAACTTCTTGGGCAGTTTTCCGCATCTGGACACACGGTTCTATATGAAGACCTGGGGAACTTTCCTCATCCTAGAATCAGGAGCTTATCCTCTAGCCTACATCTCTGTCAAGGAATTTCAGCCCTTGAGGTTTCACATCCACGACCCCGTATACTTTGGTTAACAGTTCCCTCTCATATTAACGTTATTTCAAATTATAATCCTGATCTCATTATCTACGATGCCGTTGATGAGCCCAAAGAAGAATTTGCAAGTTGGGCGCCCTATTACCCTGCTATCCTTGAAAAGGCGGATCTTATTTTTTGTAGCAGCCAAAGCATCTATAACTATTTTTACCCAAGGCATCCTCACGTATATCTAGTTCCTAATGGCGTAGATTACGTGCATTTTTCCCCCTCTCCCACTAGCCGCCCCAAGGATCTGCCCATAGGCAAACCCATTATCGGCTACAGCGGTGCAATAGCTCCTTGGGTTGATTGGGAGTTGCTTAAAACCGTGATCCAACAAAATCATGATCTTAACTTCGTATTTATCGGGGCCTTTTTCCAGAAATATAAATTTCCGCTAAATTTTAAAAACGTTTATTATTTAGGGTTGAAATCTTATTATGAACTGCCAACTTACCTACATTACTTTGACGTTGGATTAGTACCATTTCTTCTAACAGAAATGACAAAGGGATGCAACCCCATTAAGCTCTATGAATATTACGCTGCGGGAATCCAGGTATTAGCCACACCCCTGTTGGAATTGCTCACTGTTCCTAAAATCAATCTTGAAAGTGATCCCCATTTATTCTCCCTTCGCTTACGTCATCTTTTGACAGAAAAGGATTCAAGCAAAGCTGAAAGAATGTCCTTTGCTCAAGCAAATGATTGGGCAGAACGGAGTGGCAGAATGCTTCAGCAAATTTTAATAATGACTAGCCAAAATCAAGAAAGCGTGTAACACCCCACAGAACTATGGAATACAATACGTTGAAAACGTTGGAAATCCTGCTCAGTCTAACTTTTTCTCGATTCAATAAAGGGGGGGAATACACACATGCTATTTGAAACCCATGCTTGGGTAACCCTCGACAACGCAGTCGCCATATATAACGTATACAGCGATGTGCTTGTCGCCACCATCCCCGTAGGAATTGCACCCGCTTTCCCAAAACGTACGCCGGATGGTATTAAAGTTTTAGTCCCGAATCAAGGAAGTAACACCGTCTCAATCTTATGTACCTCGACAAATCGTGTTTTAGCAACTATTCCGGTGGGGCTTGCTCCTACTGCCGTAGCCATTGACCCAACCAGTACAACAGCCTATGTGACAAACTCCGGAAGCGGAACAGTTTCTGTCATCAGCATTCCAACAGATACAGTAGTTGCAACAATTACCGTTGGCTCGAATCCTGTGGACGTAACCATTGCTCGCGATGGCAGCCGCGTTTATGTCAGCAATAGTGGCAGCAATTCCGTTTCTGTCATTAATCCTGTGACAAATACCGTTATAGCCACAATTCCAGTTGGAACTTCGCCTGACGGTCTAGCAGTTAGCTTAGATAATTCAAAACTTTTTGTTGTCAACAGCGGAAGTAACAATGTCAGTGTCATCAACACTTCTAACAATACGTTGATAAGTACAATTCCTGTTGGTTCAGATCCTCAAAAAATCGCAGTCAACCCAGTCAACCCAGTCTTCATGTATGTAACCAACTTTACCTCTAACAGTGTAAGTGTCATCTCAACCACTGGACTCAATGTCACCACCACAGTACCGGTTGGCATCAATCCCCTCGGCATAGATGTCACCGGTGATGGCACTCAAGTATGGGTTGCTAATGAAGGAGACAGTTCCATCAGCATAATTAATACCACCACAAATACTATTGCAGCTGCTCTTCCCACGTCCTTCCCACCGAGAGGAGTTACCGTTGGCAGAGTTGGATCAGCCTTATCCCCAAGTGAACCTATTGATTTGCTCGACCCTTATCAACTCGAAGAGATCACTGAATCGGTATGTATCATTGTAGAAAAAGTTTATGCCAGCTGTCAACAAAGAGAATGTTTCCCTGCCTTCACAGTCACATTGCCTACAGGAGTACCTCCGTTCACCTTTATCAGCATGACTTTCGCAAATGGCGTGATTGTTCCCGGCAGTATCGTCATCACTCCAATTCCATCCCGCCCTAATTTCTCCAGGGTTCAATTCACCATTCAAATTCCTTACACGCTAACTTTAAGAGATTCAACAGGTGCCCTGTTTACTTTAACAGGCAACTTGCCGGATATTAACAAAGATATTGTTATGTATTTCCCACCCACTCGTCCAGAATTTGACTTTAATCTTCGTGTTGAAACAAGAACTGAAGTTTTAACAAGTCCTGTCTTCACAACAACAACTATTCAAATTGCCATCGGCAGCTTTGTCATAACTAAAGTAACTGGTGTTGTCCAACTTCTTGTTCCTGCCTTTGGCTTCTGTCCAGAACCCCCAGCTTGTGAAGAGTTCCCAGTTATTCCTCAGAATCCCTGTCTTAACTTCTTCGATACCACTCTCACCCCATTCCCCAGTGATTTCTTCCCACCACAACAGGACAATTGCTAGATACTCTACTTCTTATGACTTCTTGCCCTATAAAAAGAAAGGGCCGTCCATGCGGCCTTTTCTTTTTACTAAACTATTTATCAGATAAGCCCTGATAAAAATAATAAGGAAGTGATCATATGGCTTTCTTAAATCGAACCACACCAAATTCTCTACTTCTAACCTATGAAAACGAATCTACTTATTTGCACATTGATTCTCACGGATGCGCCCTTTTCGGAAAGGATAGGCCCGAACCTTACTTCAAAATTCAAGAACCACTGCTTTTAGCCCATGGGATCATGACCGACTCTGAAACTGTTCATCTGGTTGTCTTAAAGACAAACGGCGAACTCTGTTATACGCTGATTCCCCGTTCTTCAAGTCCACAGACAACCTTGATCTCCAAATTGGATGTTCGGGCAACTAAATATCGTCGGCTCTTTCTATTTCCACAAGGTAAAATGATACATATTTTTTATGCTTGTTCCCACCAGGCTATTCGTGATCTCTGGCGTATTGAGCACCATTTCTGGAATGGCACAACTTGGAACAGTGTACATTTAGGGGAAGTTGTTCATCCGCGAGTGCCCCTCTATCATGTAAACATGGATAGGCAGGGGAACCTCCATTTAATCACCTTAACCTTCCAAGGAAGGTATTCCCTCCTCTTTACAAATCGTTTTAATGGAACATTTCACATATGGGGCTCACCGACTGAAGCCCTGAAGATTTCCGGCGAAGTAATAGATATGACCGCACTTATGACCTCAGACAATGTCCATCATCTATTTTGGGCTGTTAAAAATACTAATGGACAGTTTGAAGTTCGTTGGGCACAGCAAACGAATGCCCTTGAACTAACGGGAGAATGGCTCCCATCGCCTGCCCCAATAAGAACCTTCTCCTCTCCTTGGAAAAATCTCGGTTCTTTGGAAGTCAACGGCGTTATCTGGCTTTTAATCCAAAGTGAAGAGGAAATCCTGATGCTCAACGACGGAGCAGGTTGGAGAATGGTTTCCACACACACGCCTTTCTATCAGCCTTTGCAATGGGTTCACAAAAGTAAAAGAAATTTCCATCAAACGTTTTGGTTAGAAAGTCAGGCTGAACGACGCACTCCAGTATATTATCGTGAATTGGGTTTAGCTCTTTCCGCTTCACCTCAGCTTACTACTTTACAATCGCTCTCAATGAAAACGAGTCCCTCAGCTCCTCCTCCCCCAGTTCCGGCCTACTATCCTGAAGTATCCTCGGCAACTTATTATCCCATTTCCCCTGTTTCAACCTTGGAAAATCCCTTAAATCTTAATGATCCGCCAAAAGAAGCAGATCCTTCTTCGGAGGTTATCCAAGATATTCTCGAATCGCCAACTCCTTCTCCGGAGGAAGAGCATCCTCAATCTCAGCCCAAACAAGAAAACCCTCAACTCGAACATCTAATCACAACTGTTGCTCACTTGGAACAAGAAAATTCCAATCTGAGTCTTACGTTACAAACTATAATTTCCAAATTTGATCAGATTCTTAATGCCCTCACTGAAACTACTACTTCTAAAAACGATATCAATTTCTCTGAAGATTTAACAGAAGCCCCGGCCACGCCCGAGGTCCCTGTCGAAGAATTGGAGCCTTTTAAGGAGGCCATGTCAAATCTCGAAAGAGAAACACAAGGTCTCTCTCAAATCCTGCATAAGATGTTAACTAAGCAGGAGGAAAATGAATCCTCTTTAGAAAACCTCGGTATACAAATTTGCCAGCTTCAGGAGAAGACCGAACTGAAAAATAAAGGAGGTTTTTGGAATAAATGGATCACATAGACTTAAAATCCAACCTTTCAGAAATCTTATCGAAATATCCTCAGACAGCATTAGTATTTAAAAAATTTGGGATCTCAATAAGTGGCTGAGGGGCCAAAAGTTTACTCAATATGAGTGTTGAGCAGGCTGCTCAACGTTATCATCTTAACTCAGCAACTCTGATTAAATCCTTAGAGGTTTCAATAAAACAATTCGGCAACGAGTGGAGACATTATTAATGAACTTATTATTTTTAAACGATTCATCATTGTTGAGCTATGGCTTAGTATCGGGTTTTTCTTCTTCTGATAGCTTTGAGTATCTTCCGGTCCATTTAGCCGATTGGGAAAATCGTTTGGACCGCTTGCTGAGAAAACAAAGACCAGATTTCGCTTTTGCTGAAGGAGTTTCAATTTCAACAGTAGCTCGGAGACTCTTTCCGCTTCTACGTCGTTATTCAATTCCTCTCGTCTATTGGGCAATTGACGATCCCCCCGACTGGAACCGCATGTCCCGTCCCTTAGGGCGCGGGGCCAGTCTTGTACTTACTCCAGCCAAAGAGTGTCTACCTCTCTATCAGAGAGACAAAATTCGAGCGCATTACTTTCATTTTGCCTGCAATCCATCGTTTCATCGCCCCGTTGAGCCATCCTTCGATCTCCAAAGCGACTTACTGCTGGTGGCTAATTACTATACATCCTATCCTCAAAGGAAATCCGGTCTCGATACAATCCTCACCCCCTTACTCAATGAATCGTTTCGTCTGAAAGTTTACGGTAACGAACATTGGCTATCAAACTCCGACCACTATACGTTACCTTCAGACATTTACCAAGGTTATTTGCCCTACATCCGGCTGCCTTGCGCATATTCTTCAGCGAAGATTGTACTAGGTTTGCATTCAGTAATAACCTCCCCAACAATGATGAGTATGCGCACTTTTGAAGCATTAGGATGCCGAGCTTTTTTCTTAACCCATTGGTCACCAGCACTGGAAGCTCTTTTTAAAAACCACGTTCATCTCGTCTGGAGTCGTCATCCCGACGAAACGATTGAGCTCGTCCGTTTTTATCTAAGCCGAGATGATCTCCGACTCAAAATTGCTCGCCAAGGCCAAGAGGAAGTATACCGTAACCATACATATAAACACCGGATACAATCCGTTCGGGCAATTCTCGAAACCTTATAATCGCTGGCTCAAGTCTCCTTCAGATTCTGGTGATTGAGCTAATATGGATAGGAGGCTTTCGATGAAAGTACTTTTTCAAGCACGACCAGATCTCATGAAAAACCCTGCCGGGGATACAGTTCAGGTGATCTCCACAGGCCAAAATCTAATAAGACTTGGAGTTGAAGTGAATTTTTCCGCAGACCCCAACCTTGATTTAACACTTTATGATTTAATACACATATTCAATATTACACGAATTAAGGAAAGTTACATGTTTTTTTGCAACGCTCAAAAACAACAAAAACAAATCCTTATATCCCCAATCTATTGGCCCCCTATTGCCTTTCTAAAAAGAGAGGGCAACCATCCCAATGCCTTAGCAATTTGGAAACATATGCAGCCCATGCGTGATCGATTAGTTAGGGAATGCCAACTCTTACTCCCGAATAGCCAGATGGAAATGGATGCTCTCCGTCAAGATTTCCCTAAAGCAGCAAACTATAAAGTTATCCCCAACGGATTCCCTGATGCTTTTATAGGTGTTGATTCAGATGCCTTTCGCCAACAGTTTCCCCATTTACCCCAAGAGTTTGTGCTCTGTGCGGCAAGAATTTCGCCACGCAAAAACCAGTACTGGTTAGCGAAAGTTGCACAAGAACTTAGTCTTCCGGTTGTATTATTAGGCCCTATAAATGACCAAGCCTATTTCGAAAGTGTGACGCTCTTTCCTAATATTTATCATCTCGGAACGCTACAGGGAGAACTTCTGGCCTCGGCTTATTCTGCTGCCAAAGCACATGTCCTGCCAAGTTGGTTTGAGACTCCAGGTTTGTCCAGCATTGAAGCTGGAGCATGCGGGACCGTCGTCATTTCCACAGATCAAGGAAGCCCTAAAGAGTACTTCCGGGATATGGCCTTATATGTGCATCCACTTGATAATGAAAGTTTACGCCTTGCCCTTGAGCAATCCTTTCAGGCTTCACCTTTACCCCTAATGCATCACCTGCGCCAGCATTACACCTGGTCCAAAGTTGCCGAAATGACCTACGAAGCTTATCAAACCCTCATCTAACAAGACGATGTCCCCAAACCAAAAACGAACTCCACACCACTTCACTAAGTGGGGGAGTTCGCATTGGACTATCAAGGTTTCCCTTAGTTCTAATTAGAACAGGTCACCATAGTGTTCAGTAGTTAGTCCTACTGCACAAGCATATTTCAAAAAGCTATTGACGCTTGCTATAACAATACGGAGATCAACTGTTAGGAGTTCAATGCCAACTAAGGAAACTCTAACATATCCGTCAATGACTATCCCTTTTTCTAAAATGCGGTCAACAACTTCTGCCAGGCTTGAGGAATCGACATCCTTTTTCATAAGGTTTACCTCCTCTCTAATTATACCTTGTCCTTGTCCTACTTTATAATATGTTCAGCTTTGGACATGGTGCATAAAATATAGTTATTTTTTACGAAAACTTAAAGGGCTGTCCTGAAAACTTACCTCTAAAATTCCGAAGTGGGTGGCAAATAGCCAAAGGCGTTCTCGCTTCACTAGTATATAGTGAAGTGAGAACGCCTTTATTGAATGATTAGGCAAGCGAAGGGAGGACCTCAATGAGAATGCAACAAGTTCTGGTACAGCCCCATCTTAAAAGTTAAGTACGATATCTTGGCCGCTTAATAGTTGCATCATTCTCTAATACCTCAGCAGGATTTCCCACGCTCTCCTCATTCTGTAAAGCAATTTGCGCAGGCGCAACAGATTCCAAAGCTGCAGGTTCTTGCGCTCTAGCCCTCGATGAAAGATATGGATCATGTGCCCACCAATCGATGCCCATTTCTTTGGCTTTATCGACTGAGGCTACAAGCAAACGAATTTTTATGTTCAACAGTTCAACATCTGCTAAAGATATTTTAATATCTCCAGCAATGACAATCCCTTTATCCAAAATTCGTTCTAAGAGATCGCCCAAGCTACTGCTGTTATTGGAGTGTTGAATTGCCAAACCACTTCCCCTTCTTTCCTCTCTACATTAAATTACCCAGAGGACCCAGATCTAAATTAAGATCACTTTCCTTTAAACCAAATATCTCACGCATTTCAATCATTTTGTCATCCAATTTTAAAAAAGTTTGACCCATCTCTTCGATTTCCTCATCAGTCAAAGTTCCGCCTTCAATACGCCGCAAAGCTTCGTGTTCCATAACTCTTCTCAACAGTTCCACGACCGTAAGTACCAATTTTGCCAATCCTTGATCTGGATTACCTTCATTAGCATTAACACGCCCAATATTGCTGCCTTCTTCGAAACTGCTTAAACTTTCGGCTATCTTATCACCAGCTTCATCATTTTCAATCATGAAATCACCTCCCTATTTACCCACTGGGATGATTCACGTATCAGGTATTTTTCAGATTTTAAGGACAGTGAGCTAAAATGAAAAGGAGGCCAAGGACCTGAATAATCGATAGTCCAATCACAATTATCAGCAAGTGATTCTAATTTATGAATAAACACTCCTCTAAGGGAATTAGGCACTAAGAAGCTCAAATTAATTCCTGACTCAATAGTTTTAGGAACCTCAAACCATGAGTCTTTGATCAAAGGAGTTAACGATGAACGTAAATCCTCAACTAGTTCTCGAGTCCGTGCTACTTCTCTGGCCAAAAACTCATGCCTGACTCTCAACCGATTAAGGTACTCCTTTCCACTTTGCACATTTTCCTTGTCTGGAAGATTAGGGAACTGAGCTGAGTCTCGTTCCTTATGTGCTAAAATTAAGCAATACTCAGAACAGCCATCAACTTTGGCGAAACAAGCTTCAAGTTCTTTTGCATATTTGTTCAACAGTTCGATTAAATTGATCTCACTGAAAGTTATAACACCCGCCTGAATTGGCAATATGGTCAAATTCAACTCATTGATTCTTTCATACCATTGTAGCATCGCATATAGAAAATCTCGTTTAGAGCTAAACGTCTCCTTAGGCGAATTACACCAAAGGACACTATACTCGCCTACTGTTGTACATTTTACCCACAATGGTGCTTCACATGGTAAATCTGCACCATGGCGAGTGAACGCCAAAAGATAAAGTTTCTTCATAACGACACATCTTTCTTCTGATGACTACCTTCAAGCATAGTTTGAACGGAAGTAAGAACGAGCTTCAAATTCAAATAAACCAAATCAACATTCCCACAGCTAAGAATTAAATCTCCTGAAATTACAACCCCTTTATCCAGCAATTTTTCAACGACTTCAAGCAGAGTAACTTCTTTTGTATTTGCAATATCACCCACCTGCTATTTCCCCCTCATTGTTTAGCCTTGAAAAATGATAGGCAGGCCAGGGGCCGGATACCTCAACCATAAAACCTAAAGAATCGGTCAATTCATCAAATGCGTTAAGTTTTGTATCCCATTCTTGGCAATGTTCCTTAGAAATCAAATAATGCGCAGCAAATACAAGCAAATAATTGTCTTGAACTGCTACCTCAGATTTTTCTAAGAGGATGCTTTCTGTCGAAATGCTGTTTAGGTCTTGATAAAACGATTCTCCATAATCATTCATCATTTGTTCCATTTCTGCCTTAAGCTTTTTCTCCCATTGGAGTTTTTGAAAATACCCCCCACCATTTTGGTCGCCTGAATAGGGAAGGTCATTATGAAGTTTTACCAACAACTGTTGACTATTAACTAAAACCTTAACTTGCATTTCATAATGATTCTCCAGATGATTCAGATCATTTTCTATTTTCTCGGCATTCACCGTAAGTTGTTGTTTAACGTTATCGACATTCCTATAAATCGTACAGAAAGGAAGAGGAATGACCGTCCTATCTTCCATTGTTTTCAATATAATTTCTTCATGGCGACGCGCCTGGCTCTCAACCCAGACCATATCCTCCATATGGTTGTGAATTGATTCTTCACTGTATTCTTCTCGGGATACCGGGCAAACAATCATACTTAGATTGCCGCTTTCAATAAGATGACATGGCCTGTCCTCCATGCCAAACAGTGAAATCGGTTTTTCAAGAGTCTTTGTAATGCCAATAGCGTACAAAAGCTCATCCTTGTTATCCTGAGGCACTTGATACTGGACGCTATTGACGGCTGATGACAAGGGTTTCGATTTTAAAAAGCCCTGAGCTACTACTGCTTCACCGTTCTCTCTTAACCGCGCCATAATAACTTCTTCTAGTTCTTCAAGCACCTTTTCTGCACACTGATTCACAAGTTTTTCGATACTACTTTCCCACTCTTCAAGGGACCATTTCATTCTTCAATCCCTCTTTCTCTCCCTTCCACTAAACGTTCAAAGAGTCGTTTTTCGTATTCCCGATATTCTTCTAAGGTGATTTCATGATTTTCCAACATATACTGACGTTGACTAAGCTCTCGCCGAATTGCTTCGGGACTATAATACTCAGCTTGTGCTTGTTCAATCACCTGTTTTATTGCCCATATCGGAAACCGAAACATTTCATTCACCTTCTATCGATAGAAATTCGAAATGCCGTTATTTAGCATTCACAAAGTGATGCGGAGCCCACGGGCCAGTATATTTGAAAATCATGGTTTCCGAGTAGATTGCGTAAAGCTTACCTACAGCTTGATCAAATGCATCCTCTTTGGCACGATCTATTAAATACACGCCATCAAAAGCTTGAAATTCATCCATTGGCTCTTTGATTACCCACTCAACTGCCAATGGTCGCAGCGCTGCAAGAAATGATTTTTCCAATTCCTTACGTTCATAATCTGCGGTTTCCATAATAGCCTTTCCAAATTCCACAACATCATAGCCCTGACCCTTTCCCCGTTCCAATTCATTTTTCCAGCGAGCCAAACGCTTGTTTTTCAGCATTGTCTCTTGGAAACTCTCTTTTTTCCACCATACTTTGAGTTCTACTTCTATTTTGTTTTCTAAATGTGCCAACAGTTTCAGATAACCCTTTTTATCCTTGCGAAGGATTTCTCGGATTTCTTCTTCTTTATAAAATAGTGTTCCGAAGCGTAAGGGAATTACTGTCATATACTTTATCACGTGACACAATACTTCCGTATAACGACTCATACTTTCCCTTGTTACCATGGTTATTGATTCATCATTAATCTCAGCACACAAGAGCCCTAGCTCTCCCTCTGCGACAAGGCAAATTTTCTCTTGCTTAAAGGCAGATGTTAATAGTTCGGCGTTTTCGGAATTTACTCGGATAATTCCGTAGGCATAATACAAATTCTCCACTCCTTAAAACTCATCTGCACCAGGCTCAACAAAAACATTCACTTCTCGCGGCACTCAATTTCTAAACGATGAATTCTAAAAAAGAAAGTCATGTCACGACACGACTTAATAATCTTCAGAATTCATATTAGTGAGTTGATCTCTTTCTCTTAAACTAACCCTCTTGTATCCTAAAATCTCTAAGTTAATACTTACTTCGACCTCATAAATCCCAACAACATCGTCCAGAGCCCGGCGCCGCTGGTACTCGGAATCCTCGATTGTTTCAACTTGAACTAACCAGGTATCTTCATAACGCTTTACGCCAATAACATGAGCTTCTTTTTCTAAAACATCCTGAAAGAAATCTTTGACATCACTAACTAATTTGTGGATATCCATGCTTTAGCTCCTCCTTCAATATTTCATTATGGAAGAGTCAGCTAGGGTTAGCCCAATGGCGGAAGCGTATTTCAGATAGGTATCCACTGAAGCGATGACAATGCGCGCTTCAATGGTGATGAGTTCAATTCCTACTAAAGAAATTCTAACAAAGGCATCAATAACAATCCCCTTGTCAAGAATTCGGTCAATGACCTCCGTTAAATTAGTCGACTCTACGCTTTTGATCAATGCCATACTCTGACCCCCTCCCAACCTTGCCTAACTCATATATATTATCTGGGGGCAGAAATCATGACAAATTAGTATAGCTACATGAAACTTAAACTCTATTTCTTTTCAAAAACTTCTCAAGCTTTTGCAGCTCTTTTTGAACAACCTGAACTCTTTCCTCAATTATATTAACCCTCTTAGCTATTTGCCCTCGTTCTGCTGTGAGTCGGTGCAGTTCCTGATCGTAAACATGCATCTGAAAGTAGCTTGGTTTATGGTCATGAACTAGCGGCCGAATTAGTTTCGGTCTAATAGGCGGTGATTGATGCATTATTCTCACTTCCTATCCTCTGAAATATACTTATCTAATTCAGTTCTAATGCGTTCTAGCAATTGATTATTGCTAACATCATCACTCTCATAGAAAATCTCCGAACCAATAACATCCATTAACACCTGAAGAAATACAGGGTTTTCGCTCACAGGTTTAAAACCCCTGGTCGCTAGGATTGTTGCAACCATAATAGCTGCCCGTATGCTGGGTTTCTTGACTGAATTTCTCCGAATTCCACGAATGATGTCGACAATCCTTGCCGCTTCGCGCCAGGGTAATCCTGAACGCCCTGAAACTATGGCTACTTCCGATTCTCGGTCTAATCCTCTTATTGGAATAGTTATAACACGGTCTTTCAAAGCATCTTGTAGTATATGAACCCCTGCGTATTCTGACGGGTTACTGGTAAAGATCACCGAAAAATCAGGATGAACACTCAATTTTGTTTCTCCTTTTTGCAGGGTAGACAAATCAAGTGTCTTTTCCTGCAACACGGCAAGCAGGACATTATTCGTCTCTGGTTTAGAACGAGTAAAGTCATCATAGACTAAGGTATACCCATTCCTACAGGCATGAGTAATTCTGCCATCGTACCAAACACTATCCATTGCTTCCTCGGCTTTCCAAACAGAATGAACATAGTTATCGAGTACTTTCCTTCTGCGCATCCCCGAGTTTCCGCCCACTAAATCTGAAGGTTTATATTCATCATTACCCTGGAGAGTCACTACCGGACGACCTAACAACTCTGCAATATGCATGGCTAATGAAGTCTTTCCTGTACCAGCTGGTCCACAAAAATGAACAGCATATCCTGCCTGGAGATAGAGTACTGCACGGTTCGTTAGATCTTTAAAATATGCTGTCTCTATAAATGCATCCGGCATTACCTTACCTCCCTATACGCTTTCTAGTCGGATACTCTCCAAATTTACGTTCTTTTTTTTCTTCGACTATCTTCTTACCAAAAAGATACTCCCCTGCTTTATACCAACCTTTGAGTTCTTCTTCACGTTCTCTTGCCCATACCATTCTTTCTTCTACTTGCAATTTAAAATTTGACACCAGTACCTTCATCATGTCCGAACGTTCAACTTCAAAATTTTCAAGCAATTCCTGGGCATTCTCCAAAACTTGCTTTATGGCCACCAGCTGATTTCTTTGATCAACCTTTCTCTGTTCAGCAAGTTCATCTTTATCGTTTTTTACTTTTGCCCAAATTTCAGTTTGAATCGTTTCTAATTCATCCTTCCTTTGGTCAAATTCCTCACATAACACATGCCCTAATTCAACAAGACTCATACTCATTATTACTTCCCCTTTGCAGCTAAATGAATGGGAGGGAGCATTTCCCCCTCCCATAAAGGATTTCTAAATCGTTAGATTAAAAGTCATGGTGCATTTCTGTTAATCCAACAGCTGCTGCGTATCTCAGCCAAGTATTAACACTTGCAATTACTACACGAGCATCAACTGCGAGCAATTCAATCCCAACGAGAGAAACACGCACATAAGCGTCAATTACAATACCTTTTTCTAAAATCCGATCTACAACTTCGGCTAAACTTGAGGAATCAATGTCCTTTTTCATTTTTCTGCCACCTTTCTAAATTTTAGAAGAGGATCTTTGGGATATTGCACTAGATTTACTTTTCACCTTCCCTCAATCTCTTTCACTCCCAATTTATGTGAATTGTCCAAAAGGTGTGCAAGCTTTTCTAGCTTTTAGCAATTAAATCCCTCTCTCCGTTTCCCTACACTCTATGTGCTAAGGGCTCTTCTCGTTACCGTTAAAAAGGCATTCCCTCAATTTCAAAATCAACGTTCAACTACCCTTTAAGATTGTACCTTTTCCATTTCTGCATAAGAGTGTTTGCAATTACTTCAAAGTCGGATGACGCAGTGAATATTATTTCATGTTCATCAATGCCATCTTTAGTAACAATACAAAGAAATTTCTCGTCTAACACAGGTTTCTCATTAGCCTCTCTTTTAATGTTCGGAAGTTTAGGTAACTCTGAGATAATTTTTATCGAATTAATCTGTGATAAGTGGAAAACTTTACGGTTAAAGGCTACAGCATCCATTGGATGAAACGAGATAGCCATTGTCCCTTGTTTTAACTCAGGATGACCGCCAATCATTTTGATTACTTTCGCAGCGTAGGGTTTACCATATTTTTTATCTATTTCCTTATAACCATTGCGGGATTTTATGAGAATAATAGCTAATGCAACTACTAAAATAAAGCAAAGTCCTACAACAATTGTGCTCATCACATTAATCTCCTCCTAACTAGATGTAGAAATTCAACAGTTCATCCGGTCATTCTCACAATAATTATTTCCTACATATAATAATCATCTTCTAGATCTTCCTGTTCTCATGAGCCATTTAAACGACTTAATAATCGCTCTATCGTGATTTGAAGATCATTTTTTACCCGTGCAGCTTTTACACTAATATTAAGAAAATCAAGCGCTCCTACAACTGATCCACATTCAACACACTGAATAAAGAGTACTGCTCGTGTCGTTCCTTCCAGATTATTGGCAAAAACAGCTTCAAATTTTTGGCCCCCACATTTCAAGCATCGTGATTGAGCCATAGAAATACCCCCTTATTAAAAAATCACGAGTTTAACTAACTATTGACTACAATTCTCCTTCCTAACTTAGAATTTCATCGCCTTGTTAGTATAGTATTCATGTTTAGACGTAACGATTTAGTTTTGCATAAGCATTATATAATCTTTGTTAAGTAAACTTATTCGCTTATTTAATGTGATTACTACAGCTTTTATTGCAAGAAAACCTTGAGACACAGTTTAGGAGCCCCAATTATCAGGGCTCCTTGTAAATGCTTAACTCCTATCAATTGGTACTTCTACAGATTTCCCTGAAAGAAGATATTCAAAGTTACCGCACTGGCCGCATTGACAGCACTATAATATACGCGGGCATATTTCAGAAAGACTGATGATACTAATGTGGTCAATGAGTTTTGATTAATCGTCACTGCTCCTACGTCCGTTAACCAGTTTGTACCATCGGGACTGATTTGCAAATTGACAAGTGCCTGGGCATTAGCTGCTAAGGAATTGTTGACTACGCCAAAGGTCCACGTTCGAACATCTAAAACATTGTAGGTGGTGTCCCCGCTCCCCGCCGTATCCGTAATGTTAGCAATGGTTGAGGAAACGTCCGTTGTAGCACTGACAATAGCGAGTCCCGGAGAAGTGACGAGAATACCATTTGTCGGTGGTGTAATGGATAAACCAGCAGCCGGTGCTGTGACCGTTAGGCCGTTGGCCGGAGCCGTTATTGCCAATCCCGTCGACGTGATTGACAAACCATCTGTTGGAGGAGTAATTGCCAAACCCCCAGTTGGCGGGGTAATTGCCAACCCCCCAGTTGGCGGGGTAATAGATAAGCCTGTTGCTGGTGCTGTGACCGTTAGGCCATTGGCCGGGGCCGTTATTGCCAATCCCGTCGACGTGATTGACAAACCATCTGTTGGAGGAGTAATTGCCAAACCCCCAGTTGGCGGGGTAATTGCCAAACCTGTGGAGGTAATGGTCATATTACCCGAAGAATCTGTGTTTAAGGCAGCATTATTACTCCCATAAATTTTGACCTTCGCTTGATCAGGGTTGTCTTGGAAAATTTTAAAGTTCGCCAAAGTCTTTTCCCTTCCTTTCTCTTGTGCAATCCATTTTTTAACAGATCACACACTATATGCTATTCCCACTCTCGACGGAAAGTTTCACTTTTAGAGTGCATATAGTATTGCAGCGAGAAAAAATAAGAAGGCAGAGATGTCATGGCAAATAAAATAAGTTTGTGTATGATTGTGAAAAACGAAGCAGACAATCTGAGCCGCTGCTTAAGGAGCATATCCGGCCTTGTCGACGAAATCATCGTTGTTGACACTGGTTCAACAGACTTAACTTGTGACATAGCTCAAAAATATGGTGCTAACGTTCAGCATTTTCTTTGGAACGACAATTTTAGTGATGCTCGCAACTTCTCCTTGGACAATGCCCGCGGAGATTGGATACTTTTTTTAGATGCCGATGAAGAAATATCTCCTTCCAGCAGAGATGTTTTAAGCCAATTGACTGAACAGGAAGACATCGAAGGCTATTTCGTAAAAATTATTAATTACCTGGGAGGACAAGGGTGGACTGAGACGGTCCCCGATCTGGTTTTTCGGCTCTTTCGCAACAAGCAGGAGTACCGTTTTCGCGGAGCCATTCATGAACAGATAGCCGATGTGATTTTAGGGCGAAACCCTCAAGCCCGCTATCAGATCGCCGAAAAGTTTACAATTCTCCATCATGGCTATTTAGACGATATTATCCGGGTTAAGGATAAAAAACAGCGCAACATCTCCTTAATTGAAAAAGAACTAGCCAAAGAGCCGGCCAATCCTTTACTGCAATTTCACTATGGAGTAGAACTGTTTCGTGCCGAACGTTATGCTGAAGCAGCTCAAATCTTTATTCAGGCAGCCACAAATATTGACCCTAACACAATTTATCTGCCTAAACTTTTGCGCTATCTTGTAATCGCTCAACAATCTTCTGGCCAATTGAAGAGAGCTCTGCACAGTGCGGAAATTGCTCTGAAACTTTTTCCTAACTATGCTGACCTTTACTATTATGTCGGACTTCTTCAGCAAGACCTCAACCATTATTCTCAGGCGCGGGATGCCTTTCTTCAAGCCCTTTCTATGCCTGAGCAGCCTCCTCAATACGCTTCCTTCGGCGGGATTAGAGGATTTCGCTCCTATTACTGCCTGGCTCAGCTTGCCGAATTATTTTTAGATGAAGAAGAGGCACTTAACTATTATCTGCTCTGCCTCCGTGACAACCCCAACTTTACCAAGGCTCTGGACAGCATCATCCGAATTTTAAAGCCCGCTCAAGAACCGGATTATGCGAAGGAATGTCTGGAAAAGGTTTGTGATTTTTGTACACCTGAAGCCAACCGGCTTATAGGAGAACTCTATTACGAGCAGGGAGCTTATAGCCTTGCTTTACATTATTTTGAAAGAATTGATTCTTTGCCGCTATCCCAAATTAAACTAAAGAAAGCCATTTGCCTTCTTCAAACTCGAAGATATTTTGAAGGATTGCGGCTCCTGGAAGATTTTACTCCAGAAAGCCCTGATTATCCTCTGGCCCTTTTAAATCGCTTATTTTGCTTTTGGCTTCAAGACAAGCCCCACAAGGTAAGTTTCTTGTGGAAGGAACTCCATGCTCTTGGCTTAGAACACAATACAGAAAATGTCCTCGCCCTATTTCTAAGAACTCAAGACGAATCGGATCCTTCTCCGCAAATAGACTTCAATGCTGATGGCATGTTGTTATTGCTTGATATCCTTCAACGCCTCGTTGCTTTGCAGGAAATAGAGGGAGCTTTGTTTTTCCTCCGTGCGATTGCACCGGATTGTTTAGGCGAATATTCCCTGCAAATAGCCCAAATCTTTATCATCTACGGGCAAGATATTCAGGCCCTTCCATTTTTAAAGAAGGTCTGTGAAGAAAAGCCTGCCTCAGAGACCCATTTTCAGCTGGGTGAAGTCTATTTCCGTCTAAACAAATTAAAAGACGCTGAACGGCATTACCAATTTGCCCTTCAACTTGATCCCAACTCGCCCCGCCCTTATCTTCGTTTAATGGAGCTGTATACTGCTTCCTGGCAGAACATTCATCAAGAGGCTATGCGGAAATTTCCCGGCAATAGTGTCTTCACCCAGTTAGCAAAGGGAGGCTTGGCCAGTTATGAACTCAAGAATAAGTCTAGCAATGATCGTGAAAGATGAGGCCCGCCTTCTAGCTGATTGCCTGGAAGCTGTTAAAGATGAGGTTGACGAAATTATCATTGTTGATACCGGCTCTACGGACCAGACAGCAACGATTGCTCGGGACTATACAGACCTTGTCTATTCCTTTACTTGGAAAGGAAATTTTAGCGCTGCCCGGAACTTTGCTCTTCAACAAGCTACTGGAGATTGGATTTTGGCTCTCGATGCCGACGAAGTTATTCAAGGTGAACCCGGCAGCCTCCGTTCGCTGATTAATAATGCCGGTGATAAAGAAGCATTTTTACTCCCTTTGCATAACCCTATTGCTAATTCTACCGAAGAATTTAATACCTTCTTTGTCCTAAGATTATTCAAACACACTGACCGTTATCAATACACCGGTAAGATTCATGAACAGGTTTCCATCCCGGATCCAGAAAAAGTGGCCCTTGCACAAAATCCTATTCTGAAGCATAAACCTCTTCCTTTACGTATTCAGCATCAAAAACGAAACCGCAATCTAAGATCATTATTACAAGCTTTCCAAAATGACCCTTATAATCCCTTTTTGCACTATTACCTTGGAGTAGAATGGCTTATGCTCGGAAAGGAAAGCTATGCCCTGCCGTTTTTACAGGAGGCCTATCTCCGCCTTAGCGACGAAAATCTCCTTTTTCGTGCTCCGGCACTGAAATATCTAATAGTGTGCTTAAGAACGTCAGGAAAGTCGGACGAGGCTCTTTCACTTTGTCTTGAAGCAAGCCTAAACTACCCAACCTTTACAGATCTCTTTTATCTTGGCGGCCTTCTCTTTGAAGAGAAGGAAGAATATCTTATGGCCCTTAAGTGGTTTAAGCATGCCATCCAATGCGGCACACCCCAGGCCTTGTTCAGCCATCTTGCAGGATCAGACAGTTTCTTAGCTCATTATCATCTGGGTTTCTGCTATGAGAAACTCGGAAGAACCATCGAGGCCTGGCAGGCCTATAAAGCTGCCCTTGATTCTAACCCAAGGTATCCTTACCCTCTCTATCCTCTCTTTTTGATCTTGCTCAGGGAAAAAGGTCCCGCTGATTGTTATCAGTATCTCGATATTAAAGGATATCTTGACAATCCTCTCCTCTGCCTCACGGCAGCTAACTTATTCTATCTAGCCAATCATGTTGAAGAAGCCTTCCGCTGTCTTGATGATCATAAGGATCTCTTCCCTAACGATGAGCGCTATTGCTTAAATCTCAACAAATATTGCATTTATTCCGGAAGATTCGACAAGGGATTGGAATTATCAGAGCAAATATCCCAGAACTCAGCAAAGTTCTCTTCAGCCCAAACTCTCTCGATTATCGCCTTAATCTTACTGGGCGATTTCCCAAAGGCTAAATCCTTAGCCATCACTCTCTGGCAAACCCCCTTGACCCGCGGGGAAGCACACATTCTCCTTAAGGCGATTCGCTTAATCAATAACGAGACCATCGTGCCAATCCCGCCTAAAATCCACGAACAGGAGACGATTCCCTTACTCAAAGAATTTTATAAAGACTACCTCCACTATCAGGAGAGTCAAGGCTATTTGAAATCTGGTAATCCTTTGGCAAACAGTTGGGGGGAGGCTCTGGAAACACTATTGAAATCCTCTGAAGAAGGTTCGGATTTTCTGCTCGTAACATATACTCATAAACTAGAAACGTTACAACAGCGTTTTTCTGAAATCTTTGGGATGGGATGGAGGGCAGATGAACACTAAGCAAACTGTCAGCCTTTGTATGATTGTAAAAAATGAAAGAGATTGTCTCCCAGCTTCCTTAAAAAGTGTCCAAAGTTTTGTAGACGAGATGATCGTGATTGATACGGGAAGCGACGATGGCACTCCCGATATAGCCCTTGCTTGGGGCGCAAGAGTGATTCCTTTTGTTTGGACCGAAGATTTCGCTGCCGCCAGGAATTTTGCTCTCAGGAACGCTTCTTCTGATTGGATTTTAGTGTTGGATGCCGACGAGGTTTTTCAAGTCGTTGACCCGGAATCTTTTTATCGACTTTTATATAATTCACAAGTTGAAGGCTATTTCCTGACAATCAAAAATCGCCTTGGACCGACGCTGGGGGAATCTGACGATCAAGTGGTGCGTTTATTCCGAAATAAATTGGAGTATCAATTCGAGGGAGCCATTCATGAACAAGTTGCTCCTGCTATCTTAAGGCAGAACGGGGGCAAGGGCTTAGCCTCAGCTAATCTAACGGTTCTCCATTTTGGATATCTTAGGAATCAGCAGATAGCCAAAAATAAATTTGCCCGTAATAGCAAAATTATCGAAAAGGAATTGCTTAAAAATCCCCAAAACCCCTTTCTTCTCTATTGTCTGGGGCTGGAATATTATCAACAGAATTCTATAGCCGATGGTCTGGAATACATGACTAAAGCCCTCGTAACCATGACCGGCCAAGAGGGATATTTTGAAGATGTTCTATTAAATGTAGCCCTAGGATATTTGCGTCTCAACGATACCCTTCGGTTATTAAGTTTTACAAGCAAGGTACTCATAATGTATCCGAACCATGCGGATTTCCTTTTTCTTAGGGGAACGGCCTACTTCTGCGGCAAGAATTATCAGAAAGCAAGCTTAGACTTAGAACGATGTCTGGAAATAGGAACTTCCAAACTTGTCACCCTTGAACAAGCAAAAAGCCTGCTCAAAACCACTCTTTCAGCCCTCCAGGATCCTCCTCAGTCCATTGATTTTAAACTGATGTATAACCATACTAACTCGAAGGAAAGGCAGGAACAAACTGCGATGAAACACCATGTTCTCATTGCCAGCCCTGTTAAGCAAAAGGCAAACATCCTCTCAGAATTTCTGGAGTCTTTGTCACAGTTGAAGATAACAGATGCAGAGGTTTACTTCGTTTTTCTTGATGACCACAATGAACATCGTTTGCTCTCCCAATTTGCCCAAGATCATCCCAACGTTCGAATTTATCCTGGTGACCTTCAAGGAGATTACCACTGTGATGAATCCACTCATCATTGGCGGGAAGAACTGATTTGGAAGGTTGCAGACTATAAAGACCGTTTTCTTAAACTAGCCCTCGACGAAGGCTTCGATTATCTATTTCTCGTTGATTCCGATCTCTGGCTTAATCCCAATACCCTCGTCCATCTCCTTTCACTAAATAAGGACATCGTTTCTGAAGTGTTCTGGACCCGTTGGAACCCCGACTTAATTCCACTGCCTCAGGTTTGGCTTCGAGATCAATATATGCTTTATTCCTCGGAAAGAAACGAAGCTCTCGGCGAAGAAGAAGCGGCCCTCAGAACCCAGAACTTTATTCAAATGCTTTCCCGCCCCGGAACTTATAAGGTGGGAGGTTTAGGTGCCTGTACCCTAATAAGCAGACATGCTCTTGAACGGGGCGTATCCTTTCAAGAAATTTATAATTTAGGGCTGAGCGGCGAAGATCGCCACTTTTGTATTCGAGCTGCCGCCTTAGGCCTTGAGTTGTATGCCGATACTCACTACCCGCCTTTTCATATTTATCGTGAATCCGAGCTGGAGACGTTGCAAGAATACAAAAAAAGCCCTCCCTCCCCGGTCAAATTATCACAATCAAGCGCCCATCAACAGATTGATCCTATCTTAGGTAAAATCACTTTGGCCATGCTCATACGCAATGAATCCGAACGGCATATAGAAAGAGTTCTCCAACAAGGAAGAGAGTATATAGATCAAGCCGTTATTTTGGATGATGCAAGTGACGATGATACTGTTCATCTCTGCCAAGAAATCCTCAAGGGAATCCCCTTAATTCTCCACTCTAATGAGAAACCAATGTTTCATAACGAAGTTTCCCTCCGAAAGCAGCTTTGGGAACTGGCCCTGAGCACCAACCCAGAGTGGATTGTCATTTTAGATGCGGATGAAATGTTTGAGGAAAATGCCCCAAGGCAGCTGCGAGAATTACTAAAGCACTCTCACGACGTTGATTATTATAGTTTTCGTCTTTATGACCTTTGGACAGAAACTCACTACCGAGATGATTCACACTGGCAAGCACATCGTTGGTATCGTCCCTTTATCCTGCGTAATGTACCTGGTTTTCAAGCGAAGTGGCAAGAAACCCCCCAGCATTGCGGGAGGTTTCCCAAAAATATTATTGAATTACGCGGTGCCAATAGTCCTCTTCGGGTCAAACACCTAGGCTGGATCAGACCACAAGACCGTTTAGCTAAGTATTATCGCTATAAACAGCTCGACCCTCAGGGAGCTTTTGGAAATCTAGAACAATATGAATCAATTTTGGACCCTGCCCCCAACCTAAAGCCTTGGGATAATAGTTAACTGTATCCAAGCAAAACCGCAGTGAACGGCCTTGTTCCTTTTGCAGCATTTTGAGCTCCAGGAACAAGGCCGCTATTATTGTTAATTTAATAGAAGTTACCTCAAACAGATCTCCCTTTTTGGTTTTGCCCAACCGTATGGAAAAAGTCATGGGCAAAATTGGCTCCTTTGCCAATGACCAAGCCGGTTATAACGACTCCTGTTATTGGATTGATAGTATTAACATTAAGCAATTGCAAAGCATTAACGTTGCTCTGAAAAGCAAGTATTAATCCAAACGTTAAACTCAACAATTCTAGCGTTAACGGTCTGAACTTATTCGGAAAAATTGGGATTGCATATACGATATCCTTAAAGATCTCAACCAATTTTTCGACCACTACGGCCAAAATAGATATTAAAACTAAGCCATCCACAGCAAGCACCCCTCCAGATACTAATCTCATGTAATTCAATATATTTAGAGGGATGACAATCCGTTCTTTAATTATTACCTAATTTTGGCTTTGGAACCAAATCATTAACGCTATCATTGTGCCTGGAATCTGTGAACGGTAGGCCAGGCGAATGTAGCGGAGGAAATGATTAGGGGTAATTACTATCAGATTACCTGGCAGAATTCCGCTTTCCACACCATCTGCAGTCCAAATTGTTCCATCAGGACTAATTTGAAGCTGGACAAAGACTTCTTCTATTCCTACATTATGGATTGCATAGGAATAAACAGAGGCTTCTGCGACATCATTCGGAACCGTTGAACCCATGACTCTTGAGTTAATTGTCTCTATTCTTTGAAAAAACTTTCTTCCGGACATCGTTACCAGAAGTGAGCCATCGGGCTTGGAGATTATAGGGGCACCTTCGCTGCTAAAAATTTTCACACCATCGCAAGTAGGGGTCAAATTACGCAGTTCAGTCTTTATAGGGGTTATCACGTCTACGGGCAGGGGATTACGGTTAATCACATTAACAGACACAGGTGATTGAATTTTTCCAAGAGAATCGACATGGCGAATGTACAACTGCCCCTTATCATCCAACCGTAATTCTCGCTCGGGATATAATCGCCATCCCTGAATTTCGTGGATTATTACACTTCCTGTTCCCAAGATGCCAACTTCAATTCGAAATGCTGATACCCCAGTAGGTGTGGAAAAAACTCTTGTAAAGGCTTCGGGCTCTGAACCGGGACGTACTGCAAATTGAAGCTGGCTTACCGCGCCAAGATATAAACGAATATAGCAAGATGTCCCGCTTGGCTCTGTCTGTAGTGCAACCCTTAATTTCCAGCGCTGGCCTTCCTCCGCCGGGACTAAAACATCATTCCCCAAGCTTATACCTGCTCTTGGCCCAGAAGGATGTATGATCCCCACAGCTCTTGGTCCCTGAGGTTCGCCAACCCATTCCCACTTGGTAGCGCTATCTCCTCCAACCTGAACCCAACCATCTGGAAAATCCGAACTGTATTCTTGACCTAACAGGAAATGACTGTTATAGACTTGATTCTTTGAAGCCATTTCCGCCCCACCTTTTGTTCTAAAAAACTAGCAAAATTGCTCTCTACATGCTATGTTGTGGGACCTAATTTTGAGCCTGAACCCAAACTCTCAAGGAAGTTAAACCTTCGGCCTCAAAGCACAATCTGGCATAACGCAAAAAACCTTCCGGGGCAACCATAATTACGGCTTCTGGTTCCACGTTTTTTCGTTTACCAATATTCAGCCAATGAAGGCCATCAGGGCTTAGTTGAGCCTGCACATAGGCGAGTTCAGATCCCACATTGTATATGGCAAAGGAATAGCGGGAAAGGGCAGAAACATCACGAATGGTTGAATAACATATAGCCTGACCGGCCGAAACTTCTTCGATACTCTCTTGAAATCCATGACCGCTGATATCTACTTGAACCCGTCCAGTACTGGTTGTAGCCAAAGGCACCTGATTACTTCCATAGATTTGCACTTTGTCACGTTGTGGTGTTAAATTACGAATATCTCCATGGACTTGCGCTTGAACGTTAACGGGAATGTTTAAAGGGATCGGAGTCGCAAGCTGAATTGGTTTTAAAATTTCTCCAATGGAATGAATATGTTCGATCGGGGGACCTATTGGTTTGCTTATTCTCCTAAAACGTTTGGGGGTAAGTGGACGGGCCACTAATTTATAGATTAATAATTGGCCAGAGCCCATGATCCCTGTTTCCAGACGCAAATCTTTAATCTCCGGCTCGATGTTTATTAATTTCCTAAATTGCACAATTTCTTTAGTATTTGACTCTGAATTAAAGCAAAACATCCTGGGCAGCAAAACATCTCCATTCGCAAGAATTGGATAGAGATACAGAAATACTTGCAAGGCAGGTTCTTGACATTGGAAAACCACTTTTACCAGCCAATGCTTCTTGCCGCCAACCTCTATGACTCTGTTATTTGCTTGGATAATTCCCGCCTTAACGCTTGCTGAATTACAAATTTCCACGCCAGCTCTGCCTTGAGATTCCTGCATATAATTCCAAGTCGAAGCATAATTTCCGCCAATAGGCAGCCAGTCTTGAGGAAAATCTTCATGTTCACAAGCTTTTTGAAAATCGCCATTACAAATTTGATTCGACACCGTCTTTTTCATGTTTAGCCCCCTGTCTTGGGCAATTGTTTCAATTTATCCTATCGATTAATTGGCATAAATAGCACTTAAACCAGGTCAAACCAAAAAATAATATTTTTTTTACCTTTTAAATACCAACAATATTCATTTGTTATCGTGAGATTAATGATCCAAAAAATGGGCATTGATTCCTTTCGTATTTCGTGCTAAATTAGGGTTGTACAAAGGAATTAATAAGAAGATAAAGATAATTGCGCAAAACTAAAACCTCCCGACGGGGAGGTTTCTTTTTTTCTTTTTTTGTTGGGAAAAAAGCGCCAGTGTATTCTTACATAAACCAATCTTACATAAACCAATTGCAGGAAGTCAGTTTTTGCTCTCTCTTGAACCTTCCTCTAATCGATAACCTAAACCATGCTTAGATACAAATTTTGATATATTACACGTTCATTGGCACTAGTTTTATAGCGCCCCAGGCAGCTAATTGGTCATTCTTGATTGCCAGACATCCCTTGATTCCTGGGATCTGAGAGGCAAATTCAATAGTTTTTTCCAAGTCCCGCTCCGTTTGTATTAAGTTCCCGCAAGCAGTTGCTACAGCATCAGCTAAAGCTGTGGAAGAAGAAAGAACAACTACTGCATCGGCTTTGCCAAAACTTAACGAAGGACCCACTTTACCGGAAGACGTACATATTCCAAGAGGAGTCTGTTCCGGGTGGATTTCAAGGGCTATCCGGTTTGACAAAGGGGAATCCCCGGCGAAGATTCCAACGTTACGAAAGCGAGTCGTTTTCATAAAAATATCTCCGCCGTTTTCCACGATAACATCCCGAGAGCGTTTTGCTATCGCTTTCCCCACCCACTCAGCTACAGCCCCCGCCACAGCCGCCATAGGACCTACCCCAGCTAAACGACCGGCTTCAGACATGGTTTTAACGATCAAGGGAGCATCCTCGGGTACATCATAAGGAATTAAAGCTTTTTGAAACCCTGGGTCTTTTTGAAGATACGCCTCCAAGGGCTTGCGGCAGGAACGGATCGTATCTTCGATCCATTCCACCAATTCTGGAGAAAAACGTTCTTTACGAATCCCGATATCCAGATCCGTTTCTTGCACCATCACTTGAAAATGCTGCAGGTCATCTTGGCGATGCAGCTGCCGGTAGGTACGTTCTAAAAAGTCCACTTAGAGATGAACCTCCATTGCCCGCATCGGGCAAATTTTCGTACATAGCATACAAACGATACACTGGTCTTCATCAAAATGAACCTCCATAGAAGGACGCTCGATGTATAAAGCCCCTGTAGGACAAAGTCCCGTACAAGCTCCGCACATTACACACTTTTCCTCATTGCGGACAATTCCCTGTTTAAGATCTTGGACAGAAACTCCCAACTCACGCAAATAAGCGAGCCCTTTTTCGCTCTGATCTCCAGTGACCTCTAAAACCATAGTTCCCTCTTTTTGAGGATTAACATCTGCTCTAACAATATTAACAACCAAGTCAAAGTCCTTAACGAGACGATAGACGATAGGCTTTACCGAGATATCGGATCCAAAGCGCAAAACAATTCTTTTCGGTGCCATAATCAAACCTCCTTAATACTATGAGCCACAATTCCATCTGCGGGGGACGGGAGGGACTTAACCGGCTCAGTTAATAAGAAGTCGCCCTTCTGGATCCATTCTTTGAGCGTCGCGGCAACTTCCCGAGCTCTTGGCATACTTGACAAAGGTGAGGTTTGAATTTCTTTGCCCTGTACCGTAATCTTGCCGCTTTTCAGTTCTGCATAACTGACGTACCCCAAGTTACCAGGAGTAAAGGAGGGATATGCTTCTCCATAGTCTACTATAGGAGCAAACAAATCTTCATCCTTCATAGCAGCATAGCGGGTGATTTCTTCATTGAGCAGCGGAATTGGTATCCCAATTCCCACGCTAAGTGTCGCTCCGTAACCTAGAAAGCTCGTACCAACCAGCCACTTAGGACTCATTTGTTTCAGATCGCCAATAACAGCAAGGGTACCCCCTGCGCCGCCAAGCTCTTTTCCGTCGACATTCGTCATGGCCGGAAAATGCTGAGTCCCGTTCCAGGCCACATACCCCACACCCCCGCCGAGGAAAATCTTCGTACCTACACCAATCGTTTTAAAATGAGGATCCTTTAGAAGAGGACTCAGTTCTCCTGAGGTGGAATAGTTTGCATTTCCCAATTGGGGTTTCAACATACCCATGTAAGTGTAAACTGTCCGATCGGTTAAATTCACCGCACAGTTATAATTCTGATAGGCGTTGCGTGGATTAAAAAGAATAGCCTCATTGATCTCATCAAGCGTTATCATAGTTTCCACGCTCTTGCGGGGATAACAATTCGTTCCATAGGCTATAGCTTTTAGTTTAACAGGTTTACGAGCTACCAAGTCTTGTATGACATGCCCTCCGCCATAGCGGAACTCACCGGGAAAATTATTATTTAAGGGATCATCCTCAGGCAGCTCTGCTGCCCCAAGATAAGCGTCAACTGCTGCAATTCCCGCATAAGCTGCTACACCGTTGAGCCAGACCTTCTGCATTTTCATGCGCGGCTTCGTATGCCCAAAACTCAAAAAAGCTCCTGACGAACACATTGGGGCAAAGGTCCCCGTTGTAACAACATCGACCTCACGGGTTGCTTCTGTAAGCCCTTTTTCTTCTACTAACGCTATTAGTTCCTCTGCTGTCACAACAACAGCTTTCCCAGTTTTGATCTTAGCGTTAATCTCTGCGTATGTTTTCTCAATACTCATAAAAGACCCCACCTCCAGATTTTGTTCCGCTTTATCCTTGTATTCTTTAAGAAATTCCCCTTCTAAATAGAGTGATCTAGAGCCAGGACCTGAAAAATCCCTTTCGAAAACCTATACATAGGCATCGAAAAGGCCTCTTCTAGTTCGAAGAGGCCTAATTATTCATCGACACTCCTCTTATCTATCAGAAGAATTCACTCCTGCAAGAATTAGCACCATGCCTTGCGCAGACAACAATGTCACAGCAAAGCGGGTTGCCGGGTTTCATTGGGCTAGTCCCTCCACCACTCCGGATAAGAGCATACTTATTCAATTCACTACGCTGAGTCTAACATGTGTTACATACCATGTCAATATGATCTCCGTATATTAATACAGAAGTTTCCTGTTCTATTCTCCGTATAAATTAATGATTTACCAGGGAACTATAAATGCATGAGCGAGGAGGGATAACAATGGAACAGCAGGATCAGTTCAAAGCTAAAAAACAGCCATTTCCTAAACGTGAAGTTCTCCCCTGCGGACATTCAGCAGACCAGGATGGGCGCACGGATTACGGCAAAGACAAAGAAACTACCTTTCCCCAGTAACTGTTTCATCAGGATTAGACTTGCCATTAATGTTAAAACTCCTGGAAGCCCCATCACTCTAACGGCAAAATACTAGTTTACAAGGATTAAGGAGGTCTATTTAACATGTCCAATAAAGCGACAGATTCAGCAAAAACAGGAAAACCCGATCGAGGCAAAAATTCACCATTTAAGAAGAAGACACCACAAAACCGGGTTTAAGACCCGGTTTTCATTATGATGCAGTAATTGTTTAGTTTAAACCCAGTTACAGCACACCAGCCATCACAAAATTAGTTAACTTAAGGCTCTATTAAAATCTATGATGCTCGTATCTGAGGATATTATCCTAAATAGCTTTCTGTTATAATGAAGAGGACTGTATCCTCACAGAACCATGAACAGGCGGTGACAATCATGAAAAAAATCGAAGCTATTATTCGTCCAGAAAAACTAAATGATGTTAAAACAGCTCTTTCGGATCTAGGAATCAATGGGATGACGGTGTCTAATGTCTCAGGATTTGGAAACCAAAAAGGGTATACCCAAATTTACCGCGGTCAAGAAATTGTCTCTAAGCTCTTGCCGAAAATAAAACTTGAGGTTGTCATTAGTTCTGCTAGGATTGATGATGTTATCTCTTCCATTGTTGAATCTTCTAAAACCGGTAAATTTGGCGATGGTAAAATCTTTGTTTACGACGTGGCTGATGCAATCCGGATCAGAACAGGTGAACATGGCGAAGAAGCTCTCTAACCTTTTGAGACCTTTTAATTTTTGGGAACCTATTTAAGAAATTTAAATGAGATTATTATCTTAAACTTAAATATAAACGTTCTCTGTAAGTTCAAAATCAGGATAAGCATTCTCTCGATGTTGAGTTAAATCCAAACCATTGACTTGTTCATCATCTGTTGCCCTTAGCGGCGTGAACAAAGCAACCACTTTTAAAATCACAAATGTCATAACGCCAGTAAAGGCATAGGTAACAGCTATCGCAAGCAGCTGAATGAGAACAGGATGAATTCCGCCGCCATTGAGCAAACCATTATGGCCTTGGGGATTAAGACGTACATCTGCAAAAATTCCAGTAGCCAGAGTCCCCCATGTGCCTCCAATACCATGAATACCAAAAACGTCGAGAGCATCATCGTAACCTAACTTATCCTTAAGTACACTAACACCTAAGTAGCAAACCCCTCCTGCGACAAATCCGATCAGCAGAGAGCTCCCGGTGGATACAAATCCTGCAGCAGGCGTAATAGCAACTAAAGCAGCAATAATACCGCTGATAGCTCCAAAAACTGTAATTTGACGGCGATGAAACCATTCCAAGAACGCCCAGCCGATCATTCCAGCTGCTCCTGCTATTTGGGTTGTGGTCAAAGCTAAAACAGCCAGTCCATTAGCACCCATAGCCCCTCCGGCATTAAAGCCAAACCAACCGAACCACAATAGTCCTCCCCCCAAGAGAACATTGGGCATGTTATGAGGAATATTAAACTCGTACCCTACTTTCAGACGCTTTCCAATGATTAGGGCTGCAACCAGTCCAGAGACTCCTGACGCCATTTCTACAACTGTTCCGCCAGCAAAGTCCATGACGCCGAGATTCTTCATCCAGCCCCCTACTCCCCAAACCCAATGGGCCAGAGGAATATAAACGAACGTACTCCAAAAGAACATAAATAAGAGAAAAGCGGGAAAACGCATTCTTTCTGCAGTAGCACCACTTACAACCGCTGGAGTAATAATGGCAAACATAAGCTGAAACATAAAGAACAATAAATGAGGGATCGAAGGTGCATAATCAGGATTAGGAGTAAGTCCCACATTTTTTAAAGCAAACCAATCCAGCCCTCCAATGATATGGCCATGATCGGGACCGAAGGCTAAGGAGTACCCGAATACTACCCAGACAACGGTAACCAGCCCTATCGCAGCAAAACTTTGCATCATTATTGAAAGAACATTTCGTTTTCTGACCATCCCTCCATAAAACAACGCCAATCCTGGAGTCATTAAAAATACTAAGATGGTCGATAAAAAAACAAATGCGATATCCCCGGAATTAAGAGTCATTATTTATGCCTCCTGCCTAAAATATACTTTCCTATTTAAAACGCTTATAATTGCCAGCAATAAAAAAGAAGCTCTAAAACGGCGTTATTAATAACGCCGTTTTAGAGCTTCTTTGCTCACTTCTACGACAAAACTGCATTTCAATTATAACTGCGTTCTCTATAACTGTCCAGCTATTTTAATACTTAATATTGTATACAGTTGATTATCTATAGTATCTATAATTTGCTGTTGAGTCATTATTTCATTCAAAATCCTACAACAAATCTTCACTGAAATTTAACAGTTATTTTGCCATCAACCTGTTAAAAAAATGATTAGCCATGTTAATAATTGTTATTACAACAGTTACAGCCCCAATTACAAAGGTTACCCACCACCGGCGACTTCTTATTTCCTGCTCCTTATAGGCCTCAAACTCGTTTCTAGTCACATAGTTTTCGACCATAAGCAGATGCAAGCGGGCAACAGCATCTTTGACTTCCTTAACATCCCCTTTTATCTCCGTAATATCTTCTTTGAGAGCCTGAATTTCAGCATCCCCCATCGCAACTCCTCCATGCCTCGCTTTTATTTGAGCCTCTATTTATTTCCCATCGTATTCGTTCTCTTAGTTCAACTTATGCTCCCCAAACATTAAGTGTTAACAGTTTGTCCAAATCTCTACATTATAATTTTGTTCATTAATGTCACTAAAATTTTTAAATATTCAAACGTTTATTCTGCTGATTATGTGAAATTAAGAAATCCTCTCGTAATACTTTGCAGTTAGCCTTAAACATTTTTCACAATTGCTATAATAAATTGTTATTAATTCAAAACGCCGAAAACAGCATTCAGCAGCAAATTGATATCAGGAATACCTCCATTGGATGGACTACTCATATAAAACTTGTAATAGTTCTGTGTCCTTATTAAACCAAGAACAACTTAAAAATAATGGAATATACTGAAACTATAAGGGACAAGGTGTATCCTTATAATAAACAAAGGAGGAAAGGAAATTGGATGAGCAAGAATTAGAGCTTTTCCAGGACATTCAGAATTCAGTTCAAAAATGCAAACCTAATTGTAACTGTATGCCACGCCCTCAAGGTGGTCGAGGATTTGTCGAAGACAGTTTGTTTATTGTTAAAAATCACAAGATAATTTGGGCCGTAATCCTGTTTGACGGAGCCGTTGCCTTCAAGGACGTTACCCCAGAATGGATGGAAATATTTTCAGTAGCTATAGTAAATTCACCAAGCATTTTTGTAGAATTTGACAGATGCCATAAAATAGTTGAGTATACCCTCCATCAAGATAAAGTTCTACCGAAATAATCCCTACCGCCTCCCTGAATCAATTCAGAAAAGAGAACAATAAACACCAGACCCCTTAAGTTAGAATGAAAACATCTATACTTAGGGGGTTCACAAACAGACCAAGAATTTCTGATAACCAGGGGATGATACAATATAATTGTCTTTTGGTTTAATATAGCTCATTGGGATACGTATAGTAACACAATGTAATAAAACGGCATAAGATTTAATGTGCTTAATTAAGCCAGTCCTTGGACAGCATCATAATTATCTTATCTCAAGCCAACCCTCATCAACTTTGATGAGGGCCTTTTTCCAAGTATATTAACAAATTCATCTGGTCGTTATTTTCTACAGCCATTGACAAGATCCCTAAATCTTGATAGAATGATTTTCGTGCCGATGCACATGCCGATGTAGCTCAATTGGTAGAGCAGCTGATTTGTAATCAGCAGGTTACAGGTTCGAGTCCTGCCATCGGCTCCAGCTATATAAATTAAAGGCGCTTGTTATAAGCGCCTTTTTTCGATGTCGTTTTTCCAGAAGGCTTAGCCGATAATATGTCAGCCCTTCTATTTTGCGTGCTGAATGTTGCTTTCGTTAACATTTAAGCCCTGGGTAGCAAGACTAACGATCGCCATAATAACGATATTTACGATAAGGGCAATGATACCTACATTAAGGTCTTTAACCGCTTGAGGGAGCGAGGGGAAAATCGTACCAACAGTAATATTAGAAACCGTAACAAGACCAACCGTAAGAACGCCTGCGAGTATGCCTGCAAAGGCGCCTTGCTTAGTTACAAAGTTGTTCTTCATTAAACTAAAGATAAAGGCAGGAAATAGTTGAGTAACCAGGCTATAACCCATTAGGAGCAGAGTTACAATTGTTTTTCCGCCTATCAAAGTAAAGAAAACTGCAACAAGAGCTATAATAGGAACTAAATATTTAGCCAATGTGGCAACTTGCTGGTCAGTCGTCGAGGGAACAAATACTTTATAGATGTTTTTAGCAATTAAGGTGGCAGAGGCCATGAGGATCATTGAACCAGGAACGATTGCAGTAAGTAAACCTGCTGAGCCGATTATCCCTACAAACCACGTAGGAAATGCCATTTTCGAAAGCCTTAAAAGTGACAGATCTCCATTTTTGAGGCCAGGGACTTGTAGAACAGCGACAAATCCAACAAAAAAGACAAAGAGCAAGACTAATTGATATAGGGGTAAGAATATTGAATTTTTGCGAAACTCCTTCTCGCTTTTAGCTGAATAGACAGCTGCAAAGAAATGAGGCCACATGTAAAAGCCCAAAGCCGTTAATAGAACTGTCGAGATAAACCAAGATACACTTAGTCCTTTAGAAGGCAGAGCTAAAAATCCCGGTTTTGCGTTATCAATAGCCATAAACATCGGTTGGAATCCACCGTAATAATGGTAAGGAAGATAAATCCCCATAAAAAGAACGATCACGAGAATCATGGAGTCTTTAACGACTGCTGTCCAAGCCGAACCATGAATACCTGAAACCATAACATAAATGGTAACAACGATAACTCCAATCCAAATGGCTAGGGTAGGAGAAACAGATCCATAAGAGGCTTCCGAGACAATGTTTCCCAAACCTGTAAGCTGAAGGACTAAATAGGGAACTAAAGCAATAACTCCTACTAATGAGACTAGAACACCCAGCGCAGGACTTTTATATTTCGTAACAAAAAAATCTGATTGGGACATCAAATTGTGCTCTTTGGCATATTTCCAAACCGCTGGCAGCATCCAATAGGAAATAACATAGGCTAAGGTACCATAACATAAGATGTAGAATGTAGGGCCTCCTTTGCCATAGGCCCATCCGCTGCCACCAAGAAAGGTAAAGGTTGTATAAATTTCTCCAGCCATTAGAATAAAGATAATTATAGGACCGAAACCGCGTCCTCCCACCGTCCATTGTTCCAGATCCATCTGTTTTCCTTTCTTGGCCCGCAGTCCTAGATATAGAGAGAAGAGCAGAAAGGCGAAAATAATTAATAAGGCTGAGTTCATTGTCTATCACCTCCGTGATTCACCGGATCAAGTTTATAAATGAGTCCCATAATAATAGAGGTTACTACCACAGATAAGACAATCCAAAAAAGGATAAACGGCATGCCTAAGACATAAGGAGTTACTCTATTTACAAATGGTATAACGCATAGCATGAAAATAAATGGTATTATTGCCAACCAACGAAAATTCATAATAATGCCCCCCTTTAAACTTTTAATAATTTAAATGTTGCGTTAGTAAAGAGTTTTACACCCATCACCAGGATATCTTCATCTATAGTAAAACGCGGATGATGGTGCGGATAACTTATTCCTTTTTCCGGATTACCGGCACCAATAAAAATAAAGCTGCCAGGAACTTCGTGCTGATACGCTGAAAAATCTTCTGCTATCATAGTTGGACGTACAGTTTCAACAGCTTGATCACCTAAAACTTCTCGAATTGTTTCCTCCATGATGCGATTAACGCCTATATCATTAATGACAGGCCGATAACCTTTCACAATGTTAAATTCATACTCAGCTCCATGAGCTTCAGTTACTCCTTTAACAACTTGCTCCATTAAACGCGGGACCAAGTCACGGTTTTCAAGCGATAGTGTCCGAATAGTGCCTACGATTTCTACACTATCGGGGATTACATTATCCGTGGTTCCCGCGACAAATTTTCCAATTGAGATAACTACACTATCCAGCGGATCAATATTACGGGCCACGATATGTTGGAGATTTGTCACTACCTGTGCTCCAATAACTATTGAATCAACCGATGTATGAGGAGCACCTGCATGGCCTCCTTTTCCCTTAATAAATATATGGAATGTATCGGGGGCAGCCATCATGGGGCCATAAGCTATCCCGATTTTGCCGGATTCCAGCTGCGACCAAACATGCGCCCCGATGACTTGGTCTACACCTTTCATTACACCGGCAGCAACCATTTCCGATGCCCCGCCTGGGAAGAGCTCTTCAGCGTGTTGAAATAAGAAGCGAACTTCACCTTGAACCTCATCCTTCAATCCACTGAGGATCTTAGCTGTTCCCAGGAGCATCGCAGTGTGGGCATCATGGCCACAGGCATGCATGACTCCAGGATTCTGAGATGAAAATTCAAAGGTATTTTGTTCCTGAACAGGTAATGCATCCATATCTGCCCTTATCGCTAAAACTTTACCGGGTTTAGCTCCAATGAGTCTAGCAACGACACTGTTTCCGACAGGTCGTGAAAGTTCCAGATTACCAAAGGATTGAAGAGTCTCGTAAACAAATTGGCTGGTTCTTACTTCTTTAAAGGATAACTCTGGATGTTGATGAAGATATCTTCTCCAATTGAGGATTTCATTGTTGATTTGTTCAACAAGACTATTTAGTTTCGTCGTTTCCATAATGATAGATGCTCCTTTTATCATATAAGTTGATTAATAGATTTGGCCATACCCTATGGAGAAATATGCTTGTTACTTAGTGAATAGAATTATTCCATAGCTCACCTTCTTATTATTTACGGTTATATTTCGGTCATAACCCTTTATGTTTATTATATAATAGAAGCTTGTCTTTAGGTAGTCATTAAACAACAAAATTACGAAGTATTTTGTATAATAAGAAATTCTGCCCTAAATACAAAAAAGGCAGGGTTTAAACGTAAACGGTGGAACAAATAGCGTTGCATAAAAAATTAGCCCAGATCTTCAATCAATGAAAACCCGGGCTAATTTACATTCTTGAAAAAATCCTTCGCTTGCAACATCAACGCACCAAGCCTGGATACTCAGTCCACTTTGGCCGCATTCTTCAATGCGGTCTCGCTAACGTTGTTCTTGGGCTAAATCTCTAGCCGTAATAAAACCTAGCTTCTACTATTCACTGCTGTTAACAGGATACCAGAAGGCAAAAGGTTTTTTCGAGCCGCTATTTTATCCACAGTTTACGGTTTAAATCCTGTCAAAATAAAATACGATAAATCTTTCTTGGCCGTCCCCTTGGATGAGGGCTTTCTTCACCAATTACCTGAGCAAACCCTTTTTCCTCCAACTCCATGAGAATTCTGCGTGCACTACGAGGCATGATTTGCATATATTGGGCTAGTTCATGTGCACATATTTCATCTTTTTTAGCCTTTTTTAAGATAGCCTTAATTTTATTTATGGTTGTTCCGCTTAGGGAGGTTTTTCCGCTTAACTGGGCTAATTCTTCGGAGGCATAAGAATAGGTTATCTGCGTTTTTTTACCCAGTGGGCCGACAATTGTTTTATCATCAAGAAGAATCATCCAAGTTCCATGTCCATATTCTTTGGCATGAAGTAAGGCTTTTCCGGCATTGATCTCAGCCTCATAGGCTGTTTTACCAATACCAATACCACAAGTTAGGTTATCTTGTACGGTTTGATAGGACTCCTCTAACTCCGGCACAACGGTAAAGTTTTCCGTGATTTCATGTAAAAGTCCTCGGGTTGTAAAAATAACATAACGACCAGGTCCAGCTTCTTTTAAGGAGCCATGAACTTTTTTTGCGTATTCGAGTAGTTTTTCCGTAATTTTGATTTCTAGGCGATGTAATTCATCTGTGGAAAAGGTATCTTTAGCCAAGCGGGTAAAAGAATCAACTTCTACCATCTGTACAGCTATCTGCGCATCCTTAAAATGTAAAGTTTCATTTGTCCGAAGTATAAGTTCAATGATTTCTTTTACTCCTAAACGAGTCGGAAGGACCCGAAAGACTGGGACCCCCAGTCGTTGGAGTTCGAGATGGGCTGTACGCAAACAGGTAACGGCCGCTTTCGTTTGCCCTGATTGCCAAAGCCTATAATGGTATTCACTTAATTCTTCAGCAGATATTTCTCCTTGATAATATTTTAGAAAAACAGGTTTGGCGTCAATTTGTGCTTCCAAAAAAGTTTTTTCTAATTCACTTGGTTGAAATGTATCAAAACTCAATTGTTCCATTGTTATGTCTTGTTCATAAACGATATGTAACAAGGTCCTATATAAACTTGCACCAGTATGAGGAATATAAAACATGGGTTTTTGGATTCCGCCCCAGAGTTTGGCAATCGAGTAGGGTACTTGTCCAGAAAACAGCCACATATCTACATCGTCAACATGTGGCCGCAAATTTTCAATTAGGTCTTTCTCATTCCAATACTCGAAAAATTGACACTTCAGGACGGGATATTCGTCTGTAACGGACTTAATAATTTTAACGGTATCATCAGCCCCCATGATTCCTAATCGGATTTTAACGATTAATAAGCCCCTCTTTCCCTCTGATTGTATTTTAAATTAAGTATAGACTATTTTCATATATTTTCCTAATAGAGGCCATTGGGAGAATTGCCGGTGAAAGATTGATTCTTCACGCTCCCATGCTGGAAGCGACCAGCAAAAACTAATAAAAACTATCTTTTAATAAACAGATTTCATTCATCTCCTTCCATTTTATATAAAACTCTCTATCATCATCCTGGACATTTTGCAAATTTCAACAAATATCCTCACATCCCACGGTGTGAATCCTCTAGGAATTTTATGCTTTGCTTCACATTCGCACTAAATTATCAAGGTATCTATTGTGAGATTGTATTAGCTACAATAGATTCGTGCTTTTCGAGCACGTTCTCACATCAGGAATTAGTCTTTAAAACTTTATTATTTGATCTTATAATAGAAAAGACACAAGTCCCTATTGCTAAAAATTTGTATTTTAACAAATAATTGGAGGTAAGTTCATGTCAAAGGTCGTAGAACGTTTTCTGAAGTATGTTCAAATTAATACTCAATCCGATGAAAACTCATCAACAGTTCCAAGCGCCCCCTGCCAACTCAATTTAGCGAAAGTTCTCACGGAAGAGCTGAAAGGACTTGGCTTAGAACAGGTCAGACTTGATGATAAAGGCTACGTTTATGCGGTGCTGCCAGCCAATATTGAGGCACGGGTTCCAAGCATTGGTTTCATCGCCCATATGGATACGAGTCCGGATGTCTCCGGGGAACATGTAGACCCTCAAATTATCGAAAACTATCCAGGAGGAGATATTCTTCTGAATCCTGAGAAAAGTCTTCTACTGAAGGTTGAGGATTTCCCAGAACTTAACCAATACATCGGAAAAACCCTGATTACCACCGATGGGACCACCCTACTCGGTGCAGATGATAAAGCTGGTATTTCGGAAATCATGAGCGCGTTTGAATATTTAACAGCGCATCCTGAGATTCCCCACGGTAAACTCTGTGTAGGATTCACGCCTGATGAAGAAATCGGCCGTGGTGCCGATTATTTTGATGTTCGAGGTTTCGGCGCTGATTTTGCCTATACCGTTGATGGTGGACCAATCGGTGAGTTGGAATTTGAAAATTTTAATGCCGCTAAAGCAATCGTAAAAATACACGGGCGAAATGTCCATCCTGGTCGTTCCAAAGGAAAAATGATTAATGCCATACTTATAGCTAATAAATTCATCTCCCTCCTCCCTGCTCAAGAAATCCCCTCCTTGACTGAAGGACGCGAAGGATTCTACCATCTGAATCGCATTCAGGGAGACGTCGAAGAAACGGTCCTCCATTATATTCTTCGTGACTTTGAAAGTGAAGGACTGGAGAAGCGAAAAAGGACCATTCTCGCAACAGCAAAGCAACTGCAAGATCAGTATGGGGAAGAAATTCTCACAGTTGAAATTATAGATCAATACAAAAACATGCGTAAAAAAATCGATCCCGTTATGCATATCGTTGAGACTGCCTTCCAAGCGATGCAAGAAGTTGGAGTCAATCCTGATGTGAAGCCAATCCGAGGTGGTACCGATGGTGCACGTCTTTCTTTCATGGGACTGCCTACCCCGAATTTCTTTGCCGGCGGCCATAATGCACATAGTAAAAACGAATTCATTCCTACTTTTGCGCTAGAAAAAGGAGTTGAAGTGATTCTCAAAATAATCGAGAAATATGCAAAGTCGGTTAACTAAGTTAAGCTATAGTTTAATTTTGCGAATAATATTTACCCGACTCAAGGATCGTGATATCGCTGATCAATCGGGCAGTGAGTACTTTGAAAATTTGTTTTCCTTGTTCGTAGGTCGCTTTAGTAGCATCACCGGACATTGCATGTTCGTATATTTTTTCGGCCCTGCCCATAAATTTGACATTTAAGAGTGGCCTGATCAAATTCTTGGTGGCTTTCTCCATGCGAACCAGCTTTGAATCGTAGTATAGAATTGCAGATGTTTCATCTTCACCGGCATGACCTTGGGCCCCTGTAATCGCAACAATGTCGGCAGAATAATCAAGCCACCAGTTAATTATCAGAACATCCATGCCCAATTTCATAAGCATTTCGCTTGCAAGATTTAAGGCAGTAATATTCCCGCCATGTCCATTTAACATAATTAATTTTTTCATCCCGTTTTCAAACATACCCTTCCCAACCCAGTACACATAGTCCGCAAATACTTGAGAGGGAACGTTGATAGTACCAGGATATACCGTTAGATCATAACTCTGGCCGTATGGAATTTCCGGTCCAATCCAGATCCGATCGCCGATTTCTTCGTCTAACAATTTACAGAAAGTTCTGGGGGAAAAGATATCCGTCCCTAATGGCAGATGATGCCCGTGAGCTTCAAGTGATCCGATCGGAAGAATAACGATGTTTGATTTCTTAAGGCTTTCCTTAAAATCATCACTCGTATAATTAACCATATACATATGAAAGAACCTCCTAAAAATTCAATTCTCTAATTCCTTATGGGGAAATGACATGCTACAAACCGATCAAATCCGGTTGCTTTCATATCCGGTTCCTGCTCATGACATATATCCTTAGCATACGGACAACGAGGATGAAAACAACATCCCTTTGGGACGTTGATTGGGCTAGGCAGTTCACCCTCAATTGCATTCTCTCTATTTCGTTGGCGTGGATCCATCACGGGTACCGCCTTAATTAATATGCGGCTATATGGATGGTAAGCGCAGTCAAACAGTTCCTCTGTGGGGGATATTTCTACAATCTTTCCTAAATACATAACCGCCACCCGGTTCGTTATGTACCGGACAACTCTTAGGTCATGGGAAATGAAAAGCATAGTAAGATGGAATTTATGCTGCAGCTCCGCCAATAAATTGATGACTTGGGCCTGGATGGAAACATCAAGGGCTGAGACCGGCTCATCGGCAATCAGAAAACGTGGATTTAGCGCCAAAGCTCTGGCAATGCCTAGCCGCTGCCGCTGTCCTCCGGAAAACTCACCTGGAGTGCGGCTCCCCACATTCATATTAAGGCCGACCATTTGCAAAAGCGCTTCAATTTTGTCTTCCCTCTCACTTTTAGCACAGATCTTATGAACCGAAAGCACTTCGCTCAACATGGCATTCACAGTCTGCCGTGGATTCAGTGAGGAATAGGGATCTTGAAACACCATCTGAATTTTATGTCGATTTTCACGCAGTTTCCGCCCCTCAAGCTGCGCAAAGTCTTCCCCATCGAATAGAATTCTGCCGCTGTCAGGTTTATATAGTCGAATTAACGTTTTCGAAAAGGTGCTTTTTCCGCAGCCACTTTCCCCAACAAGACCCACAGTCTCGCCGTTCATAATTACCAAGCTCACGTTATCGACAGCCCGCACGACCTGTTGTTCTTTGCGTGCAATCATATCAATTATAGTCTGTTTGATAGGAAAACCTTTCGACAGATTCTGAATCTCCAGCAACGGCTCCTTCACAGATAATGCCTCAGAAAGCATAGACTTAGCGTTCACGATGGCTCCTCCTTTCCCGCAGGCTCTATGATGCCCTTTATATTGGCAAGCTTTTCAACACAACGGCAACGTGATAGATGACCCGGTTCAATTTCTTGTAAATCCGGCAATTGCTTTTCACAAAGGGGCTCACAATATTGACAACGGGGTGCAAAGGGGCAGCCCTCAGGCATATTACTAAGGTCCGGAGGCGCACCGTTGATTGGCTGAAGCTTTCCGCCCTTTTCTTTATTAACAGCAAGTGAATTCAATAAGCCAATCGTGTAGGGGTGTCGAGGAGACCCAAACAAGGTAACTGCATCCGTAATTTCCATGATATTCCCCGCATACATAACGGCCATGCGGTCACACATTTGGGCCGCTACACCTAGGTCATGGGTGACAAGGATCATACTCATTTTTAGTTCTCTCTTCAAATCGTTAAGCAATTTTATAATCTGATCCTGTATAGTCACATCTAGTGCTGTGGTAGGTTCATCCGCCAGTAGCAAGCGCGGCTTGGAGGCTAAAGCAATAGCAATCATAACCCTCTGCCGCATACCACCACTAAACTGATGGGGGAAAGATTCCATACGTTTCTCTGGGGATGGGATGCCTACTAATCTAAGCAATTCAATAGCCTTTTCATATTTTTGCTGTTTACTTAATGCTTTATCTTTGAAGGATTCCATGATCTGCTCTTTGATTTTGAGTACCGGATTAAGCGCTGTCATGGGTTCCTGAAAAATCATACCCATTTCACTGCCGCGGATTTTCTCCAATTCTTTGGGACTTATTTTCAAGAGATCAGTCCCCTTATAATTAATACAGCCATTAACAATCTCGCCTGGCTTATGAACTAAACCGATTAAGGAACGGCAGGTCGCACTTTTTCCGCACCCGCTTTCGCCCACAAGTCCAAAAGTTTCTTCTTCATTGATTGAAAAACTGACACCATCGACCGCCTTCACAACGCGATTCTTCTCGATATAATAAGTTTTGAGATCAATGACTTCTAAAATTGTATTGCTCATATGTCCTCCCCATCAATGCTCCTTCGTTCTCAGTAAATCAGAAAGACCGTCGCCCAGAAGACTTATGCCAATACCGGTTATAGCAAGCGCAAGACCAGGAAACGCACAGATCCACCATGCGCTTGATATGAGCGATCGGCCATCGGAAATGAGAGCGCCCCATTCCGGCGTAGGTGGTTGAACACCAAGGCCTAAGAAGCTCATGGATGCACCAACCAACATGCACATCATCACATCAGAAATCGAATATACGATAGCACTATTCATGACATTCGGTAAAACGTGCTTAAATAAAATCCGTGTATCGGAATAACCCAAGGTCTTGGCGGCCTGAACATATTCGCTTTCTTTGAGTACTATGACTTCACTGCGTACAAGTCTTGCATACTCTTTCCAGCCAACGAGCCAAATGGCGATATAAAGGTTCCTGATTCCCGGTCCGATTATTGCAACAATCGCAATGACTAGGATGGTAAAGGGAAACGCCATGACGATGTCTAAAAGCCGCATAAACAACACATCGATCCATTTCCCATAATAACCGGCAATAAGCCCGATCAGGGAGCCGATAACTAACGGAATAATTACGGCTAAGACCCCTATTTCCAGGTCTATTCTTGTTCCCCATAGCACCCGTGAAAACATATCACGGCCAAAATTATCGGTCCCGAAAACATGAGCAGCAGTCGGAGCTGATAAAATTACATTTGGGTCTTGGGCAGAAGGAGAATAAGAGGTGAATAGACCGGGAAATAAAGTAAACACTAAAACAATCACCAAGAAAACAAAGCCCATATTAAATGTAGTGCTTCTTTGCCAAAATGGTATTTTTGGGGCGATTGCTGTTCGCTCAGGCAAGCTAATTGTATTTTCTGTCCCCACAAGCCTATCCCTCCTATTGCAGTTTTACTCTCGGGTCAAGTATCGAATACGAAATGTCCGTGAATAGATTCATCGCCAGTACAATGACTGCAAAGATGAAAACAGTTCCCTGAACAATCGCATAGTCCCTGCCGAGTATTCCTTGTAAAAGAAGTAAACCGATACCCGGCAGAGCAAAAACAGTCTCGATGACAACGCTGCCGCCAAGCATGTAAGCGATCCGCATAGAAAATAAGGTAACGGTTGAGACCATGACATTTTTTATTATATAACGAGAACGTACAATTTTACGGGGTAGTCCCTTGCTGTAAGCGAAATCAACATAATCTTTTTTAAGAATATCTGAAACACTATTTTGAATGTTGCGGATGAGTAAGGCACACGTCGCCAAAGCCTGGGTCAAGCCCGGAAGAATCATGGAATAGATATGTTCCGGCCAGGTCTGCCCCCAACCTGCGATTGGGAACCATCCTAATTTGAGCCCGAATAAAATGAGAAAAAGAAGACCAATCCAAAAAGAAGGCAGCGATACAGCAACCAATGAACCCGCATTTATGATCTGGCCTTTAAGGTTGCCTCGGTTAATCCCCGAAAGATAACCCAGCGGAAAGCTTATCAGGATCGCTAGTATAGTTGAAACAATGGTGAGTGTAATCGTTACGAGAATTTTTTGTTGTATTAGTTCGCTTACGGGCTGATTATAGTAGACAGATTTACCCAAATTCATGTGTAGAAGATTGTTGAGAAAGATCCAATATTGCGTAAGATAAGATTGATCCAATCCCATCTGGTGGCGCATTGCTGCAATCGTTTCTGGAGAACCCTTATCCCCAAGCATTACCAAGGCCGGATCACCGGGGATGAGCCGCATCATAATAAAAATCAGTACCGTAACACAAAACAGCACCGGTATTATCTGAAGCAGTCTTTTGATGATATAATTCAGTTCATTCATTCTAACACCTACTATATCAATATACCGAAAGAAAGGGGTAAGATGAGATATTGGGGAGGAAAAGCAACTCCCCCCCAAAAGGAAATTCTTATTTACGACTAACCTTTAAGCGGTTCACTTTCTTGCTAAATCCTGGAATCGATAATTGCCGAGTGGCGTTTGCACGAATCCAGTAATGTTTTTACTCATTGCAACCGTATAAGGAACAGCATACAACGGAATCAAAGGTGCATCATTCTGGAAGGCCTCCTGAATGTTTTTATAGAGAGCCATTCTCTTGTTTTCATCAAGCTCAATCTTGGCCTGCTTTGCCCAGGCCTCAATTTGGTCATTTTTCCAGCCGGTAAAACTATTTTTATCATTTTCATAGATACAAGCATAGTCCACCCATTCCGTGGTATCTGTGATATCATTGGTCCACACATGAAGCTGAATATCATATTGCAAGCTCTTATACTGGCTCGATACTGCAGCGTTTTCCAGTTGGCTGATATTTACGGTTACACCAATTTTAGCCCATTGCTCTTTTAGCATCGTTGCAGTCTGCTGTGCAGAGGAGTTTCCTGCCGGTACAACCAGAGAAACTTCAAACCCATTGGGTAATCCAGCTTCTTTCAGAAGATCCTTCGCCTTATCGACATTGTAAGCATGAGCATCGGGCAGATTATTATCAAAATGGGGATCCTCTGAGGATAAGAATGAAATAGCCTTGGTCCCATTGCCAAATAAAATTGTCTTGACAAGGGCATCCTTATCGGTGGCATACTCAAGAGCTTGTCTAACCTTTCCATTGTTAAGGTTCTTCTTCGTCGTATTAATGGTAATATAGTGTACTTCTGTTGAGGGAAGGTTTACTGCTTGCAGCTTTCCACTGGAACCAATTGTCTTCATCTGATCATAGGGCACATTGGTAGCAACATCAATCTGACCGCCTTCTAGCTGCATGATTCTGGAATTATCATCCGGAACAACCGTTACCTTAATTTCATCTGTTAGTGGTTTACCCTTCTGCCAATAGTTGGGGTTCTTTTTGAAGAGGATGTACTCTCCTTTCTTCCATACACTGATCATATATGGGCCGGTTCCAATTGGTTTCTGGCTGATACCATCATCGCCTGCTTTTTCACAATAAGCCTTAGGCATGACCGACGCGTTGAACATTGACAGATCCGATAATATGGCAGCAGAGGGATCCTTCAACGTAATAACAACAGTTGTGTTATCGGGAGCTGTAACATCTTTTACATCCTCCAAAGCAAAGGCCCATTGACTGCTCTTGGTATCCCGTGCGCGTTTGAGGGAATAAATCCAGTCTTCACCTGTGACTGGCGTACCGTCTGAAAATTTCAAGCCATCCCGGATATGGAACGTGTAGGTTAGTTTATCAGCACTGACATCCCAACTTTTAGCAAGCGCCGGTTCCGTCTTTTTTCCATCGGCACTGCTCTGTACCAGACCTTCCGCGAATAGATTTTCCATCCAAATATCATTGTTGTCTTTTGCATTGACTGGGTCTAAATCTGCTGAATCAGCATTTCTGGCAATAACAATCTGCTTGCTTGCATTACTATTGGCTGTATTACCACTTGTACTCGTTTGGGAGCCGCATCCTATGGACGATAGCATGACGCTGAATGACAGCAGCCCCAATAGGGTTGCTCTTACTGATTTTTTCATCAACACTTCACTCCTCCTAAATTAACAATCAATCCATTACCGACTAAAACAGCAGTTGCCAGGTATTGCTTTCTCAATCCCCCTTCTAAATATTTCATGTATCTATGATAAACGTAAAACGCTCTACATTAGGAAACATCACAAACCTCTTATTTTGGATTACTCAAAGGTTCCGCTGACAAGTATTTTTCCATCTCGAATCATACACTGCCCTCGAGCATAAACGTGCACGATATTTAGGTCTTGATCGAGGACTAATACATCTGCGTCAGCCCATACTCGTAGCGTTCCTTTTCTTTCTTGAATTTTAAGCACCCGCGCTGGATTTTGGGTGATCACTTTTAAGCTATCCTCCAAAGGAAGTCCCGAATTGACCAAATTTTTGAATTCCTCATACAGACACCGTGGTTCTGAAACCGTCATTCCGACTATGTCGCCCCGCTCATTAAAAACAGGCAGGCTGCCGTTACCATCGGAACTCATCGTTATTTGCTCAAGAGGAGCACCCTCGGCTAAAGCCTGATGAATTGCTTCCGTAGGGCTGATTGAAGTCCGAGGCTGGGATAACGGATTAAATCCGGTTGTCAAATCGATTCTTCCACCTTTTTGAGCGAATCGAATGCCTTCAGCCAGTAGATCTGCATTACGATTAATATGGGTCGGTATAAACTGAGTAATAGGTATGTTTGTCTCGTCTACAATTTCGGAAAGTATCCGTAACCCTTCTTTGCCGGAACCTACATGGAGATGTAACACTCCCGCTTTACCACTTAGGATTCCACCGACGCGGCATTCTGCGGCAAGTTTGCTTATATCCTCCTTTGTGGGTTGAGCTGATCGGTGATCAGAAATCGCAACTTCACCGCAACCAATGACTTTATCGATAATAATCAAGTCATCTCGGACATTTTTCATTAGCGTGCAGGTTGGAATTTCATAGGAACCAGTATAAATATATGTGGAAATCCCTTCGTTCTCGAGGCCCCGTGCTTTGGCCAAAAGAGATGCCATGTGACGAGTCGTCCCATCTGTTCCCAGACAGCCTACAACTGTCGTGATACCTGCTGAAGTAAGCTGGCTTAAACGGACTTCCGGAGTGCGTGAAGCATATCCTGCCTCTCCACCACCTCCAATGAGATGAATATGCTGATCAATAAACCCGGGGACGACATAATGATCGGTGACATCGATAACTTCAACAGGTCCATATTCAGGTACTGGATTAATTTCTCCGATCTGGGCGATCTTATCACCGGCTATAAGGAGATCTTTGGTACCCAGATTCTCTGGAGTAAAAACTCTTCCGCCTTTTAAAAGCTTAAACATTGTAAAAAATTTGTCCCCTTCCGCTAAACTGTTGTAAAATGGTAATATATACATTCTTCTGTTATGCAATTATTGCGCCAAAAGTAGATGCCATTCGTATTTTTATTTTTAGACTTAGAAGGATAAGGCTTTAATGTGTTTTAGCACAAATTCATGGCTCATATTATGGTGATTATCACTGCTCTCCTTCCCGTTTGCAGCCCTTTTTCCCCATTGTTTATCCCTTTTTCAACCCATTTAAGCTTAGCATTTCAATGGAGGAATATAATGAAGACCTTAACCTTATTAACCATAGGTAAAAATACGTGTGAAGCTCTCCACGAACAACTCATTGATCTCCTCGGTGACCGAGTCCACGTTGAAGCTTATTATTTAGAGAGTAACATCAAGAAGCTCATCGGCAAGGATCTTATCATTCTTTCAAGTCCAGCAGTCCTTGAACTCGGAAAAAATATCCTTAATCCGAATTGTCCGCGGATTGTTGCCCTGCGCTCGATTAATTATCAAGGTATGGAACCCCTTTTGACTATACCTAATGGTACACAGGCTTTACTTGTAAATGATACGGACTCATCTGTATCCGAGTCGATTTCCTTTCTGAAAACCATTGGCATGAATCACATTAAGTATTTCGATTATTACCCGGGAATCGCAGATTATCCTCATATAAAACTCGCTATTACACCCGGCGAAACCGATCTCGTACCCGAATGTGTTGAACATATTATTGATATTCAAAATCGCAGCATTGATTTTATTACCTTAGTTGAGATCCTGAAATATTTGGATCTTCTCGATGAAAAAATGAACCTGCTCTCTGCTAAATATGTACGAGGAATGGTTAACCTGTTAGTACGCAATAAACAAATGGAAGAACTCAATCAACACATAAACAATCAGTTAGAAATCATTATTAATACAGTTCGTGATGGCATAATCGCCATAGATGACCAGAGGAACATCACAGTTTTTAATTCAATTGCCGAAGAATTATTAGGCTTTCCGTGTGAAGTAATTATTGGCAAAAACATGAGCGATACGACTATTCGGGCTGATATCCGGGAACTCTTAGCCGCTTCAAAAAATGATCGGGAAAATTTTCACTACATAAATGGGAGGCATCTTGTGGTCAATAGCGCAGTTTTCCTTGAAAATAAAAATCAGTTAATTGCTAATCACCCTAAAGGTCGTGTCTACACTTTAAATGATGTTACAGAAATTCAAAGGATGGAAGAAGAACATCGTCGAGAACTGATCAATCAACAGAACTTCGCGCGCTATACCTTTGCCCATATCCTTGGCTCCAGCGAAATGATTCAAACAACTAAAAGATTAGCCCAAAAAATAGCCCGTTCTGATTCTCCTATTTTGATTCTAGGAGAAAGCGGAACGGGTAAAGAACTCTTTGCTCAAGGTATTCATAATGCCTCAGCCCGCAAAAACGGGCCTTTCATTGCTGTAAACTTTGCAGCTCTCAGTGAAAACCTTTTAGAAAGTGAACTCTTCGGCTATGAAGAAGGCGCTTTTACTGGCGCCAAGAAAGGCGGAATGTCAGGACTATTCCAACAAGCACATAAGGGGACTATCTTTCTTGATGAAATTGGAGATGCCCCCTTGACTTTTCAAGTTAAGCTCCTACGCGTTCTGCAAGAGAAACAAGTCCGGAGAATCGGAAGTTCTCGAGTTATTCCGATCGATGTCCGAGTAATCGTAGCAACCAATAGAAACCTTAAAGAACTAATTATTCAGGGGCTTTTTCGTCAAGATCTCTATTATCGCCTCAACGTTCTTCCAATCAAAATTCCACCCTTACGTCAAAGGAATGAAGATATTTTGATTCTTGCGAAATATTTTTACGAAAAGTATTTGATTGGATCTAAGCTTCATCCCGCAGAAGATTACTTCCGTAAGATTGAAGAATTCCTTCTTGCCTATAGTTGGCCAGGAAACATTCGCGAGCTTCAAAATGTTGTCGAATATCTTATTAGCATTTGTCCCGATCAACCACCAGTACAAAAAATGCTTCCTGAAGAATTAAGAGAAGACTTCAGCAATCCCAGCCCACCTTCCATCAAGGATCCATACCAATATTCCCTTATTCTACGCCTTATTGCTCAGGCGAATGACCAAGATCATCCAATCGGTCGTCGATCCTTGGCACTCCAAACAGGCTTAACTGAGGGAGTCGTTCGTAAATTATTAATGAATCTTGAGTTGAAAGGGCTCGTTATTCCTAATCGAGGGAGAAGAGGCGTTGCTCTTACAACTTCAGGAATTAAATACGTAAAGGAATCGTTGAATATTTAATTCATTTTTGTCTCTCTTTATTAAAAAGGAACGAGACTTTCAAGCAAAACAACCAAAAGGTTGACAGCTGCTTCCACATCGCTACAATCTACAATTTCGGCAGGGCTATGAACATAGCGAGTCGGAATAGAAAGGACACCGCAAATCACTCCGCCTTTAGTCAAGTGGATAGCTCCAGAATCGGTACCGCCGAATTCGAGAACTTCCCATTGATAAGGGATTTGATGTTTTTCAGCGGTATTACTCATCCACTGTTTCATTTGCGGAGGCGTAATTATTGAGTGGTCAAGGACTTTTATCGCTACGCCTGCACCCAGTTTTACTTCCATCGGGTGGGCTTTAGGAGTGTCTCCTGTCGCGGTAACATCTATTGTAATGGCTACATCCGGATCAAGAGCAAAAGCTGCCGTTTGAGCACCTCTCAGACCAACTTCTTCCTGAACGGTAAAAACGAAAGCAAGTTCGTAATCTGTCTGAACCCGTTTCAGGGCTTCAATGGCCACAAAACAGCCTATTCGATCATCCATAGCCTTGGAAATAATGCGTGAATCTGAGTGGACATATTCACCAATAAAAACCGCGCTGTCTCCAATTCGGACAAGTTGCTTGGCTTCTTCCCGGCTTTGGGCTCCAATATCAATATAGAGTTTTGCAAGTTTAAGATCTGAGGAGTTTTCTAATTTTTCGACACTGATCACCCCGACCCGGCCATTTTTAAATTGGACTCGACTGTGTGTAATTTGGTGAATATGAACGCCGCCAATCGTTGTAAAGCGCAAGAAGCCATTCTCATCAATATGTGTAACCATGACTCCGATTTCATCCGTGTGCGCCGCAATCATAATTTTCTTCCCTTGGCCCTGGCGCACCACTATCAAATTGCCTAATCTGTCTTTACGAATTGAGTCGCAGTATGGCCGGACTATCTCCGTAATTTGATCCGCAATGTCATCCTCCAACCCGGAAGGTCCATAAGACTGAGTTAAACGTTCCAGCAGCTTAAAATCCAGAGGATTTTGATTCAGTGGCATCTCTGTTCTCCTCCTTGTATGTTAAATAAACCTAACTCTTACTGTTCAGAAATCATAGGCACAATATAATGACCACTAGGGTATTATGTTAAACCCCTTCGCCAAGAAATTTTGACTTAAGAATTTCCTCTACCAATTGAATGGTATTCCTGATGTCAGCTTGACTGACTACAGAAGCACAGGAATGAATATAGCGGCATGGAACATTAATGGTTAATGAGGGGACGCCTTCCCGGCTCGTGTGTATTCTTCCAGCATCATTTCCACCGCTGGTCCCGCGCCGGAATTGTAACGGGATCTTCTTTTGGTCAGCTAAGTTAATGACCTGTTGGATGAGCCTTGGATTGTAGAGCGTTGTCCGATCTTGAATGGATAATGCCGGGCCATTTCCGAGTTCTGTCACCCAATCTTCTTCCTCAACATGAGCCATATCGGCGGATACTGTTCCTTCCAGGATAATGGCAAAATCCGGCTGGGTATGATACGCCGCAACTTGAGACCCTCGTAATCCGACTTCTTCCTGAACCGTGAAAGCCGCAATGAGCGAGACAGGGTATTCTTTTTTGAGGATTTCGGTTAAGACGAAGCATCCAATCCGGTCGTCAAAAGCTTTTCCTTTATAATAGCCTTGACCCAAGGGTTCGAATTTTGTGACAAAATAAGCATAATCTCCCAACTTGATATGCTTGGCTGCCTCTTCCTTAGATGATGCCCCTATATCAATATAAAGCTGGTCAAGTTTTAGCGCTTGTTGTCGTTCTTGGGGCTTCTGTAAATGAATCGCCTTGGAACCGATGACCCCGTTGCAGCCTGATATTTTCACAGGTTTTGAAACAAGAATGCGGGGGTCAATTCCCCCGACTGGTAGGAACTTCAAAAATCCTTCCGAGGTAATTTCGGTAATCATCAGTGCCACTTCATCCATATGAGCGGCAATGAGAATCTTTGGCCATTTCTCTAAGCCTTCCTTAATAAGCATAAGCAATAAGGTTACCAATTTTATCGATCGATACAGAAGTGACCCAGGATTTAATTTCCTCACATAACACGTCGCGAACTTCTTTTTCAGCCCCGGATGTTCCATTACATTCGCTGAGATTTTTTAATAACATAGAATTTCCTCCAAATCTTCCGGTAGGCTGGCAATAAAGTGGGCAAGCATCATTCCAGCATGCACGACGTCTTTAAGATCCAAGGTTTCAACCGATGTATGCATATACCGAAGCGGGATCGAAAGTAATCCTGTCGGTACGCCGGCATGCGTAACCTGGATGGCCCAGGCATCTGTTCCTGAATGGGCGGGAATCGGTTCAATCTGATAAGTAAGATGAGCATCTTGAGCTGCCTCAACCATTAACCGATAAACAACAGGGTGAAAATTCGGACCAAGCGCAATCGTTGGACCTTTGCCTAATTCGATATTCACTTGCCCTTTTGTGTCCGGGGTTACGGCGTGAGTGACGTCAATGGCAATTGCAAGATCAGGATTTAAGTTATAAGCGCTGGTGATCGCTCCACGCAAACCGACTTCCTCTTGCGTTGTGACCACTGCGATCACATCATGAGCATGATGTATCCGCTGTAATTCACGAAAGCAAACCTGCAAAGCAACTACGCCGGCTCGATCATCGAGCGATTTCCCAGCCATAAGTCCTCCCAGCAAATCGTAGGGCTCACGCCGCATTGTAATGATGTCACCAACTTGGATGATTTTTTGGATCTCTGTAAAAGAAAGACCTACATCAATCCCCATATCTTCGATTTTTACGGCTTTATCTCCATCTTCTAGCACAAGATGTGGAGGCATTGAGCCGATAATCCCTAGAACTTGTTCCCGTCCGTGGATAATCACTTCCTGAGATAGGAGGGTTCGTTGATCCACTCCTCCAATCGTTGTAAAGCGAAGAAAACCACGTGAGTCAATTTTTTTGACCATTAAGCCTATTTCATCCATGTGCGCGGCAAGCATGATCTTATGGTGTGGGTTTTCCCCTTTTTTGACCGCATAAATATTTCCCAAACGGTCGGTTTGGACATCCTCTGCATAAGATTTAAATTCTTGAACTACGATTGGAGAAATGATTGATTCATAGCCGGATACTCCGTGGTGTTCCGACAAGGCCATCAGGAACGATTTAGCTTGATTTAAACGTTTATCTGTCACGGGTTATCACCTTCTCATTTTCCTTTTTTAAAGTAAAACATTTTTAGATAATTCTACCTCTAAACCCAAATTCCTGTTGGAAAGAATAGTTTCCCCGACTGTATCCCATATTCACTTATTTACGCGATCAACCATTAGCTTAAGTCAAGGGTGTCCATCGTGAGGTGGATGAAATAGGCGAATTCCATAGGAATTCGCCCTTTCACGAACCGTACGGGCATCTTTCAATGCATACGGCTCGCCATTCCTATTAAGCTTTCGTTAAAGAAAATTATTATAGCACCTTAGGTCAAAAAACGTTCTGGTTCATTAATCGCACATGCAAAAACCCCGCAATCACTTGCGGGGTTCTAGTTTCCTATGGAGCCGATGGTCGGAATCGAACCGACGACCTGCTCATTACGAGTGAGCTGCTCTACCTCTGAGCCACATCGGCAATTACGGACGAGAGTTATATTACCCTATTTTTGCCGTTTCGTCAAATATTTTTTTATAATATATTCGAAATATATTCTTGAAATGTATTCGAGTGGCACAATTTGGTTATTAATTTAGTCATTGCAATACTGTTTTTATTGATACATACCTTTTTATCCAATCGTAAGAATTCCACTTCTACAAGTAGGAGTGGTTCCCATACCTTGCTTCGGTGGGGGTAGAGTCCCTCACCGAAGCCCCGATGTTCCGCTTTAGCTGAACGAGTTCACTCCAACTATTTCTTCCTTTTTGAGTGAATCACTATTTTTTGGGAAATAATACCCTCTCAGGGGGTGTGTCATACTGGATCGTCGTGAATTTCTAAAATTAATCGTTAAAGGAGCAATTTTAGGGAATTTTTATCAACTTATTACCCCTCACCTTTCTCAAGCGATTGCGGCAGGTGACATTAAGAAAAAGTTACCGGTTATTATGATCGAAACAGGCACATGTACCGGAGATAGTATCTCCTTCGATAATATTTGGACCCCTACGTTCTCCGATATTTTCTCAAACATTCTCGATTGGCGTTACGATTGGAGCATGAATCAAGCTCAAGGGAATGCTGCCTATCAAGTCCTTCTGGATACCTATTCTAAACTGCCCAACGAATATATTCTACTCGTCCAAGGATCAATGATTCACAGTGATTCTGGGCATTACGACCATGTCGCCTATGAGCAAGGCAAGCTCATTACGGGAATAGACCTGGTCCGCCGCATCGGCCTCAAAGCTAAGTACGTTGTAGCTATAGGCAGCTGCGCAACCTTTGGGGGACCTGTTTCCGGTTATCCCAATCCAACTCGATCGACAGGAGTACAGGATGTCCTGCCCGAGAGAAGGGTTATCAATGTCTCAGGCTGCCCCGCGCACCCGGATTGGATCATGGGGACCTTACTTCACCTGGCCTTATATGGTGAACCAGAGCTGGAAAAGTACGGACGGCCAAAGATGTTTTACGGAGAAACCATTCATAATCGCTGTCCAAGGAGATACTATTATGATCAAGGGATTTTTGCTACAGACATTGGGCAGAAAGAATGCCTTTACCGGGTGGGTTGTAAAGGACCTGTCACCTACGCTGATTGTCCAATCCGCCGCTGGAACGATCGCTTAAATTGGCCTATAGGCTGCAATACTCCTTGTATTGGCTGTACAGAACCTGGCTATCCTGATCTTATGTCTCCATTTACCGTTCACTCACCCGACATTCCTTTACCCGGCGGAACAAAAATTGCGACAGATTCTGTTGCCCTGGGAGTATTAGGTTTTACCTCGGCAGCAATTATTGGTCATGTCGCGGCTTCCCTGTATAAGGGGAGAATTCAAAGAAATCTCCTCAAGTCCACAGTTCGGGGGAAGCATCGTCTTTCCCTCATTAAAGTTAAAACGTTCCACATCTATCGGGTCAAGAAAAACGCCAAAAAGGAGTGACCAATGCTGGAAAAGAAGGTCATCTTTCCTGTAACTCGTATTCATAATCCTATGTTGTTGGAAGCTTGGTTAGAAAATGGGGTAATCAAAGATGCCTACATTTCTGATACCCTCTACAGAGGATTTGAGCAAATTTTAATTGGCCGCTCCCCCATGGATATGCCCTATTACACACAACGCATCTGCGGCATTTGCTCTTCTGCTCATGCCATTACTGCTGCCTTGGCCGTGGAACAAGCACTAGGAATGCAAGTTCCGCCCAATGGTCATTTAATCCGCAACTTGATCTTAGCCAGTGATGTCATTCAGAACCATATTCGTCACCTCTACTTATATGCCTTGCCGGATTATTTCCGCGGCCCTGACCTTGCTCCCTTTATTCCCCATTCGGAATCCGACTTGCGTGTATCCAAACAAGAAAATGATTCTCTTAGCGAACATTATTTCAAAGCTCTGGAAATTTCCCGAGCGGCCCATGCTGCATTTGCCGTCTTTGGAGGAAAAGCGCCTCATGGCCATGGAATCGTACCCGGCGGAGCCAGTATGGAAGTGGACGCCGACAAGGTCAATCGCTATCGTGGATATATGATGGAAATCTTAAGCTTTGTTGAGGATACACTCCTGCCGGATGTGGACTTAATCATTAAACGATATCCTGATTATGTAGATTTGGGGGAAGGAATAGGAAATTATATGTCGGTGGGGGGATTCTCGAGTCCAGAGGGAGCAGCGCTGTTTCCCCAAGGGATCATTCTTCAGGATAAGCGCGAAAGCTTCAATGAAAAATACATTACTGAAGATGTAACCAGAGCCTGGTATAAACCCCACGGTCCGCTGCACCCTACCGAAGAGGAAACAATTCCTGATCGCAGCCAGCCTAAAGGGTACACCTGGGTCAAATCTCCGCGCTATCACGGCCAACCTATGGAAGTTGGTCCTTTAGCACGAGCGATCATCAATAACGATAACGTCATCGGTCACGGAGCACTAGCACGGATATGGGCTCGCTCTAATGAAATCAAAAAACTTGCCGAAGCAACGTTAGGATGGCTTAATCGTCTGGAACCTGGGGCAGATACACTTAACCGAAAAATAAACTCAGATTCAGGAAGCGGTGTTGGGCTCCACGAAGTTATGCGTGGAGTCTTAGGTCATTGGCTTAGCGTGAAAAAAGGACGCGTGCAGCATTATCAAATCGTTACTCCTTCTGCCTTTAATTTTGGAGCCCGGGACGAATCAGGCACTCGCAGCGTAGGAGAATCCTCACTGCTTGGTTTGAAGGTTCAATCAGAAGATCTTAAAGAAGCGGGCAGGATTATCCGTTCTTTCGATCCCTGCTTTTCTTGTAGTGTTCATCTTATAGACGGTAAACGTATTCAAGCTTTACGAATTGAATGAGGACTTTTCTTAGCTAGATAAATCTGAGGTTTAACAACATGAAGAAAAAAAAAGAGTTAAGAAAAACAATTTTTAAAGAACTTCAAAGGGGAAACGTAGAGGGAGAAATTATCCTCTTCCAACCTCTATGGGTCAGGATTTTTCATTGGGGATTCGCCCTCAGTCTAACTGGAATCTTGTTAAGCGGTTTAGAATTGCATAAGCCTGCAAAATTTTTTGCAGTTTCCTATGGCGATATGTTCAAAATTCATGTAATATCAAGTTGGTTCGCCCTTGGATTTGTGGCCTTGCGCTGTACGGATGCTATTCTCCGCCGCGATCAATCACTTATTCCTAAATTACGTGATATTAAACTATTTCCCAAGCTTTTAGCATACTACCTGTTCCTGCGCTCCGCTCCTCCCCCCAATCGCAAATATAACATCGGGCAACGTCTTGTCTATTCCTCATGGCTCCTCCTTTTCCTGATAGCAAGTCTGCTCGGCTTATCTTCCTATTGGCAGGGAGAGCATCTCATTTGGTTATGGAGATTAGTGGGCGGTTTCCAGCGTCTCAGGTGGATCAAATTTATGATCACCATTTACTTTCTGGCAACAATTCCTCTGCACATTTACCTTAGTATGACAGAGAACCTTAGCCATCTCCAGGCTATGGTTTCGGGTTATGAACGAAAACCGCCTCCTGAAAAAAGTTAGAAAATTTTTCCTTGTATATTTATGATACCTTTTCGTATAAGTTTGGGTATAATGAAAGATAGAGTTATACATAGAAGGGACGATATATTTTGGGATTGCATATTCATTTTGTTGGCATAAAGGGCACAGGTATGAGCGCCTTAGCTCAAATTAGCGCTCGAATAGAAGGAGCTACCATCTCTGGTTCTGATGTAGAAGAGAGTTTTTTTACAGATAGTGTTTTAAAACGTGCCCAAATTCCTGTTTTAAGCTTTTCTCCCAGTAATGTAGAAAAGGCTGATTTAGTTGTTGCTTCAGCCGCCTATACAAATCAACACCCGGAAATCGCTCGTGCTTTAGAGCTAAATATTCCTGTTCTGACCTATCCCCAGTTTCTCGGACGATTGCTTTCCAAAAAACGTGGCATTTCAGTCTCCGGAACTCATGGCAAGACAACAACAACTGCCATGTTGGGTATGGTTATGCTTAATGCCAGCTTCGATCCTACGATTGTTGTGGGCAGCGATGTTCCCAGCATTGGCGGCAACGCCCATTCTGGAACGGGGGAATTTTTTGTGGCGGAGTCCTGTGAATATCGGCGCCACTTTCTTAACTATTCACCCGAGCATCTCATAATTACAAATATAGAATTTGATCATCCGGATTATTTCCAAGACCTCGATGATGTCATCTCTGCTTTTTCCGAACTCGCTCAGAAGGTACCTGAACGCGGTCATATTTACATCTGGGCTGAGGACCCAAATTGTCAGGCGATCCACGGATCTGCGCCCATTACTACCTTTGGCCTTTCCGAGGCCGCGGATGTTCGGGCTACGGAAATTCTCTTTCGCGATGAGCAAAGTTCAATGAAAATTATGCTAAAGGGGCAATATGTCGGCGATCTGGACCTTCATGTTGCAGGCCGTCATAATATTCTTAACGCCTTGGCAACTATCGCAGTCTGTCACGAAATCGGCATTCCCATTAAGGAAGTACTCGACAGTTTAAGTAAGTTTACTGGGACAAAACGCCGCTTTGAGCATCTTGGCTGTAATACCAACGGAGCTCTTATTGTTGATGACTATGCTCATCACCCAACAGAAATCCGCACGACCTTAGAAGGTGCCCGGTTATCCTTCCCGGATCGTCGTATCCGTGCTGTGTTCCAGCCCCATACCTTTAGCCGCACGGAAAAACTTCTCCAGGAATTTTCTTTGGCTTTTCAAAGTGCAGATGAAGTCGTTATTGCCGATGTTTTTGCTTCCGCACGCGAGCAAGGGCAGCAAACAGTCTCCGCTCATACTTTAGCTGAGCTGATTCAAAAGCAAGGAATACAGGCACGCTACATTGGAACCTTAGACGATATTAAACACTATCTTGCCCAAACACTAGCTCCCGAAGATCTCGTCCTAACCTTAGGGGCGGGGGACGTTTATAAAGTTGGTTTAGGCATCGTCAGCTAAAGCTGAACATCGGAACTTCGGTGACGAAAGTGTCCTTGGACACTTTCGCCGAAGCGCCTAGCCCTTAACAAATGCTATCGCGTTGAAGGATGAACTCTACCTCCACCGAAGCAGGTATAGGAACTCCTACTTGTAGAAGAGGGCATCTTACGATTTGATAAAAAAGCAGAGCAGTAACAAACGTCGAGTTGTTATCTGCTCTGCTCTTTATTTAATGTCCCGCTTTTTTAACTGCTTTTAACCCTTCAGAGGGCCCTTTAATTCTCTAATTCCCTCCACAACATCTTTCCAGCTCTGACATCGTTTGATGCCTTGGGAAAGCTCCCCATAGTTCAGATTATAACTGGTTGTCAAAAGGAAAACAGGAACTCCGATTGCGGCAATCTCCTGAGCATTCACATGATAATCCTCAATAAAAGCCTCGATACTCCATTCCTTGACTAAGTCTACTTTACTGTTAAAGCCTGAAAAGAGCACGTGTTCATGGGGAATCTCACTCTTCGCCAGCCAGCGAATGGTAACGTCCTTCTCTTCAGGTGTACGGGCAGTCACATAAATAATCTCATGGCCCTCTTTGATTAGGGCTTCTATTCCTTCTTTTGCTCCCGCCACAATATCCGGCATAAACAGCAGCCGTTCCGCATTACCGACAAAAAAGTCATTCATATCGGATCTTGGAACTTCAAAGTCTCTATGCATATCGTAATTTGTAATCGTCTTGACGTCCTTGCCAAAGTATTGATTCAGTTCCTGCATCCAATATGGGTAACTATCGGAAACGACGCCATCGATATCGACTCCGATTCGCACCTTAATCTAACCTCTCAAGTTTGGGAAGTTCAAGGCTGGGAGGAAGATGTCGTTTGTGCTCGCTTTGACAATGTAACTTCTCAATTCGTTCTTTGACTTCGGCCGGGACTTCTTCCCCGAGCAAATAACGATCGATTAAATCATAAGTTAAACCCATCTCTGCTTCATCGGTCTGTCCGGGCCATAGACCTGCCGTAGGCACACGCATGGCAATTTTTTGCGGCAGACCCAGCATCCAAGCCCAAGCTCTTACCTCACTTTTGGTAAGGGAACTGATTGGCAAAAGATCAACGCCGCCATCACCGTATTTAGTAAAATATCCGGTATAACTTTCTGGGGCATTGTCTGTCCCGACAACTAAATAATTCATAGCATTAGCTACAGAATATAATGTTGACATACGCAAACGAGCCTTTAAATTTCCTTGACTCATTGTTTCTCCAACAATTTGACTGCCTTGCGCAGAGGAAGGCAATCCTTGCTTGACTTGGTTGAAGATTAATGTATGAGCTTCACCAAGGTCAATTTCTAACGGCCTAAGTTCAAACCCTTCGGCAATCCAGAGGGCATCCTCCCGATCTTCAGGATTCGAGTGACTGGGCATGATTACTCCGATGCAGTTATCCGGAAAAGCACGGACACAAAGCCCGGTAACCACTGCCGAATCCACGCCGCCAGAGATTCCGACGACAACTCCTTTGGCATTAGCCTCGGCAACTTTGGTACGGAGCCATTCCACAGCAGTGTTAATCCGGATGGCCAATTCCTTTTCAGTCCACATTTATTCTTCCTCCCGATTCTGATTTAATTTTATTTCATTGTGAATGGTCAAAAGTAACTGCTGCTTTAAATCATAAAGCTTCGGCGAAAGATCGACAATGTACCGATGGGGGTTCGCCAAGCGCTTCACTTCATCCCAAAAGGTATCCAGTTCCTGGCGCGAATACTTTTGTATATCCAACAGTGTAGGCAATTGGCAAACCCGTTTTCCCTTGCGGAAAATAGGAATTAACAACTCCCTGGTCTGAAAATTCACCAGTGTTTTTCTCTTCCAGGTCTGTATAGGATCAAAAATAGTCAGGGATTTTTGTTCGCTGAATAGTTCATCCTCTAAGGCGATTAAATCGACCATAGCTTTTCCCGCTCGGTCATAAAAACGAACAACCTTTTTGATTCCGGGATTGGTGATCTTAGAGATGTTTTCGGAGACTTTAAGGCGAGGTTGAAAAACACCGTTTTCTCCCTCCGCAGCCAGCTTATAGACGCCGCCTAAGGACGGACTGTCTTTGGAGGTTATAAGATGGGTTCCAACTCCCCAAGCATTAATAGCAGCTCCCTGAGCTCTTATCGAAAAGATTGTCTCTTCATCAAGATCATTGGAGCCAACGATAATGGCCTTTGTCAGTCCTGCCTCGTCCAACATGCGACGAGCTTTCTTCGACAAATAGGTCAAATCGCCGCTGTCAATCCGTATCCCCTGAAAATGATACCCTTCAGCTTCAAGCTCCAGCCCTACTTTAATGGCGTTCGGAACACCGGATTCCAGGGCGCTGTAGGTATCCACTAATAACAAACAATTATCCGGAAAAGTCCGGGCATAGGCTCGAAATGCCTCTAACTCTGAGGGAAAACACTGAACCCAGCTATGGGCTTGGGTACCCGAAACAGGGATTCCATAGCGTTCTCCGGCCAGAATATTCGAAGTCGATTGACATCCGCCGATAAAAGCTGCTCTGGCCCCTAATATTCCCGCGTCCGGTCCTTGAGCTCTTCTCAACCCGAACTCCATAACCGGGCCCTGTCCCGCCGCCGCAACTACCCTAGAGGCCTTTGTCGCAATCAGGGTTTCAAAGTTTACCAGATTTAAAATGGCAGTTTCCAAAAGCTGAGTTTCCAAAATGCGTCCTTTGACTCGCATTATCGGCTCGTAGGGAAAAACAGGAGTTCCTTCATGTATAGCATCAATATCACCGGTAAAATGAAAATGTCGCAGCTCATCAAGGAAATCGTCCTGAAAAATATTAAGACTTTTGAGATAGGCTAAATCCTCTTCTTGAAACCTTAAGTTTTCAATAAATTCTACGACCTGTTCAAGTCCGGCTGCTAACGCATACCCTCCATCGAAGGGCAAGGAACGAAAGAAAACGTCAAAGACAGCTTCTTTATCGCGGTAGCCATTAATAAAGTATCCTTGCATCATGGTTAACTGGTATAGATCTGTTAACATTGTTAGATTTTCCATTTATCCTTTACCTCGCCACTCTCACCTACAGGTTTTGTGTTCCTAAATCTTAGGATATAATCGTTGCCTAAAATTCATGTGTGAGAATTTCTACCTTTGAAGTAACATTTCCTTCTTTGACAACGGAAATAATTGTTTTATCTTAAAAATACCATTCTTAAAGACTGGGTTTGTCGTATTTGCTCGAAAATAGCAAAACAGTTATCCACAGATTAAGGGAGCTTATCCCCTGTTTATCTAGAGGTTATCCACTAAAAAAGCCCATCTATTTCGATATTATCCACAGAGTTATCCACACTATGCACAGTTTTGTGTCACCTTATCGTGTAATTAAAGGATAAAATCCTAGAAACTAAGCAAGATGCACTAACAGCTCTAAACCCTATACCCGTATTGAGCCTTTTATTGCACTCAAATTTCAAAATTAACCACTTATTCAATGGTAATCCTCGCTAAAAAAGTCTTTTCCTTTGAATTTTCGACATATGTCTCTTATCCAGTCTTAAGATTCCCTCTTTTATCAGTGGGGGTGGCTCCCATACCTCACTCAGCCAACAATTGTTTTAGAGTTTCAAGACTTATCTGAATACCCTGAGCAACGGTTTCCGGGGAAGGGCCTCCTATAAGCTTACGCGCACGCACGCAATGTTCAATCCCAATGGCGGCAAAAAGATCCTCGCCAAACACCGGTGACAAGCCCTGATAGTCACTGAGAGCCAGCTCTTCCAATCCTATTCCTTTTTTGGTGCAGTGCAGAACAATTCGCCCTACGAGCTCATGAGCTTCACGGAAAGGCACTCCTTTTTTCGCCAGGTAATCCGCCAAATCCGTAGCATTCGTAAATCCTCCTTTAGCTCCCCAAGCCATAGCATCTTTATGGACTTGCATGGTTCTAAGCATAGGTTCTACAACGATTAAGCATTTTTGTAAGGTATCGACAGCATCAAAAACCTGTTCTTTATCCTCTTGCATGTCTTTATTGTAGGCAAGGGGCAACCCCTTCATCACTGTTAAGAGCGCGATCAGATCCCCGTAAACACGTCCGGTCTTTCCTCGCACTAATTCCGCCACATCCGGATTTTTCTTTTGCGGCATAATACTTGATCCAGTAGAATAGCCGTCATCCATAGAAATGAATTGAAACTCCCCGCTCGACCAAAGGACGAGTTCCTCACACAAGCGGCTAAGATGCATCATCATAATCGATGCGCCGGATAAAAATTCTAAAGCAAAATCCCGGTCGCTGACACCGTCTAAACTGTTCAGGGTAACACCGGCAAACCCTAAGTCCTGGGCCGCCTTCTCGCGATCAAGGGGAAAAGTCGTTCCGGCCATCGCTCCTGAACCGAGCGGTGACACATTCAAACGTTTACGGGTATCATTCAGCCGTCCAAGGTCACGTAAAAACATCTGGCTATAAGCCATTAAATGATGGGCTAACGTTATGGGCTGTGCTTTTTGCAAATGGGTATACCCGGGCATCCACGTTTCAAGATGTTCTTGGGCTATGTTCAGCAGCGTCCTGACCAGATTTCCAACATATGTTTTTGTCTGGTCAATCTCCTCCCTGAGATAAAGCCTTAAATCCAGGGCCACCTGATCATTCCGGCTCCGTCCGGTATGTAACTTTTTCCCTGTTGGTCCGATTTTTTCAGTTAATAGTTTTTCCACATTCATATGAATATCTTCGGCACCGATTTCAAATTCCACATTGCCTGCTTGGATTTCCGCCAGGATTCCTTGCAGGCCTTCAATCAATTGTGCTGCTTCATCTTCCGTGATTACCCCCACGCTGCCCAGCATTCTGGCGTGAGCTATGCTTCCCTGAATATCTTGTTTGTACAAGCGTTGGTCAAAACGAATTGAAGAATGAAAATCCTCCACTAACGCATCTGTTGTTTTTTCAAAGCGTCCGCCCCAAAGTTTCACAAGTCATCTTCCTTTCGTAGTTGATAATAAACAAGCAGGGGAGCAATGCCCCCCTACTCAACCTCAATAGTGTGAGATAAGCGCCGAAAATTTCGGCGCCCATTTGCAGTCTTATTTACGCAGCCCTGATTGTTTTTCCATTAAGGCTCTAACCTTAAGCGGCAGACCAAAAAGATTTATAAATCCTGCCGCATCCTTTTGATCATATACTCCATCTTCTCCAAAAGTGGCATAAGCTTCATTATAGAGAGAATAGGGCGATTTCGTACCTGCTAAAGAACAATTTCCTTTGTATAGTTTCAAGCGCACAGTCCCTGTAACGTTCTTCTGAGTTACATTAACGAAGGCATCAAGGGCCTCGCGCAGGGGAGAATACCAAACCCCATCATAGACAATTTCAGCATATTTTAGAGCAACTTGCTCTTTATAGTGGAGGGTGAGCCGATCCAGGGTCAGATGCTCCAAAGCTTTATGTGCAGTATAGAGTATCGTTCCACCCGGTGTTTCATAAACGCCCCGGGATTTCATGCCCACCAGCCGGTTTTCTACCATATCCACAATGCCAATTCCATTTTTTCCGCCTAAGTCGTTAAGAGTTTCCAATAATTTAACAGGCGCAACCTTCTCACCATTTAATGTGGTAGGAATCCCTTGCTCAAAGCCAAGTTCCAGATAAGTCGCTTCATCCGGAGCATCTTCCGGAGCAACGCCAAGCAAATAGAGGTCTCTTTTAGGTTCATTCCAAGGGTTTTCCAAGTCCCCGCCTTCATGGCTTAGGTGCCATAAGTTGCGGTCCATACTATAGGGGCGATCTTTCGTCACAGGAACGGGAATTCCGCGCGCTGCCGCATAATCGATGCAGTCCTCGCGGGATTTAAGGTTCCACTGCCGCCAGGGAGCGATAATTTCCAAATCCGGATTTAACGCTTTAACACTCAGCTCGAAACGAACTTGGTCGTTACCCTTACCCGTAGCTCCATGGGCTATGGCCACAGCGCCTTCCTTCTCTGCAATTTCCACGAGCCGACGGGCAATCAGAGGGCGAGCGAAGGATGTCCCCAGGAGATAATCACCTTCGTAAACTGCTCCGGCTTTCAAGGTCTGAAAGATAAACTCAGTCACGAATGGTTCTCTGAGGTCTTCAATGTATAATTTACTTGCTCCGCTCTTTGTAGCCTTTTCCTGAAGAGGAGCCAATTCTTCACCTTGACCAAGATCGGCAACCATTGCAATTACTTCATATCCATAGGTTTCCTTCAACCAGGGAATAATAATAGATGTATCCAAGCCACCGGAATATGCTAAAACAACCTTTTTCATACCCTATTCTCCTTTTCATTCAATACGTCATTAAAAATCATATATAACCAAGGAAGCTAAGTCAAGCAGTATGCTCTTACATCACCAAAGCCATAATTGCCTTCTGGGCATGTAAACGATTTTCTGCTTCATCAAAAACAACGGAATGAGGGCCTTCGATAACTTCATCAGTAATTTCCTCGCCGCGATGAGCTGGCAAACAGTGCAGAACAATTGAAGACGGATGTGCAAGTTTAAGGGACTCAGCATTGAGCTGGTAGCCCTGAAAAGCCTTCATGCGTTCACTGGCTTCCGCTTCCTGCCCCATACTAGCCCAAACATCGGTATAAAGAACATCGGCACCTTGCACCGCTTCTAAGGGATCATCAATAATTTCCACACTGCCGCCATTCTCTTTAGCATCTTCCTGGGCTAAAGCCACCAGAGCAGGATCTGGCTTATAACCCTGAGGAGAAGCAATCACAACTTGTAACCCCATTTTGGCTCCCCCGAACATCAGCGAATGGGCCATATTGTTGCCATCCCCGACATAAGCCAATTTTAACCCTGCCAAGCGTCCTTTATGCTCCTGAATCGTCATAAGATCTGCCAGCACTTGACAGGGGTGCAGCAAATCCGTCAGGCCATTGATTATGGGAATTGTCGCATATTGAGCTAAGTCCAAGACTTCCTGATGACTAAAGGTACGGATCATAATGCCATCGACCATACGGGAGAGTACCCGAGCCGTATCGGCGATTGTTTCCCCCCTGCCGAGCTGAATGTCTCGGCCGCTTAAAAAGAGGCCCTGTCCCCCGAGTTGATATATTCCTACTTCAAATGAAACCCTGGTCCGGGTTGAAGATTTTGTAAAAATCATACCCAAGGTTTTGCCTTGAAGAATTGGTTGCGGCTGTCCGGCCTTTTGTTCTTTTTTAAGCTCAGCAGCAACATCTAAAAAACATTTTAATTCTTTTTGAGTAAAGTCATGTAAAGAAATAAAATCCCGACCCTTAAACTGTGAACGATCAATTGTTATCATATCTCTTCCACCCCTTCAATGTGTATTATTATACTTATTTATGTATAAAAATGCAATAGTTAAAATGTATAGTTTTTATCAACGCCGCTTAATATTATCATGCCCCAATTTCTAAATTCGATGGACCATATTTAAATGAATATCATTATGCGGAACAAAACTATATTAGGTAAATAATAAAGAAACTCCTGTTGACAAAAGTGTCATCCAGGAGTTCTTTTTATCCAAGGAACTAAGCTAAATATTCCTGCAGCGAAAGCACTTGCGGTTTTGTCTGGCTTCTAATCTCCTGCAGCGCACGCACAACTGCTTTTGCTGTATCCATTGAGGAAAAACAGGGGACGCCATGTTCAACAGCTAAACGTCTTAACAAATAACCTGTATGTTCCGGAGTCGTTCCCTTTGTCGGTGTGCTAAGGATAAACGAAAACTCGCGCTGTCGAATGGCTTCCTGTAAAGCCTGGCTTGATTCACTGACCACGTCAGCCTCTACACCACAGAGAGCTAAAGCCTTGGCCGTATCACCGATTGCCTTAACCCCAAACCCAAGCTGAGATAGTTGTCGGGCAAGAGTTATTGCCTCAGGGCGGTCCTTTTCAGCCACAGATACTAATATGCTGCCGTCCTGCGGCAGGGGAATACGCGAGGCTGCAAAGGCCTTGGCCAAAGCATGGCCGAACTGAGTGTCCATTCCCAGAACTTCCCCCGTTGATTTCATTTCCGGTCCCAGGGAAGTTTCAACTTTAGTCAGTTTTTCAAAGGAAAAAACCGGGGCTTTAACGACAACATAGGGCATCTCGGGAGCAAGGCCATGCTTATAGCCCAATTCCTGCAGCGACTTGCCTAAGGCAACCTGGACCGCTAAATTAACGAGAGGAATTCCCGTTACTTTAGAAAGAATCGGCACCGTTCGGCTTGCTCTGGGATTTACTTCTAAGACATACACTTTACCGCGGACAACGACAAATTGAATATTGATGAGTCCTCGAATGCCAATTCCAGCGGCTAAGCGGCAAGTATAATCCTGAATCTGGTCAATTTCGGAAGGAGTCAGGCTTTGGGGAGGGTAGACCGCTAAACTATCCCCGGAATGGACACCGGCGCGTTCTATATGCTCCATGATTCCGGCAATCACCGTGGTCTCTCCGTCGGAAACGGCATCAATTTCGACTTCTTTGCCATCTAAATAGCGATCCACTAAGATCGGATGTTCCGGCGACAGATAGATGGCCCGACGCAAGTAGTCTTCCAGTTCTTCAAGAGTATAGACAACTTGCATGGCACGGCCTCCAATGACATAGGAGGGGCGGACAATTACCGGAAACTCCAGTTCCTCCGCAACCGTCGCTGCCTGAGTAATAGAGGTCACACTGCGGCCTTCAGACTGCGGGATTCCTAAGCGGCATAATAACTCGGCGAAACGTTCCCGGTCCTCAGCCAGGTCAATAGAATCTACCGGAGTGCCAAAAATCTTTACTCCAGCGCCTTCAAGACGACCAGCCAAATTAATGGCTGTTTGCCCGCCAAATTGAACAAGCACCCCATCTGCCCGCTCTTTATGCAAAACATGGAGCACATCTTCGACAGTTAACGGCTCAAAATAGAGTTTATCCGCCGTATCAAAATCCGTAGAAACTGTTTCAGGATTATTATTAACCATGATTGCTTCTACACCGGCCCCTTGCAAAGCCATAAGAGCATGGACGGAGCAATAATCGAACTCAATCCCTTGCCCAATCCGAATCGGTCCTGAACCCAAAACAACAATTTTAGGACCGGAAGTTACCTCGCCCTCATCTTCTTCTTCATAAGAAGAATAATAGTAAGGAGTTGCCGAGGCGAATTCCGCGGCACAAGTGTCTACAGTTTTGAAGACAGGGATTATCCCCAGTTCCATCCGCAAATTCCTTACCGCTTCCTCCGTCCGCCCCGTCAGCTTGGCAACGGCTAAATCCGAAAACCCTTTGACCTTAGCCAGGCGCAGCAATTCTGAAGTTAAGGGTTCACCTTGAAGGCGGCGTTCCAAAGATACCAGTTCCTTAATTTTAGCTAAATAGAAGGGATCAATTTGCGTAAGCATTTGAACTTCTAAACTCGTCCAACCCCGGCGAAAAGCTTCCGCAATCGCAAAAAACCGTTCATGGTCTGTTGAGGCCAGCTTGTCTTCGATTTCCATCTCTGTCCAGCCCCCGGAAGCGGCAATACGAAGGCCTACACTTCCGATTTCCAGGGAACGGGCTGCTTTTAAGAGAGCACCTTCTAAGGTTCGTTCCATCGCCATAACTTCGCCCGTTGCTTTCATTTGTGTGCCCAAGCGATGGTCTGCCGCCGGAAACTTATCAAAGGGCCAGCGCGGAAATTTAACAACCACATAGTCCAGGGCCGGCTCAAAGCAGGCGCTCGTGTGCCCGGTGACGGGATTCGTTAATTCCGGAAGCGTAAAACCGACAGAGAGAAGAGCAGCCATTTTGGCAATGGGATAGCCCGTTGCTTTGGAGGCCAAGGCACTGGACCGGCTAACCCGAGGATTAACCTCGATGACCACATACTCCCGGCTCACAGGATTCAAGGCAAACTGAACATTACACCCTCCATTGACACCTAAAGCCCGAATAATTTTCAAGGACGATGATCGCAGCATTTGGTATTCTACATCACTCAACGTTTGCGAAGGGGCTACTACAATGCTGTCTCCCGTATGGATACCGACGGGATCTATATTTTCCATATTACAAATTGTAATACAGTTGTCAGCGTCGTCCCGCATAACTTCATATTCAATTTCCTTCCAGCCCGCTACACTTCGCTCAAGAAGGCATTGACCTATGGGGCTGGCTTGCAGTCCTCGATGTAAAATTTCTTCTAATTGTTTGGAATTCTTTGCGATTCCGCCGCCTGTCCCGCCTAAAGTATAGGCGGGCCGAATAATCAGCGGGAAGCCTTGGCTCCGTGCGAAACTTTTTCCTTCATCAAGGGTTGTCACAATCGTACTTTCAGCTACAGGCTCACCCAGAGCAAGCATGGTCTCTTTAAAAGCATCACGGTCTTCCGCCTTATAAATCGTTTCCGCATTGCAGCCAATCAAATCAACACCGTATTTCTTTAACACGCCCCTGCGTTCCAACTCCATGGCGAGATTAAGACCCGTTTGACCTCCCAGGGTTGGCAGCAGGGCGTCGGGATTTTCCTTTTCGATAATTCTGGCCAGGGATTCAGGCAGAAGTGGTTCAATGTACGTAAGATCAGCCATTTTGACATCAGTCATAATCGTGGCAGGATTACTGTTTGCTAAAACCACCTCTAAGCCCGCTTCCCGTAAAGCTTTGCAGGCTTGAGTACCGGCATAATCAAATTCTGCGGCTTGCCCGATGACAATCGGCCCTGACCCAATGACAAGGACCTTTTTCCAAGCCGGATTAAGAGGCATGCTGAGCCCTCCATTCCTGCATTAATTGCGCAAACTCATCAAATAAATATAGAGATTCACTCGGACCGGGACCGGCTTCCGGATGATATTGAACAGAAAATACGGGTAAATCCTGATGTTTAACCCCTTCAACACTTTGGTCGTTGAGATTGCGATGGGTTACATATAAAGGAGTCTGAGCTAAACTGTCCTCAGAAATCGCATAACCGTGATTCTGGGAAGTAATCGTTACCCGCTTTGTCTCAAGTTCCTGTACAGGTTGGTTTCCTCCCCGGTGTCCAAACTTCATCTTATAGGTATCGCCTCCTAAGGCCAATGACAAGAGTTGATGGCCGAGACAAATACCGAAAATAGGACATTGGTTAATCAAGTTACGAATTGTTTCTATCCCTGCTTGAACACATTTAGGATCACCAGGACCATTGGAAAGGAATACCCCATCAGGACGCCGCTTGAGGATCTGCTCTGCCGAGGTGTTATAGGGAACAACCGTCAACTGAAATCCCTGAGCCTGCATGGCCTGCAAAATATTTTTTTTGATCCCGAAATCCATAACCACAACATGAAAGGAGCCTTTTTCCGATTCCGTAGGCGGCAAGGTATATATTTTCTTGGTGCTGACATCTGCTACAACGTTCTCTGGAACTTGCCAGGTTTTTAGTTTAGCAGTTATCTCGTTAAGGTGTTCCAGGCGGGTTGTGATTACACCGCGCAGAACCCCATATTCGCGAATAATTCTGGTTAGGGCACGGGTATCAATCCCTTTAATCCCCACAACGCCGGCTTGTGCCAATGTTCTCGAGATATTTTTCTCAAGCTGCCAATGATTGGGATTAAGGGCGGCCTCTTTGACGATAAATCCCTGTACTTGGACTTTTTCAGACTGATCATCCTGCTTGTTGATTCCGTAATTTCCGATGAGAGGATAGGTCATACAGACCATCTGCCCGGCATATGAGGGGTCTGTCAGTACCTCTTGGTAACCCGTCATTCCTGTGTTAAAGACCACTTCACCCCGGGTCTCGCCAGAAGCTCCAAAGGATTCCCCCATAAAAACTTTGCCTGTCTCAAGAACGAGTGCTGCCTTCATTTCATCCCTCCTCGGATCATCAATAAATTAGTTCTGCCTTGTCTATTCGTTTTGCACATCCCCAGTGAACTCGTTCAGCTTAGGCTGAACATCGGGGCTTCAGATACAATAATGTCCAGTGAACATTATTGCCGAGCCGCCTTTCCCAATAGGAATACTTAGCGGCGAAGGAGGACTCTACCCCACCTGAAGTTAACGAAGAACCCACCCCCACTTATAGAAGTTCAGCGAACACTTCGTCTAATAGTTTCAAAGCCTCATCAATTTCAGGTTTTTCCGCGATCAGTGGAGGAAGAAAACGCAGAGTCTTGCCGCCTACACAGTTAATGAGCAATCCTTTTTGGAGACAACGAGCTACAATTTCCGGGCCAAACTTAGAGACCGGCCAGCCAAGGATAAAGCCTTGTCCTCGGATAGGGTCTCCTGTTTGATACTTCTGTGCCAGATGTTCCAGTCCTTGTCGAAAATAGTTCGCTCTTTCTTGAACACCCGTAAAAAATCCGTCTTGAAGCATAATATCTAAAACTGCACATCCGGCTGCTGTAGCCAAAGGATTGCCGCCAAAGGTTGAAGCATGGTCTCCAGGCTGAAACACATTTGCGACCTTATCGGTGGCCAGCATTGCACCAATGGGAACACCGCCCCCTAAAGCCTTGGCTAAAGTCATAATATCGGGAGTCACTCCGCTCCACTCGTAGGCAAAGAGCTTACCAGTTCTTCCCACGCCGCACTGTACTTCATCAAAAATTAACAAGGCACCGTGTTGATCACACAGGTCCCGCGCAGCTTGGAGAAACTCCTTGGAACAAGGAATAACTCCCCCTTCACCTTGAATGGGTTCAATAAAGACCGCAGCCGTCTTTTCGTTAACTTTAGCCTTTAACCCTTCCAAATCGTTAAGAGCCGTATAGCTTAAACCGACAGGCAAAGGAGCATATCCTTTTTGATACTTAGTTTGTCCCGTTAAGGTTAACGTCGCCAAAGTACGCCCATGAAAGGAGTTTTCCAGGGATATCACTTCATATTTATGATCACCGTACATTTCTTTGGCATATTTACGAGCCAGTTTAAAAGCCGCTTCATTGGCTTCAGCTCCGCTATTGCAAAAGAACACTTTGTCAGCAAAGGAATGCTTCACTAAACGCTCTGCGAGAGCAACCTGATTGGGAATCCAATATAAATTTGAAGTATGCAATATCTCCTCAGCCTGTTCTTGAATGGCCTGCACAATCGCCGGATGGCTATGTCCCAAAGAATTGACGGCTAGGCCCGTTAAAAAATCCAAGTAGCGTTTTCCTTCAGTATCCCAAACCCAAACGCCTTTCCCTTTAACGATGGTCATAGGCAAGCGGCCATAAGTATTCATAACCACGTTTTTCCCACGCTCAATGATGGCCTCTGAGGATAAACCTTCTAACTGTTTCATTGTCTCGTTCCTCCCTATCTCGATTTCAAATCCGATAATTCATATTCTCGAAAAACAACGGCTAACTTCTTTTACAAAATTCTTAAAGCAGTTCTAATTGCCTTAGTCCTTAAACATTGTCCCTATACCACCGTCGGTAAATAGTTCCAGAAGTATAGCATGGCGTATTCGCCCATCGAGGATATGGACACTGCCTACCCCTTGTTCTAAGGCGGACACAGCACACTCAACTTTAGGCAGCATTCCGCCTTGCAAAATTCCTTCTTCAATCAGCGTATCTACTTCATCTCGAGTAACCGTTGAGATTAGTGAACCCGGATCTCCGACATCACGGAGAATACCACGCACATCGGTCAACAACAGCATTTTGTCTGCTTTCAGGGCTTCCGCAATTTTTCCCGCGGCGGTATCCGCATTGACATTGAAGGTTTCACCGTTTTCACCGCTGGCGACCGGAGATATTACAGGAATATATCCTTGCTCTAACAGAGTATTTAAAATACTGGGTGTCACTGTTTGAATCTCACCGACAAGTCCTAAATCGATTTCTTCCATGGTTCCGTCACTATTTTCCATTTTAAGAGGTTTCTTGGTTGCCTTTAAGAGCTGGGCATCTTTTCCGGATAAACCAACGCTCTTTCCGCCAAAACGGTTCAACATAGCGACGATCTCCGTGTTCAGCTTCCCTACTAAAACCATTTGGGCTATTTCCATCGTTTGCGCATCGGTAACTCGCAAGCCCTTGATAAAATGGCTCTCAATGCCCACCTTTTTCAGCATTGAATTAATCTCTGGCCCGCCGCCATGGACTAAAACCGGACGGATCCCCACGGAATGCAAAAGCAAAATATCTAACATGACAGATTCCTTGAGTAACGGATCTACCATAGCATGCCCGCCATATTTAATGACGACTGTCTTCCCTGCGAATTTTTGAATATAGGGCAGTGCCTCTACCAAAACACCGGCTTTGCCAATTCCCTCTTCAATCGGGGTCATTTCTTCCGCCTCCGCTCTTAGGTTCTATAACTCCCATTGATCGTGACATACTCATGGGTAAGATCACAACCCCAGGCTGTAGCATTTTCCGATCCATCATTTAAAACTAACCGTATCTCTACTTCTCTGTGCTGCAAAATTTCTTTCGCGGTTTCTTCGGAAAAAGAAATCCCTTTCCCTGCTTGAGCTACAGCCAAATTACCCAGGAAAATATCAACACTGTTCGGATTAAAGTCTGCACCCGAATAACCTGCGGCAGTCAAAATCCTTCCCCAGTTGGCATCTTCCCCGAACAAAGCGGCTTTGACTAAACTGGATCCGCAAATACTGCGAGCGATTTTACGGGCATCTCCCTTTGTTTTAGCACCAGTAACCTCTACCTCCATAAACTTACTGGCGCCCTCCCCATCACGGGCAATATCTTTAGCCAGTTGTATGCACATCGCCTTGACCATAGCTTCAAAGTTAACCATATCGTCGCCATTTGGTGCAATCCCAGACACACCATTGGCCAAAATCAGCACCATATCGTTGGTACTCGTGTCTCCATCCACAGTCACCATATTGAAACTCTCCTCAACCGCTTCACGGAGAAGACGCTGCAAAACCGACGAGGGAACCGCTGCGTCGGTTGTCAGAAACCCTAACATCGTTCCCATATTCGGGTGAATCATTCCGGAACCTTTAGCCATGGCCCCAAGTTTGATAATTCCTCCTTGAGAGCAAGGAAGTTCATAGGCATATTCTTTAACGACGGTATCTGTTGTCATAATGGCTAAGGCTGCTCGATGAGCTCCTTCCGCTAAAGAAGCATCAAGCTTTCCTTCAGAAGCCTTCCCCATAGTGTTGAACAACTTCGCGCCGGCGTTTTTAATACCGGTTAACACTCGTTCAAGGGGCATTTCTACACCAATCACTCCGGTTGAAGCCACAAGCACATCGTCCTGAGGAATCGCCGCAGCTTTTGCCACTGCCTCAGCCATTGCTGCAGCAGATTGGTCTCCAAACGCACCGACGCAGGCATTGGCATTGCCGCTGTTAATGACAATACCTTGAGCCATTCCATTCTGCAAATGACGCTGATTTAAATAAAGAGGATGCGCCTTAACCAAATTTTTTGTATATACTCCTGCAGCTTGAGCTTGAACTTTCGAATAAATTAACGCGACATCATATTTGTCCGGATATTTAATCTCTGCTTTTACACCTTCAGCATAGAATCCCTGCGCTGCCGCGATACCGCCCGCAATTTGTTTCCAAGGTTCAACTGTTCTATCCATAGTCTCATACTCCTTCACTTAGGGCCAGAGCGCTGTCCCGCTTATTCCCTGTCCTTCCGGCCATCCCATGATCAGATTCATATTTTGCACTGCCTGCCCTGCAGCACCTTTCATCAAATTATCGATAGTAGATACTATAATGGCATTACCGGTTCTTTGATCTACAGTTAATTGCAAAAAGGCGTGATTGCTGCCACTGGAAAATTTCGTCTGCGGCCAGGTTCCCTGCGGCAAAAGGTGAACAAACTGTTCGTTCTCATAGTGTTTTAACCAGCAGTTCCTTAAGTCTGTCTCATTGATCCCCTCTTTAACCTTGGCATAGATGGTGATTAACATTCCCCGTGTCATGGGCACCAGGTGAGGGGTGAAATTAACCGTTAATGGCTGACCGGCTGCCCGGGAAAGTTCTTGCTCTATTTCAGGAGTATGGCGATGGCTAGCCACTCCATAGGCTTTAAAATTTTCATTAACCTCTGAAAAATGATTGCCTAAAGAAACCCCTCGGCCTGCTCCCGAAACACCCGATTTAGCATCAATAACCAACATTTCCGTCTGAAGCAGCCGCTCTTTCAGCAGCGGGACAAGAGCCAATAAGGTCGCCGTAGGATAACAGCCAGGATTGGCAATTAAAGATTGACCTTTAATTCTCTCGCGGTATAACTCTGGTAAACCATATACCGCCTTGGCAAGCAAATCTACGTCAGGATGCTTTAACTTGTACCATTCCTCATAAACTTGAGCTGAATTCAGGCGAAAGTCCGCGCCTAAGTCAATAACTTTTATCTTGTGATCAAGAAATGCTCTTGCCCTGGAAGCTGTCAAGCCATGAGGAAGAGCACAGAATAAAACATCAAGATCAGGAACATCTTCATCTTGCAAAACACCAATATTTTGACCGCTCCAGTGCGGATAAACCTCCTCATACCCTTGGCCTGCCACACTGGACGATGAAAGAACAATCTCATCAACTTCTTCATGGCGACGCAAGAGCCGTACCAATTCCTGTCCTGCATACCCCGTGGCCCCCAGTACACCAACTCTCATTGTCATTTCCTCCACTCTTGTTTCGTTTTCATAATTATACATTCGTGCGTATAATAATTCAATGCCCCCCATTAAAAAAGAGCCTGTCTTAACCAGCCTCTTTTTCTCTCTTAATCGTTGATCAAGGTTAACTTGCCTTAGTTTATGACAATTTATCCCCAATTATTATTCATTATCCTTCAAGTTAAGAAAGTCGTACTTATGCTTAAAAATCCACACTTTCTCTCGAAAACTATAGACCTCAGAGTAGGTAGCTTCGCCCACAAAGGATCTATTTTCATCCTTGCTACTAACATCGCTTCACGGCTATTAGTCTGATATAAATTTAAAGCGTAAGGCAATGCTTACGCTATGATGAACCGATTCAAGTTTTGGATCGGAACTCTTTCTTAATTTGCTGCAGCAGTTTTTTGTCCCGCAGTACATCTGATCCTGTAAAAGCAAGAATTTGCATAGCCAGCATAACAAGCTTTTCCCCTTCCGAAGACAGAGCTGTCTTCGCAAATTCTTTAGTATGTGGTATCTCTGTCCCGCTGCCCAAGGCTAAATAGGGATGAATTGCCGGAACCGCCCGACTGACATTGCCCATATCCACTGAACCCATTGCCGTCTGAGGAGGGGCAATATGATGAATCCCTAACTCTCGCAGATTTTTTGTAAAACAATCTGCCAAGGTTAAATTTGTGCGCATTTCATCGTAAGAAAATTCGAATTTCTGCCAAGTCATTTTGGCTGAAACCATCGCTGCTGCCCCCTCGGCGCAGCGAATTACTTGCTCTCGCAATTCATCAAGTTCTTTTCTCTTCCGCGCCCGGAGGTAAAAGCGAGCAACGGCGCGATCCGGAATAATATTCGGAACCGTGCCTCCTTCAGTAATAACTCCATTAATCTTCATGTCCTGGGGAATTTGCTTTTTGAGAGAATTTATCCCCACAAAGAAATTTATCACTGCATCGAGGGCATTTATTCCAAAATAAGAGGCCGCAACCGCATGAGCAGCCCTGCCATGAAAGGTAAACTCCAAAGCATCCAAAGCCAGGCTGGAAATCACAGGAACATTTTGACTTCCGGGATGAAACATTATTGCGGCATCGACACCATTGAACATTCCTTCTTCGACGAGCGTCACTTTCGCTCCGCTGGTTTCTTCAGCCGGACTGCCAACCACAATAATTTCCCCGGGGAGTTCCAAACTTTTGCTTAATACCACAGCCGCTCCTGCACTGGCGGCACCAATCAAATTATGTCCACAGCCGTGGCCAACTCCGGGCAAAGCATCATACTCGGCCAGAAAGGCAATCTTAGGTCCGGGAATATTGCTTTTGAAACAAGCCAAAAAAGCAGTTTCTACTCCCGCAACTCCTTTCTTCACCTCAAACTTATGCTTTTTAAGAAAATTACTTAACACCTCAGAAGCAAAGTATTCTTTATATCCGAGTTCCGGGTGCTCACCGATCTGACGAGCAATTTCCCACACTTCTTTGTGCAGATGCTGTGCCTGATCTCGATAAAAAGCCTTTATGGCATCCATGCACATCCCATCTCTCTGCTTATTTTTTCAGTCCCCTGATATCTCCCATAAATCTCTAAGGTTTACTGCATACATATTCAAAAAGTATTCTGTAAAACCTTGCTTCTTAATTCAAGGCCGCCGCGTTTTCGTTTCTAATACTATTTTACCTACAATTCATTTTCGGCGCAACGAATATTCTGTTTCTTCCTCGACTTCTTTAGCGAAGTCACGTTGTTCAGTTTAAACTGAACGAGTGGACCGATGGCCAAGTCTCGATTCAATTCTGAGTTGCTGTTTGTTTACTAAAATACTCGTTTAAACCTTGATAAATTGCGACAGCCAATGTCTCCTGATACTCCGGAGTCGTTAATAATTGCTCTTCTGCAGGGTTCGATAAGAAACCGACTTCAACGGTGACAGCTGCCTGATGTGCTTTTTTGAGAATATAGATATCCTTATTAGCCTTAATAACCCGTTTGCCCTTCGTCATAAGATTCAATTTTTCTTGAATAGCTTGCGCTAAAAACTTTCCTTCCGCTGAATCTGCATTATAAAACGTTTGGGCTCCAGTCAATTTTTCATTGGGAAAACTATTAGCATGAATACTAATAAATACATTGGCTTGAGCTTCCAGTGCCAATTGAATTCGTTGAGCTAAATCTTCTCGTTTCCGTTTTAAAAGTCCTTGGGATGTTCCTAAATCTTTATCTTCTTCACGAACCATAATTGTTTTTGCGCCGCTTTGCTGAATATGAGCTTGCAGACGTTTCGCTACCGCTAAGGTAATATCCTTTTCTAAGACTTTGTTCTTTCCTACGGCTCCGGGATCAACTCCGCCATGACCTGCGTCAATAACAACCACCCGATGACCAAGCGTCCAGCTCCAAATTTTTTGATTTGTGCCTTCTAATTTCCAAGTCACAGCAAGAATTAGACAAACCATTAGAATGCTGCCTGTGATTATCACTTTTCGAGGCTTAAAAGCAACTACCCGGATTGTTTTCATTTTTTCACCCTCCCCATCTATTCCGTCACTACAATATGGGGAGAGGGAGAAAAATATGCGTTGTGCAGGTTACTTTCGAGTAAAAAGACAAAACCCCCCAAACCAAGAAGGCCTGAGGGATTCTGATGATTAACGTTTAGAGAATTGTGGAGCCTTACGGGCTTTCTTCAAGCCGTATTTACGACGTTCCTTCATTCGTGGATCACGAGTCAGGAAACCGGCGCGTTTCAAGCTTGGACGAAGACTTGCATCAGCCTTCAATAAAGCGCGGGCTATTCCGAGACGAATTGCACCAGCTTGACCGGTAGTTCCGCCACCGTGGGCAAGGGCGATAACATCATATTTAGCAAGAGTATCCGTTATATTAAAAGGTTGCTGAACAATCATTTCTAAAGTTTTCTTACCGAAGTACTCCGATAATTCACGTTTATTGATCGTAAATTTCCCTTCACCGGGAATAAGACGAACGCGAGCAATAGCGTTCTTGCGGCGGCCTGTTGCCGCATATTGTAATTGAGTTGCCATAGTTATTCTTCCTCCTTCCTATACCTACTGTATTGTCCAAACTTCAGGTTGTTGAGCTTGATGAGGGTGTGATTCTCCCTTATACACTTTTAACTTAGTGTACATTTGAGCGCCCAACTTGTTATGAGGAAGCATTCCCTTAACAGCATGTTCCATCGCACGTTCAGGCATTATTTTCATCAGCTTCTTGTAAGGGATCTCTTTCAATCCGCCAGGATAGCCGGAGTGACGACGATAAAGTTTAGCATTGAGTTTATTACCCGTGAGTAATAACTTTTCTGCATTAATAATAATAACGTGATCCCCTGTATCGACATTCGGGGTAAAAGTTGGTTTATGTTTACCTCTTAGGATACGTGCTGCTTCTGTGGCAACACGGCCCAAAGGGATACCTGCAGCGTCAATGATATACCATTTGCGCTCTTGGTCCTGCGCCTTCGCAAAAAACGTAGTCATGACTTTCCCTCCAAAAATTATCAGTTTTCCGTTTTGTTTCACGCTCATGGGGCTCAATCATGCTCGTGATATGCCAAAGTTATGGGGCTCAATCACAACCATGACATAAAAACTCATAATGCTATTTTATTTAGATTTTCTTTTCTTGTCAAGTCAATTCCTTGTCAAGTTCAATTTGTTCAGCTTTAGCTGAACGAGCTCACTTAGATTTAAGATCGGGAAATACTTCAAAAGGGCTTTCCTCCGTGTAATTCACATGCATCAGAGACAAGCCATGAGCGGGAGCAATCAAGCNTTTAAGATCGGGAAATACTTCAAAAGGGCTTTCCTCCGTGTAATTCACATGCATCAGAGACAAGCCATGAGCGGGAGCAATCAAGCGGGCACGTCTCCGCTCCTGACTCATAATAATATCCGGTATCTCTTCCGGGACAATTCGCCCTCTTCCCACATCAACGAGTGTGCCAACAATAATCCGTACCATATGATATAAAAATCCATCTCCAACACAGGTTACACGGATCAAATCTTGATCAAACCGTACCTGACAGCGATAAAGCATTCTTTCAAAGGTTTTGCTGTCACCTCCGGCGGCAGCGAAAGTTTTAAAATTATGCCTTCCTTCCAGGAAGTTTGCAGCCGCTTGCATGTCGGAAATATTAAGAGGTACGGGAATGTGCCAGGAATAGAACCGTTTAAAGACATCCGGTATCCGCCGATTATCGATCTGGTAATCATAGCGCTTCCACACAGCAGACCAGCGTGCATTAAAATCGAAAGGGACGTTCTCTGCCAGAAGAATGCGTATATCCTTAGGGAGCAAACTATTAAAAGCCTTAGGGATTTTATCTTCCGGTATTCTTGCTACTGTTTCAAAATTAACAATTTGGCCGGAGGCATGAACACCGGCGTCAGTCCGTCCAGCCATAGCTAGAGTTACCTTTTCATCCACCAGTCGTTTCCATACGTCTTCTAAGGTTCCTTGGATCGTAGGACCGGCTGTTTCGATCTGGCGCTGAAAACCATGATAATTTGTACCGTCATAGGCTACCTTGAGCCGTATGTTTCGCATCGTATGCCACCAACCTCCACGAAGTCCCGTTTTAGTGCCAGATTAACAGCAGCAATCCCCATAGTCCAACAGCAATTCCGCCCCAACGGTCCAGAGCGGTTCTTTCATGAATTAAGAATGTTCTAAAGCTGCCTGAACCATATCCGCGGGCTAACATAGTTTCCCCAAGTTCTTCTGCTCGCTTTAAACTAATAAGAATTATGGGAACTACAAGCTGGCATATCTCCCATGAGCGCCGCAGCCATGTGGTTGGCCAATTTCCCTTTATCATTCTCGCCTTCCAGATTAACACAGCTTCTTCACCCAGGAGCGGAATAAAACGCAGGGTCAGAGTCAGCAAAAGAGCAAATTCTGCTGCTTTAGTTGAAAGTCGAGTCAGGGGTGCGAAATAATAAACAATTCCCAGGCCTTGTTCCATGGGAAGTGTTACTGCCGCAAAAAGCCTGGTCAAACCAAAAATTAAGGTTATACGCCAAAGCATTAAAACAGCCTGCAATAAACCAACCTTCGACCAGTGCCCCTGCCAGAAGGAAGCTGATTGACCCCAGACCCACCCCGAAGCGAAACCATAAAATAATCCTAACCATAGGAGAACAAAAGTCATCCCCCGAAATAACCTCAAAGGCGTATTGCTTATGATCACCAGCCCCATTAATGCCAATGACGTCAGAAATAACCCCTGCCAACGAGTCAGCGTCAGGAGGAGTGACAAAATCGCTAATCCGCCCACCTTTAGCCTTGGGTCCAGCCGATGGAGAACACTATCGCTGAACCAATAGAGTTCATGAGAATTCATCGCCTCTCCTCCTCTTAACAACGCACCCCAGAGCGGATGAATTTGTCCTGATAGCTGCTCCACTCCTCGGCGAGACAATCAAGCACGACTTCGCCGTTCTCGACGAGCCAAATCCGGTCTGCCGCCCCCAACACGTCTCTAAGATCATGGGTTACGAATAGAATTGTAATGTCCTGGAGAGAGAAAATTAGCCTCTGTATACTCTCCCTGCTCTTTGCATCCAGGCCGAGCAATGGTTCATCCAAAAGCAGAATCTCCGGTAAGGTCCTCATAGCGGCTGCCAACGCTGCTTTTTGCCGCTCGCCGCCGCTTAGCCTTTCAGGAGCAACCCTTGCCAGATGAGCAGGGATTCCATAGCGGTTCAAATACAATTCCTGCTCTGGGCTGAGAGATTTTGGAGCAGACTTTTGCTGGCCGTAAAATATTTCTCCGGAAACACTGCGGCCGATAAGATATTCTCCCGCCTCTTGCAGAACGAAGCCCATTTTTCGCCGCAAATCGCTGATATTATGCTTGTTCATTACTTTCCCGTTAACCGATAATCGCCCTTTTGACGGCAGGGTAAAGCCATAAACGCTTTCTAAAATTGTTGTTTTACCAGCTCCCGAAGGTCCCACAATTGCCAAAAATTCACCAGGCCTTATGGCCCTATCAATCTTCAGACGTGAAATAAAATCTGCCTCTTCCCATACTAAAATCGGATTTTGATCCTCTTTCACTGGTCTGGCTTTCAACTCTAAAGATCCTTGACTTTGCAGCTTCGTTTCAAACATTGAGAGCTCAGCATAATGGTTCTTAAAGGCATCTCTGGGGTTGCCCCAATCGACAAGAAATCCATCATCAAGGACAAGCAATCTGTCTGCCTGACGGGCCAGTTCCGAATCGTGGGTAATCCATAGCTGTCCTGTCGTAGACCGTGCTTGTCTTAGGATCTCTAAAATCCTCTCTTGAGCTTTGGCATCAAGCATGCTTAACGCTTCATCCAGGATTAAAAAGGATGGTTGAAGAGCTAAAATCGCTGCTGTGACAAGTCTTTGGCGTTGTCCACCGGATAGTGTCGCGGGAGATTGATTCTCTTTCCCCTGCAGACCAATCTCATTTGTCAATTGGGACACATGATTACGCACAGTTTCTTGATCCATTCCGAGGTTAATTAATCCGAAACCCAACTCTTCAGCAACTGTTGCCCCGATTGTCTGACGCCGTGGATGTTGGCCTATAAAACCTATCTCCCGCCATCGTTCAACACTCTCCCAGGGAAGAAAAATTTCATTTTGCCGTAAGCGGATCTCACCTTTATTGGGTGCAATTAGACCAGCAAGCAAACGAGCTAAAGTCGATTTACCGGCACCGTTCAAACCCATCAGGGCAAGGATTTCTCCTTGCCGCCAGTTCATGGTAACTCCTTTGAGGATGTTACCATAGCACACGTTTTGAAGTTCGAGAACCTTCGGTGAGTACAAGATACCACTCCCTAAAGTTAACAAAGGCCGGGCGCTTAACCTGTAAGCAACCCGGCCTTTAGCAACTCGCTTCTAGACGAGTTCAACGATAACCAATGACGCAGCATCTCCCCGGCGCATGCCGAGTTTCATAATACGAGTATAGCCTCCCTGACGGTCAGCATACTTTGGCGCAATGGTATCAAATAACTTTTTAACAACATCCTCATCCATCAGATAAGACATCGTTAAGCGACGTGCTGCCAGATCGCCTTGCTTTCCAAGCGTAATCATCTTTTCAGCAATTGAACTAAGTTCCTTGGCGCGTGCTTCGGTCGTTTCAATACGTTCGTGTCGTAATAGGGAAGTGACAATGTTGCGTAACATTGCTCCGCGATGACCCGAGTTTCTTCCCAACTTGCGGTAAGCCATTACATTCCCTCCTTTTGCACCGAATTAGTCCTCAGACGGGCGGAACGATAAACCTAAGTCTTTAAGCTTGAATTCCACTTCTTCTAAAGACTTACGACCAAGGTTACGTACTTTAATCATGTCCTCCTCCGTTTTCTGAGTCAACTCTTCAACGGAGTTAATTCCTGCACGTTTCAGGCAATTGTAGGAACGGACAGACAGATCCAATTCCTCAATCGTCATCTCGAGGATTTTATCTTTGGCTTCTTCTTCTTTTTCTACCATGATTTCAACATTATTGAGTTTATCTGTAAGTCCCATAAAGAGGCGCAGATGGTCGCTCAAAATTTTTGCAGCCGAACTTGTAGCCTCTTCTGGAGAAATACTGCCATTAGACCAAACTTCAAGGGTTAACTTGTCATAATCCGTAGTTTGCCCTACCCGAGTGTCCTCTACGGTATAGTTAACCTTGTAAATAGGAGCAAAGATAGAGTCAATAGGGATAACTCCTATAACTTGATCAGGCTTTTTATTTCGGTCTGCAGAAACGTAACCACGTCCGCGTTCTACAGTCATTTCCATAAATAATCGGCCATCATGGTCTAAAGTAGCAATTTTTAAGTCACGGTTTAGAATCTCAATATCTGGGTCGGTTATGATATCTCCCGCCGTCACAATCCCTTCATGTTGGGATTCTAAACGAATGACTCTGGGTTCGTCAGTATAGCCTTTTAAGGCTAAGGACTTTAAATTAAGAATGATGTCAGTGACATCTTCTAAGACACCCGGAATCGTGGAAAACTCATGGAGTACCCCTTCAATTTTGACTGATGTAACCGCTGACCCTTCAAGAGAGGATAACAGGATCCGTCTTAGTGAGTTTCCTAAGGTGATCCCGTAACCCCTTTCCAAAGGCTCAACTACAAATTTTGCATAGGAGTCATCTTCAGAACGCTCGACACACTCGATTCTGGGCTTCTCGATTTCTAACATCGGAATGCACCTTCTTTCTCGAGAACTTGATATACAAACCATCCGACCCAAAAGGGCAGAACGTCAACATTAACGGGAGTATTTCTCCACGATGAGGTGTTCTTGAATTGGCAGTTGAATATCTTCACGAGTAGGAAGCGCAACAACGGTTCCTGTAGCTGCATTTGCATCCAGGTTTAACCATCCCGGTACAGAACGTGATCCCAAGTTTTCCAGAAGTTGTTTCACTCTGGGTGAACTCTTACTGCCTTCTTTGACAGCAACAACTTCACCAACACGTACTGAATAGGAAGGTATATCGACTCGTTTACCATTCACGGTAAAATGACCATGACACACGAGTTGACGGGCTTCCGGACGGGATGAAGCAAAACCCAAGTGGAATACGACATTATCTAAGCGTCGTTCTAACAAGACTAATAAGTTCTCACCGGTAACTCCTTTACGGCGAGCTGCCTCATCAAAATAGTGTTGGAATTGTTTTTCCATGACACCATATAAACGACGGGCTTTTTGTTTTTCACGCAACTGAAGACCATACTCAGTAGGCTTCTTGCCACGAGCCTGACCGTGTTGTCCGGGGGCGTAAGCACGACGGTCAATAGCACATTTTCCAGTATAGCAACGTTCCCCTTTAAGGAACAACTTCATACCTTCACGCCGACATAAGCGACAAACTGGTCCAGTATATCTAGCCATGATTACACACCTCCTATACCCTTCTGCGTTTTGGTGGCCGACAACCATTATGTGGAATCGGCGTCACATCTTTAATCAAATTAACTTCTAACCCTGCAGCTTGCAGAGCACGAATGGCAGCCTCACGTCCTGCTCCAGGACCTTTTACATAACATTCAACATCTTTCAAACCATGTTCCATTGCAACCTTTGCACAAGTCTCAGCAGCCATTTGTGCTGCAAATGGTGTGCTTTTACGTGAACCTTTAAACCCTAAGGAACCCGCACTTGACCAGGAGAGTGCGTTCCCGCTGGTATCCGTAATGGTCACCATGGTATTGTTGAAGGTGGACTTGATATGGGCAATTCCACTGTCAATATTCTTACGTTCCCGGCGCTTTGTCCGGACAACTTTACGTGCCATCTCGGTTATCCCTCCTTATTACTTCTTACGTTTTGCTCCAACAGTTTTAGCCGGACCCTTGCGAGTACGAGCATTGGTTTTCGTGCGTTGTCCTCTTACGGGAAGTCCCCGACGATGACGCAAACCACGATAGCAACCAATTTCCATCAGACGCTTGATATTGAGGGAAACTTCGCGACGCAAATCGCCTTCAATTTTAAACTCTTTATCAATAACTTCCCGAAGCTTGCCGACTTCGTCTTCTGACAAGTCACGCACTCGGACATCTGGACTCACACCTGTTTTGGCGAGAATCTTATGTGAAGTCGGAAGCCCAATGCCATAAATATAGGTCAAGGCAACTTCTATACGTTTCTCGCGCGGTAAATCAACCCCAGCGATACGTGCCATCTAAAATTTACACCTCCATTGTTTTCAGCTCTTACCATTATAAAAATCGGTGCATTAGAGAAAATCTCCAATCAGCCGCGCAACCGAAACTGTTTACCCTTGGCGTTGTTTGTGCTTTGGGTTTTCGCAAATGACCATGATCTTGCCATGTCTGCGAATAATTTTACATTTTTCGCAGATGGTTTTAACAGAAGGCTTTACTTTCACCGTAATCCCTCCCTTGACTTACTTAAACCTATAAGTGATTCTGCCCCGTGACAGGTCATAGGGAGAAAGTTCCACCGTCACCCGATCACCAGGAAGAATCCTAATAAAATTCATGCGTATTTTACCAGAGACATGGGCCAATACTTTGTGTCCGTTGGGTAATTCAACGGAAAACATGGCATTTGGCAATGGCTCTAATACTTTACCTTCTACTTCAATAACGTCTTCTTTAGACATACTTAAATTCCCCTCCTCTGACAATCCTACGGTATAGACCTAACTTCGAGTCAGAATTTCCAAGCCATTTTCCGTAATTGCGACTGTGTGCTCGAAATGAGACGACGGCTTCTTATCTTTCGTGACCACAGTCCAGTGATCCTTCAGCGTCAGCACTTCATACGTCCCCATGTTTACCATGGGCTCAATAGCCAAGGCCATACCTACCTCGAGTCGTGGCCCCCGGCCAGGCTTGCCAAAATTAGGGATCTGCGGATCCTCGTGCATGGCTCGGCCAATTCCGTGCCCGACATAATCACGCACAACCGAAAAGCCGTTGTCTTCTACATGCTTTTGAACTGCGTGTGATATATCATAAAGTCGATTTCCAACTTTCGCCTGAGCAATACCGAACATTAATGATTCTTCAGTTACCTTCAAGAGTTTTAAGAGATTTTCATCAACATCTCCAATTGCCAGAGTTACAGCAGCATCTCCGAAATATCCATCAATGACCGCTCCGCAATCAATACTGATAATATCTCCAGATTCTAAACTCCTTAAACTTGGTATTCCATGAACAACCTGTTCATTAACGGATGTACAGAGAGTCGCCGGAAACCCATTGTAACCTTTAAATGCAGGAATTGCACCTTGAGCACGAATATATTCCTCTGCCTTGCGATCCAGTTCGAGGGTTGTAATCCCAGGCCTTGCGACCTCCCGCATTAATGCGAGGGTATCTGCCACAATTTTTCCTGCCTTACGCATCCTCTTAAACTGGCTTGCATTTTTAAGCTCTATCATGGTTAATTAGCCCAAGGCCTTGAGAATATCCGCAAAGACCTTATCAATTGGCTGATCGCCATTGATGCGTTTCAGCAGTCCTTGTTGTTGATAGAAATTAATCAAGGGTTCTGTCTGTTGATTATAAACGTTTAAGCGATTCTTGGCAGTTTCCACAGTGTCGTCGGAGCGTTGATAAAGCTCTCCGCCGCACTGACCACAGACACCTTCCTGTTGGGGAGGATTGAAAACCATATGATACGAAGCCCCGCATTTGCGGCAGACGCGGCGGCCGGTTAGACGCGGAATTAAGACATCCTCGGCTACTTCGATATTTATGACGCCATCAAGCTTCATGCCAAGACGATCCAAGATCTCATTTAAAGCATTCCCTTGAGCCAGTGTACGCGGGAACCCATCAAGAAGGAACCCTTCAGCACAATCCGGCTGTGCTAATCGTTCAGCCACAATTCCAATGGTAACTTCATCTGGAACCAATCCGCCGGCATCCATATAAGACTTAGCTTTTAAACCCAAAGCTGTTCCTTCTTTAATTGCAGCACGGAACATATCACCTGTGGAGATATGAGGGAAATGAAATTTTTCCACCAGTGGAGCTGCTTGAGTACCTTTACCTGCTCCTGGACCGCCCATTAATATAATTTTCATCTCTATTCCTCCTTTACTTCATAAACCCTTGATAATGCCTTGACATAAGCTGGGATTCGATCTGTTTCATCGTTTCAAGCGCAACCCCAACTACGATCAAAAGGGAAGTACCACCAAAATAGATGTTTTTAAGACCCGTCAGTCCCATGACTATTGTCGGTAGAATTGCTATCAATGCAAGGAATATGCCGCCTGCCAGCGTGATGCGGCTAAGAATCTTAGACAGATATTCAGCCGTAGGACGCCCAGGACGAAGGCCAGGGATAAATCCTCCATACTTCTTCAAGTTGTCTGCTACATCCACTGGATTAAAGGTAACAGCCGTGTAGAAGTAAGTAAAGAATATTATGAGCACTGCGTAGACCAGCAAATATGGAATGGACTGAACCGAGCCATTCATGCTGAACCAAGTGTTGACAAATCTCGCAAATCCAGAAGTTGGCATCCATGTTGCAATCGTCTGCGGAAACGCGAGCAAAGAAATCGCGAAGATAACCGGAATAACACCGGCTTGATTAACCTTCAAGGGGATGTGACTGCTTTGTCCTCCATAGACCCGGCGACCAACTACTCGTTTCGCATATTGAACCGACACTCGTCGAGTTCCTTCCTGAACATAGACTACTCCTGCAATAATAAATACCACAATGACTGCCAGTCCAAGAAGCGAAAAGATGTTGATCTCATTGACCGTAAACAAACTATACAAGTATTTTAGAGCATCAGGTACACGCGAAACAATACCTGCAAAAATAATCAGCGAGATACCATTTCCGACACCGTTTTCTGTTATCGCTTCACCAACCCACATCAAAAATGCTGTACCTGCAGTTAAGACGAGAGCCACCAAAATGTAAATTGCCCACTTCCAAGAGGAGCTGGGAACCATTAAGGCGCTGCGAATCCCAAAGGTAAGACCAAAGGCCTGAATAAAACCCAAAGCAACGGTACAATATCGTGTATATTGGGTAATCTTTTTGTGGCCATAATCGCCTTCTTTAGAGAGTCTTTCTAAAGATGGGATTACTATCGTCAGCAACTGTAAAATGATAGAAGCTGTAACATAAGGAGTAATGCTTAAAGCAAATACTGTTAGTCGTTTGAAGGAACCCCCTGAGAGCGTGTCCATAAAATCGAACATGCCCCCGGTTCCAAGCATATTCTTTAAAACTTCATGATTAACATACGGAATGGGAATATGTGCTCCGATACGGAAGATCAGGAACATAAGAAGAGTGTAACCGATTTTCTTCCTGAGATCCGCTACATTCCACGCATTCTTCAGGGAATCGAAAATCATCCTACTCCACCTCTACTTTGCCACCAGCTGCAACTATCTTTTCTGCCGCGGCAGGACTGACTTTGTCAATCTTGACGGTCAGAGCTTTGGTTAATTCCCCCGTTGCTAAAATCTTGACACCATCTTTTACAGCCTTAATAAGACCGCTCTCTAAGAGGCTTTCAAGAGTGATTACTGTCCCGTTCTCAAAACGTTCTAGATCACGAACATTCAGAGCAACAATTTCTTTTCTGGAAATATTTTTAAAGCCACGTTTCGGCATTCTGCGGTAAAGTGGATTTTGTCCGCCTTCAAAACCAGGACGGACACCTCCGCCTGCACGGGCATTTTGTCCTTTATGCCCTTTGCCGGCTGTTTTGCCGTTACCCGATCCTATTCCACGCCCGAGACGTTTCGGGGCATGAGTCGATCCTTCAGCAGGCTTAAGATCATGCAGTTTCATACTCGCCCACACCTCCTTCTATTGAACTTGTTCGACTGTTACTAAATGCATACATTTATGAATCATCCCTAAAATGCTTGGGGAGTCTTCATGAACAGCACTTGAGCCAACTTTTCCCAGGCCAAGTGCTTGCAAAACTTTATGCTGCGCCTTTGAATAACCAATCGGACTCTTCGTCAGCGTCACTTTAATTTTCATGACCAACCCTCCTTAACCTAGAATTTCTTCTACGTTTTTACCTCGGAGTTTGGCAATCTCATCTGGACGCTTAAGAGATTTTAACGCAGCCATTGTCGCATTGACCATATTATGCGCGTTTGCCGAACCCAAAGACTTTGCTAAGATATCATGCACGCCTGCGGCTTCAAGAACCGCACGAACTGCGCCTCCTGCAATAACACCAGTTCCTTTGGAAGCTGGCTTTAACAAAACTTGTCCCGCGCCGAATATTCCCAAAATAGGATGGGTAATGGTCGAACCATGCATAGGAATGGAAAGAAGGTTCTTCTTCGCATCTTCGACTCCCTTGCGGATAGCCTCAGGAACTTCACTAGCTTTGCCTAATCCTGCTCCTACACGTCCATGACCATCACCAACAACAACGAGGGCACTGAAACTAAAACGGCGTCCGCCCTTTACAACTTTAGCAACCCGGGCTATATGAACAACCCTCTCATTCAACTCCGACTTGTTTGCTTCGAATTTCGCCAATTTGATTTTTCCCTCCTTTACCCTAGCTTAAAAGCTGAGTCCAGCTTCACGTGCTGATTCTGCTAATGCAGAGATTCGGCCATGATAGAGATTGCCTCCACGATCGAAAACAACCTGCGTAATCCCTTTTTCAAGAGCTTTTTTTGCGATCATCTCGCCGACTTTTTGAGCCCCAGAAGTATTTCCACCGGACAGGTTTGCTGCTTTAAATTCCGGATCAAGGGAAGAAGCAGCTGCCAGTGTCACACCAAGCTCATCATTGATCACTTGAGCGTAGATATGATTCAAGCTTCGAAATACAGCCAAACGCGGACGATCTGCGACGCCGGTTATTGCTTTGCGGATACTCTTATGCTTTTTGATGCGAAGAGCCTTTCGATCAATGCGCTTAATCAAAGGGTACACACTCCTTTCAGAACTGCAAGAGATTTGGCCCTTGCTATTTTGGATTATTTCTTAGCGCCGCCCTTTTTACCGCCGGTCTTACCAACTTTACGACGAACAACTTCAGTTTCATACTTAATTCCTTTGCCTTTATAGGGCTCAGGCAGTCGTTCTGAGCGGACAACAGCCGCAAAAGCTCCGACAAGCTCCTTATCCATTCCTTTAATTAGGATCTTATTGGGAGCTGGAACTTCGAAATCAATACCTTCAAAAGGTACTAATTCCACAGGGTGGGATTTACCGACCGTTAAAACAAGCTTGTTACCTTGCTTGGCTGCACGGTATCCAACCCCAACCATATCAAGTCCTTTTGTGAACCCGTTTGTCACACCTTCTACCATATTGGCAATCAAAGTGCGAGACAACCCATGTAAGGATCGGCTCAAAGGTTCATCATCGGCTCGAGTGACAGTGACCTGTGAATTTTCTACTGTGACCGTCATTAACGAATGAATTTGTCTGCTCAGGGTGCCTTTAGGACCCTTCACAGTGACCAAGTTATCCTCTATTTTGATGTCGACGCCATTGGGGATTCCAATGGGACGCTTACCAATTCTGGACATTCACTGCACCTCCCATTGCGATAATTACCAAATATAGGAGATTACTTCTCCTCCAAGACCCTCTTTACGGGCTTTCCTATCCGTCATAATCCCCTTTGAAGTTGAAATAATGGCAACTCCGAGGCCTCCGAGGACTTTGGGAATTTCATCCTTTTTCGCATAGACACGCAATCCTGGACGGCTTATTCGCTTAAGCCCAGTAATAACGCGTTCACGATTGGGACCATATTTCAAATACATCCGGATAACACCTTGTTTGTCGTCCGCAATATACTCTACGTCTTTAATGTAGCCTTCGGCTTTAAGCAACTCCGCAAGTTCCCGTTTAATCCGTGATGATGGTACCTCAACCTTATCGTGATAAACCATCCCAGCGTTGCGGATACGTGTTAGAAAATCTGCAATCGGATCTGACATTGACACTTCAGTCGTCCCCCTTCCTTACAATAGTATTACCAACTGGCCTTCGTGACCCCAGGAAGTTCACCTTTGTGAGCCAACTCCCGGAAGCAAACCCGGCATATACCAAACTTCCGAATATAAGCATGGGGACGTCCACAAAGCTTACAACGGTTATGCGAACGTACGGCGAACTTTTGCCCGCGATTTTGGCGGACAACCATCGATGTTTTAGCCACGCTCTTGAACCTCCCTTTCTTTAATCACGATACGGCATTCCGAATCCGCGAAGCAACTCACGCGCTTCTTCATCGGTCTTTGCCGTCGTTACGAAAACTACATCCATGCCGCGGAGCTTATCGATCTTGTCATACTCAATTTCTGGGAAAATCAATTGCTCCTTGATCCCTAAAGTGTAGTTTCCTCGTCCGTCAAACGCCTTACCTGAGATTCCGCGGAAATCACGAACGCGGGGTAATGCTACACTTAAGAGGCGATCCATAAATTCATACATTCTTTCACCGCGAAGAGTTACCTTGCATCCGATGGGCATACCTTCACGAAGTTTAAAAGCTGCAATTGATTTTTTAGCTCTGGTCACAATGGGTTTTTGCCCTGTGATAATCATAAGATCTCCTACAGCAGAATCAATCGCTTTGGAGTTTTGAACAGCTTCTCCCACACCCATGTTGACCACAATCTTTTCAAGTTTAGGGATTTGCATAACATTTTTATAAGCAAACTTCTGCTGCAGCGCAGGAGCTATTTCACTAATGTATCTGTCTCTTAGACGAGCCACTGGGGTCCCTCCTTTCGCGATTAGTGTTTATCTGGAAGATTCACTCCGCAATGTTTGCAGACGCGAACTTTTCCGTTATCCGTCAACTTGAAGCTTACACGAGTCACGGAATTACACTCTTGGCAATATAGCATAACGTTAGAACTGGCCATCGGAGCTTCCTTGGAAATAATGCCGCCTTGAGGCATTGCTTGAGAGGGTTTCGTGTGACGTTTAACAATATTAGCCTTTTCTACGACAACACGGCCCTTTTTCGGGAATACTTCGATTACATTACCTTTTTTACCAGCATCTTTACCGCTGATGACCATGACATAATCGCCTTTTTTAACGTGTAGTTTATTCGGTTGTACTTTATGCTTAGTAGCAGTCACTTTCTTCACCTCCATCTATCATGGGGTCTTAGATAACTTCCGGTGCCAGGGAAATAATTTTCATATAATTATCACGCAGTTCACGTGCAACAGGTCCAAAAATACGTGTTCCACGAGGACTCTTGTCATCTCTGATAATGACGGCAGCATTCTCGCTAAAACGGATATATGAACCGTCTGTACGCCGAATTTCTTTCTTTGTGCGGACAACGACAGCCTTAACAACGTCACCCTTTTTAACAACGCCCCCTGGCGTTGCCTCTTTAACAGAAGCTACAATAATATCTCCAATTGATGCATACCGACGCATTGAGCCCCCGAGCACCCGAATACACATCAATTCTTTTGCACCAGAGTTGTCTCCAACCCGAAGCCTGGTTTGTACCTGGATCATTCCCTTTGACCCCCTTCCGAACTAAATATCAGTAAATTAGAGCGCAATAGCCCTTTCCAGAACTTTAACCATGCGCCAGCATTTATCCTTGCTTAAACGGCGAGTTTCCATGATTGTAACAGTGTCGCCGATATGAGCTTCATTATTCTCGTCATGAGCCTTAAATTTCTTCGTGCGAGTAAATGTCTTTTTATATAGAGGGTGGCTTTCAGTAATTTCTACAGAGACAACAATGGTTTTATCCATCTTATCGCTGACTACTTTGCCGATCCGAACTTTACGCTGGGCTCTTTCCACGCTAAAAAGCCTCCTTTCTCAACTTAAGAACGTTCAATCTTTAATTCACGTTCGCGCAAAATCGTCTTGCCACGAGCAATTCCTTTGCGGATTTCACGGATTCGCATCGGGTTATCAAGTTGTCCCGTTGCCAATTGGAAACGCAAATTAAACAGTTCGGTTTTGTAATCGTCAATCTGCTTAACGACTTCATCATCTGTCAGATCACGGAAATCCTTAGTTTTCATTTGCGTCACCTCCTAGTAAATCTGCACGGGAAGCGATCTTACATTTGATCGGGAGTTTATGCATTGCTAAACGAAGAGCTTCGCGAGCCACGTCCTCAGCAACACCGTCGAGTTCAAACATGACACGACCTGGTTTAACAACGGCTACCCAATATTCCGGGGAACCTTTACCACTACCCATACGAGTTTCAGCAGGTTTAGCCGTAATTGGCTTATCCGGGAAAATCTTTATCCATACTTGACCGCCCCGTTTAATATATCGAGTCATAGCAATACGTGCAGCTTCAATCTGACGATTGGTAATCCAGCCGCTTTCCAGGGCTACAAGACCGTATTGACCAAAGGTAATCGTGGTACCGCGAGTTGCTTTACCAGACAGCCGACCACGATGCTGTTTTCTATGTTTCACTCTGGTTGGGACTAACATTTAGTTTCCTCCTTCCACCTGAGCGACGACCTTCTTCGCTGGAAGAACCTCACCTTTATAAATCCAAACTTTGATACCAATTTTACCGTACGTTGTATTAGCTTCGGCAAACCCGTAGTCAATATCAGCACGCAAGGTGTGAAGGGGCACTTTACCTTCATGATACCATTCTGTTCGGGCAATTTCGGCTCCAGCCAGACGACCGCTGCATTGAATTTTAATTCCCAATGAACCTTGGCGCATGGTCCTGCCAACCGTTTGTTTCATGGCACGACGGAAGGATACACGCTTTTCCAGTTGTTGGGCTATATTTTCGGCAACTAATTGCGCATCCAACTCAGGCTTTTTAACTTCGACAATGTTAACAGCAACTTGCTTGCCAGTCATGGCTTCGAGCTGCTTCCGCAAATTTTCAACTTCTGCACCACCGCGACCGATAACAATCCCCGGTTTAGCAGCATAGACTGATATCTTGATACGGCTTGCCGCACGTTCAATCTCAACTTTGGGACAACCAGCTTGTTTAAGCTTGTTTTTTACGAATTCACGAATTTTTAAATCTTCGTGAAGAAGTTCTACATAGTTTTTATCTGCATACCATCGGCTTTCCCAATCACGGATTATCCCGATGCGGAGGCCTTTGGGATTAACCTTTTGACCCACAGTTTTAGTCCTCCTTCTTCTCGCCGACAACCACGGTAATGTGACTGGTCCGTTTCCGGATTTGATCAGCACGTCCCATAGCTCTTGGCTTAATGCGTTTTAAAGTTGGTCCTTCATCCACACAAATTTGAGTGATGATAAGTTCATCCGTATCCATGTCATAATTATGCTCTGCATTTGCAACTGCTGATTTGAGCACCTTTGTAACATCAGCACTTGATCCCTTAGCAGTAAATTGTAGAATGGCGAACGCATCACTAACCTTTTTGCCGCGGATCAAATTTACAACTTGGCGCACCTTACGAGGAGAGATACGTACGTATTTTGCCACTGCTTTTGCTTGCATGTGTCTTTAGCCTCCTCTCGAATTATCGTAGACCGCTGGACTTTTCACTGCCAGCATGGCCCTTATAGGTGCGAGTCGGCGCGAACTCGCCAAGTTTATGCCCTACCATATCTTCGGTAATATAGATAGGGACATGTTTCCGTCCATCATGAACTGCAATAGTAAAACCAATCATTTGCGGGAAAATTGTTGAGCGTCTGGACCATGTCTTGACAACGCGCTTGTCACCGGATTCGTTCATCGCGTCAACACGTGCGAGGAGACGAGCTTCGACGAAAGGTCCTTTTTTTACAGATCTGCTCATTCATGGGCCTCCTTTCGACTACTTACTGCGCCGTTTCACAATAAAGCGATTCGACAAATTCTTTTTCTTCCGAGTCTTTGCACCAAGAGCTGGTTTTCCCCAAGGTGTAACAGGGTTACGACCGATCGAGTTACGACCTTCTCCACCGCCGTGAGGGTGATCACAAGGGTTCATAACAGAACCACGGACCGTCGGGCGTATTCCCAGCCAGCGCGAGCGTCCGGCTTTACCAATGTTAATATTTTCATGGTCTAAATTTCCAACCTGGCCAATGGTAGCACGGCATTCGAGCCGAATCATACGCATTTCTCCGGAAGGGAGACGTAATGTGGCATAAGCGCCCTCTTTAGCCATTAATTGAGCCGAAACTCCAGCTGTTCGAACCATTTGGGCTCCTTTGCCGGGTTTCATCTCAATGTTATGCAATAAAGTACCAACCGGTATATTTTGCAGCGGCAGTGCATTTCCCACCTTGATATCCGCCTCCGGTCCGGATACGATCATTTGATCGATTTCCAATCCATTGGGAGCAAGGATATAGGCTTTGAACCCATCTCTGTAATTGAGCAGTGCAATATTAGCAGATCGGTTAGGATCATATTCAATACTGGCCACCCGAGCCGGAATACCATCTTTATTCCGCTTAAAATCAATTTCGCGGTACATTCTCTTATGTCCGCCGCCTTTATGGCGTACGCTTAGACGACCTTCGCTATTACGACCGGCTTTCTTGCGCAACGGCTTTAACAAGGAACGTTCCGGCTCAGTTCTAGTGATTTCTTCAAACGTCGAAACAGTCATTTGACGTCGACTGGCTGACGTTGGTTTAAATGACTTCAGTGCCATAGGTTTCTTTCCTCCTTTGCTTTAAGCTGCTTACAGGCCTGCGAAGTTTTCGATTCTATCTCCAGCTTTAAGCGTAGCAATCGCTTTTTTACGGTTCGGGGTCTTTCCGGCATACTTGCCTACCCGTTTCATTTTTCCACGAACATTGATCGTGCGAATTTCAACCACTGAAACCTTGAACATTTTTTCCACTGCGGCTTTAATTTCGATTTTGTTGGCAGCCGGATTTACCCAGAAGGAGTATTTGTTTTCCTCAACAAGACCAACGGATTTTTCAGAAATAACCGGGTTTTTGAGGACCTCACGTGCGTCGCGCATTACGCAAACACCTCCTCTGTTTTTGATACAGCAGCCTTGGTCATCACTAGAACATCATGATTGAGCAGGTCTACAACATTCATTCCGGCAACATCCATTGAGATTACGCCCTCGATGTTGCGAGCCGAACGAAATACTGCTTCGTCAGTCTCATCCGTGACAATCATGGCCTTCTTGTTAACTTGAAGAGCCTTGAGGAGCTTGACGATTTCACGAGTCTTAACCTCTGCGAGGTTAAGATCATCCAAAACAATGAGCTGTTGCTCTATAACCTTCGAAGAGAGTGCCGAATGCAAAGCCAAACGACGAACTTTCTTCGGTAATTTAAATCCATATTTCCGTGGTTTCGGCGCGAATATAACACCGCCGCCTCTCCAAACCGGGGAGCGTGAGCTACCAGAACGCGCACGGCCAGTTCCCTTTTGACGCCAAGGTTTACGTCCGCCTCCGCGTACTTCACCACGCAGCAGAGCAGATTGTGTTCCCTGCCGAAGAGAAGCTAATTGGGAAACTACAGCCGAATGAAGAACATGAACATTTGGTACTATTCCAAAGACATTATCACTAAGTTCAATTTCACCAACGGGTGCGCCTTGCATATTTACTACTTGAACTTTAGGCATTGCTTATTCCTCCTTTCTCAGTGCTACTTCGCCTTGACAGAAGGCTTCAGAATGAGCAATGATTTTTTCGCTCCCGGGACAGCCCCTTTGATCAAGATCAAATTTTTATCCAAGTCAACTCGGATGACCTCCAAGTTTTGTACAGTTACACGTTCGCCGCCCATTCGGCCTGGCAAAACACGTCCTTTAAACACTCGAGCCGGACCCTTCGCGCCAAGGGAACCCGAACGGCGATGATACTTAGATCCATGAGCCATCGGTCCACGACTGGCACTATTGCGTTTGATCATGCCTTGAAAACCTTTACCTCTTGAAGTACCAACGACATCCACTTTGTCGCCGACTGCAAAAAGGTCCACATTGACTTCTTGGCCGAGTTCATAATTGTCAATGTCATTAACTTTAAATTCACGGACATAGCGCATAGGCTTTAAACTTGCCTTCTGGAAATGTCCTTGTCGAGGCTTGTTTACCAGGCTTTCACGAAGTACGGAAAAGCCCAATTGGATAGCATTATATCCGTCTGAGGCAACCGTTTTCTTTTGAACTACCGGGCAGGGACCTGCTTCCACGACTGTGACCGGAATAACTTTGCCTTCACTGGTGAAGACTTGAGTCATCCCTATTTTTTTACCTAGAATTCCTTTTGACACGAATGCCACCTCCTAGACGCTTTGAAGTGCGCCAGAATACTCTGGTGCACGAGAGCGTCACCTTATTTATCTTACCGCGATATTTTCTACACGCTACCGGGTGTTTCTCGCGACAAGCACATCCTATTATATCATAAGTTTTTTTATTAAGCTACAAAAACTTATGATTTTAAAGCTTTATTTAAAGCTTTATTTCAATGTCTACCCCTGCAGGCAGATCCAAACGCATTAATGCATCCACAGTTTTTGATGTTGGTTCAAGGATATCGATTAGACGCTTATGGGTCCGCATCTCAAATTGTTCCCTTGAGTCCTTATTAACGTGGGGCGAACGCAAAATCGTGTAAATATTCTTCTCCGTCGGGAGCGGAATCGGGCCACTGACCTGAGCGCCGGTACGTTTTGCTGTGTCTACAATACGTTCTGCAGATTGATCTAACGTTTTGTGATCGAAAGCTTTCAAGCGAATTCTAATCTTTTGACTCATTGTTTCTTTTACCTCCTTAATTCCCGTTACACGGGTCGAGCGCAAAAATTCCCCAGACAAGCGGAGTCACCTGCCCAGCAACCTTTTACGCCATTCCAGATATCAGCGGTCAGATGTCGTAGATCTGATTGACGAGTATGACTACGGCAATCGACGTTCCTTTACCTGACCTTCACAATTAGAGAGGAAGAATCTCTTCCTCTCTAAATCTCGTGCCTTGAATGCATTAATTAGGCGTAAATCTTAGCAACGATTCCTGAACCAACGGTACGTCCGCCTTCACGGATAGCGAAGCGAAGTCCTTCTTCCATAGCGATTGGAGTGATGAGCTCAACGTCAATCGTTACACGGTCTCCAGGCATAACCATTTCAGTTCCTTCAGGAAGGTTGATGACACCGGTTACATCCGTTGTACGGAAATAGAATTGGGGACGATAGTTGTTAAAGAAAGGAGTATGACGTCCGCCTTCTTCTTTATTCAGGATGTAAACCTCGCCGGAAAATTTGGTGTGAGGCTTAATGGATCCAGTTTTAGCTAAAACTTGGCCACGTTCAATGTCTTTACGCTCAACACCACGGAGAAGTGCGCCAATGTTATCGCCGGCTTGCGCTTGGTCTAAGAGTTTGCGGAACATTTCAACACCGGTTACAACTGTCTTACGAGCAGCCGTGCTTAAGCCAACGATCTCAACTTCGTCGCCAACCTTTACTTGACCACGCTCAACACGGCCGGTAGCAACAGTACCACGACCGGTAATCGTGAAAACGTCCTCAACAGGCATTAAGAAAGGCTTATCGGTATCGCGTTCAGGAGTAGGAATGTAGGAATCAACAGCATCCATGAGATTCCAGATCTTTCCGCACCACTCGCACTCACGTTTACCGCAGCCACATTGAAGGGCTTTAAGTCCGGAACCGGGAATGATGGGGATATTGTCGCCATCAAATTCATAAGAGCTTAAAAGTTCACGGATTTCCATTTCAACAAGCTCTAAGAGTTCAGCGTCGTCAACCATATCAGCTTTGTTAAGCCAAACAACAATGCTGGGAACACCAACTTGGCGAGCCAAGAGGATGTGTTCACGAGTTTGCGGCATCGGGCCGTCAGCAGCTGATACAACGAGGATTGCGCCATCCATTTGAGCAGCACCGGTGATCATGTTCTTAACATAGTCAGCGTGCCCTGGGCAGTCAACGTGTGCATAGTGACGAGTTTCTGTCTCATACTCAACGTGAGCTGTAGAAATGGTAATACCACGTTCGCGCTCTTCCGGAGCCTTGTCAATTTGGTCAAATGCAGTAGCAATAGCACCGCCGACTTTAGAAAGAACAATTGTGATTGCAGCAGTAGTGGTAGTTTTACCATGGTCTACGTGTCCGATGGTTCCAACGTTAACGTGAGGTTTTGTACGTTCATATTTCGCTTTTCCCATGTTTTTCACTCCTTTAAATTATTTCAGGGATTTATAATTCAGTGAGGTGCCGAGGTTGTGATCATAACTTATCAGCTTAAATCGCAGCCTCGGACTTCAAACCTCGCTTACGAACCTTGACGTTTAGCAATAATTCCATCAGCGATGGTCTTTGGAACTTCTTCGTAATGGTCAAATTGCATCACGTAAACACCGCGGCCTTGAGTGGCTGAACGCAAATCAGTCGAATAGCCAAACATTTCGGCAAGAGGGACAAAACCGCGAACAACCTGGGAATTTCCGCGGGCTTCCATACCTTCAATACGTCCGCGGCGAGAGCTGATATCACCAATAACATCGCCCATATATTCCTCAGGAACCGTTACTTCAACTTTCATTACAGGTTCCAAAATTACCGGATCAGCTTTTAGGGCACCGGCTTTGAAAGCCATAGAACCGGCAATCTTAAAGGCCATTTCCGAAGAGTCAACATCGTGATAGGAACCGTCAACGACTGTAGCCCTGATATCGAGAGCAGGATATCCTGCGAGGATACCGTTTTGCATGGCTTCTTCGATACCATCACCAATCGGGTTGATGTATTCGCGAGGAATAACCCCTCCGACGATCTTGTTGACAAATTCGAAACCAGATCCTGGTTCCAGAGGTTGAAATTCAACCCAGCAGTGTCCATATTGTCCACGGCCGCCGGACTGCCTTACAAATTTACCTTCAGCTTTAACTGTTTTGCGGATGGTTTCCTTATAAGCAACCTGCGGACGTCCAACATCACATTGAACCTTAAATTCGCGCTGCAGACGGTCAACAATAATCTCCAGATGGAGCTCGCCCATTCCGGCAATAATTGTTTGCCCTGTCTCAACATCTGTACGCATTCTGAACGTCGGGTCTTCCTCAGCCAAACGCGAAAGCGCACCGCCCATTTTTTCCTGGTCGGCTTTTGTTTTCGGCTCAATAGCAACGTCAATAACCGGTTCCGGGAAGACCATTTTTTCAAGGATAATCGGTATTTTTTCGTCACAAAGAGTATCTCCTGTAGTCGTTTCTTTCAAACCGACTGCAGCGGCGATATCGCCCGAACGAACCTCAGGAATATCTTCACGGTGGTTAGCGTGCATTTGGAGAATACGTCCAATACGCTCCTTCTTGCCTTTCGTTGAGTTAAAGACATAGGAACCTGCACTCAGTACACCGGAATAAACGCGGAAGAAAGCCAGTTTCCCGACAAAGGGGTCTGCCATGATCTTAAAGGCCAAAGCAGAGAATGGTTCCTCATCGGATGCGGTTCGATGATCCTCTTCGCCTGTATCCGGATTAACCCCTTTAATGGGGGGGACATCCAAAGGAGACGGCATATAGTCTACTACTGCATCCAAAAGAGGTTGAACCCCTTTATTTTTAAAAGCGGAACCGCACAATACCGGAATAAAGGTATTGCTGATAACTCCTTTGCGTATGCCGGTTCGTATTTCTTCTTCCGTTAATTCTTCACCTTCGAGATACTTCATCATGAGCTCTTCGTCGGTCTCTGCAACTGCTTCAACAAGCTTCTCGCGGTATTTATTTGATATTTCCTGTAAATCTTCAGGAATCGCGTTATGCTCTGCGGTTGTTCCTAAGTCATCCGTGTAAATGATCGCAGACATTGTTACCAAATCCACGACACCTTTAAAGTTGTCTTCTACTCCAATAGGCACTTGAATTGGTACAGGCTTAGCACCCAATCTATCCGCGATCATAGAAACGCCACGGAAGAAGTCGGCTCCCATCCGGTCCATTTTATTAATATATGCAATACGCGGAACTTTGTATTTGTCCGCTTGACGCCAGACGGTTTCAGACTGCGGTTCGACTCCGCCGACTGAACAGAATACTGCTACAGCACCATCAAGTACCCGCAGAGAACGTTCAACTTCGACGGTGAAATCCACGTGCCCTGGTGTGTCAATGATGTTAATCCGATTATTTCTCCATTGGCAGGTAGTTGCTGCTGAAGTAATCGTGATACCGCGTTCTTGCTCCTGAACCATCCAGTCCATTGTTGCTGCGCCATCATGTACTTCACCAATTTTGTGCACGCGTCCTGTATAGAATAGAATACGTTCTGTCACCGTCGTTTTTCCAGCATCAATATGGGCCATAATCCCAATATTACGCGTATTTTCAAGCGAGTTTTGTCTTGCCACTGCGATTCCCCCTTTCTGTCAAAATCAGTGTGCCTCAAACTACCATTTGTAATGCGCAAAAGCTTTATTAGCCTCAGCCATTTTATGCATATCTTCCTTCTTTTTGACAGCACCGCCGGTATTATTAGCGGCATCGAGCAACTCGGCAGCAATTTTCTCCTGCATCGTTTTCTCGCCCCGCTTGCGAGCCATGGAGACAATCCAGCGGAGAGCGAGAGTCGATCGTCGTTCTGCACGTACTTCGATAGGAACTTGATAGTTGGCTCCACCGACACGACGGGCCTTAACTTCTAAAACGGGCATTACATTTTTCATAGCATTATTGAAGACTTCCAGCGGATCTTTGCCGGCTTTTTCTTGAATCATATCAAAAGCACTATAGCAAATAGCTTCAGCCGTCCCCTTTTTGCCATCTAACATAATCTGGTTGATAAACTTAGTAACCGTCTGATTCTTATAAATCGGATCGGGCAGAACTTCTCGTTTCGCAATATATCCCTTACGTGGCATTAGTTTCCCTCCTTTATAGCGTACTCAAGCACTCAAAGCAAAATTAGGCTTTTTTCGGACGTTTTGCCCCGTATTTCGAGCGGCCTTGTGCACGTTTTTGCACAGCCGTTGTATCAAGGGCGCCGCGAATTACGTGATAACGTACGCCTGGCAGATCCTTAACACGACCTCCACGGAGAAGAACCACGGAGTGCTCTTGAAGGTTGTGACCAATACCCGGAATATATGCAGTAACTTCGAGTTGATTTGTCAAACGAACACGGGCAACCTTACGAAGCGCAGAGTTAGGCTTTTTAGGAGTGGTAGTATAAACCCTCGTGCACACCCCTCTCTTTTGTGAGGAGCCGCCAGACGGGAATTGTTTACGTTTTAAAGAGTTATAACCCCACTGTAATGCCGGAGCTGTCGACTTTTTCTGAACTGAAGTACGACCTTTACGAATGAGTTGGTTAATTGTCGGCATGTCTTTACCTCCTTTCTGATCAAATCAATATACAAGGAATTGCTTGCTTCAGCATCCAGCAAGCAATTCCAAAACCAGCAGTGAATAAATCAGTCTTTCAAAACAGCCGCCACAGCTGTTCCTACTTCAATCCCGCAGGCCTTGCCAAGATCCTTCATTGTAGGCACCTCAAGATGTTCAACATCATGGGTACTGCACCACTCGATAATCGGGCGCAAGACTTGGGACTCCGCATCTTTAGCCACATATACGCGCCGTACAAGTCCTTTTTCCAAGGCGCGTTGAGTCTGCTTTAAGCCAACGGTTTTATTTTTAGCCTGTTTGAAGGTTTCATCAAGCAACAATATGCTTTCCTCCTTAGCACACACTATAGTAGTTTAGCATTTGCATTCAAAGGTGTCAATAATTTCAAACCAGATTTGTTTCAGAGGTTTTGATATTGCGGTAACGAGCCATCCCCGTGCCTGCAGGAATGAGCTTTCCAATGATGACGTTCTCTTTGAGTCCCAAGAGAGGATCCACCTTTCCTTTAATGGCTGCCTCAGTGAGGACTCGAGTCGTTTCTTGGAAGGAAGCCGCAGACAGGAAGGAGTCTGTCGCCAAAGAAGCCTTGGTAATTCCCAGCAGAACGGCATGTGCAACAGCCGGTTCTCCTCCGTTGGCAATCGCTGTAGCGTTTTCATCTTGGAAATCAAATATATCTATAAGGCCGCCCGGAAGCAGGCTTGTGTCCCCAGCGTCATCTATTTTCACCTTACGAAGCATTTGACGAACCATGACCTCAATATGCTTATCGTTAATGTCAACCCCCTGAAGGCGATAAACACGCTGAACTTCACCTACGAGATAAACCTGAACCCCTCTCAGGCCCTTTACCTTCAGCATATCGTGAGGGTTAATACTTCCTTCTGTCAGTTCATCCCCTGCTTCAACCATCTGCCCGTCCCGCACTCTGAGACGTGATCCATAAGGTATTGTATAGGTTACATGTTCATCGGATTCGGTAGAGATCTCCACTTCCCGGCGTCCCTTAACTTCACTGACCGCTACTTTTCCTTTGACTTCAGATATTATCGCTTGGCCTTTTGGTTTACGGGCTTCGAAAAGCTCTTCAACCCGCGGAAGACCTTGAGTAATATCGTCACCGGCTACACCTCCGGTATGGAATGTCCGCATTGTCAGCTGCGTACCCGGTTCACCGATAGACTGTGCCGCGATAATCCCTACTGCTTCGCCCATTTCAACCGGACGTCCAGTAGCTAAGTTTCGTCCATAGCATTTCTTGCAAACGCCATAACGGGAAGTACAGGCCAGAACGGAGCGAATAACCACCGAATCAAATACAGAGGCGATTTCTTTAGCTTGCTCTTCCGTCATTTCCTTATCCGGAGCAGCAAGGAGTTTTCCTGTTGTAGGATGGTATAACTCTTCCAGCACGAAACGGCCCACTAGTCGTTCTTCCAAGGACTCAATGATTTCCGGACCATCCTTGATATCTTCGACAATAATACCAGTCGTTGTTCCGCAGTCCTCTTCACGTACAATGACATCTTGAGAAACATCGACCAGACGGCGGGTCAGATACCCCGAGTCTGCCGTCCTTAGAGCTGTATCAGCCAGACCTTTCCGGGCACCGTGGGAGGAGATGAAGTATTCCAAAACCGTCAGTCCTTCACGGAAATTGGCCTTAATCGGCAATTCAATGGTACGTCCGGATGGATCCGCCATAAGGCCCCGCATTCCGGCCAGCTGCCGGAGCTGTTGAATATTACCCCGTGCTCCTGAAGTTGCCATCATATAGACAGGATTGAACTGATTTAAGCTTTCCATCAAGGCATCGGTGACTGTCTTAGTCGCTTTAGCCCAAGTATCAATAACTAAATTATAACGCTCTTCATCGGTAATTAAACCTCGGCGATACTGCAATTCTGTTTTGGCAACGGCCTGGTCGGCGTTGGAGAGAATTTCCGTTTTCGCTTCAGGAACGGTGATATCCATTAGACCAACGGTCATCCCTGCACGGGTCGAGAACTTAAATCCTTGACTTTTCAGTCCGTCCAGCAGTGCGGCGGTTGCTTCATATCCGGCAATTCTGTAGGTCTTGGCCACAATCTCACCTAGACCCTTTTTGCCGACAACTTCATTGAAGTAGCCGATCTCTTTAGGGATTACAGAATTAAAGATCAGACGACCGACTGTTGTCTCCAAAAGTCCATCATCACGGCGAACCTGAATCTTTGCTTGTAAATGAACTTCACCCGAATCATAGGCTAAAACTGCTTCATCGAAGTCTTTGAATATTTTTCCTTCACCAAAAGCCCCCGGTCGTTCCATCGTTAAGTAATAGGAGCCTAAGACCATATCCTGGGTAGGAGTTTGTACGGGCCGGCCATCCTTAGGATTTAAGATGTTATGAGAGGCCAGCATTAACAAACGTGCTTCGGACTGAGCTTCTGCAGACAATGGGACGTGAACAGCCATTTGGTCTCCGTCGAAGTCAGCATTATAGGCTGTGCAGACGAGAGGGTGGATCTGTAAGGCACGTCCTTCAACTAAGCTAGGCTCAAAAGCCTGAATTCCCAAACGGTGAAGGGTCGGAGCACGATTCAAGAGGACCGGATGATCGGTAATAACCTCCTCCAAAACGTCCCAAACTTCAGGGCGTACGCGCTCAACCATTCGTTTAGCGCTTTTAATATTATGGGCATGCCCTTCATTAACGAGCTTCTTCATAACAAAGGGTTTAAAGAGTTCTAAGGCCATTTCCTTAGGAAGGCCGCATTGGTGCAATTTAAGGTTTGGCCCGACCACAATAACAGAACGTCCCGAATAGTCTACGCGTTTTCCTAAAAGGTTTTGACGGAAACGCCCTTGTTTTCCTTTCAGCATATCGCTCAGGGACTTCAGCGGACGGTTCCCCGGTCCTGTCACTGGACGACCGCGCCGTCCATTGTCAATCAGAGCATCAACCGCTTCTTGGAGCATTCGTTTCTCATTGCGAACGATGATATCCGGAGCCCCCAAATCCAAAAGACGTTTCAGTCGATTGTTACGGTTGATCACGCGTCTGTAAAGGTCATTAAGGTCTGAAGTAGCAAATCTGCCGCCGTCCAATTGAACCATAGGACGCAGTTCAGGCGGGATTACCGGCACGACATCCATAATCATCCATTCCGGACGATTACCTGATTGCTTAAAGGCTTCAACGACTTCTAAGCGACGAATAGCGCGAATTTTTCGTTGCCCGGAAACTTCTTTCAGTTCGCCGCGCAGTTCATCATTAAGTTTATCCAAATCCATTTCTGCGAGTAGAAGTTTAATGGCTTCAGCACCCATACTTGCTTGAAAACGGTCATCATACTTCTCCCGGTATTCACGATATTCTGTTTCAGTCAAAAGCTGCTTTTTCATGAGGGAAGTATCCCCTGGATCGGTAACAATGTAGGAAACAAAATAGAGGACTTTTTCCAAAGCGCGGGGTGACATATCCAAAAGCAGACCCATGCGGCTTGGAATCCCTTTAAAATACCAAATATGAGAAACGGGAGCAGCCAGAACAATATGCCCCATCCGCTCACGGCGAACCTTCGATCGAGTTACTTCAACTCCGCAGCGATCGCAGACAATACCTTTGTAGCGGACCCGTTTATATTTTCCGCAATGACATTCCCAATCCCTTGTCGGACCAAAGATCTTTTCACAAAACAATCCTTCCCGTTCCGGCTTTAAGGTCCGATAGTTAATGGTTTCAGGCTTCTTTACTTCTCCATAGGACCAATCTCGGATCATATCCGGGGAAGCTAAGCCGATACGCATACGGTCGAAGTTATTGACGTCTAGCAATCCTTATCGCTCCTTTCCTCCGGGGGACTATTTGAGATCGTCGAAATCTATTTCCTCTTCTTCGAGGACTTCTTCATTCAGATCTTCAAGAGGGTCTTCTTCATCCACAGTTTCTTCTACATCCTCATCTTCGGTTTCTACGAGACGAGGGCCTGGAGCCGGAAGCTCCTCATGCAGATCGATACCAAGTTCTTTAGCAGTTTCCGCGATATCCTCATCCGTATCATGGATCTCAATTTCCTGATCATCTGAGGAGAGCACTCGAACATCCAATCCCAAACTCTGCATCTCTTTAATCAATACTTTAAAGGACTCAGGAATTCCCGGTTCGGGGATATTTTCTCCTTTAACAATAGCTTCGTAGGTCTTAACGCGGCCGACAACATCGTCAGATTTAACGGTCAGGATTTCTTGGAGAGTATAAGATGCTCCATAGGCTTCCAGAGCCCAAACCTCCATTTCTCCAAATCGCTGTCCGCCGAATTGCGCTTTCCCTCCCAAGGGTTGTTGCGTTACCAGGGAATACGGACCTGTCGAACGGGCATGGATCTTATCATCAACCAAATGGTGCAGCTTCAGTACATACATATAGCCTACAGTAATCTTACTGTCAAAAGGTACTCCCGTACGTCCGTCGTACAACATCGTCTTGCCGTCTTTGGGAAGCCCGGCCTTTTCCAAGGTTTCAAAAATATCCTCTTCTCGTGCACCATCAAAAACCGGAGTAGCAATGCGAATACCCAGAGCTTTGGCCGCCCAGCCTAAGTGGGTTTCCAAAACCTGACCGATATTCATCCGCGAAGGAACACCCAGAGGATTCAATACAACCTCGATCGGCGTGCCATCCGGCATGAAGGGCATATCCTCCTGACGCATAATCCGGGAAATAACCCCTTTGTTTCCATGCCGGCCTGCCACCTTGTCCCCAACAGAGATTTTACGTTTCTGAGCAATATAGACACGTACCAGCTGGTTAACGCCCGGTGACAATTCGTCTCCGTTTTCGCGGGTAAAGACCTTGACATCAACAATTTTTCCGGCCTCACCATGAGGAACCCGTAAAGAAGTATCCCGAACCTCGCGGGCCTTTTCGCCGAAAATAGCACGCAGCAAGCGTTCTTCAGCTGTCAGTTCCGTTTCTCCCTTGGGAGTAACTTTACCGACTAAAATGTCTCCAGGACGAACTTCCGCACCAATGCGAATGATTCCACGTTCATCGAGATCCTTCAGAACATCTTCTCCGACGTTAGGAATATCCCGAGTAATTTCTTCAGGCCCCAGCTTCGTATCCCGTGCATCGGATTCATATTCTTCAATATGAATTGACGTATAATAATCTTCTCGGACAAGCTTTTCATTAATCAGAATAGCGTCCTCATAGTTATACCCTTCCCAAGTCATGAAGGCCACTAAGACATTTCGTCCCAGAGCAAGTTCACCATAGTCGGTGGAGGGTCCGTCAGCAACGATCTGACTCGCCTCAACTTTCTCGCCCTTCTTGACGATCGGCCTCTGGTTAATACATGTTCCTTGGTTCGAGCGCAGGTACTTAAGCAGTTTATGCCGTTCCGTAGTGCCATCGTCATGAAGGACTACGATCTCATCCGCTGTTGCCCGTTCGACAACCCCAGCTTGTTTGGTGATCGCACAAACCCCTGAGTCTTTAGCAGTCTTATATTCCATCCCTGTTCCCACATAAGGAGAGTCTGTGCGCAAGAGGGGAACAGCTTGACGCTGCATGTTTGAGCCCATTAGAGCACGGTTAGCATCATCATGCTCTAAAAATGGAATCAAAGCGGTAGCAATTGAAACCATTTGCTTCGGAGATACATCCATGTAGTCCACTTGGCTCGGTGAAACATGCACGAAATCCGGACCGTGCCGCCCGTCAATTTTATCTAAGAGGAAATTGCCACTTTCATCAAGAGGCGCATTGGCCTGAGCGACAACGTACTTTTCTTCCTCATCTGCCGTTAAATAGTGAATCTCATCGAGAACTCTGCCGTTTTCTTTATCTACCTTACGATATGGAGCCTCTATAAAACCGTAAGGATTAATGCGGGCAAAGGTACTTAAGGAACCGATTAAGCCAATATTCGGACCTTCAGGGGTTTCTACAGGACACATCCGCCCATAATGGGAGTGATGAACGTCACGAACTTCAAAGCCAGCCCGTTCACGGCTTAAGCCACCCGGTCCCAAAGCACTTAAACGCCTTTTATGAGTTAACTCAGCTAAGGGATTCGTTTGATCCATGAACTGTGACAATTGGCTGCTGCCGAAGAATTCCTTAATCGCCGCCACAACAGGACGGATATTTATTAAAACTTGTGGAGTTATGACTTCGACGTCCTGAATAGTCATTCGTTCACGGACAACACGCTCCATTCGCGATAAACCAATACGAAATTGATTTTGGAGCAGTTCTCCTACCGAACGCAAGCGGCGATTTCCTAAGTGGTCGATGTCATCCTTAAATCCATCGCCTTCCATCAGGTCTAACATTCGTTGTATACTCGCCACGATATCCCCACGGGTCAGATGACGAACCTCCATGGGAATGTCTTGACCCAGCTTCTTATTAAGCTTGTAACGGCCAACCTTTGCCAGGTCGTAACGCTTAGCATCAAAAAATAATGCTTCTAACAGCGAGCGGGCACTGTCGACAGTTGGAGGTTCTCCTGGCCGTAATCGTTTATAGATTTCAACGAGAGCTTCTTCGGTAGATTCCGAATTGTCTCTTTCCAGGGTAGCACGAATATATTCGTTATCATTGAACAACTCCAGAATTTGTCCATTGCTGGAATATCCCAAAGCACGGATGAGTACCGTGCCCGGAAGCTTACGTGTACGGTCAACCCTTACAAAAATATTATCATTAATATCCGATTCAAATTCCAACCACGCTCCACGGTTTGGAATCACCGTAGCCCCATAAAGTTTCTTACCACTCGGATCAATTTGTTCCGCATAGTAAACACCGGGTGAACGAACAAGCTGACTGACAATAACACGCTCAGCACCATTAATAATAAAGGTGCCTTTGTCTGTCATTAGCGGGAAATCGCCCATGAAGACTTCTTGTTCCTTAACTTCCCCGGTTTCTTTGTTAATAAGGCGTACTTTTACCCGCAGAGGAGCCGCAAACGTTACATCTCGCTCTTTACACTCCTCAACCTGGTACTTGGGTTCTCCTAAGCTGTAATCGATAAATTCCAAAACGAGATTGCCAGTAAAGTCTTGAATCGGGGAAATATCGCGAAACATATCGCGCAATCCTTCATCAAGAAACCATCGATAGGAGTTCTGCTGGATTTCAATTAGATTTGGCATGTCAAGGACTTCCCGGATTCTGGAATAACTCCAGCGCTCCCGTACCCCGACCTTAACAGGATAGAACATTAACGCTTCACCCCTCAGTGCGCATTTCTCTCATTGAGGTATAATATATTGACATAGACAGCCAAAAGCAAGGCCTTTAAATAAAACCTCGCTTAACTATCTATGGTATTCCGCATCATTGTGACAATTCCAAACTACTATCTCCTTATTATCCAATGCTTTCTAGTAATTGCCATAGCATGGAAGAATCAAGCAAATACCGTCATCTATGTATAGTAACAGTTATAAATTATACCAAATCCATCATACACTGTCAAGAAAATCTTCAGAGTTAGAGGAATAAATAATGAAGATATGACACTAATAATGGCGTTGGCGGTGAAGATTGCCGCCTTGCGGCGTGGACTTGATAGGATAAAAAATGGATTTTTGCCGGATAAAATTATTCTGCTTGTAATTAAAGAAGGCGCTCTCTTCTTAGAGAGCGCCTTCCTATATTCTCTAAACTATTTAACTTCAACAGTTGCGCCAGCTTCAGTTAATTTAGTTTTTACAGCTTCAGCCTCATCTTTAGCAACCTTTTCTTTAATAGGTTTCGGAGCATTATCTACGAGATCTTTAGCTTCTTTTAAGCCTAAACCAGTTACTTCGCGAACAACTTTAATAACATTGATTTTAGATGCACCGCAGTTGGTAAGGATAACATCAAACTCAGTTTTTTCTTCAGCAGCTTCACCTGCAGGTGCAGCAGCTCCGCCAGCAGCTGCGACAGCTACAGGAGCTGCAGCACTGACACCGAATTCGGTTTCAAAAGCTTTAACGAGTTCAGAGAGTTCGAGGACAGTTAAACCTTTAACTGCTTCGAGAATTTCATTAACTTTAGACATTTTTTATTTCCTCCTTAAACTATGAAACATTTTATGTTTCTGACATCAAAATTATTGAGCTTCTTTAAGCTTACGCACTTCTTCGAGAGCGTAACCCATTTTGCGAATAGGCCCTTGCAGAACATTGGCCATACCTGCCAAAGGCGCTTGCATACCGCGCAGAACCATGGCCAGCAATACTTCCCGTGACGGCAGATCGGCAAGATTTTTAACGCCGTCAGGTCCGATTACTTTGCCTTCTAAAACTCCAGCCTTAATGGCAAAGCTCTTAAGCTTATTTGCTTTGGCAAAATCCAATAAGATTTTAGCAGGAGCAACAGGATCTTTGCTGAAAGCAAGCGCTGTTGGTCCTTCTAAATAGGACTCAAGTCCTTCGACTCCCACTTCTTGAGCTGCTCGTCGTACAAGAGTGTTTTTTAACACCTTATACTCCACGCCAGCCTGACGAAGCTGCGCCCGTAATTGAGTCACTTGAGCTACTGTTAGTCCGCGGTAATCAGCTAAAACAACCCCTGAAGATTGTTGAAACTTCTCTTTAATCTCTGAGACAACCTGGCTTTTTTCCTCGATATTAGGCATTCTGTGTACCTCCTTCCTATAGGGCAACTCAGCAAAAAACCTCCGCAGCTGCAGAGGTTAAGAATGCCAAGTATATCTATCGGCACGTTTTCCAACCTCGGCAGGAAATTAAGCTCAACGGCACCTGCTATCTACAGCGGATATTTAATTCCTGATAAGTGTACCCTCATTGTAGAATACTGTCAAGAGAACTTTAGAGAGCCTTCAGCGGATTGATTCTTACGCCGGGACCCATAGTCGAACTAACCGTTATGCTGCGGATATATTGACCTTTAGCAGCAGCAGGTTTTGCTTTAGCGATGGTTTCCCCTAACGTACGATAGTTCTCTAACAGCTGTTCTGCACTGAAAGATGCTTTGCCAATGGGAGCATGGATAATTCCAGCCTTTTCGGCACGATATTCAATCTTACCAGCTTTGATTTCCTTGATGGCACGAGTTACATCCGGGGTAACGGTTCCAGTCTTAGGGTTTGGCATTAAGCCTTTAGGCCCGAGTACACGGCCCAATCTACCGACCATTCCCATCATATCCGGAGTAGCTACTACGACATCAAATCCGAACCAGCCTTGATCAATCTTAGCGATCATGTCTTCAGCACCCACAAAATCTGCGCCTGCTGCTTCTGCTTCTTTCGCTTTGTCTCCTTTGGCGAAGACCAAAACAGAACGAGTTTTTCCGGTTCCATTAGGGAGCACAAGAGCACCGCGAATTTGTTGGTCTGCATGACGAGTGTCAATTCCTAATTTAAAAGCAACTTCGATCGTCTCATCGAATTTTGCTTTGGCATTAGCCTTCACGAGCGTTAATGCTTCAAGTGGTTCGAAATATCCTGTGCGATCAAAGGTCTTTACGGCCTCTTGATATCTTTTTCCAACCTTAGCCATTCTTTTACCTCCTTGTGGTTATGCGGGTAAAACCCTCCCACAATTCATTTTAGCCTTCAACAACATCGATACCCATGCTTCGGGCTGTACCTTCAACCATCCGCATTGCTGCCTCTATACTTGCTGCATTCAGATCTTTCATCTTCATGTCCGCAATTTCGCGAACTTTAGATTTAGGGATCGTGGCAACCTTCTTGCGATTGGGTTCAGATGAACCGGAATTAATATTGGTCATCTTTTTAAGTAAGACAGACGCAGGCGGAGTTTTGGTAATAAAGGTAAAGGAGCGATCTTCATAGACCGTGATTTCCACCGGAATAATAAGCCCAGCTTGATCCTTTGTGCGCTCATTGTACTCTTTACAGAAGGCCATAATATTGACCCCATGTTGACCAAGAGCCGGACCAACCGGAGGTGCCGGTGTAGCTTTACCTGCAGTGATTGCTAATTTGACCAAACCAATTACTTTCTTTGCCATAGTTTAACACCTCCTTGATAGAATAATCCCTATTTTAGTCGAGTTTTTGAACCTGTCCGAAATCTAATTCCACAGGCGTCTCTCTTCCAAACATCGATACTTCCACACGCAACTTGCCCTTATCGGGGAATATTTCTCGAACCACTCCGACAAAGTCTTTAAATGGCCCAGCTATAACCTGAACCGTTTGATTAACCTCAAAATCAATTTTAGCACGCAGATCATCCATTCCCATTTGCTGGAGAATCTGGACAACCTCTTGTTCAAGGAGCGGAATCGGTTTAGTCCCTGTGCCCACAAAGCCCGTTACTCCCGGCGTGTTGCGAACAACATACCATGAGTCATCGGTCATTTCCATTTCAACAAGAACATATCCGGGATAAACCTTACGCTTCGTTACTTTTTCCTTCCCATTTTTGAACTCAACCTCGTCTTCCATGGGAACAAGAACGCGAAAGATCTTCTCCTCCATATTCATGGATTCTACGCGTTTTTCGAGATTCATTTTAACTTTATTTTCATAACCCGAGTACGTATGAATAACAAACCAGTCTTTAGCCATTTCTCAGGGACCTCCTCAGACACTGCCGCAGAAACTCGCAGTTTAGGGCACTAGCTTGGTTAAGGCAATACTTAAACCGCCGTCCACAGCCCACATGAGAACAGAAACAATCCCCACCGCAACAAATACTACACCCGTGTAGGCAAGCAATTGTTTACGACTTGGCCAGTGAACTTTTTTTAATTCACTCAGAACTCCGCGAAAGTAGTCTTTCGTCTTATCCGCTTGCTTCTGAGTATTAGCTGGTTTTTTCAACGCGCCCATCACTTCACATCCTTAAACGACATCGGTGTCCTCGACATTGTGACAACGCTTCCTGGCGTACAGTTTAAAACGTCACAAAAAAAAATTACTTGGTTTCTTTATGGAGAGTATGGCTTTTGCAGAACTTACAATACTTTTGGACTTCTAAACGATCAGGATTATTCTTCTTGTTCTTCATCGTAGCATAGTTACGGTGCTTGCAATCCGTACACGCTAAAATAATGCCCACACGCACTCACGAACACCTCCCAGACAACAGTAGGACGCTGCATTTATTCCATTACTCAAGTACTGTATCACAAGATGATTACCCTGTCAAGAAAATACGGGATGAAGCAACTTGGCCAGCGTTCTTAGTGAATAAAACAAAAAGACAGCAGCGCTGCCTTTTAACTTCAAAATAAATGGAGCCAACGATGGGACTCGAACCCGCAACCTGCTGATTACAAATCAGCTGCTCTACCAATTGAGCTACGTTGGCATTTTGTTTAGTACCTCTCTTGTCGAAGGGGACTCATATAATCTAGCACTTTTTATAAAAAAATGCAAGCATTTTTCTTTCCAGGAATTTATGTAAAATTACCCATCCCGACGTTCAAGATAGCGTTCAAGTTTCCTCTTCACTCTCTGCAACGCGTTATCGATTGATTTCACATGTCTTTTCAAGTCAACAGCAATTTCCTGGTAGGACTTCCCTTCCAAGTAGGACATCAGTACCTTCCATTCTAAGGAACTGAGAATCTCACCCATCTTTTCCTCAATGTCATCGAATTCCTCTCGGCTGATGATCAGTTCCTCCGGATCCGTAATACGAGTTCCTGAGATAACATCAAGCAATGTCCGATCAGAATCTTCGTCATATATTGGCTTATTGAGTGAGACATACGAGTTAAGGGGAATGTGTTTCTGCCTTGTAGCTGTTTTAATAGCAGTAATAATCTGGCGGGTTATACATAACTCCGCAAATGCCCTGAACGATGAGAGCTTATCGCCGCGAAAGTCTCTTATGGCCTTATAGAGTCCAATCATTCCTTCTTGAATAATATCTTCGCGATCCGCACCTATGAGAAAATAGGAACGAGCCTTTGCCCTAACGAAGTTCTTATATTTGTTGATTAGATACTCTAGTGCTGTAGCGTCGCCTTCCTTGGCAAGCTCAACCATCTCTTCATCTACGATAATGTCGATGATTTCGCACTCTGGTAGTTCTGGTTGGGCTTGAAAAGTCAAGTTGATCCCCCCTACAATGTCGTCATGAAGAAGACGCAATCTCGCCTAGCCCTTGTCCATGGGAACATTCTCATTATACCCGACCCCTAAGAAAAGCGTCAAGGCGAAGTTTTGGTTGTTCTGTCGCATGGGCGTCATTTGAGTCCTGATATTCAATGTCCGAAGTTCAATATTGAGTGAAAGCGACTCTTTTAGAAGTATCATAACCAGTGACGTCCAATCTTTCAAGTCTAATTTTTATCCAATCGTACTTTCTTCGATGGGGGGCTCCGGCCCCCCACTGAAGTTTCGATGTTCAGCTTTAGCTGAACAATTTCACATTCCTACAACTTCTCTAGTTTATGGCTTTATAGATCTTTGCCTCAAGACCTCATAGAGCATGACTGATCCTGCGACACTGGCGTTAAGTGAAGTTACCTTGCCTTTCATAGGCAAACTGACAATTTCGTCGCAATTCTCCCTTAAGAGACGGCTAATCCCCTTGCCTTCACTGCCAATAACGATAACTCGCGGGCCTGTGAGATCTGCTGTAAATACATGACCTCCTCCGGCTTCCGCTCCGGACACCCAGCAGCCTTTCTTTTTCAAATCCTTAATGGTTTGGACTAAATTACTCACACGAGCAACCAGAACATGCTCAACCGCTCCGGCCGATGTTTTAGCAACAGTTCCGGTCAAAGAAACACTGCGGCGTTTCGGAATAATAACCCCATGGGCCCCGACAGCATCAACGGTTCTCAGCAAGGCACCCAAATTATGCGGATCTTCAATTTCGTCCAGCATCAGAATAAAGGGGTCTTCCTGCCGTTCTTCAGCCAGTGCCAGAATGTCCTCCACTTCAGCGTATTCCCTGGCAGCAACATAAGCCAAAATACCTTGATGGCTTTCCTTCTGCACTAAGCGGTCAAGAACCTGTCGTTTAACAAACTGATAGGGAATGTTCCGTTCCTGCAGCAGAGAAAGGATTTCATGATTCCTCTCGCTGGTATTCTCCGAAACCATAAGTACTTTATTGACAGGTTTACCGCTCCTCAGCAGTTCAATAACCGGATTTTTGCCATAAACGATTTCATCGTTCAACTTGTTCACGTCTTCTTTCCTTTAAGGGTTTTTAATCTTCCACAGCTATAGGCGCCCTGATGACATACTCCCTGAGTAACACAGGTCGGTCCCGCTTCGCTGAAAAGGTTTGGAGCTGGGACCCGTACCAGGTCCAGCATCTTATCTGCCAGAGCGCGAATTTCCCATTGAGCCCTCATGCAGGTTCGATGTTCAAAGAAATTTAATAAGGAGCGAGCGTTAAAGGTAGCCATTAAAGAGGTGGTACAGGCGTTGGGCAGGACAAAACGAGCATCTTCTGCAGGCACCATAGCCTGAAGGGCTTGATATTCTTCTTGAAGGTTTGCCATAACCTTTGCAAAACGCTCCATAGCCTCAGGGCTGCGCTGAATGCTGGGGGGAACGACATATTCAAAGCCATTCTCTTTGACATAACGCTGAGAGCGCTGAGAGTAGCTGGCGATTCTATGACGCACTAATTGATGGGACAAGACCCGCGAGACACCATCGATTGAAAACTGGAAGCTCACATGTTCAAAGGGCGATAAATGTCCCATATCACGCAGTTTACGCACAAAGCGCGCCACCGTCTCATCCTCTAAGCGATCCAAAAGTTCAGGCACAGGATCTGCCGAATAACACAACCGAGCAGCAGCGGCCACCACCTTTTCCGGATCTGGCGTGTATTGAATTAGATCCACTCTCATCTCGACGGCCTTCTTTCCTCTTCATCATTCTTCTAAACCGATTTCGCCGGGCCCTTTGCCAATAATTCCATCAACTTGACTAAAGGCCCACTGCATACGCTGAGCTTGTCCGCTTAATTGCCAATATCCAACTAAACTTTCAAAGGCCGTAGCATAACGATAGGTTACAACGTCAACATTTTTCGGGTACCCGCCTTTAGCATTTCTACCACGTAAAACAACCTTCCGCTCAACATCATCAAGTTCCGGAAAAAGGACTTGTAAAATCTGCGCTTGAGCCCCCGCCCGAACATAACTAATTGCTTGTTTGTGAAGTTCCTTAACTTTTTCATTCCCTAACTCCAGCAAATGAGTTCGTACCCATAATTCGTAGACAGCATCTCCCAAATACGCCAGGGTTAAAGGATTCATCTCTTGCCAACTGCGCATACGGTCACCTTTCAAACCTATTTAATCTTCCACCTCGCACCTTGTGGAGTATCCTCAATTACAATTCCCTGAGCCTTAAAAACATCCCGGATAAAGTCCGACATTTCCCAGTCTTTTTTCTGTCGGGCTTTAGAGCGGATCTGAAGAACAAGATCCATTACCTTAGAGAGCATCTCTTCATTTTCTACCTGAACTTGAGCCGGATGCAGAAAATCGAATCCTAATATTTCTCCCAGTTCAATGAGAGTTTTTTGAGCTTTAGCCAGACCTTCTGAAAAAGCAGGATGTTCTTGAACAGATCCGTTCATCGTCTTGGCTAATTCAAAAAGCGCCGCATAAGCCAAAGCTGAATTAAAATCGTCATCCATCGCCTTTTCAAAGGCCTGGCGTGCTTCTTCTGCAGCCTTGATTAATCCCTGCTCAGCCTGCTCATTTTTAGCGGATTCAGTCCTTTCCAGGGCTTGTTGGGCTAAGCGAACGCTTGTCTGTAATCGTTCAAGCCCTTTTTGGGCCATTCCCAAATTCTCGTCGTTAAAATCCAGCGGACTGCGATAATGAGTTCCAAGTAAATAAAAACGAATCACTTCTCCGGAATTTTTGGCCAACAGTTCCCTGGTCGTAAAGAAATTTCCTAAGGACTTAGACATCTTTTCCTGATTAATCGTCAGGAAAGCATTATGCATCCAATAATGAGCAAAGGTTTGGCCACCTAAATAACCTTCCGTCTGGGCGATTTCATTTTCATGGTGCGGGAAAACCAAATCTCCGCCCCCGCCATGAATGTCGAAGCCCGCTCCTAAATATTTCAGAGACATAGCCGTACATTCAATATGCCATCCGGGACGTCCCATACCCCAGGGACTTTCCCAGGCCGGTTCTCCCGGTTTGGCCTTTTTCCAGAGAGCAAAGTCCATAGGATGGTGTTTGCGTTCATCCACTTCAACCCTTGCACCGGCCTTCATATCCTCTAATGTTCTGCCCGAGAGCTTTCCATAACCAGGAAATTGATCTACAGCAAAATACACATCTCCATCGACATCATAGGCAAGGCCTTTTTTAATCAACCCCTGGATAATTTCGAGCATTTCCGGTATATGTTCCGTGGCTTTGGGATGAACCGTAGCCGGGAGAATGTTAAGAGCTTTGGCATCTTTAAAATACTCATCGATATACTTTTGTGCTAAGGCCAGAGGGTCCATTCCTTCAACATTGCCCCTCTGAATAATTTTGTCATCGACATCCGTAAAATTTTGTACATAGCGGACCTCATATCCTTTATAAATAAAGTAACGCCTTATCATGTCAAAAACGACAAACATCCGTGCGTTTCCCGCATGAAAGTAATTATACGTCGTCGGACCGCAGACATACATCGCAACTTTTCCGCTCTCTCGGGGCTTGAACTCCTCTTTCTGTCGGGTCATGGTGTTGAATAATTTCAAAGACATTGTATCGACTCTCCTCTTCTTTTAAACGTTTTTCCAAATAGTCTACTCGCTGCATTAAACATCGGAGCATTTCATTGACTGGGTCCGGAAGATCGTCATGTCTCAAATCAGGATCTTTAATGGGAACCCCATGATGAAGGACAATCTTACCAGGTATACCTACGACAGTTGTATCACTGGGAACAGATTTATTTACAACAGATCCCGCTCCTATTTTAACATTATCTCCAACTTTGAATGAACCTAAAATCTTAGCCCCCGTTCCAATAACAACATTATTGCCAATGGTCGGGTGCCGTTTGCCTTTTTCTTTTCCGGTTCCCCCAAGAGTAACCCCTTGATACAGAGTAACATTATCGCCAACTTCCGCAGTTTCACCAATCACCACGCCGCTGCCATGATCAATAAAAAAGCCTTGCCCGATTGTAGCGCCCGGATGAATCTCAATTCCCGTGAGGAACCTTGAAAATTGAGAGATCATCCTCGGTAACAGTACAAAATTGCGTTTATATAACCAATGAGCTAGGCGGTGAAAAAGAACCGCATGAAAGCCCGGGTAACAGAAGATAACCTCTAGTATACTTTTAGCAGCAGGATCCCGTTCAAAAATAACGCGAATATCGCGCCGAAGTTGCCCAAATATCATCGCTGACAGACACCCCTTTCCTTTATCATCGTATTCCATTAGCCAAAAATTGGACACAAAAAAGCGGAATCTCCGTCCAGAGACGAAAGGTTCCGCGGTTCCACTCTGATTGAACGACCCAAGTCATTCCAGCTCAAAACTTTAACGCAGTTAACACGGAAAGGCATACTTTAATTCTGCCCTTCAGCTCAGAGATGCACTTCCAAAAATTCCTGCCGATGGCTTACACCAATCCCATCTTCGCTAAGGGCAATTCCTTTTTGTACTCTTTCTCATCATAGCCTTAATTATTAATTAATGCCCAATTATAAGACAGATCCCTGCCACTGTCAATAAACTGTCCTACCATTTTAGATGTCATTTCATATAATTCCAGTTTAATGTTATACTGATAATTTACTGACCCCAATATCCAGTCTGCGCAGAGTTTCTGTCTTACCTAATATTTCGGCTAATTCAACACCACCGCCAGGACTTGACTCCTTGCCGGAAAGAGCAGTTCTAAGAGGCCAGAGAACTTGTCCATTTTTGACTCCAAGTTGTGAAATGACGTTGGCCAGAGTTTTCTCCAGTTCACTCAGGTCCCAGTTTTCCAGAACAGTTAAAGCCTCACGGGCTGCCTTTAAATTACTTAAAGAATTGACAGCGTCTGTTTTCATCTTCTTATGAACAAATAGGTTAATATCATAATCCGGGAGGCTCTTGAAGAAATCAATTTTCTCCGGGATCTCATCGAGGATTTCTATTCTCTTTTGTAATAGGGCACTGACCTTTTGGACATCGATGCCTGCGCCAAGAGCATCTTGGTAATAAGGCAAGGCTAAAGCATTAAATTCTTCCAAACTTAATCTCCGCAGGTATTCGCCGTTCATCCACTTTAATTTATTGACATCAAAGATTGCCGGAGACTTGCTTAAGCCTTCAACATTAAATAGTTTCTCAAGCTCTTGGAGCGTGAAGAATTCTTCATTAGTCCCCGGATTCCATCCCAACAAGACAATATAATTTACAATAGCTTCAGGCAGATACCCTTGAGAAATAAAATCCTCAAAGGAAGCATCACCTTCACGTTTGCTTAGTTTCTTTTCAGCCGTTTTCATAATTGGCGGTAAATGAATATACTCCGGAATGTCCCAGTCAAAGGACTTATAGAGTAAATTATATTTCGGTGTGGAGGAGAGGTATTCCGATCCGCGCACAACATGGGTGATTTCCATCAAATGATCATCAACTACATTGGCAAAATTATAGGTTGGCAATCCATCAGACTTTAAGAGCACTCCCTCATCGAGTTCTGAATTGGCGACGGAAACCGTACCATAGACAAGATCATGAAACTCTGTTATACCATCCTCAGGTATCCATTGCCGCACAACATAAGATTCATTATTGCTTAGCTTTTCCGAGATTTCCGCTGACTTTAAATGTTTGCATTGACAATGATGCTTGATAGGAACAGTTGCAGATTGACTGTTGTTTCCTAAGCCTTCGCCTCGCTCTTTAGAGCAAAAGCAGAAATAAGCACCCTTTAATTCAACAAGCTTATCAGCATATTCCTTATAAATTGATTTCCTTTGACTTTGGACATAAGGCCCATAAGGTCCTCCGATATCAGGGCCTTCATCGTACTTTAAACCAACAATATTCAGCGTTTTTAAAATCACTTCAACAGCGCCCTCGACAAAACGGGCTTGATCTGTATCTTCTACTCTTAACAAAAATTTTCCGCTCTGAGATTTCGCAATTAAATATTCATAAATAGCAGTTCTTAAGTTGCCAATATGCATATAGCCTGTCGGGCTTGGAGCAAATCTCGTCCTAACTTCTTTCATAACAAACCACCTTAAAAAAATTCTCTGAGAATTTCCGTCTCTTAGGGCAAAAGAATTCTTAAAACATTTTTATCGCTTATCCTTTACGACATTAACAATAGCCTGGGCCCCAATGCCTTCACTTCGTCCTTCAAAGCCCAGTCGTTCCGTAGTTGTTGCTTTCACGGATACGCTTTCAAGGTCAACATCTAAAGCCCGAGCGAGATTTGAGCGCATCTGGGGTATAAAAGGAGCAAGCTTCGGACGCTCTGCTACGATAAGACTGTCAATATTTCCAACGCAGTAACCCTGACCTTTAATCAGTTCGACAACTCGCTCCAACAAGAGAAGACTGGAAATTCCGGCATACCGGGGATCATGATCAGGAAAATGAGACCCTATATCTCCAAGTGCCAATGCCCCTAACAAGGCATCCATAAGAGCGTGAATTAAAACATCCGCATCCGAATGTCCAAGCAAACCTCTTTCATAGGGAATTTCCACGCCGCCCAAGATCAAAGGTCTCCCCTCAACCAAAGCATGAACATCATAACCTATTCCAACTCTAATTTTCAACACCCCAATCTATGTTTCGCGCATTGTTAAAATGCGTTCCGCTAACCAGAGGTCCTCCGGCGTAGTAACCTTGATATTCTCCCGAGAGCCCTCAATTACCTGGACCGGATACCCCATCCATTCTAACAAAGATGCGTCATCTGTGCCATAGTACCCTTTAGAAGCGGCACGAAGATGTGCTGCCTCTAACGTCTGACGTTCAAAAATTTGAGGTGTTTGTACTGCCCGTAAACGTTCTCTGGGCAGGGTATCTGTCACACTTCCGAAATCATTAATCTGCTTAATGGTATCTTTGACCTGAATCCCCATAGTCGCTGCCGCAAACCCTTCGGCGGCTTGTAAAAAGCGATGAAAATCCTTCAATGTCAAAAGGGGCCTAGCCCCATCATGAACCACTACTCGTTGAATAGTGGAACTGAGCGCTAGTACCCCTAAGCGAACGGAATCTTGACGTTGGACTCCACCTTGGCAAATCCTTGCTACTTTATCTAACTTATACTGAATAACAAGGTCTTTGATCAAAGCAAGGTCGTTTTCTGCCCCAACGATCACTATTTCCGAGACGCAGTCGGACATTTGAAATACTCTTATCGTATGGACTAAAATAGGTTGTCCCCTTAAGCTAAGAAATTGTTTATTGCCTTCGGCCCCCATCCGTTTACCTTGACCCGCTGCAGGAATAACGATGCCTAAATCAGCCAATCGCATTCACCTCATCCGTTGGACGAAGACCCATCGACTTTTTTTCCAGAGAACTTTTAGGTTTTGCGAAAATCATGCGGCCGGCAGCTGTTTGCAGAACACTGGTTACTAATACGGTAATATTTTGTCCCATATAACGGCGACCCGTATCCACTACAATCATCGTTCCGTCATCCAGATATGCCACCCCTTGACCCGGTTCCTTTCCTTCTTTCATGACTTGAACCAGCATCTCTTCCCCAGGGAGAACAATTGGTTTCAGGGAATTGGCTAATTCATTAATATTCAAAACCTTGACGCCCTGAAGTTCAGCGACTTTATTTAAATTATAGTCATTGGTTAAAAGAGGCGAATCCAAAACTTGACCCAAACGAACCAGTTTACTGTCGACCTCGTTAACATCATCGAAATCCTGCTCGTGTATATGAACCCTAATGGCTGTTTCCTTAGAGATCTGATTAAGAATATCCAGCCCTCGGCGTCCTCGATTTCGTTTCAACAGATCAGAAGAATCTGCTATATGGCGAAGCTCTTCTAATACAAAGCTTGGAATAAGTAAGGTTCCCTCAATAAACCCTGTTTTTACAATATCAGCAATTCTGCCGTCTATAATTACGCTTGTGTCAAGAATTTTATAGTGAGGGCCCTCAACATCAATACTCTCCCCAGTCTCCAAAATCTGATCGGCCTTTACTTCCTTCTGTTTTTCTCCACGATCTCTGAATTTAGGAATGAAATTAAGGAATCCCAAAACATCCTCTTTGCGTTTCATACCTATTGTAACGCCAAGATAACCTAAGAAAAGACTTAAAAGTACCGCAAGGAGCGGACCGAAAAAGGTGATACTAATAAACGAATTACTAAATAAACTTGAAATAATAAGTCCAATAATTCCACCAATAGCCCCACCCATCAAATCATGAGTCGGGACTCTGGTTAAGCGGGAATCCAGCCACCGCATCAGTTTAAGAACAGAACGAATAGTCACAGGTGCCACTAGAAAACCCAGACAAGCAAAGAGGAAAATCATAGCAACATAGGTCCAAACAGGGGAGAAATTCCATTTAAACGATTGTAAAAGATTAAGACGCAGTAATAGGTAATCTACATAAAATCCTAAAGCGCCAAATAATAGGGTGATGATCCCGCGAATTAAATTGCGAATCATCATTTCACCTCCTTTTCTTTTATCATAGTCTGACTAAAAGTCTTTCCAATTATACAGTTAATTCCATTTATTTTCAAGCAAAGGGAATATAATCCTTTAAGCCAGGGCTTTAGAAACCCATTGCCTAACCGCATCCTCTTCAGATCCTTCCGTCAGAACAAGCTCACTAATCAAGATCTGGCAAGCGTTTTCAAACATCTTCTTTTCCCCGGTTGAAAGTCCTTTTTCATTTTCCCTTTGAGCAAGGCTGCGTACTACATTAGCAACTTCAAAAATATTGCCGCTCTTTATCTTTTCCAGATTGGCACGATAACGTCGATTCCAGGCCAGGGTCGTCGCCGTGTCTTTTGTCTTTAATACCTCTAAGACGTCTTTAACCATGGACGGTGATATAACTTGCCGCAAGCCCAAGTTTTCAACATTTTTCAAAGGTATAAATAACTTCATATTACCCACAGGCAGATGCATGACATAATATTGGCTTATTTCGCCGAGAACTTCCCGTTCCTCAATGGATTCAATGATCCCGGCACCATGCATTGGATAAACAACTTTATCACCAACATGAAACATTCAGCCACCCCCTTCTTACCATTATAACAAGTTACCATGTCCGGGTCAAAATTTTAAAATTATATCACACAAGTCTTAAGCCTGTCAATTTCCCTTTTTGTTCTCTTACGCTCCTGAAAATTGACAACGACCTAACCATCTCGTTATAATAGAAATGGCAGAAAGGAGTGAGGATACTCGGTGGAACAACTCACTGACCAATTCCAAAATATCGTGAAGTCTCTGTTAATCCGACACCAAAGTATTTTGGACATCCTGTCCAAAGGCCAAGAAACTTCAGCACGTGTTAACAGAGCCGTTGTCAAATCGGTAACCAATTGCGGTTGTCATTCAGTGAATGCGCACAAGAAGTCAATCCCCCCCGATGCAAGCCTTGCCGATTTAAAAGACCTCTTAGACAGCCAACTCGAAGGGGATCTCTGCGATAACTGCAGAGACATTATAGAGGCGGAAATGGGCAAACAACTCTTTTACATAGCTGCCTTAGCTAATGCCTTGAACATTTCCCTGTCGGATGTCCTCAACCTGGAATGCAAGAAATTACAGACCCTTACCATTTTTAATTTAACCTAAAAACAGCGTTCATTGAGCTCCTGCTTAGCGGGAGCTTTTATATTTTGCTTCTAAACACTAAACAAAAAATTATTGCTGCCTGATTCTTTAAATCACAAGTTTCGTTCCTTTCACATAGGATAACTTGATGTGAAAGGAGTGAAACGGATGTTTCTACAGGCTCTTCTAGTCAGTTTTGCCCTCTCTGTCCTAAAAGGCGCCAGTCTGCTCGTTTCCTATGTTAACAATAACGCATTCCCACATCCTCTTAACAAAGACGAAGAATTACACTACCTACAATTATTAGAAACAAGTCGCGCAAACCCTTCTCCTGAAGACACCGCTCTCAGCAGGAGCATTGAAACTGCTCGCAATAAATTAATCGAGCACAATTTACGTTTAGTCGCTCATGTTGTTAAAAAATATGAAGGTCCTGAAGAAAGAACCGAGGATTTGTTTTCCATCGGTATTGTTGGCTTAGTTAAAGCTATTAATACTTTTAATCTGAAAAAAGGGGCCAAGTTAAGCACCTATGCAGCTCGCTGCATTAATAACGAAATCCTGATGCACTTTCGCATCTTAAAAAAGCGCCGCGGCGAAATGTCCATCTATACACCCATTGGTCAAGATACTAGTGATGGCGAATTGAGTATTTTAGAAAGCCTTTCGGCTGATACTACCCCCATACCTGAACAAATCGCTGACGAAGAAGATCAGCGTCTATTACTGGAAAATGTTAAAAAGCTCCCGCCTCTTGACCGTCAAGTTCTTCATTTAAGATTCGGATTATTGGAAGAGAACGAACATTCACAACAAGAAATAGCCGACATTCTCGGGATATCTCGTTCTTACGTCTCGCGAATTGAAAAGAGGGCTATTCAGACCTTAACTCTGGAAATGAAAGACAGCCTCCCCTAGTTTATCTGAAGTACTAACAGTTATTGGTTATGTAAGTAACGGTAAAGCTTAAAAAAGGTTTTACCGTTACTTACATAATTGGATCAATCCAGAACCATACTTAGCTATATTAGGTTAAAACCTATTTGACTATAAGCTGTCAAAACACACAAATTCCAAAAAGGAGGAACTGTAAATTGAATCAAAATTGGAATAAAGTGCCCCAGCAAAGGACTAATAAACCTGCCTCTATGCAAAATCCTAAAAACTCGCCCTCTAATACCAACGAAAAAGAGAGAGACACCCTAAACCCGACGAAAGACAAAAGTCCGGATGATTTGGAAATATTTTAAACTATAAACCATAACCAATAACCTAAATCAAGGCCAGCTTCAGCTTCAGCCTTGTTTTTTTTATCCTTATAGTTTGGACAAGGGCTCAAGTGTCTATGCTCCTATATTCGACAAGAATTCCGCAAAACCTTTGGCCATTTGACTAATTCACAAAGTTATCACACAATTTCCAACGATAATTGCCTCTTGCTCATGGTCTTGTCACTCTAATTTGATGTTTATACGAACTGCCTTCACTTTCCAGCTTTGTTAAGGCATTAAAAAATAACCAAGAGAGATAATAACTCTCGGGAGGTGATAATTATGACGGTTGCTTCTCAGGTAAAGCAAACCTTAGCAACCTTAAAAGGAGTTCAAGGAACATTAAGAACCTATAACGTTCAAGCAAAGGATGAAAATGCTCAGTCCGTTTATAATAATTCCTTAGAAATTACCAATGTGATCATTAAAGATTTGGAAGATCGAATCAAGGTTCTTGAATTTGAAGAGCCGCAATACAAAGGCAATTAAAAAGGCGGGTACGGTATGCAGGAAACTCTTTATTTAATTTTAAAATCGCTCGCGTTATTTTGTATAGCTTGGTTATCTATGCGGCTTATTGGCAAACGGAACATTACTAAAGTAAAACCTTTTAATTTTCTATCTTATATCATTATAGCCGTTGTAGTAACATTAATGTCCTTAAACCTTATAAACCTGAGCTCGGGATTTGTCGTTTTAATAACCTGGGTTGTTCTTCCTCTGGCCCTTGATTTTCTGGGTATCAAGAGTCAGGTAATTCACCAGTTTATTAACGGAAGGGAAACTGTTTTAATTAAACACGGAAAAATTATGGAAGAAAATCTTCTTCAGGTCCGAATGACAGGAGAGGATCTGTTGGCCGAACTGCGGTCAAAGAATATTTTCAACCTCACTGATGTTGAATTCGCTGTAATGGAATCTAACGGTGAAATTAATGCTTATTTAAAAGCTGACAAGAAGCCAATTACCGCCCATGATGTCGGACAGAAGGTGGCCCCACAAGCTGAACCTCAAACTGTTATTATGGACGGGAACATCCTTGCCGAACCTCTTTCCTCCCTGGGACTTAATCAAGATTGGCTGAAAACTGAACTTGACAAAATGGGAGTAGCTCTTGAGAACGTATTTATTTGCCAGGTTGATTCCTCCGGTGAATTATTCCTTGACCTCTTCAACGATGCTGTTGAAATTCCCCAGCCTAAAGTTAGGGAATTACTCTATGCCAACCTGGAAAAAATTCAGGCAGACCTCTTAGCCTTTTCTTTGCAAACGGAAAACAAAAGCGCTAAAGGTATGTATCTCCGCAATTCTCAGAAGCTTGATCATCTTATTAATAAATTACGTCCTTACTTATTACATTAAGAGGTGTTACCATGTCCGACAAAAAGAAGAAGAAATTATCTCCCACTCAACAGGAGTACCAGAAATTCGCCCAGGACAGAGAGCCTAAGAGGCCTATTTTTCTTAACTGCGTAAGGGCTTTCTTCGTAGGAGGTCTGATTTGCGTCATTGCTCAGGGGATACAAATGTTTTTTATGACCTATTATCATTTTTCCCAAGAGAATGCTGGAAATCCCACTGGGGCAGTTATTATTATAATCACGGTCTTGCTTACCGGGTTCGGCGTTTTTGATCATATCGCTCAATGGGCAGGAGCCGGCACCATAATTCCTGTAACCGGTTTTGCCAATACCATAGCTTCATCTTCTATTGAACACCGAAGTGAGGGATTTGTTCTTGGAGTAGGCGGCAATATGTTTAAACTAGCTGGCCCTGTTATTGTCTATGGCGTTTTTTCTGCCTTTGTAGTCTCACTAGTCGTCATAACGTTAAGAGCATTGGGTGTGATGTAAATGTTGCATGGTCATCAGTCATGGATTTTTGATTCCAAACCTACCATAATTGCTTCAGCTGCTGTCGGCGGGCCTCATGAAGCCCGTGGTTCATTAGCTGACGATTTCGATCTTCTTCACGAAGATATATGGCTGGGGCAAGACAGCTTTGAAAAGGCTGAGCGAAAACTGCAAGAACAGGCTGCTGAATTGGCTATCAAAAAAGCGGCGCTAAAAAAGGAAGATGTTCAGTTTTTATTAAGCGGAGACTTAATCAATCAAACAGTTCCCAGCAGTTTTGCTGCGCGCACTCTCGGAGTTCCTTTTCTCGGGCTTTATGGCGCCTGCTCTACCTCAATGGAGGGCTTAGCCCTGGCCTCTCAGCTTGTCGACAGCAAATTTGCCAAACATGTTCTTGTTTGTACTTCGAGCCATAATGCTGCCTCAGAAAAACAATACCGATACCCCACGGAATACGGAGCGCAAAAGCCTCCTACAGCACAATGGACCGTTACAGGGGCTGGAGCGGCCTTGGTATCCGATCAAGGAGAAGGCCCAAAAGTTACGTCAGCAACCATTGGCAGAGTTATCGATATGGGATTGTCCGACCCCTTTAATATGGGGGCTGCCATGGCACCGGCAGCAGTAGATACTATTGAAGCTCACTTTAGAGACTTAAACAGAGAACCGTCCTATTATGATGTCATCGCTACAGGCGATCTGGGCAGAGTAGGACATAGGATCGCCGGAGACTTATTAAAAAAACACGGTTTAGAAATACCGGAAGAAATTTTTACAGACTGTGGAATTCTAATCTATAAAGAAGACCAGCCTGTCGTTTTAGCAGGAGGAAGCGGATGTGCCTGTGCGGCAACAACAACCTTTGGACATTTCTTAAAGCGAATGAGAAAAGGAGACTTAAAGAAGCTTTTGGTTGTAGCTACAGGAGCCTTATTATCCCCCATGTCCTTTCAGCAAAAGGAAAGTATTCCTTGTGTTGCTCACGCGGTAAGTATTGAACTATAAGGAGCGCGGTACAATGGAAAAATTTATCTGGGCTTTTCTGATCGGAGGAGGCATTTGTGTCATCGGACAACTCTTATTAGACGGGCTTAAACTAACTCCTGCTCATACAACATGTGCATTAGTTGTAGTTGGAGCAATACTTGGAGGGCTTGGTCTTTACGATCCTCTGATTAAATTTGCCGGTGCCGGAGCATCTATTCCTATCAGCAGTTTCGGAAATTCCCTGGTCAAAGGAGCCTTGAATGAATATGCGGGAGTGGGTCCCATTGGAGTCCTTACGGGCATTTTTGAAGTCACGAGTGCAGGAATATCGGCGGCGATCATCTTTGGCTTCATGGGAGCACTTATTTTTAGGCCTAAAGGATAAGAACTAAAGTATATAAGATTTTTGTTTAAAACTCTGTTGGACCTGATTATTCAGCCTTTGGATATTTTATTAAGGAGGTGATTGAGAAATGACTGTTGGAACACAAATGACACAAGCGATTGCTACAGTTCAAAGCGCAGCAGCAACCATGAAAACATTTGCTTTAGAAACCCAAGATCAGGAAGCAAAAAAGACCTTTGAACAGCTTGCCCAAACCTTTGATTCTGCTCTTAACGTTTTAAAAGGCAGAGAGCAATACATTCAACAACAAGAACCCCAATATAAACAATAGCCGTGTATTAAAACAATTAATAACCCTAGGCCAACAGGCTTAGGGTTAAATTAATTTTCTTTGAGACTGCACTCAAGTAAGTTGCAATTGTCATTGACATCATCCAAAAGCAACGCTGCTTTATGCTTTTACAATCTGTGACTTTAGCTTTTCTGCCAAAGGGATATCTGCCGGAGCAAAATCATAGTTGTCTAATTCGTCATAACTAATCCAGGCAATCTGGCTATGAACATTTAGCGTAAAAACACCCGAAAGCCATTGGCATCTGAATGCAAGCAGTTTGATAGTGCCCTGAGGATAATCATAAATACTTTCTCCGAAAAAATCCAGGACTTTGATCTCCACCTCAAATTCTTCCCGGATTTCACGTTTTAAACAATCTTGCGGAGTTTCGCCGGGTTCAATCTTCCCCCCCGGGAACTCCCATTTCCCCTCTAAATTCTCACCCGGTGCCCGTTGAGCGATCAAAATGTTCTTATCCCTGATAATGATAGCAGCGCCTACTTCTACCGTAGTCTTCATCCTGGTTTCACCTTCCCATCCGTCCGATTAGGGCAAAACTTGCAGCGCAGCCTTTAAATCCTTGATAAAAGCTAACACTTCTTCTTCTTTGGTTGCCCAAGAGGTAACGAGACGAACTGCCGAATGATTGATGTCAACCTTTGACCAAACATAAAACGCATAGTTCTTTTGTAATTCAGAGATTATTATATCCGGAAAGATAGGAAAAATTTGATTCGAAGGTGAATGTACCAAAACGTTAAAGCCGGCTTTCGTTATTTCATCCCGAAGCAAACCGGCCATTTTATTAGCATGTCTAGCCATATCAAAGTATAAATCATCTCGGAAAAGCTCAAGAAATTGAATACCCAGGATCTTACCTTTAGCAAGCATAGCTCCTTTCTGCTTCATATGGAATCTAAAATCTTCCTTAAGTGATTCGCGACAAATTACAAGAGCTTCTCCTAAAAGTGCTCCATTTTTAGTTCCGCCGATATAAAAAGCATCTACGAGATCTGCCAAGACGGAGAGCTCCAGATCATTTTCATCTGAACACAGGGCTGAGCCCAGTCTTGCTCCATCCATGTATAGAAATAGATTATTGTCGTGACAACAGACACTGATCTCTTCGAGTTCCTTCTTTGTATAGATCGAACCAATTTCAGTTGGATTTGAAATATAAACTAATTTTGGTTTTACCATGTGTTCATCTGTATGTAAATCAAGAGCACCTTTGATATGCAAAGGATTTAGTTTTCCATCCCCTGCTTCAACCGAAATGATTTTATGTCCCGTTGCTTCAATGGCTCCCGTTTCGTGAACCAATATGTGTCCGGTGTTGGCCGCAATGATTGCTTCATGAGGTCTTAAGAAGGCTGAGATGGCGGTAAGGTTTGTTTGTGTCCCCCCCGAAAGCAGGTGAATGTCAATGTCATCTCTCCCTATTGTTTGCTTTAACAATTGAACCGCTTTTTGTGAATAGAGATCTTCCCCGTAGCCTTCAACCTGTTCAAAATTTGTTTCACCCAAAGCTTTTAATAATCTTGGATGGGCACCTTCACTATAGTCGTTTTTAAAACTGTACATTGCTAAGACTCCTTTGTATATTCTTTGGAGGGTATGGGCTTAACATCGTAATTATTGCTGGTATATACCTGCAGGATATTTAATATCTTAACCCTCTAAGCAAACTAATTCAACGGCTGGTTGACAATAATTGCAAAAGCCTCTTACAAGCCATAAAACAGTGAACTCGTTCAGCTAAAGCTGAACATCGGGGCTTCAGATACAATAATGTCCAGTGGACATTATTGCCGAGCCGCCTTTCCCAATAGGAATACTTAGCGGCGAAGGAGGACTCTACCCCACCTGAAGTTAACGAAGGACCCACCCCCACTTATAGAAGCGGGGGTCTCAAAAACCGAATGAAGCCCGTTCTTCGCATCGCAAAAAACGGGCTTCATTATTAAGGGATTTTGGGAAATGCTTAGTCTACACCTTCTTAACCCGCTGAGCCACAGAAGCAAATTTGTCCTTCTTCAGATAAGTCATCCTTAATATTCCCCTCATTGATTAGTGCATTGCTAAAATCCGGTTCTCCATTACCAAATATTGCATCGCAGGCGCTAGTATTATTGATCATAATGTTGGAGATTGCCAGTGCCACTTCCGCCGGGAGGTTTAATCGTCCTATCCACTTAAAACAATAAAAGTTAGTAACTGGATGAAGTGAGCCATCTTTGGCAGGAGTTGAAAACCATACGGTATAACTATACCCATCATAGGACTCTTCTTGGCAATGGTTAAAAATAGCTGTATCAGGAATCAAAATTCTATTTCCTAATCTCATTGCAGCCTTACGAGCATCGCGAATCTTTTGAGCATCGATATTCTTTTTAAGGAAATTAATGACCGTAGCGTCGGCCAGAGTCGTTGTATCACCCATGGTTCGGCCCTCAGCAATATCTTTGAGAAGCCGTCTCATGATCTTTCCGCTTCGGGTCTTGGGTAATTCAGCTGTCAAAAAAATATCATCCGGTCGAGCTAACGAACCAATTTTCAGCACAACATGAGATTTAAGTTCATTAATAAGTTGATCTCCTATCTCGATTCCCTCTTTGATACTGACAAAGGCAAATACTGATTGACCTTTGATTTCGTGAGTTTTGCCAACACAAGCAGCTTCGGCAACTGATGGATGATCAACCAAAGCACTTTCTACTTCAGCTGTTCCGATTCTGTGCCCTGAAACATTAATAACGTCATCGGCACGCCCAATTATCCAGAAGTATCCATCTTCATCCCACTTTGCTTCATCCCCGGTGAAATAAACACCTGGAATATCGCTCCAATAGGTATCTACATAACGTTTATCATTGCCATAGACTGTTTTCAGCATTGCCGGCCATGGCTCACAAACTACTAAATACCCGCCCTCGCCTTTAGGAACCGGATTACCTGAGGGATCGACTATTTGAACACGAACACCCGGAAAGGAGGTTGTGCACGACCCCGGCTTTAAAGGAGTAATCCCAGGGACAGGCGTCATCATAATCATACCGGTTTCTGTCTGCCACCAGGTATCAACTATTGGGCAGCGCTCTCCCCCAATATGTTTGTAATACCACATCCAAGCTTCAGGATTAATCGGTTCTCCTACCGACCCTAAAAGCCGCAGGCTTGAGAGATCCCTGCCCGCAGGATAGTTTTCCCCCCATTTCATAAAGGTACGAATCGCAGTTGGAGCCGTATATAAAATGCTTATTCTGTATTTTTCAATGATTTCCCAATAACGGTCTTTTTCAGGGTAATCAGGTGCTCCTTCGTACATTACTACTGTTGCCCCATTTGACAAAGGGCCATAAACCAAATAGCTATGCCCCGTTATCCAGCCGATATCAGCCGTACACCAATAAACATCTTCTTCCTTAATATCAAATACCCATTCGTGAGTTGTCGATACACCTACCATATAACCGCCGACTGTATGAACCACCCCTTTAGGTTTACCGGTCGTTCCACTGGTATAGAGAATAAAAAGCATATCATCGGCTTCCATGGGTTCTGCGGGACAAACATAAGGCACATTCCTGATGACTTCATGATACCACAAGTCTCTTTCGGCTTTCATGTCCACAGGGTGTCCCGTCCGCTGAATAACTACAACTTTTTCCACGCAATTAACACCACGTAACGCTTGATCCACATTTTCTTTTAAAGGTATAATATTTCCACGACGATAGCTCCCATCTGAGGTAACGACCACTTTTGCCTGAGCATCAAGAATTCTATCTTTTAAAGCATCAGAACTAAAGCCCCCAAAAACGACACAATGGGCAGCGCCGATTCGGGCACAAGAGAGCATCGCAATAACAGCCTCAGGTATCATCGGCATATAAATTGTCACACGGTCGCCCTTTTCTACCCCAAATGACTTTAGAACGTTGGCAAACTGAGATACCTCACGCTGAAGATCTTGATACGTTAAAACTCTCCGGTCACCCAATTCCCCTTCGAATATCAAGGCCGCTTTATTTCTGCGCGCACCTTCTAAATGCCGGTCCAGGCAATTATAGGCTGCATTTATTTTTCCGCCGACATACCACTTGGCGAAAGGAGGGTTCCATTCTAAAACTTTGTCCCAAGGTTGAAACCAGTCCAGCCTGTTCCCTTGTTCGCTCCAAAACTTCTCCCGATCATGGGCAAGTTCATGAACTTCCGAATTTTGAATAACGGCTTTTGAACGGAACTCTAAAGGAGGGAAAAACAACCGTTTTTCCTCCAATAATCCCTCACGGCGTTTCTCTTCCATAACCATATTCCTCCTATCGTTTATTTGTATATAATACACTATATTATTTAGAATGTTAAGAATATTTAGTTTATGGCTTAATAATAAGCACTTATCGTTATTTTCTTACAAACTACTTTCACTCGTCTCAATCTAACTTCACTTCTTTCTGGTCAAGGTCAACAAGAAAGAGGTGAAAGAAAAGGCATTAACAAACTCCTGCATTGATTCAACCAACTTACAAAAAAAACATATAATTTCTTGCAACTCTGCTCCCCCAAGCCCGTACTATGATATAAAAGGGGGAGTATCATTATGCCCGAACAGTTAACGCTATTTAACAGCGGAATTTTTTCAGGGGGAAGCTACGACAAATTAGCATCTATTCCTGATGAGACAGGGAATAAAACACTTGATGAAATAATAGAAATTTCCGGTTATTCTTATGATCCTAACCAGGATATTTTTTATTCAAATATGGACCCCTGGCAAAGGAAGATCGGCTATTGTCATTTTTTCGATGTGGCAGCCGCACCAATGGGAATGATCATTGACTGCGAACCTATTTTCTTTGACTATAACGACAAGCAATGGATGATCGGCTTTTGGAAAGGTCAGTATGATTTAGTTTCCGGAGCAGAAATTGGGGTCTATAGAAGGACTCCGAATCGCAATCCCCTGAGTTATATGCTGGGTTCTTATTATAAAAGTGCTGACGACAATGAACTCTTGCAAATGTCCTTTACGTTAAGGAAAAACGGGAACGTACTTTTTACCAGAAAAGACCGTCACTGGTGGTTAACAGGTTTCAAACTGGGCGAATTCTCTCAACCATCGGAATTATCCATGGCCATCAATATTACTTTAGATAACACAATTATGCGTGATGCCTTTATTGATGGGCTGAGAAATGCCGGTTACTCCGATGAGGAATTTACTCATTTCGGAACAACCGTGAGCTTCAATTTTGACGCACCTCATACCCCCCAGCCAATTACCCGAAATAAAGCCCTTGAGTGGATTATTCAGTGGAAAAATGAGCAATTATGCAATGAATTCGAGGATATTACAGGAGATTCGAATACAGTACCGGAAAAATTGAAGGTTCTTGAAGAATTAGCGCCAGAACTTTACAAAAGAATCCTCAGAATGGGGAGATCAAAACCCTTATATAATTTGTTTCAAAGTGGTTTAACAGCGGCAATAGCCTTATTGGTAATCATTATCGGCACCGTTTTTTATAATATTGTTTTACTCTAGCCGACCAAAACACCCAAACGAATAACAAACGAAGGCCTTGAACTCAGTCAAGGCCTTCGTTTGTTATTCGATAATATACTCCACAAATAATGTTCGCTCTTCAACAAGATCGCGTTCGACAACCCGCACTTGCTTCAGGTTAACTTTTCCTTCAAAAACACGCACGATAGGACGAGTTGGCAAGCCTTTATTTTGTCCCACTATGACTCCGGTTTCTCCATTGTTAAGCTTCACCGTGTATCCGGTTGGGTAGGCTGCTATATGCCTTAAGAAGACATTTATCAATTCATGGCGAAAACGAACACCGGCGTTAGCCATCACTATTTCACAAGCCACATGGGGCAATACCCGAGGAATACCGGGAGAACCATGAATCAGACAATCATAGAAATCGGCAACGGCAATAATTTCCGCCAAGGGATGAATTGAGGTGCCTTTCAGCTGCCGAGGATAACCTTTACCATTTGTCCATTCATGATGCTGATAAGCCATATGGGCGGTTATAATGCTGCTTTCAGGCCTTTTACGGATAAGTTCATAACCTTGAATTGTATGAGTCTGGTATATCTCTTGTTCTTCCTTTGTCAGGGGACCTCGTTTATTAATAATTTCTTTCGGCAAAGTGGTAATTCCCACATCGTGGAGAAGAGCACCTTGAGCAAGATCATTGAGCTTCTCCACCGGAAGACCGAGCCCTTTGCCCAAGACAGTAGCCAACACACAAACATTAACAGAATGAAAGTACACCCGATTATCCAAACTACGCATATCCATTAGGCTAATCATTATATCCTTTTGAAAGAGAATATCCTGTACGATATTACTTACTGATTCTTTGATATCTATTTCTTTATCTTTATTTTTATCACTTTGAATCGTTTTACAAGAGCTCTCGATTGCTTTCAAAGCATCGAAGCGGTGTTGATCAGAAATAACATCTTCTATGATAACATCATTTGTTAATTCATCTTCGATATATATGCTATAAATCCCCATATCTTTTAAGCGATCAATGTAGGGCTTTTTTAGCACGACACCTTTTCCAAGCAATATTTTGCCATAGGAAGTGTAAATTTCTTTTGCCAGAACATCACCATCATTAAGACGTTCAACACTTACTTCTCTCACGTTGTTTCCTCTCTTCTTTCCCACGTCCTAAATTTCGCAAGCCCCAATACAAACTATAACTAATCAGCGAAGTGAATACAAGCATGAGAAAACTCCGAATTGGATCTCTAAAGCCAAAACCTATGATCATTTTTGATCACCTCAATACAATCTTTATACATTTTACCATAGGTTTAAGCTTAGCAAAAATTAACGTGAAGATTTTGTGAATCGACATTTAGAAGGTCTACTTTTCCAAGAGGTTTGCCCTAATTTAATCAATTCTATTAATAAAATCCTGAAAATTATCAGCATGAACTCCCGGATTTAAATAGTTACTGCAGTTCTCTAAAAATGCTATAATACTTTTTTCCTCTTCTAATTTTTTATCAGGGGTCATATTACCTCTTCCTAAACGATCACATAACCCTAAAAGAGCGATCTCATGGATAGAAACCTCTGACGACATCTTTCCTATATCGGCAAAAGGCAATTTCTTGGTCACGAATAGAATTTGCATATGCCAACGTACTAATTTGGAAACCCGGCTTATAAAATCCCTATCATTTGTGAGCTCCTGAAGAAATTTTGCCGAAAGACTCTCTCCCAATTTATCATGATCATAAGAAGTAATCCGCCCCTTTTTAAACTTGGTAGCAGGGGCTTTGCCTAAATCGTGGAGCAATGCTGCCCACATAAATGCCTTCGGATTTTGGCTTAGATCTTTTCTTTCCGCTGCATTGTCCAGAACCATCATTGTATGGTTCCAAACACTCCCTTCGGGATGATGTTTTGGTGATTGAGGCGTACTCATTAAGTCACCGAGCATTGTATAAGGATATTCCTGAGAAAATATCCCTGTTCTGCTTAATTCATCAAAATAGTTGGAGGGTTTACGGTCATTTAACAAATGGTTCTCAAATTCAATAAACATTTGCATGGTATTTTCTCCATCTTAAATAGTTTACTTTATAGTTACCCGAATTCCAGGAATCTACTCTGTATATACTTAATACCACCGCCATAGCCTTCCGTTGCACTTCAGAGTAAAATGTAACTACTATGACATTGTTAAATGCTAGAAAAAGAAGTATTATAATTAGAATCTAACTCAGAATTCAATTGATAGAGGTGTAAACTATGATCAACGATCCCATAAAAACTTTCGTTACCGTAGTTGAACTCAAGAAATTCTCTCACACTGCTGAAGAACTTTATCTTTCCAATACCAGCGTGAATGCACAAATTGAATGTTTAGAGCAGGAACTCGAGGCAAAACTCTTTAACAATTCTTCCGACTCCTCCAACCATCTGGAACTTACGCTGGCTGGTGAGATTTATTATAAATATGCCAAACAAATTATTAGTTTACAGGATAAGTCGAAAGAAGAAATTAAAAATTTGACCAACATGGTTACAGGCAGCCTGAGAGTTGGGGGAAGTTATACCATTGGTGAATACATTTTACCTTTTGCCGTCACTGAATTCGCCGCCCACTATCCAGGGGTGGAAATTGAAACTTCCATCGCTAATACGGAAGAAATTATTCAAGCAGTTCGAAGGAATCAATTAGACGTTGCCCTTGTGGAGGGAGAAGTCAATCATACGGACATTCAAATCCATTCTATTATGGAGGATGAAATTATCCTAGTCGTTCCCAACCAACATCCCTTAGCCAAACTTCCTATTGCCACCTCTGAGCATCTCCAGGATCAAGTATGGATACTCCGGGAAAGCGGTTCGGGAACCCGCGCTTTTAGCGACAAACTTATTAAAGAATGGGGTATAAACGTCAGAAAAAGTTATGTTTTTGGCAGTGGTCAAGCAGTTAAACAAGCTGTTATTGCTGGTTTAGGCATTGCCCTTGTCTCGCGCTGGATCGTACGGAAAGAATTAAATGCTAAAGAATTAAAGTCTCTCAGAATTAAAGGAAAACGACTTACTCGTTCCTTTTACTTAATAGAACCAAAGAATCAAAACCAAGAGACAAATGAAGTAACGGAAGCGTTCACAGAACAGCTCCTCGGTCAAGATCTTATTACATCGTGGAGAAAATTAACCAAAAAAGGAATTGATCTATAAATAGAATTTTGACAGAATACGCAGCATTATTATTTACAGGTTACAGGAGGAGAATTATGCCATTTATTCCTAACAATGATATAAAAATCAATTATGAAATTGAGGGAACACCCCAGGGAGAGTGCCTGGTTCTTCAGCATGGCTTTTTTGGCGGTATAGAGGATTGGTATGACTATGATTATGTTGAACGGCTTAAGAAAACCTTTAAATTAATAGTAATTGATGCTAGAGGGCATGGCAAGAGCGATAAACCTCATCGTTCAGAGCAATACTCTTTATATCTACGGGCCCAGGATGTAATTAAGGTACTTGATGCTGAGAAAATTGACAAATGTCATTACTTCGGTTATTCAATGGGAGGCTGGATTTCCTTTGGATTAATGAAGTGGTTCACATCGCGCTTTAAATCTTTTATTCTGGATGCCATCCACCCTTACGAAAATGATATGCTTTCTTTACGGGACTCTGTCGTAAACCTTGAGCATTGGGTTCCGAACCACCATGTCTCTGAAGAGCATAAACGACGGTTTTTATTAAACGATAGAATGGCGTTATTAGCGGCAGTCGAAGAACCAAGAACTAATAACACTGAGCTCTTAAGGACTCTGTCAGTACCATGCCTGATGCTGGCTGGAGAAAATGATCCTATTTATGGGAAAGTAAAAGAAAGTTCGAAATTATCCCCATTAATTGAATTTGCAGCAATTCCTGAAGCCGATCATTGGTTTTCTTTGTATAAGAGCGGCTTCACTATTCCTCAAATAGAAGGATTTATTGAAAAGGTAACATTTAAATCTCATTTTCGCAACGACTATAATTCAGAGGATCAGCCTTAATCCATAATGTTATTTCAACAGAACTAAGAGAAAGGAGTCTAAATTTTGTTAAACTTTGATTACTCAATCCCCACTAAAATTTTCTTTGGCAAAGACCAGATTCAGAAACTACCAGGACAAATTTTAGAATTTGGTTCACGGGCACTTCTTATCTACGGCGGAGGAAGTATTAAAAAAATCGGATTATATGATCAGGCAATAAAGCTATTAAGGGAAACTAACATCCCCTTTTGGGAACTTTCCGGAGTAGATCCGAATCCAAAGATTGAGAGTGTTCGCCGCGGAATTGACCTTTGCCATAACCATCAAATCGATTTCGTCTTAGCTATTGGAGGAGGAAGTACCATTGATTGCGCGAAACTCGTTGCCGCAGGTTATTATTATTCCGGCGATCCTTGGGATTTGATGATTGGTAAAGGACAATTTGAGAATGCCCTGCCCATCGGCACAATTCTAACTCTAGCTGCGACAGGCTCCGAAATGGATCCTATCGCAGTCATCAGTAATCCTGAGACAAACCAAAAACTTGGAATGGGACATCCCCTAATGGCGCCTAAGTTCTCAATCCTTGACCCAACTTACACCTATTCTGTCCCCAAAAGTCAAACTGCTGCAGGCATTGCTGACATTATGAGTCATGTTTTCGAAGCATATTTCAGCAATATAAAAAGTGCATATTTACAGAACCGATTAGCCGAAGCTATCTTGAAAACTTGTATTCATTATGGCCCCATCGCTCTGGAGGAACCCGATAATTATGAAGCTCGGGCTAACTTAATGTGGGCCTCTAGTTTAGCTATCAATGGGCTTCTGTCTTACGGAAAAATGCGGAAATGGAGCTGTCATCCTATCGAACACGAGCTGAGCGCTTATTATGATATCACTCATGGGGTGGGACTTGCCATTATCACACCGCATTGGATGGGACATGTCTTAGAAGATAGTACCGTTGAAGTCTTTAAGAACTACGGTATCAACGTTTGGGGCTTAAACCCTAATGAAGATAATTATACAATAGCGAGAACAGCCATCTCCAAAACGAAAGAATTCTTTGTCACCTTAGGGCTTCCCACAACACTAAGATCAGTCAATATTGATGAAGAAAAGCTTGAACTCATGGCCAACGCTGCCACAAAAAATGGGACTTTAGGTGAATTTCGCCCCATTAATAGTCAGGACGTCCTCCAAATCCTAAAGTCCGCTTTATAAGTCCGCTTTAACCTTTATAAATTATAACTAGTATGGAAATCCCTTATTCGCAAAGGATTTCCATTTTTGTTTTGATCCCACTTCTTCTAGTGGGAGTGGTTCCCATACCTTGCTTCGGTGAACGTAGAGTCCATCCTTCAGCGCGATAGCATTTGTTATGGGCTAGGCGCTTTCGGCAAAGTGTCCACAGGACACTTTCGTCATCGAAGCCCCGCTGTTCAGCTTTAGCTGAACGAGTTCACTCGCTTACTTGAAAAGCTCCCATCGGACAATATTTCACACATTTTTTACACCTGATACATTTATCCTGATCGATCTTTGGAGCATTAAAACCAATTTGTTCAATCGCCCCCACTGGACAGACCCTTATTGAAGGACAAGGATGATTTTGAGGACATCTATCTTTGTTAATGGACACATTCATAAAAACACCTTCCTTGCAAATAAATAATAGCAACGGTTATATTTATTACGGTATACCCCTATTAGGTATAAGTGTACTTGAATCATAGTATCCTGTCAAGATGCTGATCTCAATTCAATGTTTAATAACAAAAATTCACTGGAAAAAAACTTTATTTGATTTTTTAAGACAATCAAGTTATTCTTGTTATTATTATATTTTCCTAAACTTACAAGGAATTTTTCATGGGAGGAGGGAATTGTCATTATGCAGCTTTTAAAAGATAAAATCAGGAACGAAGCAAAAATCATTGAAAATCGCATTATTAAGGTTGATAACTTTTTAAATCACCAGTTAGATATTTCGCTATTCAATGAAATAGGTAAGGAATTCAAACATAGATTTGCAAATAAAGAGGTTACAAAAATAGTTACCATCGAAACCTCTGGTATTGCTATTGCAAGTATTGTTGCTCAATACTTTAACTTTGTACCCGTTGTATTTGCTAAAAAACATGCTGGTATTAACATGACTCAAGATGTTTACGAAGCAAAAATTTATTCCTATACCAAAGAACAGGAATATACGATAAAGATATCAAAGGAGTTCTTAACTCCTAATGACAAGGTATTAATTATCGATGATTTTTTAGCTAGTGGAAGTGCACTTATCGGATTGATTAATTTGCTGTCCCAGAGTGATGTGGAAATTGCCGGAGCAGGAGTCGTTATTGAAAAAACATTTCAAGAAGGCAGAAAACGCATCCTCGAAAAAGGTATTCAATTAGAATCTTTGGCCATCATCGACTCAATCGAAAATGGACAAGTTATCTTTAAGTGATAGATAGCTCATTTAAATCCTGCCAGTGAACTCGGACCCACCCCCACTTATAGAAGTGGGGGCCTTAAAAACAAAATAGAAAGAGACCGCTCTTAAGTGAGTGGCCTCTTTCTATTTTGTTTTGTTCGTAATCGTTTAGCTAATAGCATAAAACTATGATCGAGCTTTGGATAATAACTGAAATCGTTCGGCAGATTTAGCTTTTTCATATTCCCTTTTTTCGGCATTAATAATATCGGTTGAAAGATGATTGGCAATTAGTTCAGCCTGCATCGCATCTAGAGTTCGGTAGAATTGATTGTCCACACTGGCCTCAAGCATGTTCCCGGCCTGAATATATTTTTCAGCAAGCGCAGAGCGATTTAATGTCCCGGATTTTTCCCCTTGTTTATACTCTTGCACAGCTGCTGCGTACAAAGCGTTTAAGCGGCTCAAGGCAAGATTTTGCAGATAACCAAACTGCGGCGTATATTTTTTAATGATCTCATCTTGCGTAAGCCCTTTGGCGCTCGTGGCTGCACTCGCAAACGTTGAGGTAAGTGATTTTTTATCATCTTGCTCAGCTGCCGTATGTGACTGAGAATTTTCTCCCCTTGTATCACTCTGTCTGGTCTGGTCACTATCCGTTTTGCCATTATCAGCTGCATTTGAACCAGTTAACTCTTTGGGAAGGGCAATGTTAAAAAAATTGGTCCCAAACTGATTTTGCAGTTGTTTTTGAATTACAGGGTTGGGTCTGAAATATTTATTATATCCCCATACTCCTCCAAAGGCTATTAACACGATAATAACCCCGGAAATTATCAAAAGCTTTTTTTTCATAACTTCTCCTAACAATTTGGATATATTTACATAATTCAGTAAAAAGACCAGCTTCTTAGGTTAGAAGCAAAGAGTGTTCTTTAGCTGCAGTTTTTATCAAATTTTATGTTGTAATCTATTTCTAATATGATACCACAATTTGGTTATAGAGTATATATTTTCATGTAGTGTCCGATCGTGAGACTCCCACTTCTCGTGGGAGTGGTTCCCATACCTTGCATCGGTGCGAATTATTTTTGTTTTGCTAGTTTTTCGGAAAGATACATACCAAGTCCAATAATACTCTCAATATGCAAAAAATCTTCAACAGAGGGATCGAATAGAATTGTGGCGTTAGCCTGGACTTCCTCGTCCCCTTCCCAAACGATTACACACATGGGAATCTCGGGAAAGGCTTGAAAAGTCACGGCTGTGTCACCAAAGTTCGTGGGTTTTCCATTCATGGTGGCAGCACTTACTAACAACTTCTGAGATTGCTGGCCAAATGCCTTGATAAGAGGAATAATCGAGTTCTTATGAAATGCTGGATAAAACAATGCTCCACCATTAGCGATTTCTTTGAGGCTAACCCAGCTGTTTTCACTTTTTCTAAATGGCCCTGCATAAGCTAAATAATTCAACATGATTATTGACCCCATAATATCGGGAACATACTTGTCTCCTTTACGACAAATCCTTTCACTGAGACAGTCTAAAACATATGTCGAACCAAAAAAGCTCAGTTCAAATTGATGGTTGACGCTGTTAAATGTTACAGCACGATAGGCGGCAACCTCCTCAGGAAGCTTTTTCTTTATGTCACTCCAATATTTGTCATAGGCAACTCGATAATTGGTTTCCAATTTAATCCCTCCGCAATCTAAATACTTTTTACTATTGATATTAAGACTTGAACCTCCTCTATATTCGTTATCGTTATCCACAACAAGAACGAATCAGGGATGAGTGTTCGGCAATAATTTGGGGGCGGCGATTCATCTCACCACCTCGTTTCAAAAAATGCTAAGTCGACCCTAACAACAACGTGAGACTGTATCTGTTTAATTACACGTAGTTTAAGATATTTGCATTTGATATTATGATTTTTGCATTTAACTCATGACAAAAAAACTATTCTAATTTAATGAAACAAGTTAAAATGAAATATGCAAGAAATATAAGGAAAAAACCCGCAAAGGAGCGAAGCTGTTGGAAAATAAGGTAATTAATTCAAAAAGATGATTATTGGAATAATAAATTTAATTTTGTAACAGAAAAAATTTTGTTTTATTTATATACAACATAAAACTCGACAATTTCTAAACTTCAACCTTATATTGCTTTGCGATTTGACGAATGACTATATAGAATAATTGGAGGCAAACCATGAAAGGGTCAATGCAACGAAAATTAGTTGTCTTAATACTGGTCTTATCCCTAGTGCCAACTTCAATTTTAGGTTTCTATAGTTATGAGAATGCTAATTCAGTTCTTGCTTCAGAACTTAAAACCTCCACGTCTCAATCGGTCACTAAAGTCGAAGAAACAACGAACATGTTTATGAAGGGGATTGAGCAGGATGTCAACCGCTTAAGCAATGATCCCAGCGTTATGGGAATAACACCAGGGAGCGACGGATCTCAGGCCTTAGCCGTTTTTAAAGCCTACAAAGAATCCAACAACGACGTCTTAAATGTTTATTTTGGTACTGCGGACAAACGCATGATTCTCTACCCGTCAACTCAACTCCCGAATGGTTATGATCCGACAACACGTCCTTGGTACACGCAAGCTGTGAAGGCAAAGGGGATTGTTTGGACTGATCCCTATGTCGATGCAGGAACTAACCAGCTGATCATTACTGTTGCTAAACCTGTTTACAATCCACAAACAAATGATCTTCTTGGAATTATGAGCATTGATATTTCCCTGAATTCACTCACTCAAATTATCTCACAGATGAAAATCGGTCAGCAAGGTTATTTAATTATGCTGGACAAAAATAATAAAATCATGGTAGATCCTGACAAGACTCAATTAGGAAAAGATCTTTCGATCCCTGAACTCAAGATTGGTTTGGCAAACAGTGTTTCCGGAGTGGCAGACTTTAAAGTAAGTGGCAAGCGGTATTTCGGAAGCTTTGCTACCTTTAACAAAACAGGTTGGAAATTTGTAGGAATTATGAGTTACACTGAAGTTCAAGCCTCGACCTCCCAAATCCTCCATCATACTGCCATTGCTTCAATACTTTTAGCTATTTTGGCTATCATTATTGGAATTCTTTTTGCTAAAACTGTTACCAAAGCTTTAAATCTATTAGTTGAGGATGCCCAAAAAATCGGAAATGGGGACTTTACCGTACGTTGTAAACTGACCTCAAAAGATGAAACAGGAATTTTAGCTGCAACTCTTAACGGAATGGTTGAAGAACTTGGAGCTCTGATGAAAAACATTCAAAATCTCTCCCTGCACGTCAGTACGTCGGCCCATGATTTAGCAAATACTGCTATGCAAACGAGCAAATCTGCGGAAGAAGTATCAACAACCGTAAGCCAGATTGCCACCGGCGCCTCAGATCAAGCAACTCAGGCAGAACAGGGATCTCTGTTTGTGGAACATGTATCTAATAATTTTCAGTCATTGGAAATGAGCAGCAATAATATGCTGGAGGCCTCCCAAGAGGCCGCTCAAGCTAATCAAAGAGGTATCGATTCGGTTAACGAGCTTACAACAACATCTCAAGCCAATAAAGATTCTATCGACAAAATCGAAAGTGTTATTTCTCTCCTCAATAATAAAGTGCAAGCTATCAGTACCATTCTCCAAGCTATTACTACTATCTCTGAACAGACAAACCTCCTGGCACTTAACGCCTCGATCGAAGCTGCACGTGCCGGAGAAGCGGGCAGAGGCTTTTCTGTAGTAGCCGAAGAAATACGAAAACTTGCAGAACAGTCCTCAGATTCGGCAAATGGCATCCGCCAAATTGTTTTAGATATTCAAAATGAAAGTCAGCATACTGTCGGGGTTATGCAGGAGGTTCAAACACAAACTGTTGCCCAAATGTCTGCAGTAACCAAAGTCGATTCGTCATTTTCAGATATTTCCAAAGCAATTGAGACGATTCATGGCATTATCCAACAAAATACAGATCATATGAAAGAAGCTTCAACTAACAATGCTAAAGTCGTTGAAGTTTTACAAAACATATCTGCAGTTTCTGAACAAACAGCAGCGGCCTCTGAAGAAGTTACGGCTTCAATGCAGCAAACGTCAACCGCTGTTGAGCATGTTGCTGAAACCGCAGAGGCACTGGATAAGGTTGCTAAACAGCTTACCGAAGAAATTCTGAAATTTAAAGTCAATAGCTAGTCAACCAAATATCCCTTTAATTTAAACAAGGTGCTTTGCTCTCAATGGTAAAGCACCTTGTTATTCTTTCCATTCCATCTAAATGACGAGTTCACAAAGCAGTTGCGAAACGATATAATTGATGACAACAATTTATCTGGAGTTGATAAACCGTATGATTATTCGCGAGATCGGCAAGCGAGGCATTATTTTTACCTTCGAAGACGATATTTCTATATATTTAATTAAGGGAAATCATCACTATGTTTTGTGTGATACTCATTTAGGACCTCTATCAATGAATGTCGTCAAGGAATATCTCACTTCTCAATTAACACCCAAAGATCTCCTTATCTTTAATTCTCATTCAGATTGGGATCATATCTGGGGAAATTGTGCTTTCGAAGATGCCGTTATCATTGCTCATGACACAGCAAAAAAACGGATGCAGGAGATCGGAGATTTTGAATTAAATAGATTAAGGAAATTCCATCAAGGGGTAATCAAACTAAAGTATCCAACACTAACATTTAGCGAAAAACTCTCTTTAGCCGATGAAGATATTAATTTCATCTATGCCCCAGGACATACTATAGACTCCTCACTATGTTTTGATCAGAGAGATTCTGTTTTATTTGTCGGAGATCTTGTTGAGTTCCCTATTCCCTATCTCGACTATTATGATCTCGATGCCTTTATTAAAACATTGGAATTTATTAAAAGCTTGCCTGCCAAAATTAAGATTTCAGCCCATTCCGGCATTATCGGAGATGATTTAATTGAACGCAATCTCTTTTACATTCGAAGGATTCAACAGGGCCAATCCATCTCAAATGAAATGATTGGCCCAGCGATAGAAGTCCATCAATACAACTTAAATAATCGCTTACTCCTGAAGTATGAACCACTCATTCGAGAAAAGTTAGGCAAAGAGTTCGATTATGCATCATACAAGGCCCATTTTTCAGATTTAGGAACCATAAAATCTGCCAATTTTAAACGGACACTTAAAGATTACCTGCAAAAGTTAGAAGTGAACTCGTTCAACTAAAGCTGAACATCGTGAGGGGCTGTTTCAAAATGCATAAACGTCCCTCATTAAACAAAACCCTGCATAAATTGTGATTTAAATCCACTTATATGCAGGGTTTTATTTATAAAAACGCATAGATATTCATTATGCAACGGCCCCTCACGATTAGATCAATTTAAATTGTTTTGAAGCGTTCCAGTATAAATTGAAGAAATTAGGCAAATCATAAAAAGAATTCTAATTTGGGCGGGAGGGAATCAGGGTGGCCAAACCAGATAATCGTGCCGATAACGATGTCCATTTGCAAGAACACATTAACCATACCCTAGCAAAATTGCATGCCGCTGAAGAATATCTTAATGAACATGCTGAAGAACTATCAGCAAATGAGAAACAGGATATTGAATCCAAAAATGAGCGGCGCAAAGAGAGTATTAATGCCTTCATTTCGGAGAAAAAAGACGAGTCTCAGAAATAATACCTTGGTGCATTTAATAAGAATGACAGTCTATCTCTTCCAAGAATAGGACTGCCATTCTTTATCTAGTATGATTGGCTCTTATGACCTTAATAATTAAGAAACTATAGATCAAAAATTCGGGAATACTAAGCCTGAATTTTAAAGGAGGTAATTGAAATGGCTGAAAATAAGTCCAAGGAAAAGTTTATCGCTAACCCTATTGAAAGACACGATACAGCAGCCTGGCGTGGACATATTGAAAACGTTAAACCTGAATCGAATGTTCCTATCCCCAGTGAAGAATCCGTACTCAACGCCAAAGAATGGGTGGATACAAATTCTCTTTCTTAAGTATTACCGGCGAGAGCAACAAGCCCATACACATCTGTCGTAAACTTTATAGTCTAATAATAATGAACTCCGTACCACTTTCTACCCGTGGAAAGCGATACGGAGTTCTTGTTTTTTTATGAGTATCTGTTAATCGGCTGATTATTATAGTTTTTCCAGCTTCAGACCTGTCTTATGACCATTAAGGTTCTGTCTTTCCAAACTCGGATCATTAACCTTCTCAATAGTGACGGCTAGAGTTTCCCGTTTAATATAGGTTTCAAACAACGTAACGGCTTCGCTTATTTCCTCATCGCCATCAAAGAAGATATTAATCCTGTCCATCATTTCGTAGCCGTTATTTTTTCTCATTTGTTGTACCTTAGAAACAAACTCCCTCGCATATCCTTCATTAATCAGGTCTTTCGTAAGCGTTGTATCCAGGATTACAAATAAATTGTCCTCCACGGTCATTGTAAAGCCTTCTTTGGCAGAAATCGAAGTAATGACATGATCTTTAACCAGGTCTATAGTTTCTCCCTCTACCTCAAGCGAAACAGTTTCCCCCGCTTCTAATTTAGGCACGATCGTAGAAGCGTCCAGGGTCGCCAGCACTTTGCTTAAAGACTTTATTTTCGAGCCAAAGATAGATCCTGCTACTTTGAAATTGGGTTTGAGGCTAAAGCTCATATATTGATTTAAATCCTGAGCAAAAACAACTTCTTTAACATTTAATTCCTCTTGAATCAAGGGAAGCATATAGTCTATTAATTGTTGATATTTGCCATCGATCAAAATCTTTTGAATTGGCTGCCGAACTTTAATTTTAACTTGTTCCCTGGCCGCTCTGCCCAAGCCTACAAGATTTCTTACCAAATCCATTCTTGTTTCCAACTCGTTGTCAATCAGCTGTACGTCAACGACAGGATAATCTGCGAGATGAACTGACAGATCATCTGTTAGTCTCTTAAAGAGTTCTTCAGAAATATAAGGTGCAAAAGGCGCCACCAGCTTGGACAGACCTAGAAGAATTTCATAGGTGGTATTGTAAACAGCTTTCTTATCATCCGTTAGTTCTGTACTCCAGAAACGCCGGCGTGCACGTCTGATATACCAGTTGGAAAGGTCTTCATTGACAAACTCCTGAATCTTTCTGACAGCTTTGGTTAGATCAAAAACAGTGAGATCTGACTCAACGGCTCGAAGGAGACTGTTGTATTTCGATATGGCCCACCGATCAAGCTCTGGACGATCCTTATACTCAATAAAGAACGTTCTCGGATCCAGCTTATCCGTATTGGCATACAAGGAGAAGAAAGCATAAACATTTCTGAGGGTGCTGAAGAATTTACTTTGCACCTCTTTCAGCCCTTCAATATCAAATTTTGTCGGAGTCCAAGCAGGAGATACATAGAGCAAATACCAGCGTAAAGCATCGGCTCCGTATTGATCAAACAACTCAAAGGGGTTAACAGTATTTCCTTTGGACTTGGACATCTTATGCCCATCCTTATCCAGGATCAGATCATTAACTAATACTCGTTTATAAGGAGCAACTCCTTTGACAAAGGTGGAGATCACGAGCAGCGAATAGAACCATCCTCTCGTCTGGTCAATCCCTTCACAGATAAAATCTGCCGGAAAGACTTGATCAAAAGTCTCGCTGTTTTCAAAAGGATAATGTTGCTGGGCAAAAGGCATTGATCCGCTGTCAAACCAGCAATCGATTACATCCGTAACACGGGTCATCGTTGAGCCGCATTTCTCGCATTTAAGATGGATACCATCAACAAAGGGCCGGTGTAATTCCACCGTTTCATCCAGGGGCTCCAGAGATTTCTCTATTAACTCTTTGCGGGAGCCTATGGATGTGGTATGCCCACATTGGCATCTCCAGATATTAAGCGGTGTGCCCCAATATCTGCTGCGGGACAGTGCCCAATCGTTGACATTCTCCAGCCAGTTGCCAAACCTTTTTTCTCCCACATAATCAGGATACCATTCAACACGGTTGTTGTTTTCGACTAATTTATCCTTAAATTTGGTAACTTCAATATACCAGCTCGGTTTCGCATAATAAAGCAGCGGAGTATGACATCTCCAGCAATGGGGATAATTATGATCTACTTTTTCCTTTTTGTATAATTTTCCTTCCCCGTGCAGCCACTTGATGATCTCCAGATCAGCATCCATAACAAAAGTACCTGCCCAGGGTGTAGTCACAAATTTACCGGTTTCATCAACTGGTTGAAGCACAGGCAGGTTATACCTTCGCCCGGTGTTGTAATCATCTTCACCAAAAGCCGGAGCAGTATGAACGATTCCTGTTCCATCCTCCGTCGTCACATAATCGCCTAAGGTAATAAAGAAGGCCTTTTTATCTGTTTTTACAAAGGACATCAACTGTTCATACTCTACATGCTCAAGGTCTTGGCCAAGGACTTGGTCCAAAACCTCAAACTCTTCTCCCAGTACTTTGGCCGACAACGTCTTAGAAACATAATAGACTTCATTATTTTGTCTGACCTTCAGGTATAGTTCCTGGGGATTTACCGTCAGGGCCACGTTTGAAGGCAGAGTCCAAGGCGTGGTCGTCCAGACTAAGAAGTATTCCTCGGCATCTTTTTTCTTGAATTTTACGTAAACAGTATTGGTCTTTATTTCCTCATATCCCTGGGCAACTTCATGGGAAGCCAGCCCCGTACCGCAGCGTGAACAATAAGGCAGAATTTTGTGTCCTTCATAGATTAAACCCTGTTTGAAAAACTGATCAAGAATCCACCATACGCTTTCGATATAGTCATTATTCAACGTTACGTAAGGGTGATCCAAATCAATGGAATACCCCATCCGTTTGGTCATTTCCCGCCACTGTTTCTCATAGCTAAATACGGATTCCCGACATTTTTGATTGAATGCAGCAATACCATAAGCTTCTATTTCCTGTTTATTGGAAAGCTTAAGCTGTTTTTCGACTTCGATTTCTACAGGAAGTCCATGAGTATCCCATCCGGCTTTGCGTTTAACTTGATAACCCTGCATAGACTTTAAGCGGCAGACGGAATCTTTAAGAGTTCTGGCGATAACGTGATGGATCCCCGGTTTACCGTTAGCTGTAGGAGGTCCTTCATAGAAGACAAAAGGAGTCTTGCCTTCTCTAATTTGAATGCTTTTATTGAGTATCTCATTTTTGTCCCAGAAATCAGCTATTTCGCTTTCTTTATGAGCTACGTGTTGCTCCGCTAAAGGTTTGAAGTCAGCCATGATTATCTTCCCTTCTCAATGAGTTAATTGTGACAAAATACTGTGGCAATAACAACAAAAGTCCCTAAGTCTATGACTTAGGGACGAATTATCGCGGTACCACCCTTTTTATTAATGGATTGCTCAAGAAACAATCCGTTAATCACTCAAAACATGTAACGTATGTCACTCGGAGCAGCTTAATTAGTTCAGCCGCCCAACTCCAAGGTGATCTTCATAAAGAACCTTCGTCATAATCTTTCAGCCAAGGATTATGTCTCTAAGAACCAGATTCTTAACTACTGTCCTTTTCATCGTTGTTTTCCATACTTTAACCGAAATTATAAAAACTTAAACTTACACCATGAGTCTTCACTCAAGGTTAAAATTTACAATCCCCCACGTATCCCCGAATTATAAGACTATACGCCTAAAAGATTGTAAGAAATAACGTAAAAACCCAAATCAGGCCATATGCGAAAGGATTAATAAAATCAGCCAATTAGTAGATCTAATTAATAAAGTTTAACCAATATCTTGCTAAAAGTAAACCCTTTGTAGGATAATTCGTTGCTTTTTTAACTGAAATACTCCTCGCTGCCCACGCTTTACCTAAAAGCATAGCACCTGACATGGGACCGTAAAGTAAACTCCAATAAGAAAGAGGACGTTACAAAAACCTAAGGTTTAAGCAGCGTCCTCACTCTTCACTTTACTTATAAACCGATTTTCAGTATTGCATTTCTGCAAAACGCTTTAAAGTTTGGTATTTATCCCGAGCATGGCCCTCGGCAACGTTGAACATTTCTTGTGCGACATCCGGGAATACGTTTAGCAGAGAAGAGTATCGGATTTCGCCCTTTAAGAAGTCTTGGAAAGAAGCCGTAGGCTCTTTGGAGTCAAGTGTGAATGGGTTCTTTCCTTGATCTTTAAGGCGGGGGTCAAAGCGCCAGAGATGCCAATAACCGGCTTCGACAGCCTTTTTCTGTTCAAGGATACTTGTTCCCATTCCGGATTTGATCCCATGGTTTATGCAAGAAGCATAGGCAATAATGATCGAAGGGCCATGATAACTTTCGGCCTCAGCAATCGCCTTAATCGTTTGATTCATATTCGCTCCCATGGCTATTTGCGCAACATAGACATAGCCATAGGTTGTGGCAATAAGGCCTAAATCTTTCTTGCGGACCTTCTTGCCTGCTGCTGCGAATTTTGCGATAGCTGCCGTCTGCGTGGCCTTTGAGGATTGTCCGCCGGTGTTGGAGTATACTTCTGTATCCATTACCAGAATGTTTACATCATCACCGCTGGCGATGACATGGTCAATGCCGTTATAGCCAATATCATAGGCAAAACCGTCACCACCGAAAACCCAAACAGAGGGTTTGATGAGATAGTCTTTCTTTTCTTTGATTTCACAAAGAAGCGGATTACCTGCGGCATCTTCACTCTCCATCACTTCAAGCAGACGGGCAGAAGCTCTTTTCGATCCTTCTCCGTCTTCCATATTGTCCAGCCATTCTCGGAAGGCATCTTTAAGATTCTCGCTGAGAGAACTTTCTAACCCCTGACGCATTAATTGAGCAAGCTTTGCTCGAATCTGCTTAGAACCTAAATACATGCCATAACCAAACTCGGCATTATCTTCAAACAGCGGATTCATCCAAGCAGGACCTTTGCCTTCAGCATTAACCGTATAAGGAACCGAAGGAGCGCTGCCCCCCCAGATTGAAGAACAACCTGTGGCATTGGCAATAATCATGCGATCACCAAACAGCTGAGTTATCAGGCGAGCATAAGGTGTCTCACCGCAACCTGGACATGCTCCGTGAAATTCGAGAAGTGGTTGGGCAAATTGACTGCCTTTCAGGGACTTAACATCCATAAGATGACGCTTTTCCGCAACATGTTTAATCGCGTATTCCCAATTTTCGGATTCCATTTCTATTTCATGGTCAGCAGGTTTCATGACAATGGCTTTACCCGGTGCAGGACAAACGTCAGCACAGTTTGCACAACCGGTACAATCGAGGGGAGCAACTTGAATACGGTAGTGGTAACCTTCCAGCCCTTTGCCGATCGGTTTCTTAGTTTTGAAAGTATCCGGAGCTTTCTCAAGTTCGCTGTCATCCAAGAGGAATGGACGGATCGTTGCATGAGGACAAACATAGGAACACTGATTACATTGGATACATTTATCGATTTGCCATTCAGGCAAATAGACGGCAATTCCCCGTTTTTCGTAGCGTGTAGTGCTTAAGGGGAAGGTTCCATCTTCCACCCCAACAAAGGAACTGGTCGGCAAATCTTCTCCTTCGTGACGCGCCATAGGCCTTTGTATAGTTTTAACAAACTCCGGTTCATCTTTGACAGGCATTTCCTCATCCGGAACTTCAGCCCAGGAAGCAGGAACCTCCACTTTATGTAGAGCTTCAATTCCGCGATCCACCGCCTTATGATTCATCTCTACGATGTTGGAGCCTTTTTTGCCATAGACTTTCTGGATAGAGTCTTTGAGGTATTGAATAGCGTCCTCAACAGGGATGACATTGGCTAATTTGAAGAAGGCAGCCTGCATGACCATATTAATCCGCCCGCCAAGACCAATTTCCCCAGCGATGGAAATAGCATCGATAATGTAAAAATTGATATTGTTCTTAGCGATATATCGTTTTAAAGAAGCCGGTAAATGATCTCCGATTTCTTCAGCACTCCAAGGACAGTTTAAAACAAATGTTCCACCTTTTTTCAAACCCTTAAGAATGTCATAGTGATAAATAAATGACCTATTATGACAAGCAATGTAGTCAGCGTCAAACACCATATAAGAGGATTTAATCGGCTTCTTGCCAAAGCGCAAATGGGAAATCGTTGTACCACCGGATTTCTTGCTGTCATATTCAAAATACCCTTGAACGTAAAGATCCGTATTATCGCCAATAATTTTGATGGCACTTTTATTAGCCCCAACCGTACCGTCAGAACCGAGTCCCCAGAATTTGCAGCGTATAGTACCCTCCGGCGAGGTGTCAACGGTCTCCTCGATAGGTAACGAGGTATTGCTCACATCGTCAATAATGCCAATGGTAAAGCGATCCTTAGGCTGAGCCTTTTTCAAATTCTGATAAACAGCGATTATCTGTGACGGAGTAGTGTCTCTGGAACCCAAACCATAACGCCCGCCCACAATTATGGGTTTTGAGGATTCATGATTAAAGATCTGAACAATGTCCAGGTATAGAGGTTCCCCCGTCGAACCTGGTTCTTTTGTCCGATCAAGAACGGCAATTTTTTTAACAGATTTAGGCAAAACATCAAAAAAGTATTTTTTGGAGAATGGACGATATAAATGTACTTTTATAAGCCCGACCTTTTCTCCCCGCTGGGCTAAGAAGTCTATAGTTTCTTCAATGGTATTGCAGACAGAACCCATGGCGACAATAATCGTTTCCGCCCCAGGATCACCGTAATATTGGAAGGGATGATACTCCCGTCCGGTTACTTTCTTAATCTCTTTGAAGTAATCTTCAACAATATCCGGAACGGCTTCAAAGAAAGGATTGGAAACTTCCCGGCCTTGGAAATAGATGTCGGGGTTTTGGGCTGTACCTCTGAGAACAGGGTGATTGGGATTTAAAGCTCTATCTCTGAATTCTTTAATCTTATCATAATCTACAAGCTTCCCAATCTCGTCGTAACTTGTCGTTTCTATTTTTTGGACCTCATGGGAGGTTCTGAACCCATCAAAAAAGTGCAAAACCGGAACCCTTGATTTAATGGCTGCAAGATGAGCGACAAACCCCAAATCCATGGCTTCTTGAACGTCATTTGAGCAGATCATCGTAAAACCGGTTTGCCGGGCAGCATTAATATCTTGATGATCGCCAAAAATTGATAAGGCATGGGTCGCCAAAGCCCTGGCACTAACGTGGAATACTGCCGGCACCAGGTTTCCGGCCATTTTATACATCTCGGGAATCATAAGCAGTAATCCTTGAGAAGCAGTGTAGGTTGTCGTCAGGGCTCCGGCTTGAAGGGAGCCATGAGTTGCAGCGGCAGCTCCTGATTCCGATTGCATTTCAACAACTCTTACAGGTTGATCAAATAAATTCTTCTTGCCGTGAGCAGCCCATTCGTCAACCCCTTCTGCCATTGGGGAAGAGGGCGTGATTGGGAAGATCGTTGCAACCTCAGTCAGAGCATACGATGCTTCTGCTGCGGCTTGGTTCCCGTCCATTGTTTTCATTTTCTTAGCCACACTGAGAGCCTCCTCTGAAAAAACTTTGAATCTGGTCTAAATTAGTATTCGTCATTGGAAAACTCTCATACATGTTTTAAGGAAAAAAAGCAAATTCAAGACCCAATGTCAATAATCCGTTTGTTATTAATAAGAAGATTCTCCTGAAAAGCTCTCAAAAAGGACTTTTCAGGAGAATCTACCTAATCGTAAATATTTTTCCCACACACAATTTTAATAAGGTATAAAAACAAACAAAGATTCAAAATTGAAGTCATCACCGGTATAGTACTAAAAGCCGCTTGGTTAATACCCTCGTTGGTTTGGCAAAGAATAAGGTAGGTATTGACAAACCCCGTAACACTTACCCCTATTGACAATAACATAAACCGCTTATCCTTGGTATAAATAAATGCCAGAAGCGCCAGGGCTGCTGCAGGAAACAAATACCGCTCATGCATGCTGGCCGAAAAAAGAAAGACGCCGGATATCAAAATGAGAGCTGAAACCGAAAGAAAACTCTCCTTCTTGCTTTTAGCAAATACGAACCAAGCCAACAAGGTTACAAGAACAATGAAAATCAATCCCCAACTATGATAGTTTAAGAACAAGAAGGGCAAGGTGTCTTTTTTATAGTTAGCGCCCAATAAATAAAAGAAATTAAAAGCATTGACAGATGCATAAGGATATTCACCCAAAGTACTTGTAAAGAGCTTAACAATCCAGAGGGGATTTTGCTGAAGTGAAAACGGCAAAATAATTGTTACCGCCGTCAGCAACCCGGAGATAAGAACTTTACCAATACTTTTTAGGCTTTTCTGCCTTACCAGCTCAAAAAATAAGATGGGAAGGAAAATGATTCCCTGCGGCTTCATAAGGACTGAAGCCGTGAAAAAGATGGCCGCATAAACGAGTTTTCTTTCCATTAACAAAACTACCGCAGTTACGATAAGCAAAGTAAAGAAGGAATCGACCTGGCCCCAAATAGTCGAGTTGACAAGAACAGCTGGGTTAAAGATATAGAACGCTGCTACCATGGTACTTAATTCCGCCGAGAGATATTTGCGGGCCAGCTTAAAGAGCAGGAGGGCAGTGATTATATCCGCCAGGATCGAAGGGAGCTTAAGCAAAATGGTATAATAAGCACTCATCGCTTTGAGACTGCCAATTTTACCGATCAAATATAATATGTAAATATACAGTGGAGGATAATCACTGGCATGACGTCCTACGTAGAATTGGGAGAAATTATTGGCTGCTAAGGCGGCCCAGGATTTAAAGGTATTGAGATCAAAGGGATGCCCTTCGATAAGGATACCTAAGGCAATTCTAAGTAATAGTCCGGCACAGATCAGAGTCACCATTATAATTCTTTGGTTACTTCTATCAATGAGCAGCTTGGCAAGAATCTCTTTATATTTTGGGGAACTTTTAAGAATAAAGAAACTAACTAGAGCTGCCAGGAAAAATAATACGGTGTAGGCAACGACCTGAACGGTAAAGCTATTACCCGCATTGCTTCTTCTGCCTGGCCCGGGAAATGTGCCCCGATTAAAGGAACGGCCATTAGAGTTAAATTGCCCGTTGGGCGAAGCCTGTACTCCATTTTCATGGGGTCTAATTTGATTTTGCCCCTGGTCTGCGGGTTGCCCGCTAAACTGAGGAGTCTGGACGCTCTGAGACTGATTTTGGGAAAACACTCTGCCAGTGGATGCAGTGTTTGAATTATGATGAACTACAGCATAAAAACACAGAAAAAATGAGGCGGCAATGATCAGAACCGCACTTAACCTGAATAAAGACCTCTTGACCGGCAACAATCTTCACACTCCTTAGGTACACTTACTCATCTGACTAACCCGGATCTAAACTCCTGAAAGGTAAAATTACACTCTGGAATTGCTTAGACATCAATAGTGTTCTAAATTTTAGTTCGCCTATTAACACTTGTGCTATTTGCCGACCGAAAAACCCAAAGACGGCTGCCTAAAAAATTAATGACTACACTTCCTGCTATGGAAAAAAGCCTGCTTACAAGCATCGAAAATCCCCAAGTGGTGTGAACCCAAAGCAATAGTCCGTAAGTTAGGGACAGAGTCACTAGATTCAAGACAATAAACTGCACAAGTTGTCTTATAGACTGCTGCTGGGCAGATTCCTTAAAGGTCCATTTCTGATTGAGCAAAAAACTGTTCATTACGCCACAGCTGTAAGAAAGAGTATGGGCCGGAAGCAAGGGAATTCCCCAGGCAAAGAGCAAGGCAAAAACGGACAAATCAATAGCGGAATTAAGGGTTCCTACGACACAAAACTTAAGAAATTCCTGTTGACGCTTTGTAACCTTTGCCAATCTTCTTCACTGTCCGTTCATTCTCTTCATTTCTATAACATTCCTGCACGATATATAAGGGACGGTGTCTCGCTTCATCATAGATACGACCGATATATTCACCCATAATTCCCATCATGGTGAGAAGAATTCCCGTTAATATAAACTGAGAAGCTAAGACAAGATTCCAGCCGCTGATTGGAGAATGGTCAACTGCCTCAAAGCCAATTAAAAAAAGCAAATATACAAAACCTATAACCAGGAAAAAAAGCCCGCTATAATTCGCTAATTTGATCGGTTTAAAAGAAAAAGAGGTAAGACCGTCAAGGCTTAGCTTTATCATCTTTCCTAAAGAATACTTCGTTTCCCCGGCCAAACGGGGATCTCTGCTGTACTCGACGGCAGTTTGCCTGAAACCAACCCAGCTTACCAAGCCGCGCACATAGCGGTTCTTCTCAGGCAATTGTTGCAAAGCATCACAAACTTTGCGGTCCAGCAAACGAAAATCACCGGTATCGACAGGAATATCAATATCTGTACAGGTACGCAAAATTCGGTAAAAAAGACGAGCAGTTAGTTTTTTGAAAAGTGTTTCGCCCTTACGCTCACTGCGTTTGGCATAAACGACTTCATACCCCTCCTTCCATTTGGCAATCATCTCTATAATTAATTCCGGGGGATCCTGCAAATCGGCATCGATAACAACAACCGCAGCCCCGACAGCATAATCCATCCCCGCTGTAATGGCGATTTGGTGCCCAAAATTACGGGAAAAGGAGATCAACTTTACGGATTTGTCATGATCGCAAAAACCTTTGATAAATTCAACGGAACGGTCTAAGCTCCCGTCATTAACAAAAACTAATTCATAAGGTTCTTGGATCGCATCCATAACCTTTTTTAAGCGCCGATAGGTTTGCTCAAGGACAGCTTCCTCATTAAAAACCGGAACCACAATAGAATAACGCATGTCCGTACTCATAGTTCTGCCTCCTTGTTACGGATTGACTTCATATAAAGTCCCAGCTCCAAACATTCCTCTGCCTCCTTGGAGAGCGCTTCCCGAGCCGGATTGCCAAGCCGACTGCGGAACTTCCTTGCCATTTTGGCGAATCCAGGATTGAATATCTGAGCTGCCTCTTCCCTGTCCTCCTCCGGACAACAGAAAATATTTAACCTCTTTAGCAGCTATCATTTGCTTTAATTTGTCCACCGTAAGAATCGGGTCGGAACCGGAAAAACCACCCATAGCCATTACTGCCTTTCCGGTTTGGATAATATAAGCTTCCGCCGTACCGGCATTGGCAGCAGCAAACAGGAACTTTTCGCCTGTGTTATGAGCTTCTAAATATGTGACTAATTGAGTATCAACATTTTCCCTCATCTGCCCCGGCCCCTGTCCGGGAACTTGACTAAAGGACTGCTCCTGCCTGCCCTGATAATTAGACCTTTGATCTTGTACTTGACCGGGTATGGAATCGGCGCCGAAGCCTTGGCGCCCATCTCGCCCTGGCTGGGTTGTCAGCCTGGAGAGACCGCCATGATTGAGTTGAGGCCCGGCTTCAGGTATCATACTGTTTCCTCCGTAAAGAAGAGGTGTAGAAGCCCAATATAATGGCGCGGCCAGCAAAACAAGCAATCCGCCGATGGCAGCAGTTCGACTGAACAAAAGCTGACGTTGCGGAAGCTCTGAGCTTACGGACCTGCTCCTGATTAAAGACAAAGCTAAATACAGGGAAAAGACACATCCCAAAATCCCCACGCTTATCGTCCAAATAGAACCAATTTGCAACCGATAGGGCCAAAGAATATAGAGTTGAAATAAGGTTGTACCGAGAACACCTATGGGCAGCAGCCATCCTTTCCAACCCTCGCGGTTACGATAGAAGCCATAGAACTCTGCCCATCCCGCTCCTGATAAAGCAGCGATAGAAGGCCCCAGCATGATTAAATAGTAGGAATGGAAAAAACCCGCAACACTAAAGAATCCCATCATTGGCAGCAGCCAGGCCAGCCAAAACAAACTCTCCTTTTGTTTGTCCGTCAAAAGCTGCTTTCTGCGGATTCCAATTAATAAACCAAGCGCTGACAACAGGGCAAAAGGAAGCAGCCAGCTGATTTGACCGGACAATTGAGATTGGAAGAGGCGGAAAGGACCGGCTTTCCCCGTGTTAAACATGCCTCCGCCGCCGAAAAAGCCGCCTCCCTCCGGCCTTGATTGTCCCGTTCGGCCGGATGAATTATTACCGCCAAAAGGGCTATTCCGTTGGATACTATTTGGCCTGGCGGCAAAACCTTGATCCGGCGCAAAGCCGCCGGAAAACTGTCCTCTGATACTTTGCCTTTGGTTTTTATTGCCGCCCGGACCATGTTGCCCGGTTAAACGGGATAAACCGTTATAGCCAAAGGCCAGTTCAAGAACTGAGTTTGTTTGGCTGCTTCCGATATAAGGACGATCCGCAGGAGGTATACTGTCCACAACCAGAGCCCAGGAAAAGGAAACGACTAATAATACCGCTGTCGAGGCGGAGAGAATGGCTAGTCTTCTCTGCCAATTAACCTTAAAAGCCAGCCAATAGAACAGGTAAAAAGCAGGGAGCACCATATAGGCTTGAAGCATTTTAATATTGAATCCCAAACCGACTAGAGCAAAAGCTGCCATAAACCAGATTGGTTTACTCGTTCTGGCCCCTCTAAACAAACACCAGGCGGCCGCTAAGAGGGTGAAAACCAACAAGCTGTCGACGTTATTGGTACGGCTGACAGCAGCTGCAATGGGGGTAAAAGCAAAGATAAAAGCCGAAACTCTAGCCGCTGTTTGACCAAAGGAAGGTTTAACAAGAACATAAATCAGCAAAACAGACCCGATTCCTGCAAGAGCCTGGGGCAAGATAACACTCCAGCCATGAACCCCAAACATAGAAGCAAAAAGTGTCTGCACCCAAAAGGCAACCGGCGGTTTATCAACTGTGACAAATCCCCCTGGATCAAAGGAGGCAAAAAAGAAATTATGGAAACTTTGCAGCATGCTTGTTACTGCCGCAGTATAATAGGCATTGGCATATTGGTCTTTCCAGATCCCATAAATATTTAAAAACCCGGCGAGTAATGCTGCTCCCAGTAAGAAAGGATCGATGCGCTTGACCTTGGGAATCATAGGTTTTCAACTCCTTACCGTACATTAATAAATCAATAAAGCTAATTCTTCCTCATCGAGCTAAACACAAGAGCTTAAACACAAGAAATCAAAACTTCGGGATAAACCTATGTAACAAATGGTTAACAGAATTTATCCGCAAGAAATTCTACCAGTTAGTATAACCACGCACCCATACTAAGGATATTGCATTTGTATTAAGATATTGTGATGACTATGTGGTAGGTATTTTAAGATCCTGTCAAGGTTATTTATCACCCAATAGTAAAGAGGTTGACTTATCTCCGCCCGGGAAGATAAATCAACCTCTTCTTATTACTATTTTCGCAAAACTCCTCGCTTCTTATTTCATAATGATTCCTTCTGGATCAATGACTTGGTAAAGTAAATCCAATTCTTCATAAGTAGGTGTCAGTGTTTCACCCTGACATCGCGCAATATTAAGCTCGAAACTGCAGTTTTCCCGGCATTCCTCAGGTGTGAAACCAGGATGAACGGTGTCAAGGTACATTTCGCCCTGCTCGTCAAAACGATAGACTCCCATATCAGAAATCACAGCGGCCGGACCGCCATTAAAGGCTGGGCCATAGACTTGTTGTTTGGGAACCCATTCTTTATCCGGCCAATGAGGAATTTTCCAACCCGGCGAGGTGATATAGCTGACTCTTTCCACAAAGCGCCGTTTTTGACCTAACTGAGGCATAATTAAAACACTTCTCTTCGCCAGGGAGTGAATATCTGAGTTTCCGCCGCTGCCGGTAAGCCTTTTGCCCGTGGGACCGCCCATAAAGGTGCAGTTAACGTTTCCATAGAGGTCAACTTCTGCCCCTCCCAGATAAGCCAAGTCAACCTTCCCTGACTGGAGCTGCCCGAAGACATCCGTTAAACCATCAGCCACAGCTGCCTGATAACTGCAGCGGGCATCGGCTACCGAGGTCGGCAGATCAATGGGTCTGCCGTCAATTGAACCTGATTCATAAATGCATACAGCTGTAGGAGCTTGAGTATGCTGAGCAACCATGATCGCTAACATCGGCAAACCGGTCCCTGCAAAGACAATTTCACCATCCTTAACTTCTCGAGCAGCAGCACAGGCTAAGAGATCCATGGGCTTAAATTCGCCGGGTTTAGAATATCCTTTTTTGCTCTCCATTATCTCGACCCCCTTTTCATTGTCGAAGAATAGCCTAGAGCAGGATTGGCCCTTAGGGACTCCAGACGGCTGATCCCCAGCTTATTAAGATATTCCTGAAAATCTTTGACACCAAAGATCCATTCCTCAGCCCACTGGTCAAAGCCTTCCTGAGTCCGAGTCGCTTTAAAAAAGTCGGCTATAAATTCACCGTCCGGTTCATGTACCCCATATAACCCCGTTGGGTGAGCACCCCAAGGCAACTCAACAATATAGTCAACCAGGTATCCCGGCAGCATATTGCGGGTTGGTTCCCGCCGCAAGTATTCCTCTGGAACAATTTGTTCTGTGATAATAATATTGTGCTTCGAAGCCTTGATAACTTCCTGGTCACTGAATTTTAAGCCCTCAACTCTTACAGTTCCTTCATTACCGGCCATTTGAACATGGGTGATGCACCAGTCCGGATTAGCGGCAGGAACGAGGACGATCTCAGAATCTGTGAAGGGCTCTTTATACATCATGTATTTATGCTTGCCGATATGAGGATTGGAGCCATTACGGAGTCCCGCTTTACCAAGATTGTCATTCTCCGGATTCAACATATCGCAGCCCATGGCAGAATAGGTCGGCAAAAAGGGCAGACCTTTTGCTCCGGCAGTTAACCGGTTCAAAATATGGATATGGGCCCAATCTTCGTATAAGATTTCACCCTTTTCTATCCTGCGGGCAAGATTACTGCCAAATTTCCCATAAAGTTCATGCCCGCACCAGCTCGATTCCCATATGCCAACGCAGCCGGCGCCGACAAGCATATCATCATGTGTCCCGCCATTGACCTCTACGAGGTGAAGATTCCGCTTCTTCTGGCGAATCAATTCATAAATAGCAGCCATAGGACGACGCCAGACTGTAAATCCTCCGAAGGTTAACATATCCCCGTCATTGATCTGCCCGATGGCTTCTGTAAGGCTTACAACTTTAGGCCTAGCCATGACACAACCCCCTCACTGTTATTTCATGCTTCCTTCAGCGAACGTGTAAATTCCAAATAATCTAAAAGCGGCCGATAACTTCCCGTCCGATAATCATACGCTGAATTTGGTTAGACCCTTCGTAAATTTGGGTGATTTTAGCGTCTCTCATCATGCGTTCGACCGGGTATTCCGAGCAATAGCCATATCCGCCCATCAATTGCACGCAATTGGTGGTAACTTCCATAGCAGTATCTGTGGCGAAAAACTTAGCCATTGATGCTTCCTTGTTATGAGGCAATTTATTGTCCTTGAGCCAGGCTGCTCGATAAATTAACATTTGGGCAGCCTCGATTTTAGTAGCCATTTCGGCAATCATGAACTGAACACCTTGATTCGCTGCCAGCGGTTTGCCAAACTGTTGTCGTTCTTTGATGTAGTTAGTAGTATATTCCAAAGCCCCTTCAGCAATGCCCAGGCCCTGGGCACCGATTGTGATACGGCCGCCGGCCAAAAGCCCCATGGCGACAGCAAAACCGTTATTGATCTCTCCCAGGACATTTTCTTTAGGAACTTTCACGTTTTCGAAATTCAGTTCCACCGTCGGTGAACCATGCATTCCCATTTTCTCAACCGGCTTGCTGATGGTAAATCCAGGAGTGTCCTTTTCAATGATTAAGCAGGTAATCCCTTTACCATTAGGCTGTGAGGGATCAGTTTTAACAAACGTGCAATAGGTTGTTGCCTGACCTCCGTTGGTGATAAATATTTTGCTGCCGTTAACCAGGAAATAGTCACCCATATCTTCGGCCCTGCATTTCAGCGAACCAGCGTCCGATCCGGCATTAGGTTCGGTCAGTGCATAAGCCCCGATAATCTCGCCTGTGGACAGTCTTTTCAGATATTTTTCTTTTAAACGCTGACTCCCATATAAGTAAATACTCATGCAGCCTAAACCGGTGTGTACGCTGGTAATAACTGCCGTCGAGGCACAGGCTTTGGCTAATTCCTCAACAATAATTGCAAAGTCGAGATAGGTACCGCCTCCTCCACCCCATTCTTCCGGAACAGGAAACCCCGTCAGGCCCAATTCCCTCATTTTATTCCAGGTTCCCATAGGAAACTCATGGCTCTTGTCAATTTTTTCAGCCAAAGGGGCAACTTGACTCTTGGCAAACTTCCTTACCATGTCCCTGACCATTAAGGTTTCGTCGCTGAGCTGAAATTCCATCCTAACTCCACTCCAATCTTTTTTGTGTTAATAACCTCATTAAAGCCCTTAGTCTGCATCCACACGAATCAGCATGGCGTCGCCTTGAGCATGACCGGCACAGATTCCGCAAACCCCATACCCTCCGCCCCGACGTTTAAGTTCATAGGCTAAGGTCATGACAATCCGGGCACCAGTGGCCCCAATGGGATGACCGTAGGCAATAGCCCCGCCGTTGACATTAACCTTTGCAAACATCTCTTCCTTGGTCATCCCCAGAATACTCCTGGCGCTTACGAGAGCCACGGCTGCAAAGGCTTCGTTGATTTCTATGAGCTTAATATCCTCTAAGGGCATCTTGTTTTGTTCCAGAACCTTCTTGATAGAAAGGCCGGGAACTGTGGCAATGTCCTTCGTGGGCTGTGATACTTCCGCATAATCCACAATGGTAAAGAGAGGCTTCATCCCCAATTCATCAGCCTTAGCGCGGCTCATCAGCAGACAGACATCTCCCCCATCATTCGTACCAGGTGCATTACCGGCAGTTACACTCCCTGGCTTTCCGGTTACGGCACTGACATGATTGAACACCGGTCCAAGCTTAGCCAAACCTTCCAAGGTAGAATTGGCACGCGGCCCTTCATCCTTTTCCATAATCTCCTGACCCTTTTTAACAGCAACGGGAAAAACTTCATCATCAAGCTTTCCGGCAGCCATGGCAGCTGAGGCAGCCAATTGGGAATGAAGTGCCCATTCGTCCTGTTCTTCGCGGCTGTAGCCGAATTCATCGGCTACTTCGGAACCATGAATAGCCATATGCCGATCGTAAATGGAATCCCAAAGGCCATCTTTAACCATTAAGTCTTCACAGGCCGCATTGAGCAGACCCATCCTCTTTCCGCGTCTCATATCAGGAAGGGCAAAGGGAATGTTGCTCATGCTCTCTTGTCCGCCGGCAATGACGATGTCAGCTCTTCCCAGGGCAATCATTTGCGCGGCTAAATCTATGGTTTTTACGCCCGAAGAACAAACCTTATTCACTGTGATAGAAGGTACATGTTCGGGAAGTCCTGCCAAAAGAGTGGCCTGGCGGCTGGGAACCTGACCGCAGCCGGCTTGAACGACGTGACCCATAATGACATAGTCAACGTCACCAGGGGAAACCTTGCCTTCAGTTCTGCGGATCACTTCTTTAATAGCTAAAGCTCCTAGTTGAGCGGCATCATACTCGACTAAAGCCCCAAGAGATTTACCATACGGAGTTCGGCAAGCCTCTACGCATACAACCTCTCGTTGTCGCGCAAAGGTATTGCCGATTTTCTGCCCCATAGTTGAATAATCAGGCTTTCGTTCGCCATAAGCACAGATTTTCGCGTCTTTGTAGAAATTTTTTCTAACTATTTTTAGCTTTTGTACTTCCTTGGGCATCTGTCTTCCTCCATTCAAATATCATAATTATTTTTGATATGTCCGAATCGTAAGAATTATTTTGCAATTACTGTGCCAGTGACAAATGTAGGCCTTTTTAATCTCAAATTCACTTGATACATCAGCCTCTGCCGTTGCTAATCATCAGATGATACAAAAAAAATCGTCCCGAAAAGCGGACACATCTGTTCAAAGTGTGTCCGCTTTCGGGACGACAGGAGCCGCTTTACAAAAATAGGCTGTAGGGAAGCAGCTAGTTTTTCAGGTTATATTTATTCAGTTTATCGTAAAGCCTGGATCGACTAAGATTAAGGATCTTGGCGGCTTTAGTCTTGTTCCCGCCGGCTTTCTCAAGAGCCACGATAATCATGTTCCGTTCTATGCGGGCAATCTGATCTTGATAGCGGATCGTGCCAACATTTGCCTCACTTTCAGAGGTGCTGTTGCTTAGAATTTGATTGGGTAAATGGGTTAAACGAATCAAACCGCTGCGTGTATAATTAACAGCTCTCTCGATAACATTTTCCAATTCACGTATATTTCCCGCCCAGGAATAGTTTAAGAGGGCCGCCATGGCATCATCAGCAATACCCTTAACATTTCCTTTAAGAATAGTATTGAATTTCGCGATGAAATAATAGGTTAAAGGTTTAATATCTTCCCAACGTTCCCGTAAAGGGGGTAAATGCAGATTGATAACATTTAAACGATAAAAAAGATCGGCTCGGAACTGACCTTCGGAAATAGCTCTATTAAGATTTTTATTTGTTGCTGCAATAATCCGGACATTAACTTTAATGCTTTTAGTACTCCCTAAACGTTCAAATTCACGATCCTGCAGAACCCTGAGCAGCTTGGATTGTAAGCCAAGAGGCATGTCGCCGATTTCATCTAAAAAAAGAGTACCGCCATCGGCAATTTCTAATCGTCCTTGTTTTCCGCTCTGTGCGGCTCCCGTAAAGGCCCCCCTGACATAGCCAAACATTTCTGCTTCCATTAAGTTTTCCGGAATGGCTGCGCAATTTACCTTTATGAAGGGACCTCTCCAGCGATCACTACAGGCATGTACAGCCTGAGCCACTCCTTCCTTGCCCGTGCCGCTCTCCCCGGTAATTAAAACAGTGGAACTGCTTGAGGCAACAATCGTTATTTCTTCCTTTAGCTTTTTCATTTCGGTACTTTCAGCAACAATGTTATTCATAATATCTTGAGCAGTTTTGTTTCTCTGTAATTCTTCCTGAAAAAAAGTTACTTTGTTTTCCAGTAATCTTATTTTATCAGCAAGTTCTCGGACTTCAGCAAGTTGGGGAAATACTGCTTTACCTACTGCACCCACAACCTCACCTTCTCGAACAATGGGCAACCTGGAAACAATAATCGGCTTACCCTGAATTGTCATAACGTCACTTGTTTCCGATACACCGGAACCAGCTACTAAATGAAGCCTGCTGTCCGCCATAATTTCCGTGACATGTTTTCCAATAATTCTCTTTGGAGGTAAGGCTAAAAAATCTGCCATGGCCTGATTAACTAATGCCGTTTTTCCCTTTTCATCCACCACAATAATACCATCATGAATAATATTAAGAACTGTATCAAAAGTCTTGTTTAAAGCTTTAACCGTCTCCAGTTCTTTAGCAGCCTGCTCCAAATCTGTTAGGTCTTGAAAAATCACAATTCCCCCGGCGATACTGCCTCCGATAATTAAGGGAGTTATGTTAACAACCATGGTAATGTTGCCATGCTTATGTTTTAATCCTATTTTAACCTCACCCTTGCCCAAAGCCGGAGTTAAGTCCAAATTCGGCAATAGCTTATTACACCCGCGCCCAAGACAGTTCTCAGACTTTAAGCCTAATATACGGCTGGCGCCAATATTCAGGTGCGTTACTATGCCTTTACTGTCAACGGCAATAACACCATTGTGCATGGAATCTAAAATAGCTTTTAATTGACCATTAAGCAGTTCGGAGTGCCTAAACAAAGTCATAACCATGTTCGCCTTGCATAAAAGTCCAATGACTTTGCCTTCCTTGTTAACGACGGGAACGGAGCCCACGGGACTCACTTTTACGAAATCGGCCAACTCTTCGTCGGAGATATCCTCGGAAATACTGATCACTTCTTTGATCAGGTAAGGATCGACAATGTCTTGATGGGTTGCTCCGTTTAGGATCGCCCGATAGAGACTGCTCCTGCTAAATATACTCACAAGACTTCCTTTTCCATCTAACACGGGGATAATAGCAATTTTCAAATCCATGAAAATCCGCACAGCCTTGGCAATAGTGTCGCCAAGGTTTAAATATGAGATTCGCTTATTAGTCCCTTCCCGCAGGAGCATATTTGATCACTCCTTTAATTTTATTCAAATCAGTTTCTTCTTGAGAAGTCTGAGAAACTTGCACAATTCCGTTAAAGGGTCCAACTGTTTTAATTAGTTATCAATATATTCTTATTATTCTATACTTTTTAGATATTCCCTGCTCCTCCCCTTCTATATCAAAAAACCATTGAGTAATACCTTAAAAACATATAAATACCTTCTTTATAAGTTTACTAGGCTTTTATAACTCCAAGCAATATTTTCTCATTTTTTTCAACTCTTCATCAGCGCCCGGTGAGGACTCTATCCCACCGAAGCAAGGTATGGGAACCAGGGGGTGTTTCAAAATGTATAAACGCCCTCATTAAACAAAACCCTGCATAAATAGTGGTTCGAATCCACTTATATGCAGGGTTTTATTTATAAAAACGGATAGATATTCATTATGCAACAGCCCCTCTTGCGATTGGATCAAAAAACAGACGGAAATTAATCCGTCTGTCATTTTGATATATCTTTGTTAAGTTACTGAGCATTTTTCCATAAACCATGTATTGTACAGTATTCTCGTACTTCCAGGACTTCTGAAGCACTTACTTTAAACAGTGCTTCAGGTGGGTCATTGGGCTTAAGTTCCGCTCTAAGTACTTGATCTTTTGTCAACACCTCAATAAAGCGAATAAAATGTTTTTCTTCCATTGGGTGTGCAACGCTGCCTACTTTTACTTTAACCCAGCCAGCAGACGGTTCGATGACGGGAATATGCTTTTCAGTGCTGGCTTCGGTAACACCCGCTTCCAATTTCTCCATGGGCTGATGGCAGCACACTAAGGCAGGTGCTCCTGGATTTACTACTTCAACCACATTACCACAGATACTACACTTAAATAATTCTCTCAAATTCGTCATTTCTTATCCCTCCATAATCTCATTTAATCAACAGGCTCAAATTGATCTTTGCTGACGCCGCATGTGGGGCAAACCCAATCCTCTGGAATGTCTTCAAAAGGAGTGCCCGGTGCAATTCCTGAATCAGGATCACCTAGGGCCGGATCATAAACATAACCACAAACAGTACATTGATATTTTTTCATTGTCTTTTCCCCCTTAATATAATGATTTTAAGTATTAAGCTGATTGGTTATCAACGAAAAGCGGAGCATTTATCTTGTTATTATTTTATAATTAATTTAATTATAAATCAAGAATTAAATGCAGTTTTCTTAAAAATTTTTCCGATTTTTTTCGACATAGGTTGATAATGATTTAAAGTTTACAAATAGCTGTTTCTCTATTCATTAATTGATCTCGCCATAACTTAAAGACGCCCAAAGCGTCCTGCAGTTACTGGATCCAAATCGAAGAATTTGTTCTAACGTTTGCAAAGTGCCAACAAAAGAAGGGTCTCCACATCGTGGAAGCCCTTCTTTAAGACGTATATCCGTAAAATCCTTAGCTCATGTCGAATATTTCGAATTCCTATATCCTGTTATCCTTCCTGGGCAGGCCCTTAATAGGTCGGAGCAATTTTATAAATTCCAAACTCCTTGTGACCAAGACTTTCGGCCTTAGGCATATGCCCGTTGGCTGCCTCAACGACCATCTCGTAGATTCTTTTTCCGACTTGTTCAATTGTTTCTTCGCCGGAAATAATGGTTGAAGCATCAATATCCATGTTGTCTTCCATCATTTTAAATGTCCGCTCGTTGCCAGTGATTTTAATGACCGGGGCAATCGGGCAGCCTGTTGGAGTTCCTCGCCCGGTAGTAAAGATAACGACGGTAGCTCCGCCTGCAACCATACCGGTAATTGACTCGATATCCTGACCAGGAGAATCCATAACATACAGGCCCTTGCCCTTGGGAACTTCTCCGTAGGCCAAAACATCCTGAATAGGGGCATGTCCTGCTTTATGGATACATCCCAAAGATTTTTCCTCAATTGAACTTATTCCGCCGGCAATGTTTCCCGGTGTTGGTTGACCGCCGCGTATATCGACGTTCAGGAGTTTTGCCCTCTCTTCACATTCGCGGACATAGCGGATTAATTTTTCTCCGATTTCCGGCGTTTTGCAGCGACGGGCCAAAACGTGTTCGGCGCCAATAAATTCTGTGGTCTCTGAAAGCATAGAAGTACCGCCTGCGGCAACAAGCATATCTGAGGCAATTCCACAAGCCGGATTAGAAGCTAAGCCGGAGGTGAAATCAGAACCGCCGCATTCGATAGCCATAACAAGTTCACTAACGTCTATTTTTTCGGGCTGTAAATGGGCGACTTTGCGGGCAAGTTCACCAGCTTTGCGGAGCCCTTCAGCCGTGGCTTTGAGCGTCCCGCCAACTTCCTGAATTACTATTACCTCTACTGGTTTCCCGGTAGCGGCGATTTCATCAGCGACCTCACGAATAGGAACACCTTCACAGCCAAGTCCGACGACTAGAACTGCTGCAACATTCGGATTCTTACCAAGGCCAATCAATGTGCGAACAGTCTGTTCATGATCAGCTCCAATTTGACAACAGCCATGCTGATTGGGAAGAGCTACCGCTCCGGGAACCTGAGCTGCAATATTAGCTGCAACTGTACTGGAACATACTGCCGTTGGAATTATAGCAATATGATTACGAATTCCTACTTTACCATCAGGACGTCTATATCCCAAAATCTCCATCATAAAATCCTCCCTTTTTACTTATCTCCACGACCGCGCAAGCTTTCCATGTTATGAACATGAACGTGCTGGCCGATTTTAATATCTGCAGTTGCGCCTCCAAGGCTTTCTCCGTATTTAATAACCTCTTCACCTTTTTTAATCTCCCGAATAGCCACTTTATGACCAAGGGGGATATCCTGAAGAAGAATTACCGATTGTTCTTGTTCTCCTATAAAATAATGAATTTCGGTACCCGATGTAAAATCGTCCACTAAGGTGGCTACATTGTCTTTAACATTAATCACCACTGCTTGTTTTTTCAAAGAGATTCACCTCCAAATTTAATACCTAATTTAGTCACGCAAAAAACATGCCATATTTTAATAATTGTTAAAATTGCAGCTTAAGAGACTCAAATCCAGGCTAATTAGGTGTTTGGAGCCAAGATTATTATTCTTTGCTCATAGATTACATCACAGAAAAAGCAGCGTTGTTTTATAATTCAACAACGTCGCGTTGCAAATTAAAACAGTGCTGCTTTATGCAATAATCTATGTAAAATCACTATTACGCCCTGTTCTGAATATGGCAAGAGTGTGTCAAAAGGACCGTCCCCCTGACACTCCTGTCACTCCTGGCGTCTTTTGCGCCATAGAGTAGAACGGTCAATGCCAAGACGTCTGGCAGCACGGGTAAGATTATGATTCTCTAACAGCACAACCTTCTCAATCACACGTTTTTCGATGTCATTTAAGCTTCCCTGAATGGATATAACGATTTCAGCAGGATCAGATGTCTCAGGCAGCTGAGAAAAATGAGCCGTTTGCTGGCTTTCAGCATTCAGATTAGATCGACCAAAGAGATGGGCAGATTCGTTTTGGTTTTTAATAAAGGAAATAGCCATTAAACTTTCCGGAGGGATCAAATCGGTTTCAGACAGAACAATAAGTTTCTCAACGCAATTTCTTAATTCCCGAACGTTTCCGGGCCAATGGTAGTTTTCAAAGGCTTGATAAACTTCTTCGGTATAGTTGAGCTTGGACTTTCCCAATTTAGGAGCAAGCTCATGAAGGAATTGATTCATCAAAAGCCGGATATCTCCTTTTCGTTCCCTTAGAGGGGGAACCATTAACCCTAAAACATGTAACCTGTAGAATAAATCCGCTCGAAATTCGTTCTTCTCTACGGCTTCATTCAGTTTGCGATGAGTTGCTGAGATAAGCCGTACATCCACCGGAATTACCCGGTCACCCCCAACCCTCATGACTTCCTTTTCTTGCAAAACCCGCAGCAAACGAGCTTGGACATGAAGGGGCAATTCTCCGACCTCATCAAGAAAAAGAGTTCCTCTGTGAGCTAATTCAAAGAGTCCGGCTTTTCCGCCTTTGCGAGCCCCGGTAAAAGCCCCCTCTTCATACCCAAACAGTTCACTTTCTAACAAATTCTCCGGCAAGGCGGCACAGTTTACAGCCACGAAGGGACCATTTTGACGCAGGCTCACTTGATGAATTCCCTGGGCTAAAATTTCCTTTCCCGTACCCGACTCCCCTTGAATCAAAATACTGCTGTCTGTAAGAGCGTATTTTTGGGCTTGATTTAGTACCAAACGTACAGAATTGCTGTCTCCAATAAAATCCTTTAGAGAGAATTTGGCAATTAATCCTTTGTGATAGAGCTTTCGGCGAATATTATATTCAGCTTGCTGAATCTCCTGGGCATTCTGCAAAGTCACTACTGTGCCTAAGTGGATATCCCGAACAAGTATGGGGTAAAGATTTATAACTAAATCTCTTCCATTTACCCTTTCAGGGTGGCCCGTGAGTTTTTTTGAATGAATCCCCTCCAGCAATTGAGATCGGAATAGAATTTTGGCCGGCTTCCCTAAGATATCCGGAGTAAGCTCCAGCATTTTTAAAGCTTCTGCATTGATGTTAACAATTGCCTCGTTTTTATCAATAGTAACAACACCTTCATGAACTGCATTAAGAATTACAGTACTGAGAGCTGTTTTGGCACGATCCCTTTCCAGGGCTTCAATAAGCCGCTCAGCTTGTAAAATGGCCGCAGCAATTGATTCCGGCCCAGACTTAATGAGATGCACCGGTCGATTTAAAATTTCCGAATAGCGAACAGCAAGAGTGTCACCGATAATTAGTTTTGTTTGCGCCAACTCTTCTTTATTCAGAGACTGCAGCGAATCATTTTCTTCTTCAAGTTCATAGATAAAATAGTTAAGCCCAAACATTTCAGCAACAGTTTGACAGCCTTTAATAACGGAAGGAAAACCAATAATACCGAAAGAACCTTCTATATTCCTCAAAGGATAGAATGCCCGCAAGATATCATAACCGGTCACCTCAACGTCAACGACAGGAATAGTTACGGCTTGACGAATTAAGGAAGCTGTTCCTCCACGGCTGATAATTACTTCAACCCCATCATTAAGGGCCTTTTTGGCAGCCGCCGCCCCTTCGCTCATATCAGCCACGATAACGCAGCATGGCTTTTTCAGTACCTTAACAGTTTTTCTAGCCTCTTCGGCAAGCTCTTCATAAGGGGCGACAAATAAAACACGCGAATAGTCCATAAGTCCTCCCAAAAGTTCTCGTTAAATGCTTAGTTGTTGCTCAAAGACACTGCCTTCGCGCTTGTTTGCCTTTGGCAAAAGCGGCAAGACAATAGCACTTATACTAGAGTGAAGTATACAACCGAACGTTATACTTTCTGGCAGCAGAACAAAGTCCTCAGCGAAAGAACCACTGTTTGACCATACGAATTAGTCATATTATATACTATCCCAGCAAGAGGACATACGAATATCTTAAAAAAGCCATGAACTCAGGCAACAAAAAAGGGCTTAGGTCAAAGAAAAAACGTTTGACCTAAGTCCTTATACCTTAAGGCTTGAAAAATTACAGTTTTATAACCTCAACGGGAACAGGTCCGCAAACACCCACGAAAACAAAGCGATTGGTTCCTGTATTTCTCATCCCATGAGTTTGACCCGCTTTGGCCAAAATAGCCATACCCTTTTTAATGTTCACCTCTTGCCCTTCACCGGCAAAGTAAAGTCCTGATTCCCCTTCTAAACATATCCAAACATCGTCAGCATTTGGATGGGCATGCAAAAAAACCTCTTGCCCTGGTTCGAGGCACCACATGGCAGCCAGTGTTTTATCAGATTCATAGACTGACACTTTCTGAGGAACATTCTTATCAAATTTCGCCAGGTGCTCCAAATCAAATACTCTATCGTTCATCATCATAACCCCCTTCTGATTTTCTACTGGGCAGCAATTACAGGAAGAGCTCCCGGAATGACATAGGCAAAAATTAAGATCATAACAATAACAATGCCCAAAAGTGTTACCGAATATTTCAGAGTACGTCTGAAGATATCTGTCTCCCTCCCGACTAACCCTACAGCCGCACAAGCAATTGCTATAGATTGAGGAGAAATAAGCTTACCAATGATTCCGCCGGTTAAACTGGCAGACACAGTTAGGATAGGATTTAAGCCAAGTTGGCCCGCTGTAACTTGCTGTAGTTTACCAAATAAGGCGGCCGAAGAAGTAACAGAACCGGTAAGGAACACACCTAACCAACCTAAAATCGGAGAGAATACGGGGAAAATAACACCGGTTGAAGCGAACGCCAGACCTAACGTATACGACATGCCCGAATAATTGGCTAAGTAGGCCAGGCCAAGTACTGAGGCAATAGTCACCAGCGAGAAGAATAATTGTTTTAAGGTTTTGCTAAAAACTTTTACTCCGGTTGCCGGACTAATTCCTAAAATAATCATTGAGATAATTGAGGCAACTAACATAGCCGTTCCTGGTGCGGCAAAGAAATCCCATTTGTAGTTCGCTGCATAGACGGCAGGTTTAGTTACAATGGGTGCAGCCTTATAAACAAGACCGTCCAAACCCGGCCAATGAGGAATATTAACAAACCACTTTAAATCCTTCGCCACCCAATCTTTAAACATAGACGTGCTCCAAAATCCCATGACGAGGGTTAACACTAAAAAGGGTGACCAGGCCTTAAAAACCTGACCTCCTGTATAGTGAGGTTCATTAGCCGCTGATATTTCCTGATCATTTGGAAAACGCCAAATAGATTTGGGTTTCCAAAAACGCAGAAACAACGTCATGCAAAACAAAGAGACAATCGGGGAAACAATACTTGGAAGTGTTGGTCCCAGGTAATTCGTTACAATGAAAAAGGGAATTGCAAAACTAATCCCAGCCACTAGAACCGCCGGCAAAACCTCTACTGTTTTTTTCCATCCGGCCATGACGATTAACATAGCAAAAGGAATAATAATGGCTACAATTGAAACTTCACGACCAACAGCCGCAGTAATAATATTTTCGTTAATACCGGTGACCGACCCCATCATAATCGTTGGAGTTCCTACAGGCCCAAAAGGAACCGGCGGAACATTGGCCACAAGGCAAATCACAGCCGCCCATAAGGGATCAAAACCCAAACCGATTAACATAGCGGCAGCAATGGCTACGGGTGCACCCTGACCGGCTGCCCCTTCCATAAAGGCTGAAAAGCAGAAGGCAATCAGCAAGGCCTGCATTCGGCGATCGCTGGAGATTGAAGAAATAGAACTTTTAATAATATCGAATTGTCCAGCTTCAACGGTAAGATTGTATAAGAAAACGGCTGAAACAATAATCCAGCCAATGGGAAACAGTCCATTGACCGCCCCTAAGATTGTGGAGGAAACGGCAGCACCAACTGGCATTTTATAAACGAGTACAACATCAATAATTGCTATTAATAATGTTAAAAGTCCGGCGACATGACCCTTCATACGCTTTATGGCTAGGGCCCAGAATAAGAAAAAGATCGGGATCGCAACAACTAATGCGGTTAGACCAGTGTTTCCTAATGCTGAGTAATTCTGTAACCAGTGCATGTCATTCATTCCTTTACCAATTATTTAAGTACAGGAACCACCCTAGAAAAAGAGTATCTTAGAAATTTAGTCTCTTTACGCACCGCCTTTCATTAATAAATCAAACAAAATTTGCAATTCTGATTGTATTTTACAAAGAAAAAGTTCACTAAACTTTAATTCAACAAAAAAGACAGGATATTATGTCTAAACAGCCATAAATCCTGTCCGAACGGATTATTTACAGTTTTAAACGTTGCCTTAACGATTTAACGTGCGTACGACTAACATGAATTTTCGAATCATCTTCCATCGTTAAATTGAATGTGTTATTAAACCAAGGAACAATAGCCCTAATTCTATTGAGATTGGCGATATAACTCTTATGAACTCTTAAAAAGGAGTCTCCCAAAATACTCTCCAGTTCATTTAAGGAATAATGGGTTAGATAACTGCCATCATCTGCAAACACCCTGACAGATCGCTCTTCAATCGTTGCATAGAGAATGTTTTCGATCGGAATTAAATATATCGTTTCATTTTCTTCGACTTTGAGTTTCGATTTATCGTTATTCGTCCGAAGAAGGGCGTAAATGCTATCTAACTTGTCTTTAAACTCGCTGGACAGAGATCCTTTATCTCTCTCTATTTCTATGCGAGTTTTTAGTCGCTGAAGCGTTTCAAACAGCCTATACTCTTTGAAAGGTTTAAGCAAATAATCTGCAGCGTTTAAATCGAAAGCCTGTACAGCATAATGATTATAAGCAGTAGCAAAAACGATGGCAGGCTTGACAGCAAATTCTTTATCCTTCGAAATTCTCAAGGCAGTATCAATACCGGAGCCGTCAGGCATTTCTATATCCAGAAAAACAACATCAGGCTTCAATTCTCTTACTTTATGCAATACTTCTTCGTTAGTTGAGGCTTCACCAATGACCATAACGCCCTGCATTTTAGTCAGTAAATAAACAAGTTCGTCCCGGGCCGGCTGTTCATCATCTGCTACGATAACTCTCATTGCATTCTACTCCTTAGGCGATTTCCAAATGGGATACTTCAGGAATTTTCAAAGTCACCACAGTCCCTCTGCCAAGATCACTTTTAATTGTGAATTTTGCCTGCCCATGGTAGGCATATTTCAATCTCTGCTCAATATTTTTAAGGCCAATGCCTAACCCTTTACTTTGAACGGTTACTCCTGATTGCAATAATGTTAAGGTTTCTTCGGGTATACCTACTCCATTATCAGTGATTTTTATCACAAGATAACCTTCCTCCTCAACAGCCGAAATAATCACCTGTCCGCCTGAATTTAAGGGATAAATCCCATGTTTAATGGCATTTTCGATTAATGGCTGAAGTGTTAATCCTGGAATTTGCCAATTTAAAGTTTCCTCCGCAATTTGTTCCTGGACATTTAAGCGATCGGAAAATCGCGCTTGCTCAATTGCTAAGTAAGCACGAATATGATCACATTCCTCCCGTAAAGAGACAAAACGATTACCACTCTGCAAATTTATTCTAAAAAAGTCACCTAACTGTAATAATAAATCTCTAGCTTTACCAGGGTTTGTTCTGCAGAAGGACACAATGGTATTGATAGCATTGAACAGAAAGTGAGGATTAATCTGAGCTTGGAGGGCTTTCAATTCGGCTTTACTAACCAAGCGAGCCTTTGTTTCTAAAGCCGACAGTTCCAATTGAGTCGAAAATAACTGCCCAAGCCCCTCGGCAAATTCCCAATCAACTTTCGTTAAACTTCCTTTTCCTTGCCTGAATATTTTGAGTGTGCCTACAACAATGTTCTTGAACTTTAAAGGAACAATTAAGGCCGAACCCTGAAGGCCAGTATTCTCAAAAGATCCGCTTTCTTCCCCACTCACAGCCAATTTTATTTCACTCGTTCGTATACTCTCCATCGTCTCTTTAGCCATAAACCCCAGGGCATCTGTTTGGTGCTCCGCCGCTTTGCCCACATGGGCCAATACATTATGATCTCCGGTAATCGACACAGCAGTAAAATCGGAGCGTTCAATAATAATATCACAGACTTTCCTGGCCGTTTCTTCATTGAGTCCGAGCCGTAAGATAGGGAGAGTCAAGTTCGCGATATATAATGCTTTTTGTGCCTGCAGAGCACCAATTCGTTCCTCTTCAAGAATAGACTTTTGCCCAATTCCATAAAAAATAGCAATTCCTATTCCATTCATCACAATCATGGGAGGGCCCATGGTTTTGACGACATCCCAACCTGCAGAGGTGGGTTGAGCCAACAAAATCATAGCCATCTCCAGGATTTCAGAACCAATGCCAATTAAGACAGTTTGCTTCCAAGTTAACATTTTGTTGGAAGCATGTTTACTTAGTATTCCGGCTAAAAAACCATTGAGTACTGTCGCGATCCCACAGCTCACGGCTGTTGATCCCCCCAAGAGCAGTCGATGCCCTCCGGCAATAATCCCTGAAGCCAAACCTACAATCGGACCGCCTAAAAGTCCTCCGGCGACGACTCCCACTATTCGAGAATTTGCTAAAGCTCCTTTTGTCGGCAGACCAATATAGGTTCCAACAATCCCTACACTTCCAAATAGTAAGATGAGAATGATTTTTTCTTTTGTATTAATCATTCCTTGTATTGTCCTTTTGAATAAGGGAGTAAGGCTTAATAAATAGGCAATAGTAATTATAAAACTTGTGTTTAAGGCAAGCTGCTTAAAAAGACTTGAATACATTTTCAAGCCTCCCTTTATGAAGTTTCACTTTGACAAGCGTATAATCTTATCCTAAAGAAAATTCGCTCAAAACCCAAATCAAGATTTTTCCAGAAGATTAGTAATTAGCACCTGTTAGATGCAATTAAACCAACCCGCCATGCCTTTCTTTGACTTGGACTTGACGGGTTGGTTCTTAGGCTCAAGGTCTAGTGAGTGAACTCGTTCAGCTAAAGCTGAACATCGGGGCTTCGGTGGGGGACTCTACCCCCACCGAAGCGGAGAACGGGGGCCACTCCCACTTGTAGAAGTGGGAGTCTCACGATTAGATAAAATTAAGAGCTATTTAAGAAGGTTCTCAAGATAGGTTAGCCACATCCGATAAAAATCCGATTTAAAATGAATACCATCATCTTCATATAAGTTTTTATTGCTGTCATTCAAAATCGAGCCTAAATTAACATAATTTACATTTTCTTTATTTGTCATCGCAATGAGTCCATTATTGCATTCTTTAATATGAGCATTGTTGAGGTGGGGGTTTTTAACAACGTTCTCCAAAACAGGAAGCATAGAAGTGACATATATTTGAGAATTTGGCAGGTTGGCTTTTAACTTTTCTACTAATTTCGTATAGTCGTCTACAAGGACTTTGCTTGAAGTTCTGTCATCTGCTTCATTTAAACCTATTAGTATAAAGACACGCTTAGGTTTGAGAGCTATGATTTTATCAGCCTCATCAATACCTTTAGTAATACTAAGACCCATTTCAGCAATAACTCTGCTGTCATCTAAATAATCATAAAATGATAATCCTTCCGTTATAGAATCACCAAGGAAAGCATCATCCTTAAAGAATTCTTTAAAATCCGAGGCCTGTTGAGTCGCAGGCTCATTGGCAGAAGTTACGGGTTGTGATTTTGTTTCTTGCGCATCAGCAGTATTTGGGGAATCCTTTTGAGCGGTATTTGCTGAAGCCGTCGATTCTATGTTGGAGGAATCCGAGATTGTATTGTTTCCAGTTGCAGGACTCTGTAGAGATCCTGAAGCCTGAGCTTTATTAGAACCGGCAAAAACAAAAATTGAAACGCCTGTGACGACTGCAACAAAAATTATCACGCCCAGTAGTATTGGCCAGCGTTTTAATTTACTAATATCCATAAGCTTCTACCCCCGTACCCAATAGTTATCTTAAAATCATCAAATTAATTGGATGAGTCATTATAAAATGTATTCACATTATATAAAATGAGCAGATCATTGATCTTATTCGTTGTAACTAATTTACTTAAGTCATCTTCATAATACCTTGGATCAACAACATAGATTTCACTATAATGACTCATGAGAAAAGGGATTAAGCTGTTAGCAAAGGAATCTTTAACTATTAAAAGCTTTTTTCCGCCGGGTACACCGGTCGTTATTTTAACTAGACCGTAATTTCCGCCAAAGAATACGTTGTACTTGTCTTTTGTCTGAAGACTTTTCATATCATAGATAGTATTGGTAACTTTATTCAAATCAACATAATCCACTGTATAACTTTTTTCATCTTTCGGTATGTAAAGTTCAATACTATCTGGTTTTAGAAATTGATAACCACTTTTCGATGACAATGAACCCGAAAAATCATCAGTGACATCCTTAATATTATAATAGCTTTCATCATGGGCTTTAAAGCCCATATACTTTGAAAGCTCTTGATAAGCATAATAAGCACCCTTCGACGTCCAATGATGATCTGTTCGGTAGAAAATGTAATCATTCTTTTTCGAATTCAAGGTATCGGATACATCAACAAATTTTATACGTTTATCAAGTAACTGCTTCGTCTGATTAAGAGCAGCTGCTTCGCTGTCCGTTGGAGCATAAGCTGGAAGATAATCCTTTAATATCTCTGCTGTCGTCGGAACCATCATTAAATATTTGTTTGCCAGGGGAGCTTGAGCTGCAATCTGATTAATGGTGTCTAGTTTAGCCTTAAAACTTTGAGTGCTAGGTTTAAGGTACGATTGGATTAAGTAGTTATGTTGACTTAAAAATACGCCATTACTTTCATTTTTAAGCAATAGCCTTTCACAGTCAGTTTTAATTCCGATCCACAAATCTCTTAATACGAATTGGTCTTCGATGTACTTCTCATACTCTTTAGTAAACCGTCCCTGAAAGAGATTTTCCAAGGAAAAGACCGGCTTCTGTTCAAGGTCCCTATTTTCTGTTTCCGAGAAAGTTTTAATCGGTGATATCAAATTAAAGAACACAAGTAAGAGGATATATATTCCCATTAAAATTCCCAAAAAATATTTATATGATAAACTATAATTCTTCAAAATAATTCTTCTTTCTCCAAAATTACATAACTATCAGCGCATAGTTAACTCAACTTTCAAGAGAAAGTTGAGTTAGAATCTGAAATATAGAAATGGATTATAGCTTTCATTAACTAAAAAGGCAGTACATAATACGACAATGAGCATGTAGGCAATGGGAATAGCAATAGTTCCAGTTACTTTCATCGTCTTCTTAAATTTAATCAGCAAATTACGCATAAGGGGTGTGGAACAAAGGGCAAGTATAATGAGCAAAATACCATTAGTATAGAGATAGTATATTGAATGCCCATCAATCAGTTTATTAGTTCCAATCCCAAACATTGTTCTAATAAACCCTAACCCTTGAGTTAAGCTGTCAAACTCAAAAAATACCCAGCCAACAATGACAACCAAAAGGGTATAGACATGGCCTATAAACCTGGGTTTATTACTGAGCCATTTTAATAAGAAGAACTTCTCAAGTACTACGAAACCTCCGAAGTATAAACCCCACACAATAAAGTTCCAGTTAGCTCCATGCCAAAAGCCTGTTAAAAACCAAACGACAAACAAATTCCGCAGTTGTTTCCATTTGCCTTGTCTGTTGCCGCCAAGAGGTATGTACAAATATTCTCTAAACCATGTACCAAGAGATATATGCCACCTCCGCCAAAACTCCGTGACATTCCTGGAGATATAAGGGTAATTAAAGTTTATATTTAATTCAAAGCCAAGCATCTTGGCAAGACCAATAGCCATATCGGAATAGCCGCTAAAATCAAAGTAAATTTGAAAGGTGAAGGAAACAATTCCTATCCATGCTGTGAGAATAGATATTTCCCCCTGCGGGGCTGCCTTGATGCTGCTCCATAAGATTCCAATATTATTAGCAAGCAGAACCTTTTTAGCCAGTCCAATAATAAAAAGCTCAAGGCCATCTAAAAATTGAACTAAGTTTTGTTTTCTGTTGTCAATCTGCTTTGAGATATCGATGTATCGTACTATCGGTCCGGCAACTAGTTGAGGAAACATAGTTACAAATGTAGCGTATGCTAAAATCTTCTTTTGGGCAGGGACTTTCCCCAAATAAACATCAATAATATAAGACATGGACTGGAATGTATAAAAGGAAATTCCCAGGGGTAAAGGAAGACTTTTAACCGTTAAATTAAGATGAAATAAGGCCGAAAAGTTGCCGACAAAAAAGCCATAGTACTTAAAGAAACTTAGCAGGCCAAGATTTACCGTTAAAGACGCAATTAAACCTAATCGTTTTACAACTATATTCGTGGAATATTTTTCAATGATCAGCCCATTAGTATAATCAAAGACTATTGCAAAGAGCATAATTACTATATAGACAGGTTCTCCCCAAGCATAAAATATTAAGCTTGCAAGAATTAAAATAATGTTTCTGATGGACTTTGGTGCAATGTAGTATAAGAAAAGAGTAATGGGCAAAAATTTAAAGATAAAAAGCAGACTACTAAAAACCAAATTGCCACTTCCTAAACGAAATTAGATTAAACCACTAAATCAATTCAGCACTTGATCAATTGCACTGGAAATCTTGTCAGCATCTTTGGAGATTATTAAGATAACAAAATTACCCTTCGCTTTGACGATATTATGCTGAACAAGATATGTCTCATCAGGAAGATATCCGCCGAAGCTCTTTTCTTGCTTATTGATTCGTTTCGTAATTTGGTCTTTAATACCTTGCATATCATTAGAATTCTTAACTTTAAAAATAGCTAATTCATCAGCTTTTATATTAGAAGGAGCAGTGTAAAGTGCGAAATCGGAAAGTTCGTCACTATTAATTCCATATAACTTCTTTAATTCTGCAGCATCTGCAACTCTCATTTTAGAAATATCAACCGTTTGTTTGATTTTCTGAACTATATCAGCCGCAGAAGGGTCTTTAGCCGCTACTGTTGGCGATGAACCACATCCAACTAAGGTTATGACCGTAATTAACAGCACTAAAGAAATAATTCCAAACTTTTTCACCATTTCCCTTTATCCCCCGTTTTCGTAAATAAGTACCCAATTTTCTTGGTAATATGTGAATAAACTCATGAGTATAGGCTATATTAATCTGAAAACCTTGTCAAGACGCAAATTATTACAGTATTATTACAGTAAGTTTACATTATTATTACGGTGAATTCTTCAATTCCAATCTTGATTTAGAAGGCTCCTAATAGTATATTTATAGCAAAATACTGCAAAAAACTACATTATTCTATGCGATAGAATAATGCAAGATAAAGATGTTAGACGTTAATTTTTTGTTTCGAAAAGGAGGATATATCTTAATGTATATATCTAATCCCGATTTAGTGACCTTACTCCAATCCAGCACTCTTAATCAAGATTCTTCCAGCAAAAACAAACTGCCTGCGGTTTTAAATTGCTTTGAAGAATTCTTAAAGTATGAACTTTTACATACCGAAGACTCTTCCGGTCCTTACGACTCCGATTTCTCAAGCTTTGACAATTCGGATAATTCATTTACTAATGTATTAAGCGCCAATAATAATACTCTCACGAGTCAACTTCTTACTAATTTAATTGCCCATACACTACTTGAACCTGAAACCGGTTCGCAGCCTTTTGAAGACAGAAATCAAGTTGCCCGAATTTATTCTCAGAACCAGCCCATATACTCCACCTCGTCTAACAGTAATTACAATAAAACATTTAATAATGATGTGTTTTTAGGCGATTCAATAACGAAAGGATTATCTGCCTACAAACTGTTAGATGATTCCAAGGTTTATGCCCAGGTTGGAATTGGTACTGCCAAAGTTAAGCAGCTGGTTGATTCGGCGGCAAAACAGAATCCTCAAAGAGTTTTTATTATGTGCGGAGTTAATGACGTGGGGAACTATACAAAGGCTCAATTTGCTCAACACTATACCGATTTAATAAATACCGTCAAGGCCGAATGCCCTAATGCCAAAATATATGTACAATCTATCCTTCCTGTACAAGATCAAGCAACTCAAAAAAATCCAGCTTTAAATAATGTTAATATTGACGAATATAATTCGGCGATCTTCCAGATAGCCAACAATGAAAATGTCGGATTTATTAATCCTTCATCCTTAGTAAATTTTAATCAAAGTTACTATGCCAATGATGGAATCCACTATAAACCATCTTTTTATACATCTTGGTTAAATTTTCTTCAGAACAATGCCTTATAGCGAAAAACCAAATTTTGATAATTGTAAAAATAAATGTCGTTGCTCAAAGGACAAGAACCTTCGTGAAGCAACGGCATTTATTCTTTTCTTAGTTTCAATTCTGCTAAGATATTCTGAACTAACTCACTTTTTCCAATAATATCTCAAACCATAATATTTATATAAAAAAGCAATATTTCAAATATGTTTATAATTTTTTATAAATGTTAAATTTGTTAGTTAGTGAAAAATATAACTCAACAAAGTATTTGACTCATTCTATAAAGTTTTAAAATAAAAACTTCTTTCCAGGTATTGTAAATCAACTTTTTGTATGTGATAATTAGTTCAAGAACAAAAAAGAGGTGTTTTAAAATGAAAAAACAACTATTAATGTACATTATGGGCTGTCCTGTATATGTTAAAACAAAAGATTCTGCCGAAAAGAAAACACCCGTTAAATTGGCAGCAAAATAGTCCATAAATAAGATAAAAAGTTTTGGAATTTAAGGTGCGAGATGCCAAAGTCTGACCCTTTAAAAGAGGCCGTTGCCAGACCGAACTAAATCGTTCGAATGCAGCGGCCTTATTGTTTGTGAGTCAAAGTATTATAATAGTTGTTTAGCATTATTTTTAATCACCGAAATCCAGAGAGGATACAACTCTGATTTGAAGTGCAGTCCATCAGAAAGAAGTAAATTTGTCGCATTAGGAATACTATTGGAAACGTCTAAATACTTTACATTTTCTTCACCAGCTACGGCCTTTACAATCTTATTCAGTTTTTGTGGTTCCAAATTCCTTTGCGGTTGATCATTGGTACTCTTCATAGGCATTACAGATTGTAAAATAATTTTGGCCTCGGGGAACATCTTTTTTGTGGATTCTATCAATTCTTTATACCATTTTTGGTAGGAATTCATATCATAGCCAAAATCGTTTGCCCCAAACATCAGGAAAACGTAATCTACCGAACCGTTACATCGACTCCTGATTATATTGCTATTGTCCCCCAAAAGTTGAGCCCCTTCATAAACATGAGCCCCAATTTTGGCATAAACGTGGCCTTGATTTACCGCAGTATTGTGAGATTTCTTAAATCCATATGTTATTGAATCACCTACAAATATTACATTTGAAAAGTCGGCCTTTATTTCCCTGCTTGGAGCCACAGTCGATAATGAAGATCTCGATTGAGATTCGGCTTGAACAATAGTTTGAGTTGAGGGCACTAAAGCAGGGACTGTTTTAGTTTTGGTTTTAGTCTGGGTCTGGATCTGGGTTTCCTTTGCTCTTGAATCAGGAGATTGCGTGGGATTGTTTGCTTTTCCAGCTCTTAAGGGCAAGAAGAAACCAAAAATCAATAAAAACAACAGCCCTGTAACGATCGTGGTTTTTAGTGACAAATACCATTTCATGGTTTTTTTTACGTGTTTGTACGTTCTTAAGCTAGCCATTTATCCAACAACTCCTCTCGGCGAAATGTGTAACATTGTAGTTTACATATTTTACCATATATGGATATTGATGTACCAGCCTTTCTGCATTATCTTTACTGGTACCTCTCATTGTTTTCAAAACATGCTTGAAAACCAAAAAAACTCTAGCTTCCTGCTAGAGTTTTCATAATCCGCACTTATTAAAACCATTTCGATTATAGCTGCTATGGGAGGATTTTAAAGAATATATACTTTTACATATTTAACAGCCCAGTGGCGGGCTTCCGCAGAGGTATCAAAGAAAACATCAATCCAGTTTCCTCGAATCGCCGTACCGGTATCAGCGGCAACAGCAAAACCATAGCCTTCGACAAAAACTTTAGTCCCATAGGGTATAACGCTGGGATCTACAGCAATCGTGCTATATCCGTCCGGATTTCTCACTGCCATTCGTCCGGAACTAGTGCAAGTCCTGCCAACACCATAAACAGCATAATAGGCTGTCGACTTAACTTGAATAACCTTTTTATAATCAATTTGTTGTCCGCCTCTGGATACGGGCATTAAAGGAAAGGTGCCAACAACTACAATTTTATCAACAGGCTTTTTCGTAAAATGCTCATCTATAATTTTTCTTGAAATTTCTTTGCCGTTTTCAAAGATTGTATCAAATACAGTTTGTTTTTCCCCACTTTGTCCTTCTTGTACAGTTTGTTCATAAGTATTAGGCAAACTGCTGTCAGGTCTTCTAATGGTATTATAGGCAACCGTATCCAGGGAAGAAAGAGCCTTATGCTCAACTCTAACCACATCAATCTTTATCCCATCATACAATTTAGCTTCTTTTTCAGGGGTAACTTTATCTTCCGAACCTAAGACGATTCCTTGAGAGGTTAAGAAGTCTTTGACACTATCCTCGGGAGAGTATTTTGTGGTCTCTTTTCCCTCAAGAGTTAAATTTATAGCGACGGCATGTTTTACAGTTATGGTCGAATTATTAGTTACTTTAGAATCCAGCGCTGGGATAACTTTATCATAAGGAGATAATTTAATGCCTTCGCTAAATAATACTTGACTTACGTTAGATTTATAGGTAATGACACTTTTTGAATTGCCATTAATAATAATGCAGACAGATTTTCTTGTGATTAAAATAATAATCACAACAGCAAGAAATGCTGTTAACGTTAAAGGTAAGATAGTTTTAAGTATGTTTTTCTTATTAGGTTTAAGATCACCTCTAATTTTTGCAAAAATATTTGAACATTTAATTCTTAAGCTTACTATGAAACTCACCCCGCTTTAAATGATAACAAAGGAGGTTTGACGAAGTTGTCACCCTGATATTTGCTTATTGTAGCATATAATTTCGTTTAAGTAAATATTAGTTGTACTAATAGGAAGCTGTTCCATAATAAGTAAACTCGTTGGCCACAAAAATACCTGCGGCTAGTTCAGTATTTGGCTGCATTTAGCTGCATCTGCCCGTGAGAGGATACCAGTACCTATTGACAAAGGAACTCATTCCATCTAAAATTACAGTAAATTTTAAATTAAATCTGATGATCAGAGAAAGTAACTGATGAATATTGAAAAGCGAGCCGGCAATCGGTGAAAGGTCCGGTTCAATGGAAATCAGCGAATGGTTCTGGGAGGAGCAGGGGAAAAGAGCAATGCTTGACTATCCCGCGCCGTCTGTCCCTGCGTTATAAGGGAAGGGTATTAATACGAAGGTTTGATACCTGCGTAGCGTACCTTTGAAAGAGAGACCAGCCTACTTACTTAAGAAAGGTCGGTTTCTGAATTGGGTGGCACCGCGAGCTATATCGCCCCATATTTATGTGGGTGATATGGCTTTTTTTGCTTTCCTTTCAGGAAACCTTTGATTTTGAAAATCTTATCAGGGAGGTAAGACTATGGCATTAGAGTTATTAATGGGGAATCAGGCTATCGCTTTAGGAGCAATTCGTTCCGGAGTCGGAGTCGTTACAGGATATCCTGGTACGCCTTCAACTGAAATTCTGGAAACAGTTGCTAAGAAGAATCCCGGCATCTATGTTGAGTGGTCTGTCAATGAAAAATCGGCGTTGGAAGTCGCCGCCGGCGCTGCCTTCGCCGGATTCCGAACCATGGTAACCATGAAACAAGTTGGACTAAACGTGGCTTCAGACCCCTTAATGAGTCTGGCTTACCTGGGTATCAAAGGAGGCATGGTTATCGTCGTCGCCGATGACCCCGGTCCTATCTCTTCGCAGACAGAACAGGACACCCGGCATTTTGGCATTTTTGCGAAATTACCTGTCTTTGATCCAGCTTCTCCCGAAGAAGCCTATCTGATGATCGGGGATGCTTTTGAATACTCGGAGAAATATAATACTCCTGTGTTATTCCGCCCAACTACCAGAGTATGTCATGGTTACGCCACAGTCGATCTTGAAGAAAAGCGCTTTGAAGTTAAAGCCGAGGGTTTCATTAAAGATCCCAAGTGGGCTATTTTTCCCCGGCTTTCATATCTTAATCATTTAAAAATCGAAGCACGACAGCCTGTGCTTAGTGAGGATTTTTCGTCTTATCGCTATAATTCCGTACAGGGAAGCGGTAAAAAGGGGATTGCTGCCGGAGGAATCAGTTATGCCTATACTTGCGAAGCATTATCAAGCCTAAAGGGAGAATGCAAAGTCTTCCGCGTGGCTACACCGCATCCTTTCCCGGAGAAATTGGCCCTGGAGTTCCTGACAGGTCTTGAAGAAGTTCTCGTAATCGAAGAATTAGATCCTGTTATTGAAAAAGAGTTGGTCTATTTATGTGGAAAGCATCATTTACCTGTGAAAATCATGGGCAAGCTGACACAGCATCTACAAAATGCCGGAGAAAATTCGGTCGAATCAGTCAGTAAGGCCGTTGCTGAATTTTTACAGATCCCAATTCAGCCTGCAAAACCTTCTGAAAATATGCCCGCGCTTCCCCTCAGACCACCTGTTTTATGTGCAGGTTGTCCGCACAGAGCTTCTTTCTATGCCGTAAAACAAGCGATGAAAGGGCGAAAAGCCGTTTTCTCCGGTGACATCGGCTGCTATACGTTAGGAAATGCTAAGCCCTTGGACATGGTTGATACGTGCCTCTGCATGGGTGCCGGTATTACCATAGCCCAAGGCCTGCATCGAGCAGAACCCGATGCGGTGAATTTCGCTTTTATTGGCGACTCTACCTTTTTCCACACGGGTATACCTGGGGTCATTAATGCCGTTTACAATGAGACAGATATTGTTCTTATTATTTTAGACAACTCAACAACTGCTATGACCGGCCACCAACCCCATCCGGGAACAGGCAAAACTATGATGGGAAACATTTCCGAAAAAATTAAGATCAGCGAAGTGCTGAAAGCACTTGGCGTTAAACATATCATAACGATGAATCCTTTTAACCTCAAAGACTCTAGCGCAGCCGTCAAAGAGGCAGCCGCCAGCAAGGGTATATCCGCTGTTATCTTTAAATCCCCCTGCATTGCTGTTGCCGACCCGGCACCTGTCTATTCCGTTGACAGCGACAAATGTACAGGCTGTAAACTATGTATTAAGGAATTGGGATGTCCGGCTATTGTTAAAGATAATAATAAAGTTCGAATTGATGCTTCCTTATGTTACGGCTGTTCAATATGTGCGCAAGTCTGTCCATTTAAGGCAATCGGAGGTGCAAACTAAATGATTAATTGCATTTTAGCGGGGGTCGGCGGTCAAGGTACGGTACTTGCATCGAAACTCATTGCCCAAACGGCCATGGACAAGGGTAAAAACGTCCGCACAGCGGAAACTATAGGTATGGCACAGCGCGGCGGCTGTGTCGTCAGCCATGTTCGCATTGGTGAAGAGATTTATTCTCCTTTGGTTCCCCTCAAGTCCGCCGATGTTATTATTGGCTTTGAGCCTGCCGAAGCGGTAAGAAGCTTGCCTTATTTAAAAGAAGAAGGAATTGTCATTGTCAGCCAAAAAGATATCAAGCCGGTTACAGACTCTCTTGCCAACACGAATTATGAGGGAACAGAAATGCTTGACTACCTGAAAAACCATGTCAAACATCTGGTCATTATCGATGTTGAACCAATCTTCGCCGCCTGCGGCAGCACTAGAGTTTTAAATATCGCCCTGCTGGGGGCGGCGGCAGCTGCCGATGTATTCGATATTTCTTTGGCAGAAATAGAACAGACCATTGAAAAAAAATTACCGCAGCGATTTATTGCGATGAATCTAAAAGCATTGCATGCAGGCGCTAAAACCGCCATAAAGGAGTAATTTAAAATGATGAATCAGACCCAATTTGACGCCATTAAAAAAATGCTTGTCAAACTTTCCCGAGTCGATGGGTTTTATAAGAAAAAATTTGCAGGCATCAATCTAACGGCTATTCAGAGCCAAGAGGATTTTGAAAAGCTGCCCTTTACTGACAAAGGCGATTTAAGAGAGGCCTATCCTTTAGGACTTCAGGCAGTTCCTGACAGCGAAATTGTTCGTATTCACTCCTCTTCCGGCACGACGGGTACTCCAGTAATTATTCCCTATACAAAAAAGGATGTCGCTGATTGGGCAGAAATATTCAAACGCTGTTACGAAACTGCCGGGTTAACCAATTTAGACCGAGTCCATATCACGCCCGGGTATGGTTTATGGACTGCAGGGATAGGTTTTCAAACCGGCGCAGAACTGTTAGGTGCCATGGTTATTCCCATGGGACCTGGGAATACGGACAAGCAAATTCAAATGATGAAAGATTTAAAAAGTACGGTTTTATGTGCGACGTCTTCCTATGCTTTGCTTTTGGCAGAAGAAATTACCAAACGCAAAGTCAAAGATAAAATTCATCTTACTAAGGGCATCATTGGTTCAGAGCGTTGGGGAGAAAAAATGCGCCGCCGCATAGCCAATGAACTCGGAGTTCAGCTCTATGATATCTATGGTTTGACTGAAATCTACGGACCCGGCATAGCTATGAGCTGTGATCAAGAATGCGGTATGCATTATTGGGATGACTATTTCTATTTTGAAATTATTAATCATAATACCGGCGAACCGGTTCCTTTTGGGGAGATCGGTGAATTAGTTATTACAACTCTCCGAAAAGAAGGCGCTCCGCTCATTCGCTATCGCACACACGATCTGACGCGGTTCATACCGGGAGAATGTGCTTGTGGTTTAAAATATCCCAGGATCGATACCCTGATAGGCCGAACCGACGACATGGTTAAAGTAAAAGGCACAAATATCTTTCCGGCACAAATTGATGAAATGCTGCGGGAAGTTGAAGGGGCAAGCAGTGAATATCAGGTAATTATTGACCATTTGAATGGGAAAGATATTATGACGGTGTTCTTTGAAACGGAGAATGAAGCCGATAAACGCGTCATTGAACAGAACGTCAAGCAACATTGTAAAGCAAAAATCGGAATCACTATTGTGCCAAAGGCTGTTGCCATTGGAGAGCTTCCCCGAAGTGAGAAGAAATCCACACGTATTTTCGATAACAGATATTAAGCGATAGGCTTAGAAAAGCATGATATAAAGGGAACTTAACTTGCGCTCGCAGACACTGTCTGTGCTTTTGTTAGTCTCTGGCGAAAGCGGCGGTTTAGTTGCACTGAAGCTGAGGAAAGTCTACAACCAAAGATTATACTTTCCGATAGTACGAAATAGCCCGAGAAAATCCTAATTACTGGAAGTTCTCGGGCTTTACTTTAATCCAAGCGTAAGGCTCCCGTTTCTACAAGTGGGCGTGGTTCCCAGTTCACTCTCTAAAAATACGATCATGCATAGTTTGGCAATGTTGACAATTACCAGGACATAACGCTTATAATTATAAAGGTAAGGTTAGTAATACCTAAGAAATTTTATGCTAACAATTGACGAAAAGGGACGGTAGCTATGGAGCAAGTAGATATTGTTGTTATCGGAGCGGGAGTAGTCGGCTTAGCCGTCGCCGCGGAACTATCAAAACACTTCGCAGATCGTTCTCTGGTCTTGCTTGAGCGGCATAGCAAATTTGGGCAGGAAACCTCCAGCCGCAACAGCGAGGTCATCCATGCTGGTATTTATTATCCAACAGGAAGTCTCAAGGCAAACCTATGTGTTGAGGGCAGCCAACGCCTTTATCACTTTTGCCGGGCTTGGAATATCCCTCATCAACGAATCGGAAAATTAATTATTGCCCGAAGTGAACAGGAAATCCCAGTACTGGGCTCCCTCCTGGAACAGGGACAAAAGAACGGAGTTCATGATCTGGAACTTATCGACAACGATCAGATCGCCAGATTAGAGCCCAACATTTGCGCGGTCGCCGCCGTCTTATCTCCTTCCACCGGGATTGTTGACTCTCACCAGTTGATGTTAAGACTTGAATGGTTAGCTCTTGAACAAGGAGCCGTCATAGCCTATCAGCATAACGTCCAAGGTGTTGAACACATAGATAATGGCTTTGAGGTGACTTACCGCAATCCGGCAGACCAACTCGAAGCGCTGCGATGTCAGTGGCTCATTAACTGTGCAGGCTTAAGTTCAGATCAAATCCCTTCCTTCCTGGGAATTGACATTGATAACAGCGGATATCGCATCTATCCCTGCAAAGGAGAATATTTTAGTGTCCCGAACTCCAAATCCGCACTGGTGTCACATCTTATTTATCCGCCTCCCCTCAAGGCACTGAAGGGTTTAGGCATCCATGCGACCAAATCCTTGGATGGTCGCATGAGGTTCGGTCCCAATGCTATCTATACCGAAACGTTGGATTATGATGTCGACGAAGCACATGGCCAGGAATTTTTTAATGCCGTCACAACGTATATGCCATTCTTAGACTCTGAGGATTTCTGGCCTGATATGGCTGGCATACGCCCAAAAATCCAGGCCCCGGGTGATCCCGTTCGTGATTTCATTGTCTGTCATGAAGCCGAACGCGGTTTTGAAGGGTTAATCAACCTCATCGGCATAGAATCGCCCGGTTTAACCTCCTCTCTGACTTTGGCTGAAAAAGTAAAGGGTTTAATGTACTAATGATTTGCCAGATCAGTCAAAAAGACATTTTTTATCATAGGTGTAGCCCGCAAAATCCAAATAATTGGCTGTTTTTGCTTTCGGGCCCAATTCAACTCCCTTAAGCATCTCCTCTCTAAAGACAGGATAGCCTGTGCGATCCAGGATATAGCCGACATGTTCTTTGGGAAGAGAGCAGTCAATGTGCTTATCAATATAATCATAAAGGTTATTACACAGCCGCAGGACTGCTTCTCGTTCTGCCCATTCCAAGAATGGAGCAGCTAAACGGGGATTCTTTTTCCCGGTTCTGCCCATAACCACAACCCGATAATATTGTCCGCCCCGAGTCCAGGCACCTGTCGGACATTTCAAAACACACTCGCCGCAGCCTATACAGCGGGAAGCATCTCGTTTCACTTTATAGTTGACGATGGAAAGAGCCCCGGTAGAAACCTTGGCACAATTTTTAACACAGGCTTGACAGTTGATGCAGCGCTGGGCATCGTAAAGTGGTTCAACCTGACCGATAATGCCGATATCATGCATATGAACTTTTACGCAGTCATTGGGGCAGCCGGTGACTGCGATTTTAACGTGGGGATTATTAGGATAAATAATTTTCTCGATATCCTTAGCTAAAGCCGTCGTATCGAACACAGCATTAGTACAAACTTTATTGCCGATACAGGCTACCACATTTCGTGTCCCAGCCGCAGGATAACCCTGGGCAGGCTGCTCAAGAAGTACCCCGATATTAACTTCCAGTTCCTCAAGAAATGGTACGAGAAGAACATTAATTTCCTTCATATGCTCAAAAGGGATAGCGGGAATTTCAAAGCCTTGTCTTGTCGTGAGGTGAACTTCCCCATTGCCGAAGCGTTCAGCTATTTCCTGGATCAGCGGAAGCAGCTTTACCGGCAAATGACCTCCGGGTACCCTGAGACGCAGACAGGTAAGATTTCTGTCTTTCGTAATCCGCCAGGCATTTTTCATAACTTTTTTTGTATTAATTGTCATCTTAATCCCTCCAACTAATCCAAGAGAGTTTGCGCTTGAGCAAAATTAAATACCGGCCCTTCCAAACATACATACGTTTCGTCAATCTTGCAATGACCGCATTTGCCGAGACCGCAGGACATTTTGCGTTCAAAAGAGACCCAGATACTCTCTTTGGCTAAGCCTCTGCACAGGAATTCTTGAGCAGTGAATTTCATCATGACCGGCGGACCAACGATGATAACCCGCACATCTTCCAGGGAGGGTATCTCTACATCCGGAATCAAAGCAGTAATTAGACCTGTTCTGCGGCTGCAGGAATTGGCGATTACTTCGAGGTTTCCAAACTCATCAAGTTTATCAACAGTAACTTCAACTCTGAACGTTTGGGCCCATTTATCTAAGTCACATTTAAACAAAACGTCGTTAGGGGTTTTAAATCCGGTTAAAATATCGCACCGTTGCAAAAGCTCCGGACGAGCATAGAAGTAATTAATGACACTTTTGACAGGAGCAAGTCCTGTTCCACCTGCGGCGATAATCAAATGTTTATCGTAAAAGGACTCCAGAGGAAACCCATTCCCATAAGGGCCTCGCAGGAAAAGATAATCTCCCGGAACTAGCTTATCAATACCCCCTGTCACCTGGCCAACCCTGCGAATGGTCATTTCAATATAGCCATCCCCAAAGTCACTGATGGAAATTGGACATTCCCCGACTCCGGGAAGGGAAACTTCCATAAATTGACCAGCAATGGGTTGTATCTGGCACTCTAAACGGTAGGTCCAATCCAGTTCAGTCTGTTGATATTTAGCGAGAATTTTAGCCTTAAAGGGTAAATAGCTGTTTTTAGCCACGGTTTTCTGCCTCCTCTTTGCCCAGGCGGTCGATGCAGTGAGCCAAGGAGATATATTCGGGACAGGCATTGTCACAACGTCCGCATCCGACACACATATGAACTCCAAATCTCTGTTTAAAGTCTTTTATTTTGTGCATAACCTTGAAACGCATCCGCTCTCCATTATTACGGCGAAAGCTGTGCCCCCCGGCCATATCTGTAAAACCATCGATCTGGCAGCTGGCCCAAACCCGACGTCTCTCTCCGCACTTGGGGTTATCGTCATAGAAAATATCCTGCATTGTATAACAACTACAGCTGGGACAGACGACAGTACAGCGTCCGCAGGCAATACAGCGTGAACCATACTCCTCCCAGATAGGGTTTGCAGCCACTGATTCAAGGACCAGATTTTCCGGAACCTTAACTGATTGCTTATTACTCTCAACAAACTTAGGAGACACCTCAATCGTCTCACCATGGAAAGCAAACAGTCCTTCAATGTCTTCTTTGACATCACTTAGATAAACACCGTTCTCTAAGCGAACAGATGCGCTGTAGTTCTCAGTCTTATTTGTCCCCATACTGACACAAAAACAACTGTCAAAGCTCTCCTGACAATCCATAACAATCATCTTTAGTTTGTTTCTCAGTCTCTCATAGTAATAATCCGCAGAGGGACCGTTTTCTAACATTATTTTATCCAGACGTTCTACCGCCTGTATGTCACAAGCACGCAAGAAAACAATCATACCTTTTTCATCAACAACAGATTCACTAAAACCGTTTTCATTAAAATAGAAAAGTCTCTGAGTAACAGGATAAAAGGTTTCTTTAGGAGAAAAATAGGATTTTTGGTTAAAGACAACGTCTTCAATTTTTGAGATTTCAGCATACCCGACCAAATCGGTATCGGAAAACTTGCCTTTGCCTTTTAATAACGTCGGAGCATAGACTCGGTACTTTTCCCTCAGACTCTCAAGAAGCTGATTAAACGCCGCGGCGGTAAACCTATAGCCCAAAGTTCACACTTCCTTTGATTTCTTTTACTTCAACGTTAAGTATAAGCCCTAAACTCTTTTGTGACTGTGATTGTTATCACAAAAAACTCGCCTTAGATCTTAATCCTTTTCAAACTAAAAAGGTCTTAAAAATTAAACAGCCCGAGCAGGCTGTTAATTTAAACGAGTTTAAGTTTTATTATTATGCAAGAGATGTATAAAATTCCTTATTCAAGACTCTCGTTTAATCTTAAGCTATCAAGTGGGAGTGGTTCTCATACCTTGCTTCGGTGGGGGTAGAGTCCATCCTTCAGCGCGATAGCATTTGTTATGGGCTAGGCGCTTTCGGCGAAAGTGTCCACAGGACACTTTCGTCACCGAAGCCCCGATGTTCAGTTTTAGCTGAACGAGTTCACTCGAAACTTCCCATAACATTTTTGGCCCAATTAGAATCTTTGTAAATGGCTCTGCCAACACCAACTAAATCGGCCTTTTTCTCCCCAAGAATCGCTTCAGCGTCTTCGGCTTTAGTGATCCCACCGGTGACTATTACAGGAATTGACACTGCTGCCTTGATAGCCGCAGAATAGGGAGCAAAGTATCCGGGTTCTTGAACACCCGGAAGGGAATATCTGCACATTCCCCCCGAGATATCTAAAATGTCGACCCCGGCCTGCTCAAAAGCTGATGCAGCTTTTTGGCTGTCTTCAATGGTAAGGCCATCTTCCCTGTAATCCGTTGCCCCCATACGCAAAAGAATCGGGAAGTCGCCTACCCCCTCACGAATTGCCTTAATGATTTCCAGATGGAATTTTATTCTTCCTGTTATATCACCACCGTACTCATCAGTTCTTTTATTCGTCAGCGGGGACAAAAATTGGTTGAGGAGGTAGCCATGAGCAGAATGAATCTCTACGCCGTCAAACCCCGCCTCCTTTACCCTTATGGCAGCTTTTTGGAAATTATCAACAATTTCTTTAATTCCATCTCTATCCAGTGCTATTGGCACTGCTGCATTTTCCTTTGAAGGATTAATCACAGCTGAAGGACCAATAGGGTCCATACCGATCACTTCTTTGCTGGCGGCGCTTCCGGCATGGTTAATTTGCATCACTGTTTTGGAACCATTGTTATGGATAAGATTAGACAGCTTTTTCAGTCCGTCTATAAGAGAATCCTCAGCGACGGAAAGTTGGTTTTTACTGGCTTTTCCAGCAATAGAGACATAACTATGTTCAATGATTACCAGAGAAAGATAGCCGCCCTTAGTTTTTTCATCATAATAGTTCAAAATATCCTGGGTGATGCTCCCATCTATTCCGGATTTCGCAGTAGCCATTGGCGGCATTACTAATCTATTTTTTAAGGATAATTTACTGTTTTCTAAAGGTTGGTCTAAAAACATTATCTGGAACCTCCTTATTGTTTCTTATGTTCTCGTTATACATGATAGTTTATTAAAATAGAATGAGTTGTCAACATTAATAATGCCTCTATGTTATATCCTCTGTTAATTTATGGCCCCATATACTGCTCTTTTTGTAAACTAGTTCTCTCAATTCTTCTGGCTTATATCACTATTGGGAAAGGCGGCTCGGCAATAATGTCCACTGGACATTATTGTATCTGAAGCCCCAATGTTCAGCTTTAGCTGAACGAGTTCACTGCAAATTGAAGTTAAAAAAACTATCTAAACCTTATATAATAAGATTATAGAATCTAAAGTTTGGATTAAGGAGCTGTCCTTCGATGTCAAACATTTTTGATAAAATTGCAGAAGACAGGATTCAAGAGGCCCTTAGAAACGGTGAATTTGATAACCTTCCTTCACAGGGTAAACCTATCAACCTCGACTACTGGGCAAGTCTTCCCGCAGGAATCCGCGCCGGATATATGCTTTTAAAGAATGCAGGATTTCTTCCTGAAGAAGTACAGTTGTTAAAGGATATGGAAAAATTAAGGGAACAGATGGCAAACTGCCCTGATCAAGAAGAAAGGCTTGCTATGCAGAGGAAGCTGCAAGAGACGCAATTAAAATATAACCTAATAAACGAATATAAAAAACAAAAGAAATAATTTCTCTGCCCAAGATAATTACTACAAAGGTAATGAGCAAGCCTGATCATAAATCAATTGACATTAAATCCGTCAAAGCCAACAAAATGATTGACGAATTATCATAGATATTTTTTTAAATATGAAAAACGAAATTCGTAGACAAAGAGACATATTAACGTTAAGAGTCCACTGACCGTAAGGCTCATAACCATAGTGCTCGGAGGATGAATGCGGAGATAAATAGGACTTAAGGCTAAGAGAGTTAATAAGAAGAATTCAGCAAAGACCAGAAAAAGCTGACCCTTCCTCTTTCTGTTTTTCCCTATAAGGTACCCAAGAACCGCATAAAACGATAAGGCTGCGATAAGAAAACCTTGGCTTGGTGCTTGAAAGGGCGTAAGATTTTCGAAAAGCCGAATACTATACCCTCTGAAAATAAGACGAAACAATGAATCAATGACTGTCCCGCCCAGCCAGGCCAAAGCTAAGGGAACCATATGAGCCCATCGTTTTGTTGTAAACCGAAGTAATCCTCCCGCAATTATAAGAACTATGAAGATACAAAGATGCGTTCCCAGAGCGTTGACGAATTGCATCAGCGGCACCAGAAAATAGGGGGATGAATTGGCTAACCAAGTCACAACGAGATTATCAGAGGGGCCTACTTCATAAGCCGCAAAATCCTGGATTAAACCCATGAAGATAATAAATAGGACCAAAAATAAGAGGCCGCCGATCGTGACGACAAGACGCCGCTTGCCCAGGGACATATACCGTTCAGGCAAGTGTTGCCATTGATGATATAACCAATCTCCCAATCGTTGATGGTATCTGTATACAAAATAGAACGTTAGAACTAAGAAAGCGGCCATAAGTCCCAAAATAAAAGCATAGCGATGGATAATGGGAAGAAGCATCTTCCAGCGGCTCCCTAGCAGCCTGCCAATGATAACCCAAATTGACACCCAGAGAATGGCCCCAAGATAAGCAAAGAAAGCAAAGCTTTTGTAACTTAAACGGGTTAACCCAGCAATATAACCCGATAAATGACGAACTCCGGGGATAAAATAGCCAATGGTTAAGAGCTTGCCGCCATGCCGATGATACCATTGAAATGCTTTTTCCAAACGCTCGCTGCCAGCATGTTTTTTAAGATGGTGCATCACTTTCTGTTGAAATAATCTTCCCAGGAAATAGGCAATAGTAATACCGGTAATGCTTCCGCTTGCCGCAAATAATACCGCCAAAATAGAATTTAATTTTCCTTCGTAAGTCAAAAAGCCAATGAAAACCATTAATGTTTCATCAGGGAGAGGAATTCCCAAAATAGAAATTCCCAAAATGACATATAAACCCAGATATCCATAATGCGAAATAAAAGCTATAAGAAATTCTGAACTCATAATTGCTCCTTATGGGATTGAAGTTATTCAGGAGTTTGTAATCTGTGCCTGCGCTTTTCAAAATAGCCCCAAGCGGCCACAGTTACAATTCCTAAACTCATTAAAATAAAGCCAAAAAGAACGATAATACCCACTAGCGGGAGATTTAGAACAGAAACAAAAAGCAGAGCGAAAATGAACCACTGACTTAATGTTGGATAGTCTCGTATTTTTTCTGAAAAGTATTCCTTTCCAAGATGCTCAAGTACAGGTAGTATTCCCAATAAGACAGCTCCTGTTGCAATAATTAAAATTAAAATTGCAAACGGAATACCAATAACAGTCAGAGAAAGAGTAATAACCAGCCCCAGGATAATAAAAAATGCTGCCAACCCGATACTCAACAGTCTCAAAGGGGCAGTTGTTAGAAGGCTTTCTCCCCGTTTCAAGTGGTTACGGGATAAAAAACCTAGTCCGGTAAGCAATACAATACCTAATATACTGACGACCAAGCGCACGAGCCAAAGGCCTAAAATCATAGCAAAACCGATAAATAACTCATTCATAAACTTTGTCGTTAAACTGAGCCGGAATATACCCGTTTTGACCACGACATTGGAAGGGTTAATAACCTGCCCTCCCAAGTCGATAACGAGATCAGTCTGAGCCGTAGGTTCAAGATAGACGTCCCCATTGATGACTAAAACAATATCTTTGACGGCCCCGGCAATATGAGCGTCTGTGCCGAGAGCCAGAACAGAATCAACAAAATGTCCAGCCGGAACAGTTAACGGGGTACTGCCGCCAAATTGGGAAGACAGTTCATCAGCCAGGGCATTTCTTGGCAAGAGAAAGAGCAAAGCAAGGATTATAACGATACTGAATTTATAGCTCCGCTTCATTGGAACACCTCGTTTAACTGAAAATCATGGATTAGTTTTTTTATGACGAAGGTACTAGTGATTACGACGATCACTGAGAAAATTCCCAGAGAAAGAATGAACCATGGGGATACAGCGCTAAGCAATGTTATTAAGGACCGCCAGATTGCGGCACCGATAACATATAGCAAATAGAAAACCCTGGTAAAGGCGCGTGTAAGCAACAACAGAAGAGGACTTGAGATAAGAAGTAAAAAAATTGCAGTAAGCCATTGGTTTTTAGATGTCCTCTGTTTTTCCGCTTGAATACTTAGGATGATTTTATCTGTTAAGCCTGGTGGGACAGGGATACTTTCAATACTCAGCCTTGTTGCCTCGCATAAGGCATTAAGCTCATTTTTTAGGTTCAGGCAATGAGAACATTCCTCAAAATGAGCTTCTATATCATGGCATTCGGTCGTTGAAAGCTCATGATCAAGATATTCTGATATTCGTTCCATACATTGCTGGCATCCCATGGATAACCCTCCTTCTTTAAGTCTCATCAGACAGGATTTTTTTTAAATGTAGTCTTGCTGCATGGATTCGGGATTTAACCGTTCCTAGTGGAATCTTTAAGATAGCTGCGATCTCCTGGTAATTATAGCCTTGCCAATCGACCATCAGGACAAGTTCACGTTCCTCTGAGCTGAGCATGTTTAGGGCCTCGCGAATCTCAATTCTGATGTCTCTGGGGTTATATAAGGACGAGCTTATTGATTCAATCTGTGATTCAGGTACAATATCAAGTTTTTTAAGTTTGATTCGATCGAGACAGACAGAAGTTATGACTTTTTTAAACCAGGCAGGAAACACATGGACATCTTTAAGATGATGGATTGATCGGTATACTTTTAAAAAGATTTCCTGAGATGCATCCTCCGCCTCCGACTTATCATGGAGAAAAGCAAATGCTGTACGGTAAACGTAAGCGCTGTAGTTCTGTACAAGTCGGTTAAACGCTTCAGAATCCCCAGATAGAACCTGCTCTATCAGAGAAATGTCGAGTTCCGCCACAACATTCTCCCTTCTTCTTTCTTGATGAATTCCGCGATATCCTCCCTATATAGTTCTGATTTGAACTCTCTAATATTAAGACGACGCTCCAGAGAAAAAGTTCAGTCAAAAAAATATTTTTCAGACGTGAACTTTTAGCATCTTCTCTCGTCTTATCAATTAGACAGTTTAAACGAACGACAGGAGGATAATAGTTCGATGAATTCATTTGACCGTTTCGGCTACCATTTTATTAATCAGTGGGCGGGCCACCACCCAGTATTGGATAAACTGATGGCTTTCTTTGCCCAATATGCCTTAGAGTTATATGCTGTGTTATTTTTAATCGCTTGGTTTACTTTGGCTAAGTCCGATTCAGATCGGCGTCACGCCTTAGTCGTCGCCGGTTTTTCAGGTGTATTAGCATTGATCTTTAATGTTATCATAGGCCATTTTTTCTTCCGGCCCAGACCTTTTGTTACGCTCCCTAAGGGAACCTTTACCCAACTTATTCCTCATTCACTGGATTCATCCTTTCCGAGTGATCATACTTCGGGGAGTTTTGGTTTTGCCGCCGGATCATGGGGTAAAGCCTCTATTTGGGTAAGATGGAGTTTTACACTTTTGGCAATTATCGTAGCATTTGCCCGTATATATTGTGGCGTGCATTGGCCTACTGATGTGATTGCGGGTGTTATAATCGGCATTGCAAGTTCTAAGATTGTCTGGCTTATTAATCCGGTCTTAAAGCCCTTAACAAACTTGGGACTGCGGTTATTTCGATATGGAAGATATTCAGAAGGACATATAGAATTAGTTGGAAAGACCCGGTAATTAGATTCGAGTTGGTTAATGTAAGAATCTTATAAGGCTATTTTTTAGACCGAACCTATTTGCTAAAGGAATATCACAAGTCACCAAAAATTTAAAGAAAGGTTGTTTGTTAACCATTGAATGAAAATTCGATAAACCTGTTGCCGTTGGTTGAATTCCAATCGGTCACCTCGAATCGTCTTGAACTATTAAAACAAATCGTTAACTCAAATAAAGAATATAACCTATTGTCCAAAAGTCATGCTGAACTTACTGATGCAGAAATCCTAGAGATGTACGAATCATCTAAAAGAATCGGCGCAGTCATGAGTTATATCCTGGTTAATGGTTCCCCTGTAGGAGTGATTGATTACCTCATCGAGAATCCATCGGATAAGCTGCCTTGGCTTGGGTTATTAAGGAAAATGACCACGCTTTAAAGTTCTGGCTTAAGAGGGGATTCACCTTTTACCAGGAGAAACTAAGAGACCAATTAACAATCATGTGTTTCGAAAAAGAGCTGTAATAACACCCAGTATTTGCTGGGTACAGTAAAGCGCCTACCGTTGATAAACTACTCTGCCGCCGACTATTGTCATCTCAACTCTGAGCAGCTCATCAAGTACGACGAGATCGGCATCTTTGCCTATCTGAATAGAGCCCTTATGCTGTTCCAGATTCAACATTGATGCAGGATTTGCTGTCAGCAGCAAAATAACCTCTTCTAATTTTCGACCGGTATAATTCATCAGATTTCTTAAAGCAATTGATGTGGTAAGAGTACTTCCTGCTCGCGTGCCATCGCTGACAAGTTTGGCATCCCCGCCGCTGACCTGTACGCTGCTGACTCCAAGATTATAAAATCCATCAGGCAATCCGGCAGCCATGATGCTGTCTGTGATTGCCACAATTCTATTGAGGCCCTTTGTTTTGAGGAGCAATCTTATTATTCCCGGATGAAGATGTTTTCCATCACAAATAGCTTCGCAATAGACATCCGTCTCTAGTACAGCTCCGCAAATTCCTGGAGCATGATGATCCAATAATCTCATAGCATTAAAGGTGTGGGTCGCGCTCCTCGCTCCATTGCGAATACAAGCTAAGGCAGTCTCATAATCTGCCCCCGAATGACCAATTGAAACAATGACCCCTTTCGCCGATAGTTCTTTAACCAACTCGGGTGCTCCCTCCACTTCGGGAGAAACCGTTATATAGTTAATCAAACCTGCCGCTGACTTCTGATAGGTTTCAAACAAGGAGCTGTCGGCTTTTCGCAGCCAACGCCTATTCATTGCTCCTTTATAAGCCTCGCTGAGAAAGGGTCCCTCCAAATGAATGCCAAGGATTCGGGCCCCGTCCTTTATCTCCACTTTAGCCCGGCAAACCTGTTCTATACACTGGACGGTCCTTTCATATGTATCGGTGAGGATCGAGGCAAGCCATCCGGTTGTTCCCTGAGCGGCAAAATAACGACTGAGCCGAAGCAGATCTTTCGTCGTTGCATTGTTAATATCGACTCCATTTCCTCCGTGAGTATGAACATCAATAAAGCCGGGAACTATTCTTTTACCGGCAGCATTCCAACGGTTAAAGGCTTTATGATCAGAACTGTTCTTCTCTAAACTTACGATTTTTCCATTGATGATACCGATATCGCATTTTTCAAAATGACCATTTATTAAAACGTTACCCTTCTCAATGAGGAGATCCTGCATGAACTTAACCACCTTAATTTAACAACATTTACCGATAGCAAAAAAGCTGCTGCAAAACAAACCTATTCGGCTCATTAGGCAGCAGCTCTTGCTTTCTAAAGGATATTCTAATACTTAATAAATTTAGATCCCGGAACCCCACAGATCGGACATTTTTCCGGAACAAATTTTTCAATGTTTCCACAAACGGGGCAGAGATAATAAAAGACTTCTTCCTCCTGCTCCAAGTTATCTAAGGCTTCTTGATAGAGTTTAGCATGGGCTTCTTCAGCTTTAAGGGCATAGGAAAATGTTCTTATGGCAGCTTGGTTACCCTCTTCTTGAGCAACTTTCAAAAATTCCGGATACATAGTTTGAAATTCATAGTTCTCACCATTAACCGCATCATTTAAGTTTTCCGTAGTTGACTTAATCTTTTCGGCGACCTCAAAATGTTTTAAAGCATGAATTGTTTCTGCATCTGAGGCAGCCTTGAAAAGTTTCGCAGCATTCTTTTTCCCTTCAGACTCTGCTTTTTTGGCATAAGCGAGATATTTCCGATTGGCTTGAGATTCTCCGGCAAAAGCGCTCATCAAGTTTTCCAATGTTTTTTGGCTATTCATATATGTTCCCTCCCATTTCACTAAGCATCATAATCAACCGCTTAACATAAGGCCATTACAAAAGCATGCAAAACTATATATAGCACTACTTCTACTGTTTTATGACAACTCCTGCAGGTATCTCCAAAAATAATTACAGTTCACAGGTTATATCACCACAAATCTTGGGTAAGTTTGGCAGCCTCGTCCCTAAGCCGTTTCGTTTCCTCACTATCAATTTCATACTTGCCGTTGACAGGCCGAAGTACATCGCCTTCTCTAGCCCCAGCGGGAATATCGGATTTAGGGATATTTTCCATAGATCGTCCATCAACTTCAACGACTGCAAAATCGCCCTCAAAACGATCGATGATCATTGCCATAATATGATCCTCCCTCAACAATTTAAGGTTCCTCAATAGTACCGACTCGTTTTTCTAATCTGCAGCTTTAAGAGGCGGGGTATTCGATGGAATTGTTTCTCCGGTTTTAGTAAATGTTATGGTGTCTCCGTTGGTTGTTGCTATGATTGTTCCATCTTGATCTGTTCGATATACTTGAACCCCGGCACCCGCTAATTTTTTTAACGTCGTCTGAGCGGGATGACCATAATCATTATTAACCCCCACAGATATAACAGCATATTGCGGAGAAACTGCTTTTAGAAAAGCTTTGGAAGTTGAACTGCTGCTGCCATGGTGTCCAACTTTGAGCACTGTTGCCCTTAAATCTTCCCCGTTTTTTAACATCTCTGCCTCGGAAATAGATTCAGCATCTCCTGTTAACAAGAAGGAAACCTTACCATAAGTTAGCTTTAAAACAGCACTATAGTTGTTAAGATCTTCATAATGTTCACTATATGGTGCCAGAAATAAACCTGTGATCCCGGAAACATTGAGCTGAGTATTCGCCTTAACTCTAATTTTCTTGGCCCCGCTGTTATTGACGGAAGTCATAAAATCTTTAAAAGCTTGAGTGGTTGCCGTTCCATTGCTTAGATAAACTTGTTGGGGCGGAAAACTGCGAATGACAGCGGCAAGTCCGCCAATATGATCTTCATGGGGATGAGTGGCAACAATCGCAGTAAGTTGTTTGACTCCCTGAGATTTCAGATAACTGATAACCCCAGGTCCATCCTCAACATTTCCCCCATCAATAAGAATTGTCTGACCGTTAGGTACCATCACCAAAATACTGTCTGCCTGGCCAACATTAAGAAAATGAACCTGTAACAAGCCGCCCTGTTTTGTTTGAATGTCTGAAGGGTTTGGCTTTGTTACCGCAGGACTGCACCCGGAAAAAACCATCAAAATGAGGATAACCAAAGGGATGATAAAAAGTTTTCTGCGAGATAACAATTAAGGTAACTCCTCTCACTATTTAGTCTTTGGACTCATTTGACTCTAATTATGCTTTTCTTTTTAATCGTTTGCCTTTTAAAGTTCTTATTTAGTATAACATTTACCTTCGACAAAAAGTTTTTGCTTGTGAACTCGTTCGGCTAAAACTGAACATCGGGGCTGGTGCAACAGCCTTCAGAAAATAATATGCAAAAAAATAAAGCCCATGAGGGCGCTTTAACGCCTTTTGGGCCCCTTCTCTTACCTTATTCTAAAATGCTTGAGCAAATTGCTATTGCAAGTTTTGTTTTGCAACAGCCCCTGGAACGAACAACTGCCGCGATACCGATAGCTTCTAGGCAACTCTAAAATAGTTTATTTACCGGTATTACACACTCAGGGCCTTCATAGCTCGGCGAATTGACGTAGGGCAACACTTCGCAGGCAATCATCTGTTCTGACGGATACGGCGTCAGAAGATCCTGAACATCGTAACTGAAACTCGACTCGACATTGAGCCAGAGGGATTCCTTGTCTGCCGGCAAGATCACTGGCATACGCTGATGTATTGTCTCCATAAGCTTGTTTGACGCAGTAGTAATGATGGTACACGAGTTTATCTTCTGTCCCGACGGTGACAGCCAAGTATCCCAAAGGCCAGCAAAGGCAAAGGGTTTGCCGTCTTGCAAGGTAATCCGGTAAGGCTCCTTAATTCGTCCTGCCTTTTTCCACTCGTAGAAACCATCAGCTAAAACCAGGCAGCGTTTTTGCTCGAGGGATTTGCGAAAGCTTGGCTTTTCACTTAAAGTCTCTCCTCGAGCATTGATCATCTTGCTTCCCAAATGTTCATCCTTAGCCCAAGAAGGTATAAGGCCCCAGCGAAACATCCGGAGATAGTTGCAGTCGTTGTCTCGTACAACTACAGGAACCGGCTGAGACGGTGCTATATTGAAGCGCGGCTCAAACTCAAATTCGAGTTGGACAAAATCAAAACGTTTTTCAAGGTCTTTGACCTGGATCAAGGAAAATCGGCCGCACATCCTGACATTCAACCTTTCTAATCTAACAGGATCCTTCAATATTCTAAGGAAAGCCACATATGACTCTTGGTTAAAACTTATTTTAATCCAATCGTAAGGGGCTGTGTAAAAACTTAACTCTAAAAATCCGAAGTGGGTGGCAAATAGCCAAAGGCGTTCTCGCTTAACTTGTATAGTGGCGCGAGAACGCCTTTATTGAATGATTAGGCAAGCGAAAGTGGGGATTCAATGGGCATCCCCTTATTTAATTAGCTTAGAGAGTTCCTTGAAAAGAGGCGTCCCCGATTGCTTCAAAATATCAAAGAGCAGGGTTTCCGTATTTGAAATGACTGCTCCCATATCTGACATAAGTGATAGTCCGTTGCGGTAATTTTCTTTAGTTCTCGAGCATACGGCATCACTAGCTACAAAAACCTGGTAACCTTGAGATAATAAATCCCTTACAGTTTGAAATACGCAAACATGAGTTTCCATTCCGGTAATGATGATCTTTTTTCTTCCGAGGCCTTGGAGCGCAGAAGTCACTTCGCTGGTGCAGCCACTAAAAGTGCTCTTTTCGAAGGTTGAGGAACCATCTAGATTGCTGCTTATATCAGAAACTGTTTTCCCCAAACCCTTAGGATATTGTTCCGTTGCAATGATTGGCGCTCCAATTTTTTTCATAATCGAAATTAAGATATTCGTGTTTTGAATAACCTTTTCTCCATATTTCATCGAAGGTACCAATCGTTCTTGGATATCAATAGCCATCAACACTGCTTCTTCTCCGTTTAAACAGTACTTTTCCATTAAATCACTCCCCATTAATAGTAATAGTAACTATAAAGATTATCGCCATCTTTGGCTTCGGGGACATTCGGCCAATCCACACTGCAGGAGCATGCGTAATGAGCTGCAGTGTGGCGATAAGCTCGTCCGCTTATCGTCATTGGCCAGCGGTTCACATTAGGTATTACCTGGAGATTTGGAGGAGCACTTATATACGTTTAATTCTAACCTTACGTGCTTTCACGTCTTTTCAGTATTAACCTGCTCATAAAGTTTTATTAATATTGCGTTAATACTCAACGTATATAATTAAGGAAGGGTAGCACTCGGGAAAAGAGGTGAGGCTATTACTGCGTATTGGGTCCGAGACATCGTTACTTAAAATGAGCTGTTTATTTTAGCTTATAAAGGAGGCTGTATCAATGACCCCGCAATACAGGTATTCTCTCTTAAATACTACGGAAGCTACATATTACCTTGAAGTATCAAGGTTTAAATTTAAGAAACTCATTAAAGAAGGACATTTAAACCCCCAAATTTGGACCATCCGAAACGGAAAAGAACTTCAGTTTTTTGATCCGCTGGAATTAACTAAAGTCAAAAAGATGCTCAAAAAGGAAGGATACCACTACCTTAACGCCTAAAAAGTCAGCTCTCCTCTCTTAAAAGAATATCACAATGCAGGCTTTCCATAAATCCTGGAAGCCTGTTTTTTTTTATGATTTTTCTTAATAGTCACTCCAGGTAAACTCGTTCAGCTAAAGCTGAACATCGGGGCCACTCCCACTTGTAGAAGTGGGAGTCTCACGCTTAGATAAATCATTAAATTTATCTAAGCCAAAAGATTATGTCCATATAAGCCCCAGACTTAGTATATAATGGTATTAAGTTAAATTCAGGTCGGTTGAGAAAGGTAGGGATGCTATTGGGCTATGTATCAGCCAAAAAACCAACTGCTCCGTCCGGAGGTTGGTCCGACCTTTGGAAACAGGAAGATTATTGGGCAATGTGGTTGGGTCTTACAATTGTAGTATTAGCCATTGCGTTTTGGAGTCTAGGAAATAACTTTCTAAACCGGATTGTCCTTAAAGTACCAAACTATAGTGATTATAGAACTGCTGTTGCTTACATCAGCAGTCATAAAAGTGCTCTTTTTACCCTCTACTTATTTTTTCTTGGTTTATTTTCAATTGCCGTTAAGGCGCTCACTGGAGAAGTTAAACGCTTTATAGTAGGATTCAGCTTTCTTTTTTTGTTGAGTGTTCTTGTTTCGGTTTGGGGTTCTTGGGATGTGATGAAGCGCTATAACTTTGAAACTCCCCTTCTCGCCCTCGTCGTAGGCCTTATCATAAGTAATTTTCTAAAGATACCTTATTGGTTAAGTACGGCACTCCAAACTCAGTTTTATGTAAAAATCGGGATTGTTTTAATGGGAGCTTCCCTGCCGTTTATTTTAATTCTTCAAGCCGGTTCCACCGCTTTTGCTCAGGCAACAATCATTGCTGTTGCTACCTTCCTCACCATATACTGGACCGGGACACGACTTTTCTCCCTAGATAAACGCTTCGCTGCAACGCTGGCAGCAGGAGGCTCTATCTGTGGCGTTTCTGCTTCTATTGCCATGGGAGGGACTGTTAAAGCTGAAAAGCAACATGTATCAATGGCCATTTCTTTGGTAATTCTTTGCTCCATCATCATGATTTTCATTCTTCCCCTGGCCATTAAAGCCCTGAATATTTTGCCCGGTCCGGCTGGAGCTTTGATCGGAACCGCTGAATTTGCTGATGCTCCCGGCATGGCAGCAGCGGCAGCCATTAATGAACAAGCCATCAAAACCTTCACACTCATGAAAGTCGTGGGCCGTGATATGTTTATTGGGATCTGGTGTTTTATTATGGCTCTTACGTCGATCACAAGATGGGATAAACGGTATCGTAACACAAACCCAAACGCTCTTGATATTTGGATTCGCTTCCCAAAATTCGTTTTAGGATTCATTATTGCCTCGATCATCATAACCTTTTTAGCAGCGTCTTCTGATGTAATGACTGCCAAAACGCTTGATGAAACTATCATTAGTCCGATTATCGAATTACGAAATTGGACATTTATCTTTACCTTTCTCTCCATCGGTTTGTCCAGCCGCCTGAAGGAACTTGCTTCCGTTGGTTGGAAACCGTTTGCAGCGTTCACTGCCGGCGTATTGGTAAATATTCCTCTAGGCTATTTGTTGTCGGTGATAATCATGGGAAATTATTGGACAACTATTAAATAATAATTAGTGTGCGATAATGTGAATAATAGTTAAAAAAGATACTTGATGCTAAACCATCGACTGAAACTCTCTGCAGATACTTGTCTGCGAGGGTTTTTTTTATCCAATCGTAAGACTCCCACTTCAAGTGGGAATAATTCCTTCGTCACCGAAGTCCCGATGTTCAGCTTTAGCTGAACGAGTTCACTGCTACTATAAGACATTTTGACAGGACATTTTGGCACAAGTGACAAATTGTCACGATTCCAGCAAATCAAAAGCTACCATACTAAAGCTCTAAGATGCCTATCTAAGCGAATCTTTCTCAAGAAGAAACTTGGCATAATTATTGCTTATATGATTATATCGAAATCAAACTAATAGATTTCATGTATCCAGTAATCGTTTTAAACCATTTCAGAGAACAGTCCTCATTATTCTTTATGAAATAAAGCTTTGAACGGTGGGAAAGTATTAACAGTTGCTGGATACAAAAAATGCAAAGGGAGTGATTTTTAAAATTTCACAAAATCTTACTCAATGATAATTAAAAGATCATACCAAAAAGCAAAAGGAGTGAAGAACCAATGAGTACTAATATGAAGACCCAAACAAGGCCATCAGGCGGATTGGGGGATTTATTTAAGAAAGAGGATTATTGGGCAGTATGGTTAGGCCTCGGTATCGTCGTCGTTGCTCTTTTATTATGGACTTCCGGCAACACCTTTATTAAATCCATCGCTGTAAATTTCCCGGGAAACTGGACTGATTTTAGTAAAATAGCTGCCTTCCTTTCAGCCAATCTCATGAATCTTTTCCTGTTATGGTTGGTATTTACCGTGATTTTCACCGTTGCCATTAAAACCCTAGGACATAAAGTTGGGGAATTTATCCTCGGTTTTACAATTATCTTTATTGCCAGTATCGTCATCTATATTCTCGGAGCAAGCAAATTTTCTAATCACTATAATCTGGAGGCTCCCCTTTGGGCTTTGGTCATCGGAATGATTATAGCTAATCTGTTTAAACTGCCAGAATGGTTTAATACCTCATTAAGAACGGAATTCTATGTCAAGACAGGAATTGTTCTCTTAGGAGCAACTCTTCCTTTTACAATGATTGTGCAAGCCGGACCTGCCGCCTTTCTGCAAGCAACGGTTATCGCTGTGTCTACTTATTTAACGATTTATTTTGTGGGAACACGCGTTTTGAAACTCGATCACCGTTTTGCGGCTACCTTAGCCGCCGGCGGATCAATCTGTGGTGTTTCGGCTTCTATTGCCATCGGCAGTGCAGTCAAATCTGAAAAGCAGCATGTTTCTGTTGCTATTTCCTTGGTTGTTGTCTGGGCTATCGTTATGGTTATTGGCTTGCCTTTTGTCATTAAAGCCTTTGGAATTCCTGATGGCCCCGGCGGAGCATGGATTGGAACCTCCGAATTTGCTGATGCCGCCGGAATGGCTGCAGCTGCGGCCATTAGTGAACAAGCTATCAGAACCTTTACGCTTATGAAGGTCGTAGGCCGTGATATGTGGATTGGAATCTGGTGCTTCATTATGGCTTTGATTTCCGTAACAAAATGGGAAAAAGACGAAAGTGGTGCCAAACCCCAAGCCGGTGAAATCTGGTACCGTTTCCCCAAATTTGTTATTGGTTTCTTCATAGCGTCTATACTATTAACAATTATTGTTGCAACATCCAACCCTCATGCAGCCGCCTCTGTAACGGCAGATGTTATAAACCCCATAAAAGTATTGCGAAGTTGGGCCTTCATTTTCACCTTCCTCTGCATCGGTTTAACAACTCGTTTTCGCGATTTAACATCCGTAGGCTGGAAGCCTTTTGCAGCCTTCACAGCCGGCGTTTGTGTCAACGTTCCTTTAGGATTCATCTTCTCTACCATCATTCTTGGTGGTTTCTGGCAATTAGTTAAGTAATTGCACTTGTACTAGAGGAAATTGTTCAACCGAAGGTTATAGTTCTGATAGGGCCAAAAAACCTTCGCAAAGGTTCTTTTGGCCCTATACCTATGTTCGGAAAAACGTTAAAATGAACAGAGGACAAGTTTGTTTGCAGGTTCAGTGTAACGATATAGATTGATTGGGGAATAGGAGTCAGACCAATGAATATTAACAACGAGACCTGTGTACAACGAGTAATTATCCAATTCTATCATCAAAATTTTCCCAAACTAAAGAACAAAGAAAACAAGCTTATAACCGAAGTGACACTGGGGAAAGACATCGGGCCGGAAGATATCAGATTATGGAAGAACTATTTGACGGAACGCTTAGAACGAATTGCCCAGATGATGGAAGTACTCCTGGAAGCTCATGAAGATTGGGCCATCACCGGAAGGAAAGGCTTTGTCCAAATGGAAACCCAATCCTTTGAGGTTAATAAAGTCATTAATGTTTTGAGCAGCCATGGCTTCCACAAAGATGAGTACATCATTAAGTTGGAGTATACCCGCAAATGGGGAGTCCTTTAAGCCTTGTTCTGAAAATCAATTATGTCTTACCTATAATGCGAATAATTGTTCTTACCTGCTGAAACGGCTATGGGTGTTGACTGGAAAAGGTCTGCATCCTTTTTTAATGACTTGTTCTTTTTTTCTTAAAACTCATGGTAGGGAGACAAAACTATCCGGACTCGTGCTACACTAGAAGCAGATAGTCATTGTGGGAATTAAGACAGTGGATGGGGGCCAAAGGATGAAAAACAGCTCAATTCCTTGGTGGATGCGGATCAAAGTTCATTTTTTGTTATTTGGTGTTACCATGTCCATTCTCCCACTATTCTTTCTCGGGTATTTAGGTTTTACGTCCGTAAGTCAAAATCTTGAAAAAGATATTTACGCGCAAAATTTCGAACAGGTGACAGTCCTGGCACATGAAATAAAAGATACTTTTACAAATCTCGAAAACAGTCTTATCCTTACCAAGACGACAAGCGCCTGCGCCCTCGTCGGAAACGATAAAACATCGCGTCAAATCATTTTAGAAACTCTTTTGCAAAAGGAACCCTTGATCGAAGAAATAAAGGTTACCGACGCAAATGCTAAAATCATTGATCAAATTTCTTTTCACGAAGAAATAACACAGCCTTCTCCTGCGCTTAAACTTGAGAACCCCATTTCCCCGGAAATGTTTTCAGGAATCAGTAAAGTGTTTTTCGCTAGTGACAAGCGCCCGAAAATCTATTTAACCGTAACCGTTCAGGATCCTGCAACAAAGCGAAAAATCGGCTATCTCCAAGCCAAAATTGACGTTACAACCATTATCAACAACTACCACAATCTCCAATTAGGTAACAGCGAATACATATTTTTAGTTGATCAAACCGGAAATTTAATTGGAACGACAGATTCCGCAGGCATGCCGCATCCTGAAAAAATCCGCGAAAATCCTGCTGTCCAAAGCTTTATAGAGGGAAAAACCTATTCTCAGGGAAGCGAATATAAAAATCTCAGCGGTGTTCCTGTTGTTGGAGCCTATGCCTCCGTGGGGATACCAAATTGGGCAGTGGTTATTGAACAACCCACTCAAGAAGCTAATAAACCAATTTATGATTTTGCCTTACGTCTCATCATGATCGCCATCCTGATCATGGCTTTAGTCATGATTTTAAGTATTGCCTTTGGCTTACAGGTCGTTCATCCCATTGAAAACCTTGAAGCCCAAGTCCAGCAAATCATTTCAACCGGAAACTTAGAGTCTCATATTCCAATAGAAAGTTGGGATGAAATCGGAAGATTGGTTAAATCCTTTAACCAGTTGTTAAACTCTCTTGATGAGAAAAACGAAAACTTAAAAAATGAGAAAGAGCTTTTGACTACCGTTGTCGACGGAATTGGCGCCGGGATGGTTCTCTTGAACCCGGAGAAAAAGATTATATGGTGGAATACGAAGTTTGCTGAATGGTTCGGAGAACATTTAGCAAACCTCCCCTGTGACCAAGTTGTTAACAGTCAAAGTATACAGGACGTCCAACCGGAAAACGGCCGTACTCTTTCTGTGTTTGTGCACGAAGAACGCCGGCATTTTCGTCAAATGTATTACAATTTATTACCGGATAATCCGGAGAATGCAGCTTACTTATTATTACTTGAAGACGTTACTCAGGAAGTGGAAATGGAAGCCCGCATGATTGAAACCGATAAAATGGCCGCCATTGGGTTATTGGCCTCAGGGGTAGCTCATGAGATTAACAATCCTCTGGCAATTGTCGCTGCCCATTGTGAAGACTTGCTGGACCGTATGAATGAAGATGACCAGGAACCAACTTATGAGGAAATTAAAACCGGCTTCAACATCGTCTTGGAGCAAATCGTTCGCTGCAAACAGATTACAGATCGTTTGCTTGGGTTTGCCCGTAAACGCAATGAAAATGCCAATGACCTCATTGATATAGCCGCCGCCAGCCTTCAGTCATTGGAACTCATAGCCCATAAAGCGAAGCAAAAGCAACTGAAAATCAAACTCCAAATAGAAAATAGCCTTTACTCCCTAGGCAATGCAAATGAATGGCAGCAAGTTGTCCTCAATCTGCTTACCAATGCCTTGGATGCTTCTTCTGAAGGCGGAATAATCGAGGTTAAAGGCTGCCGCGCAGGGGAAACTATCAATTTCATAGTACAGGATTATGGCGAAGGAATCTCTCAGAGCAATCTGAAGAAAGCCTTTGACCCCTTCTTTACAACGAAATCCGTTGGCCAAGGAACGGGGTTAGGGTTATATGTCAGCTACGGAATTGTTCTGAAAATGCAAGGCAAAATGTCATTAGAAAGTACAGAAGGTCAAGGAACATGTGTGAGAATAACCTTGCCCTTCCATAAGGCGGGTGATTAAAACTGATGAAATTCCGGCAAAAAGTACTGATCTTAGACGATGAGGAAGCATTGCGAAGGATAATAGCTCAGCGCTTAAAGCGTAAAGGCTACGAAATATTGGAAGCCGGCACCGCTCAAGAAGGCATAGCATTTCTCAAGGATACTCTGCTTGATGCTGTCCTTCTGGATATCAAGCTGCCGGATGGCGATGGGCTTACCCTTTTACCGACCTTTAAACAAATCCAACCTGATCTTCAGGTCGTTATGTTAACCGGGAATGGTACGATTGAATCGGCCATCGAGGCGATGAAGCTGGGAGCATATGATTACCTGACCAAACCTTGTAACTTGTCTGAACTTGAAATTACGCTGCAAAAAGCTCTTGAAAAGCGAGAGCTATTGCGTGAAAATAAAGGACTGAGACAAGCTGTAAACCGTCAAACTCCGGAGCTGAAAATAATCGCCGAAAGCGCACCCATGACGGCGCTTCTTGAAATGACCGAAAAAGTTGCTCAAGCCGATGCCTCCGTCCTCATTCAGGGAGAAAGCGGGGTAGGCAAGGAGTTAATCGCTAAAACCATCCATCTCTGCAGCTCACGAATCAACATGTCTTTCATTCCGGTAAACTCAGGGGCCATTCCAGAACCTTTAATTGAGAGTGAACTTTTCGGACATGAAAAAGGGGCTTTTACCGGTGCAGGAACTCAGAAAATTGGTTTAGTTGAAATGGCCGATAAAGGAACCCTCTTTCTCGATGAAATCGGGGAAATGCCTTTATCCATTCAGATTAAATTATTGAGGTTCTTAGAAAGCGGTGAGTTCCGGCGGGTTGGTGATACTCGTCTGCGGCGGGTAAACGTCAGGATTGTTGCGGCAACCAATCGAGACCTTCGTCAAGAAGTCAGTCAAGGGAGGTTTCGCGAAGATTTATTTTACCGTCTAAACGGTTTAACCTTAATTGTTCCTCCTTTGCGTGAACGCCGAGACGATATTCTTCCTCTGGCAAACTATTTTCTTGAGAACCAAAGCCAAAAATCCCGCCAACCTGCTTACAGCTTGTTACCTGAAACCAAGGAACAGCTTCTCAATTATAGTTTTCCCGGTAATGTTCGTGAACTCTTCCATCTCATTGAACGCGGACGAATTTTAGCCACCGACGGAAAGATAGCCTCTAAAGACATTTGGGGGGACTCAGAACAAATTGTGCAAAATTCTTCTTCCTTAGATTCAGACGAAGAATTTTTCAATCTTTTCCGTAATAATCATTATCCAACTTTAGAAGAAGTTGAAAAACACTACATCGCTGCGGCTCTCAAGAGGGCTAAAGGCAATAAAACTCAAACAGCCGGCTTATTAGGCATCAGTGTTCGGAATCTGTATCGAAAGTTACAGAGTTATGAAAGTGAGCCATCTAACCATTAACTTTAATTGCAGCCGCTTGAGAGATAGATCGACAGTTAGTGTCATGTGGGCACTTTCACCGAAAGCGCCTAGCCCATAACAAATACTATCGCGCCGAATGATGGGCCTTACCCCCACCGAAGCAAGGTATGGGAACCACTCCCACTTGTAGAAGTGGGAGTCTTACAATTAGATTAATATTTGGGACTAAAACAAACTTTGCCTTAATACGGCTTAGATACTAAGGAGGATTTATCAACAGATGGATAAACAAAAAAGAGTCGCGGCAATTCATGATATCTCTTGTGTCGGCAGGTGTTCACTAACGGTAGCTCTGCCAATTCTTTCAGCAGCCGGGTTTGATACCGGCGTCTTGCCAACAGCGATCTTATCCACCCATACCGGAGGTTTCGAAGGTTTTACCTATAGAGATTTAACAAATGATATTGAGCCTATTTCTAAACATTGGCAGTCACTCAATCTAAAATTTGACGCTTTATACAGCGGATTTTTAGGGTCTTTTGAGCAAATTGATTTGGTGGCAGGCCTCTTTGACAAATTTAGAAGCAACGAAACTCTCGTCATGGTCGATCCGGTTATGGCGGACAATGGAATTTTATATTCCATTTACTCTCCGGAAATGGCCAAGGGAATGAGTAAATTATGTGCTAAAGCAGATATTATCGTGCCGAATCTAACGGAGGCCGCTTTTCTTTTAGAAGAGGAGTACATCGGGGAAAATTACTCTCAGGAGTATATTGAAGCTCTATTAAAAAGGCTCTCAGCTCTGGGAGCGAAAAAGGTTGTCCTAACGGGTATTTCCTTTGAAAAGAACAAATTAGGAGCCGCCTCCTTTGATAGTGATACAGGGAAAATCAACTATGCCTTCAATGAAAAAGTTGACGGCTACTTCCACGGCACAGGTGATATTTTCAGCAGTGCCTTATTATCGGGGCTGTTAAATGATTTTCCCCTTGAAGATGCCTTGCAAATTGCCGTGAACTATACTCTTAAGTGTATACGCTTGACGGAAAATTTAGGGCTGGAGAAACGTTACGGCGTTTGCTTTGAAAGAGCCATCCCCTATCTTATCCAACAATTGGGACTGCACGCAGACTAATCTCTTCTCTTATTCTCATGACAAAACCATTCAGCGCCCTCGTCCACAATGACGAAGGCGCTTTCTATCTTGCAATGTTAAATATTTGTTTTAAATGTTTCCTTCAAACGCATCCAACAAACATTCACATTCTAATTTTCGTCCTATTGCTTGTTCTTTCAGTTTCCCTCTTAACTCACTAGCCCTCTTTTCCCATGCTGTAATTTCCTGCTTTGAGAAAAATTCTATATAAGCCATTAGAATTAGTGAACACTAAAAAAGAGCTCTCCATGCAGTGGAGAGCTTCTTTGATCAGTTTACATTCGGTAGAAACGTCCTTGACCTTTATCACTTTATTTCCTTACTAACTTAAGGAATTCTCTCATAAAACCAGGAAGATCAGGCCAAGCGTGACCGGAAACGATATTGTTGTCAACATGAAGTGTTTCTTTAGTATACGTTGCACCTAAACTCTCCACATCAAGGCTGCAAGCCGTGTAAGCCGTCATGGTACGCCCTTGGAAATACTTTTTATCGTTTAAAGCACTCAGTACAAGAGCTGCGTGACAGATTACCCCTACTGGCTTGCCAGCCTCCAAGAAATGCCCAACAATGCGGGGAATATTCTCATCAAGTCGAATATACTCCGGAGCGCGGCCGCCGGGAATAATCAAACCATCATATTGGGTTGGAACAACATCAACAAAAGAAATATGAGATTCCAGCTGATATCCAGGTTTCTCAGTATAGGTTTCCCAGCCCTCAAAATCATGGACAACGGTACGCAGCACTTTCTTGTTTGGTGAAGCAATAACAGCTCCAAATCCTTCTTCTAAAACGCGAAAATAGGGATAGTAAACTTCGAGAGCTTCTACCGCATCACCGGCAATGATTAGAATTTTTTTAGACATCTAAAATCCTCCTTCAGTAAGATATATTATACATTTCCATTATATAACATAAGGACTGAACCTAGGACAAAACATAAGCGAATTTATCCAATCGTAAGACCTGTTGCAAAATGCATAAACGCCCCTCATTAAATAAAACCCCGCATAAATAGTGGTTTAAATCCTCCACTGATATGCAAGGTTTTATTTATAAAAACGGATATATATTCATTATGCAACGTCCTTACCATACCTTGTTTCACATTATTCTAGAGAATCTTATATCTTGACACCAGTTCAAAACAGTGTATTATTGTATTAAGCGCTTAATACAATAATACACGAGGTGATCACATGCCATGGGATTTGAAATCTGACAGACCCATTTATACCCAGCTTGTCGAACAAATCAAGCTGATGGTGTTTTCCGGAACTTATCCGCCAGGGTCAAAACTGCCTTCAGTACGGGATATGGCACAAGAAGCTGCGGTAAATCCCAATACCATGCAAAGAGCTCTGGCAAAATTAGAGGAAGACGGCCTCATAATAACCCACCGCACCAGCGGTCGGTCGATAACGGAGGATGCGAGTATGATTGAACTTGCTAAAACTAAGCTAGCTCGGGATCAAATCTTTGAGTTTTTAGAAAAAATGCGGCTAATGGGCTTTGATCAAAAAGAGATTTTAACAATTATCACCACTATGGCAAAGGAGCTGAAGTAATGAGCACCATTTTTGAATGCAGCGGCCTGACAAAGAAATTCGGCAGCAAAACCGCCTTATCTGGCGTTGATCTAAAAATTGAACGTGGGCAAATAGTAGGACTTCTTGGCCCCAACGGCAGCGGAAAAAGTACTCTCATTAAGCTTGCCAACGAGCTCTTGACTCCCACTTCCGGAAAGATCCTCATTGGCGGCCAACAACCTGGCATTGAAACCAAGAAGATTGTGTCATACCTACCGGAAAGAACTTATCTAAATGATTGGATGCGCGTTCAGCAAATCATTGAATTTTTCTCTGATTTCTATGATAATTTTAAACCCGAAAAGGCTTATGATATGCTTAAACGTCTGAATATCAGCCCTAATGATCGGCTGAAAACCATGTCTAAAGGAACGAAGGAGAAAGTACAGCTGATTCTTGTTATGAGCAGAGAAGCAGAGCTTTACTTTTTAGATGAACCCATAGGCGGGGTCGACCCGGCGGCAAGGGATTATATTCTGGAAACAATTCTAAGTAATTATAATGAAAATGCCACGGTGATTATCTCCTCCCACCTTATATCGGATATTGAAAAAATATTAGACTATGTCATCTTTCTCAATCAAGGCAAAGTTGTTTTGACCTCCACAGTCGACGATATCCGCGATGCTAAAGGAAAATCTGTAGATCTCTTGTTCAGGGAGGTATTCAAATGCTAATCAAACTTTTAAAATACGAAGTTAAGGCAACAGGAAGACTATTCCTTCCTATATTTCTTTCTCTGCTGGTCTTAGCCGCCATTAATAAAATTCTTTCTGCTTTTAACCATCCAACATGGACCACTCCTGCAGTTATAACCATGATCATTTATAGTATTATTATGGCTGGAATGTTTGTAATGACCTTTACCGTCATGATTCAACGTTTCCATAAGAACCTGTTAACCGATGAAGGTTATTTGATGTATACGCTTCCCGTAAAGTCCTGGCAGCATATTATCAGTAAACTTCTGGTATCTCTGATGTGGATCATTGCCAGCGCCCTCACAGCTATGCTTTCAACTGAAATAATCGCTTACAAACCAGGAACTCTCGGCAAAATCCTGCAGGCTTTAGCCACGATTCATAACCAAATAATCGGAAACTTTGGACTTTCAGCCTACCTTTTGCTCCTTGAGATGATCTTAGGTGGTCTAATAACCTTAGCTTCGGGTATTTTAATTGTTTACGCTTCCATAGCTATCGGACATCTGTTCACTCGCCATAAAATACTGTCATCTTTCGGAGCCTTTATTGGTCTCACTACACTAAGTCAAATCTATCTCGTACTTGTCTTTCAGATTACGAGAATAGCCCATTTCGCTAATTTTTCGCTCTATAATATTACTTCCAATGAGTTCGTCCGCTCTGAACTAATCTTTGCTAGTGGATTCATTCTGATCGCAATTCCTTGTGCAGCCTACTTTGCGGTAACTAACTATATTTTGAGCAGACGACTAAATCTGGAATAGATATTCAAATGATGCAAAACCCTCCCGCAGCTTTTTTTCGGCGGCGGGAGGGTTTTCTTTACCATTGAGCTATTAAACTTCTGACCCCTTCGTGAGTTGTTTCACCATTTTTTCCAGATCAATTCCGGATACATTCTTTAACATCTCCGGAGCGGTTGCCATAAGTGAAGTGACATAATTGCTGACCCTGGCAGCGCCTTCGCCGTGGCCTGTATCAACAACTGTCAGTTTGTCAATGGCTTTCAGCGGTTCGGCAACCTTGCCGGCCAATTCAGGCAGCATTTTAACGATAATGTCAAGTACAGCAGCCTGGCCGAATTTTTCGAAGGCTTCGGCCAATTTCTCCTTAGCCTCTGCTTCAGCTAACCCTTTGAGCCTCACAACTTCAGCTTCAGCAGTTCCTTTAGCCTTTTCGGCTTCAGCAATTGCCAGACCTTCAAGACGTTTCTGTTCAGCATTTGCTTTAGCTTCAGCCTCAATTTTATACTTAAGAGCATCAGCCTCCCTCATCATTTTAGCCTTTTCAGCTTCGGCGGTCTGTTCTACCGCATATCTGTCAGCATCGGCTTTTTTCTTAACTTCTGCATCATATTGTTTTTCACGGCGCAGGATTTCTTTCTCTTCAATTTCGATTTCTTTTTCTTTCTTGACAAGAGTAACTTTCATTTGTTCTTCCGTCACCAACTGTTGAGAGCGAGCTTCCTGAATATGATAGGCCTGATCAGCCTCAGCCATCGCCGTATCTTGGTCTTTCTTAAAGGAGGCTACTTTTAGTTCCTTTTCCTTGGTTGCTTCAGCAATATTGGTATCTCTAAGCAACTCAGCTTTCTGTCCTTCTTCATGGGCTTTCGCTTTCTGAATACGGGCATCGCGAAGGGCTTCTGCCTCAGCAACCTCTGCATCCCGTTTCACAGCGGCAATTCTCGGTTTACCTAAGGCTTCCAAATAACCGTTTTTATCCCTAATATCTTTAATGGTGAAGGATACGATCTGCAGTCCCATTTTCTTGAGATCCTTAGCAGCAACTCCCTGAACTTCCTGGGCAAATTTATCCCGGTTGCGATAAACTTCCTCGACAGTCATAGTCCCCAAAATCGCTCTCAGATGTCCCTCCAGGACTTCCTGAGCTTCCTGCTGCAAGGCTTCCGTGGGTTTACCCATGAATTGTTCCGCAGCCGTAGCCACATCTTCTACGGCACCGCCAATTTTAATAATCGCTACTCCATCAGCCATAACCGGAACGCCTTGTTCTGTATAAACTTCCGGTGTCGTTACCTCAAGCTTGTGAGATAGTAAGGAAATATACTCAGCCTGCTGAAAAATAGGCAGAATAAACGCTCCGCCGCCACGAACAATTTTAATTTTCCGCCCTGACTCGTCGGTATGGACATTTTTGCTGCCCAAATAAGAACCGGTGACAATCATCGCCTCATCAGGTCCCACGGTTTTATAACGAGCCCAAAATGCCAAACCAAGAACAACAATAACACCCAACACAATTATAGGAATAACCAGAATTCCCAAGCCAAAATTCCCCAGCATAACTTCCGGCATAAAACTCCCCCCTTTTCTATTCGTAACGGAATACATAAAGTATGCCGTCAATTTCTTTACCAACCACAACCCGGGTTCCGGACGGTATTTCTACCGAATCGAGATTACCGGCTATTTGGTTGGTATTACCCGCTCCGGCTTTAAGGACAACCTCTCCATAGCCTTCGACAGGGATTGGTACCGTGACCTCAGCGATTTTACCGACAAGGTCTTTCATCGAAAACCCTGTGGAATTTTCACTATTCTTCATAGGCTTTATATAGGAGAAATAAACCCCGATTGAAACTAAACTTGAAATCACTAACGAAACAATAGCGGCTGATACGGGCTCCAGATGTGTATATTGATTTAACATAATCCCGGAGCCTCCAAAGACAGTGATTCCCCCAACCAAAACCATGGGCTGCAGCACGTCAAGATGATCCATGGAGAGGGAGTGAAAAAAGCCGCCTAAAAAGTCTCCTAGAATATCCCCAACAATTAAGGTAACCAACGCAAACAACACACCACCACTGAAACAAATCCAATAAACCTCAAGCATTCTATCTCCCCCTCCAATGACTAAACCACTATTGAGGTCCTATTCCGTTTTTGCTAATTCCTCCTTTAATTTAGCTAATTCCTTTTCAATGTCATTTTCTTCACTGCCCAAATCTTCTAATTCCTGATCAAGGCTTTTATCCGTCCTGCCTAATTCTCCTGACGCCTTAGCTTCGGCTTCCATACGCAAAACCTTATCCACCATTCTGTCAAAATTCCAGCGGGCACTGCTTGACCCAAACCCGCTTTTTACTTCGTTGATTTCTTTTTGAGCCTTGGCGGATTGAAGCCTGGCCACTAAATCATCCCGTTTAAAACGCAATTTTTCGTACTCGGTTTTCATTTCTTGCAGCTGGGACCTTAATTTTCCCGCCGCTTCGTTACATACTTCATACTGCCTGTGGTAGTCCTCGGCCTTGGACCTATGAAGTTTCTTGTCTTCAAGAGCCTTACGGGCCAGATCCTCGCGATTCCTTTTTAAAGCTTCAAGGGCCTGATAGTCACGTTTCTCGGCCATGGCGAGACTATCACTCAGCTGGGCTCTGAATTTCCAGGCAACAGCCAGCTGCCTTGCTACAGCAGCCTCGGCATCTGCTATATCCTCTTCCATATCCCGCAAGTATTGATCCAGCATTTTTTCAGGGTCCTCTGCTTTATCCAGCAGGGAATTTAAATTGGCTCTGATATTATCACTGACTCTCTTAAATAAACCCATAAAACCTCCTCCTTAAACGTTAATGGATAACGGTATTTATGTACCTCCTTTCCAACAACACCAAGGTTTATTTGATACGGATCATATCATATGGTTGATATATCTACAAATGGTAGTTTTTATTACTACGTTTATTTTCGCTTTAAATTCCATCTCTTTCCTAAAGTTTTCAACGTCTCTCACAATATAGCTTTTAATACCACGTGTAATTATTCACCTGCATTGAATGCTAGAAATCAATACTATATAATAAAGATGAGGTGAATAACTATGCAGCAATTCAATGAAGATGTGCTCAAACAACTTATTGATGAACTCTCTTTAAACCAGGACATCAAGATTACAGAGATTCCTGATATCGATCTCTACATGGAACAGCTGACCTCTTTTATGGACAGTAGTCTGAAAAGCCAAAAGCGAGATGATCAGGACAAAATCCTTACTAAGACAATGATCAACAATTATACGAAAGCAGGGCTACTGATGCCTCCCATCAAAAAGAAATACAATAAGCGTCATATAATCCTCTTGAACCTAATCTATTATCTGAAAAATATACTATCCATTAACGACATAAAACGTTTGTTTGAACCCGTTCTTAACAATATAGCCACACCTGAAGATGATCTGATTTCCCTCGAAGATATTTATTCGACGTTTCTCGATGTGAAAAACATTGAATTATCTTCTTTTCATGAGCACTTAATTGAAAAATCAACAATGATTAAAGAAGAAACCAGTATGATAGATAAGGATGGTAAAGATACCGCCGAATTGTTCCTAATTGTAATCATGTTGATCGCCCAAGCAAATGCCCAAAAAAGACTTGCCGAAAAAATAATAGATACTTATTTTCATAAACCGGAAAACCCCGCTTAAATACGCCTTCCACTTCTCGCCCCTCAATTCTGCCAGGCATTATAAACTCCATCACCTCTCTATGCAGGAAAAGAATTTTTATTACAGATAAGTAATTCACTCAGATAATGCAGTTCACTTACAAAAATTATCAGTGTTTTAGGAACATATGTTCTGCTTAAGTTTAAAAAAATAATAACCCTTTCGAGTTATAAAAGCGATCATTTCCTTTTGTATGGAAAACGATCGCTTTTTTTAATCACGCGCATAAGCGTTCCTTCAAGAAAAAACTCACCGTAGTCGAACTGAACATATTCGATTGCGACCTTGATCTTTAGCCTGATACAGTTTCTGGTCTGCTGCTTTGACTAGATTCATGTGATCTTCTCCATATGAAGGCATAGTCGTGGCTAAACCCAGGCTAATGGTAATGTAGGAAACGATTGCAGACTGTTCATGGACAATCTTCATCTTTTCTATCCGCCTCCTCATCCGATCGGCAATTTTCAGGGCATCATCATAACTCGTATTGGATAGGATCGCAGCAAATTCCTCTCCGCCAAATCTCCCCATAAAATCAGAGGATCGCTTTAAGATACTCTCTAAAACCTTGGCAACTTTCCTTAGACACTTATCGCCTTGCAAATGACCATAACTGTCATTGTAGCGTTTAAAATTATCAATATCCACAATGATCAGCGAAAGGTCTTTTCCTTCTCGCAGGCAGCGGTTCCATTCTTTTTTTAAAGTATTTTCAAAGGAACGCCTATTGGAAATTCCCGTAACCTCATCAATCGTCGAAAGAAGTTTTAATCGTTGGTTCGCTGTCTTTAACTGCTCCTGAAATTTTAACATCTTCTGATTGGCTAGAGTAAGAAGGCGGGCATTTTCCTTAATCTCCTCGTTCCTTCTTTTTAATTCAATATTTTTGAGCCGAAATATTTCAGCTTCATTTTTCATCTGTTCTATGCGAAATTCCGTTGCAGCAAGTTTTAATTTTTCTTCAAGTTTTTCATTTCTTATCTTTTTCTCTAGGAGACTAAACCTTTTATAATGGTGCAAAGCCATGGCAAAATTGCCCTTATCTTCATAGTAAGCAGATAAGGATAAATGAATTTTAGAAAGCTCATTTTCAGCCGATATTTTCTCCCCAATGGACAGTGCTTCTTGAAGACACGCTAACCCCCTATCTTGTTGGTTTTGCTTAATCAACAATTCGCCGATCCTAACTAATACATTAATCCGATAGTACATATTGCCGTACTTTTTGAGAACACGCAAACTATTTAGGTAATATTGTAAAGCGACCTGCTCCTTTTGTAGCTTTTCATAAGCTTCCCCTAAACAATTCAATACTTCACCGATCTTAATTTTATCGCCAATTTTCCTGCAATAGTTAAGACTCTCCCTATAAATATTCAGGGTCTTAATATTCTGGTTTAAGTAGCTATAAATATAGCCCATATTTATTAAAATACCAGCCATATTTCTGAGGTTATTTAAATCTTTGCTCATAACAAAGGCATTCTCGTAATATATTAAAGCCTCTCTATATTGTTCCAGTTGTCGGTGAATTTCACCGATATTATTTAAGATAGAAGCTTCAGCTGCTTTATCAGCCATACCCCTCGCTAATCCCAATGATTCATTATAATATTCCAGAGAAAGTTCATAGGCACCGAAATAGAAATAATTGGTACCCAACAAATTAAGAGCCCTCATCTTCCCCTGAAGGTGTCCCAAATGTTCAAAGAGTTGGACTGCAACCAGCATGTTTTTGATACATTTAGTATTATTCGAAAGTCCTTTATGGGCGTAACCTGTCACTAAGAGGCTAAATGCCCTCTCCTCTTGACAGCCACACTTCTGGGCTAAATGATAGGCACATTTACACAGTCTAAGTGCTTTTAGAGGTTTTTGAAAAACAATCTCATAGGAACGAGCATTCAAACACTTTATCCATTTGATAAGCTCAATATAATTATTTTTTTTGGTTTCTGTCACCTTATACAGCATAATACCTCACGCGATTAGCCTTGGGGCTTTATTTCGGAGTTTAAATTACTCGATCCTTAGATCTCACAGCAGCTTTATCTCCTGATAACTAACATTTCTACATTATTTCTCCATTACCTCCCATGATAGGAAGAATTAATTCCTGATTTTTACTAAGTTTATTGTTTTTCTATGTTAAATCGTTGATCATTTCGTATTAATAACACTAAAAATGTCGAGGTGCGCCAGCATCTCGACATTATAATTCCCTTTTCTATTTAGAATTTTTAAACCTGCCAAATTTAATTTTAATTCCTTGAGCGCAAAATTTCTCTTCATATTCGGTCATAACGTTGACCTGGAAATCGCTCTGATGTAAATCGTAGGTCTTATAAAGTTCTTTAAACCCCGCGGCTGCAAAATATTCAAGACTATCCGTGAAAAGAAATTCGCTATCAGTTTTAAACCAGATTTCCGATCCGCTTTTTAAAAATGTTCGATATAATCCTAAAAAATTGGGATGAGTTAATCTTCGTTTATGATGTCGTTTATTAGGCCAAGGATTACAAAAATTAATATAGAGTTTCTCAATTTCATCTTGAGCAAAGATGTCTCCAAGATTCTGAGCATTTATGGAGATCACTTTAAGATTATCTAAGCAGCTTTCATTGGCTTTTCTCAGAACATAAACTAAAAGCTCATCATAAACATCAATAGCAAGGTAATTTATATGCGAATTCATCTTAGCTAGTTCATTGATAAAACGTCCCCGCCCGCAGCCTAATTCCAGATGAATCGGACGGTCATTGCCAAAAAGTCCTTTCCATGTTCCTTTGTAACGTATAGGATCGAAGACAGCCTTATCATCTTTTTCTAATTCAGGCCTTGCCCACCACTTTCTTCTAAGCCGCATTAACTTTTCTCCTCAATAAATATAGATCAAACTTCAATCGTCTCTTTTAGGTGGGATAAAGGTTAAACAGATCTGTTCCAAGATCGTCTCCGGAGAATAACTTCGCACTTCTCGCTGAAATAAATAGGCATCTCTACTTAAGGCCATTAAAAGCATATCAGCTCTAAAAGCGCTCTCAGGATGAATCGGCTCGCTTTTATTTATCTCATCAAAAAGCTCAACCAATAGCTGATGCAATTCGTCATAAATTGGACTCCGCGTTCGTGGCTTGCTCGATGATGAATCTTCGACTCCTGTAAGCAATTGCGCTTTCTTTTCTCTGAAACGGATAAATAAATTAAGAATCCCTTTCAAACGCTGGCTTGGCGGCTTAGAACGATTCTGTTCCAGGTAAGTTTCCATATCCTCGAAGAGCAGAACAACGTTATCTTTAATCAAATCAAGACACAATTCGCTTTTATTTCTATATCGGCGATAAAGGGTTCCTGATCCAATCTGTGCTTCCGCAGCGATTTGATTCATACTGACATGTTCAACCCCATGCTGTTCAAAGAGCCTGATAGCCACATTCAAGATACGTTGTCGATTCTCGGCGGCATCACGCCGTTCAGAACGAACGTTGCTTGCCTCTGCATCTTTAACCATATCATCACCTCCGAAAATAACTTCAAAAACCGTCTTGACAAGCGGAGACTGCTCCACTTAATATAAGAGGAGGGTTCTCCACTTAATAGTAACATACTAAAAAGGAGTGTACAACATGCCAGATCGTTCCAATAAGCCTGCCTTGTTAATCATGGATGTGCAAAACGGCATTGTCTCACGTTTTGCTGAAAAAGAAAAACCACTGCATCCCTTCGTAAAAGCTGCGGAAGCCGCTCGTCAACACAATATCCCAGTAATTTTCGTACGGGTCGCCTTTCGCGATGGTTATCCTGAAGTAAGTCCCCTTAATAAGGCCTTCTCAGCAATTTCCGGATACGGCGGAATGACGGTTGCCGACACGGCAACACAAATTCATGAATCTCTCAATCATCAACCTAATGAACCCGTCGTCACAAAACTTCGCGTTAGTGCCTTTGCCGGAAGCGATCTTGAAGTTATACTTCGGTCACGCCAAATTGACACACTGATTCTTAGTGGTATTTCCACAAGCGGAGTTGTTCTATCAACCTTGCGTCAAGCGGCCGATATGGATTTTGCCCTGACTGTTCTCTCCGACGCCTGCCTCGATCCTGATCCGGATGTTCAACGCGTTCTAATGGAGAAGGTGTTCCCTCGTCAAGCCGAAGTAGTGACGGTTGACGCTTGGATCAATACAATAAGTTAAAGTAATTATGCTTCCTCAAGTCCATGTTCATAGATATTACGGATCATGACCTCGATTTCCGGGTCTTGGATTGTTAAATCCTTGATTTCCCAGGACTCGGAAATCCGGCTAATCAATTGGGAGGCACTCATCACATCACGGTTAAATTGCAGCCATTTTCGATTGCCTTCAGCTTTGATCACTTCGGCCCCCTCGATGAAAAACTCAGGTGTTTGCTCTTCCAGATCAATGATTAAAACCCGCTCCTTACCGAACCGCTCTTTGATCTTGGCAATTTCTCCATCATACATCACTTGACCGTGATCAATTAAAATCATCCTCTGGCAGAGTTTTTCAATATCAGACATATCATGAGTCGTAAGAATTACCGTAACCCCTCTCTCCCGGTTAATTTCCCGGATAAAGCTGCGCATCCGTTCTTTTGCCACCACGTCTAAGCCAATAGTCGGTTCATCGAGGAAGAGGATTAGCGGATCATGGAGAAGAGAAGCTGCAATATCTGCCCGCATTCGTTGGCCCAAAGACAATTGCCGAACGGGAGTTTGCAGGAATTCCTCAAGGCCTAAGATATCGGAAAATCGAACCATATTCTTCCGATACTGTTCATCGGGAATTTGAAACACCTGCTTTAGGAGTTCAAAGGATTCAATGGCCGGCAAATCCCACCACAATTGTGTCCGCTGTCCGAAGACTACCCCAATTTGCCGCGCATTTTTTTGACGTTCTTTAAAGGGAATTATCCCGTTAACTCGGATATCGCCGGAGGCCGGCACAAGAATCCCCGTCAGCATCTTAATCGTAGTAGATTTTCCAGCGCCGTTGGGACCGATATAGCCGACAATTTCCCCTGAGTTGATTGCGAAGGAGACATCCTGTACAGCTAATTTCGTTGTATATTCTCTATAAAAGAGACTCCTCAGCGCTCCCCTGACTCCTGCTTGTCGTTTAGCAATTTGAAACTCTTTCGAGAGATGGTTAACTTCAATTAAACTCATGAAATAGATAATCCTCCCTAGCTTAGATCCAAACCTTAGGAACCAGCGCTCTTATACCGATTTAAACCCAACATCCAAAATTGAAAACAGAGCCAAAAGAAAATAATTCCTACCAGAATACTGAAGAGGCCCAAGTAAGCCGGATAACTGTCACTTGTTTTCCCTAACAAAATAAGGGAGGGCAGGTAATTAACAAAGGCAAAGGGCAAAACAAAAGTCACCAATAATTGGACGACCTTCGGGTAAATGGAGAGAGGATAGTTCATAAGGCTTTTAGCCGGCCACATAACTACCCAATAAACTTGTTCCGAGCGCGTGGTCCAAAAGGCTAAGGCCGAAATTGCAATAATAAGCCCCCCTTGGATAAGCGTTCCTCCAACTACAGCCCCGAAGAAAACAAGCCATTGCCCCATATACCAGTGAAGATTAAGCTTGTTGTAAGCCAGAGCGACGGCAGCAATACTAAAAAGAAATTGTCCAAAGGCACCCACATCAAACTTCATGGACATATAGTGGAAAAAGGGGTGGATGGGCCGCACCAAGAAACGATCAAACGTTCCCTGAACAATAAATTGATCCAAGGTTCGAAAATGGAAAAAGAAAACGACACAAACTCCCCAGGATAGAACCGAAAGGGCAAAGAGAAAGAGGACTTCCCAAAAGCCCCAACCCCCGATAGCTCCAAAAGAATAAAGCAAGACCCACATGGTAATCGCTGTTCCGGCATAAGTCATAGCCCAACCTAAAATATTCATGACGAAGGCATAGCGATATTGCAATTGGGTCCGAATACTAACCCCAATCATATAAAAGTACATTCTCATTCCTCTAAGCCAAGACTTAAGCACAACTATCCCCCCTGAACAACAATTCTCTTGGATGCTTTAACCCAAACAAACCGAAGTAAGGCATAACATAGTACCAGCCAAAGAACCTGGGTAAAGAGCCCCGCCCAAAGGGCATGTCCGCTTAATTGTCCTACAAAGATGGAATTAGGCACAAAGTAAATTCCTTGAAAAGGTAAGTACAGAGCCACATGTTCCAGCCAATTGGGAAAAAACCACAAAGGTACTACCGAGCCCGAAAATAATGAGATGGAGAAATAGAAAACGTCCTCCACTCCGCCCGTTTCAACCAGCCAGAAAGTAAATAAGCCAAAGGTCAGCTCAATACTGTAACGAATGAGATAACCTAGTATTACGGAAACAATAAACAAAGCCCCTTGGGAAAAGGTTGAGGGCATTATGGGCTTAAAAACAAGAAAGATAATCGTATAAATTGGCAGTATAGCCGTTAAAAAATAAAAAAGGATACTTCCAAGGTCAGTAAAAAGCATACGCAGAGGATAATCATAAGGCCTGAGCATCTCCATAGCGATATCCCCGGTCCGTACCCGTTCCTGGATCTCCCACAGCGGAGTACCTGCCCCGTGAATGCCTTGGAGTGCCTGGCTTATAAGGATATAGCTTAACATCGAATGAAAGGTAACATTTTCAACCGAACCTTTCCCTCGATAAAGAGCATACCAAATTACCCCCCAAAGAAAAAGCATAATGACATTGCCCAGAATTCTCGTCCAGGCATCAAAACGGTAAGCCGCCGCCCTTTGGAAGGATTTACGAGTAAACACCCCGTACATTCTCAAGGTTCCAATCATATCTATCTTCCCCGCCCATTTATAACCGAAATTATAAAAATCTTACCCCTTTAGCTGCAGCAAAATACCATTTCACCAAGTTGAACCCCCAAATTCTTCGCCACAATTTCACACTTTGCCCGCAGCAGAAAATACAGTCGTTGGTCCTCTTTACCCAGTGCCTCCAGTGATTCGTAATTGGCCTGCCCTTTACAGATTATTAAGTCGGCCATTTTATAGGCCTCCAGGAACTCATCTGAACAATCTTTGAGAATGGTCCCCAAAAAGATGCTGCCATTGGAAATAACGCGGGCTTGTTCTGTCATGCCTACATATTCCGCGTCCTCCATCGTAGCATCATTCAAGATCGGCTGATCCTTAACGGCATAGGTTACCTTAGCCCCCAATTCGGACAACTGTTCAGCCAAAAGACGGTCAAAGGCAATTTCTCCGCTGTTATCTCCCAGAATTAGGATTTTCTTGGCATCTTTTAATTTTCTTTGGAACGATGAATAATCGTCCCGGGCAAAATTCTTCTCCATAGCCTCCCGAATGCTTCCTTCGACGTCAAAGTCCTTGAGAATGCCCATATCGATAATATTTCCGGCAACAGCGATTTTCAAAGACATCAAGAGGGGATCTGAATTTTGCTTAATTCTCTCCTTTAGCTGGGGGAGAAGTTTAAGCGCCAATTCGTTGGACTCCTTCTTAGCCTTATGAAAGGGATCTTTGTTTCCCAATAGCTCATTGACTTTTCTCAGAACAATCGTCGAATTTTCAGCGGGAGTTCCGTGAGGATCTAATTGCGGCAAGAGAAGCAGCGTCTGATAAATAATTTCTCGCATTTCGTCCTCAGAAATATCAGTTTGGGCTAAGGTATTGATGGTTTGTTTGATATAGCAGGGGATACAATCCAAGACAACGTTCAATATGGGAGCCTCCTTGATATTTAACTTTAATTGGTTATTTATCTATTACTCTAAAGCAATCCCCGACTTAAGTTATCCCATTTCAGGCAAATATATTGTTAATCTAATAATTTTGCTTCGTTGCACAGAAGTATAAAATTCAACCTCTGGTTCAATCTCTTTTCTAAATCATTAATTATATCTATTTAATCGGTTTATGTCACTCACAAAATATAGTGCATCCTTTAAAAGAAAATTGAATACTACTGCAGTATACGTTGAGAGTTTCTAAGTCAGAGCCGAACTTATTGCTGTGTTAAGACTTTACTTGCCCTATACATTGAAATATTAAACGACTGCCAGGGCCGCGCTTGAGCCAACACTTGCTTTTTATGGGTAAGGCCTTTCTCCAGCTGGTCAGCCAACACCTGATCAGAAGTGCTGTTAGCAAGGTCCACAAGCTTGGGCACAACATCATAGGAAAGGGTTGTTAAATATATAATGTCTATTGGATTTCCCTTGTTGTAACGTTCAATATTATTTTTGACAATGATATTGTCGATATTAACATAATTAATCAGTGTATAGGCAACCACTGATATTATTAAGTAAGATTTAAGTAATTGCGTCCTTTGGCGCCATATTTTGCATAAGGTAACAACTAACAAGACAAACAGATATCCCATGAAAGCGTGGGTTAGAACTCTCAGATAAGTAAAACCGTACACCTCTTCATATAAAGACATTCTAAAATGGGCCGATAACAATATAATGAGGGTACAAGCCACCAGAATTGTGTTTAATAGTTTTACAACCTTATCTAGTTTAGTACCCGACGACTTCAGAAAATTCATATTCCCCAAGAGAATTATCAGATTGATTAACGTGATTACAACCAGTTCAAAGAATCCTTTTCTTGCATATTGGGCATATGTGAAATTTTGCGGATGGCCAAACCTCAAACTGCCAAAAAGGTAGGAAAACTGAATTGCTATAAAAACGGCATAAAGTAAGTCAATCAGCACCAGCATCGATGTAACCGTAATAGGATCAAGAAATGCTCTGGATTTTTGCCGACTGTCAGTCTCTGAAACTCCCTCGCTTAACGTGTTTGATGATCCCTTGTTTAATCTTACCTTAGAAGTTAATAAACTCCAAAGATAGCTGAACACAAGGCATGTAACCAGTGTGACGACAATCAATCTTGGAATAACATCATCAATGTTAACGAACTTGAAAATGTTGGGAATTTGTTCAATCAACTGACGAAATATATCATCTGCAGAAGCTAAAAGTGGAATGATTATAATTAGCAATGCCGTTGCAGACAATAAACCAATAAATATCTTGCTGGCAACACTATACTTATCTGGATTTGCCCCACGCCTTGCAAAGGCTAAGATCACGAAGAAAGGCTTGAGGAAGTTCTCCAGGGGACGGACAACCATACCATAAATTATTTCTCCCAAAAATTGAGATTTAAACCACTCGTATCTGTTGTTTGCAGTCAGAAGCAGTGTATGGGCAACTACGAGAATAGGAATTACAAAGAAATTCAGAACAGCGAAAACCTGATTGGAATATAGGAAATAAGAAAACGAAAGAAAAATAATCGGGATGCCCATCAGCAATTTCTGATCAAATTTAATGGGTCGCTTATTTCGCATATTCCAAAATAATACGAGATATAGAACCATTATGTATAACGGATAGGATACTCCTAGAGGTTTTCCATAGAACAAAAGATCAAACAGTAAACCCAAGCCTAGAGCAGAAATTAAAAGAAAGCTATTCTCCTTCTTGGCAAGGGGTTCATCCTTACATACGGATGGATAAACATTAATTTCACTCATCTTCAATGTCTCCAATCTGCCCTTCCGGCGTAAATTCTAAAATATCTCCTGGCTGGCAATCTAAAGCACGGCAAATCGCTTCCAAGGTCGTAAACCGAATGGCCTTGGCCTTATTATTTTTTAAGATTGAAAGATTCGCTAAAGTAATATCTATTTTAGCTGCTAATTCGGATAAACTAATTTTTCTTTTTGCCATTACTACATCTAAGTTCACAACTATAGCCATCTCAAGCATCCTTTCATCATACTGTCAGATCATTTTCTTCCTTAACTGCAATTGCTTGTCGAAAAACTTCTGCCAGAACTACGGCAAACAGTCCTGCAATAATAAACACCATTGTAATAATCGCAGTTAGGACCGAATTATAGAAAAAAATCTTAATGAGATAAGCCGCAGCAATGATAAAACAAGACCCTCCAACTCGGTTCAGGCTTTTTACATTATCCATCATAAAAGGGTTTCTTCTGTTGAGGGTTTTAAATATCTTTCTCATCTCGTTAACCAACCCAAGGCATACCAGTCCTGTTATGTATAGGAATCCAAGCAAAAAATAATAATTTTCCGTACTCGTGCGGTAAATTGCATTCATATACCATCTCAGGGCATAGGGAAGAGTAACAAAGATTCCAAGCCCTCCCAGGAAAATAAAATCCAAAATTCGTTTCGTAAAGCCCGACAAGCCGTTTTTGTCCAAAATAACCATGATCCACTAAATCCTCCTTTATAACATCTTCTGCTGTTTTATAACGTTCCCTTACCATAAGAGTATAAATGGGATTCGTATATTTATCAATAAATTTTTATTAATAAACGCTAAATATTTATTGTTTTTCAATAAACACTAATCTGAGGAACTTAATTGAAAGGCGAGATGCCATTTTGTAAACTGAAAAGCAATCTTTGAAACTGACAACTAAATATTTGTAAATGAAACGCAGTTTTTGTAGCCGAAAAGCCCGTTTTGAAAACCAAATGCAACTTTCCGATGAGGGCAAAAGAGCCGAATCACCTTGTGATCCGGCCACTTAAGAAGGGACTTGCATTCGGCAATGATTGCTTCACTGCACTTCGTTAATTTCCTTTAATCCTCATCATATTCAATCACTACATCGTGCCCTTTTTCTAATTGGTGTCTGGCCTTTCGGTTTTCCACCGTATCAAAAATAATCGAAAGATCATAATCCTCAGGGTAAAGTTCACTTGCAGGAATGAAAAGCTTAATCCGCTTGTGATTGATAAGCTGTTTCTTATCTTTTATCTGTACTCCCAGTTCGCCCTTTTCATTGGCCCTCTTGTAAATAATACCAAGCAACTTTTGCGGGTAAACCGTTACACAGTCACCTATATTAAAGCTTTCACTCCGTGAGGGCGATTTTTCTTTCGGAACTTCTTTTTGAATTTTACTATAGGAAACGGTATCAGCATCCATCTTAGTCTTGTCCTCGTCAAACAGAATAGTATTTCTGTCGCCTGACCCCGAAGATCTGCTTCGATATGCTTCCATTTGGGCTCGTTTTAGCATATGCCCCGGGAATCCTAATCTTTGGGCAATAAATAAGGCACAGCTTTCTCCAGCCTCGCCAATTTGCAGCTTGTATAAAGGCTGTAAGTTTTCACGATCAAACTCCATTCGTGCATTCATAAGTCCTTTAGTATTCTTGGCAAAATCCTTTATTTCCGGGTAATGGGTGGTCGCAACGAAAAGACAGCCTCTCTGAATTAATTCAGCTAAAATTGCAATTGCCAGTCCCATTCCTTCAGCAGGATCTGTACCGGAACCTAACTCATCCAGCAAAACAAGACTTTCGCTGGATATACCTTTAAGAATGGCAACGATGTTTTTAATATGGGATGAAAAAGTGGATAGATTTTCGGAAATACTTTGCCCATCACCAATATCGCAAAAAATACTATTATGCATGCAAAAGATGCTGCCCTGGGACACAGGAACATGAAGTCCGCTTTGAGCCATCAATGATAGTAAACCAATTGTTTTTAAGGCCACGGTCTTACCGCCTGTATTTGGTCCGGTAATCACAACACCGTTAATTACTTCATCGCGAACATCCCCTCCTAGTTCAAAATCAAGAGGGACGCATTGATCTTGCCTCAATAGTGGGTGCTTTCCTTGCTTTATGACAATTTTCCGTTCTGTTGTCATGGAGACGGGAATTGCTTTCATTTCCACAGACAGCTTGGCCTTGGCAAATATGAAGTCCAATGTTTCCATGCAGTCCTTGTTGATTTTCAGCTCATTCATATGCTCATCAACAAGGACAGTAAGGGTATATAATATTTTTCGAATCTCATTCTCTTCATCAATTCTTAAAATGGCCAGTTCTTCCTGAAGTTTTCTAACTGCTGTAGGTTCAATAAAATACGTGCCGCCTGAACTTGAAGTATCAACGACTGTGCCGCTTAACTGATTTTTATAGCCCTTTTTAACCGGCAAGACAAACCGTCCGTTACGGATGGTGACATATCCATCGGTGAACCATTCCTTTTTACTGTGAAGGATAGCGTCAAGCTTGAGATTAACGGCAGATTTTGTGTTCTCTATTTTTCTGCGTATATCCCGAAGAGCTGAAGAAGCGTTATCGTCAACCGCTTCATTTCTGATGCAGCGTTCAATCTCCTCAAAAAGCACGTCGAGCGAACTTAAAGACTGGCCATAAAAGGCGATCTCCGTCTTGAATGCTTCAGCCTTTTTAAGATATTTTTTCATTCTTTTACAGGAAGAAATAAAATCACAGATACCTGTAAACTGTTCAGGAGTCAGCATAGAGCCCTTCACGGTTAAATCTAGGATCTTATCAAGCTCTTTCATTGCTGCAAGCGGCGGCGTGCCAATACCCTCTAACATTTTCCGCGCCTCGGTTGTTTCCTGCATTTTAGATTTGCACTCCCGCTCGCTTAAAAATGGCTTTAGGGAAAGCAATTTTTCTTTTGCCCTTTGAGAAAGTGCGTATTCCGCCAAAGTTTCAAGTATAATATTAAATTCCAGTGTATTGTTGACGTTCATCAATAAATCCTCCTCATAACAATGAAATTGCCCACAAGAGAGGTGCCGTATTTTAAGGATCTTAAGATCCTTAAAATACGCAGACTACTCCTGTGGGCAATGATTTTAACTGACGTATAAAATCACGCAACGATATTGAGAAAATAAATAGAGTGCAACAGGACATGCCTGTTACACTCTACATAACTATAACGATAACAATCGCCATAGTTTCAATGTCAGCTTTGTTGACCTTATCGTCAAAGGTTGACACTGTTATAACTCAAATGGTTATTGTAGGAAGTAATCTGTAAGGCGTTATCCAAAAGCGCAAACAATACGCTTTCAGAAAGGCACACTTAAAAATGCAGGCTCAACACCCACCTTTTATCAGGCAGCCTCTCTCAACTGTTTAGTTGAAAATCACCATTACAGACACATTTAACAAAAAAACCATCCTCTCGTTTTTAGGTATAATCTAGTTTATTACATTTCTATGGCAAATGTCAATTATACCAGAATATGGACAATAATCAGTTAATAGAATGTTTAGTCTTGGTATACTTCACGGTGCCTTTGACAACTTTAATATAATTATTCAGTGTAGAATGAGTAGCTTTCGACGTAAAATTGAAATTCTTAGTGCCACCTTCAGCATTAAACCCATAAGCTACAGCTATTGATTCTAAGATCGTTGACTTGCCGGAACCATTTTCTCCCACAATAAATGTAACCTGCGGATGAAATGATAACCTCTGCAGACTCTTGATTGCCGGCAGATTAAAAGGATATTCCGAAAATGATGGGACTCTTTCTCTATCTAATTCAATATATCTTATGTACTGTTTAACACTGTTTGCGTCCATTGCATCTCCTTAATTTCCCGTACATTCTGAGTGATGACGTGACGTTTATATGGCAAAATAAATATGATACCATAATAACTAAAATAAGATTAGGGAACCGAAGGGAAATTTAAAATGGCCAATCAAAATTCAGCCGACATTATCGCTAAATTTGATCAAGTTTATCCAGTATATTCTGATTTTACAAATGTCACTGAAAACCTGTTAAAAGGAATACTTCAGCTTAAGTGCATCAACGTTCACTCAATCACTTCCCGGGTAAAAAGCCGAGAAAGCTTAAAGAGAAAAGCAAATCGGGAAGATGATAAATACTCAAAACTTGAAGACATCACCGATTTGGCCGGAATCCGGATTATTACTTATTTTGCTGACCAAGTAGACCTTATCGCAAGTTTCGTGGAGGAGGAATTTGAGGTAGATCGGTCAAATTCCGTGGACAAGCGAGAGCTGATTGACCCTGAGAAATTTGGCTATCTATCCCTTCATTATGTCGTCAAACTTTCATCCTTCAGACTTCAGCTTATTGAGTACCAACGCTTTAAAGATTGTAAAGTGGAAATTCAAATTCGCTCCATCCTTCAACATACATGGGCTGAAATCGAACATGACTTGGGTTACAAAAATGAACACGCTGTTCCCCGAGAAATCCGGAGAAGCTTCTCGCGACTGGCTGGATTACTGGAGTTGGCGGACGAAGAGTTTATTAAAATCCGTTCCAACCTCGCTAATTACGAAGCTGAAGTTGAAGCTCAAATCGAGAATACTCCCACTATGGTACTTATCAATCAGGCATCGCTAAAATCCTATGTTCAGAAATCCCAACACATCCGCAGCCTCGACCAAAAGATTAGTCATATCGTCAACGCTGATCTGGAATTAAAGGACCGTTTTTTTGGCTATCTCACGACAGTCTTTAGTTACCTGGGAGTGAAGACCATTGGGGAACTCGATGAAATCGTTAAAGACATTGGCGATGATCTCTTAAACTTCCCTCGCAATGGACTCAAAAACAAACAGGGCGAGAAAGTCAATTGGGGCACCTCTTTATTCTACTTAGCTTATGCAATCGTCGGTCGAAGAGGTTCTCCCAAGCAAGTATCTGATTATCTTGAGCATTTCAAAATTGAAATCCCTGAAAGCCGGCAGGAGCTCGTCCAACAAATCCTGGCAGCCTATTCCACAAAATCTTAAAGAAAGTTCCCAGCCGAAAATTGGCGGTACTTCATTAATAGTCCAAAACTATCGATCTACCTTTTATGCTTACTTCATATGCAGATTTTTCAGGACACGATCTGTAGTTTCAATCTTTTAGCACTTTAACTTCGTCTTCCGTCATACCTGTTGCTTTAGCTACCTTCGAAATCTCCATTCCCAAGTCCAAAAGATTCTTCGCAACTTCTGCCTTTGCTTCTGCCCTTCCTTCTGCCTTTCCCTTCTGGATTGCTTCCCTCAACCGGAGTTCTGCTTCTCTGACGGCCGCTTTCTCATCTAAAACTGCCTTGCGTCTCGCAAAGTACTCTTCTCTCACATTAGGATCATCACTTGATTTCTCCCACGAAGCCATGGCCTGGTGCAAAACGGGATCTTGCATTGCAATCTCCTCCAGTGTTTTTAACTATATTTATTGTAATTTCATATCAGGCGAAGTCTTCCCTGGAAAGATCTGGTTTTATACCCGGCGTTTCAATTTGCCCAGGCATAATTAGCCGCAACCACTATTCTAATCTGCTCATGACAATGATCGAAAAGTAAGAGAGGATCCAGGAACCTTTCTGAAACGGCGACCAACGGGAGACGTTACGCGAGTATGGTTATATGAACAGCTAAGGATTCATCCCGCAAATAACAAAAGCGCCCATCCATCTCAGATATTAGCTGTAGATGTATGGGCGCACGAATATCCCATCTATTATTTAGACCTTCCCCTAATGTCACCTTACGTAAGAATATCAAGCTGTTGAAGAATACCGGAACAATAGTCCTTAAGTTTCGGAATATCACTTGTAATCGTTTCCCATAGACCCTCATCGTCAATTTTACCATAGCTATGAGCAACTACATTACGTAATGCCTTAATTTGTGTCCATGGAATTCCAGTATAGGTATTCTTAAAATCATCAGAAAGATGAGTGGTCAGTTCTCCAATTTGTAAAACACAAAGAGCCGTGGCATTCTTATAAACAGAATCTTGGGTAAACACCGTATAATCCTTTCCAAACCGCTGAATTGCCTCAGAAATATCACTGCAATAGAAAATGATACGCCGCAGTACATCAGCGTTTCGGTTATTCTGCATATAAAAGCACTTCCTCCTTCTGGATTTTACGAAGAAAATCTTCTTCCAGACTTCCCGTTGTCAGAACATCGACTTTTATCTGTAAAGCTTCCTCAATTTCCGTATACAGCCCACATAAAGCAAACATCCCTTTAAGAGACCCCTTATCCACTCGTAAATCCACATCACTATTTTCTGTAACATCTCCACGAGCATAAGAGCCAAATAGATACACTCGTTCAACACCATATTTCCGTGCGATCGGTTCGACAATAGCTTTGATTTCTTCTATCGTAACCTTTTTAACTGACATTGGTCTTACCTCCTTTGAATTATGTTACGTCAATAGCACTATTTACAATATTATATCATAAACCTTTTCGGAAAAGTTAATTCAATGTGGAATATTATGGTATATCTAAGAAGACAATTCTTGATCTTTTTTCAATCATTTAAGTTGCTCCTTATCTTGAGGTAAAATATCCTAACAATTCGTCCTACAGCAAAACTTCTTCACAGTGATGACATTTCCTGCGCATTGAGAACAGAAGTCAGAGCTGGCAGTCCTTGGCTTTGCCGGAACTGATTGGTCAGAGCAATAGCCTTTTGCTCGAATGAATTGCCATATGAATAGCTCAGCGCATTTTCCGACATTGGCGATGTTTACTGCTAATCCGCCGTCTTTTTGCTGCATACCCCTGCTTTCGTCGTCTCCCCGATCCGAGGGAAGACCTGGATAAGGCTCAGGCCGAGGCCGTTATGGACACGATCATTCAGAAGAATGTATTCCTTCCGTCCAGCGGCGAACTGATCGGAAAGCGGGATATTAAGGTTGTTGGAACCACGATCAACGACTTCTACGACCCTACGCAAGTTTAGATGGAGCCAAAAAAGAACGGCGGCCGCGTGGCCGCCACTTCTAGACCTAATTGTAGAGACCACGGTAAAAACGAGGTCTAAATTTGTCTAAAAGGGAATCAAAAACTGGTATAATTAAAAGTAAATGTATAAGTTTCGAGGTGTTAACGTGCAAATCGGATCAATTCCTAACGCTATTGTAGCAATGCCTGGTAATGATTTGTATCAAATAGGGCAAAAGATAATCATTGAAATATTAAGCCAGTTAGAAGATGGCAAAGCGTCTATTTTGGCTAATGGAAAATCAGTTCAAGCTTTTTTAGATTTCCAAGCAAAACCTGGGGATAAATTTCAGGCTGTTATTAAAAGCTTTGTGAACAATACCTTAGTTTTAAGCCGAGATACTGAAGTTCAGAAACCTATTATAGCTATGCCTGACAAGGACACGTTTCAAATAGGGCAAAAGATAATAGTTGAAATGTTAAGCCAGATAGAAGATGGCAAAGCGTCTATTTTGGCTGATGGAAAACCAGTTCAAGCCTTTTTAGATTTCGAAGCAAAACCTGGGGACAAATTTCAGGCTGTTGTTAAAAACCTTGTGGGCAATACGTTAGTTCTAAGCCGGGATACTGACGTTCAGAAACCTATGGCAGCTATGCCTGGCAAGGACACGTTTCAAATAGGACAAAAGATAATAGTTGAAATGTTAAGCCAGGAAGATGATGGCAAGGCGTCCATTTTAGTTAATGGAAAATCAGTTCAAGCCTTTTTAGATTTCGAAGCAAAACCTGGGGACAAATTTCAGGCTGTTGTTAAAAACTTTATGAACAACACGTTAGTTCTAAGCCGGGATACTGACGTTCAGAAACCTATGGCAGCTATGCCCGGCAAAGGCACGTTTCAAATAGGACAAAAGATAATAGTTGAAATGTTAAGCCAGGAAGATGATGGCAAAGTGTCTATTTTAGCTAATGGAAAATCAGCTCAAGCTTTTTTAGATTTCGCAGCCAAACCCGGGGATAAATTTCAGGCTGTTGTTAAAAATTTTATGAACAACATGTTAGTTCTAAGCCGGGATACTGAAGTTCAGAAACCGGTGGGATCCGTCCTGGCAAACACGTTAAATACAGTATTGGCTAATCGCGGTTTACCTAATAATGAGTTATTTGTTTATTTATTAAACGATGCGCAGACTGCTTCCTATCCAGAAATCCTCAAAAATTCTGATCTTCCGGAAGAACTAGTACAAAAATTTAATGATTTAATACCCAGCTTAAAAGGGCTGTCAACTCAAGAAACAGCAGAACAATTAAAATCCTTTTTAAAACAACTTGGGATAAATTATGAGCACCGATTGTTTGATATTTTAATCAAAGGACAAGGGGGAGATTCTGAGGAACTTACTCAGTTAAAAGATACCCTAAAAGCCCAGCTTCTTAGCCTGACGAACACTCATTCCTCTTCATCGGTTATTAATCAATTATTAGATAAGATCACAGGCCAGCAATTATGGCACGATACCGGTGTAGATGGTAATGGTTATATGTTAGCCGAAATTCCTATTAGACAAGACCAGAAAATCAAATCAATTAAACTTGCCATTCAGGGAAGTCGTAAAAATGGTAAGCTTGATCCTAACCATTGTCGCATCGCGTTACAAACTGAAACACCTAATCTCGGCCCGATTGGCATTGATGCTTTCTTTTCTACGAATCAACTTTCGTTAAGTCTATTAACGAAAAATCCAGACACTTTATCAGTACTTATTGATGGTCTGATGGCCGAAGTAAAAAGGGACTTTCAAAGGATAGGCGTTAGCTTAACCTCTATTCATCTCAAACCTTTAGATAATTCGGGATTTCATACATTGCTCAGAGGAGAAGCAAAGAACGGAGTGGATGTATTGACATGAAAGAAAAAGCAGTGGCATTAGCTTACGATCAGATCGGGGCCACAAAGATAGTAGCCTCTGGGCAAGGTGAAGTTGCACGTTATTTGATCGAAGCCGCTCAGGAACTAGGTATTCCGATACAATCGGATACCCAATTAGTCGAAGCTTTAATTAAAATTGATATTGGTCAAGAGATCCCACCAGAACTCTATAAAGCCGTGGCTGAAATCCTTGTATTTATTTATAGATTGGATTCTGAATGGAGTGTATATTACGATTCGACGGAACCACTAATCCGGTAATGATCCATACAGCTTCTGTATCCTCGCTGTTCAATTTCAAATTTCAAACCATTATAACATTATCTCACTGTAGCACTTTGCTTACCTTCGGACTCGTTTAAGAAAGCCTGCCCCAAATTGGAAGGTGCCTTCGAATTTGGGGCAGGCTGCATTAACAACAGAAATTTAAACTTTAACCGTCTTCTTCATCACAAACCCCAGCAGCGGCTCCTTCATCTTCCAGACAATACTGATGGGTGCCGAACTATAGTGACTTTGAAAGTCAGCCGAGCCAGACAGGTAAAAGGTGTCTTGTCAACAAATCGTCGCATATACAGCCCCTGCCAAAGGATTCCCTTTCGATGCACTGCGAATCAAGTTAACAAGATAGATTAAAAAATCCTTATATTCTTCCATAAACACTTTTCCAACGGATTCAAATGTCAATAATGTAATATTGATTTCTAGATAGTTGTTCCAAGTTCCTATGATCATAGAATCAACAAGATCAAGGCGTTGAAGATTAAGTAGATCCCTAGTATTCGCAAGTTCAATAATTTCAGCCGCAGTTGCACACTTGTCAATCGCATCTAGCGTACGCAGCACGTGTTCTCGTTTAAACTTGGATTGTTTATAGAATTGAAATTGCTGCGCTAAAAACATACTTAAATTCTTTTTTAACACTTCATGGCTAAGCACTAAAATCAATTCACTTTCTGTATCCAGTCTTTCATAAAGAGTAAAATCCAACAATCTATTCATTCCCTGAAAGAGTTCCGCCTCTGTAATTTTTTGGTCGGATAGAAGCTTGCGCCTAACCCTTACCTTGTAACACAGACCAATATGTAAGTACTGACCCATAGTACTCAACTGCTCCTTAAATATTATTTGTAAAGCATTTCTACCCGCGAACTAAAAATATCAGTGATATCGCATCTACTATAATTGTCTTCTTTGTTTGCAAATTATAAGTCTTCTTTATCTGTTACATCCTCTGTGCCACCACCAAAATACCAACCTTGCATCTCAATAAAACTAATGAATCTGTCTATGAAGTCATCTTGGCTCATAAAAGGCTGTATAGAGACACAACCTTCAACTTTAATAACCCTTTCATTCTTTATTTCGTCCTGCAAAGACAAAACATCCATAATTCGTTCAGCGGCTTCATTATATTTTTTTATTCTAGCTTCGTCCTTCTCAGTGGGATTTACAATCCTGCTCAGATTCATATTGTCACATAAGTCCGCAAGCTTAACATGACAGGCAGTTTCATTTCCAAGTATTCTAGCAATATACTCATCATAGCTTTCACCTTTGCGCTTGGTCAGACAGTCCAAAACAACTATTACTTCCTCCGAAAATCCTTCTTTACGAAAATCATCAAAGGAAATATCTGAATCTTCCACAACATCGTGCAGCACAGCACATATTCTTTCAAGTTCGTTTTCTCTTGACAGCATAACTCTTAACGGATGAAGTATGTAAGGTTCTCCAGGTTTGTCAACTTGTCCTGCATGAGCACGAGCGGCAATTTCAATCGCTTTGTTCAGCAAATTAAGACCTCCTAAAACATTTACCTCAAGATATTTCCTTCCATTTGTCAGTAACCTTCTGGGGCAATTCCTACGTAAGATCTATAATCCGATTCATTAGGCTTCAAGCTTGGTGTTTATAAATCAGTTCCCTACCACAAGCACATTATTACTTTTCTTGACCATGTATTCTTTCTTCTTTCTGATGCAGTCCTTACTGTTACGGTGCTGTAATAGAGTTTCCTTATCACATCGTTCCATAATAGAAAAGTATTTGTTACGCTGCGCTATGGTCCAATTTGCCGCTTGGTCTTCATAGGGAATAACACATTCCAGAATAATTTCGGGATAGTCTCTTTTAAGGCCAAGGACGATTTCCGCGACAAACCGCTCAACACCTAAATCAACACCGCTGATGAAATGGGTAACTCCCATAGTTTCAATTAAATTGACCAACCGTTCTATCTGTACCCGCTTCAAGCTCACTGCATTTTTTCGTCAAACCTAATAAGAAAATATCTCGTGGGGAGTTCCGAAAAACAGCAGGCAGTCTTTAAAGTTGCATCTTTTATATTCATCAGTACTTGATGAACCACCTTACTTGTTCCGAGGAATACAAGCATATAAGTTTTTTACAACGAATACAGAAAAAACTAATTAAAAACCCAGTAATGAAACCTCCAATTACTGCAACAAAAATCCATGGAATACTACCTCCTAAAACATCGCCCAAAAATATACTTTTTAAATTACTCCAGTAAAATTCATCTCTGTAATGGGAAATATGTAAAAATTGCATTGATGTTTGTCCAATAAAAATGAGTTTAAAAGCCATATACAAATAATAAGAAATAACTGAGATGCTCCATGTCAAGACATTCGCCAATGCCGACTTCACTCTTGATTCGGAGACGTATGCTTCATACAAATCTATAGGTATTATTGGGACTAACCAAATTCCCCATGCAACCACAAACCACGTTACATATGATGAGGAAGATATTCCTTCTGTAAACTCTTGATAGTAAAAGTCAAACACTCCAAACAAAACTCCAATTATAATATAGATAAACCAACGCTTCTTCATAAAAGCCCTATCCTCTTGTTTTGTTGTTCGGACTAGTCTCTTGGTTATTTTTTTCAACGAAAGATTTTGCATAAGCGATTCTGGCCTTTTGGATAACATATGCCATATACTTTCTTTTCTCCAAACTTCTTGCTTCTCCTTCCATTAATTACAGAATATTTCAAAACAACGCAAAAGAGCGCCAGTCAGTCTTACAACCTGATTGGCGCTCTTACAAACTGCAATTTTTCAGTTGAACATCATTTAAATTTAATTTGCTCTTCTGTTCTATAATCCTTTAAACCATCTTACTTAGGTGAAGATTCTTATGACATTCGTGTGATTATTTATAGCTTATTTTTCCTAATCGTTTGGTCAATCATCTCTAAAAGATAATCTGGGAAATCATCTGTGTCATTATCAATAGCTGCGAGCCGCCTTTTCATCTTTCTCCCAACCTCTTCCGCATTATCCCGGCTGCCATACTTGCATAGCAGCTCCAATTCATCTATCCGTTCAAATAGGGCTTCCTCACAAGCACTTTTATATTTGTAACTTAAAAAATTATGCTCCAAAAACCACCCTAAAGTTCTTTCAAACCGCTCGATAATAACGTTGGGGTTGATACTTACCCTATGTAATACTGCATCTTTACCAAGGACTTCATCGGACAGATCCCTTATCTGAAAATCCAGATTAAAGCCCTCAAAAGCCGTTAGTGCTCGTCCAAAATCCTCTAAAGAAACTTCTTTTCCATCCATAACGAGACTTATATTTTCTTTTTCAGAGTATTGAATCCGACACGTGCCAACACTCTTAAGGCTATATTGCTCATTATTTAGGTGAATCGCATTATCAATAAAGTTTCTATCCAACCAACGTAATAGCGTTTGGTATCCGAGACCAGTCAGTATCTTGTGATGCAATTGTTCAATTGCCCATGCCCGATTTTCTTCCGGCTTTAGGAGTATTTTAAAGTGATAGCCGCCGTCGATTTCTTCTGCTTTCCATACAGAAAATCCCGGCATAATCATATTTGAAATCTCAAATTGATGCATAATCCCCTCGGCATCATAGAACGATACAATCTTTGAAAAATCATCTGTTATACTGACACCAAGTAACTCAGCCATATATTCATTATGGCAATCCAAGCAGAAATCACCGATGTCTGCATTTAAAATCGTCGCTTCATTTGTTTTGCATTTTTGGCATTTTTTCATGATGGAGCCCCTTTTGATGATTTTATCCACTCTTCGTTCAGAATCAGCGGAACCTGTCGCCCTTTCTGTTACTTTATTCACAGAATATGGGGCGAGGATACACGCAAAATAGTTTCTAACCTTCTATTGATTAATTCCATATCAAAGTTTCTATACCCTTGGTTCTTAGCCCAATTCTGCATCAATTCATAGTCAACATGGTTCGGATCTGCCATGATTTTTAAAAATTCCACATATCCCGGAATGCCCCCTACATCTTCCGGTGGTGCGTTACCTTCTCCCATTAAGCAAACCGGATAGGTTTTATTATACTCAGTATTTGTCCCTCGAATGGTAATTTCATGCTCCCAGTTGTCGCCGTAATCATAGCAATAAGTTATTTTATAAGGCTGCTTGGCATATTCCGAGAAGTTGACCTCTGAATCTAAACGCATTGGGCAGTCCGGCCTTGGTTCAAAAACTTCTTCAAATTCACTAATCACCTTTAAAATGCACTTACCTGCCTCGTCAAAAATATTAAAATCATACAGATGATAACTTTTCCAACCGAAAACTGCTTGTAATATACTATGAAGCTGTTTGAACGTAATATCTATAGGAGTAATTACTCGTCTCCAGACTGTGTGGCGATCTAAATTCAGCTTGACCATTATATCGACTGCCTCACACTTAATGATTTCTTCCCCGGCAAAAATCTTAAAATCCCTGTATAAAAGAGCATGGGGGTAGGTATAATCAGATTCCCGGGGGATTTTCATGAGATCATTATTCATCCTTTTGGCAACATTAGTCTGATAAAGTTCCTTTGTTTCTAAACTCTCATCGAATATGTTTACCTGTTCACAGGCTTTATTGAGACGAGCAACATATTTAGCACCTCTGGTCTTAGAGAAAACTAACTCTCCGGCTGCTTCCAAATACCTTTCGATGATTTCGCTCTTTATTTTCTCGTCTCTCAAACAATTTCGAATTCCTTGGATAAGTAACTCATTGATGTGTTTGAAATCGTTTGCTTTCAAACCATGCAGAACAAACCCATAGCGATTGCTGTCATTGACTGCGACAAGTGTCTTTCTGCGCTTCACCGTGATTAAATGCACGCTCCAACAAAATAAATCGTTTTCTTCAGTCCCTTTCCCAGGCACTATCCCCATCTCGTCATTTAGTTTTTTTGTACAGCATATTTGCATTTTTTCCCTCCTAAGTCCAAGAACTTAATCCTATATCTATTAGACGAGATTCTAAGCCTTTCTAGATGTGCGCTTCGCTATGCTGCACGGTTTATATCCTCCTGTGTACAATTTACCAAGCCTCATCCCCACAAGAGCTGCGAGCTCTTTTATTGTGGTCACTCCCCTGGCAGATAAGGCTGATAATAGAACATTACCACAGGCTATGGCATCTTCTAAAGCGTTATGATGGGCAAAATCATGGTTTAGAAATTTGCAAACCGTATCAAGTTTATAGTTATCTAAGCCACTCCACGTCTTAAGTGCCGTTTTATAGGTACATAAATAGTTTACTTCAGGATAAGGAATTTCGTACAAGTCCAAAACATGACGCAGCACCGACATATCAAAGGAAGCGTTGTGAGCAATAACATAGGCATTCTCAAAGAGAGGACTAATCTGCCCGTAAATAAGATCGAATTCCGGAGCGTCCTTTACATCTTGCGCTTTAATTCCATGGATTGAGACATTCAAAGGGTCAAAATAATTATACCGGGGATGAGGTTTTATAAGCCAATAGTTAGTATCGACAATCTGTCCTTCTTCTAAAACTGCAATTCCAACCGAGCAGGCGCTGCCAATAAATCCATTCGCAGTTTCAAAATCTATGCACACGGCTCTCATTGGACTCTCCTCCTATTTCTCTGGATCTTTGAGCAAGCCAATCAGCAAATTGTCTTTTGCACAGGTTTTTAACACTGTTTACTCATACATAATTTCTGCTTTTTTCTACTAAACCCTGCTGCAGCTCTTGCTATTTCTTACAGAATGCATAATTAACGACTTAAAGATAACCTAAGAAAAGCAGGCAAAACAAAAGGACTGACGTGTTGCCTGCACGCCAGTCCAGCAGATTGTCTATCCAAGGGGTTAGCCCGAATTATAAGTTCTTCTTCATTTTTGTTCTTTTGCTGAATACTGCTTTATCGCCTCTTCAACATACTGATTCAATGATTTGCCCTCTATCAAGGCCCTTTGTGCTGCTTGTTTATGAAGCTCAGGGGTTATTCTTACATTAAAGCTGCCTTTATACATCTTTTCAGGTTCTTTACCGTTCAAATTGCACAGTTCAAGATAATCCTCAACCGCTTCTTCAAATGCTGACTTTAGTTCACTGACACTACTGCCTTCATAACTGATTGAATCATTTATGCCTTCAATCTTGCCATAGAAAATCTCGTCTTCTGTGCTGTAATGTACTGAACCAATATATTCTTTGTATATCATCACATCTTTCATAATCAAACCACTCCCTGATTTTTCAACTCTTCAATCAACTGCACGATTTGATAGTTCTTCAATATATTCCCTGGATGCGGTCTATGAAGTCTTATAATATGTCCTGTTTCCCAATGGACGAAAGCAACCCTCGACCCCGAAGTACGCCCCCTGTTGTCTTCTTTGTAACCGAATTTTGCTAACAGACTTCTTGCTTCATCATATTCAAAGTCGATAGGTCTATTAAACAATCTATCTATAAGTTTATCTCTTTTGCTCATTGTGCACCTCTTACCTTAACTATATTATCAAAGATCAAAATATGCAACTAAATATTAGTTGCATATTCCTTTGCGTTATTAACTTAGTGAGCTGCGCCTTCTGTTAGCATCTTGCGGTGAACCTCCCCGAGATGAGTAATATTCCCGACCCGATCATAGCAAAACAATTTTACAGCTATGATCCTCTGTACATTAACAATCAGGTCTTAGAGCTATATCTATTTAACCTCTTCACGGCAATGACAATCCCTGCTCAATAACAGCAGAAATTTAAACTTTAATCGTCTTCTTCATCACAAACCCCGGCAGCGGTTCCTTCATCCTCCAGACGATACTGATTGGAGCTGAACCATAGTGGCTTTGAAAATCGGCAAACCCGATACAAGTAAAGGGAGAGGCAAAAGCCCCCTCTTTCTTATACTCTCTCACAAAAAGCAACACGTTCCCGTCACTGGCTGCTTGGTTAAGATACCTCTGTCCTGTCAGGGATTCCACCGTCGTTCGACTTTGAGACTGCCAATGAAATAGCTCTTCATTGATGGAATAATCCTGATACATGGTTGACGGAGAATAGTCCTTTTCCGACTTGTTCAAGGTCACGAAAAAGACATCCAGCTTCTTCTCAGCCAGATAGAGAACTCCTTCCCGGAAAGAGCTCTTCTTTTGTTCCGTATGTTTTCCCAGAACCACCAAAATCTGATCAAAAGTATAAGCACAATATAAGTCGAGTGGGTATTCATCCTCAAATCCGACCAAAGGCTTATCCACGAAATCAATAGTGTCGAATTGATAGTCCAGTAAAGCCATCAGTTCTTGGTAAAGCCGCGGATCATTAATGGCCCAATAAATCGCCTCTTCTATTGAAGCAAACCTCTTGCCCAGATCACCAAGCCCCTTACCCCATAGTGTATAGTGAACCATGGTGAGCATTGTCCGTTCCACCGTAGTTAAAGAATGCAATAAAGAGCCTTTATTTAAAAGAATCAGCGGTAGAATTTTCTGCATAAAAACAATCCAGCGTCTGGAATTTACAAATGATAATCTTCCTAGTGCTGCAGCCAGCAATCGTTCCCTCTCGGTATCCACCTGATATCTCTTGAGCAGACCGGCTTGAGCTGCCAGTCCCACAACCGTCACTTTTTTGCTGTAGACGTCTTGGGGTGTCACATGATAACCCTCGAAAAACTCTCTGACCTTGAGCTCCTGTTTCGTCTCTATAAGATCATAGAGCTTGCTGATAATATTACGCTTAGTATTAATGGCATTGCGAATGTTCTCCAGAATGTAATCCTGAGCTTGTTTTTCCAGTCGAATAGAGCAGCCTCTGGGCACATTGACAAAGCCCATCTTAATTTCCTGCTCAATGGTTTTGCGACTCCTTGATAACAAAGCTTTAAAACGGTCTTCAAAAGAATACTTCTGGTGGGCTTGGCCCACAAAGTCCAAGACCGTCAGGGCTTCTTTTCCCTCACAGAGTCTTAGCCCCCTGCCTAACTGCTGCAAAAAGACAGTTAAGCTTTCCGTGGGCCGCAGAAAAAGAACCGTATTCACTTCAGGAATATCAATTCCTTCATTATAGATATCCACCACAAAAACAAAGGTGATTTCCTTCGTGACCAGACGCCGCTTCACGCTATCCCTCACAGCGCTCTCCGATTCTGCCACCAGAAATTCTGAAGGAATCCCCGCTTTGTTAAAAACCTGAGCCATAAATTCAGCATGCCTTTTATTTAAACAAAAACCAATTCCTATAATCTCCCCAAGTTCCAGACAATACTTTCCCAGGGCGCCGATAATATAACCAACTCGTTTTTCGGCAACGGCTTTTTCAAACACATAGAGGTTCTCCAGTTCCCGCTCATCGTAATTGCCGGCAACCCAGTGAACCTGACTAAGATCAACATTATCGGTTATCCCAAAATAATGAAAAGGACTGAGCAATTTCCGTTCAATAGCTTCCCATAAGCGGATTTCGGCAGCAACTCTGCCTTCGAAATATGTATAGATGCTTCGGCCATCCGCTCTCTCAGGAGTTGCCGTCAGTCCGAGCAACACCTTCGGCTGATAATACTCTAAAAGTTCCTGGTAAGATGGGGCGGCAGCATGATGGAATTCATCAATGACAATATAATCGTAGAAATCAGGGGAAGTGACTTCCGTTAAATCCTTCGAGTTAAAGGATTGAATAGAGACAAATAAATGATCAAAACTATCCGGCTTCAGCCCTCCCACCATCATGGCGCCAAAGTTAAGATCCTTGAGTATCCCGCGAAAGCAAGCCAAACTCTGACTTAATAGTTCCTTTCGATGGGCAACAAAGAGCAGTTTGTTGGGTCGATTGGGGTTTGCCCTGCAAAAGTCCCGGTAATCAAAGGCAGCGATAACGGTCTTACCCGTCCCTGTGGCCGCGACTACCAGGTTTCTAAACGAGTGATGCACTTCCCGTTCAGCCTTCAATTTGTCCAGAATTTCCTGCTGGTAATAGTAAGGTTTCAGATCGAAGTGAAACCCTAAGGCATTCGCTTCATCCTGACTGTTTCTTCGCTCAGACTTTAAGGCTTTTCTAAGGCGCTTAGAATCAAGGGCCGGAATAAAAGGGGTAAACTCAGGATTATTCCAATACCCTTCAAAGGTGGCCCGGATTTTCTCTAAGATATACCCGGAGTCATATTGAGATAGCTTGATATTCCATTCTAAGCCGCTGGTCATAGCCGACTCAGAGATATTTGACGATCCGATATAAACGGTGCTGAAGCCGGTATCTCTCCAGAAGACATAGGTTTTGGCGTGAAGGCGGGTCCGTTCCGTATCATAGGAAATATGTATTTCCGTGTTGGTTAGTTTACTGAGTTGTTCCACGGCTTTAAAATCCGTAGCTCCCAGATAGGAGGTGGTGATAACCCGCAGTTTGCCGCCGCCCATGGTAAACCGAGTCAGCTCATTGATGATTAAACGCAAGCCGCTCCACTTGATAAAGGAAACAAGAAAATCGATTCTGTCACTGCTTAAGATTTCCTTTTTAAGTTCGGAGATCATGCTTGGCTCATGGACTGCCCCAGTGAAGAGGGAATTCTCTGCGATAGAAGTCTCTGGCCTTACGATCTTTTCCGAGACATGTAAAGCTTTTGGTTTGCTTGCTTTCTTGTCGACTAGGGCTAATAAGAGCTGGGCATCCTGATTTATTAGGAAACTCTCAACTCGTTTGAAGGTCTCTTGATCCTTTTTGAAGCTAAAGCTCCCTTTCTGAATACACTCGGCTATGTATTGTAAGATACCATTACATAAATTGACACGGTCTCTAACGACAGAGTCGCCATCATTGATATAATCCAAAATCTCACGCAGAATTTTCGTTAGGTATTCTGCCAGAATCTTAGAAGACTCAGCCGAATCTAGGGGCTGAGTATCTTTTATGATAAGTTGCTGATCTACTTTATTCAGGTTTTCATTGATGATTCTGTTAATGATTTGCTCGTATAGGCCATAGATGATTTCGGTCATGATACACCTCTAGTTCAGGAATAGAATTAGTTAAATCCTTGAGAGCTAAGTATATAGATAATGGTAAGGTGTGAATTTAGTGTTATTTATTCTAGCGTTTTACAAAAGTGATTTTTTCAGCTTTGTAGGTATCTGTTACATAATCGGTTTCATAACCAGCATCCATCCATGCTATTGCCTGTGAATGATCGTAATTATTTGACCACCATGCCTCGCCGTGAACATAAGCCGATTTTGGTAAAACGTCACCAATGATTTTCTCAATGTCCTTAAAAGACAGGGTGATAATAGGCACTGCTGAGTTTTGTAAATACATTTTTAGTCCGACGTATTTATCACCTCTTGGCATTATATACCTCCCTCAATTTATAGTTCGTTTTTTATGGATTATATCAACTCCGAATTATAATCCTGCAAAATGCTATTGTCGTAACCAAGTTGTCAGTCTAGCCTTAGCTTAATCCAGATATCAAGAATGTTTATAGGGCGATTTCAGCTGCCATCATGCTTTTTATTTAAACCATTAAGCAAAAAGTTTTGTAAGCTCATGTTACCCAAACGTAGATATGAACAATGAGTCATTCCAACCTTCCCATATTGCAAAACCCCGATATATGGGCATCCGTTATTATGAGGGATATGTGACGAGGCAACAATAGTACCAGGTTTTACACGCACATCAAACTGTTTCCCAGATTCAATAATCTGAATAAGGGCGATTCCATGTTTGGTTGCATAGTCAATAGCGCCTGATTGAAAATTCGATATAGACATCAAGATGCCTTTTTGTGCACCTGTTGCCCTAACTTTATCATAAAGTATTTGTACTTTTTCTCGCGAAATACTATTTTTATAGTGTTTGCACTCCACTAAAGTTTTGTATGTTACTCCCATCGCAGAAAACTCAATAAATCCATCAATCTGGTAATTGCCATCATCTACTGTAATGATTTTGTTGTGCTGGAATATACAGTTTTCTAATCCGGCACTTTGTTCTTGAAGCAACTGCACACAGTATTTTTCAAAATCAGTTGGACTCATATCAAGAACAGATTCCCAAGTAGGCACAAACATATTTTCTCCTCTTCGCTGCTTGTATCTAAATATGGATAAACACAGTTTATAAATCGTCAGGATAAGTCGGTAAACATAATGTGCAGTTGCAATAAATAATGTTTACTAATGATATACGTCCCAATTTGTCTCCAACGGATTTAAAAATTAATTTTTGAGATATGAATTCGACAATTATTAATAGTAGTCGCTTTTGTCAAGAACCTCTCCACTACAGCACATATGCTTCATTTCGTCTTCTGCAAAGGCAAACAAAGAATCCTCATAATTAATCACAAATCGGTCGTCAAGACTCAATGGCATACCATTATATCCGCACTTATAATAAAACTGCTTAGGTATAGGATAAGAATTTAATGGAACTGGCGTTGTTATTGTAAATTTATCAAGAATATAAGTCGAAAAATCACGTGTAAGCTCTTCGGGGCACTTTAAGGCTAAATTTTTGCATAACATGCTCGATGTTTCAATCAAGTTATATTTGGTTGAATGAAAGATAATACCGTCCGCATCTCTCAGTCTCATAAGGGCTTTCATAAACATGTTGGGAAAGATATATTCTGATATTTTACCATTCACTGCTGGAGTTGCCTTCATAAACATTGCGGCAACAAACGGAAAAAATGCAATACACCTGGTAATAAAATACGCAGTCACATTTGCTTTGGATATCTGAGGAAATAAATTGGGGATTACCTCCTCAATTCCAATAACTTTTAGTGGCACTTTTAAACTGTATAAACTCACATAAGCGGAAGAAAAATCCGGTCTATTACATTCCTCCCAGCAAATATATGTTGTGTTTCCTAAATAGAGCATCGGTTCATTCATAATGCTGAATCTCTCTTGCGCCGCATAAGCTTTTTTGGAAAATGGTATATGTAGTGTTCCGGTTTTTTTCACTATTGTATTACTCTTTCGAATTCGGTAAAAGTTTTGATCAGCTGGGATCTCAAATTCAAAGAAATATCCCTTTTTAATAAATTGTTTTATAGTATCATCCAACAGCACCATGACACTATGGTTGTCATCTTTTAATTCCCAACATAGAATTTTGCTTATAATACTACGCATTTCATCAAACAGTTCAATTCCAGTGTCGATAAACACTTTCCAATTCGGATCTGTAAATACAGATGAGATTTCCATTCTGTATTTATCGCATATTTTATTAAAGAAATCTAAAATACCTGTTGTTCCTCTTTTATAAGGAATATTGTATTTTTGGGAAAATTCCAAATATGACTTATACTCGTTATCAGTAAGTATATGTGTCTGCATTCTTCCACCCTTCTCAATCGTATATCACATGTTACATTGCTTTTCATAGTCGCGTTTTCACTATCTAAAGCAATAGCTCAGCTGTAAAAAATACTACATGAAGAAGTGCTCACCCACTATTTCAACTTTCCCTATTACCTTCTGTTATCCGAGCTGTGCATTATTAGCCTTACATGAAGTTGGACAGATGGGTCTAGCTTGATGTAATAAACATAACTAGCAGTTCGCCTGTGACCATATAATTGGAAGTAGTATTCGCACTTGTTCTCCTTGTTGGTTATCAGTTGTCAAAGGCTTCCCCAAATTTTCAGTTCCTTAGCTCTTCCACTTCGTTTTATATAGTGTGTCGCAGCTGCAAGAACCTCTCCAATTTTGTCTGGGATCTCTTTTTTCTTACTAATGGCAGGCTGCACGATATAAATCGTAACCTCCATCTTTTTGTTCCCTCGCATCAAAGTTTTGAGCGAATTTAGATCTCCTTTAACAAATTTCTTATTTGGATCAGAACTATTTCGAATTCTCATAATAATCTTGTCCAACAGAATATTTTTATCTTTAATCCAAATTGTTGATTTTATCGCTTGTTGTGAAACTTCATAGACGTCATTGACGTTTGTATTGTACCCAGCACCTTTCATTGCCTTCACATGATACATATTCACGTTTATTATATTGGGAGACCCAGTAACACAGAAAGTAACGAAATCTGCCATTTCACCTGAACCATGATCAAATACAATATGTGAAAATGAGGTGTCTGCAACGAGAATTTCTTTTAAAACAGTTTGTATTGATTTCCCTTTTTTAGTTGTTTTTGAGCATTCATTATTGATGTTAGTTCCCAGGTATCTCCAATCAACCACTGTAATATGCTCTGGTGAAAACACTATTGCGTCTTTATCTCCAGTAAAAATCTCTGCTCCAATTATCATCGTGTCATCAGTTGTTTTGAATGTCAAGGGATGCGAAGTCAAATATCTAGCAAGTGGTACCTGAGTCTTTCCATCTTTAACAACTAGTTTCTCATCGTCTGTACTGTATTTTCCTTCTAAATCACAGATTAGGTTCTCAGAGACATTTTCAACTGTTGCCTCAATCGAAATATAATTATCTTTGACCTCCACAATAATAATATCCAAATCTGTGATTAAAAAATGTTCATTTGGTTGTCCATGGATTTTTATCAATGGAGGTGACAAATATGTTCTCTCCGATAAAAAGCAAAACATTGTATTAGATGGATACTTTATATTTTTCTTAGGCATAGGAAGTAAATCGTAATTGGTGCCTGTCTTTACAACAAGAGAACTATTCACAATTTTCTTTCCATTTTCATCACACCAAGATATATAATCTGGTATTGAATAATATGAGCTACTCCAAATTTTCGAACCACTACTATAGCCGATGGTAATCTCCTCGTCGCCTTTTCGCGCCTTACAAAAAGCATGCCCAGCTGAAACCATTTTTCCCGTTGTCTCATCAATAGAAGCAGCCGTATTTGAGCCAGCTATTATTCTATAAGATTCACCAGCTTCTGCATATCTATTTTGCATACCAGTATTGAAGAACTCATAATTCTGCAATTCACCTAAAACTTTATTCATCTCATTTCTAGGTAATTTCTGATAATCAGTTGTGAACGACTCAACAATAGAATCATAAACATATTCGCTTTTAGCTTGCGAATAAATATAAAGCAACCCCGTCTCCTTCTGAAAGTGTACGATGTATAAATGAACATCCAGATTGCTTACCTGATTTCCTTCAAGCCAAAGCGGAGATTCTTTAACATATGAGATACCAACAATGGTATTGTTTTTTCTGTTTCTATATACTCTGTTTTCTACGCGACACATTTCAGGAAAGTCTGCATCAAAACTAAAACTATCGACCTTATAGATTTTCGCATGGCAATTAGGTCTTACATTGTGTAACGAAAGCTGCGCATCATCCTCAGCCTCAGGTCTCGTGAATTGCTTTATTGTTTCGCTTCCCTCCAAATCAGCGCTAATCTTATTTTCCGACATATTAATTATCATGTCTTGCCAAACAGCATCAGCGGAATACAATTCACGATTTTCTATTTTAAGTGAACCATCGTTCATGGCAATAAACTTTGCTTCACCAATGTTCTCTGCATTGGTTCTCGCGAATCTGCCTATGAACTGTAATGTGTTTGCCAATGATTTGTGAGGTTCATGAATAGCTGCAATTTTCAGATTAGGGAAATCAAATCCCTCACCGAGCATATTTACACAAATAACACCATCTAATGTACTGCTTTTCATTTGCTCAATGGCTCTTTTCATTGTAGCATATGACATGGTACTATCTATACGTTTCAATCGAAGCGTCGTATTTTCTCGATACAGTTCCTCTAATCCCTTTGCTTTCTCTTTAGTGTCAGTTCGTACCATCAAGCAATGCTTATATCCTAGCTCTTTATCATTTAGGAATACGCGCTCTGCTTCTAATGCTATCAGCTTGTCTTTATCCGGAGCCTCTTCGATTGGAATATACACAATCTCACCGAAAATGCCATCTCTATATGCTTTTGACAAAGGGTAATTATATACGTAGTCGCCCTTGATTTCTTTGTTATCTAATCTAAATGGTGTAGCAGTCACAAGTAAGGAATTAGCATGTTCCATGTTAAGCAATATCTTTTGCCATGTTGGAGCCGGGACATGATGCGCTTCGTCTATCATGATATAGTCGAAGGCATTACTAATTTTCGCTCCTGAAATTGTAACAGCAACTGGATGAGTTGCGATGACTATATCTGACTCATTTATGCTTTTGTTATACTCATCTTGTGAGGCTTCTTCTGCAGGATACTCATGTGAAGCTTCAAAAACAATTGGATTTTGTACCTCAGTTGTAAATACGCCAATTTTCTTTAATGTTTTTAGTTTCTTATAATCATCACAGATTTGGCCTCTCACCATTGCACTGGGTGTAACAATCAACACCTTATTCTTCCGTAAAACATAAGGAGTCATCATTAACACAGCCGTTTTACCACTGCCGGTCGGCATTACAATAACTGTTGGTGCATTACTTTCGAGTGTAGCATGAGAAGCAACTGCATGAATTGCACCAATCTGTGCGTTTCGTAAACCAAGTTGTTCAGAGCTAGGGTCTGTGCATGCATGTGGATATTGTAGATTACTGTATTGATCCGCAAAATAGCTCATCGTCTTGCCTCCTGTAAACCTCCAGATTCAAGTAATGATTTTGTAAAATGAAGATAATTATTATTGCTTCGTTCATAGTTGATAGCCAAATTAATTTAGTTTTCCGAATTGCCCATTATTGCTAAAATACGCACAATTCACAACTGCAGCAACCGTACATTATTAGCCTAATCTGAACCGAAGTCATGTAATGTTGGGCATTCACCAAGCGTCATACTACCTGCATCTTGACTAGTTTCGTGAAGGAAATGGGCATTCATAAGGCTCAAGTATCCAACATATCCCAATCATCCCCTAATACCCATCGTAAAGCAGACAACTTTCCATTTAACATACCCCATTCAAACTTAGACCATGGACCTATATTTTTTCTCCCATACTTAGCTATTACCTTTTGAGCTGATTTTAGGGCACCTTGCCATATTTCTGGATTCACCGTTTCAAAACCTTGATCTATCCTTTCCCTTAGTACCATGTGTCTATCAAACCAAATTTTATCTAGTAATTCCTCAATAACTTTGACGATTTCTTCCTCAGATCTCACTAAATCATAGGAATGATCAAGCATCTCTTCCTTAAACGATTCATAGTCCTTGCTTAACCGTTCCAGTCGGTCATTGATTATTGCAAAACTCTTATCTCTTTCCGCAAAAAATGCAAGCTGTTCCTCTTTAGTAACCTCGATATCCAAAAACTCTAATCTAATCCCATAATTAGATGGACTGTTTAATATGTGTACTAATCTCTCAAGGTGATAAATCTCAACTTCACACTCTCCACAAGAAATTAGGTTCTTTCTCTCAGCTAGGCTCAATTCCTGGTTAGTGATGAAAAGAATACCATTTGCATCATTCTTTACTACACCATCTAAGTCATGTATAAATTTGTCCTTTATTACTTGAAAAGTTTGTTGCCCTCGAGGGAAATATGCTGCACCAATCCATCGAAGACCATCCTTTAAGCAAACTAAATCTTTTAACCCGTCTCTTCCTCCCAATGGATGTGAGGGGTCTATCGATTCAAACCCATCAGAACTAATAATATGACTAGCTAATCTTTCTGCAGGCTTCTGTCCCTTAGTCCATTCTCTTAGCCTGTTCCATGTTTCATCACCATCGGTTCTTCTTCGGCTACACATTTAAGCTTCCTCCATCAATTTTCTAAATAGTGCTTAAACCACTTCTTTCACATAACCTCCCGCGTGTTCCCGAAGTCTGGTTACTACGTCTCTCAGATTTTGGGAGCACTCTGTTCTACGACGTATCGTGCCCCCAGATTCATAAGCGCCACGGATGGCGATGCCATAAACTTAAAAAAGAGTGGTTGGTAAATACGTTAACTGGTCTATAAAGTATGCTAAATTTCTGATGTGTCTCTAAAATCTATGACTGAATCCATTTCATTTTCGTACCAAGGTTTATATTTAATCACTTTATATAGAGTTGTATCTATGCCCTTTTGATTAAATTGTATAGGGAAGGAATCAAACCAGAGCCTAAACAACACTTTTCTGTTTTGCCCAACAATTTGTATAACATCCCAAATAATATAATTTTCTTCAGTATAAAACTCAACTTCAAAGTTAACTTTTTCTTCACCTATTTTGCCAACATATAAATTGGGGTTTTCTGAATCTTGTTTTTGGTCATCAATAAAAAAATAAGCTGCATCTTCAGCTTCTGTTAAAATTGCACCCAAATGTTTAAGAAACTCGTTATCGATATAAATATTTGATCCTTTAATACCTACCTTTGTACCGACTCCTTCAATAATATAAGCCTTTGAAAAAGCAGTATTCATTTGAAACTCTCTTGGTGAATAGACAACAATCTGCTTTTCCAATTCCTTTTTTCTTTCTTCACTAGTTTGTACTACTTCTGCGGCAGTCATATTACTTTTCATATAGTGATATCTTTGTCCAAATGTTAGTACAGCTCTAGCTCCTGGATTAGAATCGGCTTTATCTATTTTATTTAACAGAAAATAATTTGATAGGACTGCATCAAACCAATATAAATATTGCTGGGGTGAACGACTACCATAAACTAGATCAATAGTTCTGGCGAACCCGTCATTTAATACTAAAACACGCTCAACGTGATAATTGTCTATATTTGTAAATTCAAGCTGCAATTTTTCTATTCTTTTAAAATTTCGTTCTGAAGCTTCTGTGTTTAAGTCCCATTTCGTATCAATAAACGGAGTAGAATATCCAAGTAAGTCACACCATAAACAAAACGAATCAATAATACTTCCCATACATATATCCCTCATTTCTCAAGTTAATCCTCGTTTCAACTGAATAGCTTTCAAATATACTTCCTTATTGATAATAGATTCTTTATTTTCATGGAATATCTTCCTCTGCTTTGCACAGAGACCTAACGCAACAGAATATATTCCAGATTCGTTTTCCAAGCCAAAGAATGGCGCGTCCTTTGCACGATATGTCGTAGAACTACGGGATTCCCGAATATTTAGTTCGGGTATTCCTACTATTTGGAGGAATATCCGAAGTTTATTTCGAAGATTTCCCCTTTCTCAAAAACTAATTCACTTTATTTCAGTACTGCTTACGAATATGCCACAATCATTTTGTGGCATATAAACGTTCATTCTTAGCATCCATATACATTGCCAACTTCGCATAATAGACCTCCATGTGGCCTTCGTGCCACACCATCAAATGAATGAAAACTGGGTTCTAATGTCAATACTCTTGCTACGGCAAAAGGTCGAAATGTCTTGGTGCTTTGAGCCCGTCGTTATAGACTGATTAAGGCTTCCTGCTTGCACCACAAATTGTTGCCATGAGCACGCAGGGTAGATTAATACTTTACAGGAAGCCCGCCGTAAATTTTGATCATTGGAGGTCTTTCAATGAATGTTATTTACGAGCGTTGTTGTGGTATGGATATTCACAAGAATACTATCGCGGCCTGCCTAATTAAAGGCAAAAAGAAGGAGATTAGAACTTTCAGTACGATGACTTCATCGCTTCTCGGACTCATTGACTGGCTGAAGAGCGCTGACTGTGAATGTGTTGCAATGGAGGCGACTGGTCCATACTGGAAACCAATCTACAATCATTTAGAAATGGAGGAAATACCAACATTAGTTGTGAACGCACAACATATCAAAGCTGTGCCTGGTCGAAAAACTGACGTTAAAGACTCTGAATGGATCGCTGATTTACTTCGTCACGGTTTACTAAATGGCAGTTTTATTCCCAAACGCGAGCAGCGCGAACTTAAAGAACTGGTTCGTTACCGAAGAAGTATGGTTCAGGAGCGCGCCAGAGAGTTAAACCGCATCCAAAAAGTGCTTGAGGGCGCGAATATCAAGCTAGCTTCTGTTATTAGTGACATTGATGGTAAATCATCTCGTCGAATGCTTGATATGCTCATATCTGGTTGTACTGACGTTCAATCAATAGCAGATAAAGCACTTAGACAAATGCGTAAAAAAATACCTCAAATAGAAGAAGCGCTTCGCGGTTTCATGGGTGATCATCAAAAGACTATGTTACGTATGATGCTCAAACATATTGATATTCTCGAAGAACAAGTTCTTACACTTGATCGAGAAATTCAAGCAAGAATGAAACCTGTCTATGAACAAGTGTCTCTTATCGACTCTATCCCTGGAGTTGGTGAACGTAGCGCGCAAATCATCATTGCCGAAATAGGTACCAATATGAATCAATTTCCTTCGGCTTCCCACCTAGTTTCATGGGCTGGCCTTTGCCCCGGTAACAATGAGAGCGCGGGCAAACGTAAAAGCGGTAAAACGCGTAAAGGCAGTGACATACTAAAAGCCACTCTAATAGAATGTGCTAAAGTAGCCGGACATTTAAAAAATACCTATTTCAGTGCTCAATACAAAAGAATTGCAGCAAGACGTGGTACCAACCGTGCTACAGTAGCAGTAGCTCATGCAATTCTCAAAATAGCGTACCTAATGCTCAAAAACAATACATCATACAAAGAACTAGGGCCTGATTTCTTTGAACTACGGCGCAAAGCTGAGATCGTTAAGAAATCCGTAAAAAGACTAGAAACACTCGGTTATACCGTGACTATTGAACAGGCGTTAACCCCACAGCGTTTAGTCACTAATTGATCTTCAAAGGCCTAATCTACGATTTCTCAAGAATCCACTTGAGGTTAGTTGGATTTTTTTTGTTTTTTAGGCCCAAGTACTAATGTTTTCAGGATAGACATTATCAGCCATGATACTTAATAGCTCCATTTCACCGAAATCAAGATTCATCACCTAGTTGCTAATTGTAAACCTACACTTCGGATAATTCTTACACCCTGTAAAATCTCCATATTTACCCTTTCTCATAATTAACTCCCCACCACATTTTGGACAAATATTAGCGCTTACTTGGTTCGCCACGTCAGCTTTCTTTTTATGTATTCCTTCGACATGCTGGGTTCTGACTTCCTTATCTCTTACATTTAGAGCCAACAATTTCGAATATATCTCTTCCTTTTGCTGCTCAGTAATGGTTTCCGCTGTAAACTCTTTTATCGTTTTAAGCAACTTTACTGTATATATAACCCTGGTATTTGTCTTAATCTTTAAATCAGCATTTATTGAAAAGACGATAATTGGCACGTAATTCAACTCTGGGTATTCTTGCAAATTCTGCTTTAGAGCCTGAATATGCCCATAGTTTTGTCTTATCGGATTAAAGAGCTTCTCCTTCCGCTTGTAAATTACTTGTGTCCAATACTCCCCGTACTCATCTCCCAAAATCTAGCCCTTATAGTTCTTTGTATCTATTACAAAAATCCCGTAATTTGACACGACTACATGATCTATCTGGGACGTCTTCCCATCAGCTCTCACATTAGATCATGATCTAACCTCATCAGGAACGACGCTATTGTTTTCTCGCCAACGATTCCTTTGATTTTGGCCTTATACAATCGATAAATAAAAACTACTAAAACTAAAAGCCACAAATACCATAGCTCCACGAAAGTCTTTATCATTTGAGCGTCCTCCCCCCTCTTTCCCTCTCGGCATAAAGCCTATAATCGTCTTCGAACTCTATAGCCTCTTCCTAAGGTACGGCGAAAAGAACTCTAGTCAGGCTTCTAAACCCGCTTCCTATAATACTCCTCCAACTTCTCATCACACCGCCCAACAATCCAGTCCTTCTCCTTCTCCTTCTGAGTCAGCCTCTTCCAAACATGCCGATTAAACTCCACATACTCAATATCCCTGCACCGGCTCATAAAGCGCATATCCTCAAACCGCTTAAAGGGATTGCTAAAGATATTTCTCTCAACGTCCTTTCGGGTATATCCGTCTTTAGAGTACAGACTGGATTTCTTCTCAACCACCAGCCCATTCTCTTTTCTAGCCCTATAAAAATCCATGAAGTAATTAACCATGTCCTCGACCCTAACTCTTCCCCTATCGTCAACATGCTCAAGCATGGCCTTGAGCAATACCGGCTTATAGGAAAAACTCATATCCATCGTCCTGACCATGTCCATAAACTTATCTTTCATATTGGCAGGATTGATCAGCTCCCAGCCGTACTGTTTAGCATAGCTCTCCACGCTTGCTTCCTTAAAATACTTAAAGCTCCTTTTATCCCCGAAGGGTACCTCTAAATCAGGGGTTATCTTTCCTTCCCGCAGGTACCGTTCAATGGTTTCAGTTTGCACATCCACCAACCTCACGAACTCTAGCTGTGATATCATCCCTTTCACTTCATCCTGCCAGTTAAAGAGATCAATCAACTCATAATCCGCCGCATTCACCGGGAAATCCAGAAAGACAGACGGTTTTTCTCCTCTGGCGATTAAATCTCTGTCCAGCTCAAACTGCTTCTGGGAAGCAACAACGTACTCTCCCGCCCTATATTCCTTCAGGTTAAACATCCTGTGCAGGGAGTAAGGCATGTTAAACAAGCCGGCATTATCAATAAAATCAAAGACCATCAGGTAGTTCTTACCCACGCACTTGCGCATCCCCCGGCCCAGCTGCTGAACATATAGTGTCTTGGAAAGCGTCGGCCTGGCCATGAACAAAACTTCTGTTTTCGGACTGTCCCATCCCTCGTTTAAGAGATCACAGGCACATAAAACTTGGATATCCCTATTTTCATAACGATCTAAAATCTCCGCCCTTTCTCTGGATTTCATGGAACCGGAAACAGCCTCGCAATGAATTCCCTTTTCTTTGAACAAGGCAGAAATCTCCTGAGCGTGGCGTACGGAGGCACAGAATACCACAGTTTTCTTATCCCTAACATAGTTGAGATAGGTTTCTGCAATAAGCTTATTTCTTTCCGGCACAAAGAGCTTGCTTTCTAAGTCCTGGGCGTAATATTTAATGCCGTTGATTCTCACCGTGGAAAGATCCACATTGGTCTTGACCCGGATACACCTGATGGGAACAAGTTCCCCTAATTCCACGGCTTGCTGCAAATCCAGCTTATGGGCCACATTTTTAAAGTCCTCCAGGATACTCTCGCCATCAGCTCTGTCCGGGGTAGCCGTGAGACCCAGAGTAAATTCAGGTTTGAAATAACTCAAAACCTTCCTATAAGTATCTGCTGTTCCATGATGACATTCATCGACGATGATATAGCCAAAGTCATCGGGTTTGAACCCTTCCAGATTTCTGGCCACACTCTGAATGCTGCTGCAGACAACATAAGCGTCTGCAGCCTTTTCTTCAGCCACATAAAGACCAGTCTCAGCCTGATCCCAAAGTTCTGCGAAGGTGTCTTTGGCCTGGGTGATTAGTTCCTTGGTATGAGCCAAAAACAGGGTTCGTTTCCCCAGACGTTTGGCATCACTGACTGCGGTCACAGTTTTTCCGGTTCCCGTAGCATGATAAAGCAGAGCGATACTCTCCCCTTTGTCGCGCATGGCCTGCAGGCTGTCTAAAGCTGCTTGCTGATGCTCCCGCAGTTCTATGACCTTGCCCTTCTGCTTAGGCAGATAATCCTCCAGCATTCTAAAAGCGGGCATTTCTCCCACAAAAATCCGCAGTTCGTCCTTGACCTTTTCAGGATGATGCTTCAGCTGGTTGTAAACCCAGCGGTAAACCTTCCAGTTCTGATAGATCAGGCTGTTTTGCTTGGTAAGGTCATCATAATATTTATTAGAAGAAACCTTGTTGGGATTATGATAGGTTTCACCGTCAATCTCGATGGCGATTTTTAAGTCTTCGCTTTCCAGAGCAAAATCAATGGAGCGTCTATGTCCATAAATATCTGTGACCGGATACTGAAGAAATAGATACTCCGCTTGATCCGGACCAAAGGTATCACAGAACAGCTCGATAAAGAGATCTTCGGCGATGCTGCCCAGGCTTCCCTTCTGCTTGATCTTTTCTGTCAATTTCCTTCAACCTCTCAGTCGTCCCTAACTTCTTTGAGCAGGAGCCTATCCCGGAAAGCGCCTCTCTTCTCAACCTTTTGCTTCCTGATACTCTCAAATTCCTGCCGGGAAACCCCTTGATAATCCAGGATGGCGTAGACCACTTCCACTAAATCCGCCAGTTCTTCAACCTCTTGGCTATCCAGATACTCCTGAAGTTCTTCACCTAACTTGGCGTTTAATAAGCCCAGGTACTCTGGTCCCGGAACCTTTGCGATCATGGCTTTCTTGCCGCTGTCTTCGATAATCTGGGGGATCTTGTCCCGAATCAATTTGTTGTAGATTTTTATCCTTTCTGATTTGCCGTCACGGACATCCTTATCATCTATTACAGGAATGGTAATAAAGCCATCCCGGTCATCGCCGACCACCTTTCCCTTATGCCTGGCCAGCCAATAGGCGGCGTAAGCACATAAAAAAGCATCCAGCCTGTCTTCAAGGTTCTTATACTCCTTCTTAGACATAGCCTGAATGCTCGGTGAATGATTAAAGAAATCTTCGATATTGTGGACGGGAGGATTAAAGTCCCCCAGCCTTTGCAAAAGGCTGACCATCCGCCCCATTTCTGTCTTGGTTGTTTCAAAGGCAATCTTATATTTGATTTTATATTTAACTGGAAAAGCGTCGGGAAAAAGGCCTAATGTTATGCCCGTGGGAAAGGTTTCGATAATCACATGCTTTTCATTGCTTAAGCCGCCTGTGAGGGCAAAAGCCGGCATCCGTTTTCGAATGGCTTTGACCACTTCTTCTCCCCTGACTGCCCCGAAGTGTTTGAGCATAAAGCGTCTGCTGCAGGTGAAAACGGACAGATTTTTGCCATGAATTTTTTCTCTCATAATGGCACTGTCACAGTACCGGGCACCTGTTTCGTTATTCACGATTAAAGGAGCATCAATCCCTACGATGGCTCCCTCCTGAGCATATTCTGCAACGATGTCCGCAATCATTTCATCGCTGAAAACCTTAGACTCACAATAGATGATTTCCCCATTGTCAGCGATCACACAAATTCCCGATTCATTGGCATAGGTCCAGGCTAAGTCAATTCCGATATAACGCATTTATTTACCCCCAAAAGCCCTTAGCTTTAAGTCACTCTTCAATCGATTCTGGTCTTTTGGACAACATTTATCATATAGTTTCTTTTTCGCCGAACTTCCTGCTTTTCCTCCCATTAATCACGGAATATTTCAACAACATAAAGGGACGCCAGTCATATTTGACTGCGCCCCTTTATGTTGTTACTTCAGAGAAAATCAATCCTTACTCATAGACTCCAGTAACTTCTGAAGACGGTCGATTTGTTCCGGTGAAAGTTTTCTGGCCGTTTCTACCAAACGACGAAGTTCCGGCTCCAGCTGCGGGCGCTCTTCGGCGAAAAATTCTGTGAGGGTAATATTGAGAGCCAAACAGATCTTTTCAATGGTGACAGCATTGGGTGATTTCTTTCCGGCCTCTATATCGCTAATCGTAGTTTGACCGATTTCCGCAATACCGGCCAAATCCTTTTGACTTAATTTATTCTTCTTTCGTAATTCCAAAAATTTAGCGCCATAATTGATTCCCATTCTTTCACTCCCTATCGCTAAAGCAATTATAGCAAATAAAAAAGCTGTCCCATAGCACGCTAAAGCGGTTGTAAAAAACCGTTAAAGCAATTATAATTATTGTCAAAAGGAAGTATGCCTTTATGCAAAATCTTTTCAATCTCCGAACCAAACAAAAATTTTCTCAAGCTGAGCTTTCCAGACGCTCAAAGGTTTCCCAAACCTATATTTCTGAACTGGAAGCCAACAAGAAGCAGCCGACCTATCCCATCCTTAAGAAACTCGCTGCCGCCCTCGGTGTTAGTATTTCCGAACTCATCGAAGAACAATCCCCCAAACAGCGGGAGGAAAACAATGGGCAGACAAGAACTTACTGATTTTGAGATCGGCTATAAGTACGTGCGCAAACGTTATTCCGTTTTTTCCAAACGCAGCTACCGGGATTTATGGGCACTGGGAATCGCTTATCTGCAGACAAGAGGGTCTAATGCCGAGCTGTCCAGAGGCATGGGTTTCTATTTCCTGGAGTTAGGCATTAAAATCCGCCTCGCTGAGATGATCCCGGACAATTAGAAAACCCGGCTGCACCCACACACGAAGACATTGTCTTCACACATACTAGCCTTCTTGCAGACAATGTCTTCGCAGGAACTAGCCCTTCTTGCAGACAATGCGCCTTCTCCTTTAGCTTCCCTTAGTTCCAGACAATGTAGTTGTACATATGAAGGTAACAACCTCAAATAAAAATGCCTATTCCAAATTGGACTTTGCCATCCAATCTAGAATAGGCATAACTTCTGTTGTTTTAAATTGGTCTGCGTTGTTCATTAATTCCGCAGTTTTATGGAATTATAGATTTGTAATGACATCGTAAAGCAAATCGGCAAATTTTTTAAATAACTGCATATAATACTATATAATCAAGGTATCGAAAGGAGTGGTATTGTGGCTAATACAACTAACTTAAATATTCGTGTGGATGAGGAATTAAAACGCAAGGCTGAGGCCATATTCGCCGAGCTAGGGCTTAATATGTCCACAGCTATAAATATTTTCCTGCGTTATTCCGTTCGCTACGGCGGCATTCCTTTTGACCTCCGCATTGAACAACCAAATGCAGAAACCTTAGCTGCTATCGATGATATCAATAACAATCGCAATATGAGCAAAGCCTTTAACAGCATCAGTACTTTTATTGATGATCTGAATGCTTAGAATCAGGTACCCTTTAGTATCCCTAAAACTTATGCTTTCTGACAGTATAAAAAAACTGACATTGTCAGTTTTCCGAATTCCTTGAAATTATGGCAGCACTTCCGTACTTATTTAATCAAACTTAATATGCCGATAATAGAAACTCTTCTTAGCGGCCTCATATTCCTCTGTATCGAAACTACCCTTATCCAGTTCTATCCCCACAATATTCATAATCGTACCTCTAAGCATTTTGAGATCATTTGTGATGATATCAAACACCATAAAAGTATCAATATTAATATAGTCATGAACTACCCGATTCCTGAAGCTTTTTATCAACGGCCAATCCACATCCGAATATATCTGTTTAAGCTCTTTGCTGATTTTTCCAACATTCTCACCGATGTTCGTCAAAAGATTCAGAGTGGCGTTGAAATTCATCTGCTCGTTCTTTTCGAAGAAGTCCTCAGCATTGGCACAATCTGCGAAATACAGTATGATTTTCTCGATGCACTCAAGTATATTAAGCAGATACATGAGGTCGTTCTTAATGCTCGGTAACATAGATAATCTCCTTTCTTGCTCTATGCAGCACTATGGGATTGGCATACCTTTCAATTACAATATCTATGTGCTTATTTGTAAGTTTTTGGAGCTCATCTCTAAACACTGACAATGATCGGTAATCAACATTGTCTTCAATGAGGATATCTATGTCATTAGACATTTCTCCTCTTGCCATAGAACCGAATACTCCCAATTTGCTCAATTTGAATTTCTTAAATAGATTATTTCGAAGCATAATACTTTCCAATTCAGATATCTGATGATTTTGCCCAGGCATTCAGATCACACCTTCTTGTCATTATCTAAGACTTTTTTGTTTAATACCTTTGGCTAATTAAAAAACTTAACTATTAACTTGGCATTTTTCCGTCTCCAATTATTGGTATCCCCAGCATAGCATGCGGAATTTATCCCGTCAATGTGCTTTTCTTGGTGTTAAAATATGCTATGGCTGGAGATAAATTCTCGTAAGTTACGCTGAAAACTTTAAAAAAATCTGTAAATATCTCAGGAAATCTAGTCGGATTTCCTGACTTTAATGTAATTATGCCCTACTATTTCCATATGCTAAAACAGATAATTGACTCGAACAGAGGTGTACTAAGAGCAGTGAGTCAGGGATCGACTAAACTGGGGTCCTCTGTCTTGCGGAATCTCTTCATAGGCAACAACCCAAGAGTCCAGATGATGAACCCGGGTTGTTATTTTTTCTCAGAATGCATATTGTGTACGCTATGTACGTAATATACAATAGGAAGTGAAAAGCATGGTTCCGAAAAAGGAGGGTGTAATTATGCAAGAAGTTATTAATGCCACCGATGTCAGGAAAGATTGGGGACGTTTTATTGATAATGTTGTGCGTTTAAAGCCCTCTTTGGTAAAACGGAACAGAGACTATCTTGCAGCTATGTCTCTAGAGCATTTGGAAGTTGTTTTAACACCATATAGGTTCACTCTTGAATATGAAAAAGAAGCCGACGGCAGTTTAAGTGGCTCTCTGAAAGAGCTGGATATCATAGCTAATGCTGCAAGTTTGGGGGCGTTAAAAACAGAGCTTACTAAAGAACTGATTGAATATGCCCAAGAATATATGGATGAGTTCGATAAATATTATGGGGCTCCCAACAGAAAGGTTCATTTCCCTTATGTTATGCGGGTGCTGATACAGAAAGATGAGGATGCCGTAAGAGGTTTGCTTGATGCCTAACTGGAGAGAATTAAAGCGATTTTGTGAACGGGATGGATGGGAGCTGTACAAAGATACAGATCATTATTTTTATTGGAAAATAAAGGATTATGGAAGCTTGAAAACTAGATTAAGTATTTCAAAACAAAACTAAAAGGGCACCAATCAGTCAATAGATCTGCTTGGCGCCCTTTCAAGCTACTTGTCGTTTCAAGTGTCCCTTATTACTCTTGCGATACCAGTTTCAAAAAGTCATCCTCTAGCATATACGGACAAGATGATATTTTAAAATCATTTCTTAAAGCAACAGCAAAGGCCATGCAGGTTAGAAAACCACATTTCTTGCAGTTTGTCCTTGGCAGGAGTTTATAGATATCCATCGCAGCAGGTAGTGGCCTATTGCCCTCAAATTTCGGCTGAATCTCGTTTCTTCGATTCCAAACATCGTTGACGATATTAATAATTTTGCAAGTAAACTCTTTTGCTTCCTCCCTATCCGAGATAGGGGTAATTCCAATTTCTTTGGGCCTGAATGCATATATCTTTTCTATCTTTTCTTTTCCACCAGGCGACCAAAGCAAGATCCTGCTCTGGTGATTATAATCGACAAGTCCCTTCAGGTCGGCATTTAGATATGGGAAGACTTCGCTAATGTCATTCGCCATGGCAATGAAGACACGATACCAGTTCGCCCCAGGATGACATCCCGGTGATGACAACTTCATTTCGTATTCTCGAATCAATTTTATTGACATTAAGGCCACCTCTAATCTTCATATTAGCGTATTCAAAAACGAATAGGCTACATTTCTCAATATCGCGCAAATGCAAATTTTTATTTTGCCTTAAAAGTTCTCTACGTTTAAATTAGTTTAACCGTTAAATAATACTCTTCAAGCGTTCTGCATTTTTCCGAATATTCCTTCTAATCTTACATTAAAATTATATCCTTCTCCGCCAAAAACAAAAGCAGACAATCCATACATGGAGTTTTTTGAGCAATCTACTAAAGATACAAATTTGACAAGGCTTAGAATTACTCTGCCCCCCCTTGCTGATACCTTCCCTCCCAAGAATTATAGTAATGACACCACCAGCATAGGCCTCGCGCCGAAGGGCGCGAGGCCTATGCTTTTAAGGGAGTAAGATTACACTAAATCTTACTCCCTTATATTCGTAGAGCTTCGTAACGGTCAGAAACCGAGTTCAATTTATAATTCAAACTAATAATAGCAAATTAAAGCGTTAACCTAAATAACTACTTAAACATTAGAAGTTGGCTCGGATCGACGTCAAGGGATTTAGCGATTCTGTAAATGGCAATAACAGATAAACCATAGACAGACGTACTTTCAAGATGGCTAATGGCAGCATAACTCAACTCCAATTTTTCGGCCAGCTCACTCTGACTAAGACCTCGCTGCTTCCGAAGAAATTGAATTTTAAAACCTATATTCTTCAAAAATTGATTCTCATCTTCATCATCAAATTTCATCCCCAAGGATATGACCAAGCTTCTTCTCAAATCTGAAAATACTTCTTCGTGCGTATAGCGCACATTGGTAGATCTTGCTTCCAATTCTGCTTCTTTAAATTTATAGTAAATTTCATTTTCGAATAGCTTTCGTTCGTAGGCTTCAATGCTCATTACAGCCCATATCACCATAACCATTTTTAGCAAAAATACTGGCTCTGATGTTTATACCCATTTGATTATCCCCTTCTAAGTTGGCAAAACTACTTCAAGCAAAGGTTTAAGTTATAGATGGTTCTTGCAAAGTAATGTATAATAAAAATAACAAACGCATGTTCGATAGGCAAGCTTAATTTTGTATGCTTGCACCGGTTAAACAAACGTATGCATGAATTTAGTTGAAGAAAGTGGTGACGAACAGGATGAGTGACATCTTGGCGGGACTTAATGAACAGCAGCGACAGGCAGTAACTGCCACGGAAGGCTTCATACGCGTGATTGCGGGTGCGGGGTCAGGTAAAACCCGCGCGCTGTCGCATCGTTTTGCCTATCTTGTCAATGAGATTGGCATTATGCCGTCCAACATCCTCTGTGTCACATTTACCAATAAATCCGCTCAGGAGATGAAGCATCGCATCCGCCTGCTCTGCGGCGACAACGATACCGGCTATATCAGCACGTTCCACAGCTTCTGTGTAACAGTTTTGCAGGAGGACATCAACGCTGTCCACTATCCGAAAAGCTTTCTTGTTCTTGATAATTCTGATATCAACGACATGCTGAAGATCATTTATGAAGAACGGGGCCTCACCTTGCGGCATATGACCTTCTCTAAGGCGAGAGACATGATCGAAATCCGCAAGCTGTTTAAAGATCCGGAGTACTACAAATTTATGGTTTCTCTTTCCCTTGAAGAGCTGTACCTCAAGTATCAGAATGCCGTGGAAGCGGAGGACATTATTTTCTGGGGATACCTGTATCAGGAAAAGAAATGTTTCGGACTCGACTACAACGACCTGATTAAATATGTACTCTACATCTTCAGTGTGGACGCTGCGATCCGGCTGAAGTGGCAGCAGCGGCTGGAATACATCATGATTGACGAGTATCAGGATATTGACGAACTGCAGTACCGGCTGATGAAGGTGCTGTGTGATTATCACAAAAACCTTTTTATCGTAGGCGATCCGGATCAGACGATCTACACCTGGCGCGGTGCCCGGCTCAAATATCTGCTGGACTTTGACCAGGAATTCCCCCAGGTCCGCACCATCATGATGATGGAGAATTATCGCTCAACACCGCAGATTCTCGCTGCAGCGAATTCTTTAATTAGAAACAATAAAAAACGCATCGACAAGGTCTTGCTTCCTACGCTGCCGGACGGGGTTCCGGTTGTTTACCATCATGCCAAAACAGCGGAGGCGGAGGCCCGCTGGGTCGCGCTGCAAATCCAGGAGCTGCTTGCTCAGGGCGTAAAACTAAGCGACATGACAATCCTCTATCGCGCCCATTTCATCTCCCGGACGCTGGAGGAGGTATTTCTGAAAGAAAAACTTCCCTACACGATCTATAGCGGCGTACAATTTTTTGGCCGGATGGAGATCAAAGATACTCTCGCTTATCTCCGGCTCATTCTCTATAAGGACGATCTGTCCTTCCTGCGGGTTGCTAACGTGCCAAAACGCAATATCGGCGTGCGGCGCATGAAATTTTTGCAAGATTATGCCGTCCAAAATCAATGTTCCCTTTACAACGCTCTCGAAAGAACGATTGACCAGGAAATTTTCAAGGGCACGAAGGCCAAGGGTTTTCTCAATTTAATCGAGCATTTTTTCACAGGTTATCAGACGATGCCGATTTCCGACTTGTTAAATTCGCTCCTTGACCAAAGCGGCTATGAGGCAATGCTCCGGACGGAAGGAAGTCAGGAGCGGCTGGACAATTTGGCAGAGCTCAAACAATCGGTTTATGAATACGAGACCACAAGCGGAGAGGAAAACACCTTAGAAAACTATTTGTCTCATATAGGGCTGCTCACAAATACCGATATAGCTTCCAACAAAAATACGGTTAAACTGATGACCGTACATACGGCGAAGGGCCTGGAGTTTCCCTATGTGTTCCTTTGCGGTCTTGGGGAAGGCGTGTTTCCCTCAAAAAAGACCAAGACGCTTGAAGCCATGGAAGAAGAACGGCGGCTTGCCTTTGTCGCTTTCACCCGTGCGGAAAAAGCTTTGTACCTGACGGATGCGGAGGGACGGAACTTGGACGGTTCCTATCGCTATCCGTCCCGTTTCATTTTCAATGTAGCCAAGGATCTGCTGGTTTACACGGCAGAACTTGATGAAGGTCTGGTCAAGGAATCAAATTGGCATATCACCAGCAGCGAGAAGTTAATAGAAGCGAAGTCTTCAGAGTTTCCTTTCCGACCCGGCGACCGTATCGTGCACGACATCATGGGTGCCGGCGAAGTCATTGATATCAACCGTGACAAAGCTGCCTACTTAATTAAGTTCGACGGCCTTGGAACGGTGAGGAATATAAGCCTGAGAGCCAAAATCAAAGCGGAAAACGGCAGATAAGGAAGTTAGATAGGCATAATCCGCTTCGGGCAGCAGATATTCAGAGTCCGGCATAGGGTAGTCTCCCTCTAACGGTTCCCATTCGATGATGGAAAAATCGCAGACCGGTTCCAGCAGATTCTCCAAGTATGGAAAATGGCCGACCACCACAACCTTTTTCCCCTTGCCTTTATTCTGGGACATAATAAAGGGATCATAGCGCCGGACATCCGAAAATTCCACGCCATTGGCTCTGGCCACCTGAGGATTGTTATAATAACACCTTCAAAGTATTTGGTTGCCACATTCCTGCCCATTACGTATTCTCTTTACTAAAATACTTATAAATTTGCCCCTGATAAAAGATCAGAACGGCTGGAACCAGCAAGAATAGAATCCTGCCCACAATAGTATTGGCGAAGAGAATCAGTGCTCCCAACCAGCGGTTCCTGCCGCAATATAGTCCATGGACCGCCTGTCGTGTGACGGTTTTCTTCATGGCTCCTATTTGGGACATAGGGGGGTAATTGTCGATATCCACGGTTAGTGGATTTCCTGCCTTGATAACCCGTTCTACAAAGAGCACATTATTTTCTTCAAAAAGGATGATTTGTCCTTTCACAATCGGGTACTGGACATCGACTTTCTGAAAATAGGCCAGATCATTGATCATAATCTCCGGTTCCATAGTACTGGTACTAAAGACAAAAGGGATCACTCCACGTATGGTGACCTCTTGACCTGGGGTGGAAGAATTAATCAGGATAATGAAGACATTGAAGGCCAGGGCGGCACAAATAAAAGCAATCAGGAATAAAGTAGTCACCGTATCGACAATTCTGCCGCGCCATCCTTCTTTCACCTTGCCGCTAATCAATTTCTGCCTGCCCGTTCTGGAATCGATTTCCACCAAATTTACACCTGCCGGAATGATAGCTGAGTCGGAAGGAAGATTATAATACTTAGCCAGATTTTTGCCCCGCAACAAACATATCAGCCCGCAGACCAGCATAGCCGCCGCCTCGACCGGCCAATACAATGAAAGCTTCAGATCGAACAGGATAAAAATATTCTGCATTAATACACGATTAGAAATAATTGCATACTGTCCCAACGTTATTTTCATCACGAAAATAATCACAGCAGTTAAGAAGGTCCAATATCGGCCGTTAATTACTGTCTTGGCGTAAAGTGAAAACGTCATAGAAAGGATTGTCATGAGGAGCAGGTCTCCGACCCCCACCAGGTAGAGGGTTGGCAGATAAGCGGCTATGAAGGTGTATTTCAGAAAAAAAGTGAGGATTATCGTAACCGCAAAACCAACGGTATAAATTAGCAGTACAGAATACATTAAAGCGGCAAACTTGGAAACAAGCATGCTCATTGGCCGATAGCCCATTTGAATCAGAAGATACCAGGAGTTTTTTCTGATCTCTGAGAAAAAAAGATAATCGTAGTAGACAATGAAATAGATAATGTTAAAAACGACTGCTATGTGAATATAAAGGTAAACTGTGGAAAAGTAACTGGCTTGCATGATTTCGGGAACGACATCAGAAAGTACGCTTTTCTGTAATGTTTGAAACACAAAGTAAAGGGCAAATGAAACAAGACCCAAAAACAAAGCCGAGGTCATTTTTCGATTTGTGCTGATTTTATTTCCCATGTAGGCTTGGCGAAGTTCTTTTTTGAAATAGCTATTCTTGTAAATCATGCTGCCGTATAAGCTCCTCATAGGCATTTTGCACTGTTTTAGAATTAATCTCTATAGAATCTGGTGTAAAGCCGGACTCTATGATTTTTTTATAAATAATACCATGGTCACTGACTTCTGAAGTTTTGCGGCTGATCATCAGACTGCCGCCTTTAACGTCCAGCTCATAACCTGGAAGCAGCAGGGTAAGTTTTTCTTTCATTGACTCAACGGCTTTATCCCGGATAATCACTTCCACCTTGTCAAAGCTCAAACGAAAATTCTCAACGGTGCCGCTGTAGATTAATAGTCCATTCTTCGTTATTGCCGTATGCGAACAGGCCTTCTCGATCAGAAGGCAGTTCTGTGTGGCGAGGATTAAGGTTTTTCTTTTCTCCTTAATAAAACTTGTCATTTTGGAGATTGCATCAATAAGCACTTCATCCCAAACGTATTTAGGAAGATTAAAGACGATCATCAAGCTGTCGGAGAAAGCAGCCGCAATTAAAGTAATGACGGCTTTTTCCTCTTTGGTCAGCATATAGTTGGGTGTCAAGGAAAGGTGGCCCAATCCGATTGCTATGATTAATTCAAAAATCTCTTCCTGCAGCTCCACCCGATTAATCTTAGATTTAGCGGCAGCGAACATCAAAAATTCCAGCACATTCATATTGTTATAAAGCATCTCAGAGCCCCCGATATAAAATACATGCTTGAGAATCACCCGTTTGAGCCTCATCATGCCACGCTCGATCAACACGCATTTTCCCTTGTCATAGGGTCTGATATTTGCCATAATTTCCAACAACAGCTTGATTTCAAACAGTGACGTCCCATTGATACCCCAGATTTCCGCACTTCTGATCAACAGGTTGATATCATCCAGCACCCGCCGGGGCTTCTCACCTCCGACCAAAAAATGTTCACTTGACGCGACACCTTCCATTACTACAATCTGCTCCGGAACATGTTCCATGTTTATTTCTCCCATTAAGTCTGCTTTATGTTAAAACGGTATTTTGGCAAAAAATACCCCGATCACCCGATTGGGCGTGAGCAGATCCTGATCCGGTGAATTTATCGGATTATCCCCCTTTGTGCGGTAAGCTTTACTGCCGTTGTTATTAATAACCTCTATAATCCGATGGGTAACAATAGCGTTGGATAAGGTTCTGAATGTCACGATTTGATTGACTTTAAGATTTCCCGGGTCTTTAGGTATGCGGCTGACAATCATTGTTCCAACTTCCAGCGTAGGCTCCATACTGCCGGACTCCACGGCAAAAACCTGAAAACCCAGGACATTAGGAATTCCTCCCCTGCCCTTGGTAATTTGGATGGAAATAATAGACCACACCAGAAGTAGACACAACGCTAAAAATGCCGCTCCACTCACTGTTTTCAAAGCCCTTCTTCCGTGGGGCAGCCGGCTCTCAGACGGGGCTTTTCCAGAAGATATTCCCGCCAGTTTTTCTTTTTCATGCAGGATTTCCTGGCGCATTGCTTCGATTTGTTCCTGGGTCGTATACCTTGTTGGTGTCATGGATTCACCTTCTTTTAGGGGAATAGTGCCCAGCTCAACGATTGATTTTCTTATTATGTCCTATGGCTATGTAAAAAATCAAAGCATCGCGCGTCGAAAACAGACAGGGCGCGAGAACTATACTAACTCTCGCGCCCTGTTGAAATATTAATAAATTATCTTATTTATTGCTGAGTCCCGGTAACAGACACCTTAACGTCTGTTCCATAATTTGCTCCCGCATAATTGATATCTGAGTTATTGTCGCCAGGCCAGTTCACTGATACCGTATAGGTTTTCTCTTGTCCGGTAGGGCTCAGCGCAAAGGCATCGTTAAATACAATTCTGCCACTTGAGTTAACTGTACCAACAGTATCACCGTCAGAGTTTTTGACAGTCACTACCAACGGGGCTATCACACTCTTACCCGCCTCTGCTTCAACATCCACAGCAAAATTCAGGCCCATGGCAGTCTCACTTATTACATCACCGTCATAGTTTTTAACGCTGAACTGCCAACTCGTTGTTTCAGACGGTGCTATTTTTACATCCTTCGTAAACGTATCTGTTCCGCCTTTTATTAAGGTAAATTCTTTGGCAACGACACTGCCTTCAGCAACATTATCGATCGTTGTCGTATACATAGCTAAGGTTCCGGCGACTATAGACGTGGACAGAACCAAGATAAGGGCGATAATTGTCAGTGCTTTTTTCATTAGATCATTTCTCCTCCAATTCCAATTGATTATTGATCAAATTCCGGCTCAGTGGTTATTTATCTTGTGCAAATCAGGGTAAATAGTTGTACCGAAACTGGTAACGCTCGTATAGTTGGAAAGAGTGCCCACGGTTAAAGAAACAAATGCTATGGCACACAAAACAAGAATTAAGAAAAGTTTTTTTCTCATTTTCCCTCCCTCATCTCATCCATATAATCCAGCCAGGATCCTTAGTTCAAGGATGCCTTGCCAAATTGACATGTTAAATCCACATTCGTAATATCGCTGATATTGCTTCCGCCAACACTAATACTTTGGATTGCCGCAGTACCCATACCCAGTGCCGGACCTCCAAAGGAAACGCTTTGTCCCGGCAAGATATCATCTGTCGCCTGATTGTTATAACCAGGGTTAAGGAATTGGTAGTTTCCCGGCGGCGAGGTGGACACTAATTTGGCATTACTCCAGACGCCGGTCAGGGTGTCCGTAGGAAGGTAGAAGCCAATGCTCCAATTGTTGATTGGCTGAGAGGTATTATTAGTGATTGTAACTTTATAATTATATTGATAAACACCGCTTTGTCCGTTTTGCCATGGAGTTGTCGTTTCATAGTGAACGCTGACCTGCTTCCCCTGGGATGGAGATGTACTAAAAGGAATCTGAGAAGCAACAGCATTAACATTGATCATCGTTCCATAATCACTGCCTGCATACTTTGCGTCAGAAGAACCATTATCCGGCCAATATATCTGCACAAAGTAGTCCTGCTCCTGCCCATTAACTGCAAGAGGAAATGATCCCAGAACATCAAAGGTGCCTACACCAGTCACACTGTTCAGCGCATTACCTTTCGAGTCTTTAACGGTAATTTCTAAAGGGGCTATTGCCTTTTTTCCTGACGAGGCTTGCACATTAAACGTAAGTTTGTAGTACATATCAGTTTCAGATACTGTATCACCCTCATAGTTTTTGACTTTGAACTGCCACTGAGTTGTCTCAGACGGCGCTATTTTCAATCCCTGCTGAAAGGTATCAGTACCTCCCCCTACAAAGATGAACTCTTTAGCAACGACACTGCCTTCAGCCAGGTTGTCAATGGAGACAGTATACATAGCCAATGTTCCTGCCACAATTGAACTTAGCATGACTAAAACCAAAGCTAAGATAAAAAGGATTTTTTTCATAGTTCACCTCAGTGAAATCAAGGTTATTGAGAATTATTTATAATTTTATTTGTTTTATTCTATTTTTTGTTGCTTCGCTATAATAGCATAGTAAAATATAGCGGTCAATTTGTAGATTAATCCAATTTCATTAATGGACATTGCATTATAGTTATTATTTATGCGGTTTTATTGCCAAATTATTTAAGTAAACTCATACAGTTTATTGTAAAAATAGGTCTATAAGTTTGTTTAACTTCACAAATACAAACACTAGTTAAATATTAGCAAAAAAGCATCTCATAAACAGATGCTTATCATTGATATATTCAGTTTGAAATAACAGATAATATAATTTAATGTTTCTCATAAACCAGAAATAGGTTCAGCAGAGTTTAGACTGTTGAACCTATTTCTAGTTGTAAATTTTCTCTTACCCAGTGTCTGTTCAGATGTTGTTCAGCGGCTATTATTAAACATTTGTTGGTACCGCTTTTTCCATCAGCAGCTCTTGATACCTGTTTAATACTTTATCCAACTCCTGACTTGCAGTTACAACTACCGCATCTGTATAAGCCCTTCCCTCTTTTGTATTAATCAGGTTCAAGCGTAATTCTTCAATTTGCTTTATTAATTCGTCGATCTCAGACATACTATCCTCCGTTAATTTTTATTTGGGGATTAGTGCGCCCAAAAAATCAAGTCCCCGGCAATTCCGAGGACTCTATATTATATATTTTTTTACGTTCTTCATCACTAACTCCAGTTCAACCTATCCCCTTATTCAGATGAGATTTTAGTTTAATACTATGAGAACCTTACTTTGATACATAATTCTTATGATTTATAAAAAATAGTCCAATCAAACATTAAAACGCTGCTAAGTCTTTTCGCAGTTTTGACACCAGGGTTTTTGTTGCCTGACTCTATTTCTGCATAATATGATCTACTTATTCCTGCTTTATTTGCAACTTGCTGCTGTGTTAAATTCCCCCGATATTTTATCAGCCACAGCCTCGTCTTGCCAAATTCAGCCACAATTCCCCCCCTTTATCCCGTTGCATAACGCGACTTAAATTTATCTTAATAATACAGTCGCGATTCGCGACTGTCAATGTTTTTGTTGAGATTCGCGACACTTATTTTAAATGTCGCTTATTGCGACTATACTATAGAGGAGAGGAGGTATGCTTGAAGTGTTAGGAAAAAGGCTGCTATATCTAAGAAATAAGATTAAACTCACACAAGAGGAGCTGGCAAAAATACTTTGTATGTCCCGAAGTACGTATGCCCAATATGAAGTAGACAGACGTAAACCTGATTATGATACTCTGCAAAGAATTGCGGATTATTTTAAGGTCTCTACCGATTTCTTATTAGGACGGACAGAACATTCTGTCCTTGAAGAAAATAATTTTCCCAGCAGACTAAAGATGATACGTGAACTAAATGGTATCTCCCTAAACCAATTAGCCGAAAATCTTAACATACCTCCAACCGACATATCCCAATTTGAAACAGGCGAAAAATACCCCACCCCCTCTACTTTGAACATCTTGGCAGAAAGCCTGAATTGTTCTGTTGACTTTCTTCTCGGGCGAATCACTGACCCAAGACCTTATTTACTTGAAAGCCAGCAAGATTACAGTACTTTAGCCGCCCACCGTTCAGACGACCCCCTGGATGATCTGCCCGAAGAAGCGAAAAAATCGCTTGCAGAATTCACAGAATTCATTCTTAACAAATACCGTAAAGACAATTAGGGGTCAAGAGATTTGACCTTTATAATCTAAAGGTATTAAATTTGTAAATTCTTGTCCTTCAAGGTTTTGATATATTCGTTACCCCAAATTGCTAATTCAGCTAACACTTTTTTAAACTTTATGCCTATATCAGTTAAAGAATATTCAACCTTCGGTGGGACTTGCGGATAAATCTTTCTTTCGATCAATCCATTCTCTTCCAAAGTGCGCAACTGCTTCGTCAGCGTTGACTGGGTTAAATCAGGCAACTGCCGCTGCAATTCTCCAAAACGCATGGTCCTTTTACCGAGATGGTAAAGAATAAGCATTGACCATTTACCCGAAAGAACCTTCTGTGCTGTTGTATAAGGACATTTCCCAAATAAATCCTTCTCTGTCTCCATAATCTCCTCCCAATAGTATCTTTTCGAATACTATATATCATAAACAGTCGTACTTGCCATTTCAAGACTTTTATTATAAATTTATTGTAATGAATTTTGAAAGGGGATAACTTATGCAAGAAGTTTTGGATTTTCTGAAAAAGTGCCAGACTTATTACTTAGCAACCCTGGATGGAGATCAGCCACGGGTTCGTCCCTTCGGAACTGCCAACATTTTTGAAGGTAAGCTTTATATTCAGACCGGTAAGGTAAAGGACGTTGCCAAACAAATCATGGCCCATCCCAAAATTGAAATTTGTGCTTTTAATGGCCAGGAATGGATTCGTATCCAAGCCCTTGCTGTAGAGGATGAACGTATTGAAGCAAAGCAAAGTATGCTTGACAGCTATCCTTCACTTCAATCCCGGTATTCCGCAACCGATGACAACACACTGGTACTATATTTGAAAGATGCCGTAGCTACGATTGCTTCCTTTGCAGGTGAACCCAAAATCATTAAATTTTAACTGCTGATTTAAGAGCCTGGAACTTCGACAAGCCACCGTTTTCTGTGAACGGTGGCTTGCTTGTTGTTAGATCTCTATTTCACTGGGGTCATTATCTGAGGACACAACTTGCCATTCCTGTTCATCTTCGTTAAAGTCTGCTATTTTCTCGATTGGCATTTTCATGTACTTACCCCAAGCTGTAGCAGCAATATCCCCGTTACGCAATACTATTTCTCCGGTCCCTTCGAACAATCGTTTTGAATCCTTCGTAATTCTGCCCACGACCCGTAATTCTTCATCTAAAGGAATAGGCTTTTTATATTTTAAATTTAATTCAACGGTAACTCCCCAAATCGTATCATCCTGGATCATGATTGCTCTGCCAATCGTTTCATCCAGGATTGCTCCGGCAATTCCGCCGTGCAGCCTTCCCGGATAACTTTGGTGTTCTTCAAGGGGAGTAAATATAGCGACAACTTCACTATTGTCGGTTTCATAAAAAGAAGCTTTTAATCCAATATCATTCTTTAAGCCACAGACTAAGCACTTTCTACTATTTTGTTGTTTTTTTAGGACTTTCTGTTTCATAGTTCTCCCTCCATGGTTTACCATTTCCTCAATTATACCTCGTTTTGCAGCTCTGCTAAAACCACTTTCGGGGATTCTGTCATTTTTCGGATACAAATAGACGACATTCATTATACTATCTCCGGAAACTTATGGGAAATAAGCCCTTTTTCCGGTTCAAAACTATACATGCAGGTCCTAAAGAACCCGCATTGACTAAGCAGATGAGAATGTCTAATTGAATTTTAAGCCGGTTATGCTCGTGCAGGTAGTTTCAGGTAAAATGATTTAAGATTCTCTCTATATTCTGGAAATCAATAAATCTGCTTTCCCGCAGAATTTCCCGGCCTTCATGAACTATTAAAACTGTCGGCACTGTAAATACCAAGGCTTGCCCGGCTATTTCCCTCTGTTCATCAATAGATATCGTGACGACCTTAACCGGATACCCCGCAACGAGATCCATCAGCTTAGGAAAAACAGCCCTGCAGACATTACAAGTTTTCGAGGAAAAATAAAGAATCATCAATTCTTCTTCGGACTTTAACTGTTCGAGCTGGGCTTCTGTTTGAATTTGAACCACAGATTCAATGCTCATACTAATAACTCTCCCCCCTTTTCTACCATCGCTAAATGAGTCCTCACCACAGACTACTAGGACCAACCCTCTGAAAGAAAATATATCGACAAAGATATCCCTTCATTCAGTATTCCCTATTTCTCAAAAACAGGTCTCAAAAACAATATCTGATTAATCAGCCCCTAATCTTTCGGCTATTAGGGGCTGACCGTTTCCGCGCAATATTGCTCAAAGTACTTTATCTCTATTTGTAAGTTTACATGAGTATTTTATTCTCTTAATTGGTTGCGCCGTCAAACCTCTCTTTAGCAAGGGAAATAAACCTTTTAGCAGATGGAGAAATTGAACCCAGAGAGGGCACGGCAATGCCAATCATTACTTTTTGTGGTGGATCAAGCGGCTTAATCACAACTCTGCCATTCCACCCACCAGAGTTCAACCCATTGTTCAAGCTGATTCCCAGCCCTGCTTCTACCATACTGTATGTTGCCTGGTTATCGGTGGTTGAAAACCGAATATTGGGTTTGACATGATTTCTTCTAAATATCCTTGCATTATCCGTATCCTGATCCGGATATGTGTCAATATAAGGTTCAGATTCAAAAGCGCTAAGCGGAAAGCAATCCGCATCAGCGTTAGGATGATTCGGAGGCAGCCATGCAACGACCGGGTTTTCTTGTAATGGAATCCATACAAAATCCCCTTCACGCTGGCTAATAATGCAAAAATCCACATTGTGGTTCTCCATGGCAAGAGTGAGTTCGCTGCTGCTTCCTTCTATAATGTGAATTTTTATTTCCGGATAAGACTGAATAAAAGCCGAAATCAACTGAGTGAGCCAGGGATAGTATGTTCGATAAGATGTTCCTATACAAATTTCACCTAGTTCCACCCCTCGTATTTGACCACACATTTGAGAGTAGTGTTCCCCCCAATGGTTAAGTTCGCGAAAAATTGGGAGGAGTTTGTGACACTCAGCAGTAGGGACAATTCCACGGCGGCTGCGAACCAGAAGTGGAAATCCGGTTTCCTGCTCCAATGAAGCAATCATACGACTAATTCCCGAAGGCGTATACCCCAATTTCTCTGCTGCCTTCGATAAACTTCCATTTTCCAATATACATAGTAATGCCTTGCATTTTTCAGTGTCCATATTCTCCCTCGCTAATTGATGATTTGTCAAATATGAATTGACAAATTTTCGTTTTATTCAAATTTATATTGGTTATATACTATTGTCAAGAAAGTAAGGGAGGGATATGGCATTAGAAGTAGAGTGTTTTCAAGAAGGCAAGCAGAAATATTGCTTGCTCTCGTAATTTTAGCCAGGAGCACTTCTTATGTAATGACTAAAATCGGGCTTCATGATATGGGAACCTTTTCGCTTCTTGGAGTACGATTTCTGACAGCATTTCTTTTCCTGCTGCCATTTGCATGGAAGCGACTGAGCCATGTCTCAGGTAGAACATTGCTAAGAGGAATGTTGCTGGGAGCATCCTTCTTTGCAGTTATGGCCGCCGAAGTTTCATCGCTAAAGACAACGAATGCATCAACTACTGCATTTCTGGAGAATACCGCAATTATATTAGTTCCGTTATTTGAAGCAGCCCTGCACAAGAATTTTCCCAAATTCCCCATAATTATGAGTGCAATGATTTCCCTAAGCGGAGTAGCCTTGCTAACACTGGAAGGCGGTATGTTCTCTTTGTCGGCAGGAGAATGTTTAAGCCTATTGGCAGCAGTGTTTTATGCTTGTTCCATTATCTTGACTGATCGAATCAGCCGAAAAGATGATCCGCTGACTCTTGGGATTTTGCAGGTGGGATTTATGGGGATATACAGTATGATAGCTGCCTTTATATTCGAAACTCCGCAGTTACCTACAACCTTTTCTGAGTGGGAAATTATCCTTACCTTAGCCATCGTATGCAGTGGTTTTGGATTTACACTCCAGCCGCTTGCCCAGAGCGGTACAACTTCTGAACGTGCCGGATTGTTTTGTGCCCTTAGCCCTGCAGGTGCAGCAATCTTGGGGAATATATTCTTAAAAGAAAAATTAGGATTGGCAGGAATCTCGGGAACACTTCTGATTTTATTAGGAATGGTCTCAGTCAACATGATTAATTTATTTCAAAAGGAGAAGAGTAGCTATGAAGTACGAAAAAATAATTCAATCATTGACACATAACGGATATAAGGTTTCATTTTTTGAAGCTTCAGACGATGCAGCAAACTATGTTGTGGAAAACATAAGTGGAGTTACTGTTGGGTTTGGTGATTCTGCAACGCTTGCCTCAATTAATTTTGCAGAGCTATTATCAGAACATAATTCTGTTGTCGATCCGTCAAAATATTCCGGATTAGAATTTAACGAAATTGCCAAGAAAACACTTACAACCGATGTTTTTTTCACATCGGTGAATGGCGTAGCTGAAACTGGTGAGTTGGTGAACATAGATGGGACAGGGAATCGAATAGCCGGCTCGCTATTCGGACACAAAAAAGTTTTCTTTGTTTTTGGGACAAATAAAATTGAGCCTACTCTTGAGAAGGCCATATGGCGTGCTCGTAATATCGCAGCTCCACAAAACGCAAAACGTTTTGGCTATAAAACACCTTGTGCAGTCAAAGGGGATCGCTGCTATAATTGCTCAAGTCCTGATCGGATATGCAATACACTTAATATTCATCTAAAGAAGATGAAAGGTGTTGATGCTGAGATTATCATAATCGACGAAATTCTAGGGATGTAAAAGTGCGAAACGAAGTCTATCTTTCCGATTTTATCAAAATTACTCAATGAAGTACCCAAGACAAGGACATTAAACCTAAATCAACCGAACGATGAATCCAAGCAGAATATTGACAGATTTCTAGTGTTCATAGTTCAATATGGCGATCATGATGGCACATATTTAAAAGGTAGACTTGAAGATAATTCAGGTCTGCCTTTTATGTAATAACTAGGGTCTATCAGGCACCGTACTTTACAGCAGATTGCAATTGTTGGTCATCTGTCGACCGCTTTTTGTTTCGTGAAATAAATAAAGCTTTGGTTGATACATCAAGGCTATTTCATATCTGAAACCATATATTGATTGACTTCTTTGCGGCAGGGGTTCAATAAATCTTTCGTTCCTTGTTACCCTTTCCTATCACGGTAAGAACATCATTATCTACCTGGTAGGCGATGAAAGAGTACATCTCATTAAGTGATATCGATTTAATGAATTCCAACGTTACCCCTGAGAAGTTTTGTTAATTAAATTTATGTTACGGGAACTCATAACGAAGGCAAAGAACATAAGCCTTGCCAGTAGTGTTGACGTACTTAGCGGAGATAACAGGATTAATAAGAATGTGAATAAATTTTACAATGCATAGTCAATTGACTCATAATTTTTAACTCACCCATTTTATTGCCTCCCCTTACCAGATATAACCACCCTATGTCTCAAGTGGTGGTTTTTATAGTTTAAGCGGTCACTCAGTTGAAACAGGATGACCGTATTTTATAATTAAAGTTCTTATTGCATATTTTACACTAGGAGTTCATAATTAATTATAGGATATCACTATTTAATTTATACGGAGTTGATCCTATGGATAAACAAGAACCGAAACGTCATTATCAAAGTCCCTTACGGAGCCAACAACGAGAGCTTACCCGAAACCAAATCATGAATGCATTAGTAGAGATTATTAACGAAGGGCGTATACTTACTTTCAGTGTGAAAGAAGTGGCGGATCGAGCCGGTGTTTCCTATGGCACCGTTTATCAGCATTTTCCAACACGAGAATCTCTTTTAGAAGCACTATATGAATCTGCATCTGGAATTGTGGGGCAGAAATTGACACTAAAGTCACTAAACATCGAGCTACTACCAGAAGTGACTAAAAGAACAGCCGAAGTCTTTGAGGAACATTCGTTGATTCTTCAGGCCTTTACCACAGCACTGGCTATGCAGAATATTCAGCCTCAGAGTAGGCGTGAGCGGGACCAGAAATACATGGAATTGATAATTGAACGTATTCCAGATATACCAACTGATGTAGCCAAACAGCGGGCAGCTATCCTTTCTCATCTTCATAGTTCATTGACATGGATTACGCTTCGGCAACGTTTTGAACTGAATGCAAATCAAACTGAAAACGCTTTAGAATGGGCATTACAAACACTCATTGAGAACCTGATATGCCAAAAACCAAGAGAATCGGAAAAAGTGGCTAAAAAAGAATAATCTAAGAGGAGAAAGCACATGACTCATGTTTATATGTTCAGTGAAATAAGCGTTGAAAATAGGCACCTTGCTGGCGGAAAAGGCAGCACACTGGCCTTCTTATTTCAAAAAGGATATAAAGTGCCGAATGGTTTTGTTATTCTGCCATCGGCATTTAAACAAGATGAGTTAAAGCCGGAGGCATGGAAACAAATCAAGGATTACCTTATATCCTTGCGCAAGGAGTTTAGGGAAGAGTCCTTTGCCATACGTTCTTCAGGCCTTGCCGAGGATTCAATCGCAGCTTCCTTTGCCGGTCAGTTTGATACTGTACTTAACCTGCACCTTGATGACGAAATCAAGGAAGGTATTGAAACGATACGTCACTCGCGGAATAGCAAAGAAGCGCAAATCTATAGCAAGGTCAAAGGAATTGATGGGTGCCATGAAATGTCGATCGTTGTACAAATGATGGTTCAAGCAGAGATATCCGGTGTTTTATTTACGGCTAATCCTGTGACGGGCAATCGCCATGAAATGTCGGGGAATTTTGTTTTTGGATTGGGAGAAGACCTTGTTTCGGGCAAAGTGAATCCATATACATTTACATTAGATCGAACTCGGTTTATTCAATCTGTACCAAAAGAACTTAAACAATTTGCACATCAATTACAAAATCTTGGCAAGCAATTAGAAAAAGAACTGGGATGCCCGCAAGATATCGAATGGGCCATTGCTGATAAGACGCTTTATGTATTGCAATCTCGACCAATTACTACGCTGATTGGCTATAATCCAGCCACAGGGGAATGGAATGATAGCGCAAAAGGAAATTTCCTTTGGTCAAATGTTAATTTTGGCGAGGCGATTCCCGAAGTGATGACACCGCTGACTTGGACGGTGCAACGTGAGATTTATGAATCGTGGACACTTCTCCCTGGATACCCTTCTTCCGGAAACATTGGGGGGAGAATTTATCTAAACTTAAGTATCTTTGCCTCTATTTTACATAGCTTAGGACGAAGTAAAGACAATATTTTACGTTTTCTTGAAGGGTTATTATATACACAACTTCCCGAATGCGTTGATATTCCAGTTATCAAACTAACCAAATTATCAATTTTGCAGGCCCTGTGTAATCTCGTAAAAATTGTCTATAAACAAAGGCAGGCTCAAAAAACAGCATCATCGTTTATACAATCCAATGAACAATATTGTGAGCGGATGCAAGTAAAGATTAAGTCGAGCACAACTAATAATGATCTCATCTTATTATGGCAACGTGAACTGTTACCTCATCTTAAAAATACAGTTTGGTTTGTAATGAGCAGTGTAACTCAATTCTCTAATAATGCGCTGAGATTGCGTCGTGAAATGACAGAATTGGTTGGCAGCGATGATGCCGATAGGCTAATTTCCGGACTAAGCAGCAGTATTAGCATAGATGGTAATTCTGAGTTCCTAGAGAGTTTAGGACCGGTTCTCGGTATATCGAAGGTTGCAGCAGGGCAGATTAGCCGAACTGATTATTTAAGGCGTTACGGACATCGAGGACCCAATGAATTTGAATTATCTGTTCCCCGTCCAGCAGAAGATGCAAATTGGTTTGATGACCAGCTAAATCAATTTAACACATCGCCGATTGACGTAGAGGAACTATTACGCAAAAGGCAATCGGAGTTTGAGAGAACTTGGAGACGTTTTGCAAAAAAGTATCCCCGAAAAGCAAAGAGTAAGCTAAATCAGATTAAAAAAATCACGGCAAAGGGCCGCATACGTGAAGCTGTCCGCTCCGAGTACGTACGCGATCGCTGGTTAGCTCGATATTTTGCACTTCGGGCCGGAGAATTGACAGGACTTAGAGAGGATATTTTCTTCTTGACCATTGATGAACTACTCGATGTTCTCACCGGTAGTCAGCACATCATAAAATTAATCCCTGCCCGTAAGCATACCTATCAAAAATATTGTGCACTACCTGCTTACCCATCTGTGATCTGCGGGCATTTTGATCCGTATGAGTGGGCTTCAAATCCTAATCAAAGAAATGATTATTTTGATGCAAATTCAAGTAATATTATTACAAATTTTGAAGAATCAAAAACGAATATCATAGTTGGTTCACCGGGATCGGCTGGCCGTTCAGAAGGAATTGTGCGTTGCTTAAAAAGTATTACGGAAGGAGATAAACTCCAAAAAGGCGAGATTCTTGTGACATCTCAAACTGATATTGCGTGGACACCACTTTTCCCTCGCGCGAGTGCGATAATTACTGATGTAGGGGCTCCGCTCTCTCATGCCGCTGTGATAGCGCGCGAATTAGGGATTCCTGCAGTTTTGGGCTGTGGCAATGCAATGTTGAAACTAAAAACGGGGGATAGAGTGCTAGTAGATGGTGGCAGAGGTACTGTATCAATCTTAGGTAAATTATAGTTCTACGTCTTACTCAATGAAACGGGCAACCTTTGACTCATACTTTTCTTTTTCGCCGAACTTCCCGCTTTTCCTTCCACCGATCACCGAATTTTCCGGCAACTATGAAAAGACGCCATTCAGTCTATAAATCTGATTGGCGCCTAAACTTTGTTCTACTTCTTACCGGATACAGTCTTATATGGCCAGCGTATTATGCCGCCCAAATTGTAAAGATTAGAATACCCAAGCTTTAATAACATCTTTACAGCAGCTTTGCTTCGATTTCCGCTTCTACAATAAACAAAAATAGTAGCTTGCTTGTTGGGAAGTTTTTTGCCGGCTTCTCTTGCCAGAGCGTTCAAAGGGATCAACGTGCTTCGAGGAATGTGGTTCTCGACATATTCCTGTTCGGTCCTGACATCCAGAAGAATGATACCCTTCTCAGTATCCAGTCTCTTTTTTGCTTCTGAAGGATCGATCCGCAATTTATTAACTTCTTTGTCGGAGTACTTACCGTATAGCCAGATTATTATTACTCCAACTATAATGGATATAGTTATTGTCTGGTTCATACTGTATCCTTTCCCTTTATAATATTAATAAAGACTCAATATACCCCGTATGGGTATATTGGAATTGTAGGTCATATTATCTATTTTGTCAATCAAAATGATCTGTATATCTCGTCATATTATTAATAGCCACTGCTTCTCTTATAATAAAATCATCGATAATATCGGAGCCAAAGCAACTTACTCGGCCATCGAGAATTATAGTTATTGATAAGTGCTTTCTTGCCATCGCATCGCTGTATAGTAGCTAAGCAAAAAGCAAATTAAGCATCAATTTTTGTCACAATGCTCGGACATACTACGTAAATTATTCTAGGAAATCTTATCTTCTGTCATCTCAGATGAAAGGAGATGGCAAATATGTATCCTTGGTGCTGGGGTAATAGAATCTTTGGCTACAGATGTTGTTATCCATGTTATTGCCGCCCTTGGTATTGGTAAGATTATCTGGTGAAACAGCCCCTAATGCCGTTTTTGGTATTAGGGGCTGTACTTATCCGTTTCTATTGGTTCCTATTACTCAAGCCAATTATCCTTCTCTCATGACCGATAACGAAGTGATTGAGTTGCTCCGGCTACCTCCGCAATGCGTCGAACCATAATGTGCGCCCGTTCTATCGCATTGACGTCTTCCCTGGACGGCTGCTGAGCGCAGACTCCTTGATGCCCGCAGTCGAAATCCCGGTGACCGTCTCCGACAATGATCATCCCCTGTACCAGCATTAGGTCATGGATTGCCTTCAGAGTGGTTTCCTGACCGCCGAAGCGAGCCATCGCAACCGTTACCGCTCCCCCCACCACATTCAGAAGTGCCTTGCTCTGCCATAGCGTATTGGTTTTGTCCCAGAAAGCCGCCAGCTGCCCGCTGATGGTGCCGTAGTAGACTGGGCTCCCGATGATCAATCCGTCTGTCCGTCTGAGTATTGCGAGCGCCTCGCCCAGCTTGTTGCCTTTGGCGCAGGAAGCGTTGCAGGGATAGGTACAGCTATCACAGAAAGGCTGGGCGAGATCATTCAACACTTCAGCCACATTGATTAACTGGGTTTCCGCTCCTAGTTTCTGAGCCGCCGACAAGGCCTCCCGAAGGAGCAAGGCTGTGTTACCATCCCGGTTGGGGCTGCCGTTGATTGCCGCTATCAACAAAGATACCATCTCCTTAAAGACAAGCTTATTAACAAAATTCGGTACAAAGTCTGGATAAATGTGAAGCCATTAATTCCTCTAACTTAGAATTCAACAATTTGGACTAAGCCCCTGCCACATTCGTGATTTCAAGAAAATAATTTCTTGTTGGGATGTTATGTCAATAGTATAAATTCTCTTAACGTGGATAAAAATAGCCCCAATTCGCAGAAAAGGCCCGACTGTCATATATAATGACGGTCGGGCCTTACAGGCTTTAAACTGCAAGCTTAGATAAACAAATTTACGTTGGAATCCTCTGCTTCTCCTAAATAATAACCAACTCCGCCAACTTTAATGCCGTCGAGTAATTCCTCTTGTTTGATCCCCATGACATCCATTGACATTTGACAGGCTACTATCTCTACTCCATTGCACATTGCGGCCTTGATGAGGTCTTCGAGGGAAGAAACGTTTTTATCCTTCATAACTTTTCTGATCATTTTTCCGCCCAAGCCCAGCATATTCATCTTAGATAACTTAAGGCGTTTGCTTCCTCTCGGCATCATCAGACTAAACATCTTATCCATAAAACCCTTCTGAGTGTTGACTTTTTCATGTTTACGCAGGATATTCAGGCCCCAAAATGTGAAAAACATCGTTACTTTTTTCCCCATAGCCGCAGCCCCATTGGCAATAATAAAGGATGCTATGGCCTTATCTAAATCTCCGCTGAAAACAATCATGCTCTTATTGTCCTTTAAAGCTGCTGCCGGCTCTTGCTTAAGCGGGTCCTTTTGCGTGCCCTTTTTGATGAAGGCTGAAATGACACCCCCGGCCTTGGCCACATCGATCAATTGATTATTAGTTCTTTTCGTCCAAGCTTTAATATCCTCATAAAAACCCGGATCAGATGCCAAAATCTTGAGTACCTGGCCCTGCTGTAAAGTGTCCATAGCGGCTTTTACCTGCATCAATGGTCCAGGACAGCACAACCCGCAGGCATCAATACTTTTATCAAAATACCCCTGAGGCGTATTCACCTCGCCAACTCCTGAATCAGACTGCCGGTTCTCAGAGCCCGGGTTCTGAGGCTGGAATTCTTGCAGGGAGACAGTCTTATAGCCGCCGGTAATATTTAATACCTTATAGCCATTTTGGCTTAAGATCCTGTCAGCAACATAACCCCTTAAACCTACCTGACAGTAACCAATGATTTGTTTGCTCTTATCGAGCTCAGCCATTCTGTCTCTTAAGCTATCGAGAGGAATGTTGAGAGAACCGGGGATGTGTCCATTGCTGAATTCCTCTTCCGTTCGGACATCCAAAAGGATTGTATCTTTAAGTTCAGGCAGCTCTATATCCTTCCAGGCTGCCACATGAGTTCTTCCGGACAGAACGTTTTGAGCCAGAAATCCAGCCATATTTACAGGGTCTTTGGCCGATGAGAAGGGCGGAGCATAGGCTAATTCCAATTCTGCTAAATCGTCTACTGTGCCTTTTAAGCGAATGACAGCAGCAATAACATCGATTCGTTTATCAACGCCATCATAACCGATTCCCTGCGCTCCCAATACTTGGCCTTGATCATTAAAAATCAGCTTTAAGGTTAGCTGTAAAGCAGCCGGGTAATAAGATGCGTGAGCCACAGGATGAACGTAGACGACCCGGTAAGGCAGATTTGCTTTTTGCAGAGTGCGCTCATTTGCTCCTGTGCTGGCCGCCGTTAAACTGAAAACTTTGAGAATCGAGGTTCCCTGAGTACCTTTGTAAATCGAATTCAAACCCGCAATATTATCGGCAGCGATTCTTCCTTGCTTGTTTGCCGGCCCTGCCAAAGGAACAGCCGTTTTTTCCCCCGTAATAAAGTCGACAACCTCTATAGCATCTCCTACTGCGTAAACACCGTCGACATTGGTTTGCATTCTTTCATCAACGACGATATGACCTTTCGGCCCTAACTTTAAACCCGAGCCTTTTAGAAAAGCAGTATCAGGAGCTACCCCGATGGCTAGTATGACTAGATCGGCAGAAACCATTTTTGCACTGCCCAACGTTACTTCGATTTGGCTTCCAACCTCTTTAAAGGCTTTAACGCCGTCAGCCAAGATAAGATCCACGCCATTTTCGACTAATTCCTTTTCAGCCATGACCACCATGTCTGAATCAAAAGGTGCTAAAATGTGGGGAGCGGCTTCAACTAAAGTAACCTTCAAGCCTCTCTCGACCAGATTCTCAGCCATTTCGACCCCGACGAAACCTCCGCCGATAACTATAGCACTATCTATGCCCTTGTGATCAACATAGGCCTTAATTCTGTCTGTGTCCGGAATGTTTCTTAAGGTAAATATCTTTGTGCTTTCTATCCCTGGAATATTTGGCCGGAGAGCTTTGGCTCCCGGTGAAAGTACAAGATCGTCATAAGATTCTTCGTAAATCCCTTGCTCCTTACTTCTGACGGTAACCAGTTTCTTTTCCGTATCGATACCAATGACTTCACTATTGATCCTTACATCAATATTAAACCTTGCTTTCATAGCCTCAGGAGTTTGAACGAGAAGCTTCTCTCTTTCCTTAATCATTTCACCGATATAATAGGGAAGACCGCAGTTGGCGAAAGAAATATAGTCATCTCTTTCAAACAAGATGATCTGAGCTTTTTCATCCAGTCTTCTCAACCGTGCAGCAGCCGAAGCTCCCCCGGCCACTCCACCGACTATGAGTACCTTTTTCATCATAAATTCCTCCATAAATCTTACATATTTTTAGTTTGATCTTTTAACTGCAAACTTTATAGCCGTTTGCAATTTTCTGTGAACGTACTTGTGATAATAAGCACTTAAGATATTTATATTATACCCCTCCAGGGTAATGGGGTCAATGGGAAATATATAACAAAGTATTTGCCAAATAACTACCTCATCAACTGAGATAGTTATCCCGATTCAGCACCTCCTGCCCAGTGAACTCGTTAGCTAAAACTGAACATACTCCCACTTATAAAAGTAGGAGTCTCACGATTGGCTGAAAGCAATGGAGAGGCTGACTTATGTATTGACTGAAAATTACGACGCGTATATAATATAGTTGTCGTAACAACTGAGGTGATAGCAGATGGAATTTAAGTTAGAGGATTCATTGGGGTTTATTCTAAATAAGGCGAATACAAAACTTAAAAATAGGTTATTTCAACGATTTAATGAATATAATGTTACGCCGGAACAATGGTCTGTACTAAATTGTTTATGGGCACAAGAAGGTCTTACCCCTAAAGAGTTGGCAGATATCATCTTTAAAGATAAACCAAATACTAATCGCATTCTTGAAAAGTTACAAATGAAAAATTTGATTGTCCGAAAGCCTCATCCCGTCGATAAAAGAGCTTATCAGATCTTCTTGACAAATAGTGGCTGGGCATTAAGAGATGAATTAATTCCTAAAGCTAGGCAATTACTGGAGGAAGCTACCTTGGGAATAGAAAAACAGAAAGCTGCAGATTTGATAAAACTATTAAATCAAATCTATGATAATCTCGATTAGTTATTATTTATCATTATAGTTGTCGTGACAACCATAATGATAATGGCTTTGGTAATAAGTCTTAAAGGAAATGGGAAAGGAGGAACTAATAACGAAGCCGGTTAAATAAATAACGTTTGCATGATCAATCGCTAGTTGTTTTAACTTAGCACGAAATAACCTGATTTCTATGACCTGCCGATTAATAACTGAAATAAGAATAAGGAGGGTCACTATGAAAAGTAAGATCGCCGATGCTATAAAACTTAAGTATCAACCTGTTGCCGTATTCCGTTCCGACTCTAAACCAGAGGGAGCATTGCAGTTTAAGGAAGGGAAATGGGGCTGCGCAATTTCTATGTTAAATGCCGCAGCCAAAGGTCGTGTTGCCGCATTTGAGAACAAGACCACAACATGTAGTGGCGGGAAAGTCGGCTTAGGTTTTCAACGGTTTCAATTAGGTTTTATTGAATATTTCCTCTCAACGGGCGGTGTAGGAGGCAGAGAAGGAGAATTCTACAAAAAAAGTCCTGAACTGGCCGCAAAATTTGCTGCCGGATTGCCGGACGTTGATGCAAAAACTTATCTTATTTTTAAGCCTTTGGCTGAATTAACTCAGGACGAAACACCGGAAGTCATTATCTTCCTGGTAAATGCCGACCAAATTTCCGCTCTGGTACAGTTCGCCAATTACGATAAACCAACCCAAGACAATGTCAAAATAGAATTTGGTGCCGGTTGTCATCAGTCTGTACTATATCCTCTGGCACAAGCAGAGGAAAAAGAACCAAAGTGTGTTATAGGACTAACCGATCCCTCGGCAAGAAAATATATCGACAAAGATATTCTTTCATTCAGTATTCCCTATAAACGATTTTTAGAGTTAGAAGAGCAAGTGGAAGAGGGTTTTTTAACTAAAGAAACATGGCTCAGCATAGCGTCACGAATTGAATAATAGGATCGAACCTTTGTCAATCAAAGACTTAGTGAATATCTGCCAGACTTTAAATAAACCAGCCGAAAGCCCACGATTTCAATCGCGGGCTTTCGGCTATATCTCAAACCTATATCGGAAAATCCTTCACCTTTAGTCCCACCACGACACTTGCAACGGATTTCTGTCCACTAATCGTTTATAAGTATACTTCGGAAAACCTACTAACAATCCACCGGTGACAACTCTGTTTTCCGGCAGCTTCAAAATATCCAATAATGGCTTATACTTAGCAGAGGCGCACCCTTCAAAAAATCCCGCCCAACATGTTCCCAATTCAATAGCCGGCGCATAGAGTTCAGCATACGCCAGTGAAAAATGTGTATTATCACGTCCACGGGGTTGAAAGTTCTTTGAGGTTATAGCCACAATCAGACAGGGAGCGTTTCGTAAAATAACGTCTTGACCGGTTTTGCGATAGGTGTCCACGACTCCAGTATAATACTGTGCCCAGGCAGAACCACTTTTTACTTGCTCTTCCATCCAATCAACTGTAGCAGCCGTTATTTGGCGCAGCGTTTCAGCGTTATCAATGACGAGATAAGCAACACCTTGAGTGTTGCCTCCGGTTGGTGCCAATCGCGCGATATCAAGGAGCTGCACTATTTTTTCCCGTGGTACAGGATTTTGTTTGTAGCGGCGAATAGATCGTCGGGAACGGAGAAAGCGGGCTGCCGTGTCGGCATCAAGGACAGGCACCTTTTCAAGCGGCAACTGCTTGGAGAGTGGTGCCTTCACATTGTCCATTGCCGCCACAGGACAGACAGCCACACAGTGTCCACAGGCAATACAATTCCGTTCTGTGGCCTGCGGCACTTGATTGTCCATAATGATACATCCTGAGGGGCAGACTTCTGCACAGAGTCCACAGTGGATACATTTCTCTTGGTTAACTTGAATCAGATCCATATTCATCACTCCTGCTTTCCACTTTTTCTAGTCTTCTGCAAATTCGTCATAATTAACAAATTCCACGTCTAAAATGACCATTCGTTTAAAAATGTTTTTAAAAATATACTTTTAGCAAGGGCTACATATTAGTATTAGTATAAATTACTTTTTACGGTATGAGTATCCTTTCAAATAATGTCTCAATCGTATTTTTTACTGGTTTCGTTGATTTTTCGATCTTCATTCGTAACAAACTGCCTTGCCAAGCATCCCAGAACAAATCAGCTAAACATTCTGCCGATAAATCGATCCTGACTTTACCACTCTTCTGGCCACTTAGTAAACGTTGCGCTAATATCTCTTTGAATTCACCGACAGCAATCTTTAACGCCACACGACATTCTTCACTGGCTTCACTGATTTCACCTGCTAAGTTACCCAGCAAGCAACCCTTCTTGGGATCAGCAGATTCATATGCTGCAGCGAGCTGTACAAAAACTGTACTTAACGCCAAATACGCATCGCCATGATCTTCTGCCTCCAACAAAGTTTGCCATTGCTCAATATGAGTTTCGGTATAAAAACGAATAATTTCTACGCCGAACTCTTCCTTGCTGGCAAAATAATTATAGAATGAGCCTTTAGGAATACCAGCAATAGTGGCGATTTCTTGAATACCAGTGGCATTAAAGCCTTTTTGCTCAAAAAGAGCTAAGCCGGTTTCTAATAGTTTCTTTTTCGTTTGTTCTAAGTCTTCGCATTTTTTTCTAGCCATGCTTTTAATTATATAACTGGTCATATTAATTGTAAATATGGCTTTGCTGATGAATATGTTTCTTCAAATGGTCTAAAGTGAACCAAAACAGTCCTCCTTTTAGAAGTCAATCCCTAGATTGCTAATCCTACTTGCTTAAAAAATGCAACTTAGGATAATTGCTCCCTGTTTTTATTTTTGGTGGAATTGCAGGGATATTAAGAACTTGTAATTTCTTCCAGATCTATTGTTATCGCTGCCATTAATTGCTTTCTAACGGCAGATGTTTAAGTACACATTGAGATTCAGCATTCTGCATTGAGTTACTACCTTTCTTTAAGTCGTTGATTTTATCAATGACTTTGTTTCCAATCGTTGGTCTTTTATAACAAAACAACATATTCCCTGTTTTATCTAATAAGGTAATAATTAATTCTTCTGAACTTTCGTCTTCAAAATCTGATATAATTATTCCTCTTCTATTATTTACCAATTCCTCGCTACTATGATTTTTGTTGTTAACAACTAATCTATCAGCAGCTTCCAAAATTTCATTATCGTTAATTATTAATGAAATATAGCTAATATTACCGATTCCCCTTCCACCACCCTTAGAAAATCCAACTGAAACTTTAGCTATATCAGAATTATTGTTTGAATATCCATGACTTGCAGATATCATACCATTTTGGTCAGAAGTTAATCGCCAATCTCCTTGCTCTTCAAGTGTTTGGTACAAAATGACTGTGTAATTCCCAATATCTTGAATATCCAAAGCATCTACATTATTTCGTTCTAAGAAATCATTAATCTGATTTAAGTTTAGCGGACTATAATCTGATTTCACAAACATATACCTCATTCTAAAATATATTGGGGCCTCGCTATAAAATATTAAGTGTTAACTTAGTCCTCCACTTATAAAACATAACAATGAGTGACACTATATAAGAAACAATTCACGATTGAGTGGCAATAATAGCTCCTGTTATCAAAAGAAGTCCAAGGGTTGAACCAATTGTGTTGAAACCAGTATTTTTGTCATCCTTATGCACCTTCTCAATAACAGAAACTAGATTATTTACAAAAAGGAAACAAGAAACTGGCAGTAGATACACTAAAAAAGCCATCGGAACTCCTCCTCTATTTGGCACACATTTCAGATAAACTGACTTACTACTCGGCAATTATCTCATCTCATGAAAATGGCTAAATCTTGTGTCACTATCAATATCGACAATGTCGTACAAGGCAAATTTTAAATGCAACCTATCTATAAGCTCTCTTGATTTTCTTCCATAAATATTCAAGGAATCCCACAAAATCAATACGCTTAGTATTATTAAAATTCATAAGAACATTAATAATAACCGTACTTATTATTAATGCAATTACCATATTTAAAATATCATACATATTATTTTACCCTCTTAGAATTTGCCGCCTACCAATACAGCTCGAATAAGAATTGGCAGAAGTCAAATTAGCCTTTATACTTATTAAACATGTTTTGTATTGGGTCTTCAGAGAAAGAATAATTTGCTTCATTTTCCTTCTGCGAGAAGAAAAATGTTCAAAATAGAACCAACATTTATAGGCTAATTTAAAACGTAAATAAGTGTTTTTGAGGAAACAATCCTAGGACTCCGCCAGTATGAATAAATAGGATATTTTTGCTGTTTCTAAAGGTTCCCTTTTTAATTTCTTCTACTAGTCCAAACATTGCTTTACCAGTATATACGGGATCTAAAATGATTCCCTCTAGTTTAGCGAATTCATGAATAAAGCGAAGCTCTTCTGGTCTGCTCAATGAATAACCTCCGCCCACATATCCATCTATGATATGAATTTCGTCTTTTGAAAAATGTAAATTCACATTGAGATATTGCATACTTTCATGTGAAATTTTGTAAATCTCATTTTTGAAGTGTTCCTCATCTTCACAAATGTTGATGCCATAGATTTCACCAGTATACCCTAGTGATTTACTTGCTAGGAACAGTCCAGAATGAGTTCCACCAGAACCTACTGCCAGTACAATTCTATCAAAATGAACACCCAGCTCTTTTTCCTGAGAAATAATTTCCACCATGGCATTATAGTATCCAAAGCCACCAATTCCATTAGATGCGCCTTCTGGTATGATATAAGGTTTACACCCCTGCTCCTCTAATTCTAACTTGATTTTTTCCATAACTTCAGTTCTAATATTTTTATATTCATCTGGGGTGATAAAGTAAATCTCAGCACCCAAAAGCTTATCTATTAACAAGTTGCCATCTGATTCTATCTCTGCGTCCCCTTTTAAAACAAGAACTGATTTTATTCCAATTCTTGAAGCTACTGCCGCCGTGGCTCTACAGTGATTAGATTGAGACCCTCCACAGGTAATAAGTACATCACACCCTTGATTAAGAGCTTCCTTTACAGAAAATTCGAGTTTTCTTATTTTATTACCAGATACCTCAGTTCCTGTTTGGTCATCTCTTTTTATATAGATGTTGGGTCCACCCAGTTTTTGCGATAACCTTTCTAGTTTTTCAATCCTTGTTGGCAAGTTTGCAAACATCATTTTCTCTGGAATTTTAATCATAGAATCGGCTCCTCTTATATTAAATTTATATAATGATTGATTATCCTTTGTACTCGTTTATAAAATGCCTAGTCGCTCGGCAGACGATTCAGTAAGAGTTCGAGGTCCATGATGTTTAGCTTTCTGCACTAAATTATTGCATTCCTTCAAGTTCTTGCCTCTATGTTAATAGCTTTTCGTTATCTTATTATCCGAAAATTATAATGATTAATATTTATCCATTTTTATTACCAGTCACCTTAAAATTAATAATTTGCTAGACATTCTAGACATTATCAACACCGATACATGAAAACTCCAATTTCACCGAAATCAAGATTTATCGCCTAATTGTGAACCTCTCCTACCTACACTTCACTGAGAGATAGGAGCTTTCAGCAAGCCCAAAATGCATATCTCAAGGGTATCTCGTTAGAGATGCCTCACCCAATAGGCGTGAGTCCATCATTTCGGTAAGGCCGGCAACTCTATGCAATTTCTGCATACAGGCCAGGTTTATAGTATCTACTACTTCTTACCTTAGGCAATCCGTAGATACTTTGACTCTTCTACATATGATTCTCGAAACACCCCATATTTGTGATTGCCCAAGATATTCTTGGCTCCGTATATCCCGGTGTTCTCGAAATCCACAAGTACACCTGTAATTTCTAGAGGTGGTTTTCTTTCTTCTCCCACAAACAGGACATATTTGTGGAGTATAGGATTCATCGACCATTTGGGGGACTAATCCCTTCAACGCCAATTTATAGTGTAGGTAGTGGTTCGCCCAAAATGCCACTGAAACATTTTTTGATTATGCTTAATATCCCCGCGATAACTGCCACTGAGGCGTTCAAACTGATGATTAGAAAAACAATGCCAGCCGGTCCTGTTCTTATCGAACATTGAGATGAGGGTGTTCAGAAAGTCGATTTTTTGAAGTGAGTTTTTATTACCCCTTCATCCAAAGTCGAAAAGGATGACGGACTTCTTCAAAGATTATCCACGGCTTTTTCCTCTATACTATTGTAATTGTCCTTCTTATTCGTCACGCAACTGTTGTTTGTTGTCTGCATCCTATTCTTTCAAAATCACGAATAACCCGACAGCTGCCAACAGGCCCATGCTTGCTCCAAAATAGAAAGGTGCTGAAGCGCCCAGAATATCCCATAAGAGTCCAGCGAATAAGGAAGCAGGTAACAATGCCAAGCCAACCAAAGTTGCATGCAAACCAATGACAGTACCTCGTAAGTGGCTAGGTGCTATATCCGTCAATAAAGCCTTTTCCACTCCTTCAGTAAAGGCAATATAAAATCCATAAACAACAAACAGTGGCCAAAGAGCAGTAATATGAGTTACTAAGGCAAACCCAAGGTATACAAAAGCGTAGATGAAGTAACCACCAACAAGAATACGCCTGCGGCCTATGAAATCAGACAATCTGGCCATAGGATAAGATAAAATGCCGTAACTTATGTTATAGGCCAAATATAGTAAGACAACTAACGGTGCAGAAGCACCCAGCTTACTGGCTCTAAGTAAAAGAAATTGATTGGATGAATTACCCAGATTAAATATAAAAGCTAATATTAAAAAGGCTTTAAGTTTAGCATCTAAAGATGACCATGCAAAAGATAATTTCTTCTTATCAGTACTTATTTCATGAGGTTGCCGGACAATAAATAGTGTAACTACTCCCAGAAAAGCCGGTATCATTGAGAATAAGAAAATTCGTTTGTAGTTGCTTATATTTCCGATTAAAAGAAAATAGGCAATCGTGACTCCTAGTGCCGCTCCAAAGGTATCCATCGCTCTGTGTAAGCCGAAGGCATGGCCACGGGCTTCGGCTTTAGCGGATTCAGCAATGAGGGCATCGCGGGGAGCAGTCCTTATCCCTTTACCCAAGCGATCAATCACTCGTGAAATTAATACCCCACCCCAGGAACCAGCAAAGACAAGTACAACTTTCCCCAGGAGTGAACTCCCATAGCCGACAATTGCCAATTCCTTTTTCTTCTTAGTCTTATCTCCCCAATAACCTGAAAATACCTTTAACAGGCTGGCGATGCTCTCAGCGATTCCTTCAATTACACCAACAATTGCCGGACTAGCTCCAAGCGTAGCAGTCAAAAAGATCGGTATGAGTGGATATACCATTTCCGAACTTATGTCCGTCAATAAGCTAACGATTCCTAAAACTACTATGTTAAACAGACGTTATCCCCCCTTATTTCGAGCGATTAACTCATGAATTTAATGAGTTTTCCCCCGGCCAAGGCAAATAAATGTCCACCAAGTTTATGACTATCTGAATGAACTACATGCAACGAGAAGTTGAATTTGGAAACCAGGGCTGACCTTCTTGGCTACTGTTCTTTTCCATGTTTGTAAACCTGTATATCTGTAGAAAAAACTAAACCTTTTGGGACCATTGAACAAATTTCAGGAATTAGAGGATCAATTTTTTCAGCGACATCTACAATTTCTAATATCATTGGTAAATCGGAGGATAACTCTAATAAACGTGCAGTTCGAAGTACTTTATCCTGTCCATAACCTTCGATACCTCGACTGACCGTAACCCCTCCTATTCCTTTTTCTTTGAGCCAGTAAACTAAATACTGATAAAGAGGTTTATGTTTATACCGTTCACTTTCTCCCAGATAAACTTTTAATAATTTGGCTTTCCCTAGCATATTTAAACAAGCCTCCTTTTTTAATTAAGTTATTTACAATTGTGAACATCAAACTGCAAAAATAAGAATTAAACTAAACGGGCAAGTCCCACTCCTAATGCAGCTCCAGCAAATCCAATGATTACAGTTGAAACTGTATATAGGCCTGCTGTAAGTAAACTGCCACCTTCAAGTAACATAATAGTTTCATAACTAAATGTAGAAAAGGTTGTGTAAGCTCCCAGGAACCCTATGCCTATGCCAAGACGCCATAATGGACTTATTGATAATTTTTCTATAAATAATATGTTCAGAAATCCTAATAAGAAAGCCCCGGTAATATTAATTATAAAAGTGCCTAATGGAAAACCCTGGCTCCATTTACCAGATACCCATAATCCGAGACCATAGCGGGACAATGCCCCTAAAGCGCCCCCTAATGCAATGACTAAAATATTCAACGTCTTTACTCCTTCCTAAAAAAATAAAATGGCTCCTACTGAAATAGTTTCAGTAGGAGCCATCAGCATTATGCAATGCAATAGCGAGCTCCATCGCAAGTAAGGTTATCACATGTACCTAACTCATTAATATCATAACTGAAATTATTCATTAAAGCAAATCATATTTTAGAGCTAAACCAGTGAACTCGTTCAACTAAAGTTGAACATCGGGGCTTCGGTGACGAAAGCGCCTAGCCCATAACAAATGCTATCGCGTTGGAAGGATGGACTCTACCCCACCGAAGCAGGTATGGGAACCACTCACACTTGTAGAAGTGGAAGTCTTACGATTGGTTAAACGTAAAATTTACGAAAAAGATAGGGAATCTCTCGGATGATCTATTTCCAATCTTTTATCTGAGGGACATCTTACGGCTAGCATTAAGGACTTAAAGATAAAGAAAGGCAGGCAAAAAAATACTGCCTGCACCTTTTTATTAGTCTAAGAATCTGGTTGATTCTTCCACAAGGATTATGTTACTATATTCATAGTAATTCAGTGAAGGAGGTGTGGTAGGATGAATCGCGATTTTGCAATGCTCCGTCTTGAACAGTTGCCAATAGCAATCTTTGGAATCATGCATGCAGTTTCATTTAACGGGATAGCTATGCCCATTTTTAGGCAACTGAGTATGGATCAACAAAATTGCGAAATGACACACCTACCATAACCGCAACAAAAATTTGAAGCTGCGACCGTAGGGACATTTCCCTGCGGTTTTTTTATGCTTAAATCGGTATAAGTGTCGTTTCCCCGGAGGAGAATGAACATGATTATTGATTTTCAACACACTAAACTATCTTTTGGCTCCAATGAAGTGCTTACTGACGTCTCCTTTGAAATCAAGCAAGGAGAACGAGTAGGTCTAATAGGCCGTAATGGAACAGGAAAGTCTACAATTTTAAAATTAATCATAGGATCCCTTCAACCTGAACAAGGGCTAATCGCCATACGCAAAAATACCAAGATTGGGTTCTTAGCACAGGTCCCTGAATATGACGCCAAAATGAGCGTCTATGACGTATTGGAACAGTGCTTTCAAGAAGTAAAGAAGTGGCAGCAGCAGCTAGAACGATTAGAACAAAAAATGTCCGACCCCATCAACGCAGAGAATAATAACCTTAGTCAGCTTATACTGGAATATGGCAAACTTCAGGAGAAGTTCGAAGAGGCTGGTGGTTACCAAATCTCTTCCCGCATCGACGGGATTGCCAACGGACTCGGTATCACGGCGGATTACTATCCACGGCCATTTCCTTCTTTATCCGGCGGAGAAAAAACGAAGGTAGGTTTAACAGCCTTACTATTGACGCAGCCTGATGTTTTATTGCTGGACGAACCAACCAATCACCTGGATATGTCCTCCATTGAATGGCTTGAGATTTTTTTAAATAACTATAGGGGCACTGTCATCGTTGTTTCTCATGACCGTTACTTTTTAGATAAAGTGATAACTAAAACTATCGAGCTGGAAGACGGAGAAGCTGTAACTTATCAAACGAACTATACCGCCTATCAGAAAGAAAAAGAGAGCCGCCTGCTCTCAGAGTTTGCAAATTATCAAGAACAACAGAAAAAGATCAAAAAGATGCAGGAATCCATCAAACAATTAATTGAGTGGGGCAACCGCTCCAATCCACCGAATCCCGGTTTTCACCGCCGCGCCGCATCTATGCAAAAGGCCTTAGATCGCATGATTAAATTAAAGAGACCGATCTTAGAACGCAAAAAAATCGACCTGAATCTTGAACAAAGTGACCGTTCCGGGAAACAAGTGATTTCGCTGGAGGGAATCAGCAAATCCTATGCTAACCGCTTGCTTTTCAGTCAAGTCAGTGCCCAACTATTTTACGGCGAACGGATCATCCTCATCGGCAAAAACGGCTGCGGTAAAAGTACTCTTCTGAAATTGATCTTAGATCAGGGAAACCCAGATCACGGTGAAATACGCCTTGGCTCACGAGTTGACATCGGATACCTCTCCCAAGACAGTGCACCGCTCAAATCCGACCAAACCGTCCTTCAGTATTTCCGTGCAGAACTGGAAATGGATGAAGGTGAGGCGAGAAAACAGTTAGCGAAATTTCTCTTCTACGGTTCCGATGTTTTTAAGAAGATTAACAGTTTGTCCGGCGGAGAATGGAGCCGGTTGCAGCTGGCATTACTCATGTATCAAAAGCCAAACCTGTTATTGCTCGATGAGCCAACTAATCACCTGGATATTGATTCGCGTGAAGCGCTGGAAGAAGCATTGGCCGAATTTCCCGGCACACTGCTGGCAGTCTCTCACGACCGGTATTTTATCAATCGTTTGGCTCATAAGGTCTGGGTGCTTGACCAAGGTGAGGTTACTGCCCACTTGGGCAATTATAATGACTATCTGGAAAGAAAGGCGAAACAAATTATTAAAATCGCAAGTAAAACAGACAGTCCGGCAAACCTTGCTAGTGAACGGGGGCAGCAAGTTAAAGCATCTGTTGCAAAGGAAACCCATCTGTGTAAATCAGCCGCTCAACTAGAAAAGGAAATAGCCGCACTGGAACAACAACTTCTTGATATTGAGGCTCAAATGTCTGCCCCTGTAATTTCTTCCGACTCATCAGAACTTGCCTCGTTCCAGCATGAACGGGAGGCTATTGAAGACCGGCTTAATTTATTGTATGACAAGTGGGTCATCATATCTGACAAGTCCTAGAAAATAAGGTTCCCTGATTAAAGAAAGCTTTTATCAGGGAACCGGAAACTAATCTCTACGCATTCAACTATTCGTCAAAATATGAATACTTCCTTAAAGGATATACTCCCCATTATTAACCTAACTAGCATATCGATAATGCGAATCTATTTGTATACCATTTCAAATTCCTCGGTTACTTCATTAAATGATAATAAAGTCACTTTTGTTGTCTTTATAATGCACTGAGCCGAACCTTGCCAGTCTACAATAATACTAAGGTCTCCAACTTTAGGTAATGTTTCACCTGTTATTTCGTACGAATAATACAATCCCGTTGTTGCTCTTTTAATACCCTGTTTTACTAACTCTGCTAAAACATCAGCACTTTTCTCATTGTCACAAAATGCCAAGATGTATAATTTTTGTTTGTACCCACAATTTCTTCGCCTATTGATATTAAATAATTCACCCACATTTCTTTTATTGATATATGTTCATCTGCCATGTTCTTACTCCTTTAATTCACCTTCAATAATTCACATTATGCTACTTTGCTCTCTTCAACCCCTGCCTTTTGGAAGCTTACCATTATTGGCCTAACCAATATATGAATAATGTGGAATACAATTAAAATATTCCAACAACCCATATGCTCATAATCTATGAAATCTATATCACACTTATCTTATCTCCATCTTAATATCTTCGCGGCATTTTTCATGAAACACCATGCGCCATTCCACATCATCCACCGTACGAAGCAATAGTGGATACCATCCACACCTGTCCAGCCGATCACTTTCGCACCCTTTGGCGTGCAGAAATAGTTGCTTTCGCTCTCGTTACGCTCCAAGCCAATGCGAGAGCTGTCAATATTTAGTTTCAGATATTTTTCGTAAGGCGACATTATAACCTCGCATTCTATGCATATCACGAATTAATATTTTTCCTTAAAAATAGCACTTATAGGTATCGTGCCTCCTGATATGGATATAAATTAAGGAATGGTATCCATTTTTTATTCCCGTTATCCAAAGTAAATCAGTTTTTTTATATCTATCGCCAGTCGACTTAAGGGATATGCTTCTAACTATCCCAATGGGTCACGAATAAGAAAAATGCAAAGAATATTTTAGGTTATAAAGATTTTGCAAAATACACTCGTCTGTAACCGTCTTCTAATCGGCGTCCCACTTCGACAAACCCTAGCCCATGATAGTACCTAATATTTTCAGTCATTAACTCGTTAGTGTAAAGATTGACTTCTTGCAAACCCGCTTTTCTAGCAAAATTTAAAGCAAACTCAATTAATTTACGTCCAATTCCCCTTCCTTGGAAATCTGGGTGAACTGCCACATTTTCGATAAATAGGGAATTCCCTTTTGGGAAAAAGACAATAATGCCCATAAATTCTTCCGAATCTGTTGCTATATAAACAACATTCTCCTCAATAAGTTTAGAATAATCTGAAAGCATAGGAGCGGGCTTTTTACACATTCTTTCAATGTACACGCTATAAGACATATATACACATTCAAAAATGGCCTGTTCATGTTTCTTTTCAGCAAGCCGAATATCCATACTTAATACGCACTCCTTAAATTATTAATAGGAAACAAACTGTGGCCTCTGAACTAAAGCCTTCTGATCGTGATGCCCACATGCTGAAGGGTTTAAGCATTATTGCTAGTTGTTCTCGTTCGTATGGTAAGTTTATAACTCTGCAATAATGTACTATCTGCCTTTAATTTTAAAATGTATAATCATGAAAAAATTCCTGAAAGGGGTTTCTTCATGAATATTACATCTTTTTTAATATACTGTGTTATTGTTACATTTACACCTGGGCCTACAAATATTGTTATATTGTCCATAGCACATAATTTGGGGACAAAAAAGGCAATGGAATATTCATGTGGTGCAACGATTGCTTTTGGTTTATTACTTAGTATCTCTACTGTGTTAAATACTGTACTTCTAGCAGTAATACCAATGATTTTGATTGTTATGCAGGTACTTGGAAGCTTTTATATGCTCTATCTTGCTTATAAAATATACAGAATGGATATATCAGAGTCGGCTAATGAGTTACAAACTGCTACTTTTATTTCGGGTTTTCTTATGCAGTTTATAAATCCAAAAGTTGTACTATTTACAATGACAGTAATTCCAAGCTTTGTTATGCCATACTATACTGCTCCGCCTGCGCTTGCAGCATTTACTGCGTCTATAACAATTATCGGCTTTTGCGCATTTGTTACATGGGTTTTCTTTGGGGTAGTGTTCAAGGAATTTTTGCAGAAATATCAAAAAACCGTTAATGTAATTATGGCATTATTTATAGTTTATTCCGCCATAATTGCATCTGGGATAGTTGAGCTAATTAAGAGGTGATTCATACGGAAAGATTTATATATAAAAAATCAGCGGGCATTACTGCGTTGTCAGCAAGCTTTACTGATTTCAAATATAAAAAGCACTCCCATAAGGAGTATGCATTAGGTGTAACATTGCGGGGTATTCAGGAGTATAAGTTGGATGGAAGTTTACAGTTGTCATATCAAAATGGCGTCATGCTTTTTAACCCGGAGCAACCCCATGACGGTATGGCACATGATAAGACAGGGCTTGATTATGTTATGGTATATATTGAGCCAAAAATATTTTTAGAGATTCTTAAAAAAAAGGATATAGTTCGCTTCTCTTCTCCGATTGTATATAATTACAGGCTTCAACAAATAATCTTAAACCTTTCTTGTGCAATATTAAGCGGAAAAGATGAAGCATTATGCAGTGAATTGCTATTATCTCTTTCGGATAGCTTTACTCAACCCAATCTGTATATAAGTTACAAGAAGGATAATCATTTAACCAGAAAAGCAAAGGATATGATTCATTGCAGTCTGGAAAATGTACTAAGACTTGATGACATCTGTAAGGAACTTGATATTTCGAAATTTCAGTTCATCAGGATGTTTAAAGCGAATACTGGAATTTCGCCATATCAATATTTTCTAAACTGCAAGGTAGAACGTGCAAAGCAATTAATAGAAAAAAACAAAGATGTCTATTTGGCAGTAGCAGAATGTGGTTTTGTTGATTTAACACACTTAAATAAGCATTTTAAATGCATATATGGAATAACACCTTTTGAATATATGTCCTCCCTGAGTTAGAGAACGTGCCCCTTATAATCTTATCCAACAACATGGTTTCCTGCCAATTATTTGTGTTTGATTTTTCTCTTAATATTAATGAGTTTTTGAATATCTAACAGTTCATTGTCATCTTCCAACCGATAATGTACCCAACCGCCTTCACCACATGGATAACGATTTTCCCATAATTCCTTTGTTTTAGGGAGCATATTATTTAACTCTTGAGATAATCTTTGCACTTCACTCTTACCTATTGTAATTGTAACGGTAAATGAATCTTTTTCAAAAAACACATAACATAAAAGTTTATTTTTGTGGCTATATTTATATCCCCACCCATAGTTGTTACCGAATGGGAATTTTAGCTCACGTATTATGTCATAATTATTATGCAAAAATGTTTCAAGTTTTGTCAGCCTCTCAACGGCTTCATTACCTAACAGCATATTTATTTCAGAAGATGAAGGCATCATCGTCTTATCAAGGAATCTTTGGGTCTTTTTTTGACACATAGTTTAATACCTCTTTATTATAGGTGTCCACAGCTGGTAATTTCATCCATTACTACTTGGATAATACTCAAAATTCAAACCATATTCAGTGTTAGGAGCATACCCAGCATTCGGTGGAGTTTTTTCAAAATATCTGTCCAAGCGTCCTCTGCTGTCATAGTCTGTTGCACATTAGCTATAGCACAATTAGTTCCTGGTATGCACTTATAGCACGCACCCGTTGGTATTTTATACACATTACGTCCAATATCATCATCTCCCTCTGGTCAATAAATAGTCTTCGCATTACCCATAGCGACTTAATCAATAACATTATAAATTTAAGTTTGCGAATTTACCAATAATGGTGACACCCAATGAGAATAAACTAAACGAGGCTTTTTGGGGAGTACACACGAGGCGTAAAGATTGGTAGTCCAAAAAAGGACTGAAATCAAAATTCAGTCCTTTTTCCTGATTGTATTCATACAACAGATTAAACTTGAAACGTTTCTGTAGCAGCTTTTAGCTCTTGGGCCATATCAGAAAGCATTTTGCTCCCTGTTGCGATTTGTTCTATCGAAGCAGCTTGTTCTTGTGTAGATGCAGAGACCGTCTGTGTTTGGTTCACGATGGTTTGACTCACCCTATCCAGTTCTTGAATTGCATCGACAATTTGAGTGCTTCCAGACGCTGTACGCTTTATTTCTTCAGAAATTCCCCGTATTTCAACAGATGTTGAACTCACTAGTTCACTGATTTCTTTAAATGTTTGCCCGGCACTTCTTACGACATCCATACCCGCAGACACCTCTTTGGTCCCCTGACCCATGGTTGTTACCGCTTTTTGAGTGTTACTTTGAACCGCTGAAATTAATTCCGCGATTTGGTGGACAGCTTGACCGGATTGTTCAGCGAGCTTTCTTACCTCTTCAGCTACTACAGCGAACCCTTTACCTTGTTCTCCTGCCTGTGCCGCTTCAATAGCGGCATTCAGTGCCAGTAAATTGGTCTGTGAGGCAATACCCGATATCATTTCCACAATCTGGCTTATCTCTTTCGACTCGTCGCCCAGTTCTTGTATGACTTCTGCAGAGGCACCCACTATTTTTTCGATTGTATTCATTTGTTCAATCGTTTGGTCAATAGCATTACTTCCCTGGAGAGCTGCTTCAGTGGCTTTTTCCGATGTGCTCACAACTTCTTGGGAATAAGATAACATTTTATTGATGCCATCCATAATGTTGCTAACAACCTCTCTTGATTTTTCGACGACTGCAAGCTGCTTCTCAGTTCCATGGAAGACATCAGTTATCGCCAAGGTAATTTGGTTGGATGCCTGAGCCGATTGCTCTGCTCCAATACTCAGTTCGTTTGATGTCGAAGCAACTTGTTCTGACGATAAACTAACTCTTTGAACAAGTTCTCGTAATTGTTTTGACATTGTGTTCAAAGAGTTACCTAAACGCCCAATGGCATCGTCGCCTTCCGCTTTAATTTCAGGAACGTTAAGTTTTCCATTGGCAACTTGAATAGCAGTTTCCGCCATCGGCTCTAGTTGTTTTGTTAATTTACGGTTAACGATCAATGAGAAGCCTATGGAAACAAGTATTACCAATAACATTCCTGCAATTGTATACGTAATCGATAATCGATTTTCCTGATCTACTGACGCTTGGCGCTGAGCTATTGTCTTTTGAATATCATCCACATAATTTCCTGTTCCAACGATCCATTGCCAAGGCTTAAACTCCAATGTATACCCTCGTTTAGGGTATTGAGTCTTATCATTGGGGTCTGCTTTGGGAAACCAATAATTCACATAGCCTCCACCAGCGATAGCGGCTTTTCGGATCTCCTGAATATAGTAAATACCCTTGGAATCTTGGGCATTATTTCGATTGGTTCCTAAAAGTGATTGATTTGTTCCATGAAAAACACAAAGGCCGTCGATAGTGTCTCCCCAAAAATAGCCTTGATTCTTATCTCCATAACGCATCTGTGTCATAACGGTTGTCGCCAGATATTTAGCCTGTGCTTCCGTGAGCTTTCCTTGCTGCTCTTGAGCATAAATCCCATTCAAGATACTAATGGCTTGCTGTGTTACAAAGCGAATATTTTGATCATAGCTTTCATTAAGAGCCTTTGTATAAATGTCCATACTATTTTTACTGTTCGTTTCAGTTTTATAAATGTTTATTGTGCCAACTCCTATGGCAACTAAAACAGATACAATAATTAAGGCTAAGATATTTCGGTTAAGTTTTTGTCGCTTGAACATACTACGGCTTCCTCTCTGTTACAGTTAGTTGTATGTATTATTTATTTGTTATGCATCTCTGATATTCTCTGGATATTCAACATTTTTTTCATAAATCCTCTCTATTTTGTCAAAATGAGTCTTTTTCGGCATAATCGGTTACAATTCTGAAATATCAAAATTCAGCCTCCATTTCCTATGAAGCTGTATCTCCACGCTACTTTATAAAGTAACCGCAGGCAACATTTATTACTGAAAGTTATCTCCTGGATATTGCTCAAAACGAAAAGGCCCGTATGGCAACGGGCCTTGAACCTGGCAAAACCTATATTGTTGGGATTAATGGGCCATTTACGATAATATCGGCCACACTTCTACACTAACAGTATTAGTGTACCAGGAGGTGTCGCAATGGGAACTGTTGGTAAATGACCTTTTACAATTAATCATATCTAAATAAACCAAGTCGTTACTTCTTCAACTGAAGCCATTGCTGGCTGAGGTGGATTTTGAGCAGGATATCCTATTGCACAACCATCCAATCTATACTCACCCATAGAGAGATTTAACAAGCCGCAAAACTCGCTGTCCTGCTCCATTTGGCTCGTTATTGATACCAGATGGAAGCCAAGTCCGAGCGACGTGGCCTTTAACCACATGTTTTCCATACAGTAGGAGATGGACTGGTGCTGTACATCCGGAATACCTTTCTTTTCAGCAACGACTATATAATATGGCGCGCTGCCGATACCTAAAGGACCTTGTTGTGCGGTCATTTCTAAACGTTTCAGAAATCCTTGACCTTGAGTTTGCAGAAATGGATTGGTATCCAGCTGTGACTTGAATTGTTCGGCAAGGACAGCAGCCTTCTTTTTAACAACGTTCGCTAGTTGAGTAAGGAGCTGATTATTACGAGAAATTACAATAAATTTGCGCCCATCCTTTCCGGTGTTAGCTAAGGCGGCAAAAGGTGCTAAGACACCTGCCTGAATAATTGCCTCAATATCCTCCTTAGCAGGTGTTTCGGCAGTAAACATACGAATTGAGCGGCGGGATTTCAAGACTTCATCCAAATTTTGATTGCTAGGCATTTACTATTCCTCCTTGGGCCTTATTTTACTTTCAGTGTCCGCAAGTATGTCTTTGTTTCGTCGCTGATCCGGTAACTCTCAATCGCCTTCTGGATAGCTTTATTGTGCGTCCACTTCTCCAAACGCTGTTCCTGAATATACGGCAAGGACGCTTCATACTGCTTGGCCAATGCCGTTGCGAAATACCAGGCGATCATCATGTTGACATAGTATTCGTCCGACCGGAGACTCGCCACAAGCTCAAGCATCTCTTGCTGAAAAGCATCATCGAGATAAAAGCTCATCAGCATTCCAATCCCGAAGCGCACCGTATAGGTCCGGTCGGATAACAGCCAGACTTTGATTTTTTCGAAGAGTTCGGGCAGATGCTTTTTAAATATCTTTGGTGAAATCAAGTCACAGGTTGCCCAGTTGTCTATGTACGGCAGAAACTCATCAACAGCGGCAACAACGGCATTATAATCCTTGATCGTTTCAATCAGGAAGCCGTGCAGGTTATTTTCCTCATAATACGCGTGCGGCAGGATTTTAAGAAACTCCAAAGCCTCCTGCCTTTTGGAAAATTCCCTGGCGAGCTTCCGCAGATCCGGCGTGCGGACGCCGATCACGGTTTCCGGGTTCACTGTCGGCATAAGTTTGCTCGCAAACTCTTTGTATTTTAGATCCTGAAGCTCGAATAACCGACGCCGGATCTCTTCTTCAATATTGCTCATATCATTCTACCCTTCATCAACGAATGTTATAATAACCGGAACTAATCAGCCTGATCACATTAACCGAATAATTGCTTAGAAAACAAGCCAAGGGCTATTCGATAGTTCATCCAATCGTAAGGCTCCCGCTTCTCCTAGTGGAGTGATTTTCCTACCTTGCTTCAGTGGGGGAGAGTCCATCCTTCAGCGCGATAGAATTTGTTATGGGCTAGGCGCTTTCCTCAATCAACGAAGCACCGATGTTCAGCTTTAGCTGAACGAGTACACTATGATACAATAGAAACGAAAAAAACGCAGCGCTACCATTCGTTATTTTACCACAACAAGAACGAATTCGGAACTGGTGTTCGGTAATAATTTGGGGGCGGCTATTCATCTCGCCGCCTAAAGAGAATAGGAGTCTTCTCGCCGCAAAAAGATAGAATTGGCCAGGTGAATTAAATTGAACAGAAAAGAATTTTCTAATAAAGTTTATGATATTGTCAGGGATATCCCCCCTGGTAACGTCGCCACTTATGGAATGATCGCCGTTTTATCAGGTTACCCACAATGTTCAAGAATGGTTGGGCAAGCATTGCATCATGCCCCGGATTCTCACGACATCCCCTGCCATCGGGTTGTGAATCACCAAGGTCGTTTAGTTCCAGGATGGACAGATCAAAAACGGCTCCTAGCCAACGAAGGTGTTCACTTTAAAGAAAACGGATGCGTGAATTTAAAAAAGTATCTTTGGGACTTTGTATCAAAGACTTAACGCACTTGAAAATAAATATGGCCTGATTGTTTAGCCTCCCCGTCAAAATTGTCGATAGACATATCTCCTGCCTCATGGGCTTTGCTGCCAAAAAGGAACAAATCTATGGACCCCTCATCGAAGAGTATGCCCTTGCTCCTTTCTAAAGAATTCGCCGTTAATCTACCCTCTGTATTTTTTCGTTAATCCTTTTAAGAAATTTCGAGCATACTTATCGCCGCACTCTTTATAATTCTTATGCCCTTCTCTTCGCAACAGAGCTCCCAGTTCTCCTTTTGTTACGATAATTCCTGTTTCGGCAAAGATATCTATCATCTCTTCACTTGTAAGGGAGAGCGCTATTTTCAATTTCTTAAGCAGGATATTATTAGGATTTTCATTGTTCTTAAGCCCCGTACTTTCAGAAGACTCTGGTTTTTCATCCTGCTTTCCTCGCTTATATGTAATTAAACCATTTAAGAATGACTCTAACATACTATTTTTGCATCTGATTCTTTCTTCCTTAGATTCCACATCACCCTGATCTTCAGCCGTATCATTATGACGATAAGGGTTCATTGATTTAATGAGCATCTTTTTTACCAAGTCTTCCGTTAGTTCAAGGCCGCCAAGCTTGAATATCTCGACCATCTCAGTATCTCTTAAATTTAGCGCATATCTTATTCTAACTAAAATATCATTATTATCCATCGTAATCCTCCTAAATCTTCCCTAGACTATCCATTATAGCATGAATATTTGATCAGCAGAGCTGACGATACCATCACCATCAGAGAGTTTTTAGTGAAAAATGTTTTCGATAAAACATAACCTATCGACAGCCCAGTTACCAAAAGGTAACTGCCCCCACTTAAACTTCCGAAGTTTCTGTCTTAACGTATTATGCCCCTCTATTTCCATATACTAATCCAGATAATATGTTAAAGACAGAGGAGTGCACAAAAATTATGACGATAAATCTAACAAATCCAATTACAGAAAATCTGACGATCGAACAGCTTGCGGGGCAAAATGATGATTGCTTTGGTAAGCGTACCGGGTATGAGGTTATTGCCGATGACGAAGTTTTTGCTCTTATTCCCCAAGCTGAGGAAGAAGAAACCGCTCAAATTGGCGAGATTGTAACGGTCAGTTCCTTTGGGTTACCGAGAAGAGCTCAGGTAGTAAGGGTACTATCCGGCTTCGAAGACGACTATACAGATCAACGAATTATAGAAGGAAATGAAGTTATATACAAAGTTCAAGAATATACCTACAGTCAAACGGAAGGTAAAAAAGAGTATAGTTATGAGATTAAGAAAGAGATTTTAAACTGAATATCGAAAACTCCCAATCAACCCAACGCAAAGATGTGAACGAAACCCTATTCGATCCTATTAGCAGCCACACGCCGGGCGTTATAGACGAGCGTTATAATATTCTCAAACTATACAAATATAACTGCAAAATTTAACTGGTAAATTGTTCACTAAAAAGCAACTAAGTACATATCTTAAGAACGTGCGTGAGTTTGCATTCTTTTTACAAAAATTTTACACCAGTTATCTTGAGAATTAACATTATTCCTATAGAATTGATTTAGGCAATCCGTCTAACCTCTTTTAGAAAACCCCATTCCAATTAATTGGTTAAGATTAAGGAGGAACTATGTTTCTACATTCCTGTAAAGAACTATCCCAATTATCTCATGAAATTGATCGACTTTGGGTACCCGAACTACGCGCTGCCAGTGATAAGCTGACATTTAGCGCTATTAAGGAAAAGATTCTGGAAATCCTGGGAGATTTATATGGTGAAAACTCCAGGGAATTTAGAGTAGTCAAGCTGACTAATTCGCCGGCCACTGTTGTTAAAGTAGTAAACCATATTATTGAGCGAAACAACCAGAGCTCATCCCATATTAATGTAGTTAACATGTAAGTTATACGAATAATTCATGGAGTATCAGAAATCAAAAAGGCGTTTTCCTCTCACTGTTGTCAAAGTGAAAGGAGAGCGCTTCTGTTTCAGTGTGCCAATTTGTATGGTTTGGCTGAGGGATCTCTAATTAAAATCTTCTATATGTCTCAAGTATTTGGAGAGTATACCAGACACCTGAGCCTAAACCGGCAAGCAAACCAAAGTAGAGAACTGCAAAAATATTCCGTGTTTCAGGCGATACTTCGTAGAACTCTTTTTCGGTTCCTTTCCAGTGTTTATAGATTTGAATACCCCCTAAGATGATGATCAAAACGAGAATTGGATTGAAAGAGGTAATGGTAAAATAAATCAAGATCGGTATTCCGATCAACCATAAATAAGGCGAAATCGCAGTAGTTACCCGGCCTCCATCCAGTGGATGAACCGGTATCAAATTAAACAGGTTAAGAAGAAACCCCGTATAGGACAGTGCTAAAACAAGTTTAGAGCCGGTAGCTAGATAGAAAAGAAATAATAGTCCCGCAGCCAAGGAACCTGCAAAAGGCCCTGCATAACCAACTTGAGCATCCATTTTAGCATTGACAGGAGGTTCTTTAAGCTGTATTAAAGCACCGACAAAGGGAATAAAAATTGGTCCTGAGACCGGCAGTCCTACCCATTTGGCCATAATATAATGGCCCATTTCGTGGGCAAAAAGTAAGGCGACAAAACCTACGGCATACATCCAGCCAAATGTCCAGGCATAGATCACGATTGTAATAAGCATTGAAAAAGCAGTTGTCCCAAATTTACCAAGCTTTAATAAAACAAAGACAAATTTAAGCTTTGGTAAAACCAATAATAATCCTGCTTTGAATTTTACCAATAGACCTATGATGACAGCAATTACACCGGCTAAACCTTTTTTCTTTTTGGGGGATAGTTCCGGAGGTACATAATTTTGTTGTTCAGCATGTACGTTGCTATCCATTTTCTTCTCCTCTCTAATAGAGAATATTCTAAGGTTAGTACTTTGTAAGGCCATTAAGTTTCTAATCCGAGAAATATTCTTAATTCAGACTTACAGTCTGACCATAACGATGCTAATGGATCTATAAGCTTCTTTAACTCATCCCATTTTAGAAAAAAAGAATATGAATTGCGTTTAAATGTCTAAAGGCCAAGTACCCTGCCAATTGATTCTTTAAACTTTCCGAAATAATAAAATCACGATAATTTGTAGCTGTTGTCATTTAAAAGTTTGCTATGCCAATGATTACCGCTTGGAAGATTGCCATCAATGTTTTTCCCGATGATTTTAAAAATACAGGTACTTGGAAAAGGCATCCCCTCGATCCAAGTTAATCAAATCAACAGGAGACTTAAGGTGATGAGTAATTGACCTAATAGAGAGAAATACTTATCAGGGGAGCAGCCTTGAGAGCAGCTCACTCACATAATCAACTCCCAATATTTTACTTTATTATAGATATTGTATCATCTGCGATCAGGCTTGTCATTTGAGGCAAATCAATATTGAGCTTCGATTTCTTTTATCCGCCGATAGAGTTCTTGGTTTACTGGTGTTGCTGCACCGTATTTTTCCCCTAACTCCAAAACTGCCCCAGAAAATAATCCCACCTCGCTAAAACGTCGGGCTTCCATGTCCTGCCGCATGGATGGTTTGCCTTCCGGATTTAAGGTATCTAAGAGATTCAGCCAATAGGTTAAATCCGTCTCTGTCAAATTAATGCCTTCCTTTTCGGAAAGAACCATAACTTCTCTCATAGCGGCAATCATTGTATCTCTCGCCGCACCCTCTTTTTGAATCCCGCCATAGTTGCTCTCATACACCGCAACAGTTTGGTTGACACCGACATTGAGCATAAATTTACCCCACATGCGCCGGTTCATATCCGTTACTGCTTCAAAGGGTACCGCCATGCCTTCGAAAAATTGAGCAGCCCGTTTCACTCGTTCTGAGATGAGCCCCGGTTCGCCTTCGCCAAAGACCAGCATCCCCATATGGGCATAAGTTAATTGATTGCCAACTTTTACGGCATCCATGCCCTGGGCTACACAGTAGAGAATTTTGTCCATCCCGTAAGTCTGCCCGATAATTTTTTCGCTGCTAATTCCATTCAGTGCCGATAAGATGATCGTATGTTCCCCGACCTGATTTTTAACGGCTTTGACAGCATCCTGCAAACCATTGTACTTGACGGCAAAGATCAGCAGATCGGCCGGCTCTCCTTTGTCCTCAGGTGTCAGATAATTGAATCGGCAGCGCTCACCATTGCAATAAAGAGAATCCCTTTGATACCTTCGAATTCTTTCTTGATCAGCAATAATGCTTAAATCCCCTTGGGGCATTCTCTTGCTCAAATGATGGCCAAATAAAATTCCTAAGGCTCCTAAACCGATAATTGATACCTTTTTTATCTCCATAACACAATAACCTTTCTCTCTATTAATATTGTATGTTTAGTTCCCAATACTTCGATCCACTAAATATTGCATAGCTGGGAACTTATCAAAAAAAGCTCGGGCCAGCTCGTTCCGGGCTAAGATGTCTTCCTCCGCCAAAGTACAAAATACACAATCAGGCATCTTACTTCCCCTTGTTACTTTCATCACTCTTCCTTTTTCGCCGGATCTTCCTAAGTTCCCTCCCGCCAATCGCTAATTTTCTCAAAATAACAAAATGGGACGCCATTATCAGGTGAATTGCGTCCCATTTGTTAATTCTATTCGTTTAAGTTCTATCCGAAGAATTAAGTTCTTGCAGAAAGATAAGTTCTTACAGATTATTATCTCTGAAATGGCTATCGAGTACGAAAAGATCTAATATAAGCATTTAGAACCTTCCACCTGGCCCTCAATAACATAAGTATTAATAAAGAACTATTTTTCCTTCTATGCAGAAGTCCAAATGAAATGGGTTGATAATTATTGATTACTGACTAATCCCTTAAATTTAGCTCCTTGCTAAACGAACTCCCATGTCAAAAGCTTTCTGGCAATCAATTGGGAATCGTTCGGCTTTCACTTGAGCCTTGTGTTTGACATTAAACATAGATGCCTCGTACTTGGAATAATCATCAAATTGATAGGTATCCGCAGAGATCATGAATTCAGAGGGTCCTCCTAGTAATTGCAGCATGTTTTTGTTAGGCTGAAAGACATTTTCTTCGTATTTTACTTGTTGCATAATTTCCTCGGGAACATTCATGGTATAGATAAAACCCGATGCTAACTTACCTTGGAAAACAGATCGATGTCCTTCATTATAGGAAAGGTTGGAAAATAACAGGCGTTCCAAAAAAGCACGTATCTCGGCGGTAACATTCCCAAAATAGATGGGGGAGCCGATGAGGAGGACGTCGGCTGCTAAGACTTTCTCAAGAACATTTTTTAAATCATCTTGTACGGCACAATGTCCGGCGTTCTTGATGTTTTTCCGCTTACAAGCAAAACAGCTGATACAACCTTTAAAATTCAAGTCATATAAATGTACGATCTCCGTTTGGGCTCCGACCGATTCAGCACCTTCAAGAGCTTTATGTAATAGCGTAGCAGTATTCCATGTTTTTCTTGGACTTCCATTGACAGCAATTACTTTCATGGTATCTAGTCACACCCTCTGTTGATTATTTTAGTTAGTTAATTATACTCTCAAACAATCAATTGACAAAATAGTTCTGCCGCTGATTTGTCTCAAAGGCGAGAATAATGCCTCGCTCAATGAACAACTATTTGCTTCTCGTTCCTTGATATTTTTCAAGCTTAGTCTATAATTGGTTTATTATTTGAATCTGAAGTCAGTTTGAGAGGAGCGCTGGTATTGTCTGATAAAAAGGTTCACCTTTTAATGGTGCTGACATCTATTTTTTGGTCGGGTGCTTTTATTACCGGTAAAATAGCCGTAGGAGAATTTCCACCCTTTGCCCTTACATTCTTTCGTTTTCTCTTTGCCTTACCATTTATTTTCGCAATTCTCTACCTCCGAGAGCCCGGCAACCGCATACCCCGTGGAAAACAATGGCTGCCGCTCCTTCTGCTCGGCTTCATCGGGACATTTTGCTATCACTCCTTATTTTTCACATCCTTAAAATATACCTCAGCTATAAATTCATCACTTATCGGGGCTATGAATCCCATAGTCACAACCTTTTTAGCCGTATTGTTCTTTGCTGAACGATTAACGCCCTCCCGGTTATTGGGTTTGATCTTATCGTTTTTGGGAGTTTTCTTTGTCATTACCAATGGAGACCTGCAATTAGTTTCTCAAATGCGTTTCAATAAAGGTGACATTGTTATGCTGGTTGCCGTTTGTTGTTTTGCTGTTTATTCATTACTCAGCCGCCGTTTTATGAAACGATATAACTTATCTCCGCTGATGGTAACTGCTTATACTTTTTTGATCTGCGTTATCATTTCTTTCCCATTCTTCTTGTGGGAAAAGCCTTCTGCTTATCTAGCTTCAACCTCAGCCAGCGGCTGGCTTTCTATCCTCTATATGAGTGTCTTCGCCTCAGTGCTGGGCTATCTCATTCAGATGGTCGCAATTCAACGGATTGGGGCCCCTCGAACAGCTATTTTCGTGAATCTGGTACCGATCTTTACAATTATTCAGTCTGTGACCATCTTAGGCGAATCTGTCACTCTCTTTAAACTTCTAGGAGCGGCCATCGTCATTTCAGGCGTTTATTTAACAACACGGCCTGAAGCAAAAAGCATGTATACAGAACGCTCTAAGAGCAGCTCTAAAAATATAGCCTAATTGAATTTCGTTTAGGATTCTTGTAAAGTTAAAGTTTTCCGAAAACATTAAATTGAACTATGAGAGAGATTAAAATGGAACAATTATTAGCCGGAGCCCTTAAAATCAGCTTCCTTGAATTAATCAGTCTTGTCGGACCGTTGCTTGTCATCGGACTGATATTAGGCATCCTGGAGCGTAAAACAAACCAAAATTTCTTCGCTGCTTTTGGCTATAAAGGAATTTTGGCGACTGCCTGGCTGGGCACTCCGGTGCACGAACTGGGACATGCTTTAATGTGCCTTATTTTTGGTCATAAAATTACCGACCTGAAATTACTAAAAATTAATCGCACAAATGGTACCCTCGGGTATGTCTCTCACTCCTATAATCGGAGGAGTATCTATCAATCGGTTGGCAATTTCTTCATTGGCATAGCACCTCTCCTCAGCGGGATTGGCGTTCTGTTTCTTTGTCTGCACTTTTTCTTACCAAATTCATTTAAGACCTTTGAACTTTATTGGAAAACAAGTGGACTGTCTCAACCTTCCGACCTGACTTTTTTCAAAGAATTTTTCAAGGGCACTCTTGTTCTAATGAAGAGTCTTTTTACCCTAAATCATGTATTAAGCCTAAATTTCTGGATTTTTTTGTTCATTGCCATTTGTATTTCATCTCACATGGCCTTAAGTTGGGCAGACATTGAAGGAGCAGCTCAGGGACTCCTTGTTCTTTACTTAATGCTCTTTATGCTTTCAATCCTCGGGACCTCTCTGGGTTTTAATACCTACGGTTATATCGAGAAGGTAACCCATTACACTACCTATATAGTCGCTCTCTCAGAGTTGGCTTTAATCTGTTCCTTATTAAGTTTGGGATTAAGTTTTATTCTGTCTGCCGCCAGGAAAATTAAGTTTTAAACATCAGGAAAGAATTTAAACAGAGTTTTAATCTTTCGGCCGCAGCAGTGAACTCATTCAGCTGAAGGATGGACTCTACCCCCGCCGAAGCAAGGTATAGAACCACTCCCACTTGTAGAAATAGGAGTCATACGATTGAATAAATGCTATTCATATAACATCAAACGAGGAAGGGAAAATCCGGCTTCATCGAATCCGAGCGGCTGTGAAGTTGGTCTCACTTATACCGAGAAAAGCATTTAACCGATGGTCATAATTCCTGATCGAACAAAAGAGCCGTTGAAGAATGAACGTTTCGTTCTTCAATGGCTCTTTCTATATTATTGATAAACCCAATTGTTGAATTCTCTTTATTTAATTCTCTCTATATTAACTCTCTTTATTTAACTCTATCTATGGCTTTCAGGATTCCATAGATGATCGCCTGCGGTCTCGGGGGGCATCCCGGAATATAGACATCCACAGGTACCAATGAATCAATGCCGTTATTTGTGGCATAAGTATCTCTGAAAATTCCTCCGCTGCAGGCACAGGCACCTACGGCGACAACAAGCTTGGGATCAGGCGTTGCTTCATACGTTTTAACCAAAGCCTGCTGCATATTTCTGGTTCCGGTTCCTGTTACCAACAACATATCGGCATGCCGCGGCGAGGCAACAAAGCTTATCCCGAGCCTTTCCAGATCGTTAAAAGGATTATTCAAAGCATTAATTTCGTAATCACAGCCATTACAGGATCCGGCATCAACCTCCCTGATTTGGAGACTTCGGCCAAAAATCCTCTTGATAGTTACTTGTAGATCGCTGCAAATAGTTTCGTAGGAGGTGTTTGCTAAATTATCTTCTTTAATTATAGCAGTCTTATTAATAGATTCATCGTTGTTCTTATTACTTAAAGGCGTATCACTTAAGGCATTAGTACATAAAGCATGACTATTCAGCGTTACCTTATCCCTTACGGCCAGTTCAAATTTATTAGTCGTTTGGACTGCACCAACCGGGCAAATCTCCTCGCACAGAATACAAAAGATACACTTTGCGTAGTCGATGCCAATGCTCCGGGCACTTTTATCAAGGCCAATGGCATGAGAAGGACAATGTGAGGCACAGTCACCGCAGAAATTACATTTCGCCGTATCTATCTCCGTTTGGCCCAGAAACGAAGCGGGAGTAAGGCTTCTATTGGGATAATCCTGCGTCAGCCTTGGATATTTGATAATTTTTTTCAAAGTATTGAACATATCTATCTTCCTTGCTTTATATTAAAATTCACTATAAATCGTTTCCGGCATAGGAAAGATTGAAACTCTTATTAATCAGAGGAAAATCCGGGACAATATTTCCCTTAACAGCATGGCAGAGAGCAGGCCAGTTGCAAAAGGAAGGAGTTCTGATTTTATACCGATAAAGGGTATTATGCTCTCCGGTCATCACCCAGTGAATATTTTCGCCTCGCGGAGCTTCGGTTAACCCGAAAGCGAACCTATAGGGTTTGACCTCCGTGATTGGTTCACAAACTTTCCCCACAGGCATCCCTTCAATAGCCTGAATCATTAAGTTAATCGCTTCAAAGCTCTCTTCAATTTTGGTATTCATCCTGCAGTTGATATCACCATTGTTGTGTTCCGGGACCTTAAATTCCAAGTTTGGATAAGCCGCATAGGGGAACGCTTTGCGAACATCGTAACGTATCCCTGATGCTCGTCCTCCCGGTCCGACAGCATTCAGATCCGCAGCTATTTTGGTTTCCAGGATGCCTGTGTTTTCAACTCTGTCGATAAACATACTGTTCGATTTGATAATAGTCACGGTGTCTTCAAGTTCGGAACGAATGTTTAACAGCAGCTCAATCAGCTTAGCTTCCTTACCGGAGACGAAGTCCTTTCTGACTCCGCCCAATTTATTGACACTTCTTAAAAACCGCATACCGCAGAGTTCATCAGCGACGGAATAGGCCCAGCCTCTCATCATTTGAAACTGAAAGTTGGCAAAACCGTAACCTGCGTCGAGACAAATTCCGCCAAGGTCACCTAAGTGACTGGTGAGTCTCTCCAGTTCAGCAAAGAGAACTCTGGTATAGGCTGCTCTAGGAGGAATCTTCGTCTCAGAGATTTCTTCAATCGCCTGACAGTAGGCCAACGAATTGGCAAAAGTCTCATCCCCTGAGATCCGTTCGGCAATGAATAGGCACTTTTCCATACTTTGACCTTCAGCTAATTTTTCAATCCCTTTATGAACATAATACAACTGCGCTTCGAGATTGATGATCGGTTCACCCGCAACACTAAACCGGAAGTGACCGGGCTCGATAATCCCGGCGTGTACCGGACCGACGGGGATCTCATAAACACCTTCGCCCGCTACTTCCTGAAAGCGGATTTTTTCCCGAGCAAAATCCGGCTTTTGCCCAAGAGCAAAATCCTTGCGCAGAGGATACGCTCCTTGGGGCCAATTGCCGTGAAAGACGAGTCGTTTAGCATCGGGATGCCCAACCGGCACAATTCCGAACAAGTCCTGAATTTCACGTTCATACCCTGAGGCAGCGTGGACATGATTGCTAATCGAGGGTATCTCCATAGTTTCTGGGTCTGCTTTAGTTTTGATCACTAGAAGCATTCCCTCTTCTCTAACCGCAAAGACATAATATACGGCATAGCCCGCTTGGAAACTTCGTTCGTCATTGGCGAACATTAAGACGAGCGGACAGCCAAGTTCCTGAATATAGCAGCAAATCTCTTTGATTTTTTCCAAAGGTGCTTCAAGATAATAGACATTATCCTGTTCCTGCGAAAATTTATCGTCGTGATCGCTGAAGCTGACATGCTGCCAATTATCTTTATCAGTACCCAATGTGACTTGGGGATTATTAGTTGATCGTTTCGCAGTCAGTGGAAAGGCGATCTCTGAAAATTGTTGGCCGGAAAAAAACCTGAGAGAAAATTTACTCTCAAGATTCCCTTTTAAGTTCGATGTCATCACCATTCGTGCCCTCCTCTTCCCCTCATACGCCTATGTTCCAAGAATGATACCTTGAGCCTTTGTGATAAGTTCTTTTAGATCTCCCGGCAGATAAAGTCCGCTGACTGCAATGCCAACCAGCAGAATGACCAGACAAACGGTCCCCGGAAGATTTACTTCACCGGCCTGCAAGTTCTCATCACCCGGCTCACCGTAAAAGATCTTCAGTAACGTTACGGCAATCCCGGCAAATACTGCGGCCAATAGCAAGACAAAAATTACCCCAACCCATTTGTAGGGTCCGTTAAATACAGCAACCACAATGCTGAACTCACTGGCAAAGACACTGAAAGGCGGAGTACCGGCAATGGCAAACAAGCCCAGCAGGAAGACCGTCCCCGTTACCGGCATTATTTTCAGGACTCCCTTGAGCTTGGAAATCTGTTTGGTGTCATATTTTTGTAAAATATTGCCCGATGAAAAAAACAGCATTGATTTGGTCAGAGAGTGGTTGATCATGTGCATAAGCCCTCCGAAAACAGACAAGGGAGAGTATAACCCCATGGCAACAACAATAATTCCCATGTGTTCGATACTGGAATAGGCCAGGAGTCTTTTGTAGTCTTTTTGGGTAAGGATGAAGACGGCCGCCGTGGCAATGGATAAAATTCCAATACCGATGAGAAGCCTTCCGGTAAAAGTGCTGCTTCCCTGATTATGATTGACAATGACTGCCGCACGAATGATTCCGTACAGCGCAGTGTTCAAGAGGACCCCAGACAGCAGGGCACTGATTGGAGAAGGGGCTTGACTATGAGCGTCGGGAAGCCAGTTATGCATCGGAGCAAGACCGGCTTTCGTGCCAAAACCAATCAGAATAAAAATAAAGGCCAGTCGTAAAACAGAACTTTTCAGCGAAGCTGCCTTAGCATATAGAGCAGTCCAGTCTAAAAATGAGCTGCTGTTCAGAACACCGGCCGAGGAGAGATGAAGCAGGATGATCCCCAGTAAGGCTATGGCAATTCCCACCGAACAGAGAATCACATACTTCCAGGCAGCCTCCAAAGCATGTTTATCATTATAAAACCCGACTAAAAATGCTGAAGATAAGGTTGTAGCCTCAATAGCAATCCACATCAGACCCATATTTTTTACCGTTAAAGCGAGTACCATTGTAAAAATGAAGGTATACATCAGACTATAATAGAGGCCCAGTCTTTCCCGTCTAATTTTATCGTGCTTAATCTCCGCCTCTAAATAACCTGGCGTAAAAATGGCTGCCATAAAACCAATGATCAATACAATATCCAAAACAATCATGCTTAAAGCATCGACGTAGAAGAAGCCGCCGTAAGAAGCGTATTGGACACTGCCGTGAAGCAGCACCTCACGATTCAGTCTTAAGGCCAGGATCAGCAGCAAACTTGAAGCCCCAACGCTTATGGCATGCCGGAATTGGCTTTGTTTGACGGTTAATAACAACAGAACTGCAATTAAAGGTACGATCAGGAGTAAAATGCCCATCTTTATATCTTATCCTTTCAGGTTATTCAGTTGATCTGTATCAATGGAGTCAAATTTTTCATTGATACGAAACGTCATAACACCCATAATCAACACAAAGGTAAGAAGGTCAATAAAGATCCCCAGGTCAACGATAAAGGGCATCCCTTGAGTTGAGTACATCGCGGTGATATAAAGACCGTTTTCGATGACCAAAAAGCCGATGATCTGGCCGATCGCTTTCTTACGACTGATCATAAATAATAGACCAATCCAAATCACAGAGACCGAGTTGACAAGCTGCATGTTTAAAACGTCCTGACTAATCCCGTCAACCCCTGACAAGGTGAAGTAAGAAAACACAACGAGTCCGCAGCAGAGCAGGACGAGGATAGGAATATTTAAAATGAAGTCTTTTTCAACTTTGTAGCTGACATTCTTATAAGTTTTGTTCAACATGTTAGGAATATAAAGAACCTTGAGGATCATGATGAGCAGGCACACCACCAGAAAATCCCACCGTCCCTCGCTCATCAGACTTCGGAGCCCCATGATGCCGGCGGCTAAAGCTATCAGGAACGACTGAATCCGAAAGGTTTTAATGTAGGAATTGATTCTTTTATTAGCCATCAGGACGAAGGAAGATAATAAGATTAAGACCGATAGAGTTTCTAACAAATTAGAATTCACAGCCAAATTAGACATGCTTACCTCCCAGGATCAAAAACTGTAAAACACCTAAAAATGCAAGAATAAAGGACAGGGCGGCCAGATTAGGAATGCTGAAAAGTTTTAATTTTACCGTATTAACCTCAATAATTCCCATGGCCAAAGCCAGCAGGATGACCTTTAGTAAATAAATAAGAAGTGAAAGGATCAGAGCCCCCAAACCCATGAACCCAATCATCTGATCTTGGGGGATTAAAATATTCACAAACAAAGTCATAAAAACAAGCTGTTTTACTGCGGCACCGTATTCTAATAGAGCCAAATGTCTCCCAGAATACTCCAGAATCATTGCCTCATGAACCATTGTTAATTCCAGATGTGTTGCCGGGTCATCAACCGGTATGCGGCAGGTCTCGGCAAGGATAATAATTAATAAGGCCAGGCCTACCATGATATAGACCGGATGGGCTAAGGGAAGCCCAACTTTCTGAACTGTTTCCATGATCTGAGGCAGCGAGGTTGAGCGGGAAATAAGGGCAACCGTGAACATCGAGATCAGGATAGACGGTTCAATGAGCGCAGAAATCATGGCCTCCCTGCTGCTGCCCATTCCGCCAAAGGTACTTGCCGTGTCCAGAGCTGCAATCATCAGAAAAAACCTGCCGAGGGCCAAGATGGAAACAACCATAATAAAATCTCCAGGAATTTGCGGCGGCAGAATCTTCGTCGAAACAGGAACAAGCAGGGCCGCAGCCAGGGCTGTCGCAAAGACAATATAGGGAGTCACATGAAAAATCCACGAAGAAATGTTCGAAACGACGGGCTTCTTTTTAACGAGCTTGTATAGATCAAAATACATCTGCAAAACTGAAGCACCTTTTCTTTTTTGGCTCAAGGCCTTAACCTTTTTGATCAATCCATTAACGAAAGGTGCAACGAGTAAAATGACTAATAATTGAATCAAGAGGTAAACAATACTGTTCACTGCGCAATCTCCCCCTTCCTAACAAACTTTAATCCTTAAGCAAAGCGGTTATATAACATTAACAACAAGACCAGTGCAAAAATGTACAAGAGATAGTTGTGAATACTGCCGGTCTGAACTCTAAACTTTGTCCTCTTGGAAAACCTGAGAAGCGCCCTATAAAGAGGTTCATACAGGTAATCTTCAAAAATCGAAGTAACCGTGGTGGAATACATGATCGATTCCGGATGATACATCGAATCCCCTTCGACAATCGTTTTGCGGACCGGTCTGAATAAGGCCCTAAAGACAATCTTAATCGGTTTAGAAAAACCTGTAGCACTATACTGCATGCGGGAATTCAAAGCCTCAAAGCCACAATCCCAAGTCCCATATCGACGTTCGATGTATTTTCCGCCCACAATTCTAATCACGATGAGCGCAAGAAGAATGATGGCACCCAAAGCGAGGATAAAAGCAAGGGGAGATATGCTGTTGACTGAGATCGTTAACGGGTAATAGGCCAGCATAAACCCTCCTTGAAGCTGACCGTAGATGGAACCGCCGCCTACACTAAAAACGACCTTGTCCAAAAGCTTAATCATCGTTAATGGAAAAAGGCCAATGCCCAGACAGAGGGCTGCAAGTATTCCCATCCCTAGCGTCATCGTTGCCGGAACGTCTTGGGCTTTAGCTGCTTGCTCGCTTCGGGGCAGACCTAAAAAAGATATGCCGAAAAGTTTGACAAAACAGGCTGCAGCCAGAGCCCCTGTCAAAGCAAGTGCTGCCACAGCTAAAACAGCTAAGAAATTAAGTCCGATATGTTCCGGAAGGATATTAGCAAAAAGCGATTGATAGGTCAGCCATTCACTGACAAAGCCATTGAATGGAACAATAGCCGATATTGCCAGCGAAAAACACAGGACAAACAAGGCTGTAAGCGGCATTGTTTTAATGAGGCCGCCTAAATCCTCGATATTTTTAGTATGGGCTGCATATTGAATAGCACCGGCACCGAGAAACAAACCGCCTTTAAACAATGTATGGTTAAAGGTATGCAAAAGAGCGGCCGTCAGGGCCAGCCCGCCGACAATTTGATGATGCTGGGCAAAGGCGATAAAAGAAACACCCAAGCCGATCAGGATAATCCCGATATTTTCCACGCTGTGAAAAGCTAAAAGCCGCTTGATGTTATGCTCCATTAAGGCATAGGCCACGCCGAGAACGGCAGACAGAACGCCGAGAATTAAGATCACAATTCCCCACCAGGTATTTTGGATACCCAGATAACACAGCACAAAACGAACCAGTCCATAAATTGCCGTCTTAATCATGATGCCCGACATCAGCGCCGAAACATTGCTGGGGGCCGCCGGGTGGGCGTGAGGCAGCCAAATATGCAGCGGGATAACACCAGCCTTCGTTCCGAAACCAATCAAGAAGAGCACAAACACAATATTTTTAACTATCCCAGGGATTGCCATCGTGTTTGCGTTTAACGCAAAGGACTTTGTATAACTATAAATGATAACAAACCCAATGAGGAGCAGGGCTGTGGCTATATGAGTCATGACGATATACACTGTCCCTGCTTTGGTGTTTTCCTCTTTCTCTGCTTCGAAAACTACTAAAAAGTAGGAAAACAGAGACATGGCTTCCCAAAATATGTAGAAGCAAACTGTATTGGCTGAAGTCAGGACTCCGATCATCGCAAGAATAAACATTGTATATAACAAATTAAAAAGTCCAATATTTCTTTTTCCGTTGTAATGGGAAAGATAGCCGATAGAATAGATGGAAACGCTGAACACTAAGACAGATAGGGCCAAAACAAAGAACGCCGAAAGGTTATCCAGGTTCATCTCTAGAGATATGAACGGGATGGCGGACGATAGGTTAATCAGTTCAAGAGGGTTAACTGCAAACAGAATTTTAGCCACAGCAGCTGCTCCTCCCAGACCGGAAGCGACAATACAGAAGGCATTTACCAAGAAGCTGCCGGTCATACCGGTTTTATCCGGTTTCCTGAAGAAATAGATAAGAGCCGAAGCAGCGGCACCCAGTACATACAATAAAACAGACATCAAAAATAAATTGCGCACATATAGCTCCATGAATAATTAGACCTCCAAAAATTTACGGATTTTCTCTTGGTACTTAGCAAATCCCCTTCCAGAAATTTTCCCAAATCTCTTCCAAATGAACTGTAACATTTTCAGCTTGATAGATAATGACGCTTGATAAGATGCCATGAATCAAAGCCATATAGGAAATTGCCACTGTTTCCGGATTTTGATTGCGAATAATCCCCTCCTTCATATTGGCCCGAATGATATCTTTGACGATTTGAAAGCGCTCCTCAGATAAGGTATGTATTTTGGCAATCAACGTTTGCGCAAAGGCTTGCGGCGGAAACAAAAGCAACCTTTTCCAAAAATACAGCTTCGTTTGAGATCTATCGTAATAATTCAAAATCATAAAAAACATGCTTTTCAAATCCCGATAGTGCTCATTGATTTCTAAAAAATATTGATTGATCTCTTGATCAATCACCTCATACAACAGCTCCTCTTTACTGGCAAAATGAGCATAAATAGAGGCTTTTTGTATCCCGACTTCACTTGCCACTTCGGATAAGGAAAACTCGTTTCCTTTATAAGCAAACAATTTGAAGGCAGAATCCATAAGTCTTTTCTTTGTTTCCATTGCAGCAACACTCCTGACTAATTGCCTACCAAACGTTAGGTAGTCCTGCAAAGTATAGTCTTTGACCTTTAATCTGTCAATGTAGTCGTGATTAATTTTACTAATACTCGGTTAATATCTCATTTGATGTCGATAACATGATTTGAAGCCTTGTTTGGAACACTTTTAAAACTGAAGTGTCAGTGAACTCGTTCAGCTAAAGCTGAACATCGGGGCTTCGGTGACGAAAGTGTCCTGTGGACACTTTCGCCGAAAGCGCCTAAGCCATAACAAATTCTATCGCGCTGAAGGATGGACTCCCCCACCGAAGCAAGGTATGGGAAACACTCCCACTTGAAGGGGGAGTCTTACGATTCGATAAATAACGGATACCCTTTTCCGACACTCGTTCTTATTTTAGGGGATAACAAAGGGGTTCAAACTTATTATGGCTTCCTCCAGTTCTGTGATAAACTAATTAAAATCAAACACATAAAGGAGGCATTTTCATGTCACTACCTATCTATCTAAAGTTTTTAGAAACCAGTGATCCGGACTTTGCTCAGGCGATTGAAAAGGTTTTTGCATCAGCAATGGCACCGGGGGCTTTGGATCAAAAGACAAAACTATTGATTGCTCTCGCTTTGGATGCTGCTCATGGGGCGGGTCAAGGAGTATCATCGATTGCCAATCAACTAAGGGCCCAAGGGACTAGTGATGCTGAGATCGCCGAAGCTTTAAGGATTGCTTATTTCGCTTTTGGAAACTCTATTTTAGTAACATCAGCAGCAGCGTTTGCTAACAATGATAAATCCTGATCAACAAGTTCGTTTTAGCTATCTGAATAGTTTTCTTCAGCTCGCGCTTGCTGCGTAACAAGAAACGGAGATAAGCCGGAAAGTTTACAATAATTTAATAATTAGAGTCTAAATTTAGAAGAGGAAGATTAGATAACCTAGTCTTCCTCTTCAGCAATTTTATAGAGACAACATGAAAGTCCAACGAAAATTACCGGATCCATCGTGACCTTTTCTGATGAAACTATTATTAAGTTGGAGCGAATATAACGAGTCAAAAAATGAGTGAACTCGTTTAAATGGGAGCCACTTCCACTTGAAGTGGAAATCTTACGATTGGATCAAATATTAGTTGCCTAAAGAGGCAATTTTAGTTAGTATTGAGGTTATTGATGACAGTAAATTTAATCTATGAAGGGGGTTAAATCCTTGCATGACTTTCTGAAATCAATTCAAGAAAGGGTTTTATTATATGATGGCTCTAAAGGAGTTATGCTCCAAAAGAAAGGCCTAAGCGGACATGAGGCTTCCGAAGAGTGGAATTTATCGCATCCGGATGTTGTGAAAAATCTCTATGCCGAATATCAGCAAGCCGGCTCAGACATAATTCAAACCAATACATTTCCGGGCAACAAAATAACTCTGGGCAAACATGGCCTGGGGGACAAAACCTCTGAACTTGTGGCAGCAGGCGTTAAATTAGCACGGGAGACTGTTGGCAGCCAAACCTATATAGCTGCATCGTTGGGCCCTACCGGTTCAATTATGGAACCTGCCGGTGATTTAAGTTTTGATGAGGCTTACAACGTCTTCCAAGAATCCTTAAAAGCCATCGAAGATGCCGGAGCAGACCTTGTGAACTTTGAGACCTTTATTGATTTAAATGAATTAAGGGCGGCCATTTTGGCAGCAAAAGAAACAACAAAACTTTCAATTATTGCTTCGGCGACCTTTGAAGCCAATGGACGAACAACCTTTGGTAATTCACCGGAAGCCTGTGCCATCGTCTGCCAGTCCCTCGGTGCTTCAATCGTTGGGGCAAATTGCTCAGGTGGTCCGGAAAGTTTAATTGAACCTATAAAACGGATGTATTCTGTTGCCTCCGTTCCTCTTTGCGTAAAACCTAACGCCGGCATGCCGGAGCTCATCAAGGAAGAGCTGGTTTATCGTCAAACACCGGAACAATTTGCCTCCTATACTAAAGACTATCTGGAAAATGGCGTCCGGCTTATTGGCGGATGCTGCGGAACTACTCCGGAATTTATTCGCGAACTAAGAAAATCTCTTACCAGTCTCCAAATCCCGGAAATCAACCTAAAATCCGCGCCAGCCCTTGCGTCAGCCTTTAATCATCTCGTACTTTCCCCTGACCAGGAACACACAGTTAAAAGGCTATCTCAAGAAGAGATGACTTCAGTAATTGATGGTAACTTCTCTGGCTTAGCCCGCGAATGCCGGTCCGATGCTTTTGATTACCTCCTGCTGGACTTTGGGAATATCCAAGAAACCTTTGATCTTGAGGATTTCGCCGGCCAATTTGGATCATTTATTAGAAAACCGGTGATGATTAAAGCCAAGTCTCCAGAAATCATTGAACAATTCCTAAGATATTATCCCGGGAGAGCAGGAGTTGTTCTTTCGGCGGACTCCAGCGTCTCGCTTTCTCGCTTGCAGCATTATGGTGCAGTAATCGTCAATGACAGCTTAAAACCAACAGACGGATCTTTTTAGATCCGTCTGTTGGTTTAAGGGAGATCTTTTCTCTCCCTTAAGCTTCTATCAAGGGAACTTATTTTTCATGGAGAAAATGCTCCATCACAAATTCTTTGAAACGCTTGGCGGCAGGTGAAAGGTATCGTCCCTCGACCCAGGCCATTCCTATGACCCTCTGGCATAGAGGTGCTGACACATGGACTTGGGATAGTCCGCTCATATCAAAGGCCTTGACCTTGGGAATAAGGGCAATCCCAAGTTTTGCCGCCACTAATCCCATAATCGTTCCAATCTCTTCACCCTCAAAAGTTACCTTGGGGGTAATTCCTGCTTCTCGAAAAAGCCGATCAGTGATCTCGCCTAAAGATAATTCTTTTTTATAAGCAATGAAGGGCTCTTCCGACAACTCTGCGAGTTTTACCGTCTTTCGTTGGGCTAGAGGATGTTCACGAGGGACAATTAGAATAATCTCTTCGGTGAACAGCTGAATCCAATGGACATTTTCATGGGCCAAAGGCTGGGAACAAAAACAGAAATCAATATCCCCGGTCTCTAATTGATCTATGACTTGATTTGTTAAATTTTGATAAAGCATGAAGCGAATACCCGGAAAATTTTTGTGAAAGGTGCCTAATAAATCCGGAACAAGATTTGAACCCTGAGAATGAATGAATCCCAAAGAAACGCTGCCTTGGGAAGGATCAATCAAATCCTGAATTTCTTGCTGTCCTAAAGTAACTTCCTGAATCGCGCGGTTCACTCGATTAAGAAAGATTCTGCCATAGCCATTTAGAACTACTGTGCGTCCCTGTCGTTCAAACAAGGGAACACCCAGTTCTTCTTCAAGTCTGGCAATCGAGCGACTCAGCGCCGGCTGGGAAATATTCAAGGTTTCTGCGGCTTTCGTAAAGTGCTGCAGTTGAGCTACAACTTGAAAGTATTGAAATTGTGTCCATTCCATGAAAATTGCCTCTCCGAAATCATCTAAATTACTGTCTTATTATTCATTACTGATAGTTATTAATTTAATGCAAATTATAAATTAGACGTAATAAGGTGTCAAGGTGTAGGATAAGTAAGCGAAATAATTATTGGAGTGAACTTTCATGAATGAGATGCCTTACATTAAGAAAGGAACAAAGACCTTTCGCAGAACAACCTTAGCCATGTTTTTCGGTGGTTTTAATACCTTTGCCATTATGTACAGTACACAACCACTACTGCCAGTGTTTTCCCGGGAATTTCATATCTCCCCGGCAATAGCAAGTTTATCCCTTTCTTTAACAACCATGGCTCTGGCCATTAGTATGCTTTTTGTTGGATCCTTGTCAGAAGTCAAAGGGCGTAAGCCGCTGATGATTTTTTCTCTCGTTTCGGCTTCGGTTTTAGCCATGTTCACTGCTTTCGTCCCAAATTATCATATGCTTCTTCTCTTTCGCGTTCTTCAGGGCATCGTTCTGGCAGGTTTGCCCGCTGTAGCCATGGCTTATCTCAGCGAAGAGATTGAACGTGGGGACTTAGGAATTGCCATGGGGCTCTATATCAGCGGAATCTCAGTTGGCGGGATGAGCGGCCGGATTATTATTGGAATCCTGACTGATTTCTTCAATTGGCGGGTGGCTCTTGGCACCGTTGGGATTTTAAGCGTTCTGGCCAGTTTGCTTTTCTGCTATCTCTTGCCGCCATCAGAACATTTCCAACCACGCCCACTGGAAATTAAAATGCTGACAAAATCCATGATTGACCATCTGAAAGATCCCAGCCTTCTTTGTCTATATGGAATTGCCTTTTTTATTTTAGGAAGTTTTGTAACACTTTATAATTATATCGGCTTTCAATTAATGGCCCCGCCCTATTCCCTGAGTCAAACAATTGTTGGCTTTATTTTCATCTTATATATTGTCGGCACGTTTAGTTCCACTTGGATGGGCCGTCAGGCAGATATGCACGGCCGAAACAAAATGCTTTGGATTGGATTATTGCTTATGGCTTTAGGAGCTTGTCTCACCCTACAGACATCTCTGGCCATTAAAATTCTCGGGATTGCATTCCTCACCTTTGGGTTTTTTGGCAGTCATTCCATCGCCAGCAGCTGGGTTGGCCACCAAGCCATTCGTGACAAAGCCCAAGCCTCATCGCTCTATCTCTTTTTCTATTATGCAGGTTCGAGTACGGGCGGAACCGTCGGCGGTACCTTCTGGCAAGCATTTGGCTGGGGGGGCGTGATTAGTCTAATCTTAGGTTTCGTAAGCTGCGCTTTCCTGTTGTCGCTTTACCTGAACCATGTTGCTTCCAAACACCAGCAGCTAAAGACGAATCTTACTCCCAGAAAACAAACAGTTCATGTGTGAAAAAGCAGTCCACACTTTTACCTATCGGAGCATATGATGGACTAGATATACTCTTTGATAGGGTGAGGATAATGTTAGACATCAGTGTCCTTATAGTAATTGTTTATAGTATCGTAGAAACTTTCGAGAAATATGGAGTTAGCCGAATAACAGCCCATCTCTTTGCGATTCCTTTGGGCCTTATCAGCAGTTTTTTGCTTTTACATGGCACTATAAAGGAACGTCTCCTCGAAGGGTTATTAATTGGATTTGGGGCTGTCGGGGTATGTGATACCGCTAGTAACCTTTTGAACCGGGTAAAGTCTAAATTGCTTAACAGCTAGTCCCTACACCGGCTCTTACGAGTCGGTTTTTAAATTTATAGATAACGCCCCATCTATTCCAGGAATAGATATAAAGTTATAAAGAAAAGTCAGATTGTCAAAATTAACCAATCTGACTTTCAGCGTATTGAATATTTTAAAGGGAAACATCCAGGGAGAGCAGTTGCAATCAGTCTTGTTTATAGGGCTGGGCATAGCTTTCTTCAAATACGCCATTGTTCTTAAGCTCCGCTCCCCAGTAATACTTATTGGCAAGCTTGACAAAGGATTTCATCATGATTCTTGAAAGCATCGTCTGAGTCTCAGGCTTGGAATATTGATCCAGAAGGTCCCGACTGAACTTGCCTGTTTCTCCAAAGACTTTGCCGATGTCAAAGATTCCATTCAGCACTTTTTTTGTGCGGGAAGAATTTAATTCTTTCGCCAGTCCGTCACACCCGCCTTTAATAATGGTTCCTAAGTATTCCCCGTTTAAGAGAGATGTTACCTTCTCAAGATATTTCTCCAATGCCCGAGCGTGTATGGCCTCTCTAAACCCAAATTGCACTAGAAATCCTATCTTCTTATTGCCGCAATTCCCACATAAAGGTTCCAGTTCTTCAATCAATTCCTTAACCCCTGCCGGCATGGAATAAGAATACAAAGGAAAGGCCAGCAATATATACTCCGACTCTTGAATTATGCTTACAGCTTCCTTCACAGATTTTAAGTGATTAAGTTTAAACACCCTGGACCCATTACCCGGTGTCTTCTCAAAACCTTCAAGAAACCCATTCACCATCAGCTCTGTATTACTTTTCCCAAGCTTTGGTGATCCGTTAAATACTGTTAATTGCATAAGCGACCTCCTCAGGACTATTGTTCATCGTTTTCGTAAAAAGAAACTTACGACTGTTGCTGCTTCGGAAGACCTTTTCTATGATTTCGGCGCTGACCTGATCATAATCTTCCGAATGATCAAGAAGCAAGGCAATTGCCGGATACTTCTCATACCTGGATATATGCTGCATTCTATCGTTCTTAACATACAAAAACGGAAGCACCAGGGGCAAGCATCGTTCTTGTACACGTTTCAACAAACTACTGATAAAACCCATAATAATAGGCGAAGCAAATAGTACCAAATCCGCTTTCAAATATTCCTTTAATATTTGGGGATCATCATCGTTAAAAATACATTTACCGGGGGTTTTTAGCCAACAAGAATAACAACCAATACAACGGTTTATTTCCATTTCCTTTAGATTTAACACAATGGTATTATGACCATTCTGTTTCAAATCAAGAGCTAACTCTTGAATGTATTCCTCGAACCTCTCGTTCTCTGCTTTCGGGTTTCCATTGAGTATCAGCACCTTCATAGCCCACACCCTCCTTTAATCCTTATTACGCTCTTCTGTGGATTTTTATTTTCTAATACATCCCGGAAACATGGCATCATAGTCAATCTCCTTCAATAGCGAAGTTATTTGTCAGGGATTTTATCGTCTCCCTGCACCATTTAATCCTTGCCTCAGAATTGTATCTTCCACAACTAAGGGTCGCGAGCCAAAGCGGAAGATTTTTGCTGTTTTTTACCTGCTCATCTGCTTTCAGAATTTCTTCCATCTGCAAATAGTCAGCGATAAGTTTCTCGTGCTTTACTTTTTCTTCCTCAAGCTTCTCGATGATATTTTCCTGAGGCACTTCGGAGGAAAAGAATAATTTGAGAAGAAGCTCATTCCTCCCCATGATGCTTTGAACCGGTTCCAAAAGCCAGGCATCCAATTCATGTTTACCTGCTTCAGTGATCGAATAAACATTCTTCAGGGGTCTTCCTTCGGTTTGTTCCGTTTTCTTAACAACCAGCCCTTCTTTCTCCATCTCCTTTAGTACAGGATAAATCCGTGCATAATTTTCATTCCAAAAATGGGATATAGAAGAATCACAGAACTTTTTAATGTCATATCCAGAACAAGGCATTATGTTTAAAACACCAAGAAGTGCATATTTAGTTTTATTAACAGTTGCCATAAATTGCTCACCTTACCTCATAGTTTTATATACGTATAATTATTATATATACAACTATGATATATATAATAATATTATATATTGTAAATATATTTTTTATGCAAGTCAATATAAGCTAAAGAGATTTTTTCTAATAGCTTAGTATTACCCTTTACCAGCTTCATTTCGTAAGAGTAATAATACAAAGGTTCACAGGCAAGGCATTCAATAATAAAACTTATCTTGGGCAAAAAAAAGCCCCTCATGGTGAGGGGAGTAAAGGAAGGACGACGGAAGAAAAGTGAGAATATGTTAACCGCTTAGCGGATAACAGGTTTTTGTTTGCTTCGGTCTCAAAACCTTAAGCTCTTGCCTTTATCATAGATTATTTTTGTTATAGTTCCATGAACTTTAATTAAAAAATATGTTAAACCTAAAGAACATCTTCTAATATACAACTATGCAAAAAAAGCCCCCTCAGCATGGAGGGGTTAAAATGACGTGTGTTGTTACCCTTATAATAAACCCTGAAAGTTACCTTTCCGTGAAGGGGCTGTAAAGAGTAGGTTAAACATTTTTAGATCTTAGCCTAAATATTTTTTTACTGCTGCAGCTGTGTCATACTTGTCATTGCCGCTCAGAAGCACCTCGTTTGGATGCCCCGTCGTAGGTCCGCCGACAACAATCAGTGTTGCTGCGCTCATAGCAGTCTTGGGGACAGAATGATCGTCCGGTCTCACAAATAAAGCACAATTTCCATTTTTAACAGCTACGTCGTTTCCTGCCCAAAAGTCTTCCTTTGTATATAATAAGACCGCTATATCTAAGCCCATATTGTCACTCCTCTTCCATAAGCCTGCGTCTTCATTCACATAATCTTGATCGACAAATACACCTGCCAAATAAATATTGTTATTATATTGATAAATATGGTTTGGCGCTTTTTGACCATTGGACCAGGCATAGGTTTGAAAATATTTATCTGCCAGAATACCATTCATGACCGCATAAGATCCATAGACTCCCGTTAGAAACTGACCGCCTAATCCATCCTTCACTCCATTGAAATAGTCTTGGATAGAGGACATATCTCCGGCTTGAGCATCATAGTCAACTGCAAAATAGATTGCCGCACCCTTGGGAGCACTGAGAAACTCAGCCTCAATCACAGCTTGTTTGGCATCAGCTGCTCCTTGGTCATAGGTGAAGTAACTCCTGTTGATCGGATTGGACTCCCAAATAAGAAAGATGTCTAACCCGGCCACAAAAATTAATTGAACTTCATCAGGAGACAACGATTTCGTCCAACCTTGTTTGTAGCCAAGGTATCGTCCAACCGCTAAAACTCCCGATATTTTTAAGCTTTGAACATTTGTCAAATTCAGCCTAGTAGCACAGTCAATTCCATTCATCTTCCACCCCTCCTTTCTCTTTGATTAAAGCAACATTTGCGAGAACAGTGATTCTCAAACAATTCCCCAATGTGAGCCATAAACTAATATACTCACGGATATCACTGCCTGCTCTAACAAAGAGTGAACTCGTTCAGCTAAAGGATGGACTCTACCCCCACCGAAGCTAGGTATGGGGGCCACTCCCACTTGAAGACAGGAAGCGGGAATCTTACGATTGGATAAAAGGATTCTGCACAGTAGGTTACGCTCATTTAGAACCAATAGTTACAATTTCAAAGGCGAAAAAGGAAGACGCATACTTTAGTGTACTATTGACAAAATAGACTTCGTTGATAGTATTTATATGAGCTGATCTTACCAGCGATTTTTTAGACATCTGCAAGTCCAGCACTTTAATTTTTTAATCAAATTTTAATTTTTATCAAATTATCCTTGAAGTTTTCGAGGTTAGAATACAAACATAGTCAGTTGCGGCACCAGAACACACATTGAAATGTTACAAAGAGGTATTCTAACAGAAAACAAGGAGGAATTCTTAAAATGACAACCCTGGAACAAGTCGAAAAATTATGTACGATGGCAAATATTAGTTATGAAGAAGCCAAAGCTGCCCTCGATGCAGCAAATGGAGATTTGCTGGATGCCATTATCTATTTGGAAAAACAGGGAAAGGTTTCTGCCCCGACCGGAGGCGGTTATTACAGCAGTGAAAAAACGATTGACCCCAATGCCGAGGCTTATCAAGACAATTGTTGGGGAAAGCAGCATTATCACCAACATCATCATTGTCACAACGGAAAAACCTTTTTCTCCGTTATAAAAAAAGTCGGGGAATTTTGCCTGAAAATTATCCGCAAGGGAAATGCCAATTCCTTTGAAGTGCTTAAGGGAGAGGAAGTCAAAGGCTCTTTCCCGGTTACGGTACTCGGCTTGCTCCTGATCTTCGCTTTCTGGGTTACCATTCCCCTTCTTATCATCGGGCTCTTCTTCGGTTTACACTATCGCTTCAATGGGCCTGACTTAGGCAATAATACTGTCAATAGGGCAATGGATAGCGCAGCCGACGCTGCCGAAAATCTCAAGAAATCTATTAACATCTAAGTCTCTAGAAAATTCGAGAAATGACGTGAGGTTTCATGAGTTCTAAAATATTGATTATCGAGGATGAGGAAAAAATTGCCCGCTTTATCGAGCTGGAGCTCGGCTATGAGGGCTATATCACAACAAAGGCCTTCGATGGCAGAACAGGGCTTGAACTCGCCGAAACTGGCGAGTTCGACCTTGTTTTGTTAGATGTTATGCTGCCAAAATTAAGCGGCATGGAGGTCCTGCGCAGACTTCGCCGAACCTCCTCAGTTCCTATCATTATGCTGACAGCTCGGGACAGTGTGATGGATAAAGTTTTCGGACTTGACAGCGGAGCGAGCGATTATATCACGAAACCTTTTGCCATTGAGGAGCTATTGGCCCGAATCCGCACCGCCCTGCGCAAAACAACAATTGAAAATGCAGAAGTATTGTCCGCCTCCGGCCTGTTGCTGGATACCGGCCGTCATAAGGTTACGATGGAGGGGAAACCTATCGACCTGACAAAACGGGAATTTGATCTTCTGCACTATCTGCTCAAAAATAAGGGAATGGTCGTTTCGCGGGAAGCGCTGCTGGAGAATGTCTGGGGCTTTGATTTTACAGGGGAAACTAACGCTGTTGATGTTTACGTGCGTTTTCTCCGCGGCAAAATTGATGAGGTCTTCAATGTCAAGCTGATTCATACGGTAAGGGGCGTGGGATACGTGATTAAGGATGAAAAATAAATCCCTAAGTGATTCCTCGAATTCCTCCAGTAGTATTAGTACCAGAATACGTTTTTCTATCGTCTGGAAGCTCAACATAACCTTGTTTTTCCGTCTGCTGGGACTTTTTCTTGTCCTGGATATATTTTTATGCCTGCTGGGAGCCGCAGGCTTATTTATACGCGCCGAAGAAACTGTGACATCGGCAGCACAACTAATCGCCCAATCAGGTTTACCTACTCCGGAGGCTGAACAATGGCTGACCATTAATGAATGCAGTATAGCCCCCCCAACGGGAGAACCTGGAGGTATCCAAATCCCCCCGCCTTTGAAGACTTATTTCTCCAAACAAACCGCCTCAGGGATTCGGAGTATTGAACTGCCGAATTCCAAAGGCTTAAATGAATGGGGACGATTTTTGGGAATTACGTATAATGTGACCATTGAAACCGGTGATCATCCTTATCGAATATCTTTCCACCTGCAAAAGACACTTGGGATCCTTATGGTAATGTTTGCCATAATAGTAATCCTTGAGCTTTTGCTGCTGATGCGCAGCATTTTTACGGGTGCAAGAATAATCCGCAATACCTTCCGCCCAATTCAGCAATTGGCTCAAGCAGCCCGAAACCTGAGTACTGAAGGCGTTTTTTCTCCGGGACAATTGGAAGTTCTGGCCGGCAAGTTAGACGATATTAATGCTACTCGTCTCGACACAAGAATCTCCGTGGAAGATACGCAAAGCGAACTTAAAACCCTCGCAGCAGCCATCAATGGCATGCTGGACAGAATCAACGAATCCTATCGTTCCCAAGTACGGTTTGTCTCCGATGCTTCCCATGAATTAAGGACACCAATTTCGGTTATCCAAGGGTATGTCAATCTCTTGGATCGTTGGGGAAAAAACGATGAAAAAACGTTGCAGGAATCTATTGATGCTATCAAAGATGAAACTGCGAATATGAAGGGCTTGGTAGAACAGCTTTTGTTTTTAGCTCGAGGGGACAATAACACGATGGCTCTGCAAATTGAGCGATTTGAGCTGTCTGCCCTGGTCGAAGAAGTACTGCGGGAGACGCAGATGATTGATGAAGGCCACGATTATGCTGCGAAAATCACGACAGTTTTGATTAACGCTGACAAAAGTCTTATTAAACAAGCCCTGAGGATACTGATAGATAATGCTATGAAATATACTCCCACGGGTAAAAAAATTACGATTTTAGTTTCTAATTCAGATAATCTAGCCCGCCTGACCGTTCAAGATGAAGGAATAGGTATTGCCCCTGAAGCAGTCCCCAAAATCTTTGACCGCTTCTTTCGGACCGATGAGTCCCGAGCCCGAGCCACAGGCGGTACAGGGCTGGGCTTGTCGATTGCTAAGTGGATCACCGAACGTCATGGCGGACACATGGAGGTTTTAAGCAGACAAGATATCGGCACAAGGATTTCCATTATCCTTCCGGCTGGATAATACAAAAGGCAGCTTCTGTTCAAAGTACATAAGCTGCCCCTTATTGATTATAATTGGCTGTATTAAGTGAACTCGTTCAGCTAAAGCTGAACATCGGGACTTCAGATACAATAATGTCCAGTGGACATTATTGCCGAGCCGCCTTTCCCAATAGGAATACTTAGCGGCGAAGGAGGACTCTACCCCACCTGAAGTTAACGAAGGAACCACCCCCACTTACAAGAAGTGGGGATCTTAAAAACTGGATAAACATATTGTATCTTGAGCTAAGGATTGATTATCCAGGCAGAAATTAATCAGTGGCCTCTTTGAAACGATCACCATTCGAGATAAACTTCCAACTATCACCTTTGCCTAAATCCACATCTTGTCCCACCGCCTGAATTCTTCGCTCAATACAATAACGGCAATCCTCTGGATGATCATCACCGCAAATTTTATTTTCATAAAGTGCATACTGTTTCCTTACCGATGTCGGGGTGATAATAGGCATAACAACATTGGCGCCTGCTTGTAAGGCCAGCTCCCTCCCAAGAGGGTGGAGAGTGCCTAAGGCCGTTGTAGCCGGAATAAGGCTGTCCGGAACAAGGAGTCGTGCTAAGGCCACCATTACTAAAGTATCGTCTACCGTTCCACCCTTCTCTCCTCCCAGAGGCGTTTCGCTGTGGGGAATGAAAGGCCCGATTCCAATCATGTCGGGATGAAGTTCTTTTAAATAATGGAGGTCTTCTGCCAAATCAGCTGGAGTCTGTCCGGGGAGTCCAACCATAAACCCTGCTCCCACTTGATACCCAATCTCTTTTAAAGCATTTAAACAAGCCCTGCGATTAGTAAAGCTCATCGTCGGATGCAGTGATTCATACAATCCCTCCGTGGCAGTTTCATGGCGCATCAAAAAACGATCAGCCCCGGAAGCAAAAAGACTCTGATACGTTTCCGCTCCCCGCTCGCCGATGGATAGGGTGACGGCCACCTCTTGGTCATAGCGTTTCTTAATCTGACGAATCAGCTCACTAAGTATCTCAACTGTGTACCAAAGATCTTCACCGCTTTGCAAAACAAAGGTCCGATAACCTAATTCATAGCCTTTATCACAGCAAGCCAATATTTCCCCCGGTGTCAGCCGATATCGTTCCACCTTAGTATTGGAAGCCCGAAGACCGCAATATAAGCAATCTTGACGGCAAATGTTGGAAAACTCAATCAGCCCTCGCAAATAAACCTTGTTTCCATAATAGTTTTGTTTTGTCTTAAGGGCGTTTTTATAGAGAATCTCCCTTTCCTCAGGTGTTATAGTTTCTACGAGAGCTATTATTTCCTCTTTTGAGAGATCATTGGTCTGATAGGCTTTCTCGATTAAATTATGCATAGTCACTACTCATTTCCTCCATTAAGGGTAGCATTTTTTCTGCTTGAATCTCTCAAATTGCCAGATTGCAACTATTAACCAAGCTCTTCTTCCAAGACCATCTTAGCTAAGGGGAACGGTTCAAGAGCTCTGCTCACCAATCCCTGTACATAGGCAATCAAAATTCCATAGTTGACAATAGGTACGCCCAAAGCTTTAGCACTCGCTATTCTGCTGAGCATGCCGGTTCGGTTCATCATACAAGCTCCACAGTGAACGATTAAAGCATATTTCTGGACATCCTCGGTAAAGGTTACGCCGGATGTGAATTCAAACTCTAGCTGTTTACCTGTTCTTTGACGTATCCACCTGGGTATCTTCACACTGCCGATATCATCAGATTGCCGGTGATGGGTACAGCCCTCGGCAATTAATACTTTGTCTCCATTCTTGAGGCGGTCGATGGCTTTCGCTCCTCGGATAAATTCGGTGAGATCTCCTTTTTGCCGGGCAAACAAGATTGAGAAGGAGGTCATTAAGATATCCTTAGGTGTATCTGCAGCAACCTTTAGAAACACTTGGGAATCCGTAATAACGAGTTTGGGCTTTTTAGCGAGATTGCTTAAGGTTTCTCTCAGCTCATATTCCTTGGTTACAATTGCCATGGCATCGCTCTCCAAGACATCGCGTATCGTCTGCTGTTGAGGAAGAATCAGACGTCCTTTAGGAGCGGCTTTATCGATGGGAGTAACCAATACAACAAAATCGCCGGGATTAATCAAATCTCCAACAATTTTGAAGGTATCCTCGTTCTCCGGGATCACTGAGACAATTGCGCTTTTTAAATCTTTAATTCCTTGTTTCGTGAGAGCCGATAGGGCAACAACCGGAGTATTTAAGGTTTCCTGCAGTTGAGCCGCTTTTTTTCCCGCCTCTGACTTGTCCAGAGTATCCATCTTATTTAAGACAACAATGACTGGCTTTTTCTTATCTCTTAACGTTTTAAGAATTAAATTGTCATCGTCACTGATTCCAAGATTAATGTCTATGATAAGCAGGGCAACATCGGTCTTATCAAGAACCTCCAGGGTCTTTTTGATCCTTAGCTCTCCTAATTCTCCTACATCATCGAAGCCGGCCGTATCAATGATCACACAAGGCCCTATAGGTAAGATTTCTATCGCTTTGAAAACAGGATCTGTTGTTGTTCCTTTTACCTCGGAAACGATAGCTGTCTCCTGTCCTGTCAGGGCATTGATAACACTGGATTTCCCCGCATTTCTTTTACCGAAAAGCGCCAGGTGAACTCTCACCCCTCTTGGTGCATCATTTAAGCTCATTAAAATTCCCCCAGCAAATCATTTTTCCAGTCCTCCCGGTATACCCGGTTTCGTGACTTCCCAAGGATTGAGGATTTCGGCAATCCGGGAGTCCGATAAGGTTGTTTCTTCTTTTAAAACGTCACCTATAGATTTATTTCCCCTTAAGGCTTTTCCAGCGAGCTCAGAAGCCCGATCATAACCGATATGATGAACAAGAGCCGCAGCTAATGCTGTTGACCTTTCAAGATTGGCTTGGCATTTTTCTTTTTGGGCCTGAATTCCCTCGATACATTTTTCCCGGAAGAGGATAACTCCCTGATTCAACAATTCGAGGGATTCCAATAAGCTTTCTGCGATCAAGGGCATAAAAGAATTAAGTTCCAACTGTCCGGAAGAAGCCGCTAAAGTAATCGCATAATCATTCGCCATAACCTTCATGGCCACTTGACCGATCATTTCCGGGATGACAGGGTTTATTTTGCCGGGCATTATGGTTGAACCTGCTTGCCTTTGAGGAAGTTCTATTTCTCCCAACCCCCCTTTAGGTCCGGAAGCCATTAGACGCAGGTCATTGGAAATTTTCAGCAAATTTGTACTGCAAGCTTTTAAAAGGCCAGATACTTCAACAAAAACATCATTATTTTGGGTTATGTCTATCGGATAGTCAGACCGGGCTAAGCCCAGTCCTGTCAGTTCCTGAATAGTATCCGTGATCATAAAAATATAGTCATGCGAAGCATTCATGCCAGTGCCAATAGCGGTACCACCCAAGTTAATCTGCCTAAGCCGTTCTTCGCCTTTATAAACTCGCCAGCGGTCCCTTTCGATGCCCTTGGCATAGGCACCGAATTCCTGCCCCAGCATCATTGGCAGAGCGTCCATCAGCTCTGTCCGGCCAAGTTTAAGGACATCACTAAATTCATTTTCTTTCTTCTGGAGAGCTTCCTGCAGATCTGCCAGAGAATAGCTTAACCTTCGCAGCAGACGTATGGCTGCAATTCGCAAGGCAGTAGGGTAAACGTCATTAGTCGATTGAGACATATTGACGTCGTTTAAGGGGTGGATAAGATGATAATCTCCTTTTTCTCCGCCAAGAATCTCAAGGGCTCTGTTGGCGGCGACCTCATTGACATTCATATTTGTGGAGGTTCCCGCTCCCCCTTGCAAAGCATTGACGATAAATTCCTGATCGAATTTACCCTCAATGATTTCTTCGCAGGCTTTAATGATAGCTTGTGCCTTGTCCTTCGTCAATTTCTTCAAACGATGATTGACCATTGCTGCTGCTTTTTTAATTAAGGCTATTTCATAGATCAGCTTTCGATTAACACTTCTCGTCCCTAAATCGAAGTTTTCAAGAGCCCGTTTTGTATTAACTCCGTAATAACTTGATTCTGGAATTTCCAGTTTACCAATATTGTCCTTTTCTATTCTAACGTTCACGTTACATCCTCCAGGAGTTAGAAGCGGAAATCTCGCTTGCCATCCTTAATTTCGTTCAAATGCGTTGAAGCAATTGTTCGAACCTTTTCATTAGGTATATTGGGAATTTCTTTTTCAATGACTGCCTCACCCTTTTTCTTGGTATCCGGCGAAGCATAATCCTCCAGATATTCTTTGAGAGTCATTAAAGCATTGGGCTGACAGCAGTTGGCAATCTGCCCGGACTTAACAAGTTTCATAAAACGATCCCCTGTACGCCCTTCACGATAACACGCAGTACAGAAGCTGGGGATATACCCCATTCCCAGGAGCCAGTTTAAAATCTGATCCAAGGTACGGGTATCATTAACTTCAAATTGTGCCGAGTTATCATCCTCTGCTTCCGGCTCGACATATCCGCCAACACTGGTGCTTGAGCCTCCGCTTATCTGAGATATACCCAAGCCCAGTACACGCTCACGGGTTGCTTGCGATTCACGGGTGGAAATAATCATTCCCGTATAAGGGGTGGCAATACGAATTACGGCCACGATCTTTGCAAAAATATCATCTGAGATGGCATTGGAAAAGTTTTTAGGATCAATATCATCGGCAGGACGGATGCGCGGAACGCTGATAGTATGCGGCCCCACGCCCATTGCTGCCTCTAAATGCTCAGCATGCATGAGTAGACCTACAAAGTCATAACGATACATATTTAAGCCGAACAAAACTCCGATTCCCACATCATCAATACCGCCCTCCATGGCACGATCCATCGCTTCAGTATGATAGGCGTAGTCGTGCTTTGGTCCTGTGGGATGCAGTTCCTCATAGCTTTTTTTGTTATAGGTTTCCTGGAATAGAATATAAGTACCGATACCTGCTTCTTTAAGCTTGCGATAGTTTTCCACGGTTGTTGCAGCAATATTAACATTGACTCGACGAATAGCTCCGTTTTTATGCTTAATACCGTAAATAGTCTTGATACTCTCCAGAACATATTCAATGGGATTGTTCACAGGATCTTCTCCTGTTTCTAAAGCCAAACGCTTGTGTCCCATATCCTGCAAAGCAATGACCTCTCGTTCAATATCCTCCTGCGAAAGTTTTTTGCGAGATATGTTCTTATTTTTATGGTGGTAAGGACAATACACACAGCCATTTATGCAGTAGTTTGAAAGATAGAGCGGAGCAAACATGACAATACGGTTGCCATAAAGCTTTTGCTTAATCTCCTTGGCGAGTTTGAACATTTTCTCATTTTCATCTTCCAAATCACATTCCAACAGAACGGCAGCTTCTCGATGGGTTAAGCCTTTGCAGTCTTTGGCACGTTCTATTAGAGCATCAATCAGTTCACGATTTCTTTTGTTTTCCTGGGCATAGGCAAGGGTGGTCAGAATTTCACCGTCATCTATAAACTCCGTTGCGATTTTTGACTTACTATTATACATAGCCCAAACTCCTTTTTTTATAGTTATTTTTAATTATCTTATCTATCAACGCTCAACTGAGATTCAGATGAGGTCCAAACTCCACCTGTATCAAGTTTCACTTTACCTCTCCGACTTTTTAGTCAAAGCTGATTTGACGTTAACTCCTTTAATTTTCCCGAGCCTTCCTGTGAGAGCACTAATTTCATCAGTAGTGCCTTCAACAATCAACGAAATAATTGCTATTCCTCTCTCCTTGCGCGGAACGCCCATTCTCCCAACGATAATACTCGCTAATTCATGCAGCGTTTCGTTGACTAGATTTGCGCTTTCAAATTCTTCGATAACGATCCCTACCACTCCGATTCTACTATCCATGCTTTCATTTCCTCCAAAAAAAAGAAAGCCTTCCCCAAAAGTAAGAAGGCTTTCCAACATTAGCATTAATTTCACCCTTCTCCTCTTGCTCAGATTAATCTTCACAATTAGATCATTGTTTTTATGAATCCACTATGGCGGAAATCTTCCAACACAGTCGATGATTATTATGAAATTAGTCTCATTTCATGGAGTATTATGCCAACAAAAAGCTGAAAGCACTCCTAGACATGGCATGATCGGGTACAACCATTAGATTTTTCTGCGCGCCGTATAACTGGTATGCAGTAATTGGTGAGCTCTCTCTCCGTAAGGTTCACCCAAGTAATCCTTATACAAAGCAACTATCGCCAGGTTTTCATGGGACTTACGCAAAGGCTTAGCACGGTCTTCGCGATAAATAGCAGCCGCTCGGGATTTAAGGATTTCCATATTGCCATGATGATAAGGTTGACCACCGCCGCCGATACATCCTCCCGGACAAGCCATGATCTCTATCACATCATAATCGCTTTCTCCGGCCCGTATTTTCTCCAGCACAGTGCGAGCATTGCCCAGACCATGAATAACTGCAATTCGATAGTCTTTTCCTGCGATAGGGATAACGGCTTCTTTAATTCCATTCATACCTCTGAGAGCTTCAAATTCTACTTTTTCCAGAGCTTCCCCTGTCAGCATTTCATAGGCTGTCCTTAGGGCCGCTTCCAGAACTCCTCCTGTTGTTCCGAAAATAATGGCTGCACCTGTTGATTCCCCTAACGGATGATCAAACTCTTGATCCTTGAGATGATCGAAATGAATGCTGGCTTCACGGATCATGCGAGCAAGTTCACGAGTCGTGATAACGATGTCCACATCAGCAGTATCGGCACTTTGGCCTAATTCAGGACGAGCCGCTTCGTATTTTTTAGCGACACAGGGCATTACGGAAACAACCGTGATGGATTTGGGATCGATACCTAACGTCTTAGCATAATAGCTCTTGATCAAACTTCCCATCATTTGATGCGGAGATTTACACGTTGAAGGGATGTCTAAGAGATCAGGAAATTGATGCTCAAAGAATTTAACCCAGGCTGGGCAGCAGCTTGTCAACAAAGGTAAGCGGCCGCCATGTTGTATTCGGTGTACAAGTTCGCTGGCTTCTTCCATAATCGTCAAGTCCGCCGCGAAATCCGTGTCGAAAACTCGATCGAATCCAAGCCGTCGCAAGGAAGCCACCATTTTTCCTGTAACAATCTCACCAGGTTCCATACCAAATTCCTCTCCCAGAGCAACCCGTACAGCTGGTGCAGTTTGGACAACTACAAATTGATTAGGATCGTTGAGAGCTTTCCAAACTTTATCTACTTGGTCCACTTCAGTTAAAGCACCTGTCGGACATACCGCCAAACACTGTCCGCAAAACGTACAGGCCGTTTGGCTAAGCGGTAAATCAAAGGCGGTTTTGATTACAGTCTCAAAGCCACGCCCCATAGCAGAGTATACCCCGACTGTCTGAACTTCATTACACATTGTTTCGCAGCGGCGGCAGCGAATGCATTTATTCGGATCACGTACAATTGAGGAACTGGATTGATCAATTTCAAACTCAGATTCCACCCCTTCATAGCCGATCGTCCGCACACCTAATTCTGCAGCCAGCTTTCTCAGGTCACAATCCATGTTCTTGGCACAGGTTAAACAAGATTTCGGATGGTCCGAGAGCAGCAGCTCAACCATGGCTCTTCGAGCTTGAATGGCTCGCAGGGAATCAGTTTTCACAACCATTCCCTCCATGACAGGGGTCGAACATGAAGAGGCTAAATTGCGTCGCCCTTCAATCTCAACAACACAGACCCGGCAAGAAGCTATATTATTATTATAATGCATTTCATGGAGTTTCATATGGCATAATGTCGGAATATCTATATTTATAGTTCGTGCTGCTTCTAGAATTGTCGTTCCCTCTGGGACTGTCAAGGGTATATCGTTGATAGTTAGATGTATATCCATAGGAAGTCCTCCTTTACGAGCCTTAATGACGAATAATGGCACCATCAACCCGGCATTGTTCCATACAGGCCCCACACTTTAGACAACGTTCTTGGTCAATAACATGGCGTTTCTTAGGCGAACCGCTGATGGCGCGCGTGGGGCATTGTTTGGCACAACGACCGCAGCCAACGCATTTATCAGTAATTTCGTATTTTAACAAGCTTTTACATACGCCCGCTGGGCAGGTTTTATCGACAATATGAGCAACATATTCATCCCGGAAATATTTCAGGGTTGAAAGAATTGGGTTCGGAGCACTTTGCCCCAAGCCGCAAAGGGCAGTATCCTTGATAATATTGCACAGTTTTTCTAAGTTTTCCAGATCCTCTAAGGTGCCGCGGCCTTCGGTAATTTTTTGTAAGATTTCATGCAGCCGTTTTGTTCCCACACGACAAGCGGTACAGCGGCCACAGGATTCATCCATGGTGAATTCCAGGAAAAACTTGGCGATTTCAACCATGCAGTCATCTTCATCTAAAACAATAAGCCCTCCGGAACCCATCATGGAACCAATGGCCATTAACGATTCATAATCTATGGGCGAGTCCAAATATTTTGTCGGAATACATCCGCCGGAAGGGCCCCCGGTTTGAGCCGCTTTAAAGGTTTTATGGCGTTTAATCCCTCCGCCGATGCCAAAAATGATTTCGCGAAGGGTTGTTCCCATAGGAACTTCCACTAAACCAACATTATTTACTTTTCCGGCCAGAGCAAATACTTTTGTTCCTTTGCTTTTTTCAGTCCCGATTTTGGCGAACCATTCTGCACCTTTTAAAATAATTGGAGGAATATTAGCTAACGTTTCCACATTGTTGACACAGGTGGGCTTACCCCATAGTCCCTTTTGGGCAGGGAATGGAGGTTTGACGGTAGGTTCTCCCCTTAATCCCTCAATTGAATGAATAAGTGCCGTTTCTTCACCGCAGACAAAAGCACCGGCTCCGTATTTAAGTTCAATATCAAAGTCAAAATCGCTTCCCAAAATCTGTTTGCCAAGCAAACCGTATTCGCGTGCTTGATCAATAGCGATTTTTAAGCGATGGATAGCTGCAGGATATTCTGCCCGAACATAAATATAGCCCTGTGAAGATCCAATCGCTGCACCTGCAATAAGCATTGCCTCAAGAACACTGTGAGGGTCCCCTTCCAAAACTGAGCGATCCATAAAAGCACCCGGATCACCTTCATCGGCGTTACAGATAATATATCGTTGATCTGCCTCGCTCCTGCGGGTAAATTCCCACTTTACACCTGTTGGGAACCCAGCCCCGCCGCGTCCTCGCAGCCCGCTGACTTTAAGCGTATCGATAACTTCCAGAGGAGTCATGTGGAAAAGAACTTTGGCTAGTGCTTGATAACCATCTGCAGCGATATATTCCAGAATATTTTCCGGTGCAATATAGCCAACGTTGCGCAGGGCAATACGCAGTTGATTATTATAGAAGGGAATATTCGCAGCAAAACGTTCTTTAGTGTTGGGGTCCATATAAAGAAGGCGTTCAACTTGCTTTCCTTCAAGCAAATGTTCTTGCACAATAGTTGAGACATCTTCAGGAGAAACTTCACAATACGTAACATTATCAGGATGGATCTGTATCATAGGACCTTTTTCACAAAATCCGAAGCAACCTGGTTCAAAAACCTTTATTTGATCCGCTAATCCTGCACGATCCAGTTCCTCTTCCAAAACTTCAGCAATTCGCGGACTGCCTGAGGAATGACACCCAGGTCCACCACAGACCAAAATATGTCTGACTAAACCGGGGGCATTTTTGGTATCCACCGCTTCTTTGGCTCGGCGTGTCTCAATAAGCTTGAGACTTTGAGCTTTCAAAACATTTAATTCTTCGGTATCTTTAAGTTTCATTTGGTTTCCCTTCCTTCGATGACGCTTCTCACACATCCATCTACTTTGTCAGCATACAACTTAGTTGGTGTTGGTTTGATTCATTTAACCTTCCGGACGGTACTTCGCCAGAACCTCATTAATTTCTTGGGGCTCATGCATTTTTCCATGGACTTCTCCGTCAACGATCATGACAGGGGCAAGACCGCAGGCTCCAACACAGCGCAGAGTTTCTAACGTAAAGAGATTATCCGGAGTAGTCTCACCGGCTTTGATTTTTAATTGATTTTCAAGTTCATTTTTTAATTTTTCCGCACCACGTACGAAGCAGGCTGTGCCCATACACACATTAACCACATGTTCTCCTCTTGGTTTCATGGTGAAATACGAATAAAAGCTCACCACTCCGTAAACCTTGGCCGAGGGTATATCAAGCTTTTGAGCAATATGCCACTGCACGTTATCAGGCAGCCAACCATATATTTCCTGAGCATAATGCAAAATTGCAATTAAGTTTTCCTTTTTATTCGGCAAGCTGTCAATAAAATTATCTAACTTTTGCGCGAACTCATTAGGCGAATCGCTGTTGCACATTTAAATCCTCCTCCTCTTAAATTTATTTTAGCAAAGTAGTACTACCCTCCATCTGCCTCCCTATACTTTTTAGATACTTCTTTCACACCTTTCAAAACAGCCAACCTATAAACTGAAATTACAGAAAAGTTTTTAATGTAAATATAGTTTAGCGTGATTAGTTTGAATTGTCTTGTTTTTTAACATAATTAAAATAATTAAAATGCTTTATTAAAGCAACCTTAATTATTAAAGTCAACAGGCTCCACGATTCATTAAGATTATTCAAGCTGAAAGACTTTCAACTTCAATAGGCAACAATTTAATGGTTCCCTTTCTAATACAAATCAATATTATTTAATCACTAGAAGAACCAAAGTAACCCATAAATAAAAAGGCGAGTAAAAATAAACTCGCCCTTTATTTCTAAAATAAAATAACCAGTTTTATTGAGTGAACACCTTCCTGAACTCTTCACAAAGATTTTGTGCTCATTTTAAAGCGGGATGAAAATTTTCACAGGCCGTCCCACCGTGCCGCATTTCTGTTCGGACCTTAAAACTCCACACTGTTCTAAAAATTCGAGGTAACGGCGTACAGTAACTCGAGTCAGCTTAACCCCTTCTGCTACCTCTTCTGTGGAAATTGGCCGACGATTTTTTTCCAGATAATGTACGATCTGGTTGAGAGTTGCCTTGTTTAGACCCTTGGGTAAGGCATCTGCCCCATTGTTCCAAGGAGTATCCAGTCCAAATAATGGCTCAAATTCTTGAGAAACAGTTTCAACTGAGGAAAATTCATTGCTTGGTTCAAAATCCTTGAGTTGCTCAAGCATAGCATTAAGGCTCCCTTTTGGCGGGCTGCTTTCATGAATGGTAGTTGTTGACCTGTTAATTTCACCTGTTAAGGTTTGAATTTGCTCTGCCATTTGGATAAAAGCATCTTCAAGTTTCTCGATCTCCGCAGCACCAGGAGGACTTTGAGGATTTTGCTCAGTGGCAGTTTCCGGCTGCCTTCCTACATCCTCCGGGGAAGGAGAGCTAACCAGTTTTCGCAGGAAAAGCCCAGCGAGGAGCGCTATTAAGGCCGTTAAGGCTAGACCTATACCCCCCATTGTTATCAAGGATCTTTTCAGAGATTCCTGCTCTGAGGCTTGGGAAATCCCAACATAGAGCATCCCAATAATCACACCGTTTTCCGCTCGTAAGGGAGCATAAGCTGATTGGTACGGCTGGCCAATGACATCAGCATTTCCAACATACACCTGGCCATTTTTAAGAACTGTTGTGGCCACATTCTCTGAAGCCTTAGTTCCAATGGCTCGATCACCATTTGAACTGCGAACTGTAGTCGCTGCTCGCGTATCTCCTATGAATACTGTGACATTATCTCCCGTTATCTGGGCGATATGATCCACTATATCACTGTTGAGACTGATTTTAGTAGTCCCTTTATACAGCTCACCGTCTCTTACAACCCATGAGCCTGGATACTTCAAATCAATAAATTCCTTACATATTGTCAAATCTGATTGGGCTTTTGAAGAAGTTTCAACTATTAGACGATCCTTCATGTACCAGCCAAAAATCATTACTAAGCTCGCTGCCAAAATAATAAGCGAAACCAGCATCAAGATTGACATTTTATGTCTGAGCGAACGCACGGGTGCACCTCTTTCGTTGAACCTAAAAAACTTTATACTTTATACAATATATTCACGAATTAATCAGAAAAACCTCTTTTTTTGAGAAAATAATAACTAATTTTTTAGAGGGACAACTATTATTTAAGATTTAATCTTGTATAATAAACGCCCTATCTTGATTCAAAGATCACTTTATTATCTGCATCATTCCGCTAACTTTTTGATATCTGCTTTAACTGAATCTCAATATGAACAAATGATCATAGCACTAATTTACCTGTTATATTTGAAAGAAAGTGTATAAGCAAAAAAGCAGGAACACTGCTTAAATTTAAACAGCATACCTACTCTTTGCCATTACCAGCAATCATATTGACTATCCTTTGCTTATAAACCCTGAGAATTATTTAGTTTTCCGCTTCGAAAGGTCATGAAATACCTTTAGTACCTCTTCATCATCTTCAAGTCCAATAATATTATTCATAAGATGCTGATATCCCAGAGATGATTTAGATTGGTATTCACTTTTGCTAAGGGCCGTCCCTTCAGTAAACAATGCCTCCAGAGAAAAGGAGTCTGCTTGGGAATCGATTGGAGTATCTTCCTCAATCTCTTTTGAACCGTTATGTTCATGAACATCGCTGCTTCCTATCATGTTTGACTGTGTCAGGAACCTCTTCGCGGCGTGACAACTTTTAAACATTATGCGCAAGGCTTCTTTAATAAAATCATTTCGCAAATCCGGCTCTATTTGTTGCAAATCCTGCCAAAGTTCAATGTCAGCCTCATTAAAATCCAGAGGAATAGAGGACGGTAAAGGCGTTATCATACGGTGGAATTTTCCTTCTTAGTTAATGAGTTGATTAAGGTCGAAGCCATTATTCTAAATCCCGCAGCATTCCCAAACTGTGGATTGTCAATTAAGACTTTGTTTTCTATTTGAATATGGTTAAATACCTTTTCGCCAACATTTCCGGCAACTAGAACCGTGTGTATCTTGCCAAGCATTGGTTTCAGGGTTTTCTTTACTTCTCGGGTAATATCTGCTCCCAACTGAGCTAACATGGTTTGCATAATTGGATTGAGATTTAAGGACCCATTATTCCACGGATATTGTCCTTGATTAACGCGGAAAATTTTATCCAGTTCTTTATCATCCGTCTCAATAGAATTTGCGTGAGAACTTGTCATTTCTTTAAGCTTTTCCGCCACACCGGTGTATGCCCATTTCAAGCCTTTCTCAATACTGAAGGAGTTTGGCGGATCAAGCATAACACCATCATAAAACGTTGCGATATCCGTTGTTCGAAAACCGGCATCAATGACAACAACATAGCCGTTAAAAAGCTTCTCATTCGTCGGAAGTCCGTATTCGTCGAGAGTTTCTTTTATAAACACGCCATAACTCTGCGGAAGCACCCGTGAGCGAAGAATATTCAGATGACGTGTCGTTCCTTCTAAAGGACCGGAAAGGAACTTTACAGAAAAGGACCCCTTTAGCTCAGCTTCATATTTTTCCTTCAAGCTCGAATAGTATTTTACCGGTACACCTGTCCCCAGATAGACATTAACCTTTGGATTTTGTTGAGCTAGGGCTAAAGCAACTACTAATAATGAGGTAGCCTCCTCATCAGAAGATTTATCTTCATCCCAACAATAGTGAGCTTCGTTAGGGTTTAAGCTTTCCGCTAAACTCCCCATAAAATAATGGTTTTCTACACCTGTTGAATTATTCTTAACAATCACATCAAGCGAAGAGACTTGGGTTTCAATATCTGAACCCTTATCCATTAAAATGTTCCCTAAGGTTGAGAAAATCCGTTCATTGCCTTTACAGATTACCGCAGGAAATAAGATCTTCGTATCGCGGGTGTCCAGTTTAATTGCTCCAAATCCCGGATCAGCTCCGGCTATGAGAATATCACTGTCAAGCACACTCGTTCCTCCTCGCCAAGATTCTATTAAATTCCACATAATCTTTGTCAAACTACTAATACTTACCATTATATACGAATTTTTGACGCTTGTAAAAATGAATGTATTTAATTTTGTAATCATTAAAAAATGTATTAAAATAGTAGTGATAAAATTGTTTTTGGGGTGACTGAGAATGAAAAAAATAGCAACGTTTATTCTTCTTTTTCTTCTTGTAGTTGGATTAACCGCCTGTAATTCAAAAACGCCATCGGACACTTCTCAAAATACGGTTACTTATACAAAAGAATTTTCGTATCTTCCGGCTTACAATAATATGCAATACCAGAGTTTAACCCAAACCGACCAAAGTCAAACTGCTAGGTACCTAATTAAAAATACAATCGTCGATAAAGTTTTAAAGGACTATGGGGATATCCTCAAAAATGACGGCTGGACTCTAAGCTGGAGTTATACGAAAGATAAAAAGCCCGCAAGCCTCGTTGCCCAGAAAGACAATCATACCATCGCCTTGCTGCCGCGGCAAAGCAATAAAGACGTTTTATTGATGATCTCGGGTCCGAAGTAAAGTGAACTCGTTCAGCTAAAGCTGAACATCGGGGCTTCAGATACAATAATGTCCAGTGGACATTATTGCCGAGCCGCCTTTCCCAATAGAAATACTTAGCGGCGAAGGAGGACTCTACCCCGCCTGAAGTTAACGAAGGACCACCTCCACTTATAGAAGTGGGAGTCTTAAAAATTGGATCAAGCATGCCCTCGACAAAGCATCTTTGCCGAGGGCATGTTTGACTCTCTGATATTATTCCGTATAAAGATCTCTCAATAGGGCTATCTCTTGAGCGTAACCGTTCGTATCGTTTGGTGTTTCAAGGAAAAAGGGCAGATGACGAAGTTTGGGATGGTTGATCACTCGGGTTATAGCTTCCAGGCCAATCGACCCTTCACCAATTTTGGCATGGCGGTCTTTGTGGCTGCTCTTAGAATTCATACTATCATTAAGATGAATGGCATACAGTCTCTCTAAACCGATAACTTTGTCAAAGGAAGTAAGCACGCCGTCAAGGTCATTGACAATATCGTACCCGGCGTCATAAACATGACAAGTATCTAAGCAAACGCCCACTTTTTCAGTGAGAATTACACCCTCTAAAATCTGCTTAATCTCTTCAAAAGTACGGCCCACCTCTGTGCCTTTGCCCGCCATGGTTTCCAGCAGTACTTTAGTTGTCTGTTCGGGTTTCAAGAGATTATTAAGTTGGTCAATTATTTGTTGAATACCAACATCACTACCTTGTCCTCCATGGCTGCCCGGATGAAAATTATACAGGTTGCCCGGTATATATTCCATTCGAATCAAATCGTCAGCCATTACTTCTGCCGCAAATTCTCTTGTTCTTCCCTCCGGCGAGCAGGCATTAAGAGTGTAAGGGGCGTGAGCCAAAATTGACGCAAATTGATTTTCCTGGATTATCTTAAGTAATCCCTCAACATCCTTAGGATCAATTTCTTTGGCTTTGCTGCCTCTTGGATTACGGGTGAAAAATTGAAAGGTATTAGCGTTGATTTTCAGTGCCTCATTTCCAATCGCCTTGAATCCTTTGGAAATTGAAAGATGGCAGCCAATGTTCAGCATAGTTATCCTTCTTTCTTAGGTTTGGTTAGACTGCGATAAATCCCTGTTCTCAATTCCTGAATGTATTCCTGTTTCTCAGGCATGTCGGTTAAGCCGGCCTGGTTAACAGCCAGATCGATATCATAAGGTACTCTTACAAGAGCTATAGAAAAGGAGGATGGATGTTTGCCATTTAATATTCCTTCAATTATGCCATAGGAAGCTTGGGTTATATCAAGAGGATTGCCCACACTACCAACATTAAAAATTGTCTTTCCAGCGAAATGATCGATGTGAGCTCCATGAATATCCCCATATCCAACCACATCTGCTTCGATATCAAGGGTAGGAGTGGCTTCAAATAGTTTTAGTCGTTCTTGACGCTTCGTAGAAAGATAAACTCTATGAAAAAGATCATTAGGGGAAGCATGACAGAGCCTTAGGAGCTTACCGCTAATATAAAATTCTTTGTACATCGGCAAGTCTCTCAGATACTTTAATCGTTCTGCTCCCAGCCTGCTCTGATGCCAGGTTAATACTTCCCGCCCCTTGTGTTCGGTTAAAAAATGATCCCAGTTGCCTTTAATGACGACTTCACAGTTTTCCCTAATAGTATCGACTGCTTCTGCCGGGTTAGGTCCCTTCCCCGCTAAATCACCCAGGCAGTAAATGCTCTGAATATTCTTGTTTCTAATATCAGCCAACACCGCTTCTAAAGCAGGCATATTACCATGAATATCCGATATTATTGCAATTCTATCCATATTGTCTCCTTGCATCATCTTTTATACTACTTACTTTACACCTTTTTATAGTTACATAGAAGTATTTGGAATAAGAAAACGTGGGGACAGGCATTACTGCTGTGAACAATAAACCATCCCCACATTCTTTGTTGGCCAATTTTCTTTTCTCCAGGAATATATTTTATCCTTAACTATACAATGATTAATAAGGGCTTCCGGTGCTCCTTTTTACTCCTGTTATGTCATATCGCTAATAACAAACGGGATAGATTAGGCGTTAAATGCGAGGAGGTGGAAATAATTCCAGAGCTTTCAAGGAAAAACTTCGTCTCAGTTAATTCCCTTGTCTATAATTTTGGAGAAAGACAATCATTCATCTCCACGTTAAATGATCTTACCTTCGGGAAAAAGGTTCTCTTCGCCTGTATAGGTACGGACCGAGCAACGGGTGATTGTCTGGGACCACTGGTCGGCACAAATTTAAAGCGTTTAGGGTATACAGTATCAGGGACATTAGCCGAACCACTGCACGCACAAAATTTAATTTCAGAAATCAATAACGTCCTGGCGATCCAGCGGCCCGATATAGTTATTGCTGTTGATGCCTGCCTCGGTAAGACTGAAGATATTGGCATGATCACCCTCGCTGATTCTCCCTTAACCCCTGGTTCTGCGGTACACAAAAATTTGCCCTCAGTAGGTGATGTTTCTATTTTAGGGGTTGTGAATGTCGGAGGTTTTTTTGAATTTCAGGTTCTGCAAGGAACCCGTCTACATACGGTTATGAAACTTGCTGCTGATATTACCCATTTAATTTGGCGGGCAATACCAGTCTCCTCTGGGGCACACACAAGCTATCAACAGAAGGGAACTGGGTCATAATTTTTACTCAATGTCAATGGGGGATTTATAAACCCGAAACTGACTGTAAGATATTAACCCTTTCTTCGAGCTCTTTACTGTATCTGAATCTATCTAATATTTCCGATTCTAAGCCCAATTGATCCAACGTTGATTTCCCTCGCAGGAACCAATAGATGCATCTGCAGTCTTGAACTTTGCAGCCCATTTCTAAGAGCTTTGAGCCTTCTTCAATTAAATTTTTTAGATCCTCTGCCTGAATCTCCATTCTTATCCTCCTTAGCTTACTTAAACTAAATGATAAGTAAACAGTCAAATAGAGCTAACTTAAAATAATTTATTGAACCCGGACTTGTTTTAAGCCACTTAAGAAGTAAGAAGGCCATAAATTCTGATTTCATCTCAGAGTATTGGCCCCTTAAGCATACTTAAATTCATGGATCTTGGGAAGTGCCTAATGGCACAAAAACAGTATGCCAAAAGCACAATTTTATAGGACTAAAGATTTAAGCTGATTGGGAGGAACTAGACGGTTTGTGATCCACAACAAGAGAAAAAGAGTTATCGGAACTTTTTAATTCTAAAGATAAAGAAAAAATTAGAGAATCATATTACACATTGTCGTATATTGAGGTATACTAAAATTAATTTGATAAAAAGGAGTGCCTTTATGAACCCCTCCTGTAGGTACGATCTTAAAGGTTTTTCAGATGAACTTGGACTTCCTTTAAAAGATACAGCTGACCTGTTCTCTGAGTTTATTACAGAAATCAAAAATGAATTGTCTCAAGCAGAAAACGTCTTGACAAACAATAACCTTGAGGAACTTCAACGGATTAACCATAACATCAAGGGAATATCCGCAAACTTTAAGATTTTAGACCTATATGAACAAACTTGCAAAATAAGTAAGGTCTTAAAGAGCAGCTGCGATAATCTGTCTCTGCAATCACTATTAAATAATCTTTTTATCATTTATGAAAATGCTGTTCAGGAAATAACAGCTTTCTTTGCGTATCAAGGTATCGATATCAAGCAATAATTTTAGTTCACTGGCTGACCTATTTTAATTTAGAAGAATTGATTATCTTTATACATATTAAAGAGGTAATTATGTTGAAGGTTCTAATAGCAGATGATCAAAAGCTCTTAAGAGAAAGTTTCAAAACGATTATTGAAAAAAATAGCGAGATGCAGGTTGTAGCATGTGCTGCCAATGGCAAAGAGGCCTACGAATTATGTACTAAACTTAAACCGGATGTTGTACTCATGGACATCTCGATGCCTTTATGCAATGGAACTGAAGCAACCAAATTGATTAAATCAAAATATCCCGACATTAAAGTTCTAATAGTTACTGCCTCCGACGACGAAAGCGATGTTTCACAAGCGATAATCAATGGGGCGGACGGTTATATTCTCAAGACTGTTGGAACAGAAGAATTAATTCTTTCCATAAAAAGCACATACCTTGGCCTGCAAATTATTCACAAGGATGTTTTTAAACCTGCAGCATTCGCCGGCTCTTCTGAAGAACCGAATACGATAAGACACAACCAAGTAACCATTGAGGGAATTGACGTAAGACTAACAGATCGAGAATTAGACATTGTCCAAATGATTGTTGAGGGAAAAGATAACAAAGAAATAAGCGCCACCCTGTTCATTGCCGAAGGGACCGTTAAAAATATAATTACCACGATAATCTCTAAACTTCACCTTAAGGACAGGACACAACTCGCAGTGTTCGCCCTCAAAAATTTATTAGTGTAATCTAAGCGTGAACTCTTCAGCTAAAGCTGAACATCGGTGCTTCGGTGACGAAGCAAGGTATTGGAACCACTCCTACTTGTGGAAATGGGAGTCTTACGATTGGACAAAGCTATGTAAAAAGCTTTATCTGTTTAAGTTCAATTCAATTACCCTTAATCTCCAAATATTTGTGAATTTTTTCTTTAAGGATGGCTAGGGTAATTGGTTTACTAATATAATCATTCATTCCCGCCGCAAGACACTTTTCGCGATCGCCTTCCATAGCGTGGGCGGTCATTGCAATAACAGGAGAGTTCTTGTTTAATAGACTCAATTTTCTTATTTTATCCGTTGCTTCGTAGCCATCCATCACAGGCATTTGACAATCCATAAAAATAATATTGTATTTTTTAGTATCACATAGTTCAACGGCCTGCTTCCCATTACTTGCTAAGTCCGCAGAAAAACCAAGCTTATTCAGCATAATCATTTCCAGCCGTTGATTGATCACCTTATCCTCAACAAGCAGGATGCAGCTATCTGAAGCTTGTTGCCGGTCTTCCTTTATAGTATGGGGCATAACTTGCTCCTTCCTCGTTGCGGCAGCTTCTGGAAAGGCAAAATTAGAAATCGCATCAAGCAGCTCCAACTTTCGGACAGGCTTAGAAATATAACCATAAAACCCCATTGTTTTGGTTAATCTTACCTCTCCTTGCATAACAGCAGAAATAAGTAAAATTAGTTTGATCTTCCTGTACCTTTCATCTCCCATCACCTGTTTACCAAATTCAAAGCCGTTCATTCCGGGCATTAAATAGTCAACAAGAATAAACTGAGGTAATAAATTCTCATCGTCCAGCCCCTTAAGAAACTCAAGGCCCTCAATACCATCTGTAACACTCATGACCTCACAGCCGGTCTCTTTCAAATATTCCTGAAAGATCATTCTACTGCTTTCATTGTCATCAACGATCATGATCTTTAATCCTTTTAAGCTGGCGGGAAGAAGTTTTTGTTCTTCATTCCCAACGGCAATGTTACTTTTTATCATCTCAAGAGTTATAGTAAACGTGCTGCCTTTATTGAGCTTGCTATCTACTGTAATACTTCCGCCCATAAGCCCCAAAATTCTGCGGGATATGACAAGTCCAAGCCCGGTTCCCTCATACTTCCGTGTTGTAGAAGCATCTGCCTGAGAGAACACTTGAAACAAATGCTGCATGTCCTCCTCAGAAATACCTATGCCCGTATCCTGAACGTCAATTTGCAAAAGGACATTATCGTCACCTTCCCCTAGTGCTCTTGCTCTGAGGGTTACTTCACCTTGATCTGTAAATTTAACAGCATTGCCAATAATATTATTCAAGACTTGCCGCAATCTGGCAGGATCTCCTTGAACATGACTCGGAACTCCTGCCGCAATAAAGGATAGAATTTCGATTCCCTTACCATGGGCTTTCGGCGAAAATAAAGAAACGACGTCTTCGATCAGTCTGGGCAAGTTAAAGGAAATGTTGTCAATCATCATTTTACCGGCTTCGATCTTCGAGTAATCCAAAATATCATTTATCAGTACAAGAAGAGCGTCCGTTGAAGCCTTAACCTCAGCCATATAGCTTGCCTGTTCTCTTTCCAAAGGCATGGCGGAGAGGAGCTCTATATAACCAATAATCCCATTCATAGGGGTCCTTATTTCATGAGACATGTTGGCAAGGAACTGACTTTTGGCTATATTCGCCGCTTCGGCAGCTTCCTTAGCCTTTACCAGTTCTTCTTCCGTCTTTTGCTTTTGTTCAAGACTTTGCAGAAATACATTAAACCATTTATATAAATCTCCCATTTCGTCACTTAATGTAACAGGTAAGCGAGTTTTAAAATCGATACTGTCCTTTTGGATTTCCTTAAAATAATTAGTTACTTTCTTAATGCGGCTTACAAATCTCCTGCCGATTAGGAAAGCAGAAAGGAATACGAGGATGATAGAAATGCCAAACAGCAATCCCAGACTTGTATCCTTAATTTTGTTGATAATGCTTTGTTCAGAAATAAGTGAGAGAAGGATCCAGGAGTTCCTCTTTGATTTTTCATAAAGAACCACCTTATCATCGCCATCAAAATGTGTTTTAAAGCTTCCGGAATCAGCATTAACACTCCGCAATAAATCCTCGTTCACTTTACTGCCGATTTTTGACTTATCTGGGCTGTAAACAATTCTGTTTTCCTTATCCAGAATCAAATACTCTATGTCATTATAAGTGCTCGTAAAATGATTGTAGAAAACGTCAATATTATAATTCAATACAAGCAAACCGACGGGCTTTTCTATGCGGGAATTCGGATCTATTGTTTTAAGAATTGTCCCAATAACTATAACCCTTTTAGAGCTTGATTGAAGGTTGATATTGTCTTCAAGGCCCTGCCAAAGAATCGGGGTTTCAGAGTTCAAGACCTTTTGGTATAAACCAGCCAACGCTTTTTGATTAATTTTTTGTCCGCCCAAAACATCCCCGGCATGATAATGCTGGCCGTTTAACGAGAAAAGATCAATCGAAACGAGACCTTTAAGATTGGTAAAGCTGCCGAGAATAGAATTTATCATAATTTGTGTCCTTTGCCTCTCCTGCTGAGAGACTATCTTTTCATCCTTTGCCAACACCATTTTGATAAAGTTAATACTTGATATGTTGGCGAACAGCCCTTCAACATCATCCGTCAGATCATCCAAGCCGCGTTGTTTCTCAGTCATCAAGTTTTGTGCAGACATGGTCATTTCGTTTGTCATTGCCGCTTTCGTTTTAACATAAGACATCCTGCCTAAAAGAGCCAAAGGAAGAACACAGGACAATACTAAAAAAATAGCGAGCTTTTGAGTAATGTTTAGTCTGATTGGTCTTTTTAACATAGACTTATCCTTTCGCTCCTATTACCACAAAGGCATAGGTGGTACCTCTGTCAATTCTTCATTCTTCTAATATTTCCTGCAAGATTTTCCTGGTATCACCCTGGTAAATTGCTTCTAAAACTAGATTCGCAAAGCTCCCAAGCATCTAAATAGGGCAGAGGTAAATAATAGAGATTAACAAATACTGCAAACTAGGGTGTGAAGAATGAGCGAATCGAAAATGATGTTTGGAACCGAAAAACTTGGCCGGTTGAGAAAAGTCTTACTCCATAACCCCATCGAATCCCTCTCTGCAGTTTCTGAAGAGAATTACAAGTATCATTTGTTCAATTTTGTTCCCAAGGTTGATCAATACCTGAAAGAACATGAACAATATGCTCAGATGCTGCGAGAACACGATGTCGAAGTCCTGCTTGTGAGAGATTTTGTCCAACAAACTAAAGACTTGTTGGACAAACTTCCTAATTTGCCCTATCTTCACGATACCGCTGTCATCACGAGCAAAGGTGCCATTTTATCCGAAATGTGTCCCGGCACCAGGGCCGGAGAGGAACAGGTCGTAAAAGAGGCTCTCACGAATATCGGCATACCTATCTTTCATGAATTTAAAACCCAGGAACAGTTTGAAGGTTGTTTAATGTTATCTCCCTCAACCTTAATCATCGTAAATACCGAACGATCAAGCCCAAATACTATTGAGGGCTTTTTTAGCAAAGCCCTGGAGATTTTTGCGGAGGTCATTTATATTGAGGCACCACAAGCCCGCCGGTATATGCATGCAGATATGATTTTTAACAGGATTAGTGAAGACTTGGCCCTGTATTTCCCTCCGGCATTTCTCCATGCTTACTTAATTAATCGGCAGACGAGAAAAGAAATTGACTTTAAATCGTACTTAGAAGGAAAGTCTATAGAGCTGATACCAATCAGTGATGAAGAACAAAGAAATTGGGGCTGCAGCTTTGTCCCTTTAGAACCTAAAAAACTTATTCACTATGATTTGGCTTTAAGTATTAAGACAAAAAAGTTGCTGAAGAAACACGGGGTTCAAATCTATGAATTTCATCCCGCTGCACTGTTAGCCGGCGGCGGCAGCCTTCGCTGCCTGACCTTAAGGCTATGGAGAACCGCCTTGTAAACAGGCAGGCCATACTATTCATTCTTCGGCCAAAAGTATATAATGGAAAAAACATGACACTCGGTCGTTCATTGCCAGCTGAAAGTCAGCGGCAGTTATGATAGAGGAAAGCAAGCAACCGAAAGTTACACTTTATTTACACTTTATTTACACTTTATATAGTATAAAATAGTCTGGAATGATCCTTGGTTAAGGTGGTTGATAGTCATGAATCCAATCGAAAGGTCAATTGTGCAACCGGCACTGGACAGTTTTCTCAATCAAGAGGTTTACCTCCATCTTGAGACAACGAATGGGGCCTATGCCGCTCATAGACAAGAGAGCAAGATGACAATAGGGGCCTACATCCGCAATGGCCGTATTTCTTATATCCGGGGAACCATTACAGGTGAGGGACCCTACCGGGTAGGACTGAAGATGAAAGACGGCTGGGTTTACGCCGAAGGGCTGACCGATTTTGATCTAGAACAAGAAGGTAAACTTTTGCTCGCCGGTCATGATGAAGAGGGTCGGCTGGCTGTAGCTCTGGAACTTAGTTTAGAACCCTTTGAATTGTAGCAGCCTTAGTGAACTCGTTCAGCTGCAGCGAAAACTCTTTTAATTAGTCAATTAACGTGGGAGGAGTATTCTTTGGACCAACACGTTCTAGTAGTTTTTCCTCATCCAGACGATGAAACCTTTGGATGCGGCGGGACTTTGGCACTCTTTGCCAAGTCAGGAATTCCGATCACATATATATGCGGAACTTTAGGACAAATGGGACGAAACATGGGAAAACCTTTTTTTGCTAATCGAGAGACATTGCCTAAAATTCGGGAAGCGGAGTTGGAGAAAGCTTGCAAAGCTATTGGGATTCGACATTTGATCAAGCTTGGCTTACGCGATAAAACCATCGAATTTGAGGACCCTGAACCTATTGTCACCCGAATTGAACAGATTCTCCGGGAGGTTCGGCCATCTCTGGTGCTTACTCATTATCCCGGATATGCAGTACATCCGGATCATAATGCCCTGGGGGGATTGACCATCAGGGCTGTATCTCGTCTTTCCATGCAAGATCGCCCTACCGTCTATGCCCATGCTTTTGCCCGAAACTGTCAGGACGTGATCGGTCCCCCGGATATTGTCAACGATATTTCAAAAGCGGCTGACGTTAAATACGCTGCCATCCTGGCACACCGCTCACAATCCCAAGTGATGTTGCCCCGTGATAACATGCTCCAGCGAGAATCCTTCTGGACCTATCGTTGTTCATAAAAACGTATTCAATGGACTCAGCCGCGCAGCAACGGCTGAGTCTCTTCTGTAGATTGCAGTGAAGGAGGACTCTACCCCACCTGAAGTTAACGAAGGACCCACCCCCACTTATAGAAGTGGGGGTCTTAAAAACCGGATAAAAAACTTACCTTGAGAGGAGACCCTGCCGCATTTATGAATATCTTCAAACAATTTATCGGCTATTATAAACCTCATAAATTCCTTCTGTTTACAGACTTATTCTGCGCACTTATTGTATCGGTCATTGACCTGGCATTTCCGCAGATACTTAATTACCTGACTAAAACTCTCTTTACTCATGACGCACCTGCTATTCTACATGCCTTACCTTTTATCGGTATAGCCTTAGTAGCAATGTATGTTATCAAATATTTTTGTCAGTATTTCATCATTTCCTGGGGACACATCATGGGAGCAAGGATGGAGAACGCAATGAGAAACGATCTCTTCGATCATTATCAGCATCTATCCTTCTCCTATTATGATCAAAACAACACTGGTGAAATGATGTCTAAACTGGTCTCGGACCTATTCGATATTTCTGAATTGGCACACCACGGTCCGGAGAACCTTTTTATCTCCGCTCTGAAAATTCTTGGTTCCTTTATCCTTTTGATGCTGATCAATACCAAAATGACGTTGATTTTATTAATTGTCACGGTATTTATGGTTCTCTACACTGTACACAACAATGTAAAAATGGCACCTATCTTTACCGATAACCGTGTGAAAATCGCCACCGTTAATTCCAGTGTCCAGGACAGCCTTGCAGGAATCAGAGTCGTTAAATCCTTCGCAAATGAAGATGTAGAACGCGAGAAATTTCATCAAAGTAATCAGGGGTACCTGGTTTCCAAAATCAGAACCTACAAGACCATGGGCAAATTTTTTGCTTGGGATTCTTTCTTTGAAGGATTACTCTATGTCGTTGTCATTGTCTCAGGCGGGTTATTTATCGCCCAAGGATCGCTCAAAATCACGGATCTGGCGATTTATGTCCTTTACATTAACATCTTTATTAATCCTATTGATGTCTTAATCAACTTTACAGAACAGTTTCAAAAAGGATACGCGGGTTTTAAACGTTTTGTTGAAGTATTGGAAACACAGCCGGACATTATCGATAAACCAAAAGCTAAGCCTCTAACCAAGGTTTTAGGGGATATTGAATATAATGACGTGTCCTTCCGCTATAATGATGACTATAATGTTTTAAATAATGTCAGCCTGTCGATAAAAGCGGGTAAAACGGTTGCTTTAGTTGGGCCGTCAGGCGGCGGCAAAACAACCTTATGTTCACTTTTGCCAAGATTTTATGATGTAACCTCAGGTTCTATAACGATTGACGGAAAGGACATTAGAGATATTACTCTAAAATCTTTAAGAAACGCTATTGGCATTGTGCAGCAGGATATCTATTTGTTTGACGGCTCCATTAAGAAGAATATTGCTTACGGAAAAATGGATGCAACGGATGACGAAATAATAGAGGCAGCGAAAAGCGCCAATATTCATGAGTTTATCATGTCACTTGAAGAAGGCTATGATACTTATGTTGGAGAACGCGGCGTCAGGCTCTCGGGCGGCCAAAAACAACGACTTTCTATTGCTCGGGTGTTTTTGAAAAACCCTCCAATCTTAATCTTAGATGAAGCTACCTCAGCACTCGACAATGAAAGTGAACTCTATATTCAAAAATCGCTGGAAAGGCTTTCAATGAATAGAACTACTATTGTAATTGCTCACAGATTAAGTACCATAAAAAATTCAGACGAGATTATCGTCGTTACCGATGAAGGTATTCAAGAAAGGGGCAGTCATAGGGAGTTAATTGAAAAGAACGGAATCTATGCTCATTACTATAATATGCAGTTTGAAGGTCTGGAACCGCAGGCAACATAGTCTACCATCTTCCTGTATATGGGGATGTTTTTTTGAGCATTTTATCTACGACGGTTTATCGAAGCTAAAATTCAGCAATTCCAGGAAAGAAGGCGGTTCAATTGATGACTCAAACGTTACTTTATGTTAAAGCCAATCCCAAAGCTGATTCGCAATCCAATACTCTTACTCTGGCAAATGTCTTTGTGCAGGAGTATCAAAAGAAAAATCCAGAATCCGAAATCATCGTTCTGGATCTTTACAAAGAAGACATTAAACCTTTGGATGCCGATACTCTGGCAAAAATGTTCAGCAGTGAGAGAAATAAGGCGCTTGACTATGCCAATCAGTTTGCCTCCGCTGATAAATACGTTATAGCTGCGCCCATGTGGAACCTTGGGATCCCAGCTATCTTAAAGGCTTATTTTGATTATGTTTCCTATGTTGGTGTTTCCTTCAAATACACACCAACAGGACCAATCGGGCTGCTTGCCGATAAGCCTCGTAAAGCGGTTCATATAAGCTCCAGAGGCGGTGCATATAGCGAAGGAGCTGCTAAAGAATTCGATCTCAGTGACAAATATGTCAGAACTATTCTTGGCTTCTTTGGCATAACTCAAGTAGAATCCCTGTTCCTCGAAAATGCTAATGTATTACAAGGCGATGATTTACAAAAGGCCGTCGACCAAAGCCATCAAGCGGCACGAAACCTCGCTGCAAATTTCTAAATACGGGCTGTACACTTAAAGGGTGTCTATTTGGGACACCCTTTATATTTTAGTAAATTTTGATTTAATTTTTTATTTATTCACTCTCTTTCTAATTTTTAAACTTTATTAAGAAGGGCCAACTACTGAGTTAAACGTTGTATAATAATAGCGTCATTTGTAAAACTCAATCCAGCTTAAGCAAGGTGATTTTTGATGAGTATTTTTGAAATTATTATGTTAGTTTGTTTTGGTGCTGCCTGGCCCCTGTCAATCTATAAATCCTACACTTCCCGATCCACCAAAGGTAAAAGCGCTTCGTTTCTAGTCGTCATCTTAATCGGTTATGCTGCCGGAATTATGCATAAAATTTTTCATCAATATGATGGAGTTGTGTATTTATACTTGCTTAACTTTCTGATGGTCTTGACAGACCTTCTTATTTACCTACGAAATAGTCGTTTAGCCGCTAAAACCTTAGAAATGCCCTAGTGAACTCGTTCAGCTAAAGCTGAACAGCCCATAACAAATTCTATCGCGCTGAAGGATGGACTCTACCCCCGCCGAAGCAAGGTATGAGAACAACCCCTACTTGTAGAAGTGGGAGTCTGCCGATCGGATCAGCACTCTGGGAAAAATAGTTAAACCAAAAAAGTAATTTTCTTAAAAAAGACTTGCAGACATTAATGCATGTCTTTTTCTTTTGCACTTTTTCTTCTGGCTTCTGGAATTATCGACTTATTTAAATGGGGGTATATAAAATAGGCTAATTGACATATGCCCGATATTTAGTATAATTAACCTGAAAAGGACATATGCCAATAACAAAAAGGAGGTTGAAACTTAACTTTATTAATTTGATACTTTATCAGCCTTATTGCCTTATTATTTTTTATTTTACTCTATTACTTTATTACTTAATTCACATTTACATTAGTTTTTAATGATTTACATAGTCCAGCCAAACTATATCAAGAGACAGCGGGAACCTCACCATGAGTTTTTGAACGTTAACGTTGGGGAAGAGGAGAGTCGAGTATGATAGATCACAAAAATTTACGCCCCAAGGATATGGGACGATCGGATGAACAACTGGTCAGAGTGAATCCCCGGGAGCTCATGCCTTTACTGCCGCCTTATGATCAACCGGGAATGGAACCTCCGCTTACAGATCCTAAACCTGCTTGGAGAGAAAAATTCTGCACTTCTTTGGATGGCTATGTGGGCATTGACACCTTAACACGGCCAAAAACTAAAGAAGAAGAGAACAAATTCGTTCAGATGTTCCTCAACGGCTTAGAAAAAAGTTTTTCGGATGGTAACAATGGAGCGCTGCAACCCTTCTTATTGTCCTTTGAATATTGTGCCAAGTGTGATACCTGTTCTTCAGCCTGTCATGTCTACGAAGCATCAGGAAAGAATGAAGTATATCGTCCAATTTTCCGTTCCGAAGTTCTAAGAAAAATCGTAAAAAAATACTTCACCAAAAGCGGGAAGCTGTTAGGAGGTTTTGTCGGCGCAGATATTGACGTAAACTGGGAAACTATAGCCCGGCTCGGGGAACTAGCTTATCGCTGTAATCTTTGCCGCCGTTGTGCCCAGACTTGTCCCCTGGGTTTAGATAATTCAATTCTTACCAAAGAAATTCGTAAGATCTTCAGTCAGGAAATGGGCATTGCACCCCTGCCTCTCCACACTAAAGGTACTGTCCTGCAGCTCAAAACAGGCTCATCAACAGGAATTACCAAACCCGCTTTTTTAGATACCATTGAATTTCTGGAAGAGGATATCGAGGAAAAGTATGGTTATAAAATCAAATTCCCCATTGACAAAAAAGGTGCCGATATTCTTCTCATCCACAATGCCGGTGAATTTATGGCTTGGCCTGAAAACCCTATTGCCTTTGCCATCCTTTTCGAAGAAGCAGGTTTAGACTGGACGCTTAGCAGTGAAATTGCAGGTTATGATAATGTAAACTACGGTATTTGGTATGATGATTTCCAGGCCAAGAAGCTTGCCTTACTGCAAATGAAAGCCGCGAAAGAGCTGGGGGTTAAGCGAATTGTTATTGCTGAATGCGGCCACGCTCATAAAGCTGCAATGATTGTAGGCGACCGCATGACTTACGGTGATGACAAGATTCCGGTGGAAAGCTGCCTGCCTCTGCTTTGGGATTTAGTTGAGAATAAACGCCTAAAATTGGACTCCAGCAAAAATAATTTTCCGGTAACCCTTCATGACCCATGTAATTATGTTCGAGGCATGGGAATTGTTGAACCACAGCGCAATGTCTTGAAAGAGATTTGCCCTCAGTTTAGGGAAATGACACCTCACGGGGTTAATAATTATTGCTGTGGCGGGGGCAGCGGTTTTGCTATTACAAATTCCGTCAACTTCAGCGAATGGAGAAATAAAGTAAGCTCCCGTATGAAGTTTAATCAGATCCTTGGAGCCTTCCAGGATACAATGGCGGATTCCAATCAGCCTAAATATGTATGTGCTCCTTGTTCTAACTGTAAAGGAGCAATTAGAGATATTCTGGAGTTCTACGAAGCAACGACAAAATTTAATGTTCAGTATGGTGGTTTAGTAGAATTAATGGTCAATGCTCTTGTGAGTATGAAAAAACCGTTTATGGAGTTTTTAGAAGAATAGTACCAACGTTTTTCCGGCGGACCATTTAAGCAAACGCCTTCTGGAGCAATCACTGCAATCGGCTCCTGAAGGCGTTTTAATACTTTATTCCTATTAAATTGTATGTTAGTCACATACCTAGCGTTGTACCATATGCGAGGCAAATGATCAAGTCTATGCCCTTTTATATTAAGCCTTTACAGTAAACTAATTGTCTGAGCAAAAACATCCTTGACCGCACGCCCAGAAGCACAATCCATCTCGACGATGCTCTTCCCCTCATTGATTGCTTTGACAGCGGCAGGATCAAAGGGTATTTTTCCCACGATAGGAAGTTTGAGTCTTTGACAGAAAAATTCGATTTTTTCCGTATTATCCTGACTTGTATCATATTTATTAATACAAATCACAATTCGCGTTTGAAATTTCTCGGCGGTTTTAATGATTCGTTCCATATCACTAATGCCTGAGATGGAGGGTTCTGCCACAACCAAAACCATATCAACACCGTTCAACGAGGCGATCACCGGACAGCCGATCCCCGGCGATCCATCAATAATTGCCAGGTCAGCGTTTATTGCTGTATACTTCATATTCCTTTTTACTTCCGTTACCAGCATCCCGGAATTACCGCTTCCCATTTTAAGCCGCGCAGTGGAAAACACTTTATCACCAGAATAGAGCATAAGGTCGCCTGCTACGGAAGGTTGAAAGGATATGGCCTTTGCGGGGCAGATCGCTTCACAAACGCCACATCCTTCACAGGCTAAACTATCAACATTATAAGGATTACCCGCCTGAATTGCCTCGAAACGACAATGCTGCTGACACAAACCGCATTGCACACATAATTCCAGATTAATTGCTGCCTTAGCCATTCCGTAGAAGTTGGCTCGTCTGGCTTCCGAGGACTGATGTAAAATTAAATGCAAATTGGGAGCATCGACGTCACAATCTGCGAAGGCCCCGGCTTCAGATAGCTTAATAAAAGCACTGGCAACCGTTGTTTTACCAGTACCGCCTTTACCGCTAAGGATGAGTAATTGCTTCATTTTGTACCCCCTTAGACACTATTTGAAGCATAGAAGAGAACATCTCTTGATACTTCTCATTTTTTCCAATAGCAATGAGCCCTTGCGCATTTAGGGTTCCCAGCTCATTTTCAAAAGGGATCTTGGCTATGATATTGATGCCCTTTTCCAAGCAAAATTCTTCCGCCGGATTGACTCCGTCCTGGCACTTATTGAGAACCACACCATGTGGCTTACTAAACAAAGTTACCAGTTCATAGACCATCTTTAGATTGTGAACTCCAAACAACGTAGGCTCGGCCACCAACAAGCAATAGTCCGCATCCTTAATACTTTCCATAACCGTGCAGGCACTGCCGGGAGGACAATCAATAACTGTGAATTTCTTACTCCCATGGAGATTCTTTAAAATGGCCTTAATAACCGGAACGCCCGATTCTTTCCCGGTATGTAATATTCCTGTAATAACTTCAACATTTCCGGAAACACCTCTTCGAACCTCGCCAATGACGCTATTTTTTTCCGACAGAGCTTTTTCTGGGCAGAAGAGCACACATCCGCCGCAGGAATGACAAACTTCGTCAAAGATAAGCAAATGATTTTTGATATAGGCTAAGGCGTTAAATCTGCAAAAATCAATACATTTGCGGCATCCGCTGCAGAGCTTATGATCAACTATAGGAATCTTAACGTAAACGTTTTCTGTTTTTATATCTTTGGGGTTAAAAAAAAGATGCCCATTAGGCTCTTCGACATCACAGTCAATATAACGGGAATCTACAGCAGAGGCTGCCAAATTAACGGATACCAATGTTTTACCTGTGCCGCCCTTACCGCTGAGCACAGCTATCTTCATCTTAGTTTCCTCCATGGCCATGAAATCCGGCATGAATTTCTTCTAATAAAGCTAACTTTCCTTCAATTAAAGCTGCGAGATTATCCTTGATTGAGTCGTTGATCGTTTTAAATAGTTTAATATTGGCCGCTTGAATTATTTCTGCTGCATTTTCACCGCAGCGAGGAGTAATCAAGGCGTTTACCCTATGATCAACAACGATTTGTGCAGCCTTTATCCCAGCGCCGCCTTGACTGGCAATTGCGCTATTATCGAGAAACACACTTTCCTTTGACTCTGTATCATAAATCAGATAATAGGGTGTCCGCCCAAAAGATTCACTTACACTTGCTTCCATTGATTTGTCATTGACCGGAATTGCGACTTTCATAAAGAATCCTCCCAATAAAACATAGCTAAATTATTTACTAGTTGCTAATTATTATTAGTAAAATGACATATAAACTTTATTCCCTAGTCTAGGATTATTAGCCTAGGCCAGTATTTCGGAACTCTAAATTATATTTTCCAGAGCAATTTTGTCATTCTTGGAAAGCTCGGCCACATCGATGTTTCTGACAACCGCCACAACCACAGTATGGTTCAAGGCCGTCACAAAGTTTATAATCTCCGCCTTCAATCCTTAACATTTTCCCCTTGACTAAAGATTCCGCGAGCTTTTTTCGAGCATCATTGTAAATACGCTGTACTGTCGTACGTGCAATCTTCATTTGGTCTGCAGACTCTTCCTGAGTAAATCCTTCTAAATCAATCAGCCGTATCGTCTCATACTCATCAACGGTCATAGTCAGAACATGATCTTGATTAATCGGAGCGTTAAGTGGCCCAAATTGGTTACTTTCCGGCAAGCAACATACTTTTCTCCATTTTCTTGGTCTTGGCATAATTCGTTCTCCTCTGCTTGTGACGTAAGGAACAGAAGCGTCCTCCTGTTACTTTTCTTATATCATTATTTTACGATTATGTCATCCCCTTGCCAAATATAGAAGCAATTTCGCCGAAAAGGTATGTGCCTTTGATTATGCATTAACGATAACGACCCATTAACCTCTATCGCTGATTGTCTCCTTTCAGATTATTGACATATGCCTTTTTCAAACTTATTATACATTATTATAGGCATATGTCAATAATGATAACTCTTGCTAGATAGTGTTCTCTGGAACATAAAATGCCCTCAGACAAGTTGTCGTCAAACAATCTGTCTGAAGGCTAGAAGTAAAGCTATTTTGCTGCCACGGACTTGGTTACTGAATAGGATAGGCTCCTCTGCTGCTAAGGTAATTGAATAAGTCCTCACCATGCTGCTGCTCTTCCTTTTGAATATGATTCAGGGCCTGGCGAATATTATGATCTTGGCACTCGAAGATAACCGTATCATAGGCACCCGAAATATACTTCTCTGTTACGAGCATATCTTTAGTCAAGGCAACATCATTTTGATTTATAGTTTGTCCGGCAGGGTTTGTTTGCGTTGCTTGATTCTGCCCTCCGGTTTGCTGACCTTGGCCCTGACCGCTTAAGGTTGGCGTTTGACCGTTCAATATTTCGTTAAGAGTGTTAAAATGTTGTTTTTCATGAGAGGCATGATCATTAAATAATTGTTTGAGTTGTTGATCCTGGGCTTCATTAGCATATTTTGTATATTTCTGAACACACATCTCTTCATGGCTTTTTTGATCTTGAAGCAGCATCCGTTCTTTTTGACTGATCATGGGGAACCACCTTCCTATGTAAACGTATAGGCGCACCTACCTGATTTATATTATTCACTTTGTCAGATGGAACTATGTATAGTTTAAGCGAAAGGTATATTTTAAACTCCTTGTATTTAGACTCTAAAGCGATAGCCTGCGCCCCATACAGTTTCTATGTATTGGGGATTGGAGGGATCGCTTTCAATTTTCTCCCGCACCCTTGCAATATGTACCGTCACTGTTGATGAGTCCCCTAAGGCTTCTAAACCCCAAACACGTTCAAATAACTCTTCGCGTCCAAACACACGATTTGGATTTTGGGCCAGATATAAAAGTAAACTAAATTCTTTCTGAGCTAAGCATACTTCCCGGCCGAGCACAAAAACTCTATGGGATTCTTGATCGATCTTCAACCCACGAATCGTCAACGTATTCCCCTTTTTAACACTGTCTCGGAATCTCTGTTTTAATCGTTCATAATTCTCTAGATGAGCTTTTACTCTAGCGACTAATTCGCCGGGACTAAAGGGTTTGGTAATATAATCATCGGCACCCAGGCTGAGGCCTTTAATCTTATCGATTTCTTCCTTTTTGGCAGAGACTAAAAGAACGGGAATATCTTTATCCACTTTCATACTCTTTAAAATTTCCAAACCATCCATTCCCGGAAGCATGATATCCAAAATCAACAAATCTATGTCGTTTTCCTGAAAAATTCTCAAACCCTCTGAGCCGTCTGCACACACAAGAACCTCAAAGTCGGCAACTTCAAGATAGTCTCTTTGTAATTCTGCGATACTCAAATCATCTTCAATTATCAAAATCTTTTTCTTCATTTAACCTTCTCAGTATTATGATTTACTCAGAGAAATCATAATACTCGTTCCCTCCTCCCCATGACTGGTAGCCCAAATTCTTCCTTCATGGCCTTCGATAATTTGCTTAGCTATTGCCAATCCCAGACCGCTTCCTTTACTTCGAGCCCTATCAGACCTATAGAATCGGTCAAAAATATAGGGCAAATCCCCTTCGCTGATACCCGAACCATTATCCCGCAGTTCAATAATGATGCTGGTCGACGTATCTCGAAGAAGAATTTCGATTTCGCCCTGATCTTTGTTCATATATTTACGAGAATTATCAAGAATGTTCACGATGACTCGTTTCATTCTCGCACGATCCAGGAAAACAAATTGCTTTTGGCGCAGATCATTTCGAAAAGAAGCCTTGATCTGACTCCTTTCCAATTCCGGCTCGCTTTCAAGCAGGCAGAGTTTAAGATAATCTTCAATATCTGTTTTTTCAAAATCAAAAGGAATTTGGTTTAAGTCAAGTTTAGCATAAAGAAGTAAATCATCAATCATTTGGTCAACTTGATGAGCCTTCAAAGAGATTGTTTTGAGATATCGTTCCCTTTTCTCGGGTGTATTGGCAATCCCGTCTAAAATCCCTTCAATATATCCTTTGATAGAGGTTACAGGGGTTTTTAAATCGTGAGATATACTTGAAATTAACATTTTACGATTATCCTCATACTTCAGTTGAGTATGAACAGAATCCTTTAGTCTGAGGCGCATAACTTCAAGGTCGCGGCATAAAGCCTGAATTTCTTGATCCCCTTCTTCTACGATGGCCTGATTGAGATTCCCTCGGCTAATTTCCGCAGCGGCACTTTGCAAATTACGGAGTGGTTTAAGAATTGTGCGCGAAAAATGATATGATACAAGACTATTCGTTAACATAAAGACAAGCACAAAGGTTACTCCAATGATGATTATGAATCTCGTAAAGTTTGTTGCCGCTTGATCTAAAGGTGCTAACAACAACACGTTTCCCTTCGTACCATCCTTGAACTGCAGGCTTATGGATTGAACGGTATAGGTATCGTCTCCAATAACAACGGGTGCTGTTCTCTTCATATTCCCTGCATCCAAAGTCTTTTCTAAATCGATTTTACTTAGATTAAGGGAAGAAAAGATTACCTTTTCGTCTTTTACAACCACAAGCTGCCCATGAATTTCTGCCAGCTGTTCTTGAAGATGTTTTTGAAACCCCTCGTCTTCGATGACTTCCGGGGTTTGTTGAAGAACATTTGTTTCGGTATTCAAAAGCTCAAACTTAATTTCTGACAAACGTTGATAATTTTTAAAGGATAGATCATTACCGAAAAACTTTCCGCAGATAAAAAGAAAAGCCACGGCAATAAAAACAGTAATCACCGTTGGAATGATGACTGTTGAAGCGTTGGCTAAAATCATCCGTTTTTTGAGGTCCATTAATTGTCACCCTATAATTCCTTTTTATCAAATAAATAGAATCCCGCTGTAAATAACATAACGCTTGACCCCAGCATAATCAAGAACTGGCGAATAATTTTTGCCAAAGGAAAGGATTTCATAAGAAATAAATTATACCAGTCCAGTTGCGTTGTCATCAATATACTTGAGTACTGTGAAAAGAACACTCCCAATACTTTTAAGCCTAAAAAGATCAAGATTGATACAAAAAAAACAGAAATTCCACTCTTAAGTAAATTTGTCAAAAGAACAATTCCTAAGGCTAAAACGACCATGGGAAACAAGCTAACGATATAAGAGAATACAGTTCTAACTAGGGAATCCAGAGTTGCTGAATTGGTATTAAAAACAAAACCGGCTATGATCGAAAAAATTAGCAGCAAGAGAAGAGTTGCTAAAATGAATAGACTGATAGCCGCAATTTTAGCTGCAAAGATCTTCAAACGGCTCACGGGCCGGGTTAAAGTTATACGCATATTATTATGAGCAAACTCTCCTGAGAAACTATCAATGGTTACTAACGCAGTAAACAAGGGCAAGATAGTGTTGACAACAACTGACAATACAAGCATGGGAAATTCCATACTGCCTGCCGTTCTGAGTCCAAAGCCGCTCCTTACCCCTACAATGATAATTTGACCTATAACAATAACAGCCAGAGAAAGCAAAAAGGCGGCCAAAGCCTTTTTCTTTTTATAAAGCTTCTCTAGTTCATTAACCAACGCTGCTTGAAAGACGGCCATTTCGTTCTACCTCACTTACAAAATAGTTCTCAAGTGTCGCATAGTTTCTCAAAATTGTCTTAGTGCTCTCGACATTAAGTATTTCGCCATTATAAATCACCCCAATACGATTACACGTCAACTCGACATCATGAATCAGATGACTGGAGATAAAAAATGTGGTCTTTTCTTCATCGGCTAATTTCTGAATCAGCTTACGGATATCAATCATTCCCTCGACGTCAAGACCATTTAATGGTTCATCCAAAATAACGACTTTAGGCCGGGATAAAATAGCTGCCGCTAAACCAAGTCGCTGCTTCATTCCTAAGGAGAATTTCTTCGGTTTTTCATGTTTATATTTAGACATACCCGTTAGTTCCAGAACTTCATCAATACGTTGATAATCCACATCCGGGTAAAATCTTGCCAGCTGTTTCAAGTTATCAAAAGCACTAAGATAAGAATAAGCTTCAGCGATTTCGATAAGACAGCCAACCTTAGCCATCGCTCGTTCATAGTCTTCCGTTATGCTGTGTCCGAAGATTTTTACATCCCCATAATCAGGCCGAATAAGTCCTGTCATAAGTTTCATGGCGGTGGTTTTTCCGGCACCGTTCGGCCCCAGGAAGCCAAAAATATCTCCTTCAGAGATTTCTAAGTTAATATTCTTAATTCCCCGCCCATTTTCATATTGTTTTGTTAAATTCTTGATCTCTATAATCGGTTCCATACCTGCCTCCTTCAATGGTAAGAGGACTGCCGGGGTAACCGGCAGTCATGGCTATTTTCCACAGTAGTTTAAGGCAAATGGGCTATTCAAAATCCGGGCTGAAGGTGGAATCGAGGATAATACCGCCCTCAGAGAATGTAGTGCTTTCATTTAGATATATTTTCCCGGAATGTTCGTCGAGGAAGAAAGCCTTATTTATTCCTGCATCTGTTCTAAACTTATATTCTGGAGAATTTTTATCCTTTGACTTCGTGGCATTAAAGCTAAAATCTCGTTTCGTAGTAGCATATTGATCAAAACCTGGTTTATACACCTCGTAATATCGTCCGGTTGCCGATGTTTGATCAATCTGTGTGATCTCAATAATTCGTTCCCCGACTTTAACAAACTTACCGTCTTTCATGATTAGAATGTCGTTTTTAAACTTACCCATAAACTCTTGAGGATTCGAAATTTCAGGCACGGAATTTTCATTTTTAACGACATTTTTGACAACTTTCTTTCCACTAAGATCGGGCTTAGTTACTACCGTGGAGTTTACGTCGGTCAGTTTTGCTAAAACCTCTATCGTTATGTCGTGAACGGTCCCCTGCTCATCCTTCCCGGAGACCACTGCAGACCCCAAAATGCTCTCCATTACGCCATCTTTATTAACCTTTGCCGTTCCGTCAATAGTTTTGACAAAAACATCCTTGCTGAGATGAGGCACATTATCTTGTTGCCCGTCTTGCCCATTAAAGCGTTGTTTCATTTCAAAAGAGGCAAGTGCATTGATCAATGAAGGGATCTGTACTTCTGAGAGTGAGCCGGAAAGAACTTTGCTTCCGTCTGGGTTCTCCGTAACCACAACATTATCCTTAAGATTTCCGACAATAGCATCCGCTATTTTTTCAACATCGTCAGCATTATTATTTTTGAAGGGATCGGAAAAGGCCATATCTTTTCGCTCTTGAGTATATTCCGTAACATAGTAGGTGGGATCATCATTAGACAACCTAATATACGTTGTCTTATCAAAATAGGTTTGATTACTGTAATTATTTCCGCTGATAGTTTGTTCGGATGTCGTCTCTTCTCTGGCACTCTTTGTCCTATCGCACTTCTCGGTTTGATTCATAGAAGATAATGTCTTCCCATTATCCTTTACATTATAAGATATATCCATTGTAAAACTACTGAGATTATTGCTACATTGAGCAGCAGTAACTTTAAGGGCATCTTTCAATTGATCATATCCGCTCTTGGCTGCGATATCGGCCAGGGCCGTCGTGGCAAGCAGCATTGCCCCGAGGGTAAAGCTCAAAACCATGGTCGTTTTCTTGGTTAATTTCATGGACCCAACTCCTTATCCGTTTTCTAGAAGCTTCCGTAACTTTATTTTAGCAGTTTGCCCTTGAATTTCTCTTAACGATTTATTAACAAATTATTAACTGTTCATGCCAATATTAGTAGATATACCAGAAATTCTTTTGGAAAATTATATCATAAGATTTGGTTGAGAACGTCTGTTTGATATCTGGACAATTCAATTTTCTTGCATGACTATTATAATTAGAGATATAATAAAAATAGAAAGAGCATCATGTGCTGCAAACACATCATGCTCCCCGTACAACGAACCGCTCTAAATGGGCGGCTAAATAGGAACGACGTAAATGCAAAGTAGCTTCCTTTTGTCAGGGGTGGGCTACTTTTGCTTTTCACGTAATATCAACACCATCAACGTTGCGAACGCGATCATCAATGACATCACATGATAATCATCCATTGGCCTCACCTCCTTTCCATCGGAGGCTTGACCGCCCACCCTTTGCCCTATTCATTGTACTATTAATATTATACTATTAACTTAAGGATACATCATTATAAAGAAACTGTCTTACCTCTAATAAAGGAGCAATGACCGTTTCTTTTTTTATAGAAAAACTTCTTTTCTTTCCAATTATCAGAACAGCAATCGAGTCCTATGGGCGCAAAATCCTTCAAATTGATTTAAATCTTCCCTTGATAAAGGAACGAATTAATTTAGCTGTTATTTATAAGAAATATTTCACAAAAGCTTGTGAATAAATAGATTTTGAACAACTATGAATCTTATGCTATATTAAAATCAATCGGTCTGATGGTCTGACCACATACCAAATTTCACAAACTTTTATTTTCCTTCCTTTCATTATTCGATTCCTTTTTTACCATCTTAAATCAACAGGGAGGTTTTACTCATGGAAATTCTCGTATGTATTAAGCAAGTTCCAGGAACCTCGAAAATTGACGTAGACCCAATTACAGGGGTCTTAAAACGCGACGGCGTTGACTCCAAAATGAATCCCTACGATCTATACGCCCTTGAAACCGCTTTAAGACTTAAAGAACAACATGGCGGAACTATTAAAGTCATTAGCATGGGACCGCCACAGGCTAAAGACGTTATCAGAGAAGCTTATATGATGGGAGTCGACGAAGGGGCTTTAGTTTCAGATCGTAAATTCGCGGGAGCCGATGTTCTGGCCACCTCCTATACAATTTCTCAAGGAGTCCGCCAACTTGGCAGCTTCGATCTCATACTTTGCGGTAAGCAGACGACGGATGGAGATACAGCCCAAGTGGGCCCGGAGATGGCTGAGTATTTGGGCGTTCCCCATATAGCCAACGTTTTAAATATTATTGAAGTCAACGATACTTCCATCCTTATAGAAATGGATATGGCTAATACCATAGAAGTTGCCGAAATTAACTTTCCCTGTCTTTTAACTGTAGAAAAGGATATTTTTCAGCCCAGACTTCCTTCCTATAAGAAAAAATTAAGCACCAAGGACAGGGAAATTAAAATCATTTCTTTTAAAGATTTCGAAGATCAAAATGAACACAGATATGGACTCGCAGGTTCACCCACTCAAGTAGAACGCATCTTTCCTCCGTCCGCTAATACTGACAGAGAGACCTGGACGGGCACCCCAAGAGAATTAAGTTCCCAAATTGTTACTAAGCTAAGACAGTTAAAGTTTGTTTAGAGGGGGAAGATTCATGAGTAAATTAATTTGCCATCAAGAAAATCTGGACGAATCCAAAATTCAAGAATTAGTGAATATTTGCCCCTTTGGAGCTCTTGAAGCTAAAAACGGGACCCTTGAAATCACAGCCGGATGTAAAATGTGTAAGTTATGCGTTAAAAAAGGTCCGCAAGGGGTTATGGAATTCATCGAAGAAGCCGTGCCTTCCGTTGATAAGAGTTTATGGAAGGGTATTGGAGTCTACGTTGATCATATCGAAGGAGAGCTTCATCCTGTAACCCTGGAATTAATCGGCAAGGCCAGAGAACTTGCCTCTGCCGTCAATTTTCCGGTTTATTGCGTTTTTATAGGCTACAACATTAAAGATAAAGCTCAAGAATTACTTCATTATGGTGTCGATGAAGTCTTTGTCTATGATTATGAAGAATTAAAACATTTTCGTATTGAACCTTATACCGCAGCCTTTGCAGACTTTATTCAAAAAGTAAAACCATCGTCTTTGCTCGTCGGTGCAACTACCATCGGTCGTTCTCTGGCTCCCAGAATCGCGGCAAGATTTCGAACCGGATTAACCGCTGATTGCACAACCCTTGAAATGAAGGAAAATACTGACCTGGTGCAGATCAGACCCGCTTTTGGAGGCAACATTATGGCCCAGATCATTTGCCCTAATACAAGACCTCAGATGGCAACGGTGCGCTATAAGGTTATGACTGCTCCGGAAAGGCAATGTGAGCCCAGCGGTAAGATCACCCATTGTGAATTAGATCCGGCAAAATTAGTGTCTGGAATTAAAGTCTTAAAAGTAACTCGCAAAGAGGTCGAAGAAAATATCTCTGATGCAGAAGTGATTATCGCTGTCGGACGAGCCCTCAAATCCGAAAAAGATCTGACGATGATTGAAGAATTAGCTCAATTATTAGGCGCCCAAATTGCGGGCACGCGCCCCTTAGTTGAAGCAGGTTGGTTAAATGCCAAACGGCAAATTGGCTTATCTGGACGAACTGTTAAACCCAAACTGATCATCACCCTCGGAATTTCGGGTGCTGTCCAGTTCACTGCCGGCATGAACGGTTCAGACCAAATTTTTGCCATCAATAAAGACCCCCAAGCGTCAATTTTCAATATTGCTCATTATGGGATCATTGGAGATATCTATGAGATTGTTCCTCAACTAATTGAAAATCTGAAAAGCTCTAAGTCTCTGGCTTGCGCGCGTTAAGGATCAGAGCAGGTCAACTCAAAAGAAAACTATGCAGGCCGTCCCTGGCTTCAGAGACATTCGGCCAATCCGCACTGCAGGAGTATCGTAATGCGCTGCAGTGTGGCGATAAGCTCGTCCGCTTATCGTTATGGGCAGGGAGCTGTTGTACTTTCGGAAAGTAAAAACGCGGAGGTATTTTCATGAATAACTATAAAACGCTGGATGCTAATGATAGAGAGTTTTTAGTCTCTTTATTAGGGGAAGAACGAGTCTTCACGGGTGAAGCAATTAGTGACGATTTCAGTCATGATGAATTAGGAGGCATCAGTAAACTTCCGGAGGTTTTAGTAAACGTTTTGACCACCGCTGAAGTCTCTGAAATTATGCGCTATGCCTATGAAAACAATATTCCTGTGGTGGCCCGCGGTTCAGGAACAGGTCTTGTTGGAGCTTCGGTTCCTATCTTCGGAGGTATCATGCTGAATATGTGCGGCATGAACAAGATCCTGGAACTGGATGAAGAAAACTTAACCCTCACCTTAGAACCCGGAGTACTCTTAATGGAAATCAGCAAATATGTCGAAGATCGTGATTTGTTTTACCCGCCGGATCCTGGTGAAAAGTCAGCTACCATTGGAGGAAATATTAATACTAATGCCGGCGGCATGAGAGCCGTTAAATACGGCGTAACCAGGGACTATATTCGTGGTCTGGAGATTGTCCTGCCTAACGGCAGCGTTATTAATGTCGGTGGAAAAGTTGTTAAAAACTCATCCGGTTACAGCATAAAAGATTTAATATGTGGATCAGAGGGAACACTGGGCATTGTTACCAAAGCAACCTTAAAGTTAATTCCGCTGCCGAAAAAAGCGATTTCCCTCTTATTACCCTTTCCTGATCTTGATAAAGCCATTAGTACTGTTCCGAAGATTATTAAGTCCAAAAGTACTCCTACGGCCATAGAGTTTATGCAGAGGGAAGTTATTCTTGCAGCCGAGGAATTTCTGGGCAAAAAGTTCCCTGACAACTCTTCAGATGCCTATCTCTTGCTGACTTTTGATGGCAATAGCACCGAAGAATTAGAAAAGGACTACGAGAAAGTGGCTAATATTTGTCTCGAGGAAGGTGCTCTGGATGCCTTTATTATTGATACCGACGAGCGAAAAGAAGCTGTCTGGTCTGCCCGGGGCGCATTCCTGGAGGCAGTAAAAGCTTCCACCACTGACATGGACGAATGTGATGTTGTCGTTCCGCGTAATAAAGTTGCTGAGTTTATTAAATACACCCATCTCCTACAGGAACAATTTAAGGTTAGAATTAGAAGCTTTGGTCATGCCGGTGATGGCAACCTGCACGTCTATGTCTTAAAAGATAACCTTTCTGATGAAGCTTGGCCAAAGAAACTTGCGGAAGTTTTTGACGCAATGTATCGAAAATCTCAGGAACTTCAGGGACTGGTATCCGGAGAACACGGTATTGGCTATGCCAAAAAGCAATACATGTTCGACCAATATGAACCTGAGTATGTAGCGCTGATGAAAAATATCAAATTAGCCTTTGACCCCAAAAACATCCTCAATCCCGGTAAAGTGTGTGAGTAAGATTATACTATGATTGAAAGAGTTGCAGCAAACGACAAAAATTGTTCGCTGCAACTCTTTTCGTTTTCATAGGGATAATTTTAAGATTCCTGAATCTTCGCATGAGTTAGTACCGGTTTAAGTAATTACTTCGCAAGCCAAAATATTCGACTCATTTTCAACGATTTATAACTTATATACCAGCATTTACCAAAACCTTTGCCTTGGCAAATACAAAGCTCAACATCTTTCGCCTGACTCCAGTAGTATACTAGACTTGTTCGATACTACTTGTTCGATAATGACTAAATTGGAGGATTTTCATGGCTAAGATTTTAGTGATTGAAGACAATCCTGCGATCGGGTTAGTTATTCAAATAACTTTAACCGACCAAGGACATCAGGTGGACTTGCGAAAAAATGCCTTAGATGCTTTGACTTTAATGAGAAATGGGACAATTCCCGATTTAATATTAACGGACCTAATAATGAAGGAAATGAGCGGCAAAGATTTAGTGAGAAGAATAAGGGAGGATCATCTATTACATGATCTCCCCGTGGTAATCATTACGGGCTGCTTCCCCGATTCTAAAATCTTACCAGATCCTGACGAATTTCAGGGACTACTGATGAAACCCTTTGATATTAATGACCTGATAACTATTGTTGCTGATCTTACGTCAACAAAAGCTGCCTAAAGACTATTTTGATCTTACCTAATGTACAAGAAACGGTCTAACTTCTTCAAGGGCCTTTTTTAATTCCTCAAGGGCATGTTCATCCATTCTTCCAGAATTACGCATTCTTTGAATTAAGTCTTCAGGAGTAATCCCTTGCATTCGCATAGCTGAAACAATCTCTTTTTCGTCTTTCGTTAAATCCTTCCATTCCCGCACGGTAAACACCTCCAAATATTAAACGAATTGTCGTTCTAGTCTTTGAATTGCCGTTTGGTTCTATTCATAGATTTTAAAGAGTGTTTCGCATACCTTTGAGTTTCACAAATTCTTGACATTTTCTTAAAATTTTCTCCTCCAAAATTGGGCATTCTAAGTTACGTTCCAGTTAAATAACTACAAGGAGGAGTGCAAATTGTTAAGAAAGTTTGCAGTGACTTCATTAACCGTAGCTTTCCTGGCTTTAGGTGCCGGAACCTGTTTAGCTGCTCCGGATCCTGCGAAACTTGATGAGCTTAAAGCCTTAAACCAGCAAATGTTCACGCTGAAAAAGCAAATGGTGGATAAACAATTGGAAGCTGGACTCCTTGATCAGGAAAAAGCAGCCAAAATAAAAACCTTCATTGAAGAGCGTCAAAAGCAGGTTGAAGATGATTTTGCTAAAGGACAATATTCCGGCTTCGGAAAGAAACACGGTCATGGCTTTAGTAAAACAAGCCCTTCTCCAAGTAACAGTTAGTCTTAAGTAACCTTACAGATTATCAACTGGAACAGCCCCTCGGCTTATAAGCTGAGGGGCTTGCTTAATTTATTGGCAACAAAGAATATGGTAAACTCCTTGCAAAAATGCCATAAAATGTAAACCTTTATCGTAAGATAACTTAGGAGTATTAAGGAGGGATAAATGTGAGACATATTTTAGCCAGAAGCGAACTTTGCCTCGGATGCAAGAGCTGTGAACTGGCCTGCGCAGTTGCTCATTCAACCAGCAAAACCTTATTTCAAGCACTTGCTGAACCCAAGTTACCCCAAAAAAGAATCTTTGTCGAGTCCAATGGTGAACAAAATTTCCCCTTGCAATGCCGTCAGTGTTTAGATTCTCCTTGTGTTCATGCCTGTATGAGTGGAGCTATGCAAATTGACATCAAGACTGAGCTTATACAAGTTGACAGCCAAAAGTGTGTTGGATGTATGATGTGCGTCATGGTCTGTCCCTATGGAGTTATTGCTGAAATTCCATCAATCCGCCAAGTAGCAAAGTGCGACCGCTGCCTTGACTTAGATTATAATCCCGCCTGTGTCTCAGCTTGCCCCACGAAAGCTTTGCAGTTTGTGGAGGTTCAGGAATTCACTCACAGCGGGAGAAGGGCCTTTCTAGAATTAATGAAGGGAGTTAATTAAGATGAAGTCTGCAAAATCAATCGATCCTGCCGTTATAGAATTATTGCCCAAAGCCTCTCTGGATGGAGTTGAAACGGTTTGGGATCGTTACGAAGCTCAACAACCTCAGTGTGGCTTTGGGAGCTTGGGAGTTTGTTGCCGGCACTGTGTTCAAGGCCCTTGCCGGATTGATCCCTTTGGTAATGGCCCGAACAAAGGAATTTGCGGAGCTAGTGCGGAAACCATTGTAACACGCAATTTGCTGAGACAAGTGGCAGGCGGGGCGGCAGCTCATGTCGACCATGCCTATGAGGCTGTTGAAGCATTAGAGTCAGCCGCCAAAGGAACGATTAATTACCCCATCGCGGATGAAATGAAACTTAAGCAACTTGCCCAAGGCTTAGGCATAGATGTCTCAGATAAAGACAAACAGGAACTTGCCCTGAAGATCGTTGAAGTTGCTTATAGCGATTTGGCGAACCATGAAAATAAGCCTGTTCAGTGGTTAATGGCTCACGCCCCCAGAGAAAGAATCGGTGTTTGGAAAAATCTGGGTATTCTTCCGCGCAACCCGGATCGGGAAATTCGTGAAGCCATGCACCAAACGACTATGGGAATGGATGCCGACCCCGTAAATCTCGTTTTGGCGACAGCTAAACAAGGTCTCGTAGATGGCTATTCCGGTTTAAAACTAGCAACAGACATGCAGGATATTCTATTTGGAACTCCTACACCCGTTATCACTGAAGCTAATTTAGGGGTTCTCAAAGAAGACTTTGTCAATCTGGTTGTCCATGGGCATGTCCCCCTGCTTTCGGAAAAAATCGTTTATTGGTCGAAGAAGCTTCAAGCAGAAGCTATTGCTGCCGGAGCTAAAGGAATTCAAGTCGCGGGAATTTGCTGCTCAGGCAACGAAGTCTTAATGCGCAACGGCATTCCACTTGCTACGAACTTCTTAGCCCAAGAATTAGCCATAGTTACAGGGGCAGTTGATGCTATGGTCGTCGACGTTCAATGTATTATGCCTTCTTTGGCCCAAGTCGCTTCTTGTTATCATACGGAAATCATCACAACTATGCCGATTGTCAAAATACCCGGAGCAAGCCACATACCCTTTACTTTGGAAAACGCAGATCAGGCTGCTCAAGAAATTGTGCGCAGGGCAATTACAGCTTATAGCCGAAGAGACAAGGAGAAAGTTAAAATTCCGAATCACAAATGTAAGATTATGGCTGGGTTTAGCGTGGAGGCTATCATTGGAATATTGAAAAGAATAGATCCCGAAGACCCACTCAAACCTCTCGTGGATAATATGGTTAAGGGCAATATATTAGGAGTGGTGGGCACAGTAGGCTGCAACAATATCAAAGTTACTCAAGATCTGATCCATGTAGAACTTGTGAAGGAACTTGTGAAAAATAACGTTTTAGTCGTTGCCACGGGATGTTCTGCCCACGCCCTGGCGAAAGCGGGGCTTATGAATTCCGAGGGAACGGAAAAGTATGCTGGGGAAGGCCTAAAGACAGTCCTAACGGCCTTAGGCCAAGCTGCCGGTCTCAGTGCTCCCCTTCCACCGGTCCTGCATATGGGAAGCTGCGTTGATAACTCAAGAATCGGGGATTTAGTCACAGCTATTGCCGCCTACCTGAAAACGGATTCTGCCGCATTGCCTGTGGCTGCAAGCGCTCCTGAACTCCAACATGAAAAGGCTCTAAGTATTGGGACTTGGGCCGTAACCTTGGGACTCACAACTCACCTTGGTGTTGTTCCGCCTGTTCTCGGGAGTAAAATGGTAACCGAGTTGCTTACCAAGGGCCTCAGTGATGTAATTGGCGGAAAATTCTATGTCGAAACCGATCCCCTTAAAGCGGCTGAAGGACTTCTTGAGGATATCCGGGCCAAGCGAAAAAAGCTCGGACTTCCTTGTTAAGGAAGGTAGAAAATATGAGGTACATCGTAGTTGGCAACAGCGCTGCCGGCCTGTTTGCTGTCGAAGAAATTCGCAGGCATGACACCCAGTCAGAACTCCTCGTTCTCACAGTAGAACAAAAGCCAAGTTATTCCCGCTGCCTTACCACCTATTTTTTAGCAGGTGATATTCCCGCTTCCCGACTTTACTTACGGAATGATGATTTTGCTGAACAACTGAACTTGAACATTATTTATGGAGTCAACATTAATAGGGTTAACCCGGTACGTCAGATGGTTCAGAGCACAGACGGGCGGGAGTGGCATTATGATAAACTTCTGTTTGCTATGGGATCTTCGGCAAAAAAACTCACCATTCCCGGTAAAAGTCTTCCGGAAGTTTTTACTCTGCGTACCCTAGAGGATGCGGAAGCCATCAATAAGGTCATAGAACGAGGATCGAAAAAAGCTGTCGTCGTCGGAGGAGGTTTAGTCAGTTTAAAATGTGCTTACGCCTTGAGAAAACGGGGACTTGAAGTCATTGTAGTAGTCTCCTCCGGACAGATCCTCTCTCAGATGCTTGATGACAAAGCTGCCGGTATCATCGAAAATCATTTAAGAGCAAACGGGATTCAATTTCTTTTCAAGACTGAGGTGATAGCTATTTCAGGCAAGGACCATGTGCAGGTTGTCCTGCTCTCACCTCAAACAGAACTTGCCGCTGATCTAGTAATCATAGGTAAAGGCGTATGCCCTAATATTGGCGAACTAAGGCAATGCGGCTTTAATATTGGCAAGGGGATTCAGGTAGATGCTTTTATGGCCACCAACCTGCCCAATATTTACGCAGCCGGGGATATTGCCGAAACCTGGGATATAGTTCGCCAAACGTTCACAGTAAACGCCACCTGGCCGAATGCAGCGACTCAGGGCAGAATTGCCGGAGCAAATATGTGCGGAGTCCATAAAGTTTATCCGGGATCATTGAGCCTAAATTCGGTTGACTTTTTCGGCCTCTCAGCCATGTCTGCCGGTATTACCAAGCTTAATAAAGCCATGGAAACAGGAGATTGGGAAGAAGAACTAGCGCAAGGAATCATTGATGGCAGAACCGTCTACCAAAAACTAATTTGGCAGGGGGACGTCCTCAAGGGCTTTATCCTCGTTGGTAACACCTCCCAGTGTGGTGTTTTGACAGCTTTAATCAAATCAGAGCGGCCTTTAACCCAGGCCCAAAAGAAAGTCGCACTGGGGAAACGGGGAAGCTTAGCAGCGGAACTGATAATGTGAACATGCTCCCACCACTGGCTTGTTCACCTCCCTTGTGAGTTTATTATGCTAAAACGAAGAGACAATAATTTGTTGAGAAACGCAATTCATCCCCTCCCTAATCGTTTGCGACGATTTGAGGAAGGGGACGAATTGCTGACGTGGTTTAAGCCTTCAATACTTTGTTTACAAATTAAGCGGAGAATCAGGCAAATCCTTGATTTTAGCTATTAGTTTCGTATAGACCTTATGCATATGAGGTTCGGTACTATAGGTGTTGATTTCAGCTAAAGGAATCCATTTAACGCCGCTGTTTTCATCTTCCTTAACCCTGAGCAAATCCTTTTCATCCGCTTCGATTAAGAAAGCAACGGATAAATGCAAGTGAGGGGATACGTAAATTCCGCGTTTTATGTGTCCTAAAACAGTTAATATATCCAAGGAAAAAATAGCGTTGGAAACCGGATGAATAGTCTCTACGCCCGTCTCTTCCCTCAGTTCTTTTATTGCTACAGCCAATAAATCTTCATCCCCGTCAGCATGGCCTCCTATCCATGACCAGGAGTTATAAATATTATGATGGACCATAAGCACCTTATCTTTGCGACTGTTGACCGTAAAGGCCGAACAGGTAATATGTGCTGCTTCATTGTTCCTCGTCAAAATATCTTCAAATGCTTCTGCGCAAGATAAAAAGACCTCTTTATCCTTCGCTTCTTGTTCATTATAGGGAGAATATTGCTTTATTAATTCAAACATGTTCCTCTCTCTTTCTTTATAACTTCTAATAACTTACTCTGGTAACTAAAACCAGATTAATCTTCCTTGCCAAAAATATCCCTTATTTTTCTTTATCATAATACAACGCGGTTTCAGCTATATGACATTGCATTACATCACTTAACATTGACACAGCGGCGAGACACTCGGCATGGCCAGCAGCTGCGCTGCATTTATGCTCAGAAAGTTTATACTTCCTGATAGTAAAAGAGACCGGGATCAAACCCGGTCTTTGGCGACATCTTTTCCAATTTTATCAGAATCGAAGGGAAGGGGAATCTTCTCTGTGTTGTCTGGCTTCCGTGACTTGTTGTTCGTTTTTTTAGCCATAGCCAATTTACCCCCTTTAACGTTTCACAAATAGGATTCTCTGATTAATAAATTCTATACATTCCTTTTTCCATTCAACAAATCTAACAAGTGTTTTTTAATGTTAATGGCTTCACTGGAAAGGAGAAGGTCCTGCTCACGAGGCCTGGAGAAGGGAACTTGGATCTTATCTAAAATTCGAGCAGGGCTATGGCTTAGAACAACAGCTTCATCTGACAAAAGAATTGCTTCTTCAATATCATGGGTAATAAAGACAACCGTCGGACGGCTTTGGCTCCACACATTAAGAAGCCATTCCTGCATTTCCCGCCGGGTCAAAGCATCCAGTGCTCCAAAAGGTTCGTCCAGGATCAAAGTATTCTGTCCAAATAGAAAGGTTCTTAGAAGGGCTCCCCTTTGCCTCATTCCACCGGATAATTGATGCGGGTAATGCTCCGCAAACTTACCCAACCCGAAACGATCGAGCCAGTGGCGTGCTGTCTCCCTGGATTTACGTTTATCCTCACGACGAATATCGCTGCCTAAAGCGACATTGTCCAGCAATGTACGCCAGGGCAATAGTAAATCTTTTTGAGGCATATATCCCACTTGACCCGGGATACCCTTAATGGATCGGCCCTCTAAAAAAATATCACCTTGAGCAGGGACCTCCACTCCGGCGATCAAATTACAAATCGAACTCTTTCCACAACCGGAAGGACCAATCAGAGATACGAATTTTCCCGTTTCTACCTCAAGGTTAATATTTTGCAAAACATCCAGAACAGATTTTCCGCCGTCCTGATAAGACAAGGACACATCTTTAAGTACTAGCATAATCTAAGCCTTGGGCAGGAAGTTATTAGTAAACGCCTTATCTGTGTCGATCATTTTATCCAGTAGTTTGTGATCAAACATCCATTGAGCATAATTGTGCCAAACAGAGGCTTTCTGGACGCCCCATTGTGAAGCATCAGCCTGATACTGCTGACTAATCCAGGCTTGACTCTTCTTGATAAGCTGCTTATCTTCTTCCGGTGCGTTCTTGATCAGAATGTTAGCCGCATCATCCGGGTTTTTAATAGCATATTGGTAGCCTTCACTGACAGCTTGAGTGAAGCGGCGAACAACATCGGGTTTTCCCTGAATCATTTTTTCACTTGTAACTAAAACAGGCGTATAATCGTCAAGTGCCGGATTAATATCTTTCAGCCATATCATATTGAGAGGTGTACCGGCCAATTCAGCCTGAATCCCTTCCCAACCATAGAAAATCCAGGTCAGATCGATAGAACCTTTTGACATACTGGCAATGGGATCAGCATCTCCAATATTTATCATTTTGACTTTATTAAAATCCGCATGTTCCTTCTCCATCAAGGCTTTAATGGTTTCTGTCTCCGACGGCAGACCCCAGCCGCCGTAAGTCTTACCTTCAAAATCCTTCGCAGTTTGGATATTCTTACTCTTCAGTGAAGCAAAACCCGATGTGTTATGCTGCAAGATTGTAGCTATAGAAACTAAGGGCAGCCCTTGGACGCGGGCATCGGTAACCTGTTCCTGAGCGCTTATTCCGAAATCGGCTTTGCCGGTCGCCACTAACTGTTCCACCGTCCCTTGGCTCGAAGGAGGAACGATTTGGACATCCAGGCCCTCCTTGCTAAAATACCCTTTATCTTTAGCCACATAGAGACCCGTATGATTTGTATTTGGTGTCCAGTCCAACATAATTGTCACTTTGTCTGGTTGAGCTGCCGGCTTTGTCTGCGCAGATTCTGTTGCTTTCTGCGTGCTTGTGCTGCATCCGGTTAACAAAAGGAGAGCACATAAACTTGCCGCCAGCGTTACACTTAATACTTTTTTAACATGCTTTATTTTCTTTCGTCCGCCCACAATTTCTGATTTAAACAATGGTTTAATCATAATTCCTACTCCTTTTCCGCAACTTCTTTAAAACCTGGAAATGTCATAAGGTTCAACTTGACGATTTTAATCTTCCTTAGTATGTAACCAAGGTAAAGCAAGGCGCCGAATTACCGCGATTAAAACAAAGTAAAATAGGCTTAATACTGTAATAGCGACAATTGCGGCAAATACCTGATCTGTTCGAAATGAATGCGACGAACGTGTTAAATATACTCCTAAACCGGAACTAGCTCCAAGCCACTCGCCAATCACTGCTCCCATAACACTATAGGTTGCAGCTATCTTCAATCCCGCAAAAAAAGATGGTAAAGCATTGGGCCAACGAATCATGTACAAGATTTGCCAGCGTGTTGCTCCCATACTCTTAAGCAGATTAAGCAAGTCATCATCACTGACCTCTAATCCTTCTATTAAACTCACAGCGATTGGGAAAAAACATACTAGGACAACAGTGACAATTTTGGGCAGAAGGCCATAACCCAACCAGAGAATCAAAAGCGGGGCAACTGCAATAAGAGGCACCGTTTGGGACACAATCAACAAAGGATAAAACAAACGCTTAATTAGAGGCGAAAGTACCATTGCCACCCCTGCCACTAAACCCAAAGCTATTGACAAAACAAACCCTGTAGTTGTTTCAAAAAGTGTTGTCAGGGTGTGTGTCCAAAGCAACTCTCTAGTGTTCCAAAAGGCTTTCAGTACAGCTATAGGAGAAGGAATCAGCCAGAGAGGCAATTTAAAATAGGAGACAATGATTTGCCAAAGGGCCAAACAGATTACTGAAAATACGATTGTCGGAATACTATCACGCCATTTTTTCTGGAACCGCCTTGATTTCAATGGCATTTCCTTACTTCTCCCGGTATTTTTTGATCTTTTCTTCAATGGTCGTTTTACCAGGATTATAGTCCATCTTAATATACGTCATAACCCTGGAGGCACCAGCTTTTATACAGGCATCCTGTGCCTTTCGTACAATAGCCCACAGTTCATCGGGTTCCCCTTCCATGGTTGTTTCCATCGGCCCAACCTCATAGGTTACACCACTGGCTGCCACAACAGCGATTGCTTCATCGACAACTTCAAAAAGCCGATCGTCTTCAACTTTTGGCAACACCTGAAATGCCATCATAATTTTAGCCACTCCAGACCACTCCTTATAATTAGTATCATTTAGCAATCAAACTGAAACCTTCTCGATACAGATTTCCTTCGGCATATCAACTAGATACTTCCCATCCAAAAATTCTGCCCGTTTTCTGGAGAAATTACGAAAACCGCACATGACATGCGCGGTTTACTTTATCTCAACACGTTTCCTCCGCTGGCATTATCCAGATCAGGTTCGGTCGGCAGTAACTCTAACCACCCTCTCAGCCTAATTTCTTAAGCTCCCGTTATATTCAGTTTATGCCTTCCTTTTACAGTAGCACACATGGGGGGATTGCACAAGCATATTTATTAAAACCTGCTTCAAACACTTTTAACATTTGCTCAACCATCCTCACATCTTGATATGGTAAAATAGATCATGTCTTCAAAGGTTTTAGGATTGACAATACCTAACTCTTCATATAGACTAGTAAAAATTCTTCGTTTGAAACCTTTAGAACAGGGAGTGTTTAAATTGGCTTATTACTATGAAGATGCGTCGAGAACGTTTAGCGAATATTTGCTCGTTCCAAATTTGACAAGGACAGATTGTATACCCAGTAATGTTAATCTCAAAACACCTTTGGTTAAATTTAAGCGCGGTGAAAAATCCCCTCTGGAGTTAAATATACCCTTTGTATCTGCAATCATGCAATCGGTATCTAACGATAGTTTAGCCATTGCTTTAGCAAGATGCGGAGGGCTTTCTTTTATTTATTGTTCACAGCCGATAGAGGAACAAGTCGAAATGATTAAGAAGGCCAAACGATTTAAAGCCGGTTTTGTGGTTAGTGATGCCAACCTTACGCCTGAACATACGCTGAAAGATGTTATACAGCTTAAGAAGAAGACCGGCCATTCGACCATTGCCATTACTGAAGACGGCACTTCCTCAACAAGATTAATGGGACTCGTGACAACTCGGGACTATCGGATTAGCCGGGATGTTCTGGATAAGAAAGTTTCCGAGTTTATGACCCCGTTATCGAAACTTATCGTAGGCCAAGAGGGCATTAGTCTCAGTGAGGCAAATGATATTATATGGGAACACAAACTCAACAACCTGCCCATTATTGATAAAAATCAAAACCTGCTCTATTTTGTATTCCGGAAAGATTACGATGATCATAAGGAAAATCCTTATGAATTATTGGATTCGGAAAAACGCTTTGTCGTTGGAGCCGGAATTAATACCAGAGATTATGAAGAGAGGGTTCCCGAATTAGTGAAAGCCGGCGCCGATATTCTGTGTGTTGATTCCTCCGACGGGTTTAGCGAGTGGCAGGGAAAAACCATTGCCTATATTAAGAATAAATATCAGGGAAGCGTCAAAGTTGGCGGCGGCAATGTTGTTGACCGTGAGGGATTCATGTATTTAGTAAACTCCGGAGCTGACTTTGTTAAAGTTGGAATCGGCGGAGGCTCTATTTGCATTACCCGAGAACAAAAAGGCATCGGGAGAGGCCAGGCCACTGCGGTTATTGAAGTCGCTAAAGCACGTGATGACTATTATAAAGAAACAGGGATATATGTCCCCATATGTTCTGACGGCGGAATTGTCCACGATTATCATATTGTCCTGGCACTGGCCATGGGCGCAGACTTTGTCATGATGGGAAGATATTTTGCTCGTTTTGACGAAAGCCCTACCAAGAAGGTAAAAATCGGCAGCAATTATGTCAAAGAATATTGGGGTGAAGGCTCTAATCGAGCCCGCAATTGGGAAAGGTATGACTTAGGGGAAGGGGATAAACTCCATTTCGAAGAGGGAGTCGACAGTTATGTCCCTTATGCGGGCAGATTACAAGATAATTTAGAGGGAACTTTAAGCAAAATCAAATCAACAATGTGCAGCTGCGGAGCAATCAGCATTGAGGAATTACAGCGAACAGCCCGTATGTCGTTAGTTTCCTCCACAAGTATTATTGAAGGCGGCGCCCACGATGTAATCCTAAAAGAGAACAATTATTGAGGTTCTAGGCAACTTATAAAAAGTACTACAAAGCAAAAGACTGGGGCAGACTCGGTCTTTTGCTTTGTTTTTTAAGGCCCATCAATTATTTTAAAGTTTTATGCAACTTCGATAAGAAGCAAAGAGAGGAGGTAAAATTGCTCTCCTCCTCTTAGATGACCAGCTTTATTATACATTAACTATGAAAAAATTTACTCACTCGGTTACATAAGTTGGGGCAATCAATTTTAAAAATGTATCAATTTTTTTATTATCCAAAGTGGATTTTAGAATAGTATAGTAATTTTTGTTTATGAGTATTGGATCACTAAAAGTTATATCCACTACTTCTTTATTATTGATATAAAATACAGCCTCATGAATCCACCCCGTGAAAGGCTCTGGGTTCTTCGTTTTCTCGACCACATATCCATCTAAGTAATCCATAAACGTTTTAATATCTTGTTTATCTTCAATTGTCAGAGGTTTATTTAATCCACCTCTTCCATCATAGAAAATAATTTTTGTTATGTCTTGGGGATCTACATTGGTTACATCTTGTATAGTTTTTTCTTCATAGTTAGTACTACTAGATGAAGTAAGAATTGACTCTTCTTTAACCAGCCCTCCAAGTACAACAATGTTATACTTTGTAATTTCATGATCATCTAAATAATTTTTTTTGTAATACCGAATTATCACCAACCAAAAGCAACGGGTTACAATTTACACCTGCTAAAGCACAACCTGATAGCCCATCGTCAAAATAGTCACCTGAAGTTAAATAAATTGTATCTAGATCCATTTCACTCTTAAACTTATCAAGAATAGCCAAGCCCATGCTTCTAGCTATTATCAGAGAATTTGGCGACCTCCCTTTTCATAATTTTATTCTCTCTCTTTATTAGAGGTTTCTTATGCCAAAAAGGTTACAAGTATTTTAAGACTTTAGCATATTTTTTAGGGTTAATTATGGTATTCTTCTTGAATTTTATTAGGGTATACAAACAAGAATAGCCCCCTCATCATCAGGGAGGCTCACTTTTTAAAATAGCTAACGACTTAAAATTAAAAAATTATTTCAAATAGTTCATAAAAATTGTAACCTTTTCTGCCACCAAACGCTCTATAATGTAAAATACTGAAAGGGGTCATGAATGATGAAAAAACTAATACCTGTACTTCTAGTTATCTTTATGTTAATGTCGGTCCAATCAGCTTTTGGAGAAACATTATCCGAACCAAATAGTATGGCAGTCGCTGTTCCCAATGTTTATCAAAACATTTCAGGTGGGCAATGTACAATCGTAAATAATGGTGGGGGTTCCATCAATATATCTGGCTGGACTTCGACTTACACTGCAGTTACACAAGTTGGAGTACAACTCAATATTCAATATTTATCGGGTGGTCAATGGTATACACTAAATAGCTACAGCTATTATAGCCCTAATTCGGCCTACGTCTATGGAGGAAAGTCATTGTCGGTATCTAAAGGATATTATTATAGAGTTTTAGCAAATCATACAGCAATAAAAGGCTCCTTAAGTGAAAGTGGTCAATCATACTCTGAAGCAATCTATGTGCAATGATAATCAAACGTTATAGGGAATAAGGAAACACCACGGGCCCATATAGGTATCCGTGGTGTTATTTTATGGAATTTGCGATCTTGGTGATTTCCTCCTCCGTTATAATACCGCGTATCTGTAAAACAAGGCCGCGCTCTTGCCAATCTAAAAGATTTACGCCATTTTTACTCATAAATAAAAGTGCCGGACTTCCGTTTATCGCAATATCCTTAACTTTGGTATCATCAGTATCATATAACGAACCACGAGAAGTGCTGTTAGCGCTATTTTGCTGGTTAAATATAACGACCTGATTATTCACGATATACTCAGTAGAAACCTGATATACATCTCCTCCCAAAGAGGTAAGCAATATTCGTTGAGTTTTCGTTTCTGGCGGAAGATAGCTTGGAGTAGCCAACTTAAAAGGTATTGACGCTTGAGCTTGTTCGAGAGTAACTTCTTTTTCTATATTTTCGCCTAGGTCTTGTAACTTTGGCTTGCCGAGATCCGTTGGTTGGCTGTAAGTTTCAGTTTTATCTTGAGTGGTCTTGCCAACGATATAATTGAAAAATTCGGCAATCTTTCCCCCAAGGGCATTTGCATTGCTAGGGTAGAGAAAGTTCAATGAAACAAAAGATATAACAATCGCTGCAGCTGTCATAAGAACTCTTTTTCGTGTCTGTTGATTCTTGTACTGTTTAGAAATCTCGTCATTGTCTATAATGCGTTGTTTAATCTTCTGCCACTGACAATCGACGTCTGGAACTTCAATGCTGGAAGTCAACTCTTTGGACAATTGGTCTGTTATTAATTGATCAATCTCTTTTTCTGATAAAGCCATTGAGTTTCAACCTCCTATAGATTTAATATCGTTATCCATTAGTTCCCGGAATTTCTCCTTCGCCCTATGTAATCGCACTTTTACGTTTGATATATTAATGCCTAATAAAGTTGCAATTTGTTTTAGGGGTAAATCAGCATAATATTTAAGCACTAAAATTTCGGCATCCTGTTGTTTGAGTTTATTCAGAACGTTGTTTATGTCCTCTTTTAATTCTATATTGTCTATCTTATCTGGAAATCTTTTTGTATCTAAAATTGAGGTAATTGTACTTTTATTTCTATCCTTGATTATTCGTTTTGCTTCATTAAGTCCAATAGAAATAACCCATGATGCAAATTTTTCCTTTGAGCTTAGTTGACCTAATTTGCAATAAGCTAATGTAAACGCTTGTTGAACTGCATCTTCAGTTACCAACTTATTGTTGGTATAAAAATAAATGGCCCGGTAAACCTTCTCATAGTTTTGCTTAACAAGTATTTCGAATATATCAAGGTTAATACCATTATCTTTCAATTTTTCACCCCCTTTAAGTTATTCTCTAATCATTAGACAAACCCTTCAAATGTTAGCGTCAAATAACTTGGTGGATAGAAAAAGAGCAAAAACTCCTGTAAACTAAGTTTTTGCTCTTTTGGCAGGCTTCTTGACTTCTGGACTCCATGGAAGGTAATCTTCAAGAAATTCTGGATGCTCGCCAAATTGTACTCCAGGCAACTCGCCGAAGACATGCAAAGTTCCTCAAAGGCAAAATTCATTTTAAATTGTTCATAAAAGTTGTAACCTTTTCCGCCGTTAAACACTCTATAATGTAAAATACTGAAAGGAGTCAAGAATGATGAAAAAACTAATACCTGTACTTCAAGTTATCTTTATTCTGATGTCTGTCTAATCAGCTTTTGGAGACACTTTATCCAACATAATAGGATGGCTGTCGCGATACCCAATGTGTATCAAAACATTTCAGGCGGCCAATGCACAATCGTAAATAATGGTGCGGGAACTATCAATATATCAGGGTGGACTTCAACCTACACTGCAGTTACTCAAGTTGGAGTACAACTCAATTCAATATTTACTGGGTGGACAATAGTACACTATAAATAGCTTCAGCTTCATTGTCGGTATCTAAAGGGTATTATTATAGAGTTTTAGCAAATCATACATCAATAAATGGTTCATTAAAGAGAAAGTGGTAAATCATACTCGGAAGCAATCTATGTACAATGATAATCACAAGACATAGATGTGCGGGGAAAGTACTGGTAATTGCGCTTCTACCGTGACAAAGAAAACAAAAGGAGAAAAAACGTGTAATAATGAATATTAAACAAGATATAATCCCTTTGTGTGAAAATTGTTACTTGGATCCTTCTATGGATATATTAATCAAAAATAATATTAATGTTCCCTTATCTAGAATACAGTGTAGGCTTCTTTACTTTTTAACGTTAAATATTGGAAAGCCTGTTTCTACAGAAGCTTTAGTAAATTATGTATGGGGATCAGAAAAATATATCGAACGCCAGGAATTATATGTGTATATAAATCGCCTCAGAAATATTTTAGAAGACAATCCCAAATATCCTAAAAGATTATTGTCTCTTAGAAGTTTTGGGTACATATTATTTCCTGGGTAAAAATAACTTATTTAAAGACTTTAGCAAGAAAGGCCTTAAGAAGGATGTGAAGGAAATTGATTTCAGCTCCAATTGTTTCTATGTTTTTATTTTTTGATCTAGTTTTAATAATGAGAGCAATTCACAAGGAAGATCTTTCTGGTATAGTTTTATATACTATTTTTGGGGTATTAATGACTGGTTATGTAACGCTTATGATAGTATCTTTATGTGCTAACCCTCATTAGTTATTATATTTCTATCTTTAGATAGCTAGCGATCTATTTTGATCGCTTTTTTTGTTCTCAAAAACTATAAATGTTGTAAGAGAAACCGTATTTAGTTATATTAACAAACTGTAATGATTATTTTTCTAAATATAGTGTTAATATCTAATTAGTCCATTTTATCTAATTATTTTTTTGCTCATTAGTTCTAAAAAAGGGAGGTGACTATTTATACATTTCATTTGCCTAAAAAATATTTAAAGGAGCTGAACTCTATGAAAAAAATTAACAGAATAGCAGCGCTGACATTAACAATTATTTTATGCGTAGCCAATTTTGCCTTTGCGTCACCTTCTAAAGAACAAAGTGCGCCGAATTCAACGATAATAAAAGAGTATACGCTAATTAATCAGCTTAAAGCTAAAAGTGATTCACAATTATTGAATCAAGGCTTTAAGCCACAAGAAATTCAGTCATTAAGGAATCTCGATTACGTTCAACATATTAAGGATTTAAACAAGGAAAATGATGAACAATTAAAATCTATAGGGTATACAAGTGACCAAATTAAAATGATTAGAAATTATAAAGGAACTGAAGCTGAAACCATGGCGTTATCGGCAAGCCTCACTTTTTATGCGAACTATTCAAATGCTAGGGCCAGTAGTAGTAATTCTGGTGCGGAATATAACATCTATTGGAGCTGGAGTTCAGAGCCTTTTTGGACTCTCACTGATTATATCGGTGTAAGTTGGAGCGATGGATTCTATACGGACACGAATACTTCGTACATGGATGTTACCTATGTTAATGGAAGTTCACAGATAAGTAGAACATACACAAGCAATATAAGTGCCCCAGGAGCAGGATGTGGCTTTTCTTTCCCATTAATACAGGCAGATCAGAATTTAAACAAATGTTGGGCTAAGAGCGGGAGTGGTACAGTATTCTCATATTATCCGGGATTAAAGCATTCTTGCGAATATCTAATTAAGTATGGACATACAATTATTACTGTAGCTGGAGCAGGAATTAATATAAGCGGGGTTCCAAGTATTACATTTAAAGGTCAATGTGGCGAAGAAGGAACAAGCAGTGGACATTGGTCCATGTAATTAGCAGTTATATATCAATTAAGTCTCTTAGGTTCTTTAAAAAATCCGAATCAGGTGTATGTGATTTAATTACTGAAGTTTCGCACCTAATAAATCAGCTCTAATTCCGGCTTAATTGGGTCAAACAGATATAAAAATTCCGCATGAACACAGGGTTTTGGTATAATTTGATTGCGTACAAATCTACCAAAA
>NZ_NADJ01000004.1 GCF_002196705.1 Desulfosporosinus sp. FKB
CGAAGGCGCGGGCTTCTGTCCTTGACAGGGACAGATTTTCAGCGCCGAAATTCAGAGAATAAAAAATGGACTTGATGCGGATGTTATCCAAAGCGCCTCCTTCCATCCGGGTTTCAGCCTCGGATATGGCCTCGTCCAGAACAGCAAAGCAATTACTCATGTCGCTGATGTGCGAGGCGTACTCGGTAGGCATAGCCGCTGGAATACTGCCGCCGTTAAAGGACAGATCGATGGCAGCTTTGTTGTGATCAGAGCCTCCTGAGAGAATACTCATGATCATTACGACAATCAGAATGATGGGAGTCAGGATGGAAGCAATGACCACTCCGATTGCCTTCCATGTCCGTTTATCGGTTGCAGCAGCGATGGCTGCCCTGACCGTAAGGGTAATGGTTGCAGGATCTGCCATGGAGCATCACCACCATTTCGGGCTGAACAGCGTGTCCTGTTCCGGTTCCTGCTGCTCCTGTGCCAGACGGATGGATTTTTCCACGGCCTGCTCTAAAAGCTCAGTATTAAAGCCCGCCGATTGGTATCCCTCCATGATGGTGTCGAGGTAATAATCCGATGGAGAGCCAAAGGGATGACCGTCGTTCATGATGTATACCATGGCCGAAACAGTCTTGCCTCTGAACTCGACATCGAGTATCTCCTTGCGGTAGAAGGACGGATATCCCTCATAGCAGTCGAGAGCCTGTAGGTCACGTTCCTTCAGCCTCCACAGAAGAACAGGGACACTGGAGCCCTTGAGCGGCTCCACAGTTGCGACGGAGCTTCTCCGTCCGCCTCGGAACAGCAGCTCATAATCCTTGATCTCACTGTTGCCGACTACCTTGGCCGTCGGGCAGCGGAATGCCATCTGCGGCAGATTGAGATTGCTGCCATAGGCGATGTACAGGGTTTCAGATTTCATTTCTTCTTGTTCCTCCTTACTGCATCGACATGGAAAGGCCGGGGCATATGTCCTGCTCCCCGGCCTGTTCGTGTTCGTTTTCAGTTGTCTGCTCCTGCTGCGGCAATGCCGATTGTGCCGCTTCAGCCAGCTCCTTTTCTTTTTTCTGTCTTAACCGTTCCTTTTGCTGGAGGGCTTGAGCCGGATCCTTCCAAGCGATACAGCCATCCAGATGCTCCAGCAGATGAAGCCGGGCGGTTTTGAATTCATCACCGATAAGCCCAAGCCGCAGAAGCCAGGTACGGAAGGTATATTTCTCGTTGGTGCTGCGTGTTTTCTGACGGCTGGCGCATCGCTGGTTAAGAGCCTGCGCTGAGATGGCGAGGCAGAGCTGAATGTACGCCTTAATCTTTCCGGCATGGGTGGTTGAATTGAAGAGCCGGAACTCAATGGTACCCTTCTGGAACACGCTGTGGAGGTTGAGGCAATGATACCGACTGTTGTGGTAATGCTCCCGGCGGCCGTCGCTGCCGTGATACCAAATCCGGCTAACCTCGTCTAATGTCCGGGGCTTTTTCCGGTTTAATTCCTCCAGAAAGCTCTCCTCCACCTTCTTGCAATACTGCCGCTCCCTTGCCACCTCCACCTGCGTGGCCTTGTAGATCATATCCTCCTTGGAGGCCATGATGTTGGTGATATTTCTCAGGGTATTGGCGTTGTGAGGAGAGGCGTCCAGGTGAATGTGGATGCCGCAGCTTCTATTTGCGATCATTCCTGCCTGTCGAAATTTGCGAACAATCTCCTGTATGGTTTCGATATCCTCGTAGCGGCAAATGGGACTGACCAGCTCCACGCTGTAGGTGTTATCTGCTGAAACGATCCGCCGTCCTTCTTTTTTTTCTGTAGTTATGCTGCCGTCGCTCATGACCTTCCAGCGGCGGCTCTGGCTGTCCAGCACGGAATATTCTCCGTAGTAGCCGCCGTCAAAGTTTGCAGACCGCCCGAAATACTCCGACAAAACCTGTGCGGCACGCTGGCGGGACAGACCTGTCATTTCAATCTCAATGCCGAATCGCTGCTCCTTGATATCCATGTTTAATCACCGCCTTCCATTACCGTCCGCCTGCCTTTCCGAAAAGTATCGCCTTGTGTTCCGGAGCCTGCACCACAAGGTTGTACCGCTCGTTCCCGCACTTGTAGAAGCACACGCCACGTTGGGGGTACCGGATGAGATTATATTCAGATTCCTCCAGCTGGAGTGAGTCCATATAGAAGTGCTTATCGATATTACCTGCGTTAAACAGAAAAGCATGGGCCGGAATGGAGAATAGCGGCTTCGTATACTCACGGATACCCTCCAGATTGAAGTCCTCCAGATTCTGCGAGGAGAGGATCACGGCGCTGTCTTTCTTCCTGACTCGCTTCATGAAGTTGCGGACATATTCCACGGCAGTCAGGTTGGAAAGGAACAGATAGAACTCGTCAATGCTGGCAGCCGTATTGCCGGTAGTGAGAAGCTCGTTGCTCATGTAGGACAGCACGTTGAACAACAGGGCATTGCGCAGGTTCCTGCTGGACTGCAAAAGCCCTTTAATGCCGAAAGTTACAAACTCGCTGGTTTTGATATTGGTGTGCCCGTTAAAAAATTTGGACTCCGCACCCTTACACAGGGAATGGAGTCCAAGACAGATTTCCCGCAGCGTATCCGCTGTATAGAGCTGTCGCTTTCCCTCGTCGAATTCCTTGTATTCCGATTCGATCATCTCGTACAGGTCGGATAAAACGGGATAATCGTCAGGCTTCAGCCGGTTAAAATTGCTGTGGTCAGTGATGCTCCATTTGTCATATAGCTTGCCCAGCATAATCTCGATGGTATCAATCTGGCGGTCGTCGAAATCCTTGTAGGCTCGGAAAAAGTCCTTGAGAAAGCTGATGTGCTGGCTGAGCTTGGATGTCTGCCGGAATGCCTGGGGCGCTCCCGTATCTTTGGGATCGCCGGTTTCGTCCCAGGTCTTGGGTTCCAGAACATTGATAATGAATTCGCCGGTCATCAGGTCAATGAAGCAGCCACCGAGGTTGTTTGTGAGATCCTCGAACTCCATTTCCGGGTCGAGGCAGATCACCTTCATGCCGGATTCCCGCAGGTTGGTCAGAATGAGCTTTAGCAGATAGCTCTTGCCCTGACCGGAATTGCCGAGGATGAGGATGTTGGCGTTGGTCTTGTCATCGGCGCGCCGGTTAAAATCCACGAGGATGTTGCTGCCGAATTTATCCCTGCCCAGGCAGAAGCCATTGGGATCTGTTTTGCCGCTGTAGTTAAAGGGATAAAGATTAGCGGCCGAGCTGGCGGGCAGCACCCGTTCAAACTGATCGCCGAACACGTTCCAGCCGGTGGGCATTACTGACAGGAAGCCCTGCTGCTGGCGGAGCAGGAGACGGTCGACATTGAGTTTGCTTCGGATCAGCTCAGTCAGCACCTCGGTCTGCAGAAGCTTGAGCTGGTCCGGGTCATGGGCGGACAGCTCAATATAAACGGCTGCGTGGAGCAGCGGCTCCTTGTTTCTGTGTATGTTTGCTACTATACCCGCAACATCCTGAAGGTTACTTTCAGCAGTGACTGTTTGCTGAAGGTCGTTGGTATTGTTCCTGTTCAGACGGTTCTTATTGGCGGCGTTGCTGATAATTTTCCTTTCTTCTACCGCTGTGACGTGACGGGTATAGATGTGCAGGGTAATGCCGTCCTTTTCACCCAAGTGGCGCAAAATCGCCTGTTCTTCCGTGGCTGTCGGGTACTCGCGAAGCGCCCATACGCAGCGGTATGTGTTGCCGCAAATAAAATAGTCCGTGAAAAACCTAATCATGGACGGAGAAATCATATCTAGGAACTCCTGGATGCGTACATCATCCCGTGACGTCTCTGGCGCACCGGGTCTTCTTTGGACCATTGAATTCACTTCTTTCTGCTTGAATTTTGATATGAAAAAAGCCGCTTGCTCTATGGATACAATTAAGCAAACGGCTTTCATATAGGTAAAATATAAAAAGGGAATATTCGCAAAATGAATACTCCCCCGCTTATTTATGAAACTTGCCTTTTTCTGAGTTGTGTATCCGAATTTATCTCATGAAAGTTTGCGTCATGTTGTTTTCCGACAGCGGTTGGGTTATCGCCGTGAAAATCTCGTCCATTTTCGTATAATCGCACAGGAATGAAGCTGCGCTTGCTTCAATCATTTGCTTGTCGGTTACCTGGGAAAAGTCTACACGATAACCTGCGTTTTCAGCCAGATATTCGATAAAGAGTCTTTGCGCCCTGCCATTTCCTTCTCTGAAGGGGTGAAGGGCATTAATTTCACTAAGGTAATGCGCCAAGCGGAGCGGGATTTTATCTTTGGAGACATCTTTCAAATAATTCTCCCTTTTCAGCTTGTTGAAAAGCGAACCGGCATTGGATTCTATAAACTCATAATTGCAAAACATATTGCCTTTTGCAATGTTTACCCATCTTATTTCGCCTGCCCATTCGTAGATATCACCGAAGATATACTTGTGAACCCTTTTTAGATGGAGTAGGTCAAAATCGCCTTTTATAACGCTTATTTTGGCATTGGCAATCCGTAAAGAGGTTATTTCTCTTTCGGCTATGCGGAGCTTTTCCTCATCCTTAATGCCCAGCTTGTTGATAAGCACCTTGGAATGAGGGTAACAATATCTCTGATCCCACTCATAGCTATAATCATAATTGCTGTTCATGGGTTTGGTCCATGACAGCCGTGTGCTTTATGATTAGCTCAGCTATCGTTTTTTCAACTAGTTTGTCGTTCCCCGCGCAATGTCTGATTCTGTCTTTATCGGTCTGTGTAAGCGGCATACCTTCCATTGACATTGAGCCATTAACCTCATCAATTAGTTTTTCGAGATCTCTCATTTCAACACCCGCCTTGTATATATATTATACTATATTTTCACTCAAAATTCGAATAGCTGATAGTTTCAACTGAAAGGCCGGCTGAGAATCGTCTTGACTATTCTTCCTTACAGAGGTGTAATACACGTTAACGGGATTTCTCTGACAACAAAATACGTCATGGCAGGCTGAAATGCGGGAACATCTCAGCCCTGCGTAAGGTGATAAGAGCACCCTGCACAACCGTAAAACGGCACCATGACAAAAACATTTTACACTTTTTGTCATGGCTGTACAAGTATGAAACACCTGCGTGTGCAAGGGAATCCGGGCGGGATCGTCCGCACCTTTGCATGCGTTTTTTGTCTTTCGGGAAATTCCCGGCCAAATATAGAAAGGTCGGGATAAAACGATGAATGTTTTTGAAAACAGCGGACAAATACTGGGGTTTGAGGCCCTTGGAACCACAAAATGCTCCCTCCAGCGAGTCTTTGAGCTGGCAAATGAAATCCGTGGGAGGCTGGGTCTCCGGAAGGACTTGCTGGACAGCTACCTGTCCCATATTTTTGAAGCAGCCAACTGCACCCTGGCCTATGATTCCGCCAATGATGGATTCGAGGCCGGTTCATGGCTGCGCAGGCTTTGTTTTGATGTCTTAGAAGGTAAAGAAGCTTGTAAGGATCATTTATTTTATGACGTGGTGACAAAGGAATTTGAGGAACACTCTTACATTTATGACGATATGCATACCGTTGCCAGTTTACATTATATCTCCTTATCCGAACACTATTTAAAGCAGGCTGTCCTGGATTACTGGCACCAGCAGGAACAGAATCTTTCCAAAATTAAGAGTCTTTCAAAGCTGAATGATCACTACAATAAAATTGTCCATCTAATTGGGGAAGGTCCTATGGAACAACTAAATCAAGCGATCATGGAACGGTTTTTTATTGTTCCTGTCATCCCAGGGTACCTACAGGGCTTTACCAATGACTTGTTATTTTGTCTCAACCACAGGGATGAAAAAACCAACAAGCGGATTTTTCAGCTGTGGATGGATCATCTTTCCAGCAGATAAATTTAATCGTTCAGGACAATCCAACGTTCTCCGTCAAAGTCCTCGAATTTCTCCGTGGTTACGTTTTGTTCGAAATAAACGGCCAAGATACGTTTGATGTCCTCTTTATCCGCTCTTATTACGGAAAAGCCCTGCTCGCGCAGGGTCTTTTCAATGCGGTTCAAATATGGAAATGCTTCGTTTTCCTTCTCGGTCCGAAGCCGGATGACAACTAGGAATTCCCGTGCCGTTGCCATCTGTACCTGTATCCGGTCAAGATGAGTCAGGTCATTTTCCAGCAGCCTGCGCACAGCGGGATTGTTCTCGTGTTCCAGCCGGTCTTTCAGGAACTGCTTGTTGTCCTCAAAGTTTTCACGGCTGTTCAGACATAGGAATTCCAGCTCCGCCATCCCCTTGAGGACGGTCATCAGGGCATAGATCCTCGCCGATACGCTGTCCTCAGACAATACTGAAATGTTGGTAGGCTTGATCAGAAAATACACAAGCTCGTCGTCTCTGTAGGTCAGAAGGCTGTATTCTGTGATGCCCTTTGTGTTGATGAGCTGGCGAGTGAATTGCTTTTGCCTAGTTGCCTTTTTTTCTTTCCTGTTCATTGCTTTCCGTACCCCCATTCATAGGTTTGCTGCTTTATAAAGAAGAAGGCGCAGGCATATTTAATAAAGTCCAGGATGCTGGTATCCTCAAATCGGATGGTCAAAAAAGCATAGAGGGCTGTGATAACGATGGGCGGGAGAAACTTAAGCTGCGCCAGCGCAAACACAGAGAGCAAAAGACCGACGCCGATGACACCGATATCCCTGAGCTGCCACAGCCACAGCACCGCCTTGGATTTCAGGTTGTCGGGGTAGATATACATTCGGATTCCTCCTGTTCTTCATAGAATTTTCGCAAAAAAAATGCGATCCCCCGGAGCACATGCTCCACACAGGGAATCGCAACACTATTGCCAATGGCTTTGTACCTTGAGCTATCCGAGGCTCCGGGGATGTCAGTCCAGTAGTCAGGGAAGCCCTGCAGTCTTTCACATTCCAACGGAGTTAAGCGCCGAATGAGCTTCCCGATACGAACAGGATGCACATTATTCAGAGAGTATCCTCCGTCCGTCTTAGACTGAAGCGTTCCGCTCAGATCACCGTTTTCTGTACCGTTGCGGCAGTCCAAGCCTGCGACGTCCAGTTCACAAATAAGGTCCGTCGAGTCTTTGTATTGCCGGGCGCTCTGGGTGCTGACCACATCATTGTGAACATATTCGTCGCTCCGTTGCTGGGAGAATACGCAATGACGGTCTGCAGTATTGAGCGTATAGCTTATATCTGGCTGGAAGCCCATGCCGTTGCCGCCGTTATGATCCTGCCGGTCGATGATATTTCCGGCGATGCAATAGGTTTCCGCATACGCTGGTTCGTCGACTTCATCGTCGGACAAAACAACACTTTGAGTGATAAGCGGCACGTTATTTCCGCCTGTTCCATACCGGGCGGACATGGTCGGCGCCACTTCATGGGGACCTGTATAGCGTGAGTCAATGCCGTGATTTTCGAACAGTTCCGGATCATTGCCCAAGACAAGAGGCGGGTGACCATCCATCTGCGCACGAAGCGTACCGGTAATATTGTGACTTACATTCATTATGCTTCCGCCCTGATCGTTAAGGCACAGAACTGGCGGTACCATGTTGGAGCCGCTTTCCGACGCCTTCAGGGTTGGAGCGCATTCCTCCTGACAGCCTATTCCTCCAGCCTTTTCGCCTTGACCGGCTGAGAAGGCGGTGGTGATGAAGGTCTGCTGCTTCATGCCCGGCTGGACCTGAATTGCTCCGGACACATCGTGCAAATTACGCACCTCATCCCGCTGGTTGCAGGCAAAGTCGATAGGACCGCTGTCTGCTTCTACACAGACTGTACTCCCGCCTGGATCTCCAGCGCCTGCTTCAGCACAGGAGGAAGCTCCTTGCCGCGCTTCTTCGCCCGGCGCAGAATCCCCAAACAGGCTGTCTTGCTTAAATAGTATTTGGGGTGCGGTGTGTCCTCCAAAATCTGCGACAAGATAGATTCTTTTGCGCCTTTGCGGGACGGACCAGTATTGAGCGTCGTATACCCTCCAAGCAAGTGAGAATTGATCTCCCAATACGGCCCCAGCAGACTTCCATACCCCTCCCGGAGGTCGAGGTACAGATACGGTACTGTCAGCAATTCGGCAGGTTTCCTCAAGCACCGCCCGGAAGTCCTCTCCGTCTGCGGAGGAGAAAGCTCCGGGGACATTCTCCCAGACCATATACCGGGGTCTAAGTCGAACAGGGTCATCTGTTCGTTTGGTTCTTGCATCATGCTCTCTCAGCTCCTTTATGACACGGATCTGCTCCATGAACAGGCCGGATCGCTCGCCCTGAAGCCCGGCGCGCTTTCCCGCAACCGATAAATCCTGACATGGCGAACCCCCGCAGACCACGTCCACAGGGGTAAGCTCAGCGCCCTTAAGCTTTGTAATGTCGCCTACATGGAGCATTTTTGGAAACCGTATTTTCGTAACCTCAATGGGAAACGGCTCGATCTCGCTGGCCCATGCAGGGGTGAAGCCCTGCCGGACACCTGCCAGCGGGAAACCGCCGATCCCGTCAAACAGGCTTCCGAGGGTCAGCGATGTGGTCACAGCTGCAGCTTCAAGTCGGGGGAAGGCGCTTCCTTCGGCTTGATTTTTCTTTCTATTGGATAGTCGGACAATACCTTCATACAGCATCCCTCTTGTATCTGTTCTGTTGACAGGCTTCTGACAGGGATGCCAAGCCGCTCGGCTTCTGCGATTTCACTGCTCATGCCGCGGCTTATGCGCTCTCCGCAGATCCAGAGCTCATCGCAGGATGCCATCACCCGCTGTCCCATCCGGATGCCGATCTTCCGCTGGGCGGGAATGGCATCGTCCAGAATCTGCGGGTATAACAGGTGAACTGCGACAGGCGCACAGCCATGCTCTGCGGCATAGAGGCAGGCGGCTCTGGCAAACCGGACATTGTTTTCGATATTTCCGGCATAGGGGGAGCAGATATATGCCAGCTTCATTTCACAGCCACCGCCTTTACCACGGTTCTCGTCATGTTGACGGCGGTCTGCGCAGTATAAACGGCGCTCATCAGATTGCCTTTTGTGCTGGTATCCAGTCCAAACGCTCCGGCGATTCTCGGCACCTCACCGGCAGACAGCATCAAGCCCAGCCCCATCAGAGCATGCTCCTTGACCACCATGAGACCCGCGATGAGGATGATAGACTGCAGGAAGGCTGTCAGGCACAGGCCGACAATTTGCTTGCACCAGCTGACGAAGCCGTCAAGATACCCGCGCGGGACGGAAAACATATACAGGCTGCCTACGGCAATCTGGATGAGCAGAATGCCGCCGCGCTTTAAGTTCGCGAAAAAGACCTTGATCACCGCGTATCCCATGAGGATGAGGATGAAGATCAGCATAATGGGACTGGTGATCACTCCCATGCCGCCAAACACCCCGGCATTACCCGCGTTTTCAAGACTTCCCGCAGCACTCAGCTGATTGATAATGTTAGCGGCGACAGTGTCGATGCCCGTTCCCAGACCAGTAATCCCAGCCGTCAAGCTGCTCTGCAGGGAGATGGACAGCTTGTAAAGCTCTATCGGAACAGTGGAAAACAGTCCGACAGCCATAAAACCCTTGATGGCGTTTATGGCGGCATCCTTGATGCTTCCCCTGCCGCTTTGGTACTCAATGCCGCATTCAAAGGCCGAGACTACCAGTCCGGTTCCATAGAGCGCCCAAGCCAGATAAACAAAAAACAGGACGATAGACTTTACCCAGTTCATCTCAAACAGGTCGGCGCCCATATTTCCCATGGCCGCGAAAAAGTTGCCGAGGAAGCCGATGATCTGGCCGTAGATCCAGTCAACGATCTGGCCGAGTACGGTGTCGGCGACAAAATTCCATATAAACATGGGTTATCACCTCCTTCCTGAAAAAAATATGGGATCCTGTTATTTCGCAAGCTCCCGAAAAACTGCTTCATTTATATGCCTTGCATTGTCAGACCGTTTTCACTCTGGCCGGACTGTTCCATCTCCTGCGTAGGTTCCCGGAATACGTTAAAGTAATCGTTAAGGGACTCGGAGATTTGATCGTAATCCGATTTTGTCGGCTTGTAGACATACCATTCGATTTTGTCCCCATACTTCCATATATACGGGGCGATGCCATCCCTGAAGTTTTGGTTGCTGACCGTTTTCCTGCCAAGCAGGTCGGAGAATCGCAGCGTTAGAGCGTCCACCGGACCGTCATTGCGGTTGATAATGGTTGCTTTGATTGCCTCGTAATGGTCTGATTTACCCATCGTGACGAATTCAACTCTTACACGGAGGCTGTCGGTGAGCTTGCCGAAGAAAGCCCTTCCGACAAACCTTTTATCAGAGAAAGCTGCGTCGTTTTCAAAGAGCCTGCGCAGCTCCTGTTCAAAATAATTCATTATCTTACCTCCTACATCCCGAGGATCTGCCAGATGTACAACGGCGCGGTTAAAGTAAAGACCAAGCACGCAAACAGGATTGCTGGTGCGGCCCATTCAAACTGGCCGTGCTTCCGGTAGTCAAAGTATGCTGTGCCAAGCTTGGCAAAGAAAAACACCGCCAAAATCAGGTCGATTGCCGGGAAGACCACCTTGTTTACCACGGTCTTGATCTGTTCGGAGGCATCATTCCATGTGCTTTGGATTGCTCCGGCTACGTCACCTGTAGGCGCGGCATAGGCGGTTGTGCAAAGCACGCAGCCCAGCAGCAGTGCCACAAGGAGAACAGGCAGGATTCGCTTCAGTTTCATGAGGATTACCACCTTTCTGTTTTTGATTTTTCTGCATACAAAAAGACCGCAAAGCTTTTTTTGCTCTGCAGTCCCGTTTCTTTTTTCTGTTGTTATGGCTTAACCGGCGCGATGTGCCAGTCATCCCAAAGGCTTCCCCGGATAGTCACCGAGTCGGTAAGGTTAGCGGAAAGCATACCCGCCGGAGTCCAGCAGTCGATGAGCCAGGTGTAAGGCGTATAGCTTCCGTCCGGGAACCATATAGGCGTGAAATGCGTCCGGCGCTTGTAGGTCGAGTATTTGTTGGACTTAAACTCGAATTTTGAGCTGTATCCGGCCTGTGTTCGCTCCAACAGCCGCCAGTAGGTTTCGTACCGGAATTCAGGGAAATATGTCACGGCCATCTGCGCGTCGGTCACCGCCGAGGATTGATTAGTGTTGACATTTGCGGTAACGGTCTGATTGATACCGTAGCCGCTTTTCATGGTTTTTCCGGTTGTTGTGGGGTCTTTGGCGTCGGGAACGATATTCATGGCAGCCGAAAGGCTTGCACTGTATGAGAGCCAATCGAACTCCCACCAACCTTCGTCTGCCCAATAGCCGGTATCTTTACCCGTAGAAATCCATACCCAATTGGAATGCCACCACGGTCGCCACATGCCCCAGGAAGCTGATGTTTTCTGAGCTTTGTTAGGCACAGCGGCTGCAGAGAAGGAGTCATCCCGATCATCAGCTACCGGATTTGGAGGATCGTTTCCGGAGAGATCCACAATCTTTGCAATGATAGCTCCCTGGCTTGCAGAGCCGCCGCCCGACACCGAAACATGAATGGTCATAAGCTGCGGAGTCGCAGGCGTCCGCCAGCGAACCCACACCAGCTGGCTGTCTCCCTCCGGATAATATACTCCGTTAACGGTGTAGGTCTGGCCGCCGATTGTAAACCTCACTGTGACTGGATTATCCGGATCTGATTGACCGCCGCGAACAATAACAGAGGTGATGACTTCAGTATTGACCCGATACTCATAATCGGCTGCAGTAACCTTCGGAGGCTCCGGTTCGGCTTCATTGAAGCGCACGATGCCGAGGCCGAGAGATGAGATAATGTCCGCATCCGACGCAGCGGTGGTTGTGGAACCGGCCCACGCCGGGTAACCAAGGTCAGGCGTTTCCAGGAACATCGCCAGCGGCAGGTTCTTATGGCAAAGCGCAGCCATCTTGCTCCGCAGACTGCCGTTCAGTTGACGGTCAAAAAGTGCTGCTTCGGTAGCTGTCATGGCGTACTTGATTCCGCCAAAGGTTATATAGGCAATTGGTTCAAGGAGCAGACGGTATTGACCGTTTGTCAGAACATTAAAGTCCATACCGGTGAGGTTTGCGATGCTTCGTATGACTTGCTCGTCTGTAAAATAACTTTTGATTGCATCAATATTAGCGTTGCCGCCTGATGTGCCTATGATTTTGGGCAGGGGTTGGGATGGATTAATATAACCGTATGCATTCGTGTCCGGTGAAAGAGCACATCCTCCGGTATAAGAGATTTTACATACCTTTTTAAAGTTAACGGAAATCGTGGGATGTTTGTTTGTAAGGTCAATTGGTGTAGTCACAACCGCATGGTCGCTTACTCTGATTACCGTCACTCTCACGCCTTCATCGCCAGGATTCCAGTAATCCGTGCTTGTACCGCTGCCTATTCCGCTGCCGCCGTTATCGATGTTGCCTTCGCCCTCGGCACGGGCTTTAACAGGTTGAAACAAAGAAAGCAACAGCACAAGCAAAAGAAAAATGCTGAGTGTTCGTTTCATGAAAACCTCCTTGCAACGCAAAAAACACAGCATCTCTGCTGTGTTCTTCGCCCCTGCTTATTAAGTTGTTCAGTCCATTTTCCCGATCTTGTTGCCGTTTTCGTACATATCTCCGGCAGTTGTTCCCGAACCTCCTCCGCCGTTATCGTCGATCCATCCGAAGCCGGGGACATATATTTTGCCGTCTTTCTTATCTCCGGATTTCGGCGTTGAAGACGATGCACTGCTCTCCGGCTTTTTTGCCTCGTCAACTTTTTTTCCGTCCGGTGTTTTGAACGGGTCGGTCAATACCTCCTGCGGCGGTTTCGAGGGCTTGGTGACCTCCGCCTGTATGCTCTGCTCCGTACCCGTGGAATCTCCAGTATCCGCAAGCTTAGAAGAAGCATCAGCCGGGTTGATGGGCGGGACAGTTGCCTTCTGTGTCTTAATCGGATCTGCAGATTGTTCCGGAATTACTTCGCCGGGGCTGGCTGTGTCCGATACCGTGGAAGAAGGCTGGACGGATCTGTCTTTGGGTGCCTCCGTTTTAAACTGCGAAGCTATCGCTATAACAAGGACGACGCACACCACACCAAGTCCGGCGAGGGTAAGGCGTTTTTTGGCTTTGTCTGTCAGTTTCATTTTCAGGATACCTCCTTTGTGTAAAAGGTTGGTATGTCTTTTCAATGACACACCATACTATAAAAGCTTTCGGAAGTCTATTGCCAATCCGAAAACATTAAAATATCGGCATATATTTAGCCTCTACCCTGAGATTGATCACCATGGGCGGCAGGCTTTTTCCGCCAAAGGATACCGGAACCTCCAGCTTTAAGGCTGCATCGGCCAGCAGACCCTTCGAATTGTCTGGACTTGCTGGAGCCAGGGGCATATTGTCAAGGTAAACGGAGAGGCCGGACAGCCGGAACTCTACGTCATCCCCAGCATACTTTACATGATAGCCGTTTTCCTGCCGAAGTCCCAGCAACTGATCCAGCCTGCCGTACATATCGCCGTAGTCCAGGCTTTCCTCGAAATCGGAGGCATTGGGCTGATAAGCCCCGCTGTATCCTTCCCGCACCCCGTGATACACGTTGTCATAATTGTCGTTGATTGTCGATATAACGGCAGACTGAACTGCGTCACGAACACCCTGGGCGACAATCATCAGCCGTATGGACTCACTAACGCCACAAAAAACAAGCACGAGCGCGAGGGTCACGGCAACGACAAGCGGGAAAGACGTGCCCTTTTTGCTTTTAAGTATATCACAAATTCTGCCAAAACTCATTTCCAGTACACCTCACTCTTGCCGCTGGCCGCAGCCTTCAGGGTGACAGGAAAGCTGCCGAAGCCTCCGAATATGCCGATGTCGGTCTGAACGGTTACGGTCACGGTGAATTCCTCGTTAAGTTGGAGCCTTCCGTTTTTCGACCACAAAATATTCGGAACAAGTCCTGTATTTTCGGTGAGAATCTCTGCCCGCAGGGTAGTTTCGCTGCCGACGCGCCCGGCGATCTCCGCCTCACGGCATAGTTCCGAGGCGTAGGTATCCAGCTTATTTTTTGTTACGAACACCGGAAGTACGCTCACTGCCAAAGCGATGACCAGCATCACGCACAGTACCAGCACGGCCACGTCGATATAACCCTCGCCGCGATTGCTTCTTAGCAGCTTCAGCACATCCGCACCCCCTTAATATCTTTATGATCCATATCGCACCTCCTTCTAAAACATCCCGCCAAGGGAACTGAGTATCTCCATGGCGATGATGACAAGATAGGTCAAGAGAAAGCAGATCAGCATGATAAACGAGAACACCCTGATCTTCGGCGGGATCTTCTGCGCTTGTCCTTTCAGCCGTTGGAGTTCCAATGCCTTGAAATCATGTGCCAGCATCTGAAAATACACAGCACTGTCATCGCCGCGCAGGACGCCAATGAGCCCCCTGACCACATCGGAGAGCATGGGTGAATTGAGCCTTGCCTCAAACCGGGTCAGCGCCGCCTCATAGCTTGATGAACGCATGTCAGCCGTCAAAACATCCAGCTCATGGGCAAAGGCGGGGCCGGCATTTTTCTTATAGTTCTCCATCATTGCCAGCACGTCACGGCTCGCCTTCAGGGTCTGCTCAATGGTGGAAACAAACCTCGGAAGCTCGCCTTCGATCTGCTCCCGCTTTTCCTTTAGCTGCTCGTCGGCCTTCCTTATCTCCTTAAAGTATGTCAGGACCGCAAGTATGATCAGCACCGGCGAGAGCAGAGGAAAAAGAAAAAGGCAGGGTATAACACACAGCAGAATGGCTCCGGCTTTTGTAATGGCATAGGCTGAATAAACCTCCGGCGTCATGCTTAAGCCGGCCGCCTTCAGGACGTTTGCCATGCGGCTGTGCTTGTACTCATCCATCTGTATATATCCTGAGAGCTTAACTGCCCCGGTCATGAGCCAGGCTTCCACGCTTTTGGCGGTTTTTTTGTTCTTCCTTCCCGCATTCAGTATGGCCTTGGCCGTATCCATAGTAGGCAGCTTCAGGATGCTTGCCAGAATAAAGTACAGCCCTGCGGCAAGGAGGACTCCTGTAAAAAACAGTTGTGTCATTCTCTCTATCACCTCCTGTACTCGATGGGCTTGGTCAGCCTGATAACAAAAGCTGCAGAGATAAAAATCGCCGCAGCGCAGACTGCCAGGATGATCTGCCCCACTGCCGTATGCATCAGGGTATGGTACCAGTCCTTGTTGAGAAAATACATAATCGGCACATTGCCGACCACAAGCAGGGCCATGATAATGAATTCCTTGCGCGGTTCAAACACCAGGTATTCCAGTTCAGCATTCACAATACGCATGTCGGAGAGCTTGCTGACAATCGGAGTCAGCGTGGTCTTGAGACTGCGGTCGTGCTGGCAGGCGGCAATGGCATCACACCATTCCTGAAATACCTCGTTGTCGATTTTTGGCTTCATGGCGTGGAGCGCTTTGTCCAGATCGGGGTCAATAAGCTTCACCTGTGTCAAAAATCCGGCAAATACACTTCGCACGGGCGGATTGAGGTACTGAATGCTTTCCTCCACCGCCGTCAGAATATCCTCGCTTCTCAGGTAAGCAGTAGTGATGATAGACAGAGCCGTTTCCAGCTCTGCGGCGATGTTCTTCTTGTAATGCGTGGCTGTCAGCCGGATGTACCAAAAGGGAATAAACATCATGCCGACCGCCGTCACGGGCACCAGAAACATGTTGCCTATCAGGACGGCAAGGCTGGCGCCTGCTGCAAAAAACACCAGCGACGCAGCGCAGATCATGGAAAAGCGGGAGCCCCGCCCGGTGATGGAGAGAATCTCCTGCACCTCGGTGATCTCCCGGCGGAGGAAGGACAGCTTTTTCAGCCGGGCAGCTTCGTTGATCTCCGCCTTGATGCTTTTGTTTTTTCGGATAAGAAAGCCGAACAGCCCATTGGTAAATTCCAGCGGGGAAAGTCCGAGCAAAAGAAAAGCGCCGGTGATAAAACCGGCACAGGCAACTAAAAGGATTGTCATCATCAGGCAGCACCTCCCGCCGCGAGGATTTGTTTCAGGGTGTCCTGCGGCATCCCGTTTTCCAGAAAACGCTTCTGCAGACTTGGCGAGATCCCCTGTACCGCGCTGTGGCAGCCGTTGATAATAAATTTACCGTCCTCTACGCGGTTCTCGGTGATCTGAAACTGAAACAGACTGCGGAAGCTTCGTGTTCCGTCCGTCAGAATCTCGCACTCCATGATCTCCATCAGCCTTCGCTGCTTGTTCTCCAGCTGCTTTGAAAACACCACGATAGGGAATGCTTCTGTCACCAGATCCATAAGCGTGTTATCCGCCATGTCATATTTCCTTTTGCATAGGGTGACCATTCGGCGCCATGTGGCCTCGCAGCTGTTGGAGTGGATGGTGGTCAGCACCGTGTGGCCGGTTCTGGCTGACTCTTGGGCGGCATAAGCCTCCGGCCCGCGCATCTCGCCTACGCAGATAATCTCAGGATTAAAGCGCAGAGCCATATCCAGCAGGATGTCCTGATCGATGTTCTGCTTCTCGTTTTCACTCATGCGGGTCAGGGTATGGATGACGCTGTTGCATACCCTTCCGTCCTTCCGGCGCACCAATGCCAGCTCACGGGAGCCGTTTTCAATGGTGAATATTCTTTTATTGTCCGGTATGGTTGTCAGAAGCCACCCCGCCAGCGTTGTCTTTCCGGAGCTGGTGGCTCCTGCCACACAGACGGAGATGCCGTATCTGAGGCATTCCGCCAGGAAGTCCAGCATCGGTCCGGTAGCGGTACCGCCCCGGATGAAATCCTCTTTTTTCATGGATTGGGGATTTACGATACGGATAGATGCGGATACTCCTACATCCTCGTCAACCAGAGGGGTTTTCAGCACTGCGATACGGATGTTTTTGGAGAGGTGCCCCAAAATGGCGGGGCTGGCGTTGTCAAGCACCATGCCGGATACATGGAGCATACGGCGCACAACGTTTATGGCATGTTCAGGACTGTCAAAGTGTTCGTCCAGCTTTTTGGTGATCCCGCTGCTGTACTGCACCTCGATATCGTTCCAGGCATTGACGTCAATTTCCTCAATACCGGCGCCGAAAATATACTTTGTCAGGAACGAAAATTCCGCCATCTCGGTGTACAGGGCGTCCACCAGCTGCTCCTGTGACATGCCCGCAACAGCAATGCGGTAATCCTGAACATATTTGGTAATATACCTCTTAATCTGGGCCTTGACTTCCTCCGTGCCTCCATCGGTGATCAGCACGGCATATTTACTTGAGATGTACTCCTGCACCTCATGAAGCACCGGTCCGAATTCCCTGGCCGCCCCATCGGAAGAAAAAAACAGGCCTTGATTGCCTGTCATGGTGATGGTCTGCTGTTTTTCTCCTACGAGCGGCGGGATATTTTCAGCTTGTATATTTTTCTNACGAGCGGCGGGATATTTTCAGCTTGTATATTTTTCTTTTTGCTCATACGCCGAACACCTCCTTTGCAAGTCTGGCGATCTCCTTGCGAAAGCTCCTGCTGTCCTTGAGCGTCAGCTCTCCCAGCAGTTTTCCCGCAAGAGCCAGATTCTCCACCTCATTCGAATGGGGAAGCTTAAAAGCGACTCTTCCCAAGACCTGCTCGATATGCTCTCCGGCTTGATTGGACTTGATGTTGGAAGCCGCCTTATACTGCTTGTCGGTATCCCATTTCTGATCCTTCAGGAGCGGCAGCTGCGACGAAAGGTAGCTGACAGATTTCAGGTCGCAGTTGACCAGCCGGAGAACAGAATCAGCCTCCAGCAGCGAAACCGCCGACAGGATATCGTGGGCGATGGCGCTTCCGCAGTCGATAATGA
>NZ_NADJ01000040.1 GCF_002196705.1 Desulfosporosinus sp. FKB
ACGCTCCCCATCCCCATTTGCGATTCTCCGGATTACTGTCACTGACCTCTCCGCGCAAAGTCAGCATCACTGCGAAAACGACCATAATCGATACGGCACCGGTATAGACGAGCAATTGAACAGCTGCAAGGAAATCCGCGTTCATAAGAACATAAAGTACGGCTACTCCCGAAAAGGAAAGCGCCAGATAGAACGCACTGTGGACAATGTTCCTGGAGGTGACAACCCCCCAGGCTGCAGCTATTGCCAAGATAGCAAAGATAAAGAAAACGATAGTGCCCACGCTTAGCCCTCCTTCCCTTTCCGCTCAGCCCGTGCAATCATATCCCATTTCATGTCATCAGCCTCATATACTGCATTTTCATACTCCTGGGTGACTGTCAAAGCCTTAGTCGGGCAAGCTTCCGTGCACAAACCACAAAACAGGCAGCGACCAAGATCCATATGATAGCTTTTAAGAACTCGTTTTTTGCTTTCTTCATCTTTTTCGCTGGTTAATTTAATCACGCCGTTCGGACAAGCCATAGCGCACATATTGCAGGAAATGCATTTTTCCCGCTGCAAACCCATCGAACTCCGCACTTTAGTTGGAAGCACAGGCTTCTGGTCGGGATAAAACTCTGTGATATTGGGACCGACCATGCGTTTGAACGTGATGCCTAATCCTTGAAACAGACCTTTACCAAACACTGCGTCAACCTCCCATCACGAGCCGGTAAATGTAAATTCCCAGACCCGTTAAGAAAATGTTCAAAATCGAAAGCGGCAGCAATACCTTCCATGCTAAATGCATCAGATGATCCACCCGGATTCTGGGGAACGTCCAACGAACCCACATCATAAAGAAGATGATTATCCCGACTTTCATCCAAAACCAAATCCAGCCCGGCAGGAAAGGGCCTTGCCAACCGCCTAGAAATACCGTTGCCGCAAGAGCTGAGACCGCCGTCATATTGCCATACTCTCCTAAGAAGAATAAGCCCCAGCGAAGACCGGTGTACTCGGTGAAGGGTCCGGCAACAACCTCCTGATCTGCTTCAACCAGGTCAAAAGGAGCACGATTGACTTCAGCAATTCCCGCAATAATATAAATAACAAAGGCCAAAGGCTGTAGAGCTATAAAGGGAATTGTATGCTGATCTTGAACGATAACACCAAGATTAAAGGACTGAGTAATCATAACTACTCCCAAAAGGGAGAATAACAGGGGAATTTCGTAACTGATCATTTGAGCAACTGCCCGCATACCGCCCAACAAGGAGTATTTATTGTTGGACCCCCAACCAGCCATTAAAAAGGCCAGGGTAGAAATAGCCGAAACCGCCAAGAAATAGAAGATTCCCAAATCAAGATTAATGGGAGCCATCTGATTTCCATAGGGAATGACGGCCAAGGTCATCATCGGCAGCGAAAAGACAATCATTGGTGCAATTTTGAAGAGAATTCTATCGGCACCGGCCGGAGTTACATCTTCTTTTCCCATTAATTTCAAAGCATCTGCAATAGTCTGAAACCATCCCCGCGGACCGAGACGATTGGGCCCTGTTCGTTGTGAAGTCCAACCCGCGATTTTACGTTCAAGTAAAATTAGAATTAAAGCGGCCAGGACAATGATGATAACCACGATGATAAAATTAATGACATCCATGGTTAAATTAGCCCAAACTGAGTGGGGATCCGCAAAAAGACTGCGGATGAAATCCGCGATAATCAAAAACAGATTATTTAAAGCCTGCATCTTATTCTCCCCTCATTGGATTTTCTACTTGTCCACTTCACCCAAGACTGCATCCAAGGTTGCAAAGATGGCGACAACATCTTGAATTTTCCATCCCTTAGCAACAATCGGAAGCATTTGCAAATTAACAAATGTCCCTGGGCGAATACGGACTCGTGACGGTTTCGTCGATCCATCACTGACGATATAGAATCCCAATTCCCCTTTTGGGTTCTCCACGCGGTGATAAACTTCGCCAACCGGAGGCTTAATGACTTTCGGTACTTTGGCCATAATCGGCCCTTCCGGGATATCTCGTACAGCTTGCTTAATAATCTTAATGCTTTCCTTAATTTCATCCATCCGAATCATCGTTCTGTCATAACTGTCACAGCCGTAGCGAACGGGAATATCAAAGTCAAAGCGGTCATAAATACTGTACGGTTCTGCCCGGCGCAGGTCATACTGAACTCCGGATCCGCGCAAGACCGGACCAGTAATTGACAGACTTTGTGCCAGCTCTTTGCTTAAAATCCCAACGTTCTTCAAACGACCCTGAGCAATTTCATTGCCTAAAAAGACCCCATAGTATTCCTCGAGCATCTCCGGTGTATCATCTAAAAATGACTTCAAGGCAGGCCAAAATTCAGCCGGAGGTTCTGCGCTCATGCCGCCAATACGCATAATGTTAACTGTTAATCGGCTTCCAGCCGTCATTTCATACATATCCAGGATACGTTCACGATCCCGGAAAGCATAGGACCAGGCTGTCCACCCAGCAATATCCAAAGCGGTACTGGCAATCATAACCTGATGACTGGCAATTCGAGAGAGCTCACCGAAAATAACCCGGAGGTATTCTGCACGCTCAGGAATCTCAACACCCATCAACTTTTCAACAGTCTGAACGTAGGCCCAGTTATTATGCGGAGAAGCTAAGTAATCCAGGCGATCCGTATAAGGAATAAACTGCGTATAAGTTCGGCTTTCTGCTAGTTTCTCTATTCCTCGATGTAAATATCCAATTTTGGGATCAATTTCTGTAACTGTTTCTCCCTCTAAATGAACCACCATCCGAAATAAGCCGTGCATACTCGGGTGCTGGGGGCCCATGTTAAGAATAAGGTCTTCCGTTTTATCAATACTCATGGCTTTTCCCCCCTATTCCCCTTCTTTACGCTGCCGGACAAGGTTTCGAAGCTCAATGGGCTCTGTCACATAGTCCTTGCGTAATGGATAACCTTCAAAATCATCCCACATATAGATCCTTTTCAGGTTAGGATGACCTTTAAACTGAATTCCAAACATATCAAAAGCTTCACGCTCTAAAAAATCTGCGCCTTGCCAAATCCGCGTTGCTGAATCAATGACTGGGTTTTCTCTGTCAACACTTGCTTTGACTCGCAAACGCTGCGGGCCGTTCCAACTTGTCAACTGGTAGACGACCTCGAAATGGTCCCCCAGATCTAATCCTGCCAAATCGTGGAGAAAATCACATGGAACATCGGCGAAGCTTTTCGCCGCAGTTAGGGTTTCGATAATGTAAGGCGCCTGAATTTTAAGAATAATTGCTCCCAAGATCTCTTCTACTTCGCCGTTAACCTTGCCAGCGAGCTCTTCCACTCGTTGTTTTAATAGTTCTTTATTTTCCATGTCTCATTAACCTCACCTTAGCGGGATTTGAAACTTTGAACTGAAGTTGCAAAAGCCCATAGATTAAAGATTCTGGACGTGGAGGACACCCAGGAATATAGACATCAACCGGAACAATTTTATCAACGCCTGCCAGCATAGAATAAGAATCCACAAAAGGTCCTCCGGCGTTGGCACAGCTTCCCATGGCAATGACCCATTTCGGTTCAGGCATTTGGTCATAAATACGTCTTAGAAGCGGTGCCATTTTGCGAGTACAGGTTCCTGCCACAATCATGACATCAGCCTGCCGCGGTGACGCTCGGAACACTTCATAGCCGAAGCGCGAAATATCGTAGCGAGGTCCGCCGGTAGCCATCATCTCAATGGCACAGCATGCTAAGCCAAGGGTAACAGGCCAAAAAGAGTGCCCCCGTGCCCAGTTAAGAAGCTTATCAATATTAGTTACTAAAATGTTCTTTTCCAGCAGCGTTTCATCTTCACGCAGCTGTCTTTCCAATCTTACATCCACTCTAAAGCACCTTCTTTCCAAGCATACCAGAAGCCAACCAAAAGAATGACGATAAAGATGAACATTTCCACGAAGGCGAATGTCCCTAGTTTTTGGAATGTGAGCGCCCAAGGATATAAGAAGACAGTTTCCACATCAAACGCCGTAAATACAAGAGCATACATAAAGTAATTACTCTTAAATCCGAGCCAGGTCCGTCCAATAGTTTCGTTCCCGCACTCATACGTTGTCAGCTTTTCCTTATGTGGCTTATTGGGCGCCAACAACTTGGGCATTAGCATCATAATGATCGAGACAGCGATGGCACCAACAAGAAACACTCCGACAGCAGCAAAATTGTTGTCCAACTTCCTTACCTCCTTCCTGAAAAAAAATTTTTTATAAGCCGGGTTAATCCGCAGCCTCATAGAAAGAAAACAGTTATTATCCCGGCATAAAGCGGCGCCATGGACCTCGGCAGAATTAAAGAGCGGACAGCCCTTCTTTTACCGGGGCAAAACTCTTTCGATGAAGAGGACATGGCCCTAAACGCCGCAAAACTTTCATATGTTCACTCGTTCCATAACCCTTATTTTTAGAAAAGGTATATTCAGGATAAAGCGCATCAAGTTCGACCATTAGCCGATCACGAGTCACTTTTGCTAGGATTGAAGCCGCAGCGATCGAGGCGCTTAACTGATCTCCTCTTACAAGAGGAAGCTGCAGCAAATTGACCGCCGGCAAGGTAAGGGCATCAATCAATAAGTAATGGGGACGAACCGTTAAACCTTCGACAGCTCTTTTCATTGCCAATTTTGTTGCTTGTAGTATATTTAGCACATCAATCTCGGCGGGTTCAGCACTGCCAATGGCATAGTCTATGGCTTGAGTTTGAATTTGAGAAAATAGTTTTTCCCGTTTACTTTCTGTTAAAGCCTTTGAGTCATTGAGACCGGGCAGCATAAACCGTGTCGGCAGAATACAGGCTGCAGCAACGACAGGTCCGGCAAGAGGGCCCCGGCCGGCCTCATCAATACCTGCTATCAGCAAAAAACCCTTCTGCCATAATTTCTTTTCCTCAATAAGTAATCCCTGAACACGCGCATCTTCCTGCACTTGGGCCTGCTGATGCTTAATTAGACGTTCTGCGAGCCGCCGAACCCCTTGCCGTGGGTCATTTTGGCAAGCAGCAAGCATTCGAGGAGAAGGATCATTATATAATTCAATTTCAACTTCTTTGATATTCATCTGGGATAACGGTACCACCTATTTTCCCTCTTTCTGAGTTCGACATCACAGGTCTATATCCTTTAATTAAGAGGCTCTAATAAGAGGCTCTAATTCTTCCAAATAACGGAAATGATTCATTCAAGATCTATCCATGGTAATTTGGCCTAGCTGCCCTGTTCTCAGTTCACGCAAGAATATTTGAGCTGCTTTTAATGTATCCACCCGCCCGCCTCGAATCAAACAACCCCGTTTAATACCTATAGTCTCTAGGGTAATGTCCGAGTCAGAACTCTGATAGCGGCTTAAAGACTGTGGTGAATGTAATCTGAACCAATCGATCATCCAAAGGGCCAATTCTTCCAAATCAAAAACTTCGTCTTTGATTGCCCCTAAAACGGCAAGTTTACGTCCAATTTCGGGATCTTCAAACTTGGGCCATAACATACCCGGCGTATCTAAGAGTTCGACTCGATCATGAATCCGAACCCATTGGTTTCCCCGGGTCACACCGGGCTTATTGCCAACTTTGACTTGGGCTCCTCCAGTCAGCTGATTAATTAAAGACGATTTGCCGATATTAGGTATTCCCACGATCATAACCTTGATCATTTGCGGGCGAACACCTTTTTCCGCAAGCTTCGCCTGTTTTTGCTGTACCATACTTTCTAAGGCCGGTACAATCTGTTTAACACCTTTTCCCGTAACAGCGCTCAATGCATAGGCCGGACTGATAGTTCTCAACTTTTCGAGCCATTTTGCCGTCCAGGCAGGATCTGCCAAATCGGCTTTATTGAGCAACAATAACTTTGGTTTTTTGCCAAGGATCTCATACAATAAAGGATTGCGGCTGCTAGCCGGTATTCTGGCATCGGCAAGTTCTATGACAACATCAACCCATCTTAGCTGATCGGTTAAAAGACGCCTCGCTTTGGCCATATGCCCCGGAAACCACTGTATACTCATTAAAAACCATCCTTAATAGTTTGAAACAACCTTTAATAAATTAAAGAAATTTAATAAAGCAAATTAGAGAAATTTAACCCGTTGAAAAGGGTAATAAACAAACCAGGCTTTTCCTAAAAGATAGCTTTTAGGAAGAAGTCCCCATTCTCGGGAATCCTCGCTTTGACGGCGATTATCACCTAAAACAAACACTTTATCCTTAGGTACAACCTGCGGGCCATAAGGCGGATAATCGCCCGGTTTAACATAGGGCTCTTGAATTGCTTGGCCATTGACGAATACTTTATTATCGCGAAGTTCAACTTTTTCTCCTTCAACAGCAATAACACGTTTAACAAACGTCCGTTTTGTATCTTTGGGAAAAGCGAAGACAATAATATCTCCGCGGGTAGGAGCCCAAAGTCGATAGGCTAATCGGTTGACAAGAATACGATCTCCCGGAGCAATCCCCGGTTCCATGGAAGGAGAGGGTATTAAATAGGGCTGTAACACACCCCAACGCAGCAACCCTCCACTTAATAAAATGACACCAAATAAAATGACGATCCACTTTCTTTTTGATTTTGATTGTTCCATTCCATAGCTCCCCTCTTGAACTACTTCATAGTATGAACAAGATTTTGTGGAGCATACGTTAAAAATCAATAATCTCCGAAGTTATCACTAATTCAAGTCAGATAACTCAAAATAGTTCTACGGATCGCATTAAAGAAGACTCGGCTTGCGCCGAGCCTCGCGAGGGCGGAAGCCGTCAGTTTTACTGCACCATCGTCACGAATGACTGAGTGCCCCTAAACAGATTGCCTATTAAGAAGACCACCTGAGAATCTTTTTCCATGCATGTAAAAAAAGGGCTAGATCGCTCCAGCCCATTTTTAACCTTAGATCGAACGCCGGTCGCGAATTCGTGCCGCCTTTCCGGACAGAGATCGTAAATAATAGAGTTTAGCCCGACGAACAATACCCCGGCGAATTACCTCAATCTTATCTAAGCGAGGGGAATGCAAGGGAAATGTACGTTCAACTCCTACGCCGGCAAAAACACGCCGAACTGTAAAAGTTTCCCTGATACCGCCACCTTTCATGGCAATAACAAGTCCTTCAAACACCTGAATACGCTCACGAGTGCCCTCAACAATACGTACATGCACACGTACTGTGTCACCCGGACGGAAGTGAGGAAGATCCTTTTTCATTTGCTCTTCTTCAATCATGCGAATATAATCCATTATAAAATTACCCCCCTTCCTTGCCTAGATGTTCATACACTGGTTTGACAGCGAGCGGACCATCCTTTTTAGACCAATTTATATTAACATAACCTGATTAGTTATGCAACTTCCATTATAAAATATAATTATTCGTTCTTTTCTCAATAATTATCAGTGTCCCCTTAAACGGTCCAGAATAATGGCAACAGCCGACCTTACAGATAAATGATTATAGTCTGTGGGGCCATAAACTGGTTCAAGGATTTGATCCATAGTTTCCATGTCTTCTTTTAACAGTCCCCAGCCCGTACCAAATAAAAGCAAAATAGGCGTTTCCGAAGTTTCAATATCCTTGCGCAATTGGGCGTAAGAAACTGTATTCGCATATTTTCGAGCATCGGTAGCCACTCTCAAGGGAGCCACGCCTTGTTCAGCTGTGATCTCAGCATAAACTTCGGCTAAATCCGCAGCGATTTTCACCCTGGAAAAGGCCTCTTGGCGATCCGGATTATATTCTGCGCCGTATCCATCTTGCCAAAAACCCATAATTCGTTTAGCCAACTGACGCTGAGCTTCAGCAGGATGCACAACATAATAGCGTTTAATCCCATAAGTCGTTGAACTGCGAGCAATATCATGTAAATCTAAATTTGTGATTGAGGTTGCGACCGTTTCCATGTTTTTATTGTAGACCGGTGCATGGATTAAAGCTAGATAGATATCCGCCACGATATTTCCTCCTGATCTCTGAATGAACTTTGTATTTTTGAATAGACCTTTTGCCTTTATAGTCATGTGGATTACTCAAGGAATTTTAATCGTCGCCGGCGTTTTTTCGGCGGAGGACAGAGGGATTCCCACTTTTCACGCCATACGGCCATTTCTGGATGTTCAAGAAGAAGTTCTTCTAAAATGGAATAATCGGCAGGTTCGAAACTTAAATGTTTAAACAAATCCGGACGCCGCAAAAAGGTTCGTCGCAGGGATTCCTTTCTGCGCCAGCGTTTAATATTAGCATGATGCCCGGAAAGCAGGACTTCAGGGACCACTCTCCCCTCAAAATCAGCAGGCCTGGTATATTGGGGGTATTCCAAAAGCAGTGTACTATGGGATTCCTCCTCAGCAGAAGTTTCCTCCCCTAATACGCCGGGAACTAACCGGGCTACAGCGTCCATCATAACCATTGCCGCCAGTTCGCCCCCCGTCAGAACGTAATCACCCAGCGAAGCCTCTTCATCTGCCAACTCCCGAATCCGTTCATCAAAACCTTCATAGTGCCCGCAAATAAACACTAACTCTTCATACTCAGACCAGCGTTGAGCAGTATCCTGGCGAAAAACCTGTCCCTGCGGAGACATTAGGATCGTCCGCCGCCGACCATTCGCCTGAGACAAATCCCGCACGGCTGCAAAGATAGGCTCCGGCTTTAAAACCATCCCAACCCCGCCGCCATAAGGAATATCATCGACATTTTTATGTTTGCTGACCGCATACTTGCGAAAATCTATGAACTCAAATTCCAAATACCCAGCTGCCTGAGCACGTTTGAGAATGCTTTCATGAACAGGCGCAAACATCTCTGGAAACAGGGTCAAGACAATCATTTTAATAGGCATCTGCTAGTCCTCCAACAACCCTGGGGGAAGAACAACATCCATCCGTCGGCCTTTGACATCCACATGTTTGACAACGCTTTTAAGGGCAGGGACACAAATTTCTCCGCGGGCCCCTTTGACAATATAAACATCATTAGCACCCGTTTCCAAAACCTGAGTCAGAACTCCCAAAAAGGTCTCCTCATCATAAACCTTCATCCCCTCAAGCTCAAAATAATACCAACCATCCTGAAGAGGAGGAACTTCCGAACGATCAATCCGGACTTCCCAGCCACGAAACGCTTCCGCCTGCTCAACACTCTCAATGCCTTCAACCGAGAGCAAGACATGATCCGGCTGTACACGGGCAGAAATAACTTTAAAGCGTTGATTTGTCTTGCCCTTACCAAGGATAACTTCCCGCAGCTGAGAAAACCGCTCCGGATCACTGGTAATCGGGTAGACCTTTAACATCCCGCTCACTCCATGAGGACGCAAAACTTCACCAATCAGCACTTCTTCCATTTTCCAAGCCCTTTCTTTCAATTTAGTTCCTAAAACATTAAGAAGGGCCCTAAGCCCTTCTTAACATCATTGATCAATGTCCATATGAACTCGGCGACCATCTTTAACGGCAGCGGCTTTGACCAGCGTACGAATAGCGTTCGCGATCTTTCCTTGTTTTCCGATAACCTTCCCCATGTCTTCAGGAGCGACAGTAAGCTGCAAATGCACGTTCTTATCTGTCTCAGACTGAGCAACAAGAACCTGGTCGGGATGATCGACCAAGGCTTTCGCGAGGATTTCAACAAGTTCCTTCACAGGAACCACCCCCCACACACTACTCTAGTTCTTGGACTCGTGGAATTTTGTTAAGATACCCGCTTGACTTAACAAAGACTTAGCAGTATTTGAAGGCTGAGCTCCCGTAGAAAGCCATTTTAAAGCCTTTTCCTCGTCGATGTTTATAACAACAGGGCTCTTTGTCGGATCATAATAACCGATTTGCTCAATAAAGCGTCCATCACGCGGAGCTGAAGACTCGGCAATTACCATACGATAGAAAGGATTCTTCTTCGCGCCAATACGGCACAAACGAATTTTCGTAGCCATCTTTTCACCTCCTTTACAGAATACCCAAATTTATAGGACCGTAGTCCTCGACTCAACAAACTCTGCCAACTCTTCGCAGCAGACGGGGCACATTTATGTGCTGTCCACCCGCGCTATCTCCCGTCGTTCCCCGTCCCTCAGAAGCCCTTAAACACAGCTTTCTTACCCTTCTTGCCCTTTTTGCCCATTCCGAACATACCCATACCGCCGGAACCCGTCAATTGCTTCATCATTTTTTGCATCTGTTCAAATTGCTTTAAGAGACGTCCAACTTCCTGAACGCTTGTTCCACTCCCTTTAGCTATTCTCTTTTTTCGAGAATCTTTAATAAGGGCAGGCTTCCTGCGCTCTTCCAAGGTCATTGAGCGTATAATTGCTTCGATGTGAGCGGTGTCTTTCTCATCAATTTTGACATCTTTTAACTGTTTTCCGACTCCGGGAATCATTTCCAAAAGAGACGACAACGGTCCCATCTTCTTCATCTGCTGCATTTGATCGAGAAAATCATCAAGAGTAAATTCTTGTTTGCGCAGCTTTTGTTCCATCTCTTTGGCTTTTTTCTCATCAAAAGACTCCTGAGCTTTCTCAATGAGAGTCAGGACATCCCCCATCCCCAAAATCCGAGATGCCATGCGGTCCGGATGGAAAGGTTCTATGGCATCCATTTTCTCACCGGTACCGGCAAACTTAATTGTGCAGCCGGTAACTGCTTTAATGGATAGTGCTGCCCCGCCTCGTGTGTCTCCGTCAAGTTTTGTCAGAATGACACCGTCAAGACCGATTTCCTTGTGAAAGGACTCTGCCACATTCACTGCATCCTGTCCAGTCATAGCATCTACCACCAACAGGATCTCGTGAGGTTTAACAGCAGTTCTAATCGCCCGGAGTTCATTCATCAATTCTTCATTGATGTGTAAGCGGCCCGCTGTATCGATAATCACAACATCATGACCATTTTGATTAGCATGGTTTATACTGGCAACCGCAATATCAGCTGGAGGTTCCTGCCCCATAGAAAACACGGGCACCTTCATTTGTTCTCCCAAGACCTGCAATTGCTTAATGGCTGCAGGGCGATAAATATCACAAGCCACCAGCAAAGGATGTTTTCCCTGCTTCTTAAGCATGTTGGCAAGTTTGGCGGCATGGGTTGTTTTCCCGGCACCTTGCAGTCCCAACAGCAAAATCACAGTAGGCGGCTTTGGAGCGATCAGGATTTTTCCTGTTGCTCCCCCCATCAGGTCAATCATTTCCTCATGGACAATTTTGATCACTTGTTGCGCCGGAGAAAGGGATTCCAAAACGTCTTGCCCAATACAGCGTTCCTTAACTTTAGCGACGAAGTCTTTAACTACTTTAAAGTTAACATCCGCCTCGAGCAAAGCAATACGCACTTCTCTCATGGCCTCGGTAACATCAGCTTCTTTTAAGATGCCTTTTCCCTTAAGTCGCTTAAATGTTTCTTGGAGTTTATCGCTTAGTCCTTGAAACATATCTTTGGGACACCTCCTGTGTCGTCGCCTCGTAAACCTTAGTTCTGGAGCAACTTACTCTCAAATATCAAATATATCCTCTATCTTAACGCCAATTTGGCAGTGACGTTCCCAAGCCTCAGGGCTGGAAAAATCCCGCTTACCTAGCCCCTGCATCAACGTCCGTACTTCCGCGAGCTTCTCCCGTTCCTTCCAAAATCTTTGGACAAGCCCTAGCTTATGTTCGTATTCTTCAAGTATTTTCTCTGTTCGCTTGAGCAAGTCATGAATCGCTTGGCGACTGATATGTTCCAACCCAGCTATTTCCGCAAGTGAAAGATCCTGTTGGTAATGCAGATCCCAAACGTTTCGCTGCTTTTCTGTGAGCAGCGGTCCATAAAAATCTGCGAAAAGAGCCATTAAGGCAAGTTTCTCCATATCGATCCCCCTGTAAAGCAATTTTACTTTACATTCGAATATTAGACTAAACCCGACGATTTGTCAAGAAGCTATTACCCATTCAAAGCACTTGCAATCCTCTTTGCCCGGATTTCCGCTTCCTGGCATACCTTGTGGACATCAAGCGTAAGGATTTTCCGTTCCTCCATCAGTATCTTGCCATCGACCATCATTGTGCGTACGTCTCCGGCATGGGCCACATAGGCTAAATGGGCAGGAATAGAAAACCGGGGATAAAAATGGGGCTGATCCAGATCAACTGTAATAAGATCTGCCTTAAACCCTGGAGCCAACATTCCTACGTCTTCAAAACCTAAACTTTGAGCGCCGTTAACTGTAGCCATCTCAAGCACTTCATAAGCAGGGAGGGCTGTGGAATTCACCCGAAGTTTTTGCTGAAAAGCCGCCGAACGCATCTCCCCAAAAAGATCGAGATTATTATTACTGGAGGCTCCATCTGTACCTAAACTTACAACAATTCCCCGAGCACGAAGTTCTGTAACGGGGGCAGTTCCGCTGTTCAATTTCATGTTGCTTTCCGGATTATGGGCTACACAAACCTTATTGCGTGCTAAAATCTCCATATCGTTCCTGGTCAGATGGACACAGTGAGCTGCCACTACATGACCGCCAAACAAACCTAACCCCTCTAACCATTCCACAGGAGTCTTCCCATATTGTTCATGAATCATTTTAATTTCATCGAGAGTTTCTGCCACATGAATATGAATTCCCACCCCTAAGTCATCCGCATGGGCTTTAACTTGCTGAAGGTAGTCTCCGGAACAAGTATACGGAGCATGAGGACCAAACATAACCTTAAGCCGTCCTTGACCGGCGCCTTGATAACGCCGAACGAGATCAATACCTTCTTGCAGAGCGCGCTCTCCATTCGGGCCATTCCCTATAAGTCCACGGGAAAGAACCGCACGAGTACCTGCCTGCAGGACAGCCTCGGCAACCTGATCCATTGAGGCGTACATATCAAGCATCGTGGTTGTTCCGGAGCGGATCATTTCGCAAAGTGCTAAAGTTGTTCCCCAATAAATATCATCCTCGGTCATCTTATCCTCAAAAGGCCAAACCTTTTCATTTAACCAAGGCATAAGAGGAAGATCATCGGCATAGCTCCTTAGCAAGGTCATCGCTGCATGGGTATGAGTATTAATTAAACCCGGCATGACAACATCATTAGGCAAATTAAGAACTCGATCCGGGGCAAAGTTCTGAGGTGCAGAACCTTCTTCCCCAACCGATATAATCCGATCGCCATCAATGCCAATCTCTCCGCGGGAATAAAAGACTTCGGGGCCGGTCATAGGCAAAACCATAGCCCGAATTAGTAGTTTTGACAAGCTCTATCACTCCCTATATTATGCCTATCACCTTAAGAACGCACCATTAATTTAAGAAGGTTGACTGAATATGGTGCCGTGACAATTCCTTTCTCCGTGATAATTCCCGTAATATATTTCGCCGGAGTAACATCAAAAGCCGGATTGTAAACGTTAACGTCTTCAGGAGCCATTGGCACTCCGAAACACTCTCTCATTTCTTTAGCCGGTCTTTCTTCGATAGGAATCTCTTGCCCCGTGGCAACTTTTAAATCAATGGTTGAAGTTGGAGCCGCTACATAAAAGGGAACTTCATGGGCCTGAGCCAAAACCGCTAAGGAATACGTTCCTATTTTATTGGCTGTATCTCCATTGGCAGCGATACGATCTGCCCCCACTATAACTAAGTCAATTTTGCCTTGCTGCATTAGTGCGCCCGCCATATTATCAGCAATTAATGTCACAGGAATTTTGTCATTCATTAGCTCCAGAGCAGTTAGTCTTGCACCCTGTAACAAAGGCCTTGTTTCATCAGCATATACATGAATTGATTTACCGGCAGAATAAGCAGTACGAATAACACTTAACGCCGTTCCATATTCTACAGTAGCTAAAGCTCCGGCATTGCAGTGTGTGAGGATATTACCTTTCTCTGGAACAACCTCATTCCCAAGTTCTCCAATCAATCGATTCATACGCCGATCGTCTTCAGCAATACGGTCAGCTTCCTCGATAAGTACCTTCCTCACTCCATCCAAGTCCTCAATTTCCCAGCAATCACGCAAACGATCTTCCATTCGGCGCAAGGCCCAAAACAAATTAACTGCTGTTGGACGCGTCTGAGCTAAACGTTCCTGGACCGTTTCCATAAAGTCTGTCAAACCTTCTCTGGGACCGTTATATTCGAGGGCACCGAGCACATAGCCATAGGCCACTGCAGCTCCTATAGCAGGAGCTCCGCGAACTTCCATCTTTTCAATAGCCTCGGCAACTTCCTCATAGGATTTAGCATCTCGGTAGGCCGTTTCTCTAGGTAGCTTGGTCTGATCTAATATTCTCAAGACATTTCCCAGCCATTCGATTGATTTCATCATCCCACCGCCCTTTCTAAAACTTACCAGCTTCTTGATTCGCTGAAGGACACCAACAACTCTGTTCAGGAGACAAAACCTCAAAGGTTCCCTGGAGGAGTTCAGCGGCCTTCAAACCTAAGTTCTTTAAACTCTCCGTTACTTCAGCATGACTTAAGCGATGATCCGCTATCCCAGCGGCTTCATTTGTTACCATTCCGACAGAAGCATAACACATTCCGAGTTCCCGCGCCAAAACGACTTCCGGGACACTTGTCATACCAACCACATCCGCTCCGAACTGCTGAAACATCCGTATTTCCGCGGGCGTCTCAAATCTCGGCCCTTCTGTACAAACATAACATGCCCCATCCTTAACTACAATCCCTATTTTTACGGACACATCCAAAACAGCCTTCTTCAGAGAAGGGCAATAAGGTTCAGTCATATCCACATGGAGGACTCCCTGATCTCCGCCTTCAAAAAATGTTTGGGGACGGCTCTTCGTAAAATCTAAAAACTGACTTAAGAGAACCAGTTCACCCAAGCGGTAATTTCGGGACAGAGAACCGACCGCAGCTGTCGCCAAAATCTTGCGCACTCCCAAAGAATGCAGAGCCCAAATATTGGCTCTATAATTAACCAAGTGAGGAGGGGTAGCATGTCCACCGCCATGACGGCTTAGAAATACGATTTCACGGCCCGCAATCTTCCCAACCATTGGACGAACTGTCCCATAAGGAGTCTCCACCGTAAACAAACATTGATCCGTTAGGGCAAAATTTTCAAGACCTGTACCGCCAATTAAGGCAAACTGACGCAGAATTATCCCTCCTCAGAATTGCCGAAAAGAGCCTCGGCAAAGTCTTTAGGAACAAAGGGACGCAAATCTTCCATACCTTCACCGATCCCAATCCATTTCACGGGAATTCGCGTTTCCCCCTGAATTCCCAGGACGACGCCCCCTTTTGCCGTTCCATCAAGTTTTGTCAGCACAATTCCCGTAACCCCGGCAACCTCCTGGAATAACTTTGCCTGCTGCAAGGCATTTTGACCAGTCGTCGCATCTAAAACCAGCAGAACTTCCTGGGGCGCACCAGGAATTTCCCGCTCAATCACCCGCTTAACCTTCCGCAACTCTTCCATTAAATTCACTTTATTATGAAGACGTCCTGCGGTATCCACAAGGACAACATCTAAATCGCGTGACTTTGCTGCCTGCACCGCATCATAAGCAACAGCAGCCGGATCAGCACCTTCACGCTGTTTAATCACCTCAACTCCCGAACGTTCTCCCCAAACCTCCAATTGATCAATAGCCGCTGCCCGAAACGTATCCCCGGCAGCCAGAACAACACGTTTCCCATCCTTTTTAAAACGATTAGCAAGCTTCCCGATCGTCGTCGTCTTACCAACCCCATTAACTCCAACAACCAGAATAATACTCGGTCCCCTCGCCGCAAAAGCAATCGTTTCCTCCTCACCTAACAATTCCACAATCAGCTCTTGAAGAACCTTAGTCAACTCTTGAGGATCAGAAATCTTCCGCTGTTTTACCTCTTTGCGCAAACGTTCAACCAGCTCCATGGAGGTATTAACTCCAACATCTGAACGAATCAATACCTCTTCCAATTCCTCAAATAACTCTTCATCAATTTTTTTATAACCGGTAAAAATTTGCTCAACTTTTTCCACGAAATTTTGACGTGTTTTCGTTAGACCAGCCTTCAGCTGCGAAAAAAAACCTGCCATACTATACGATGCCACCCTCCCATATCGTGATTCGAAATCACAATTCACAGACCGAAATCAGACATAGATGGTATCACTCATTTTGTATGTCGTTTTCGCTCAAATCATGCCAAAAACAAAATACTGATGAATTGTTTACCATATATACCATATCTTTATGTAGCCAAAATAGCAAGTCAAAAAGGGGTCGGTTTTATTGTTGCTAAACCAATCCCTATAATATAACTCAAAAAACTCCATTATATTCAGTCAGGAGAACTCTCTCTACTTACCTTGTCCTCTCACTGTCCCCTGGTCCGTTCCAAAACAGACGGCGCACATTTATGTGCCGTCACCCCAAATTCCGTCTCCCGTTTTCGTTTCCTAAGACGACTCCAGGCAAGGACGGATTCCTTAACTCCTTCTTTATTTGAACCAAACAAAAGAGAGCTATCTCCCGATCCACCCAGAACAGACGATGCACATTTATGTGCCGTCACCCCAAATTCCTCTCCCGTTTTCGTTTCCTAAGACGACTCCAGGCAAGGACGGATTCCTTAACTCCTTCTTTATTTGAACCAAACAAAAGAGAGCTATCTCCCGATCCACCCAGAACAGACGGTGCACATTTATGTGCCGTCACCCCAAATTCCTCTCCCGTTTTCGTTTCCTAAGACGACTCCAGGCAAGGATGGATTCCTTAACTCCTTCTTTATTTGAACCAAACAAAAGAGAGCTATCTCCCGATCCACCCAGAACAGACGGTGCACATTTATGTGCCGTCACCCCAAATTCCTCTCCCGTTTTCGTTTCCTAAGACGACTCCAGGCAAGGATGGATTCCTTAACTCCTTCTTTATTTGAACCAAACAAAAGAGAGCTATCTCCCGATCCACCCAGAACAGACGGTGCACATTTATGTGCCGTCACCCCAAATTCCTCTCCCGTTTTCGTTTCCTAAGACGACCCGTGGACAAGGACGGATTCGTTAAATCTTTCATCATTTGACCCAAACAAAAGAATTATATCCCCGATTCGCCCAAAATTCCGTCTCCACCGTTTCTCCCGTCCCCCGACCCAAGTCCGAGACGCAGCATGATACGGGAGTGAGGTCTTTACGTGAGCAGATTAGCAAACTCCGTGAAAGCGACCCCAGACACGGGGCGGTGCACAGGGATGTGCACCGCCGCCATAGCGCCATGGACGGCGCTTATGGCGGGAACCCCGCTCCCCAAAGAAAAAGCTTGAGCGGTAGTTTGCTCTGCGAACGTATGACCGAGCGACGTATCATGCAAGTCTCTCATTCAACCGTACCGAAAGCAGCTTAGATACCCCGCTCTCCTCCATGGTAATCCCATACAATATGTCCGCCGATTCCATAGTCCCTTTTCTATGCGAAATAACCACAAATTGCGTAGAATCAGATAAGCGATGAAGATACTGGGCAAACCTCTGTACATTAGCATCGTCGAGAGAAGCTTCAATTTCATCCAAAATACAAAAAGGGCTGGGTTTTACACGCAAGAGGGCGAAAAGGAGAGCTATTGCTGTTAAGGCCCGTTCACCCCCGGAAAGCAGCGAAAGCAGCTGGGGTTTTTTCCCGGGTGGCTGAGCGATAATCTCCACACCTGTTTCTAATAATTGATCAGGTTCAACTAAAGATAGTTCGGCATTGCCGCCAATAAAAAGCTCCTTAAAGACTTCTTGAAAGGCCGAGTTTACAGCATTAAAACTTTCTAAAAAGCGTACACTCATCGTTTCATCAAGCTCATCAATCAATTGACGCAGCGTCTGATCAGCCTCAATTAAATCCCTTTGCTGAGCCAACATAAATTCCTTTCGTTCACGCAGCTTAGGATATTCTTCAATAGCCGCTTGATTAATCGGGCCAAGTTCCTCAATGCGGCGTTTTAATTCTTGAACTCTTTTGCCGATAGCTGTCCTCTCTTCTTGGGTAAGATAAGTCACAGCTTCTTCCCATTGAAGTGAAAACTCCTCTTCAAGCCGGGTTAGTCCTGACTGGCACTCTGTTTCCCAACGAACAATCCGAAGATCATTGGCATGTAAACGTTGTTCATTTGTGTGGACTTTTTGACTCTGAGCATGCATTTCCTGTTCAAGTGCCTGGGCTTGAGCGAATAGGTCTTCCTTATCCTGTCTTAGCTGCATCAGAGAGTATTGCAAAGACTCCTGAGCCTTGCCATGGCTTTCCAGACTCTCGTTTAATTCCAGTTGTTCTTTGTCAACCGTCTCAAGGTTATGCTGGAAGGTCAGGAAGTTATGTTTTTTCTGCTTAAGACTTTGTTCACTTTCTCTGAAGACTTCTTTTTCCTGCCCGATTTGCTCTGAGCACTGCGCCAGTTCTTGCTCCCACTTGGCTAAGCTTACCTTTTCCTGGGTCAGCTGCTCCCTGCCTTGATTGAGTTCGTCGGCAGCTGTTTGAGCTTCTTGTTCTCGTTGATTAAATTCTTCGCGTATCCTGCGGGAATTATTTTCTGCGTTTTCAAATTGCTTCGTACTATTTTGCAAATTCAAGGTAATTTCGTCAATCTCCAGCAAGATTCCCTTTTTACGCTGATCTAACCCACGCAAATCGTTACTGATGCGCCGAATCTGGCTTAAGGAATTGTCATTGGCTGTTTTAAGGATGACCTGGCGTTCTTTTTCCTGGCGCTGCTTCTGAATTAAGGTTTCCAGATTCTCTTGAAGCTCCCTTTCTTGACTTTCCAGCTTCTGAGATTCCTGTTCTTTTTCCTTATAGTTTTTCTCTAATTGGCTTAATTCAGAACCCAGTGTTTCTATCTCACGCGAACGCCCCAGCAGATTTCCGCCTTTGCGATGAATGCTGCCGCCGGTTAAGGAACCACCCGGGTGTACTTGGTCTCCTTCTAAAGTAACAATCCGCAGCTTGTACCCGGAAATTCGCGCGATCCGTGTTGCAGCATCCATATCTGTAACAACCAGGATACGACCCAACAAAAATTCAACAGCTTTTTGGTATTTGGGGTCATACCCTACCAAATCTACGGCAATTCCAATAAATCCGGGGTCATTTCCCACAGCTTTGGCGACACTCATCCTGTTGCCTTGAATTACATCCAAGGGCAAGAAGGTAACTCTTCCTAACTGATGGGCTTTTAAATATCCTATCGCGGTTTTAGCAGCTTGTTCATTTTCAGCGACAACATTTTGCAAGCCCGCTCCGAGGGCTGTTTCTATGGCAACTTCATGGTTCGCCTGTACAGATATCAAATCGGCCACAGTACCGCAGAGTCCAGATCCTTCGCGAATTCCTTTTTTCTTCGCAAGCATCACCTCTCGGACTCCGCGTTGATATCCCTCCAAAGAATCTTCCAAGCTTTGCAAGGCGTGTAACCGGGCGCGAGTTTGATCCATTCTTGTACGATGCCGCTGCAATTCACTCGTTTTATCTTGGCGCAATCCCTTTAGTTTTTCCCACTCCGACTGAAGTTGGACTTTTCCCCGCTGAAAAGCTTCTGCTTGCTCCTGCAAACGGAGAAGTTCCTGCTCTTGTGCTTCCGCTTCCTCCGTCATGGTATGAAGTTCATGTTCCTTATTAGCTTGCTCACGCTGTATTTGCAGAAGCTGCTGCTCCAGTGAGGCCAGGGAATGTCTCATACCCGTAAGAGCATTCGAACAATTCGCTTGCTCTGTCATCGCTTCAAAGAGATCGGCTTTTAAACGGTCGATATCTTCCCGTAGTTCATGATCCCGGGCATTTGCTAATTTAGACTCTTGCTCAACAACCTTTTGCCGGGATTCCTCTACCGTTAAGCTTAGAACTGCTTGTTTTGCCGTCAAGGTTTGCTGACGCTGCTCTAATTGCCGAAGTTTATCTTCACCTTCATTAATCTCCTGGGTTAAACGTTCAATTTGCTCTTTAAAATTATTTGATCGTTCCAAACGCAAGCTTTGCTCATGTTTTACAGCATTATAGGCCTGTTCAGCCTGGAATGCTTCTGCCTGTTTGGCCTGAATTTCTTCCTCAATCGCTTTAAGCTTAATCTTTTGCTCCAGATCTTGACTTTCTATTTGGCTCAAAAGAGTCTGAGCTTCTACTAAGCCTTGTTTCATGGTTTCAGAATCCTGCGTTGCCGCCGCCAGCTTCTGTTTGACATCGGCAACATCTAAAACGACAGCTTGAATTTCCAAGGATTTTTGTTCAGCCATAAGTGCCAGGCTTTCTTCGGCCACTTGGGCTTGGGCAGCCAGAGGAGTCAGTTGTCCCTCAATCTCTTGGATTATATCCTCAAGACGTTGGAGATTAGTGGTTGTAGCATCAAGGCGTTTTAAGGCTTCGCGCTTCCGATAACGGTATTTAGTAATCCCAGCCGTTTCTTCAATCAATGATCGACGTTCTTCCGACTTAAGATTCAAAATTTCCTCAACCCGCCCCTGCCCAATGATCGAAAATCCTTCCTTACCTGCTCCGGTATCCATAAATAACTCTTGAATATCCTTCAGGCGGCATGACGCTTTGTTAATTAAATATTGTCCTTCGCCATCGCGATAAACTCGACGGGTTACAGTAACTTCGCGAAAGTCCAAAGGAAACATTCCAGTTTCATTATCAAAAATCAGAGAGACTTCAGCCATGCCTACGGGTTTGCGCTTAGTGCTTCCGGCAAAAATTACGTCTTCCATTTTGGAGCCTCTCAGACTCTTGGCACTCTGCTCCCCCAGGACCCAACGCACGGCATCCGCAACATTACTTTTACCGCTGCCATTGGGCCCTACGATAACACTAAGACCATGGCCCAACTCTAACTTAATGCGATCAGCAAACGATTTAAATCCTTGAATGTGAATTTCCTTCAAGAATACCGGGAAATTCTCAGGACTCATCGTTTGCTTTCCCCCAGTTCTCTAAGACCTGCTGGGCAGCATGCTGTTCTGCTTCCTTCTTCGTCCGGCCGATTCCTTTACCCATCAGCTTTCCTTGCAGGAAAACCCCTGCCGTAAAGGATTTATTATGATCAGGACCTTCTTCAACCAAAATTTGATAGCTCACTTCAATTTCCTGACGCTGGGCCTTTTCTTGCAGCATTGTTTTATAGTCACCATAATTTCCTTGAGCAACGCCTTCAATGGCGGGTTTAAGCATTTCTAAAATTACTCGCCTTGCCTCTTGGAAACCATATTGCAAATAAATCGCGCCGATAACAGCCTCCCAGGCATCGGCTAAGATTGAAGGCCTTTCTCGCCCGCCTGAGACTTGTTCTCCTTTACCAAGCAAGAGTTCCTGACCCAAACTTATCTCATGGGCCTTGCGGGCCAATGTTGTTTCATTGACAACAGCGGCCCTCATTTTTGTGAGTTCTCCTTCCGGACGTTCAGGATAATTAAGGTACAGATACTCGGCAACGACAAAATCTAAAATCGCATCTCCTAAAAACTCCAGTCGCTGGTTATTTTCTCTGCCAGACTGGGGATTTTCAAAGACATACGAAGGATGAGTCAAAGCAGTAATAAAGAGTCGATTGGGAGGAACATCCAATCCCAATCGTTTTGCCAGATTAAGCCCCAAGTCTTTTTTGCTGGAAACAAATCCATAACGTTTCCGCCCCGATTTCCCATCTGTCTTTGCGGAGACAGGCATCGAGCTGTGGTTCTTTTGTCCCATTTCTCAAGATCTCCTTACCCCGTTATTCGGTAAATTCCTTCAAGACAATGGTGGCATTATGTCCCCCAAACCCTAAAGAATTGGACATTGATACCTTTACCTCCTGATGGCGTGCTTGATTAGGAACATAATCCAAATCACATTCCGGGTCTGGCTCTCCATAATTCGCCGTTGGCGGAATTATACCACGATCGATCGTTAGAGTGCTTATAATGGCTTCAATCGCTCCGGCAGCGCCCATTAAATGCCCTGTCATGGACTTTGTCGAACTAATCGCTAATTTTGAAGCGGCATCTCCGAAAACCGTTTTAATTGCCGCCGTTTCAGTTGAATCATTGGGCCCGGTTCCGGTTCCATGGGCGTTAATATAATCTACCTCGTTAACGTTCAGGCCTGCATCATCGATCGCCATTTGCATTGCCCGAGCCGCGCCGGCACCGCCGGGAACAGGAGTCGTAATATGATAGGCATCAGAAGTGCTGCCATAACCTGCAAGTTCAGCATAAATCCGAGCGCCGCGAGCCTTGGCATGTTCTAAGGATTCTAAAACCAAAACCCCCGCTCCCTCACCCATTACAAAACCACTGCGCCGCTTATCAAAAGGACGACAGGCCTGCTCAGGATTTTCTTTCTCTGTTGACATTGCTTTCATGGAACAAAATCCGGCATAGGCCAGAGCCGTTAAGGGAGCTTCAGTCCCTCCACATAAGATAACATCAGCATCTCCGCGCTGAATTAAGCGCAGGGCCTCTCCCACCGCATTTGTTGATGAGGCACAAGCCGTCACAATCGTCATGCTGGAACCTTTCAAGCCAAATTCAATCGACAAATGACCAGCGGCCATATTGCCAATTAACATGGGAACAAAGAAGGGACTGATGCGGTTACTGCCCCGGTTCATCAGCACCTCTTTCTGTTCTTCAAAGGTAATGACTCCGCCGATCCCGCATCCCATCACAGCGCCAGCCCGTTCTTTATTAACGTTCTCAAAATCAAGACCGGAATCTTGTACGGCAAGTTTGGCAGCTGCAATAGCAAATTGGGCAAAGCGGTCCATATGACGGCTTTCCTTCTTATCGATCCACTCCGTAGGTTCAAAATTTTTAACTTCTCCCGCAACCTTCGTCGATAAGTTCGAAGTATCAAAACGAGTTAATAACCCGATTCCTGACTTGCCTGCAATCAAGTTATTCCAAAATTCCTCAAGTTGATTGCCAACGGGAGAGATGACACCCATCCCTGTGATTACCGCACGATGTTTCAAATCTCTTCCTCCTTAAGCCTTTTCTATTCCTTCTTTTATATTTTCAAAAATTTCATGAACTGATTTGACTTCATTAATTTTATGAACCTTGGCACCGGAAAAAATCAAGCCGTCATGAACATCACCCTCTTGAGCCTTTATCAGGCGGCGCATGATACAAAAGTTCCCCTCGCAATGTTTAAGGCACATGGCGCATCCCTTAGACTTGACATCGTCATGAGCCTCCAAGGCCTTTGTAAAAGGGTTTCTTATTCCTCTTCCCGGCAAACCCACTGGACTATGAATAATAACAATGTCCTCTTCCTTCGCCTTGATCATCTCGTTTTTCCATTCTTCAGCAGCGCTGCTCTCGTTACTGAGCGCGAAACGGGTTCCCATCTGTACACCATCTGCACCGGATTTCAGCATTGCTGCCACACCTTGGCCGTCAGTAACTCCTCCGGCACCTATTACCGGGATATTTACCGCCGCAATAACTTCCGGCAGGATGTCATGGATCGAACGATCTGTACCGAGATGACCGCCCGCTTCTGTCCCTTCCACGATAACAGCAGCGGCGCCCAGCTTTTCGGATAACTTAGCAAGTTTAGCTGTCGAAACAATCGGTACTACGGGGATACCCTTTTCCTTCCCCCAGGAAAACATATCTCTTGAGAATCCTGCTCCAGAGACCAGAAGGTCTATTTTTTCTTCAAAAGCAGCGTGCACCAACTGGGCAAATTCTCGAACCGCAAACATAATATTAACTCCAATAATCCCCTTTGTGCGCCGACGAGCTTCACGAATTTCTGCAATCAATTCTTCTACAGACAAGCCACTGCCCGCTATCAGGCCAATTCCGCCTTCTTCAGCCACTGCGGCTGCCAGGGGAGACATTGATATACGAACGGCCATCCCTCCCTGGATAATCGGAATTTTAGCTACTAAATCTGCAATATGAAGTTCGGGTATTTTCACTAATGTTTCCTCCCGTCAGAGTTATACCCCATACTTAATAATTGTTATAAAATCTAATTTATTTATTTAAACTTTCTCAGAAGTGTTGACACTTCTAAAAAAAGCAAACTCTTTAAGAGAAAGCCCCGCAACTGTGTACGGGACTTTTGTGATTATTTGTTTTCCTTGATGTAATTGACTGCATCCCCGACTGTCCGGATTTTTTCAGCTTCTTCATCCGGGATATCCATATCGAAGGCCTCTTCCAGAGCCATAATCAATTCAACGATATCCAAAGAATCTGCATTCAACTCTTCAAAGGAGGTCTCCTGGGTAACCGTTGCTTCGTCGACCCCAAGCTGCTCGACGACGATGGCTTTAACTTGTTCGAAAACTCCCATGGTGTTTCTTCACCTCCTCTCACTGACAAACGTCTCTCATTTACATTTCCATACCACCGTCAACACATAAGACTTGCCCTGTTATGTAAGCCGATTCCGGCGAGGTTAAGAATCGGACAACTTTGGCAACATCTTCTGGCTTACCTATGCGGCCTAAAGGAATGGTCTGCAGAATCTCATTTTGCACCCCTTCAGGTAATGTTTCCGTCATATCCGTACAAATATACCCCGGCGCAACTACATTGACTCGTATTCCCCGAGAAGCAAACTCTTTGGCCGTTGCCTTAGACAAGCCGATGATTCCGGCCTTTGCAGCCGCATAATTGGCTTGACCGGCATTGCCGGATAAACCAACTACCGAAGAAATATTCACGATGACTCCCGACCGCTGTTTAAGCATTCCTCTGCTAACGGCCTTCGTACATAGAAAGACACCTTTGAGATTCGTTGCCAGGACCGCATCCCAATCCGCTTCTTTCATACGAAGCATTAAACCATCCCGGGTAATCCCTGCATTATTAACAAGAATATCAATTTTCCCAAAACGTTCAAGCGACGTTTGAACTAAGCGATCCACTTCAGCGGCTTGGCTGACATCCGCCTGAACAGCGATGCTTTCTCCTCCTGCCTGACGGATTAAGGAAACAGTCTCCTCCGCCTTTTCAGAACGGCCCGCATAATTAACAACAACCTTGACACCCGCTGCAGCCAATTCAAGGGCGATGGCGCGTCCAATTCCCCGACCGCCCCCAGTAACGATAGCCACGCTTTCATTCAGCACCATTTTAACGACTCTCCTTCAAATATGCAAGTGACTTTTCCAAGCTCTCCTTATCCTCAACGCGGAGAAGGTTAACTCCCGGGGCGATTTTCTTGATCAGCCCGGTTAAAACCTTGCCGGGACCACACTCAATAAATGTATCGACACCTGAATCGACAAGATAGCGCACAGACTGTTCCCATCTCACAGGTCCGCTGACCTGGTCAACCAGGGATTGCACAGTACGCTCCGCAGAAACCACCTCTCCGGCATCGATGTTAGCAATAATCGGACAGCTTGGAGTGGTCCAATGAACCTGTTCTAAAACTGAAAGAAGTTCTTCTCCTGCCTTCTTCATCAAACTCGAGTGAAAAGGTCCGCTCACGGCAAGAGGTACAGCTCTTTTAGCTCCCAGTTCCTTGGCAATCTCCATGGCCCGGGTTAAAGCCGTCAGCTCTCCGGAAATCACCACTTGCCCCGGACAATTAAAATTCGCCGGAGCAACAACACCCAGCTCCGCTCCTCGTTGACAAGCTTCTTCCACCTTTTCTGCCGCCAGCCCCAAAATAGCTGCCATCCCGCCTCCTGCGGGAACCGCCTTCTGCATCAGCTCTCCCCGCCGTCTCACAACGTTTAGAGCCTCTGCCAAAGTTAGACTGCCTGCGGCCACATGAGCTGAATATTCACCCAGGCTATGTCCTGCCACATAATCAGGCTTAACACCAGCCTCTTGAAGCTGAAGCCAAGCAGCAATACTCACAAGAAGAATTGCCGGCTGAGTGTTTGCCGTTTGCTGAAGCTCTTCTTCAGGGCCCTTTTCCAAAAGCTCTAAGAAAGATGTTCCCAGGACCTCCCGGGCTATTTCATAAGCCCCTTTCCCGCTTACAGTTGGAAACAATTCTTGCCCCATTCCAACATATTGAGAGCCCTGGCCCGGAAAGACTACTGCTAGTTTATTCAAGCCTCAGTCTCCCTTCTTTCCAAGCAATGTTGTTAGGCGCGAATATTCTTTTTCTGCTGATTGCATGATATCTTGAACAATCATGGCAGCTGGTTCAATTTGTTTTACTGCTCCTGCAATCTGCCCTGCCATGATTGAACCATTTTCAACGTCCCCTTCAACCATAGCCAGGCGGAGTTTTCCCTGACCAAGCCTTTCGAGCTCAGCCCCTGCCATGCCCTCTTTCTCATACTGTTCAAATTCTCGTGTAAACCGATTGTCTAAGCAGCGAACCGGGTGTCCGGTTGACCTCCCGGTAACAACCGTCGAACGATCCTTAGCTTTTATAATTTTTTCTTTCACAAGAGGAGAGATCGTACACTCTTGAGCACACATAAAGCGAGTCCCCATTTGCACCCCTTCTGCGCCGAGAGCCATGGCCGCGACGAGTCCCCTGCCGTCTAAAACCCCGCCTGCTGCTATGACAGGTATATCTACCGCATCCACAATTTGCGGAATCAAAGGAAAGGTTCCGATTTCTCCAATATGTCCTCCGGACTCCATACCTTCTGCAATAAGTGCGTCAACTCCGACCTTTTCCAAGCGTTTAGCTAAGGCTACCGAAGCAACGACTGGAATCACCTTCGTGCCAACTTCTTTGAGATCAGGAACATATTTTCCCGGATTGCCAGCTCCAGTCGTGATGACGGGAACACGCTCTTCGAGAATTACCTGCATGACTTCATCTACAAACGGGGACATTAACATAACATTAACGCCAAAAGGCTTCGTCGTAATTCTCTTGACTTTGCCAATTTCCACGCGCAGCCAATCCGCTGGAGCCTGACCTGAGCCAATGATCCCTAGACCGCCTGCCTCCGAAACTGCAGCCGCTAACTCCCCCGTCGCAACCCAAGCCATTCCCCCTTGAAAAATAGGGTATTCTATACCTATTAACTCACAGATTCTTGTTTTAATCATGCTTTTTTCCTACTTTCATCCATTTAAGGACACAGGCCCCCCAAGTCAATCCAGCTCCAAACCCAACCATGACAACCACATCCCCTTCATGGAGACGACCCTCTTTTACCGCTTCGTCAAGGGCCACGGGAATGGAAGCTGCCGACATATTACCATACTTGTCCAGATTGATAACCACTTTTTTCGGCGATATACCTAAACGTTTGATAGATGCATCAACAATTCGAATATTTGCTTGATGGGGTACAAGCAAATCCACATCTTCTTTGCATAAACCTGCTTTTTCTAAAACATTAACTGAAACATCACCCATAATCCGTACGGCAAATTTATAAACTTCCTTGCCTTCCATCTGAATCGTGTGTAAATTTTTCTCAACGGTTTCCTGACTGGCCGGATGCATTGACCCACCGGCAGTTTGGGCTAACAGCTTACCTCCTGAACCATCGGAGCCTAATTCAAAACTCAGAAAACCATAGCCTTCCTCCACAGGCTGTAATACAGCTGCCCCTGCGCCGTCGCCAAAAAGAACGCAGGTACCGCGATCTGTCCAATTAATAATTTTACTTAACGTTTCTCCGCCAATGACAAGAACGGTTCTATACATCCCTGCAGCAATGAACTGACTTGCCGTCGCTACTCCGTAAATAAAGCCTGTACATCCTGCCTGCACATCAAAAGCCGCAGCATTTTTAGCACCTAAGCGATCAGCGACTAAACATGAAGTCGAAGGAAAAGCATAGTCTCCCGTAATGGTTGCCACAATCACAAGGTCAACCTCTTCCGGGCTTATCTTGGCATCTTCTAACGCTTTTAACCCTGCTTGATAGCATAACTCTGACACCGGCGTATCTTTAGCCGCAATATGCCTTTCCCGGATCCCCGTTCGTGTGACGATCCATTCATCATTTGTCTCTACAAGTTTCTCCATATCAGCATTCGTTAAAACCTTTTCCGGAACAAAGGACCCTGTCCCTACAATTCCAACACTTCTCATAGCCGCAGTCCTCTCTATTAATTATTTGAAACACGTTACTTTGGCAAGTTACTTTTTATTTGTTCCAGGAGCTGTACCTGCACACATTCCCGGGCTACACGAACTGCATTAAAAATCGCCTTGTTTTTCGAGCTTCCATGACAGATAATGCTGATTCCATTGACCCCCAACAGAGGAGCACCGCCATATTCAGCATAATCCATCATTTGGGCGATCTCCTTTAAGCCCGGCTTAACCGCTAAAGCTCCTAACTTACGCAGCGCGGTAGAGGTGATTTTTTCCTTAATCTGCTCGAACAAAGCCCCAGCCAATCCTTCTGCCGTTTTCAAAAGCACATTGCCTACAAAACCTTCACAAACAACCACATCGGCCCGGCCGAAAGGCACATCCCGACCCTCAATATTGCCTGAGAAATTTAGGGGAGCATTTTTTAGGAGTTCATAAGCTTTTTGGGTCAAATCATTCCCTTTGCCTTCCTCACTGCCGATATTTAACAGCCCGACCCGCGGATTAGCAATTCCTAAGATTTTCTCGGCATAGATACTTCCCATAAGTCCATACTGACAAAGTTGTTCAGGAGAAGCGTCCAGGTTAGCTCCCACATCGAGAACTAATTTACCCCCCTGTGCCGTTGGCAGCACTGTCGCAATAGCAGGACGTTCAATACCCTTGATGCGCCCTAAGCCCAGCAAAGAAGCTGCCATTTGTGCTCCTGTACTGCCGGCACTAATAAGCGCATCAGCATCACCTTGCTTTACTAAGCGAGTAGCTACGACAATCGACGAATCTTTCTTCTTGCGCACAGCGTTTGCCGGATGTTCATCCATTTCTATAACTTCAGAAGCTTCAACTAACGAAAGGTTATCCGGACATGAACCGGGCAGGAAAGGTTGAATCCGTTCTTTTTGTCCAACCAGCAGAAGATGTAATTCAGAGTTTGCTTCTGCTGCCCTCACGGCCCCTTTCACGATCTCTTCGGGAGCATAGTCTCCTCCCATAGCATCTACGGCAATTTTCATCTACTCCATCTCCGTTTCACGTACTTCCCCTCGCTCCCTGGCAAACAGGACCCAATGTCCGCGAAGTACAGCCTCTGTATTAGCTTGCAAAAGGACATCCACCCAATATTTGTCCCCTTTTCGCTTAGTAACCTTGCCTTCTGCCACAACAACTTCCCCTAACCGAACCGGCCGAATGAACTTAAGCTCTACGCTGCCGGTTAAAGCCATCGGAGCATCCACTAAGGCAATCGCTAAGGAATTAGCCTGGGCAAAAAGATAATGTCCGCGTGCAACTCTTGCTTTCGCCAAAACCATGGTTTCCTCGATTACCATGGTAGAACGTGCCCTTTCCCCGATAACTAATTCCTGAAGCTCCCCAATGACTTCTTGGTCATCTAAGGATTTTAAAGTTGAATATGCTTCCTGGGCAACAACCCTGGTCCGTTCTCTCAACTCAGGAATTCCAAGGACTCCGCGATCTAAACGAATAGTTGATACACTCACTCTAAAGCGCTGAGCAAGTTCTTCATCCGTAAAAAAAGGATGTTTGCTTAATTCTGCTTCAAGAATTTTGCGACGTTCATCCTTACCATATCGAACCACCACTATCACCAAATCTTACTCTATATTTCCTATCGCCTTAACCTGTGAACTCGAAGGGCCCACCCCCACTTATAGAAGTGGGGGGCTTAAAAACTGGATCAATCCATTGAACTAAGGATAATCTTTTCGATACTCGAAGTTCGCGTACCTCACTTCGCAACTTCGCAATTGTGACCTGGTCACAATTATAAACCATATCTGTCTTCATTACAAGAAATTACCCTGTCGAAAAATACGCAGAAAAAAACAAAGAACTCTAAAATAGAATTCTTTGTTTGCTGCTAAACCTTAAGCTTCCTTTGAAATTACAACCTTCGAATTATAATACCCACAGTTTGGGCAAATATAATGCGGCAATTTCGGTTTATGGCATTGGGGGCATTCAATGTGGTTTGGTGCAGTGATTTTCCACATAGCCCGGCGTTTACGTACTCTTGATTTTGATTGGCGATGTTGCGGAACACCCATGATTACACCCCCTTTAGGTACTCGAAAATTGATTAGTCATTTGCTTGCCATTTGGCCAATGCTGCAAATCGAGGATCAACAACGTCCTCTTTACACGAACACGTGGTCTGGTTGAGATTTGCACCACAGGTTAAACATAAACCTCGACAATCCTCTGAACAGATAAACTTCATAGGCAAAGCTAACACAATTTGTTCAAAAATGCGTTGTGTAATATCAACGTCATCCTTTTCTAAAAGAAGTGCGGATTCCAGCAAATCTTCCGTAGCTTGTGAAGGGAAAACCCATTCGTCCTGGTAAGGTAGATTAAGATGATAATTAAAAGGTTCCAAACACCGTCCACACATTACTTTTAATTCCGACTCAATTGTTCCCTTAACCAGCACCGCTTTATTTGTGTTGACTACCTGAAGTTGTACGTGTACAGGCGCTGAAAACGAGAATGTTTCTGTTCCTAATTCAAACGGGGAAAAATCTTCCGTTAAATCAAAATAGATACTTTCTCCAGATCTGTGACGAACCTGGGCAACATTCACTTTCACTTTAATTCACCCCAATACACATACTACATTATAGTTGGCACATTTTTCTTTGTCAAGGAAAACTCTTCACATCCTATTTTGCTGTCAATTCTTGAGCCTCGAGAGCAATCATCAGTTCTTCATTGGTTGGAATCACAAGAACTCGGCACCGGGCATTCGGTTTAGAAACGTCGACTTCTTCACCCCGAACTTTATTTTTCTCTAAATCAAGTTCGATTCCAAAGAACTCCATGTTAGCGCAAATTGACGCACGTGTGCTCGCCGAATTTTCTCCAACTCCTGCTGTAAAGATAATGGCATCAACACCGCCTAATTCTGCGGCATAGGCTCCAATAAACTCCCGAACATCATGAGCGAAAATATCTAATGCCAACTGAGCACGGAAATTTCCCTGTGCTGCTGCAACTTCAATATCTCTGAAGTCACTGCTTACGCCTGAAACTCCTAAGGCACCACATTTGGTATTCAGGAATTCATTCATTTGGTCAACATTAAAATTTTCCTTGTTCATAATATAGGTTACAATCGCCGGGTCCAAAGCCCCCGAACGGGTACCCATGAGCAGTCCATCTAAAGGAGTAAAGCCCATAGACGTTTCGACAGACTTTCCGCCCTTGATGGCGGAGATAGAAGCACCATTTCCTAAGTGGCAGCTAATTAGTTTTAAGTCCTTAAGGGGTTTTTGCAGCAGAACGGCAGCCCGTTGACTGACATATTTATGGGAAGTTCCATGAAAACCGTATTTGCGGATGCCGTATTTTTGATAAAACTCATAAGGCAATCCATAAATATAACTATCCGGTTTCATTGATTGATGGAAAGCGGTATCAAAAACTGCAACTTGAGGCACGCCGGGCATGATCGATTGACAAGCTTTAATTCCGGCAATATTGGGCGGATTGTGTAAAGGAGCAAGTTCTATACATTCATCGAGCGCTTTCATTACAGCATCATCAATAACTACAGACTTCGAGAATTTTTCTCCTCCATGGACAACCCGATGGCCTACTGCCGTGATTTCACTTAAATCTTTGAGGGCGCCGTATTCAGGAGATACCAATTCTTTAAGCACAAGTTCTATGGCCACGGAATGATTCGGTATGCTCGTTTTCTTGACTTCTTTTTTACCCGAAGCAGTCGTATGTGTAAGAACTGACCCTTGAAGGCCAATCCGCTCCACTAAACCTTTGGCAACCGGGTTATTAGTATTCATGTCAATAGCCTGATACTTCAATGAAGAACTTCCACAGTTTATCACGAGAATTTTCATTTCTAATCCCCTTCGTTTTTTTCCGGTCTCACTTCGATTTCTGTTTAAGATAATCTTAGTCTTTCCGAAAAGTTTTTTATTTTTTCTAATTCCGGCACTCCATATTTTTCCACCAAACGTTTTTTTTTTACTAAGTGAGTGTAGCACAATTTTTCAGGTTATTTCAAGCCCTATCTCCATTATTCTTCTAATTTCAGAAGATTGCGCTAACGTTTGCCACATCATTTCTTCCTCGTCACAACTTCTAGCGCCTGCCATTCTTCCATATAAATTAGCAGAGAAGGTGAAGGAAGGTGTGATTTTTCGCATGTCTGTCGTGATTCGTGTCTTAAGTTTAAGTTTCCTTGCCTTCGGCATGTTTATTTATCCTCAAGAAGTTCTGAATTCTGCCGCTGCAAGCTTAACCTTATGGTGGCGTTTTGTTCTCCCGGCCTTACTTCCATTTTTTATTCTCTCAGAACTTCTCATGTCTTCAGGCTTTGTTCATTTTCTCGGTGTCTTTCTTGAATCATTTATGCGTCCTGTTTTTCGCCTGCCGGGCCAAGCCGCCTTTGTGGTGGCAATGGGATATACCTCAGGATTTCCAATGGGAGCAGTTCTGACTGCCCGGCTCCGTAAAGCCGGGGAAATATCCCGCATAGAAGGAGAACGACTTTTAGCATTTACCAACAATCCCAGTCCGGGATTCATGTTTGGCGCAGTCGCCTCGGGAATGTTAGGCCAACCGACCCTCGGGATTGTCCTAGCCGGTTCAGTGTATCTTGCCAATCTCCTGGTAGGATTTCTCTTTCGCTTTTACCGTAAAACTGCCTCCCCTGCGCAGCCGCTTAAATTTCCTTCCTTCAGACGTGCCTGGCAGGAACTAAAAACAGCTCAGCTCCAAGATAAACGAACCATTGGACAGATTCTCAGTGATTCCATTAAGCAAAGCTTTACAACAGTGCTTATGGTCGGTGGATTTATGGCCTTTTTTTCTGTAATTCTACGTCTCCTGAATATCTGGCATATCACGTTTTTCTTAGCATCTATGAGTCATTATTTTTTAAGGGTAATCCCCATATCAATACATCAAGCCTTTTACAACGGCCTTCTCGAAATGACCATTGGCTGTCAGCAGGGCATCCAAGCAGTTCCGATTCTCAGACAGCAAATAGCCCTCTTAACCTTCCTCATGGGTTGGAGCGGCTTATCCGTCTTCGCTCAAGTAATCGGATTCATCAGCGGCACGGACCTACGGATCACACCTTTTATTGCAGCCAGAATCCTTCATGGCATTTTCGCTTTAGGACTGAGTCAGCTCTTCTTAAACTACACTAAAATACCGGCCCTTGCCCTGCCCCCACAAGCATTAAGTCCCATGTCTCAGGCCTGGAATACATGGCATCTTAGTTTAATCATGTTTTTAGGAGCATCGGGTATTCTATTGTCTCTTGCTGCGAGCCAGCGGCTGCATCGTTAACTATGACTGTAAAAGAGAAAGAGAGAAGGAGGAGCTTATTCCTTTACTCTTCCTTCTCTCTTTCAATGTTGGCCTTTTGTTCTTTGTCTTCTATGGCAAGACTCTTTAATTCTTCATGATTCTTTCTTATCGATTGAAGGGTCTCATACAAACTCTGCTCCACATGTTGAAGCATCTCATCAGCATATTGAACCGATCCTACCTTAACATTATGGGCAAAGGTCTGGGCTTGTCTGACAATATCCTCCCCATAAGTCTGAGCCTGCTTTACAACCTCGTGTTCAACAGCCATTTTGTCAACGTAAGCTTTTCCCCGTTCCATAACTTTTTGAGCTTCGGCCTGTGCTTCATCGAGTATGCGTTGACGCTCTTTTAATACCCATTTAGCATTTTCCAATTCTTCCGGCAAAGCGGCACGCACCCGGTCAAGGAGTTCAAAAATCACTGCATCATCCACAAGTACTTTTCCTGTCATCGGAATCTTAGGCCCATGATCAATAATCTCTTCCACTTCATTAAGTAAACTCAAAATATCATCTTCCACGTAAATCCTCCCCCTCGTTAGACATCCATTCTCTGGATATACCATACTTTTGTATCGCCGTATAAACTGGTTTTTCGAATTTCAAAAGAAAAAAAAGCATCATTCTCATTCAATAGTTCATCTTTTGCTGTTTCCGCAATGATAACACCGTTAGGTGCTAAGTAAGTACTGGAACTTAGAGTTTTTAAAGACTGAAGGACTAATTCTTTATGGTAAGGGGGATCTAAAAAAATCAAGTCATAGGCTTCATCTGAGCAGTTTTCCAAATACTTAAAAGCATCCATATGCAAGACTTTCGTTTTCGGCCCTAAGCCAAGACGACCGATGTTCTCCTGAATAACTTCAAGTGCATTATGGCTTTTTTCTACTAATACTGCCTCGCGAGCTCCTCGGGAAAGAGCTTCCAAGGCTAAATTTCCCGTACCCGAAAATAGGTCTAAAACGCGGGCATCAATTATGCGTTCTCCCAAAACATTAAATATAGCGCCTTTAACTTTATCTGAGGTAGGACGCGTCAGCATCCCTTCGACAGCTTTCAGAATTCGTCCCCGCATTTCACCTGCTATGATTCTCATATACCCTCCAAACTCCATTATAGCAGAGCTTATTAAGCTTTTCAGCCAATAATTTGGCCAATTGGACATTTTACGTTAAGTATAACACAAATACTCTGAACTCTTTCTGAATTTCTTTGAATATCATTTTTGTTTTTGCCCATACTATCTTTGGTATTCAATGATTTTTAAATTGAGCATTGAATACTCTTCCCCCATCCAGCTCTTCCTTTCGTTTTTCCTCTCTGTTCACTGGGAGCTTAACAAAGCCCCAGTGACTTTTTTAAGCAGATATAAATATTCTCATAATAGCAAGAAAAGGAGCCAAGAACAATGAATAAATCTCAACTTTATCGCCAACTTAATGTCCAGGTTGACCTAGCGGTCGAAGCGCATCAGCTCCTTCGAGGGGAGAGCGGAGAAGAAATTCCGGGGGTAATTATGGATGAACAAGCATTGGATCATGCCAAAGTAACTATTATTACCGTCGAAACCGATGAGGGAGTTCAAGCTATAGGTAAACCAAAAGGGCAATACATTACCATTGATGCTCCGGAAATAAGAACTAACGATTATTCTATCCATGATTCCATTACCCAAATATTAGCAGATCAATTAGCTGAATTAATGGGCCTTAGAGAGGATGCCAGCGTCTTAATTATTGGCTTGGGAAACTGGAATGCCACACCGGATGCCCTTGGCCCTCAAGTGATCAGTAAGACTATGGTAACCCGTCACCTCTACCAGCTTTCTCCCGACGATTTAAAAGGTAAAATGCGCAAGGTTAGCGCTATCTCCCCAGGTGTCCTTGGTACTACGGGAATTGAGACCGCCGAAATCATTCGAGGTATCGTTGATCACGTCAAACCGGATTTGGTGATTGCCATTGATGCCTTAGCGGCGGGTTCTCTGGAACGCATCGGCACCAGTATCCAGCTGGCCGATACAGGGATTCACCCTGGTTCCGGCGTCGGAAATCCCCGGGCTGGAATTAACGAAGAAACCGTAGGTTGTAAAGTCATTGCTATTGGCCTTCCGACTGTACTTAACGCTGCTATTATTGCCCACGACGCAGTTGAAGGCATTTTCAAGGAATTTGTAACTACTCCTTCTTTATATAAACTTTATAAAGGGATTAAACCTGAAGTCCTAAGCAAAATTATCGACGATGTTCTATCGCCTTTTCAAGGAAACCTCATGGTCACTCCCAAGGAAATTGATTCCCTGATTCAAACAACTGCCAAAATTATTGCCGGAGCACTTGCCATTAGTATCCATCCAGGAATCGATCGGGAGGATTATGAACGGTATTTGCAATAATCGTAATTTAAATCACAAACTACAGGGCTTGAGGCAGCAATAGCTTAAGCCCTGTTTGCTTTTAGCCTTGGATGGCGAATAAGAAAAAGGCCAGGTTAATAATAACCGGCCTTTTTCAGGGATACGTTATTGTGGTGTATTGGGAAAGCGTTTGTGTTTGCGATTGGCAATCCCAATCTCTTGAGCGACTTCATACTTGAATTTCTCTAATTCCGGTGTGAGTTGGACCATCGGTTTCGTTGACTTAGCCAAAGCTTACACCTCCATAGATTTTTTCAGTAAGGCAGCAGACCTACATCGCTGCTGCTTCGCTTTCAAACTCTTACGCTTTGTTCTGATTCTAGTATTCTCATTCAGAGAAAATCAATACTCGGCAATTCTTACCAAGATTAAGTTTAATGAACACCAATCTTCTCAGGCGGGAACATTCTCTGAACTTCGTGAAAAAGCAACGTGTAGTTTTCAGGATGAAGCAGAGCCTTTTGGACCATCTGATAGGCCTTTTCCACAAGCTGTCCGTCACGTGAAAGGTCCGCAAGATGTAATTGACTAAGTCCATGCTGCCGAGTCCCCAAAAGTTCGCCAGTCCCGCGCAGCCGCATGTCTTCTTCGGCAATTTCAAAGCCATCTTCGGTTTGACAAAGGACATCCAAGCGGCGGCTTTGAGATTGTTCCGACAATAAAAAGCAATAGGATTGTTCACTGCCTCGTCCGACCCGTCCTCTAAGCTGATGTAACTGGGCCAGGCCAAATCTTTCCGCCGATTCGATAACCATAACTGAGGCGTTAGGAACATTGACCCCCACCTCCACCACTGTCGTTGCAACGAGGATATCAATGTTCCCCCTTTGAAACTCGGTCATAATTTCATCTTTTTCCGAACCCTTCATCTTCCCATGCAATAATGCTACGCGACGCTTGGGAAAGCGATCTTGAAGTTCTGAAGCCCTTTGGGTTGCTGAAATAAGGTCAAGAGTTTCCGATTCCTCAACTAACGGACACACGACATAAACTTGTCGCCCTATGGTTACCTGCTCTTCAAGAAATTTTTCTAATTTAGCACGACTTCGTTCTGTCAATTTCCTTGTAATAATTGGTTTTCGGCCTACAGGCATTTCATCAAGAACGGAAAGCTGTAAATCTCCATAGAGAGTTAAGGCCAACGTTCTCGGAATCGGTGTAGCAGTAAGTACTAAGACATGGGGGTTATCCCCTTTATCTTGAAGCATCGTTCTTTGACGGACGCCAAAACGATGTTGTTCATCTGTTATCGCCAACCCAAGTGCTTTAAAAACCACCGTATCTTGAATTAAGGCATGAGTTCCGACAACGACCTCTGCACTGCCATCAGCGATTCCAGCCAAAATGCCCTCTCTTTCACTTTTGCTTTGGCTGCCCAGCAAACAAACAACAGTGATTCCCAAAGGAGCGAACATCTTTTCCAGGGCCTGGTAATGCTGCAGGGCTAAGATTTCCGTTGGGGCCATCATTGCTCCCTGATATCCGGACCCCACCGCCCGCAGCAAGGCCGCCATAGCTACTGCTGTTTTCCCCGAACCAACGTCTCCCTGAACTAAACGAGCCATTCCTTGAGGCTTGGCCATATCTTGAAATATCTCGCGAATCACACGCTGCTGAGCACCGGTTAATTGAAACGGCAAACCTTCGCAAAAGCTTTGGATCAACGTTTCCCCTCCGATAAGCGGTGGACTTCCAAGTCTGACTAACCCTTGACGCAGATTTGCAAAGGCTAATTGTAAAAGGAGAACCTCTTCCCAAACCAAACGATCTCTTGCCTTGGCCAAACTTTCATAGTCTATCGGAAAATGGATTTCACGATGAGCTTTTGCTCGCTCCATCCAACCCTTGGCTTCTTCCTCCGGAATTATCTCAGGAAAGATTGTGTCTGCCTCTTGCAGCACATATTGCATAATTCGACGAATCGCCTTCGAGGATAAGCGTGCAGTCTCAGAATACACCGGCAAAATCGCCGATGAATCAGGAGTTGGTGATGAACGGGAAGACTCAACCATTTTATCCATCTCAATGTCAGTTACTAATATTTCCGGAATTTGTTGCTGCCAGCGCACTTTTCCTGTTACAACTACCCTAGCCCCAACCGGATATTGTTTAAGAATAAACGGCTGATTAAACCAAGTCGCCTGAACTAAGCGCCCTTGTTGCTCAATGCTCAGCTTGACCACCTTTAGCTTGCCTCTGATAACTTGTCCCGCTGCAACGTTTCCCGAAACAGTGGCAACTTCTCCGTCTTTTAATTCAGAAATCATTCGTCTTCGGCGATCTTCATATCTGCGGGGATAGTAGAGCAGTAAATCCAGGATAGTATTAATTCCTAATTTTTCAAGTTGTTTCGCTCTTTCCGGTCCAACTCCTTTTACAAATTGCAAGGCTTTGCCGCTGTCGACCTTCTTTGAGGGCTTAGGCTCTTTTTTAAGACGTTCTTGATTATGTACTTGCTGTTTATCTTCTTTTTCCTGCTCTTTTGGGTTTACTTGGGTCGTTAAACATTCTGCTAACCCTATTTTAGCGGCAGAACCATTAGCCTGGTGATAGCGATTTTCCGCTTCCAGCAACATTTCCTGCCGAAAGCGCCGCAATTCGGAGAAAGCCTCGCGGCGGCGCAATGGACTCCAAGCACCATAATTTTGGGCTAATTCCCTAAGTAAGTCCATATCATACCCCGGGAACAGCTGTTCAAGCCTGGGGAGTATTCCTCCCAAAAAGGAACTGAATCCCCCAAGAACCCCTGTATTCAAGAAACCTTGCTTTTCTTCGGCCCTCAGCGCTCTTTGCAGATTGCTAAGAACAATTTCCACTTGATTTAATTTCATAGAAAATCAGCTCGGATTTTTCGGCCTGTCGGTGTTACAGCCAGGCCACCTTGAGCAGTTTCCTTTAAAGAGCAAGACATTTGATGGCCTATTTCCGCCATCGTATCAATAACCTCATCGATAGGAATGGCACTTTTTACTCCTGCAAGGGCCATCTCGGCTGCAGTAAGTGCAATCATTGCCCCTGTAGCGTTACGTTTCACACATGGCACCTCAACAAGGCCGGCGACAGGATCACACACTAAACCCAGCATAGACTTTAAGGCAATAGCGGCGCCATGAGCCGTTTGCCTTGGCGATCCCCCCGCCAGTTCCACAGCCGCTGCCGCGGACATGGCCGCGGCCGATCCGATCTCCGCCTGACATCCGCCTTCAGCTCCTGACACATTGGCTCTCTCGGTAATAATGATTCCTAATCCTGCTGCTGTAAAAAGAGCGGAGAGCAATTCTTCTTCACCCGAATGAAAAATCTCCTCAAGAGTAAAAAGAACTGCCGGCAAAACACCACAAGAACCAGCTGTAGGCGCAGCAACAATTCTGCCCATAGAGGCATTGACTTCAGCCACGGCCAAGGCTTTGGCTATAGCCCCGCTCATAGGTCCTCCGATCAATGTGGTCCCGCTTTTTCTGCGTTCTTCAACTTTGGCCGCATCGCCTCCCACCAGACCCGAAGCAGAACGTCGTTTACCACTCAGACCAATCTTAACAGATTCTCTCATGACCTTAAGATTTTTCCCCATACGTTCAAAGAGAGCTTCCTCGGATAATTCCAGCTCTTCAATTTGGTTCTGAAGAACAATGCTGCTGATTTTCAAACCCTTCGTCTCAGCCTCAACAACCCAATCTTCATAAGCGCGCATCTGTGCTACCTCCTATTCCAGTGGTTCAATGGCTAAGGCCTGCTTAATGCTCGGAAGTCTCCGAGTTAAATCCAGTACAGCTTCATCTATTTTTTGATCCGTCTCCAATACCATTAAGGCCTGTGCACCCTTCTTCTCACGGGAAACCCGCATTGTGGCAATATTGATCTGAGCCGTTGCCAAAAGTAGAGTCACTTGAGCCACAACTCCAGGCAAATCCTGATGTAGAATGACGAGAGTCGGGTAATCTCCATTAATCCCCACCCTAAAATTATTGATTTGCCGAATTAGAATAGCGCCTCCACCAATGGAGGAACCAATAATTTCAACTCTTTCCTTTGGGCCCGTTAAATCAAATTTCACAGTATTAGGATGGACATCGCCAAGATCGGCCTTTTCAAAGCGAACCTTAAGCCCTCGTTCCTTAGCAATTTCAGGTGCGTCGGGAATTCTTTCATCATCCGGCGCCATCCCTAAAAGACCTGCAATTAAAGCTACATCTGTCCCATGACCCTTTCCCGTTTCGGCAAAAGAACCATGAAGCGTGACAATTCCCTCAAGAGGTTCTTCTCCGAGAATTTTCCTGGCCATAGTACCTAAACGGACGGCACCGGCAGTATGTGAACTTGACGGACCAACCATAATCGGTCCAAGAAGATCAAAGACATTACTTTTGCTCACTGTTCCATCTCCCCCGATAAATCTAAGACACATCGTTTAATAACCTATACATTTAATAACCTATACAAACAGAATTTTGTTTTTATAAAAAAAACCTCCGGAAATTCCGGAGGTTAACCTATTCCACACCAAAAATATAATAGTAGAGTGGTTGTTTACCGGGGTGAGCCTCAACTTCCACATTTGAGTTTTCTTCTTGGAGCCAGGTTTTTAATTGTTCAACCTCTTGCAATTCCGTATCTTCTCCATAGAATATGGTAACCAAATCATGATCTTTCCACTCCATCTTTTCCAAAGTTGCTTTCGCAACTTCAAGGAGACTTTGTCCCGTCTCGACGATGGTGCCCTCAACCAATCCTAGAATGTCACCCGAAGCTATGGTAAACTCTCCAAACTGCGAATCTCTGACTGCATAGGTTACTTCTCCGGAACAAACGTTCTTCAGGGCACGCTCCATATTTTGAAGATTATCCTTCCTTTCACCTTCAGGGTTTAAATTCAAAAGTGCCGAAATTCCTTGAGGTACCGACTTACTGGGAATTACATGGACTTCTCGATCCAAAACGACATCTTTTACTTGACGTGCTGCCAAAATAATATTTCCATTGTTCGGCAGGATAAAAACATTGCGTGCCTTCACTTTGCGAACGGCTGCCGCCAGATCCTCTGTACTGGGATTCATAGTTTGTCCGCCTAAGACCACTTCATCAACACCCAAACTCAAAAAAACATCTGCAATTCCTTGTCCCATAGCTACAGCAATGACACCATATTCTTTCAGGGGGGTTAGTCCGGCTTCAACCTCCGTCGATCCTGAAGATTTTGATTTCATTGCATGAGCCATTGCTTCATTTTGTTCTAACATATTGTGAATTTGGACTTGATGCAGAGAACCCCACTGAATGGCATAATCTAAAATCTTGCCCGGATTTTTTACATGAACATGGATCTTAACTACTTCAGGTGTCCCAACCACAAGCAAACAATCACCGCGGTTGAGTAGATCCTGACGAATTCGATCAACCTGCAAATCCGTTCCTTTAACCAGGAATTCTGTGCAGTAAGGATATTCTAAATTCTCCAGCTGAATAAAGTCTTGATTTCCCTGATTCAGCTCCTTGGCTTGAGAGGTTTCCGAATTGATCTTTTGCTCCTGCGAAATTCCAGCCTTTACGGCTTCACCAGTCAAAGCTTCAATCCATCCTCCCAAAATAATTAAGAAACCCTGACCGCCTGCGTCTACAACACCGGCCTGTTTTAATGCCGGTAACATCTCAGGAGTTCTGGCCAGAGATTCCAGACCCTTTTTTTGAGCCTCTTGCAGCGTATCTAAAAGCGATCCCCCTGCTTTCGCTTTACTAAGTGCAGCTTTAGCTGTTTCTCGAGCAACAGTAAGAATCGTTCCTTCAACGGGCCTCATCACAGCCTTATAAGCCGTATCTACTCCAGATTGCAAAGCCTGTGCCAGTTGGAGAGGATTGGCCGTAACCAGCCCATCCAAACCTTTGGCGATCCCTCGCAAAAGCTGAGATAGAATAACCCCTGAATTTCCTCGCGCCCCCATTAGAGAACCCATTGAAGCAGCACTGGCAACCTCACTAATTGAAACTCCTGCTGCCTTCTCAGCATCCCTGGCGGCCGATTGAATCGTTAAGAACATATTGGTTCCCGTATCTCCGTCAGGCACAGGAAAAACATTCAGGGCATCCACATCCTGTTTTTTTAGTTCTAAGGTCTGGGCACCGGCAACCATCATTTGTTTCCACTCTTGGGCATTAAGAACGCTCTTTGTATTTGAAACTGGTCTCAAAACAGTATCCCCCTACTCTTTTGCGCTACTCTAAAACGCGAACTCCTTGTACGTTCACATTCACTTGGGATACGTTTAATCCCGTAAGTTTCTCTGTGGTATAACGAACGCGTTCCATAACATTAGCAGCCACTTCAGAAATTCGAACACCATACCCTACCACAATATGGAGGTCAATTATAACTTCATTTCCATTGAGGGTAACAACAACCCCTCTGGCCAGGTTCTCACGGCCCAATAAATCAACGAAGCCATCGGTAATTTTGCGCGATGCCATACCAACTAAACCGTAACATTCAACAGCAGTAGCACCGGCAATAGTGGCAATCACTTCTTCCGAAATATCGATTTTCCCTAAGCTATTCATTATTTCCTTACCCATCAAGGACCCTCCCCTTCCAGCTTAGTCCACATGATTTCCATTTTACCAAGTAAATGAAAAATGTTCAAAGAAAAATTTAGTTATTTTACTAAATTCCCCGAAAAATAAGTTTAAAATAGTTTAAGATTCAAGTATTCAGGAAATACAGGGGGAAAACCTTGCCAATCTCTTCGACATTTGATAAAATACATAAGTGTCATTTCGGCTGCAAAGGAGGATTTAGAGCATGGCCAATGTTTGTGCAGTATGCGGCAAAGGGGTTGTCAGCGGATTTCAAGTCAGCCACTCTCATATAAGAACAAAACGTACTTGGAAACCTAACCTGCAGAGCGTTCATGCTATTGTGAACGGTACTCCTGCCAGGATCAAAGTTTGCACCAGATGCTTACGTTCCGGCAAAGTCCAACGCGTTAGCTAATGAATTAAAAGCCCGACTATGTCGGGCTTTTTTCATACTATCAGGCCCTCACGCCACAAACGCAACCAATAGCTTCACCTGTGCTAAGACTCGGCTAAGCCGGGTTTTTTTATTTCCCCGCACTAACTTTCCACTCTGTCTTTAAGAGCCTCTAAATCCACTTTAGAAAACAAATAATGCTCATTACAAAAATGACAAATCACTTCCGCCTTGCCCTCTGAGATTAAACTTTCCAGTTCCTCTGCACCCAGGGAAACCAATGAATCCCCCAGACGTAACTTAGAACAGGTACAAGAAAATCTGACAGAACGACGTTCCAACACCTGATAAGAAAGACTTCCCAGCAAACTGCCAAGGAGTTCATCCATACTGTGACTCTCAGCCACTAATTCACTAATTCCAACCTTTATCTGCCCAAGTATATCTTCAAGGGCTTGAATATCCTCTTCCTGAGCTCCGGGTAAGGGCTGCATCAAAAAACCGCCGGCTCCGGCCACATGATAATCTTTTTCAACAAGTACACCCAGCAGCATAGCTGAAGGAATTTGTTCCGACGTCAACAAATAATGAACCAGATCTTCCGCAATTTCTCCGCTCACCAGAGGAACCGTCCCCGTATAAACCTCACCATTCTGCAGACTCCGGCTCAAAGCCAGCTCTCCAGCTCCCACCGCAGCCGCCACATCAAGCTTGCCATTAGGCTTCAAAGGCAAATCTACCCACGGTTCCCGCACATATCCCCGAACCTCTCCAAGAGCATTCCCCACGCTCACAACGCCTTGCAGGGGCCCATCCCCCAATAAGCGCAGCGTAACACTCTCGTCCCCTTTGAGCGAACTCGCTAAAATAAGCGTCCCCGTCATCGACCGCCCTAAAGCCGCCGCAGCAACAGGAGACAGCTCATGACGTCTCCGAGCCTCTTCCACCGTATCCGTCGTCCTAACCGCGACCCAGCGAGCCCGGCCCTCAAACATCGTACCAATCCAAAGTTCATCATGCTGCATTAATTCTTCGTCCTTTATAACATAATATTGATTATATACCTATAATATCCGAACAGCTTTGCATTTACAAAGCCCAACCTCAACTTATTTCCGCAATTAAATTTAATTTCATCAAACCCACAAACATAACCCAAGCGGCGCCCCCAGCGCCCGTTGACCAGGAGGGTGTGATTTTGCAAAGCGAACCATTCAGCAGAGGCGCGTCCAGCACGCTTAGATTTCGAGGGAGACAGCAGGTCAATAGTTTACAACACCTAATAAGCCAGCATCCCAAGCGGCGCCCTCAGCGCCACGTTGACAGCGCAGCGCCTCAACGCCGTTCCCCTCGTTCCCTCGCTTCAAAGCCCTACTCTCATCCCCCCGTCGACCCTTGACCAGGAGGGTGTGATTTTGCAGAGCGAACCATTCAGCAGAGGCGCGTCCAGCGCGCTTAGATTTCGAGGGGAACAGCGGGGCAATGGTTCACATCAGGTATTACCCGGAGGTTTTGCCCCGCTCCCCTCGGAATCAAGCGTGCTAGCGACGGCGCTGTGGTGAGCGGCGCAAATCACACCCTCCCGCTAAAGCGACCACCAAAACCCATCCCTCATGAACCTCAATCCCCACGCTCTCTCCAAGGCAAACATTGCTCACTCCCCGCGGAACATCCTGCCGCAAAGCACCATGCTCCAGCGGATAATACAATCCCCGCGTACTCACAACAGCCCTCTCAGACAGAGCCAGCAAAGAAAGCTCCTGCCCTTTGAACGTCAAAAATTCCTCCTGCCCTTGGAGAACCCACATCTCATGCTCAGGGTCAACCAAACGTATGCGAATCCCTTGCCGGGCATAACCCAACATCAGGGCCAAATTACCCATAAAATGATCGATACGTTTCCCCGTAGCACCATAGAGCCAAATATCCCGTTCACCCTCCGCTAAGGCTTTTTCCTTTGCCCGCAGAAGAGCCAATTCAAGATCTGTTTCATCTTTTTCACGCGGAAATTGTTCAATAGAGCAACCGGCTTTCCGGCACAAGGTTAACGTCTCCCTGGAAACCGAATCCAAATCTCCGATAAGCTGATGCGGCGTATACCCTGAGTTCAGAGCGTGATTGGCGCCACCGTCTGCGCAGATCAGATAATCAGCCTTTCCCAGCGCTTTCTTACCCCATTCCGGGTCCCAACAGCCATTGGCCAATACCACTATATTCATCCTATTCACTCTGAACCGTACTAGCTGCCCGACGGAGCTTTTCTACGGCAAGCTTCGGATCGGCCTGACCAAATACCGCCGAGCCTGCTACCAAAATATCAGCCCCCGCTCGAGCAGCTAAAGGCGCCGTTTCCAAATTGATCCCGCCATCTACTTCGACCACGCAGGAAGACTGCTTTTGTTCAATGTGACGATGAAGTACCTGAATTTTGGGAATCACACTATTGATAAATTTTTGGCCTCCGAAGCCCGGATTCACCGTCATTAACAATACCATATCTAAATCTTCAAGAATATATTTAAGTCCGTCCAATTGAGTTGCCGGATTAAGGGCAATCCCTGCAGTAAGTCCCAGTTCCTTAATCTGTTGGACTACGCGATGGACATGACGTGACGCCTCCAGGTGAAAGGTAATGTGATCCGCTCCTGCGGCGGCAAAATCTGCGATAAAACGTTCCGGCTCCTCAATCATCAAATGAACATCAAAGCGCATTTTGCTATGAGACCTCAGTGCTTTTACCATCGCAGGTCCAAAGGTGAGATTCGGGACAAAATGCCCATCCATAACATCAATATGTAAAACCTCAGCACCGGCATCCTCAACCAAACGAACCTGTTCCCCCAAACGAGCAAAATCAGCGGATAAAATAGACGGGGCAAGTTGAATCATTTTAATATCTCCTTTCGGCAGCGATCACTTCTTGCAAGAAATCCCGATAATGTTCATAGCGAGTTCTGGAAATCTCTCCATTTTCTTGAGCAGTTTTAATCGAACAATCGGGTTCTTTATCATGCAAACAACTGCTAAAACGGCATTCATGCCGATATTCTTCAAATTCCGGGAAATAGCCTGCCAAATCCTCCCGTTTCATTTTAGGCAGGAAAAGGGAGGAAAAACCTGGTGTATCTGCCACTAACCCTCCTGCGCACACCATCAGCTCAACATGACGGGTCGTATGGCGGCCACGCTGGGACTTCTGACTGATTTCACCGGTTTTCAATTGTTTCCCATCCGATAAAGCGTTAAAAAGGCTTGATTTACCGGCGCCTGAAGGACCGGCCAGGACACTGATCTTCTCCTCTAAACGGTTTCTTAATTCCGGTATACCTGTACCTGTTTTATTCGATACCTCAAAAACCGTATACCCTACTCGGCGGTATATATCCGAAACAAAGGGCTGAGGCTTAGAATCGGGGGATAATGTTTCAGCGTTATATTTGTCCAATTTGGTAAAAACGATAATTGGTTCTATTGCCGAATGGGTCACCTGAATTAATAAGCGGTCTAAAAGGTTCAGATCAGGTTTTGGCGAAGTCATGGCAAAGACAAGAAGTGCCTGATCGACATTTGCAATGGACGGACGGCTAAGAGAATTAAGCCGAGGTTCTGCTCCTTCAATTCTCGCCTTATTATCACTTTCAGGTAAAATTCTCACTCGATCACCAGGCAGAAAGTCTTGATCTTTAATGCGAAAACGACCGCGCAGAGAACATTCCCATACCCGGTCTTCCGCATAGACATAATAAAATCCACCATAACCTTTAAGTAAAACTCCTTCGATCATACAATTTCCTCACTGTTACATTTCGGGACTGATCCAGCTAGGGATTTGGCCTGAGCCGGATGGTTTCTTTAGGGATAACACTGAAAATCTGAGCCATAAACATTGAGACGTCTTTATCAATATTCAGCGCCAGAGGCCCCGGACCATGCGATACGACGATGGTAACCTGACTCCCTTGCTGAACCGTTTCTCCCGGGCTAGGCGAGGTACTGATGACGACATCCGCAGGAATAGTGGTAGAATCTTGAGTTTGTACCAAGGGAACTAAATTATTCTGCTGAAGAATCGTTTTAGCATCTTCAGACGTTTTATTAATCACATTGGGCATGTTAATGCTTACAAAAGGAGAGCCATTGCTAATGGTCAATTTAATAGGCCCGCTCTTCGGCCAAGTCGCCGAAGGCAGAGGGTCCTGCTGGATAACATAATCTTTGGGAACGGTTGAATTTGGCTGGGTTTGAAAGGTAATCTTGCCCGTAAATCCAGCGTTTTGAATCATATTAACGGCATCCGCTTTCGACATTGGCGCACTGGTTACATCCGGAAATGTACCGCTGTCCGGTCCTTTACTCACAACGACTTGAATTTCCCGGCCGACTTTAACCATTGTATCTGCTTTCGGGTTCTGTTCAATGATCAGATCTTTGTCAACTTTATCGCTGAACCCATACGTTACCTCTGGGTTGAGTTTCAATCCTGCTGATTTAAGATAGTCCCCAGCCACCGGCAGAGTCTTACCAGTCACATCAGGAACTTTCGTCGTACCGACCAGGAGGTAATTTCTTAACATTATCCCGCCCACCAAAAGAAGCAATACGACAGCAATTCCTGAGATCCACAGCCAACGTTTTTTCTTGGCTCTAGTTAAAAAACCACTCATATGCTTTTCCGGTTCTTGTTCTTGTTCTGGTTCTTGCTCACGCACACTAATCGGTGCTAAAATCTTGCTCATACCTTGATGAGTCCGGGTTGCTTCCAGATCGTCAACAGGAATTACTTCAGGCCGATTGATTGGACGGCCGGCAAGAAGATGGTTCAAGTCCTCCAAAAGCTCTTTAGCAGAAGCATACCGTTGTTCAGGTGACTTAGCAATAGCCCTCATAATCACGCCCTCGAATTCTTTCTCAACTCGAGGATTAAGCTTACTCGGCAGCGTTGGCTGTTCCTGAAGATGCTTAAGAGCGATAGCAATGGGAGTTTCACCATCATAGGGTACCTGACCAGTAACCAATTCATACAGAATAATCCCCAACGAATAAATATCCGATTGCTCATTGCTCTGCAGGCCTTTAGCCTGTTCCGGTGATAAATAGTGAACGGAACCGATAATGTCCCCTGTATGCGTTACCGTTGCCGATGATACTGCTCGGGCGATACCGAAATCCGTAACTTTAGCGCGTCCATCCTCAGTTACTAAAATATTATGGGGTTTTATATCTCTGTGAATAATATGGTGTTCATGGGCATTTTGAACGGCACTAGAAATTTGGCGGGCAAGGTTAATCGCCTGATCTGTGGTCAAGGGAGCATAATCTCGAATAATTTCTTTGAGATTCCGCCCTTCTACGTATTCCATAACGATATATTCAGTATCCCCTTCTTTGCCCACATCATAAACAGAGACAATATTTGGATGAGACAAACTGGCGACAGCCTGGGCTTCCCTTCGAAAACGGCGAATAAAGTCTTCATCAGTAGCAAATTGTTCGCGAAGAACTTTGATCGTTACGACACGATTAAGCAGCTGATCTTTAGCTTTATAAACAATCGCCATCCCACCGGCACCAATACGCTCTAAAACTTCATAACGTCCTCCGAAGATTTTACTCACTATGTTCACCTACTTTCTGGCTAATGCTTCTTCAATAATTTGGCGCGCAATGGGAGCAGCTGCCCCTCCTCCAGTTCCGCCATGTTCTACAAAAACAGCCACCGCAATGCGTGGAGCCTCCGCAGGCGCAAAAGCGATATACCAAGCATGGGTAGGTTCATTGCCTCCCGGCTCCGCGGAACCGGTCTTTGCCGCAACCTGGACGTCCGGCAAAGCTCCGGGAGAAGCAGTTCCATCAGTCACAGCAGTCACCATGGCACTTGTAATTTTATCTGCTTCATCTTTAGAAAGTGCAGTTAGCCAAGGCTGAGGCTCTTGTTCATATTGTACGGATTGCGAAGGATCAAGAACTCGTTCCACAATGTGGGGAGTCATTATAACCCCATGATTTGCAATACCGGCGGTAATCAGAGCCATTTGAAAGGGGGAAACTAAGACCTCACCCTGTCCAAAGCAGCTTGCAGCAAGAAGATTCGTTGACAGAGTTTCCGGAACCTTAGGAGAATTAGTGATCTGACTCACTGGAACATTTAGTTCAAATGGGATCTTTTGTCCAAAGCCAAATCCTTTAACCGCAGACAGAAAACTTTTATCTCCTGCCTGAACCCCAAAGGTCGCAAAATACGTATTACAGGAATCGGCTAAGGCCATGTTATAGTTAACCCAACCATGAGCCTCTTGGTTTTGTTCCGGAATAACTTGTCCGTTGATAACCGTTGAGCCTTTACAATCATATAGATTCGTGGTGTTTATGCCGCTTCTGAATAGGCTGGCGGAGGTTACTACCTTCATCGTTGACCCCGGAGGATAGAGGGAAAAAGCACGATTATCTAAAGGTTTTTCCTGAGTTTGCTTAATAATATCTTTCCAGTGATCGTCCAAATTTGTCGGGTTGTATCCCGGCTGACTCACTAAGGCAAGTACTTCTCCGGTTTTAGGGTCAATAGCAACAGCCGCGCCCATCTTTCCTTTGAGGGCGTTATAAGCCACACTTTGCAAATGGGAATCTAACGTCAGCACCACATCATCTCCTTGACGCGGCAAAGAAAATAACTGCTGAATCGTTTGGGTAGCTGTAGCATTTTTAACACCCATGAGCCAATTCGCTAAACTTCCTTCAAGCCCTGCTGCGCCAAGCCGAACAGTAGAGTAACCAAGAGTAGGCTCATACATTTCTCCATTGGGATAGACGCGAACCTTCTTCCCGTTGATTGTTTGAGTTTGTGCTATTATTTCGCCGTTACGGTCAAAAATTCCTCCACGGGTCACTCGGCTTTCCAGGAGAATTAAGCGTCGATTCGCGGAATTATTCAAGAGAGTATCGGATTGAACCACTTGCCAATAAACAAGTCCCAGACTTAAAACAAAGAAGCTAAAGGCCATTCCTAATGCTACACGACGTACCCCTCGCATTATGTTGCATACTCCCTTCCTCTTGTCTTATTACGCTTAGCTCCCACCGCAGTAGCATTGGAAATATTCAACAATACACCCAAAAGAATAAAATGAACGAGTATAGAACTTCCTCCATAGCTGACCCAAGGCAGCGGGATACCTGTCAGAGGAAGTAATTTTGTCACCCCGGCAAGAATAATTAAGGTCTCTGTTCCCAGAAGAATTCCAATTCCGGCAGCCAGAATCTGGCCAAAGCGGTCTTTGGCTCTCAAACTAATTGAAAACGCCCTCATGACCACGATAAGAAAAAGAGCCAGAACAGCCATCGCCCCCGCAAACCCCAGTTCCTCCGCTATGACGGAAAAAATAAAGTCAGTACTTGAGGCCGGCACCATAGAAGCCCCAATTCCATTGCCTAGTCCAGTTCCCAGGATCTTCCCTCCACTAATGGCAAACAGGGATTGAGCGATCTGATATCCCATACCCGTTGGATCTTGCCAAGGGTTTAGCCAAACCAACACCCTAACGCGAACGTGTCTAAAAAGTAAATATCCTGCACTTCCCACCAATAGAAAAATAGGCAGAGAAATTCCTAAATACAGCGCACGTTCCGTTACTACGTAAATCATAAGGACAAATAAAGCGTAAAACACCAGCGCCGTTCCGAGGCTTTTTTGCGCCCCTAAAAGTCCAAGGGAAAAAACAGCCATAATTAGAAAGGGGCCTAAAGTTCGCCAATCCGGCAAGGAGAACTTTCCTACTTGGACAGTTCCAACCCGCAGCAACTCTTCATTTTCTTCCAGATATGTTGCCATAAACAAGAGTAAGGCAAGTTTTACGAATTCCTCAGGTTCGACACCAATTCCTCCGATTCTTAGCCAACTCGTTGCGCCACCGGCGGCAAACCCAAAAACTAGTGTTACAAACAGCAAACTGACAGCAAGCAATCCCCATAGATAGCGAAACTTGCCTAAGTGTCGATAATCCCTAACGGCAAATAAAATCGCGTAGAAAATCAGCTGTCCAATATTGGCCCACCAAAACTGGTGCAAAGCTTCATTAGGACTAATGCGTACCAAAAATACCAGTCCTAAGGCCAGAATTGCCTGAACAACCGGAAGGACATAAGGATCTCCTTGGTAATGAAGAATTTCTTCCGCAAAACTTCCCATGAGAATAAGGGCAGTAAATATTAAAGCCTGCCAGAGAAGTTGATCCTTATTGCCTCCCCATTTTAGCAGAACCAGCCCCAACCACATCATTCCTATAATTATAAAGCGAGAAACGAAACGATAAAGCATCTTCTTACTCCATAATACAGCACAAAGCTGTGAAATTATCCGGTGCGCCGCGTTCTAAAATAAGCTGCCGCAATCTCTCCAAGCGTTCTTCCCAAGTACCTGACTCAGAAAATTCAGCCGCTAATTCCTGATCGCTGATCATATTGGAAAAACCATCTGTACACAACAGAAACACGTCCTCGGACCGCAGAGATATAGTCTGACAATCAACTTCAATTTCCTGATCCGCACCGACCGCCCGCATTAAAACGTGACGTTGAGGATGTTTCTCCGCTTCTTCCAAAGAGATTTGGCCTAAACGTACAAGCTCACCCACTAAGGAATGATCTTTCGTCAAAGGTGTCAGCTCTTCTTGCCGCCACAAATATGCCCGGCTGTCTCCCGCATGGGCAATCAAAGCCCTTGTGTCACGAATGAGCAACGCCGTAAGAGTCGTACCCATTCCAGCATTTTGGGGCTCTGTTGTCGACGATTCGTAAACAACCCGATTAGCCTGTGTAAAGGATTCCACAAGCCATCCTTCCAAATCTTGATCACTCAGCCCCTTTAGCTGAGGGGCAAGTTTTTCTAATTCCCCTAAAGCTGTTGATGAAGCAACTTCTCCAGCCCGATGCCCTCCCATTCCGTCGGCCACAGCAAAGATTCCGTGATCATGTAATACTAAAAAGGAATCCTCATTATTTTTCCGGATACACCCTTTTTCACTAAAGCTTAGCACTCTCATTTTGCCACCTCGAGTATTGGAATGTGATACTTCCAATTTTCACATAATCTCCAGCAACTAATTGGACCGGAGAATGAATTTGTTCTCCATTAACCCAAGTACCATTCGTACTTCCCAGGTCTTCGACAAAGGTTTTTCCTTTTTGGCAGCGAAAAGCGGCATGATCGACAGAAGCAAAATGATCCGGTAAAACGATATCATTATGTTTGCCCCGTCCCAGACGCAAGCCCTTCCCATCAACTTTAAAAACTTGGCCTCTGGGAAGAGTGTCCGTACCTGTCAAAACCTCTAGTCGTCCATAGTCCTGATTCGAACGCTGAAACATCCCTTTCAGCTGCAGGTCAGCTAATAGCGCCGTAAAAATCCTAAAGATAAAAAGATAAATCAAGGCGACAAAAACCAGTCGTCCGATCACTGTAACAACTTCCATACAACCCTCCAAATACAATATCAGAGAGCAGCTGTGACAACTCTCTAAAATTACGGCAAGGGTACTTTTTGAATCACGAGAACACTAAGGCCGATCTGGATTCGATCACCCGGAGCCACCGTCTGATGCGTGATTCTTTGACCATTGACAAAGGAACCATTGGTGCTCCCCAAATCATCAAGCCACCAGCCGTTTTCCCCTGAAGTAATCTTTAAATGTCGTCTTGAAACCTCGGGATCCTGGAGCACAAGATCACACTGCCCGTGTCGTCCAATATAGATATCATGATCCGGCAATTTAAAGGATTGTCCCTTATTCGGTCCTTCTATAATTTCGAGAAAGTAATCCGAAATCCTTCCCGCACTGTCCTCTGCACTTAAGTTTGTCATGACACTTTCCCGGAAGATCGTTGTATTTTCACGCCAATTCGATTCTTTGGGAAAGTCCTTTTCTTTTTCCTCTTCATCTCCCCATTCAACGTCAATAGAATCGTCAAAATCGACCTCAACAATCATTTCCCTGGGATTGACAGTGTCATCAGAATGCAGCTCAATCGCTGGTTTCGATAAGAACGTATACCCCTCACGCTTAGCCTCGGCATATAAATACTTGGACAACTCGATCAGAAAAACCTCTCCAAAACTAGCTAAGGGACCCCAATCACTGGAATGAAGGTAAACCCGGTATATATTCGGTACATATACTTGAGAAATACTAATTTGTTTATTCCTAAACATCGCTTTCACCAGTTCTTTAGCCAGTTCAACTGGTTGGAGCCGAGCTCCTCCTTTCTTAAAAGCACCGGTAAAAAGGAACTCAGCCATTCCTTCAAATCGAGTCAATAGGCTCATGGTTACCCTCCCTCCACTGTCGTCGAAGTTGACCACAGGCTGCGTTAATGTCCGACCCCCGTTCTTCACGCAGGGAGACAGAAATTCCGCCAACTTCTAAATGATGAGCAAATTTCTTCAGTTTTTCAAGGTCAGGACGTTTTAAGCCTGTTCCTGCTACCGGATTAACCGGAATCAAATTCACATGCCCTAATTGGTCTTTTAATAAACGGGCTAAAGCTTCTGCTTCACCAAGATTGGCATTGTCATCCGTCAAGGCTACCTCAAAGGTAATTCTTCTGCGCGTAATTTTTGCATATTCCTTGCATGCCTCCATAAGCTGAGCTAAAGGATAGCGGCGATTCATTGGAACTAAACGGCTTCTTGCCGGATCATTAGACGCATGAAGGGAAATGGCCAAACCCACCTGAGGATTGTCCTTCGCCAATTGAATGATTCGAGGCACTACTCCACTTGTCGAAATTGTCATGCGCCGCATGCCAATATTTAGCCCCCGTTCCTGATTCATAAGCATGATTGCTGAAAGCACTTGCTCATAATTTAACAGAGGTTCCCCCATTCCCATAAAGACAACATTCGTAACCTGAAAGTCCGGGTCTTCCTGACGAATAAAATGCGTTATATCCAGAATCTGACCCACTATCTCTCCAATGGTGAGATCTCTGCGGAAACCCTCCATGCCCGTTGCGCAAAAGGCGCAGCCTACTGCGCAGCCAACCTGAGTGGAAACACAAACGGTATGGCGATCCCTTGTCAGCTCACGAGCATACTCCATTAAAACGCATTCGATCATTTCCCCGTCTTGAAGACGAAATAAATATTTTCGGGTACCATCAATGGACCTGCGCTCTTTCACGAGTTCCGGCGGATAAAAACTCAAACGCGATGATAGTAACGCAAGATCTTTCGCACCAATATTTTTGATTTCGTCCCAAGAACGCACCGCTTTTTGTTGTACCCATTGAAATAACTGCGCTGCTCGAAAACGCTTCAAACCAAGCTCTCCGCAAACTGTCTGCAGCGTTTCTTCAGTGCAGCTTCGCAGATCGTACATTTCCATAGTTATTATTATTCACCCAATTCGTTCCAGTTAAACTTCTCTTCAAAGAAAACTTATTTTACTAAAGATATTTAACGTTTGACCATTACTCTTTTATCACTATGTGTCCTGCAAAAGAAATACCACTATTATTTTGTTCACTTCCAGTTTATCTCTAGCTCCTGCGATGAAATTTTGCCAAAAAAAATCCATCGGTGCCATGACGTTGCGGCAAGAGCTGAAGCATCCCCTTAGCGGCTTGTTGAATATCTCTGGTATCCTTAAGTTTAAAGGGTAAGGCATCCACTAAGTTCACTGCCTCAAATTCAGGATGGGCTGAGCGAAATTTCTTGACCAATTCAAAGTTCTCTTCCGGTTCAATCGTACAGGTCGAATAAATTAAGTCTCCGCCAACTTCGACACAAGAAGCAGCACGCTCTAAGATAGCAAACTGTAGTAGTGGCAGATCCCCAAGGTCTTGTTCCGCTTTCCTCCAACGCAGATCAGCTCTCCGCCTGAGAACACCCAAACCGGAACAGGGCGCATCCACTAAAACCCTTTGTTGGGAATCGAGTCTTATTCCCGGCAGATGGCGCGCATCGCCTAACTGAGTTTCTATGCAGGTAATCCCTAACCTTTGGGCCAATTGCTCAATCAGCTCTAACTTATGGGCATGAACATCAAACGCCAGGATAACTCCTTCATTATTCATCATTTGGGCCAGATGCGTTGTTTTGCCGCCGGGAGCACTGCAGGCATCCAGAACGTGTTGACCTGCTTCAGGCGCCACGACATGAGCAATTATTTGGGAACTTTCGTCTTGTACTGTAAACAAACCGGCTTTAAACGTTTCCAACCCTTCAAGAGAACCAAAGTTTTGAATCCGTAAACTTTCAGGCACTCGTTCTCCCAATTCGACGGTAATACCGTCTCGAATCAGCAGATCCGCTAAATCCTGACGTGAAATTTTGAGAGTATTTGTTCTGATCCAGGTAGGAGCAGGTTCATTATTTGCTTGACAAAAAGCTTCCGTTTCTTCCTTGCCCCAGCGTTTTAACCAGCGCTGAATCATCCATTCGGGATGAGAATAACGCACGGAAAGATAACGGACCGCATCCCGTTTCGCATCAGGCCAGGGGATATCCCAGCCTTTTGTCAGCACCTTGCGCAGGACGACATTCACTAATCCTGTAAACTTGGCAAACGATTTAGCCAATTCGACGCTTTCATTAACAGCCACAGCCGGCGGAACCTTTTCAACGAAAAGCAGCTGAAAGGCTCCGATTCTTAAAATGGCCCGAACTTCATGGGGAAGGGCTGACATTGGCTTACTCAAATGAAGACGCAGAGCATAATCCAAAGTTAATCTGTGTTTCAAAACACCGTTAACCAATAACGTTACAAATTGACGTTCCCGGGCATCGGACAATCTGGCAATTGTTTTTTGCATTAAGAGATTGGCATAGGCTCCTTCTACCTCAACACGGGTCAGTATCTGGACTGCCATCCCTCGTGACGTTTCTCTAATCATCCCGTCTGCCTTGGGCAATAATTATGAACCTCGCCAACTGGAGCACAGCCGCTAAGGCCGCAGCGACATAGGTCAAGGCAGCCGCATTTAAAACCTTGCGGGCACCGCGGACTTCCTCACTCCCCAGCAGTCTTCCTTCCTGCAAGAGAACTAAGGCTCTGTGGCTGGCATTAAATTCTACAGGCAAAGTAATTAGTTGAAAGAGTACAGCCAGAGAAAAAACCAGAATTCCTAACTGCAACAGCCAGCCAAAGGTTGGCAGGAACAATCCGATTAGAATTAATATCGGTCCTGCCCCGCTGCCAAAATTAGCTGCCGGTACAAAGGACGATCTGAGCTGCAATGGCACATATCTGGAAGAATGTTGCAGAGCATGACCCGTTTCATGAGCCGCAACCGCCACTGAAGCCAGGGAATTTCCATAATATACATCCTCACTCAAACTAATAACTCGCGAGCGAGGGTCATAATGATCCGAAAGGTTACCGCGAATAGCCTCCACACCTACATCATAAAGTCCCTTGCTGTTTAAGAGTGCTTTCGCTGCCTGTGCTCCGGTAAGTCCCGACTGAGCACGCACTTTAGAGTAATAATTGTAAGCAGAGGATATTTTATATTGTGCATAAAGGGATAGCAGGATTGCCGGAATTAAAAGAACCATCGTACGGTCCCAAAACATAGCTTAACCTCCTTTTTCAAATCCCGCATTTAAATATCATAGAAATAAACGAACTTAGTGAACTCGCTTACGCTAAAGCTGAACATCGGGGCTTCAGATACAATAATGTCCAGTGGACATTATTGCCGAGCCGCCTTTCCCAATAGGAACACTTAGCTGCGAAGGAAGACTCTAGCCCACCTGAAGATAACGAAGGACCCACCCCCACTTATAGAAGTGGAGGTCTTAAAAGCCGGATAAATATTAGGCAGAAAACTTAACTGCGCTCGAAGAAATTGTCTTAACACTTGTTAGCCTCTGACGAAAACGACGAGCTCTTTTAACTGAATTTCTCTCCGGCTTGACCATGTCTCCCGTTCAAAAAGTCACGCGCAGACATAGAACGTTTACCAGCCGGCTGAACCTCGAATATCCCAAGGATCCCCTCTCCGGTTTGGACAAGCAGACCCTCTTCCAGTACTTCGATGATTTGGCCTGGCTTAGGGAGTAAATCCCCAAGTGAATTTCCCGTCTGTTCAGTAATTGGAGATGTAGATACTGAACTGCGCCAAACCTTAAAGTTCTCTTCTCGAAATACTCCAAAGGCCCCCGGCCAAGGATTTAAGCCCCGGATTTTATTATGCAATTCAATGGCCGGCCGTGTCCAATCGAGACGTTCGTGTTCACGGTTTAAAAGAGGAGCATAATTGGATTCTCCCGATTGAGGAATAGAAATTAGGGATTCTTGTTCCAGCTCACGCAGCGTTTCAACCAGCAAATCCCCTCCCAAATCTGCCAATTGATTATGAATTTCTCCCATGGTTGCATCTTGGGAAATCATGATTTCACGCTTAAGTAAGATATCCCCGGTATCCAGTCCTTCATCCATAAGCATCGTCGTTACACCGGTACGCTTTTCGCCATTGATAATCGCCCAATGAATCGGCGCAGCTCCTCGATATGAGGGGAGCAAAGAAGCGTGTACATTTATGCATCCCTGCAAAGGTAAGTTTAAAATTTCCTTGGAGAGCAGCTGCCCATATGCCACAACAATAATACATTCAGGAGCCAACTCGCGCAAACATTGAACACCTTCAGGCGTTTTTATTTTGGCAGGCTGAAAAATCGGCAAGTTTAATTCTTCAGCGGCAGTCTTTACAGGACTGGGTTTTAACTTTTTCCCTCGGCCTGCCGGCCGATCAGGTTGTGTAAAGACGCCTGCAATCTCATATCCATGGCTGGCCAAGGCTCGCAGAGAAGGTACCGCAAAATCCGGCGTTCCCATGAAAACAATACGCATAACTATTCTCCTTTATAGCGAGGTTCGGAGTCGAAACTCAAAACCCATTATTTCCTAAATATAGTTTGGCAAGCCATTATATCGTGAATCCAACAACGTATGGGAAACCACTCCCACTTGTAGAAGTAGGAGTCTTACGATTGGATTAACCATCGTTTACTTCCGATAGGTCTTTTTAGCCAGATCGACAAACATAATTCCCTCGAGATGATCAATTTCATGTTGGAGTGCTCTTGCCATCAAACGATCGGCATGAATATCTACCATTTTCCCCTCACGATTTAACCCTTGAACATGAACTTTCGCCGCTCGCACCACGTCCCCTGTCATATTAGGGACGCTCAGACATCCTTCCTCGGCAACAGACTCTCCCTCTTTTTCTAAGATCACCGGATTTACGAGTTCAAGCAGAACATCTCCAACCTTAATGACGACGACTCTCTTGGAGACGCCAATCTGAGGCGCCGCTAAACCTACTCCATCTGCGGCTATCATGGTATCCACCATATTATCCAGGAGTTTGATGATCGAGGGATTAATCTCTTTAACCTCTTTTGCTTTCTCCCGTAATATATCTGCACCTATTTCAACAATTTGATAAACTGCCATAACCAGTACCCCTTTCTCTTAAACGATTTATTGTTCTGTCTTTATTTTACTACAATCAAACTAACCCATAGGCCTAATTTGTCAGTGGATCTACTTCAATATTTAATATAATACCATTACTCGCCGAAGTCTTGAAAAAATCTCGTATTCCCTGGTGTAAAAATTCTCTCAGTTCCTCAAGATTTATCCCGCGCACCGAAATTTGCCAGCGCCATTGATTTTTCAGCCTCGCCAAAACGGCTTGTGCCGGACCAAGGATATCTAAATCAGTATTTCCAAATTTAGGATTACACATTCTTTCTTTCAAACAGGCCCCTAAACTACTTGCTCCCATAATAACTCGTTCCTCCTTGTCATGAAGCAGCAGGACGCGAATGATATGGGTAAAAGGAGGATAGTTTCGGCCCTTGCGATAGCGAATCTCTTCCCAAAAAAACCCCTCATAATCATGATGGGAAGCCTTCTCAATGGCACTATCTCCCGGAGTATACGTTTGAATAATAACTTCACCCGCTTTTTCGCTTCGCCCGGCTCTGCCGGCGACTTGAGTTAATAGCTGAAAAGTCCGCTCTTTAGCTCTGAAATCCGGCATATTAAGCATTTGGTCAGCTGCGATAACCCCTACTAAGGTTACATTCGGAAAATCCAGACCCTTCGCCATCATTTGGGTCCCTACAAGGATTGACGCCTTCTGCCGGCGAAAACTTTCCAAGATCGTCGTGTGGGCTTCACGATTGCGAGTCGTATCAAAATCCAACCGAAGAATTGATGTTTCCGGCAATAGTACCTGCAGTTCCTCCTCAACTCTCTGAGTTCCTTGCCCAAAAAAGCGAATATACCGACTCCCGCATTTGGGGCACGTCAACGGCGGCTGTTCTTTATGATCACAATAATGACAACGCATGGACTGGCCTTGACTATGATACGTTAAAGCCACATCACAGTTAGGGCAGCTTACCACATAGCCGCATTCACGACAAACCACAAAGGTGGAATACCCTCTGCGGTTGAGGAAGAGCATCGCTTGCTCCCCTAGTTCTAATCGCTCACAGAGTTTTTGCTGCAAGACTTTTGAGAAGATACTTCGATTTCCCTGCATCAATTCTTTGCGCATGTCCACGATTTCAACGGGGGGCAATTGACTATGGCCAATGCGCCGAGACATGGTTAATAAACGAATTTTACCGGCTTTCGCCGCGGCGTAAGCCTCTAAAGAGGGTGTTGCACTACCAAGCAGAACCACCCCGCCGGCCTGCTCCATTCTTTTACGGGCCACATCACGAGCATGGTATTTAGGATTCTCGTCTTGTTTATAAGCGCCGTCATGCTCCTCATCCAAAATAATGAGCTGTAAATTGGCCAAGGGAGCAAACACTGCCGAGCGCGCGCCAATCACAATTCTCTTTGTCCCTTGCAGAATTTCTTCCCAAGCTTGCATTTTTTCTTTAGCACGCAAACCAGAATGTAAAATGATCACATTCTCACCGAATTGTGCCTGAAAATAACGAGCCACCTGAGCAGTTAAGGAAATTTCCGGAACTAAAAGAATCGCATCACCACCCCGGGAAAGTACTTGAGCAATTAGTTTCCGATAGACTTCGGTTTTTCCGCTTCCCGTCACCCCGTGCAATAAAATAGTCTCGCATGAGCCCGCTCTTAACGAAGTCATAACGTCCTTCACAGCCGCTTCCTGTTCCGCGGATAACGTGAACGTTCTTTCGCTAAACTCTTGCGGCCTATTCACCTTCTTCTCTCGTCTCTGTCCAACTCCCATGGAAATAAACCGGTATCCTTGCCTGATCATACCCTTTTGGAGTAGCAGCTCAACAGTCTCTTCAGAAATATGAGCTCGTTTTAAAAAGAGATTCCGTGAAATCTCTTTATTGCGGGTCCGGGCAAGCACTTCGATCCCTCGAAAGGCCTCTTCATTGAGCCAACGAAGAGTCTGGACATCAGAATCTTCCGGTGAGGCGAGAAGGAATAACCGTTTCTCCATCTTGCCTTTAAGAAGTGGCCAAACTGTATGTAAGCTTTGGGCCATGGAACAAAGTGTGGTTTTGGCCAGCCAATGCGATAATTCAATAAGATCTGGCGGCACAAGACTGTGTTCGTCTATGATTTCCAAAACCGGTTTGAGGGGAGTCCTCTCCAATTCTTCCGGCAAGTCCGATGTTATACCAACGATAAGCCCTTGGACCTTACGATTTTGGAGATTAACGAGCACTCTCATCCCGATCTTTAAGCTTAAATCCTCCGGAATAAGATAGTGATAGCTTTGATCTAAGCGTCGGTTAGCTACATCAAGCAAGACCTCAGCATAACGTAACATGACGACGCCTCCTTATCTGCAAAGAACTTCAATTCCAATCCTTATCAAGACACCTCCCTTATTTTATCATATTACTTGCTTCGAATATAATTAAAAGATTTTTCTATACTCCATCAGGATGAGAAATGCATAAAACTCTTGTCAAACCGATGTGAATTATGATATGCTCTTTACAGCAAAAAAACCTTTAAACCTTTAAATTAGTCCCGTGAGGCTAAGAAGGAAATGGCGGACCATGAATGTATATGGACACCTCTTTCTTGCTTGCGGGCAGGAAAGAGGTTTTTTAGTGCCAAAGAGGAGGTATAACGATATCAACCGCAGCCCAAATTAAAAAGGGAAACATCGACTGCAAGGAAGATTCCTTCAGAGTAAACCTGAGAGTTTACATGCCTGCAAGGCATTAAGTTGAATTAGGAGGATGACAGTTATGAAAGAAGTTCAAATTAACGAAAGGTTGCCACTAACACGAGCAATACCTTTAGGGGTTCAACATTTGTTTGCTATGACGGGTTCTACGATCCTTGTCCCCTTCCTTGTTGGATTGAGTCCTGCAACGGCCCTATTTTGTTCCGGTATTGGTACTATTGTATTCTTACTTCTAACACGCAGCAAAGTTCCAGCCTATCTCGGTTCGTCTTTCGCCTTTATTGCAAGTTTAACCGCATTTATTAAAGATCAGCATAATCTTGGTGGAGCAATGGCGGGAGTTTTGTCAGTTAGTTTAGCATATATTTTAATATTTATTATACTCCGTTTATTCGGTACGAAATGGATCAATAAACTCATTCCTCCCGTCGTTGCAGGAAGCGTCGTAGCAATTATCGGATTAAGCTTAACTCCAACAGCAGTTTCAATGGCTAGTGCAAATTGGATCATCGCCATATTTACTTTAGCAGTGGCAACTCTAGTTAGTGTATATGGAAAAGGGTTTTCTAAAGTTATACCAATTCTGATTGCGATTGTCGCAGGATACATCCTTGCTGGATTTATGGGATTGGTCGATTCAGCTAAGATTATGGCATCATTTAAAACCCCATTTGTTTTGCCTTTTCAAAGCTTCGGCGCAATCCACTTGAATGTGACCGCCATTATTACTTTCGCTCCATTAGCACTTATAACATTGATCGAAGATTTAGGACACATGATGATTCTTAGCAACATCACGCATACTGATATAATTGAAGACCCGGGTTTTGATAAAGTCGTCTTAGGAAACGGTCTGGCAACAGGTATTGCCAGTTTATTCGGTGGTGTTCCGCTTACGACCTACGCAGAAAATATCGGAGTCTTAGCGATAACGAAGGTATACAGCTCCTTGAACCTCTGGATAGCAGCGATTGCCGCGATCATCCTAAGTACCTTTAACCCCTTGCAAGCCTTAATTATGTCTATCCCAACCCCTGTTATGGGTGGTGTAGTAATCCTACTGTTCGGAATGATAGGTGCAGCCGGACTAAGAACTTTAATCGAGGCCAAAGTGGATTTCTCCAAAAACAAGAACCTTATTATCGCTGCGGTAATCTTCGCCATAGGAATTGGGTTAACCAATCATGGTATTATGTTCGCTACTCTAGCAGGAATCTTCTTGAATCTTGTCCTAAAGGATGAAAAAGAAGAAAATTCCTTGAGTTCTACTAAAGAGGCCGCAAAATAATAGAGTTAATGTTGCTATTCTAACATAAAAACATAGCCTAGCAGGGGAGTTACCCCTCGCTAGGCTATGTTTTTATGTCTTAAACTTCCCTTTGCTGGATAACAAATAGTTTTGAGGAAATAATATTACCTGAGGTTTTGGATACTCATACAAACCACTTTCTTGGAGGAATTTGCATGAAAAAATTTATTTGTACAGTTTGTGGCTATGTTCATGAAGGTAATAATCCGCCGGAAGTTTGTCCAATTTGTAAAGCAAGCAAAGACAAATTTAAAGAAATGACCACTGAACTAAACTTCGCTGATGAACATAGGATTGGAGTGGCAGCATCGGGATGTGACGATGAATTATTGGAAGGATTAAGAGCTAATTTTATGGGTGAATGCACTGAAGTTGGCATGTATCTTGCGATGTCCCGCCAAGCTGATCGTGAAGGTTATCCTGAGGTTGCTGAAGCTTATAAGAGAATTGCTTGGGAAGAAGCAGAGCATGCTTCAAAATTTGCCGAACTCCTGGGTGAAGTCGTGGTTGCTGATACTAAAGCAAATTTATCCGCTAGAGTTGAGGCTGAATATGGTGCTTGTGAAGGCAAAAAGAAGCTTGCCACAATAGCTAAGCAAAATAATTTGGATGCTATTCACGACACAGTCCATGAAATGTGTAAAGATGAAGCTCGACATGGCAAAGCTTTTAAAGGCTTACTCGATAGATATTTTAGTAAATGAGACATCTTAAGTGAAAATAAATCATAAAGGAGTGTGTATTAGTGCAAAGAATTAATTGCAGTGCAACAACTTGTTCACATAATAAAAGCGGTATTTGCTATTCAAATAGGGTTGATATCGGAGGCGTTACTGCTTCTACTGAGAGCGGAACGGTATGTGGTTCATTCTTAAATAAATATGAGTACAGCAGTTTAACAAATAATACGAATTCTTCAGGGCCATGTGATGCCCTTACTTGTAATGTGGTGAGCTGCAAACATAATGATAATAAGCTTTGTAATTTGGATTCTATACAAGTGTCTGGTAATGAAGCTCACATATATACTGAAACAGAATGTTCCAGCTTTAACGATAAAGATAAATAAATAATCACTCCTTCTCAGGACGATGACATTAAATCATTGTTAACAACTTTTCGTCGCAGCGCAATTTTTCCGGGAACACCTTCAATTTAATTACAACAAAGGCCGTGGGAAAACCAGTTTTCAGCACGGCCTTTGTTATATTATTGGAAAGTATAAACTTCAGTTAATTACTTCTTCCAGCCCACTCTTCAGCCAACGACTTCGCTTTCGCAAAGGCTCGTCACTACAACAAGGGCAGATTAAGTTCCCGCATAGCCTTCTCCATAACTGCCTGATCCTGAGCTCTGATAACAACGCGGGCTTGTTCGTTTTCTTTTTCCACAAACGCATACATGTACTCAATTACAACATCGTGTTTAACCAATTGATTAAGCACTTCGGCAAGTCCCCCGGTCCGATCTGGAACCTTAAGTACCCATACATGGGTTAATGAGACAACAACCTTACGTTCACGCAATTTTTCCGTAGTAAGTTCCGGATTATCGACGATAATACGCAGAACTCCGAAATCCTTTGTATCTGCTAAAGACAGGGCACGCAAATTTACCTTAAGTTCTGCAAGAAGACTGACGACCTCAGCTAAACGTCCTTTAGCGTTCTCCAGAAAAATAGATAATTGTAACATAAATTTACCTCCCTATCGACGTTTATCAATAACACGAACTGCTTTTCCTTCACTCCGCGGAATACTTTTAGGTTCTACTAAGCGAAGACGAATGGAAATGCCTAAGATTTCTTCAATTTTACGTTGTAAACGTTCCTGGCGGCCCTCTAACTCGCGGACTTCATCAAAGAAGCTGGTGTCATTGACTTCAACCTGTACTTCCAACTGATCCAAATTTCCCGAACGTTCTACAATAAGTAAATAATGGGGCTCAAACCCACCGAAGGACAGGATTGCTTCTTCAACTTGACTTGGGAAAACATTGACGCCTCGAATGATCAGCATATCATCCACCCGTGCTGAAACACGTTCCATTTTCCAGCCCGTATGTCCGCAGGAACAAGTCCCATAATGCAGAGTCGTCAGATCCTTGGTTCGATAACGTAAAACCGGAAAGCCCTCTTTATCTAAACTTGTTATAACCAATTCACCCTGGATGCCTTCCGCAACGGGATTCCCGTCAGAGCCCAACACTTCAGGATAAAAATGTTCATCGATATGCAAGCCATCATGAGCGGGACATTCCATGGCTACTCCCGGACCCATGGTTTCACTTAAGCCATATATGTCATAAGCCTTAATTCCCAGTCGAGCTTCGATCTGTTCCCTCATACCCTCTGTCCAAGGCTCGGCTCCAAAAACTCCAATTCTTAACTTCAACTCTTCGCGTGAAATCCCCGATTCCTCAAGGCTTTCTGCCAGATACAAAGCGTAAGAAGGAGTACAAGCCAACACTGTCGTTCCAAAGTCTCGCATTAACATAAGTTGACGAGCCGTATTCCCGCCTGAAATAGGGACAACCACCGCACCTAATTCCTCACAACCGTAATGCAGCCCCATTCCTCCCGTAAACAATCCATATCCATAGGCAATCTGAACAACATCCTTAGGAGTAACACCCGCTCTCCGAAGTTCGTTGGCGACAATTTTGGACCAAAGTTGAATATCACGTTTAGTATACCCCACTACGGTCGGTTTTCCAGTCGTCCCGGACGAAGCATGAAGCCGAACAATATTTTCCATAGGTTCTGCGAAGAGGCCAAAGGGATAATTTTGGCGCAAGTCTTCCTTTGTTGTCAGCGGAAGTTTTTGAAAGTCCCTAAGAGAGTGAATATCCTCAGCCTGACGAATCCCAAGTTTTCGAAACCTCTCTTGATAATAAGGAATCGGTAATACACGATCTACCGTCCTACGCAGGCCTTCCAGCCACTGTTTTTCCATTTCTACCATCCCTCTTTACCCATTATTTTTGAGTCTTTGTCATCATGCTATTGAGTATTACAACGGCTCCTCTTTTATAACTGCTATAATACAGTTTGCCTTATAATACCTAATTCTCTAACATTCTGTCAAGGAAACTTTAGGATAATAACAAATTCACTGGGGCAGAGGTTTAAAGGTATGAAAAATAATAGTTGCTGCTATGAAAGAAGGAGTCCCTCTCATAACATGATTGGAACTCCTCTAAAAGGACTCGGTCAATTTAAAGGCCGGCAAGTTTTTTCAAAACGTCAGCTTTATCAGTTCTTTCCCAAGGGAGATCAAGGTCGATTCTTCCGAAATGCCCATAAGCCGCTGTCTGACGATAAATCGGGCGTCGAAGGTTCAGACTCTTGATAATCCCCGCAGGACGGAGATCAAAGGTTTGCATTACCAATTCAACAATTTTCTCATCCGGTATCTTTCCGGTACCGAAGGTTTCAATAGAAACTGAAACAGGACGGGCAACACCAATGGCGTAGGCAATCTGAATCTCACAACGGTCCGCAAATCCCGCTGCAACTACGTTTTTCGCCACATATCGCGCGGCATAGGCAGCAGAACGGTCAACCTTTGTGGGGTCCTTCCCGGAAAAAGCGCCGCCGCCATGGCGAGCCATTCCTCCATAGGTATCAACAATAATTTTTCGCCCCGTTAAGCCGCAATCCCCTTGCGGTCCTCCGATAACAAAACGCCCTGTAGGATTGATAAAGTATTTTGTCTCTTCATTGAGCAATTCCTTGGGGACCGTCGGATAAACGACGTACTGAAGCAAATCCCGGCGGATTTGTTCTTGGGTAACATCCGGATGGTGTTGGGTGGAAATAACAATAGTATCAACACGCACCGGCTTATTTCCTTCATATTCCACTGTGACTTGAGTTTTACCGTCCGGCCGTAAATAGCCTAGAAGTTCAGTTTTCCGAACTTCCGTTAAACGACGGGCTAAGCGATGGGCCAAGTCAATAGGGACCGGCATATAACTTTCAGTTTCGTTCGTTGCATAGCCAAACATCATGCCTTGGTCGCCAGCACCGATTGCTTCTATATCAAGATCTGACATTTCCCCTGTTTTGGACTCCAAGGCCTGATTGACACCTAAGGCTATATCAGCGGATTGTTCTCCAATCGAGGTTAAAACGGCGCAGGTATCGGCATCAAAGCCATATTTGGCGCGAGTATAGCCTACTTCCCGAATGGTTTCGCGAACAACATGCGGGATATCAACATAACAAGATGTTGTAATCTCACCGCTGACAAGAACTAAGCCAGTCGTTACCATGGTTTCGCAGGCAACACGCGCATTAGGATCTTGAGCAAAAATCGCATCCAGAATGGCATCCGATATTTGGTCGCAAATCTTATCGGGATGTCCTTCGGTTACAGACTCTGAGGTAAACAACTTTTTTGTCATCAACATATCACTCCTTTACTTTAACTCCAAGGAGGTTAACAATCTCCTTAACGAGATGTCGAGCAACCTCAAGCTTGCTCATCTGAGGAAAATCTATTTTTCTTCCATCAGGAAAGAGAAAACTAACAATATTGGTGGGACTCCCAAACCCTGCCCCTTCCTTTGTAACATCATTAGCCACGAGAAGGTCAACATTCTTGCGCTGCATTTTTTCCTGGGCGTTAGCTAAGAGGTTTTCTGTTTCAGCAGCAAAACCAATTAAAACTTGAGTCGTCTTCTCTCGTCCTAGTTCAGCAAGAATATCCGGATTAGGAATTAACTCAAGGGTTCGCCCTGAGCCATCTTTTTTAATTTTTTGCTCAGCCTGCACTGCAGGACGATAATCGGCAACTGCAGCTGCTTTAACAATAATTTCAACATCCATAAAACGCGACAGGACTTCGTCACGCATTTGCCTTGCCGTTTGCACAGACACACGGGTAACTCCCTGAGGAACTGGCAAATCTGTTGGCGCGCTAACGAGTATTGTCTCAGCGCCGGCTTCTTGTAAAGCTTGGGCTACAGCATAACCCATACGCCCGGAACTGCGATTGCCTAAATAACGAACAGGATCTATGGGTTCTTGAGTTCCGCCCGCGGTCACAAGGGCTTTCTTTCCTTTTAAGCAAGTACTTAGATCAAAAAAACGCAGAAGCGTCTCCACAATCTCTTCCGGCTGACTCATGCGGCCGTCTCCCTCGGAACCACAGGCCTGAAAACCCGAATCAGGTCCAATGAAACGAATCCCCCGATCCTGAAGGATTGCCAGATTCTTTTGGGTTGCAGGATGATGATACATGGCATGATTCATAGCCGGGGCCACAAAGATCGGTGCTCTTGTCGCCAGCAAAACGGTTGAAAGAAAATCATCAGCTAATCCCATGGCCATTTTAGCTAAACTATTCGCCGTTGCCGGCGCAACAATTACAGCATCTGCCAACTCCGCTAAAGCTATATGTTCAACATTCCATACTTTTGGTTCTTCAAACAAGTCAATATAGACAGGATTTGCAGACAAGCTTCTTAAGGTTAGCGGGGTTATAAATTCCGTTGCTGATGGTGTCATCACAACATGAACATCAGCATGCAGTTTTCGCAAACGACTTACTATCTCAGCCGTTTTATAAGCCGCAATACCTCCGGAAACTCCAACCAGAATCTTGGTGCCTGCTAACATTGTGTATGCTCGTCAGGAATACATTCATAAGCACTCGTTGATCTAGAAATCTCTTCGAGAGATATACTTACGGATTTGACTCCCCTCGCCAAATCTTCATGCTTCCCTTCTTCCATAATTGCTCGTGCCCGCTTAGCGACCACAATAACCAGCGTATACTTGCTGTCAACCTTTTCCATCAGTTTATCTAGTGACGGTTGTTTCATCAGGATTCCCCCTTAAAGACAAACGGTTTTCGTTTAACCCGGCATTTTTCGGCGATAATAATACTCTTTAATTTATCAACAGCCACAGGAACTTCGTCATTAACAACAACATAATCATATTCACTGACGTATTCTAATTCCTGTATGGCAGTAGCTAAACGTTTTTGAATGACTTCCTCAGTCTCAGTACCTCGTTTATGTATACGCTCTGAGAGTACATCGAGGGAAGGCGGAACAATAAAGGTAAATACTCCCTGAGGAAAGCGCTTTTTAATCTGCAAAGCGCCTTGGATTTCGATCTCCAGAATAACATCCTGGCCGTCCATAATTGCCTGCTCTACAGCAAACCTGGGCGTACCATAGTAGTTTTCACAAAACTGAGCCCATTCCAGCAATTCATCTCTGGCGATCATAGCCTCGACGTCTTCCCGGGAGCGGAAAAAATAGTGAACCCCGTCCACTTCACCAGGACGCGGCGAGCGTGTCGTCAACGAAACAGAATAGTTTAAATTTGGCATCTGCCAAAGTAATTCTTTACATAAAGTTCCTTTCCCTGCTCCTGAAGGACCTGAAAGGACAATTAATAACCCATGACTTTTCTCCACACTACACCCCTAATCCGCTGGATCTTCCACATGATTGCTGGACTCTTTGGTGGAAAGACGATGAGCCACGGTCTCAGGCTGGACTGCAGAAAGAATAACATGATGACTGTCACAAATAATGACCGCACGTGTACGCCGGCCATAAGTCGCATCAATCAACATGCCCGCATCACGCGCCTCTTGAATGATCCGCTTGATTGGGGCAGATTCCGGACTCACAATCGAGATAATTCGGTTGGCAGATACTATATTACCAAAACCAATATTAATAAGCTTAATGTCCAAAATGAATCCTCCATTACTCTAAATTTTGAATCTGCTCACGTACTTTTTCGAGCTCGCTTTTAACGATAACAACCTGTTTTCCAATAATTAAATCATTGGCTTTAGACCCAATGGTATTGATTTCCCGGTTCATCTCTTGTACCAAAAAATCCAGTTTACGCCCCACTGAATCAGGGCTGTTCAACGCCTCACGGCTTTGAGCCAAATGGCTGTCAAAACGAACCAATTCCTCAGTAATTGATGCGCGGTCTGCAAAATAAGCCACTTCATTCGCCAAGCGAACCGGATCCAATTCTACCCCGCCCAATAACGTTTGAATCCGTTCCTGAAGACGTTCTTGATAGTCGGTCACAACATGAGGCGCTCGTTCAGAAATAAGGCGCAAATGCTCTGCCAGTTGATCCAATCTTTGCAGAAGATCGCAGGTTAACTTTTCTCCTTCAGCCCGGCGCATTTGTCCGAAACCCTCGGTTGCTTTCATCAGTGCCTCTGCACAAACATCCCATAGGGTATCCCCTTCGATTTCCGGTTCCTGCACTGAAAGCACTTCGGGCAAAGCCACTAAGCGATAAATATCCGTATCATAGGCCGTATGCAGAGCTGAGGCGAGATCCTTCAATGCCTTATCATACGACAGTGCCAATTCTTTGTCAACCTTCGCTAATCTCATTTTTTCTTCAGTTTCCACGATATTAATATGTACTTCAATCCGTCCGCGCTTAAATTTTTCTTGTAACGTTTTACGGACACGTTCTTCAAATTCCACAAAATTCCGCGGCAGACGAACAACGATTTCTAAAAAGCGATGATTGACTGCTTTCAGCTCCACAGAAAACTGATAACCACAGCCACTCGCTTCTCCCCGTCCAAATCCTGTCATGCTATATGCCATACTTAACCCGGCGAATCAAAACAGCCAGGCTTTTCACCCCTTTATAGTTAATGCCCTTACTATATTATAACAGATCAGCGAATAACTTTCCTAGTGAATCAAAGTTGGAAACCCGGACTAGGAGCTAAGCAAAATCGCATCTCCCGGCGAAGATGCGATTAAATGTTTTTTGTCTCAGCTTTCTAACCATTCTCCTTTAAACACGTAAGCCGCAGGACCAGTCATATAAACATGATTGTCAGACCCCCATTCTATCAATAAATCCCCACCTGGCAAATGAACCGTTGCAGAACGTTCAGTCTTTTGATTAAGTACGGCAGCAACCAAGGAAGCACAAGCACCTGTTCCACAGGCAAGGGTTGGCCCGGCTCCCCGCTCCCACACTTTCATCGTCATCTCCGTCGCAGAGTCAATCCGAATAAACTCCACATTCGTTTTACGCGGAAACAAAGGATGGCTCTCGATTGCCGGTCCTAGACGTTCAAAGTCCAGAGATGAATAGTCATCGACAAAAATGACACAATGAGGATTTCCCATTGAAACGGCAGTATAGGAAAATGTTTTTCCCAAGGCTTCAAGGGACTGGCCGACCACAGGTTCTCCAACACTAAGAACCGGAATAAGGTCCGCTTTTAAAATAGGCTCACCCATGTCAACCCTTACTCCACGAACCTGCCCGTCTTCGATATCAAGTCCCAAGGTTAAAACCCCGGCAAGAGTCTCCACCCGCATGGGGTTTCGGGAGACAATTCCTTGATCATAGACGTACCGTGCAAAACAGCGGATACCGTTACCACACATTTCCGGTTCTGATCCGTCTGAATTAATAATGCGCATCCGAGCGTCAGCAACTTGGGAAGGAAGAATGACAATTAACCCATCTCCCCCGATTCCAAATTGACGGTGGCAGAGTTTCTGGGCTAGCTGCGGATAATCTGCCTCTTCCTTCGGTGTATGAGAAAAATGATCCAGGAAAACAAAATCATTCCCCAGACCATGCATTTTTACAAAGTTCATTATGCTTGCTCCCCTCGCAGAATTTAGTCCCTATTATAATCTTAAACCATTCGCAGTGGAAGAATCCCCTTGCTAAGTATACCTAAAACGTTTAGATGGAGTTACCTCCATCTAAATCAAAAGTCTAGTATAGTTTACGTTATATCTCATTAAAGGATACTACGCAAGATAAAGGGGGTCAAGCTATTGAGTCAAGTATACACGGTTTATCCTTTGGCTATCGACGGTTTGCCCTGCCAGCTGTTTTTGAGAAGGCGGGCCAGACCAATTAGAATTGAAGGGCCTCCAGCTACGCAAAGAATTAAAATCCATTGCCAGCTGTGCAGGGCTGTCGTCTTAAAGATAGCTTGTAAAGGCGGCAGATAAATAACACTCAGCTGCATCATTGTCGAAACCAACACCGCCCCAACTAAGTAAGGGTTTGAAAAAAGTCCTACTTCAAAGATACTCCGTTCTTCAGAGCGACAATCAAAAACATGGAATAATTGGGAGAACACCAGCGTACTAAAGGCCATAGTTCGAGCCCCTAACATATTGGCTCCCATAAAGAGCCCGGCAACAAAAACGAAAAGTGTACCCAAACCTATCAAAGTTCCCCTGATGCCTATTTTACGAGCCAGTCCGCGGGCAAAAATGCTTTCTCCCGGGATTCTCGGAGGACGATTCATGATTTCCGGCTCCGCTCCGTCAACTCCCAGGGCCATGGCAGGCAAGCCATCGGTTACAAGATTTACCCATAAAATTTGAATAGGCAGGAGAGGCAGGGGCAGCCCGACAAGCGTTGCTAAAAACATGGTTAAAACCTCTCCCAGATTACAGGAAAGCAAGTAGCGGATAAACTTGCGGATATTATCATAAATTCCCCGTCCTTCTTCCACTGCGGCAACAATGGTCGCAAAGTTATCATCGCCTAAAACCATAGAAGACGCTTCTTTGGTAACATCTGTTCCGGTCACGCCCATAGACACTCCGATATCCGCTTCCTTGACCGCTGGTGCATCATTAACGCCATCGCCGGTCATAGCAACAACTTGGCCCTGGTTTTTCAAGGCTCGCACGATTCTTAATTTGTCTTTTGGAGTTACCCGGGCATAAACGGAAATATCCATAACCTTTTGGCTGAGATCCTGATCAGACATTCGCTCCAGTTCTTCCCCTGAGATTACTCCGTACTTCCCTTTGAGAATCCCTAATTCATGTCCAACTGCTTCAGCCGTTAGACGATGATCTCCTGTAATCATGACAGGCTTAACTCCCGCCTGCCGGCATAATTTAATTGCCCGAACTGCACTGGGACGCGGCGGGTCAATCATGCCCAATAAACCGACGAAGGTTAACCCCTGTTCAATCCCCTCATCATTCATCTCATATTCCGTTAACGATTTTTCTGCAACTGCCAGAACGCGCAGAGCATGCCTGGCCATTTCATCATTGGCCCGCATAATGCTTTGCCTGCGTGCGGAAGACAACTCCACAAAACCTTCCGAGGTTAATTCCTGCTTACAAAGCTGGACAATTTTGTCTGGTGCCCCCTTAACATAAGCTCTGGGCCCCTGCTTTGTCTTATATACCACGCTCATTCGTTTGCGGTCTGAATCGAAGGGCAATTCTCCAATCCGCTCTTCTTTTCGTTCCAAGACCTCACGCCAGATTCCTGCCTTAGCCGCTGCAACCAAAATCGCGCCCTCAGTTGGGTCACCTTCAATTCCCCAGGGAGCATCATTAGCTTTGGAGCGAAAGAGGCCTGCAACTTGAGCTCCCTTTTTCGTTAAGATGGCATTATTACATAAAGCAGCAATTTTTAAGCCTTCATGAAGAGGATCCTTTTCTTTCTCGGGATCGGCACCATAAAAATCCCCCTTGGGATCATAACCTTGGCCGGAAACGGTAATCTTTCTGCCATCCGAATAAATTTGACGCACGGTCATTTCATTTTGGGTTAAGGTCCCAGTCTTGTCGGAACAAATCACTGTCGCACAGCCCAAGGTTTCCACTGCAGGAAGTTTGCGAATAATTGCCTGCCGCTTTACCATTCGTTGAACCCCGACGGCCAGGGCCACAGTGACAATAGCCGGCAAACCCTCGGGAATAGCCGCAACGGCCAGAGATACTCCTGTAAAGAACATCTTATAAAAATCTTCACCCCGCAAAATCCCTGTAGCCACTACAGCTAAACAAACAAGAACACTAATTAAGACTAACCATTTTCCCAATTCCGCCAAACGTTTTTGTAAAGGGGTTTCTTCCTCTTCCACACTCTGAATCATCCCCGCGATAACACCCATCTCTGTATCCATACCTGTCGCCACGACGACACCGGCACCTCGGCCGTTGACGACAGAAGTCCCCATATAGCCCATGTTTCGTCGATCAGCCATGGGGGTCAATTCATCGATAAGAGGTGCGATACTCTTACTTACAGGATGAGATTCTCCCGTTAAGGCAGATTCTTCCACTTGAATATTGACGGCCTGAATCCAGCGCACGTCAGCAGGAATGCGATCACCCGCTTCCAAAAGCACGATGTCCCCGGGGACAAGCTCGGCTGCCGGAATTCGCTGCTCAAGGCCTTCCCTTAGAACCCGCGCTTCCGGAGCCGTGAGGGAACGTAAGGACTCCATAGAACGCTCGGCACGAAATTCCTGAATAAAGCCCAAAATTGCATTGACAATCAGAATTGTTAAAATCGTAACTGCATCTGCTATTTCTCCCAAAAGTCCTGAGACTACTGTTGCGGCCAATAAGACCAAAACCATAAAATCTTTAAATTGACCCAAGAACAGAAAAACAGGATGAACTCCCTTTTTTGCTGCCAGGACATTTTTCCCGACTTCTTGCAAGCGCTTCTGAACTTCTTTAACATTTAACCCTTTACCTGGATGCACATTCAATACCTTGGCCACATCAACCCAAGGCAGTACATGCCATGATTGTTGACGCATGTCTTAATCTCCTCCTCTTACCCAAAGAACTTAGCTCCTTCCTCTTTGTCCATTTCGTAGTACATGCTTATTCCGAAGACCGCTGAAAAATGCCTCCGTTGTCCAAGTGTGTTATACTAAAAACAATTCGCCCCCCACCGAAGCAAGGTAGGGGAACCACTCCCACTTGTAGAAGCGGGAGTCTTATGATTGGACGAAAGGAGATCCCTTATGGCCTTAGACGGTGTGACCCTCGCCTATTTAGTAAAGGAACTTGCTCCCCAGCTCAAAGGGGCACGTATAGATAAAATCTTTCAACCTGAAAAAGAAGAAATCCATCTTCAGTTGAGGCTGAGCCAAGGCAATAGGAGACTCTTGCTTAACGCTGGCGCTACCTCTCCACGCTTTCACTTGACTGCTGAAAACAAAAAAAACCCCCCTTCTCCGCCCATGTTCTGCATGATCCTGCGCAAACATCTCGAAGGAGGAAAAATAATCAGTATCTCTCAACGAGAGCTGGAGCGAGTCATCACCTTTGAAATTCAAAACTACAACGACCGCGGTGATCTCGTTACACTCCATCTCTATTTAGAAATCATGGGCAAGCACAGTAATTTAATTCTAGTGGATCAGGGTAGCGGAACAATCCTCGACGGACTCAAACGCTATTCCCACGCCCTTAGCCGCTACCGTGAAGTACTTCCCGGGCGCACCTATCTTGCACCTCCCTCTCAAGGAAAGAAACCTCCCCTTAAAGATGAAGAACTCTGGCGACAGACTTTCTCCATCGACGATCTCGACCGAAAGATCACAAAACTGCTCCTTACCCATTTCGCAGGAGTCAGTCCGGAATTGGCCCTGGAAATTGCCATTCAAGCCGGCTTATCTGCTGATACTTACCTCCATCAGTGTGGGGACATTGATTTTTCAAGACTTTTCCAAGCCTATCAAAGGTTATGCAACCCCGAAGATAAGACGGAAATCCAGCCCTGTCTCTACTATCCTCCTCAACCTAAATCACCTCCTATCGCCTTTACCTTTATTCCTTTTCAACAATACCAAACCTTAAAAAAAGTAAGTCCCGATTCTTTAAACGAGACTGTTCAGTGTTTTTATAGCGCCAAATCCGTCACCAATAATCTTGAAGCTAAACGAGGCTCACTACGGAAAATCGTCCAGGAACAGCAAACTCATCTTCACAAGAAGCTGAACGTCTATGGGGAAGCCATATCCGAAGCAAATTCCAATCTTGCCTATCAACGCTGGGGTGAACTCCTCACCGCCAACCTCCATCGAATTGCCCCCAGATCGAAGGAAGTTAGCGTTGAAGATTATTATGACCCCGCTCTTTCATCAGTTCTAATACCCCTTGATCCCCATCTTAGTGCCATCGACAATGCTCAGCGTTACTACAAGCTGTATAACAAAGCAAAGGCCACATTACTAAAAACCCAGCAGTTTCAAGAAGCTGCCCTCGATGAAGCCAATTATTTGAATTCCTTGCAAGTCAGTCTGGACCAGGCTTCCACTCTTTCTGAACTTGAGGAAATTTATGTCGAACTTATGGAACAAGGCTACGTAGCAGGTAAACATTTGCTCAAGGACACCTTCAAGGCGAACAAAAGCGGTTCAAAATCAAAGCCGCGACAGAAACCCAAGGTTAAATCCTCCAAAGAAATGCCTCATCCTCGCATCTATCGCTCAAGCCAAGACAGAATCATCTATGTTGGGAAAAATAATGCTCAAAACGATTGGCTCTCGCTGCGCAAAGGAAAACCTAATGATCTGTGGCTGCATGTCAAACAGATCCCCGGTTCTCATGTCCTGGTTCCCCTCGAGGAGGGAGAAGAGTTTCCTGACGACGCTACGTTAGAAGAAGCAGCTGCTTTAGCCATTTTTTACAGCCAGTCAAGAGGTTCTTCCCAGGTTCCCGTCGATTATACCCATGTAAAACAACTTAAAAAGCCCAACTCTGCCAAGCCTGGTATGGTCGTCTACGAGCAGAATTGGACCTTATATCTTACCCCCAAGCCAGAAATCCTGGAACGATTGCTGGCAACAGAAGAGGGGATAGAGTGAGTAAAAAAACAGCGCAGAAATTTCCAAAGTGAAATTTCTGCGCTGTTTTTTATCTCGGGAGAACCTTTTCAATACAAAGAAGTTCAGGAGGATTATTAACCTGATTGGTCAAGCATATATGAGCAACATTATAGGTTTTTTGATTTAAGGTTGAGGCAAAAGCGGCTAGAGCTTCTTGCTCCTCTCTTCCCCGTTCATGTCCCGGGTAGATAACCAATAAAATAAGGCCATCGGGCTCCAGAAGATCTAAACATTTCTGAACAGCTTGGAGAGTAGTGTCTTTTTGGGTTGTTATTTCATGATCTCCTTTAGGAAGATAACCAAGATTAAACATAAATAAGCGAATTGGCTCCTTGATGTAAGAATCAATGGTCTCATGCCCATCACGAATTAAGACAGCTCTGTCCTGAAGCTTTAATTGCTGCAGCTTCTCCCTGGTATTTGTAATTGCCTCTTCTTGAATATCGAAAGCATAAACCTTTCCTTCTTCCCCAACTAAGTCGCATAAGAAAGTGGTATCATTGCCGTTACCCATTGTGCAATCAACCGCTTTGTCTCCCTGCTTTAATTTTAACTGACAAATTTGCTTTGCTAATTCAACAACGTTCTTAAACATGTTCCTTTTGCCATTCAAGAATAATCACTTCTTCATTAAAGATTCACACAACTGAAGTGAACTTGTTATGTATAATTATACTCGAGGTGACGATGATAACAAGTTTCCAGCTCAATCCCCGAATGTTATTTAGACTCTCGATTTTCCTCCGCAGCAATCTGCCATTGAGTGCGAGCCATATTTAAGATCTTTGCTTCTTCATTACGCTTTGGATGTTCAATAATTTTGGAAAAATAGGAAACGGCTTTGGTATATTGGCCAAGTCGGCGACTTAGCTCCCCGATCATAAATAAGACTCGCAGTTCAGACATTGAGGTCCCATTAAAATCTGAATAAAGATAAGATTCTTCATATTCCTGAAGGGCTAACTGCAAAAACCGCTGTTCGTCGTTTTGCCTATTTTCCGTTCTGTATATCCAAGCCAACCGCAAACACAAACCAGCTAATACGGAATGCTTTTCTTTCTTCAAGGTAGCAGAGTATATCGCTAATTTTAGGGTTTCAATACCTTTAGCAGTATCCCGGAGCTGCCCAAGATCGTGCTTTCTCCATTCATAGGATATTTTGGCTTTAATGATTTCTTTGGTACCTGAAGGAAAGGTCTCGGAGAAATCATCTGAAAAGGCAAACCCACATTCCGGACAAACTCTAACATAGTAAAGATGCGGATTAGGTGTACCCTCTTTGTAATGGGGACAAAAGTCACTATCAATTTTATAGGGAACAGCCGACCTGGAACGTACTTTCAGGCTGCTAAAACTATGTCCGCAGCAAAGACAGTTTACTTCTTTTTCATAAAAAGCTTCCATTATATTCGCACTCCTTTTTGGGGAACCCATGACGTTACTGTAAGAAAAAACTTTATTATAGATGTTTAATTTCGACTCCATTAGCTATAATTCCTGCATATTTTACAAATCCAGTCCCTTGAATCCAAAAGATGGTTTATTTTCATGCTTATGGTTTAACATTTTTTTAATAGAAACTATATAGCTGATGAGCAAATCTAAGCTATAATAGTGTATGGACATTCTTCGGTTTTCCAAAGCCCCTCACAACGAGGGGACTTTTTGTAAATAAGAAACGATCTTTGTTCAACGGTTGACTAAAGAAGGGCAGGTAGAAGACAGCTTTGAAAATACAAAATAAACGTGTAACCTATTTTTCACGTAGCCGTTGGGTTCCATTATTCTTAGGAATTTTAATGCTTTTAGTCTTAGGCAGACTTATAGACTTGCAAATAGTTCAGGCTTCCGATCTCAAACAAAAAGGCATTGAGCGACGAACAAACGATGAAAATGTCCGACCCCAAAGAGGTGCTATTTTTGATGCTCAAGGAAATGTTTTAGCTCAAAGCATTCCCGTTAAAGAAGTTTATGCAGATCCCAAAACGTTGAATGACTTAATTTCCACGAAACAATTTAAAAGCACTAAAGAAGACGTTGCTAAAAAACTTGCAAGTCTCCTAGGGATCGAGCCCCAGAACATATTATCCGACCTTAATAAAACTAACCTTTCTTGGATTAGTCTGGCACATCACGTTGATGTTCAAAAAGCAGATCAGATTATGGCCTTAAAAATCCCTGGAGTCGGCCTGACTGATGAAGAGAAACGCGTAAATCCTATGGGTAGTTTTGCAGCCTCAGCACTTGGCATAGTAACTCAAGACGGTCATGGCGTGGAAGGTTTAGAAAACTATTACGACAAAGAGTTGTATGGTAAGCCGGGTTTTATCTCCCAAGAAGAAGATACCCGCGCGCGTTCCATTTTAGGTGCTCCTTCACAGGGAGAACCTCCAATTCCCGGCGACAACCTTACATTAACCCTTGATTCAACCATTCAATATTTAATTGAACAGCAACTTGACGGTTTAGAGCAAACAACTAAGGCTAAGAGTGTAACAATTTTAGCGATGGATCCGAAAACAGGCCGTATTCTGGGTATGGGATCTCGTCCAACCTTTGATCCCTCCAATTATCAAAAAGTAACCCCTGATGTCCGCCGCAACCTTGCCATCAGCATGACCTATGAACCAGGGTCCACTTTTAAGACCGTTACGGGCTCAGCCGCTTTGGAAGAAGGAGTTATAGCCCCGGATTCAGTATTCTTTGACCCAGGGTATCTTCAAGTGGGCCCTAAGGTAATCACGAACTGGGACTCTAATATAGCGTCCCGAGGAAACACAACCTTTACCCAAGGGATGCAATCCTCCTCCAACGTTGTTCTTGCGCAAGTTGGCATGAAACTAGGGATGAACGCCTTTTATACTTATCTCAGAGCCTTTGGATTTGGTTCTAAAACCGGCATTGATATTTCAGGTGAAGAAAGTGGTATTCTTGTTCCTCAGAACAAAGCCCGAGAACTTGACCTTGCAACCATGTCCTTCGGCCAGGCAAATTCAGTAACACCTATTCAATTATTAACGGCTATTTCAGCTATTGCTAACGGAGGAACTCTTTACAAGCCCTATATTGTTGACAAAATTACAACACCCGATGGACAGTTAGTCAAACAGCAAAAACCGACATCGGTTCGACAGGTTATTTCTAAAGAAACTGCGACTCAAATGACACAAGTCTTAGAGCAGGTTGTTAACAACGGAACCGGGTATCTGGCCAAAATCCCGGGAATTAATGTAGCTGGTAAGACAGGAACTGCCCAAAAAATCGATCCGTCCACAGGGGATTATTCAAGTACGGATTATATTGCTTCATTTGCAACTTATGCCCCCGCTGAAAATCCTAAAATTGCCTTGTTAGTTATTGTAGATACCCCCAAAATGGCGGATGGAGAACATGATGGCGGTCCTATCTGCGCCCTTCCGGCCAAAGCCATCCTCGAGGGAGCTCTGCAATATTACGGCATTCCGGTAGCGAGCAATACCCAAAGCAATGTCTCAATTTCTCCCACCGAAGCCTCTGTTCGTCCCTCTCCGAAACCTGTAACACCTGAACGCACACCAAGTGCCGAGGAAACCGTTGTCCCTGATTTAACCGGACTCACCATGCGTCAAGCCGGAATTGTCTTAGAAAAATCAGAACTTCACTTTAGTTTTTCAGGAAGCGGCCTGGCAAATCAGCAGTCACTCCCTGCCGGAAAAGTAGTCACCAAAGGAACAACGGTTACTGTCACCTTTTCTCCCCTAGCATCTCCGTAACGGGTCCTCCCACCGAAGCCCCGATGTTCAGCTTTAGCTGAACGAGTTCACTGTTAGGGTCCTCCAAGTGCTTCAAACTCAAGCTTCTTTTTTAGAGAATTCAAGGAGAAGTTTCGTCCCGGACATTCCGTAGCTGCTCCAGGCACATCCCGATGGAGCTCTACGTCATCAAGGCCTAAGTTATAATCCTGCAGCAGCTGTACGACTTTTTTCACTAACCCATTGAGTTGAGCTTCAGGTACATCTGTTTCACCAAAATTCCCCACCAAGCAAACTCCAATACCAATAGAATTTCGCTTACCTGCTTTGCAATGTGCCCCCTGTTGGGACAAGGGCCTTCCAGCTTGACAGTCTCCATCAGGCATGATGACAAAATTATATCCGATGTCTTTCCATCCCTTGGCTTTATGCCACTCTCGTATTATTTCACAATCGACAGGAACGCTCTTTCCTCCACGACGCACTGTCGTCGGACTTGCCGTATGATGAATCACGATCTTTTGCCAATCCATTTCGGATCCCCCTTCATAGTCTTTAAATTATGATTTATGCGTTTACCTTCGATCAAGTGAGAAAAAATAGTTTCCAGTACCTTCAAATCTTCAATCATAGTACAAAACGAAAAAGTATCGGTTGCCTGAACCGATACTTTTTTCTTCCTATGTAAACTTTTGGGCAATAATGTCCACTATTTTCCGACTCCAAAATACCTTAATATCAAAGGATAGAGATCCACAATCCGAGGATGTTTTAAATCAAAGGGCATTCCGGTCACAATCATAGGTACTGTGGAATCCTCTTTCTCCAACGAGCCATGGCTTCCTCCTCCGGGATGAGTCGGTGCTCCTTCCGCATAATACTCAAACCCTGAGAGGGCAGAAACAATCACGCGATCACCCTGGCGCGCTTCCAAAGCAGAGATAAGCCTCGAAAAAGCATCGGGATATTTACCAAACTCAATCATTTTCCCGTCGGTCACTTGGGCATCTACCACGGATAAATCTCCATCGCAAGACCAACTTTGCCCGTATTCATCCAGAATAGGACCCCCGCGGGAAAAGGAAAGCTGATTCTCACTACCGCCCTGTAGAACAATGTATTTATTATCAGCGACTTTCCATGAAATTTGGGCATTCCTCACATCTCTCGCTAAGATATCGACAATTTGAGGCAAAATTACCTCTTTTCGTTGTAAGACATAAATAAAAGCCATTCGTTCATTGGGACAAATAACAATTTCGTGATGTTCTCCTGCTTCTTCCCTTGGGCGTAACCGTTTGAAGGTCATTAAAGCCTGATCTAAATTGATCAGGTATTCTGAGCCTAATCCTACCGTAGACTGCGCATGATCTCCTGTAACGATGATGGCTGTTTTCTCGAGAGCAATTTCCCAGGAACCGAACTGATTCAGAATGGAAGCGATCTGCTGATCCGCCAGTTCTAAAGAGGGAGCTGTTCGCAAAGGGCCGTAATGGTGAGAATTCTTGTCATTATCCGGAAAATAAACAACTGTAAAATCCGGCAGGCCCCCCTCCTGAACAAGCTGGCGGGCTATCGTACCGGAAAAAACATCATTAAAACCAAAGCGGTGAAAAGGCCCCCTTGGATAAGCACATAACCGCTCAGAAAAAGGTAAATGGACAAGCTGGCCTAAGGTTAGATGAGAAGGTCCAAAAACGTCTGCCTCTTGGAGACGGAGTCTTGTGGCCAAAGCAATTGAAAAAGGAAGTTTTGCCTTAAACGCATGAGCGGCACGGTGCATAAAAAGATTGATATTCCCTGAGCTAACCCCTGAAGCTTCTAATACTTCGTAAAGTGTCGGCGTTTCCACGGCAAGATGCTCATCATTCAGCTTTAATAACAAATTACGAATAACCTTTTCTGGGCCAATCTTTAAAACATTTTGCCAGGTTGCACCATAATCGACTATTTTCCGTATAGTTTCATTATACCAAATAAACCCGGGAATGCCATGTCGATCAGGGCCTGCTCCAGTAATCATAGAACTCGTGGCCACAGGGGTCATAGTTGGGAACGTCGAAACAACCCCTTCTGTGTAAGTTCCATGTTCCGCTAAAAAAGCCAGAGCGGGAGCATTTCCTTCTGCCAGAATTCTTCCCAAGACGGTCGGATGCAAAGAGTCTATCACAAATAAGATGGCCTTTTTCATGATCGACCCCCTTTAAAATGTCCTGCAGAATTCATTATAGCAAAGTTTTCTCCCACTTGTCACGAAACACCTGTCATAACCGTTTTTTAAGAATATCTTAAGCTATTTTTAAGAATGAAATGATATTGTGAATGCAATAACACAAGCGAGGAGAGTTGGATATGAGCATCATTTCAGACCAGGGAACGAGCGCAGCCTTCTTTACTATAGTGCTATTCGTTGCAGCCTGGTATCATATTAAAAAAACAAAACAACAACTCAATCGGCAGAAAAATAATTAGCTTCTTGTAAAGGGTTTAAATAACATGTTCAGAGTGACTGCCACCTCGGCTCCAAACAGCACAATAATGCAGGAAATATAGGCCCAGAACGTAAACAGCATAATGAAGGTCAAACTCCCATAGATCATCTCATAGCGTCCTAAATGCTCTGTATACCAAACAAAGGCCACTCGTGAAAGATATATTCCTATAGTTGAAATCAATGCACCTACAAAAAGATAAGGGCTGCGAATAGCTTGGGAAGGTAAAAATCTGTAACAAAAAAGACAAGTCAGAAACAACAGCAAAGGAAAGGCTAAGTGCGATATCCCATGAAAAAGAGCTAACCATAAAGGGATACTCTGATTGGGAGTAAGGAAATTTTTTACGAGAGCCAGGGATACAATCGTTGCCAAGGAGGAAACAATCGTTAGACTGACGAGAATCATAAGCATACCAAAGCCAACGAGATACTGTTTAATAAAAGATCGTCTCTTGCGTACTTCCCAGATTGTATCTAAAATCCGCTGGAAGGATACAAAACCTCCCACGGTAGTCCATAGCAGCCCAAGGATTCCAAAGAGCCCTACTTTGTTCGAACCCAATAAAACCAATCTGGACACGTTTTGCGAAAGATAGAGTTTAGCATCCGGCAAGGCCGGAACATAGGACTGAAAAACAGCCGATATGAAGTTCTGTACGGTCTCCTGAGGAATAAAAATTGAAGCACCATAGATTAAAAGAAGCAGCAGCGGAATCATGGACGAAAAGCCAAAAAAAGCTATAACTGCTGCCAAAGCAGCAATATTATGTTCCATAATTGAAGTCACTAAAGTCCGGACAAAGGTAATGACCTTTTGGCCTATAATCATCTGTTAATCTCACCCGCCTCCTGGAAACAACTCTGACCTAGCATTCCCAAGAAACGGTTCCTTAAGCCAAATGCTTCCTAGAAAAGTTTACCTTAGAGTTTTCGGCTTCCTGGCTTTATAGCGGGGAGCCCTTGGACACAAAGAGGACACTCCTCAGCAGCATAGGACTCAATTTTAAGTTGAAGAACAGAACTCTGGGGCAAACCGAAATCCACTGTCCCACCGCTGCGATCAACCAAAACCCCAACTCCCACGGGAACAGCTCCCATCTCTTGAACCACCGCAATGACTTCACGTACAGATCCGCCTGTCGTCACAACATCTTCCACTACCAGAACCCGTTCCCCAGGTGAAAGCATAAACCCTCTGCGCAGCCGCATGATCCCATTTTCCCGTTCTGTGAACAAGGCACGTACGCCGAGAGCCTTGGCGACTTCATGGGCAACCAGGATCCCCCCCATAGCAGGTCCTATTACGGTTTGAATTTTGAAATCCCGAAAGAAATCGGCTAAGCCTTCTGCTAAAACTGCCGCTCGGTCGGGATACTGCAGGACTTGCGCACATTGCATATACTGCCCGCTGTGTTTTCCGGACGTTAAGAGGAAATGCCCCTCTAACAAGGCATTGCTTTTTCTGAATAAGTCAAGATATTCTTCAGTTTTAAGTGTCTTACTTTCCTTCTGCATCTGATTTTCCGTCATTGCTTTCGCTCCTTTTTCGTTTCTTTGCTTTACTTTACTTATCTTATCTGTGCTTTGCTTATCTGTGTCTTATCTTAGCCATAATCTCTCTAAAGCTTGTCTGGGATCCTTGGCACGCGTAATCGGCCTGCCAACCACAAGATAAGAGCTGCCCGCGGCTAAGGCTTCGTGTGGAGTTAAAACCCTCATTTGATCATCCGCTTCACTCCAAGCCGGTCGAATCCCCGGTGTAACGATCAAAAATTCCGACGCAGTATTCCTGCGAATTTCCTTGGCTTCCTGAGCAGAAGCGACAACCCCATCCAGGCCCGCCTTTTCAGCAAGCTTAGCCAGCATCACAACATGATCTTCCAGTTTACGCTCTACTCCTAGCTCTTCACGGAATTGGTGTTCCGACATACTGGTCAGAACGGTCACTCCTATAACTTTGGGCACTACTTCCAACATATCTCCTTCGTCATGAACCGCCGCAGCTGCCCGAGCCATCATCTCATAGCCTCCACTGCAATGGACATTGATCATATCTACCCCTGCTTGCACAAATCCTCGCATAGCCCGTTCAACAGTCGTTGGAATATCATGCAATTTCAGATCCAAAAAAATTGGGAATCCCAGTGCCCTTAGTTCACGAATCATTGCCGGGCCGGTATAGGCATAAAGTTCCATGCCGACTTTTAGCCAACAGCCGCTGCCTTGAAGAGCATTTGCTAAGACAAGAGCTTCTTCCCGCCCTTTGACATCCAAGGCGACCATAATTCTCTTATTTAAGTTGCTATCCACTCATAGCCCTCCCTTTTTTCTCTCGATCGCGTCCAATTAGGATTTGAAAATCTAACCCCGATGGGCTAAGCCTACTAATTCCTGTACTGAAGAATACCCTCTCTGTTCACAGTAATTTCGGATGCCTTCAACCACGTCCAAAGGAGCCTGCGGGTTATAGAAATTCCCTGTGCCGATACTGACAGCCGTTGCGCCGGCTAAGAGAAATTCCACCGCATCCTGCCAGGAAGTAATCCCTCCCATCCCGATGATGGGTAAATCCACTGCCTCAGCCACTTGCCAAACCATCCTCACAGCTACAGGCCGAACTGCAGGTCCGGAAAGCCCTCCAAAGGTATTCGCCAAAACTGGGCGTTGGGAATTCAAGTCGATAGTCATGCCTAAGAGTGTATTAATCAGAGAAAGCACATCGGCTCCCCCGCGCTGAACTGCTCGGGCCATCTCCACAATATCCGTAACATTAGGAGAAAGCTTGGCGATAATAGGCAAGTCCGTTTCAGCTCTGACGGCAGCAATAACTTCCTGTGCACTCCTGGGATCAGTACCAAAGTGCATCCCGCCATGTTTCACATTGGGACAAGATATATTAACTTCCAGGGCCGTTATTCCCGACCCCTTTTTTAAAGCCCGAGCCATACAGGCATAATCATCCAGGGAAAACCCCGATATATTAGCGATTACCGCCGTAGGGACCTTGTTTAGTTTGGGCAGATAAGATTTTAGAAATTCTTCCAGTCCCGGATTTTCCAGCCCAACAGCATTTAACAGCCCCGCCGGAGTTTCTGCGAGACGCGGCACAGGATTGCCCAAGCGAGGAAGCGGAGTAATTCCCTTTAAGGTTATCCCTCCCAACGCTTCTAGAGGACAGTAAGCCAGATACTCCTCACCAAAGCCATAGGTTCCCGAAGACGTAATTACGGGATTTCGGAGGGTAATTCCGCCAAGCTGAGTCGTCAGATCAACAGGTTTCATTCCACACAACCTCCTCACCCCTGAAAACTGGCCCATCTAAACAAACTTTCTTATGAATTTGACGTCCAGCCTTATCTTTTAAAGTACATACACATCCCAGACATGCTCCCACAGCACAGCCCATTCGTTCCTCCAAAGAAACTTCTATGGGAACATTGAACCTTTGGCAGAGTTCAGTAACGCTTTGCATCATTCCTTTGGGACCGCAAGCGGCCACACTTACTTTGACTTCCTTGGCTTCTGGTTTCGATTCTGTCGGTTTGTTTTGCGACAGCGCGCTTTGAACAAGTTCCGTCACTAAACCCTTTTCGCCCAGACTCCCATCCAAAGTGCTGAGACTTAGTTCAATCCCTAATTCTTTCCACGATGTCAATCCGGCGCTTTCCAAAAAGGCCTTACTTTCTCCTCCCCAAAACAGCCGTACTTTCAGCCCTTGACTTAGGGCGCTTTGGACTAAAGCAAACAACGGAAAAATGCCAATCCCTCCGGCAACTAACCAAAGTTCTCCCTCTTCAGGCAGTGAGAAACCATTTCCTAAAGGGCCCATGATACTGAGACTATCCCCGCAGCGGGCCTGAGCCAGAATTTCCGTTCCCCTGCCCTTGATCCGGTAAAAGAGCGTGATCTCATCACGCTCCTGAGAAATTTCAGCAATACTAATGGGGCGTCTCAACAAAGGATCAAAAGAAGTCCGCGCGGAATCCTGAACCTGAACCGTTACGAATTGTCCTGCCTTGGCAGTTTGGGCAACAGGCCCTTGGAGAACCAGCCGCCTGAGCTTTTGATTAGAGCTGCCCATTTGTTCATGACTAACGACAAGTCCTTGAGCAAGCATGGAATCCTCTCCTTTCTGAAAGAATTTAGTGAACTGAAGCGGGGGCCTTGCTTACAGCGGCAGGAGACTGGGAGAAATACTTTCTAAGACATGAAGCAGGGCTGCCGCCGTATCCAAACTCGTAAAACAAGGAATCCCGTACTCTACGGCCGCTCTCCGGATTGCAAAGCCATCGCTTTCCTGAACCCGGCCATGAGTCGTAGAATTTACGACATATTGAATTTTTTGTTTCCGGATCCCCTCAATAATTTCATCGGAACCGTCATGAATCTTAGCAATCGGATCAACTCTTATTCCCTTATTCTTTAAGTAGCGAGCCGTTCCTTCTGTAGCTAAGATACGAAACCCAAGTTCCACAAAACGGCGGACGAGATCGACTCCTTCAGCTTTATCTCTATCCGCCAGAGTGACAAGTACTGTCCCGTAGGGGGTAAAGGAAAGCCCCGCACTTAAGAGCGCCTTATACAGTGCCTTTTCATAAGTTCTGTCCATCCCCATCACTTCTCCGGTGGATTTCATTTCCGGTCCTAAAGAAGGTTCAACCTTTTGCAGCTTGGAAAAGGAGAAGACCGGTGCCTTGACAGCAACTCGATTCTCCAGCGGCCAAATACCATGGGGTATTCCAATGTCCTCCCAACCCCTGCCTAAGATAACCTGGGTTCCCCAATCCACGATAGGTACCCCTGTTACTTTGCTCAAAAAAGGCACCGTTCTGCTGGATCTCGGGTTGACCTCCAGAACAAATAGTTCCTTCTGATAAATGACATATTGAATATTTAAAAGGCCTTTGATGTTTAACGAACGCGCTAAGGATTCTGTCAAAGCAATAATTTTATTGTGCATCGTCTCTTCCAAGGATTGGGGGGGATATACGGCAATTGAATCTCCTGAATGGACTCCTGCCCGCTCCAAATGCTCCATAATGCCGGGAATAAAGACGTTCTTCGCATCGGAAATTGCGTCAACCTCCACTTCCTTGCCGAGGAGATATTGATCCATCCAGATTTCTTGATCGGAAGAAGCACTGAAAGCACGCCTGACGACAAACTCCAACTCTTTCTCTTCATAGACAATTTCCATAGCCCGTCCGCCAAGAACGTATGAAGGACGAACGACTAAGGGGAAACCTATCCGTTCTGCCACTTGCCAAACCTGTTCCATAGTTGTTGCTCCGCCGCCCCGCGGGCGCTTAGCCCCTAATTCCTGCAAGACACGATCAAAAGTACCTCTCTCTTCTGCCCGGTCAATATTTTCCACACTGGTGCCTAAAATACGGTAGCCCCGCCTCTCTAAGCCGCTGGCTAAACCAATGGCCGTCTGCCCGCCAAACTGGACGATAACACCCTCGGGTTGTTCTTTATCGAGAATCGCCGAAACATCCTCCAGCGTCAAAGGTTCAAAATAGAGCCGGTCAGCAGTATCAAAGTCTGTAGAGACAGTTTCGGGATTATTATTGATAATAATACTCTCATACCCTCTCCGCCTCAAGGCCAAGACGGCATGCACAGAACAATAATCGAATTCGATCCCTTGACCAATCCGGATCGGGCCCGACCCCAGGACGACCACCTTAGGCTTCCTATGGACTTCTCCCTCATCTTCAACATCATAGCTGGAGTAAAAATAAGGAGTCGTCGCTTCAAACTCTCCGGCACAAGTGTCAACCATTTTAAATACAGGTAAAATTCCGTTCTTACGTCTAAAATAATAGATTTCATCTTCTGTGCAATGCCAAAACTCTGCGATTTCAGAATCAGAAAAGCCCAATCGTTTGCCTTTTATTAATTTCTCTGCATCCCAAGGGAACATTTTTAAAACTTCGCCAAAGTCTGCCAAACGTTTAATGATCATGAGGAAGTAGGCATTCCAGCCTGTAAGATCAGCAAGTTCCTCGATGGGCCATCCTCGTCTTATTCCTTCGGCCAGAACAAACAATTGACGATCATCCGGCTGCTGACAGGCAGTTTTAAGTTCTTCATTCCTTAAGTTCTCCAGTTCCTGCAAAAGAACTCCGGAGACTTTAATATCCAGCGAGCGAATAGCTTTCAGCAAGGCCGTTTCTAAATTCCTGCCAATGCCCATAACTTCTCCGGTAGCTTTCATCTGCGTGCCTAACTTGCGGTCCGCATCTGTAAATTTATCAAAGGGCCAACGCGGAATTTTAACAACAACATAATCCAGTGCCGGTTCGAAACAGGCAGAGGTTTTACCCGTTACGGCATTTTTCAGTTCAGTCAAAGCGTACCCCAAAGCGATTTTCGCTGCAACCTTAGCGATAGGGTAGCCTGTAGCTTTAGAAGCAAGAGCGCTGGAACGGCTGAGTCGAGGATTAACCTCAATAACAACATATTCCATCGTTGACGGATGGAGAGCAAACTGAACATTGCAGCCCCCCTCAATCCCCAAGCCATTGACAATCCTGCGCGAAGCACTGCGCAGCATCTGAACCTCCCGATCGGTTAATGTTTGACAGGGCGCAACAACGATGCTGTCGCCAGTATGTATTCCCACTGGATCCATGTTCTCCATATGGCAGATGGTAATACAGTTGCCAATACCGTCCCGCAAAACCTCAAACTCAATTTCCTTCCAACCCGCGACGCTGCGTTCGACGAGTATCTGGCCAATAAGACTTGCTTGCAGGCCACTTCTGGCAATCTGTTCCAGTTCCTCATCACTCTCAACGATTCCGCCTCCTGTACCCCCCAGAGTGAAAGCAGGGCGCACAATCAACGGATAACCCGTTTCCCCGGCAAACTTCAGAGCATCCTCGATGTTTTCTACGATTTTGCTCTCTGGGATAGGTTCGCCTAAGCGCTGCATTAACTCCCGAAAACTTTCACGATCTTCGGCTTGATCAATGCTCTGCAAAGAAGTCCCCATCAGCGTGACACCACAACGTTCCAACACTCCGCCTTTAGCCAGTTGATAAGCTAAGTTAAGGCCCGTCTGTCCGCCCATGGTCGGGATTAAACCGTCAGGTCTCTCCCGTTCGATAATCCGCTCTACGGATTCTACGGTCAAAGGTTCAATGTAAATCCGATCTGCCGTCTCGCGATCAGTCATAATGGTCGCCGGATTAGAATTGACCAAAATAACTTCAATTCCCTCTTCACGTATTGCCCGACATGCCTGAGTTCCGGCGTAATCAAACTCAGCCGCCTGCCCAATTACAATGGGGCCTGAACCAATAACCAAAACTTTTCTCCACTCTTGCTTGGGCATTACCTTCTCCCCTTCCTCAGGCTATTTTCGTCCACCATTTTAGTAAAGCGATTAAAAATCTCACTATTTTCTTCTGGACCGGGAGCTCCTTCCGGGTGAAACTGGACGGATATTACCGGATATGTTGTATGCTCCATCCCTTCTACCGTTCCGTCATTAAGATTACGCATGGCCACTTCAAAACCGGATCCTTTTAAAGAATCTTCCCTGACTGCATAACCGTGATTTTGTGAGGTCATCGTTGCTTTACCTGTTCGCAAATCAAGGACCGGATGATTCCCTCCACGATGCCCATAAGGCAGCTTATAGGTCTCACCGCCAGCCGCCAGAGCGAGAAGCTGATGCCCTAAACAGATACCTAAAACAGGCAGCTTATCATACAATTGACGGACCACAGCAACTACTTCAGGCAACTCGCTGGGATCTCCGGGGCCATTGCTTAAGACCATCCCCCTTGGACGCTGCCTTAAGACTTCCTCAGCTGTTGATCCTGCCGGGAAAACCATAATTCGATAGCCTCTCTGCTGCAGAGAACGAAGAATATTTCGTTTGGCTCCGAAGTCAAGCAAAGCTATCAAAGGACCTGACCCCGGAATTTCATAAACTTCCTTAACTGTTGAGCGATAAACCCAATGTTCACTTGAACTGCAACTATGGCTTAATTGGCAGCTTCTCTGTATCTCGATGCCGTTTTTCTGCTTCTGCCAAAAATCAACCCCCGCTTCCCTTGTCTCTGTTAATACTCCCGGCAAGGTGCCAAATTCCCTCAGATAGCGCGTCAGTGCTCTCGTATCAACACCTTTTAGTCCTCGAACATCATGCTGCTGGCAATAGTCTTCCAAAGACCCCTCAGCATGCAGACTTCCCTCACCTTGGGAAAGCTCACGCACAATAAGCCCTTGCAGACGAGTTTTGTCCGCTTCATTTTCTTCATGATGCCAGCCATAATTTCCGATTTGTGGCTGAGTGAGTACCAGAATCTGCCCGGCATAGGATAAATCCGTAATCATCTCCTGATATCCACTCATGGACGTATTAAAGACTACTTCCCTTGCTGCCAATGAGGAAGAACATTTCTCCCACGCTCCAAACGTTTCCCCCTCGAAGGTTGTCCCATCCATAAAAACGAGATAAGCCACCTGCGACACTCCCTCTCAACTCTCATAACATTTTAGGCCTTAAATTAAATAGTACTAAGCAATGTTTCTCCATCAATTAAAGAAGCATGCGGTTTCTTTGGACTAACCGGCCCTCCACCCAGACCATCACTGGAAAGCCTTGCAGGGTTTTTCCCAAAAACGGTGTATTCCTGGCTTTGGATACTAAATTGCTCGGCTCGATAACTTCTTTATAGCCCGGATCAAAAAGGACCATATCCGCCGAAGTTCCCGGTTTGAGCGTTCCTCCCTTTAACCCGAAGCGCTTAGCCGGAGAATGACTCCAGGCCTCAATTACCCGCTCCCAGGAAAGTTTCCCTGTGAGCACCAGATACTGATAAACAGCACTAAGAGCCGTTTCCAAGCTGGCAATACCAAAGGGAGCTTCGGCAAAAGGACGAGCTTTTTCCGCCTGGGTATGCGGGGCATGGTCTGTCGCAATCATATCGATAGTTCCGTCTTGAAGCCCTTCAATAAGGGCAGCCCGATCTTCTTGGGAAGCCAGCGGCGGATTTACCTTAAGAGCAGTATCTGTAAGATGAATATCTTCGTCACAGAATATAAGATGGTGAGGATTAACTTCCGCAGTGACATTCACGCCTCGTGCTTTCGCCCTTCGAATCAACTCCACGCTTTCCGCTGTGGAAATATGGGCTAAATGAAGTTTTCCGCCTGTTTCTTCTGTTAAAATCAAGTCTCGGGCAACAATGACACTTTCGGCACTGGCCGGAATTCCTTTGAGTCCCATGCGTCCCGAGGCTGTTCCTCTGCGCATAAGTCCGTCTCCGGCTAAATATTTGTCTTCACAATGGCTAATGATCGGCAGTCCCGTTAATTTAACGTATTCTAAGGCCAGTCTCATGACTTCCGAATTTTGAATATTTTTTCCGTCATCCGAAAAGGCAACAACTCCGCCTTCTTTCATATCCGCCATCTCAACAAGTTCTTCGCCTTGCATCCCTTTAGTTACAGTTCCAATGGGCAGAACATGGGCATATCCGGCTCGTTCACCTTGAAGACGTACAAACTCCGCCAGGGCCCGCTTATCAATAACTGGTTGGGTATTGGCCATAGCTAAAATCGTCGTGAACCCTCCGCGCACGGCAGCGCGAGAACCGCTTAAGATATCCTCTTTGTCTTCCTGCCCAGGTTCACGCAAATGAGTATGGACATCGATTAAGCCTGGGAAAAGAAACTTGCCCTGACCGTTAATAGTCTCTATAGCTTCGCCCTGTGCTTTGAATTGAACCTCTTCATCACTCATGGACGAAGAAATTGCCAGGATTTTTCCTTCTTTAACAAGAACGCTCTGCGGACTCGATAGTTTTTGACTAGGATCAACAACCCAAACATCTTTAAGCCACAACATTAGCGGACCCTCCAATCAAGAGATAGATTAAGGCCATACGAATTGCCACACCGTTTGTCACCTGACGCTCAATTAAGGCCTGAGCACTGTCTGCCACCTCATCGGAAATTTCCACACCGCGGTTCATCGGACCGGGATGCATAACCACGCTTTGTTTGCCGGTCTTCTTTAAGCGCTCAGTCGTTAAACCATAAAGATGACTGTATTCCCGCAGGCTGGGAAATAGTCCGCTTTTTTGACGTTCCAATTGTAAACGCAGGGCCATCACCACATCGGCGCCCGGTAAAACGCTGTCCAAATCATGAGTCAGTTTAACCCCCAAGCCTCCCATCTCCGCCGGTGCCAAAGTCGGAGGACCCACCAAGGTAACATTGACTCCAAGTTTTCTAAGGCCCCAGGCGTTGCTCCTGGCCACACGGGAATGTAAAACGTCCCCAACAATAACCACATTTTTTCCTTCCAGGTCTCCCAGCTTTTCCTCCATCGTAAATATATCCAGCAAGGCTTGGGTCGGATGTTCATGTTGACCATCTCCCGCATTAATAACCCCTGCATCAAGAATATCCGCCAAAAAGCTTGCCGAACCTGAACTTGAATGTCTGAGAATGACTAAATCAGCGCGCATAGCCTGAATAGTTTTGGCAGTATCGTACAAACTTTCTCCTTTGCTCACACTGCTTTGAGCCACAGCGATGCTTGTCGTATCCGCACCTAAGACTTTAGCCGCCATTTCGAAGGACGTTCTTGTCCTTGTACTGGCCTCATAAAAAAGATTGACAACGGATTTTCCTTTAAGTGTAGGCAGCTTTTTTATGGGCCGCATCAAAATCCCCTTCATCACTTTTGCTGTCTGCAAGATCTGACGAATTTCTTCCACATCCATCTCTTCTAACCCAAGAACGTCTTTACGCTGCAATTTCATCGTAACCCTCCTAATAATGCTGTCACTTTTTGGTATCCCCTTCGCTGCAACTTTTATCCAAAACCAGATTGAGACTGAAAATCAAAAGTCCTCTCCCAAGAAGGGAGAGGACTAAAATAGGCATAGCCAAAAATCCTACTCGCCCCTTGCCCATCTCTCTGGATGGAATTTAAAGGGTTAGGTCACATTTCGTTGGTTATTCACTTGTTAACTTGCAATTAAACCCGTTCCAGGAGAAGTACCTCTTCTGCTTCATCAACTTCCTGTAATTGAACCGCGACGATTTCCCGGCGAGAAGTAGGCAAGTTTTTGCCGACATAATCTGCGCGAATGGGAAGTTCCCGATGTCCACGATCAACTAATACAGCAAGCTGAATCCGCTCCGGCCGGCCTAAATCCATGGTGGCATCTAAAGCTGCACGGGCAGTACGTCCGGTATACAAAACATCGTCAATCAGTATTACCGTTTTCCCTTCAACACTAACCGGGACATCCGTTTCATGGACAACCGGCTGAACATCAATCGTACTCAAATCATCCCGATAAAGTGTTATGTCCAAAATCCCCAGGGGTAACTGTACTCCTTCAAATTCCAGGATATACTTTTGGATACGCTCTGCTAAAGGTACGCCCCGACGTCGAATCCCAACTAAAATCAGTTTATCAGTTCCTTTATTTTTCTCCACAATTTCATGGGCAATCCTGATAACCGCCCGCCGAATTCCATCAGCATCCAATATTTTGCTTTTAACCGTTCCCTCCAAAGTATCCATCTCCTTCCTTCTGGAGTAACTTTAGAACACAGATCAGAGTGACAAAACAAACAGGACCGTCTCCCCCAGGCAGACAGTCCTTAGCTTACTTCCGTCTGCCTTCCCAAGCCTCACAGGACTTCATTTAAAGGCCATTCAACTGTCATTAAGTTTACTTTAGGTTGGCCAAAATGTCAATCCTTCCTGCAAACACTTGAGGAGGTTAGAGAACACTTCAGGAACCGGAACGTCAAACCTCATCCATTCCCCGCTCCGTGGATGTTTAAACCCTAAATGTGCCGCATGGAGAAGTTGGCCATTTATCCCGAACCTGTTTTTCGCAGGTCCGTAAACAGGATCCCCTAAAACGGGATGCTTAAGATAATTCATGTGCACACGGATCTGATGAGTCCTGCCGGTTTCCAGGTGCGCTTCTATGAAAGTCATATCCGGATAACGTTCCAGAACTTTGTAATGAGTGACAGCAGTTTTAGAATGATTCATAACAACAGCCATGCGCTTGCGATCCGACGGGTCACGTCCGATGGGCGCATCAACAGTACCTGAAGGTTCATGGATCACACCATGAACCAGGGCCAAATAGATTCGTTCCATACTGTGTACTTTAAGTTGGGCAGCTAAGTTTTGGTGAGCATCATCATTTTTAGCCACTACTAAAATTCCTGAAGTATCCTTATCAATTCGGTGTACGATCCCAGGCCTTAAAACCCCGTTAATTCCTGAGAGATTACGGCAGTGGCATAACAAAGCGTTAACGAGAGTGCCTGTCCAAGCACCGGGCGCCGGATGGACTACCATACCCTGCGGCTTGTTGACGACTAAGACATCCTCGTCCTCATAAAGGATATCTAAAGGAATATCCTCTGGTTCTGCCGTGGCCGGACGAGGTTTTGGAATTGACGCTTCAATTCTGTCACCCTTGTGGACTTTATAATTTCCTTTTTTAATCTGTCCATTAACTTTAACGTATTCCCTGGCAATAAGATCTTGAACAAAAGACCTGCTTTTTCCTAAGACTTTAGTAACCCCAACATCAAGTCTTATACCTTCCGAAAGCTCAAACCCCAAGTTCTCAATTTCGTCAGAACTTTCTTCTGCTCCCAACTCAATCTCGTTAATTTCTTCGTTGAAGTCTGCATCAACCTGTTCTGAGCCAATAACTTTTTCTACTTCCACGCCAATCCTAACCATCCCAAATTTAAAATTCTATCATCTGCGTTCACTCATGAATAGCCACTCTTCATGACTAAATTCGCCTATAATCTTTAGCCAATCGTAAGACCCCCACTTCAGTGAACTCGTTCAGCTTAAGCTGAACATCGGGGCTTCAGACACAATAATGTCCAGTGGACATTATTGCCGAGCCGCCTTTCCCAATAGGAATACTTAGCGGCGAAGGAGGACTCTACCCCACCTGAAGTTAACGAAGGACCCACCCCCACTTATAGAAAAACTCGATAAATGGGAGCGGTTCCCATAACAAGTTCACTTAACAATTACCTTATAATTATTCCTCAGTACTGCTGGGCTTGAGATCCTGGTCAAGGGTTTTGTGATCTTTTTCGTCCCAATATAACTTAAGCATAAGGAGCCCAACGCCAACAACGATCATACTATCAGCAAAATTAAAAACATAGGGCCAAATTTGCACGTCGATATAATCGACAACACGGCCAATCACAAGCCGGTCATATAAGTTACCAAGCGCCCCTCCGCCAATCATACCAATAGCCAATCGCAGAAGCACTTCTTTTTTGGGAATTCGAAATTGACCATAAATTACCCCGCCGACAACCACCAGAGCTGTAACAACAAAAATCCAGGTGCGTCCAGCCATCAAGCCGAAGGCGGCTCCTGGATTAAGGACATAGGTAATGTGAAATACCTTGGGAATGACTATCAGCGATTCGCCCGGCATAAAATTCTTCTGAATCAACACTTTTAAGAGGCGATCAACGATCCATACGCCAATCATTGCAAACCAGACCAACAATCCTTTAACCCCCCTGTTCTTTTTCATCTTAACACAGGGTTTTAAGGAGAGCAAATTATTCCTTATCGCCGGCAATTCATCTAAGTGCGCCCGTGTTTCTCACTGTAGTGGATTGTATTCCCTCGCCCTTCCTGTTCTCGGCCTGTCTCAATGGTTTCTATAAATTCGCTTGCTCCAATAACCTCATCAGAATCCTCATACAAATCATTGGGATCTGATATATCTCTATTTGTCCCTAAATCCTGAAGTGAATCAGATGTTCCATAACGTGCTACAGCCTGCCAGGCATCTTCACCGTCAAATTCGACTCGAGCCGTCCCGTCATTAAACGTTCGGGAAAAGGGACGGTTTAGAATTTCATCTTCGACAGGTTCACGATGCAAAGAATGCTGCTCCTCTTTCTCTTCCTCACGACTACATTGAGTACATACCGTCGTATAGGGCACAAGTTCAAGCCGTTCATAGGGGATCTCTTGACCACAGCGTTCACAGACTCCATAAGTCCCTTTCTCAAGACGCTCTAAAGCAGCATCAATAGCTTCAATCCTATGTACAGACCGATCATGATAGGCAACATCCTGGGAACGCTGATATACCTCCGTCGCTACGTCAGCTGGATGGTTGTCCGCTAGTGACAGTTCACCTAAGGACTCCCTCATATCCCCATTAATAAGTTCTGTTGCTGTCTCCATTAAGCTTTGCTTTTCAGCGCGCAGCGTATCCATTAATTTTCTATAACGAGAACTATTATTCATCTCACTGCCCCTTTCTAATGTACATAATTATTAAGGATTAAAAGATAAGCTGTTTCGCAATTACAAAAATAATCATTTTGATCACATTCTAATTATTTCAATTATCTCCAAGCAAACACCTGAATTTTTGATCTCGTTTCAATAATCTTAGTGTTCCCACGCGCTGACTATTTACCCAAAAAAACTAAATAACATAAAGAAAACTTAGCTGGCACTCGAAGACACTGTCTTCGCACGTATTAACTCTTCTTGCAGTATACAACCGAAAGTTATACTTTCTGATAGTACAAAAAAGAACTCCGCGCCACATAATTGTGACGCGAAGTTCACCATTTACCACAGAATATAAAGAATTTCAAAAACCTAATCCAAAAGAACCTCTAACTGCATGCCATTGGCGAGACTGAAAGCATTACCTTCATCTGTATCAATGTGCATATCTAAGGAATAATTCGGGCTGACACGGATAAGAACTTGATCGAAAATTCCGCCTCGTACACCTGGAACCACAACCCGGACATGGTCTCCATCCTTTAAGGAATATTTTTGAGCATCTTCAGGTGTCATATGAATATGGCGAGCTGCAATAATAGCCCCTTCATCGAGATGAACTTTTCCCTTAGGACCTTCAACATCGAGTCCTGGCGTCCCTTCAAGCTTTCCGGAGTCCCGAACGGGAGGTTTAACTCCTAACTTAAAGGTATCCGTGGCTGCCAATTCTACTTGAGACGCCTTTCTTGCCGGTCCTAAAACGCGTATTCCCGGCATGGAACCTTTGGGACCAATAAGCGTCACCGTTTCTTCACAGGCAAACTGACCCGGCTGACTTAAATCCTTTGTTCTCGTCAAAGTATGACCGGCGCCAAAGAGCTCTTCAATATGCGCCTGGGACAAATGAATATGTTTGTTGGAGATACCTACCGGAACCATAAAACTAGCCATTAGATTTATCACCCTCCATAGTTACTGCGAATGAAATGATAACATCTGCCCGAAACAAATTCCGGGTGTAAAAATTTCATTAAATAATAGTATACTCCATTTCAGCATAAAACGACACAAATCCAAGCGTAAATCCCAGTTTAAATTTATGTTAATAATTTCCTAGCTTAGCGTTTCTTATTCCACTCATCAGATCGATATTTGGGACGAATTTTTTGCATCAAAAGTCTTTCAGTATCTGTTAATTGACTTTGAAGCAGATCAATTTTCATAACTCTGGAAAACCCGCAGCAAATCTCCCGTTCCAAATCCTCTCGTCCAATGGGCTGGGGCCAAATTTCATCCAAAGCACACGCTTTCCGTTTAAATCGTTTCAACAAACGCTCCCTCAGCTCTTCATCGGGGAATTTCAGAAGCCGAAAGAGAAGATCGGCATCAAAATGGAGTAGGATGGACCCATGCTGCAAAAGCATCCCCTCTTTCCGCATCTGAGCGCTCCCCACCAATTTTCGGCCGTTGACAACAAGCTCATACCAAGAAGGAGCATCAAAACAGGCCGCAGTAGTTGTTTCTTTGGCAACCCCGCCAACGGACATCTCTGCCGGAATTCCCAGGGCTTGAAATCCTGATAATAAGGCTTTGCTGATCTTTAGATAGGATTCCGTTACAGTCCCTGAAACGTTAGGGTCCTTTTCCGTGGCTATGACACTATAGGTCAGCTCATATTGGTGCAAAACCGCCCGCCCCCCCGTCGGTCTGCGCACAATGTCAATTCCTTCGGCCTGACAGGCCCTTTCATCAACCTCTCGCTCATAGCTTTGAGCATAACCAAGGGATAAAGCTGCCGGGTCCCAGCCATAAAAGCGCAGAACGGGTTGAGGATCAGAAGCTTGAACCATCGTCAGTAATAATGCCTCATCAATAGCCATATTTTCAGCTCCCGAGGCTGCAGCATAAGGCAGGTAACGCCAAAAATCCATAGGATCACTCACTTTCCGTTGATTTCTCTAAACCTTTCCGAACTTGATCCCAAGCCCTTACCGCTTCATCTTGAGTCAGGGGCCTCGGATAATTATAGAGCTCTTCACCGGGTGTTTCGTTATAATAGGGACGATTGCAGCCTGTGCAACCCGAAGTTTGAAAGGGTATTCCTCCCCTTTTTTCTTTCAGCACGTCAATAGAAATACCATAGCTGATCAACTTTCCCTGTTCAAATGTAAAATTGTCCTTCCTCTCTAATTGATTTCGGAGGAGATCGTGGGCAACCTGTATCCGACGATAATGAGACAACTCAGGTTGAGCGACTCCTTCCATTCGCGTCCCCCGTACAGGGGTAAAAGCAAAGAGTGCTGTGGTAACACCGTGATCGTAGAGAGTTTGCAGGCAATGGATCATTTCCTCTTCACTCTCCCCTAAACCGACGATCAAATGAGTTGCTATATGACCAGGAAACATCTGAGCAGATCTAAAAAGCAGATCCCTTCGTTCCTGCCATGACCCGTCTTTACTGCGGGCATAGATCTCAGGAGTTGCGGCATCTAAAGCTATGCTTACATGGTCAACACCGAGATCCAAAAGTTCCTTAACCTCCTCGAGACTTCGGGGACCTGCCGACACGCAGATTGGCAGTCCAGTTTCTGATTGAACAGCTTTAACCCAATCCTTAGTTTCTTCTAGAGCCGCTTTATCCTGAACCACTTGAAAGCAAATTCGCTGCAGCCCAATATTAGCCTTGGTGGCCCTTAATCCTTGGAGGAACACCTCATTGGCATAATCCGGCCAGCTAACCCTCGACAGAAGATCTGCCCGAGCACCACTCTCGCGGGCTTGTGCACAGAAGGCACAATTAAAGCGGCAGCGTTCTCCGACCATCAGATAGGCGGTTGTAGGCAAAACATCAACCCTAACCCTTTTTAAGCCCAAGACTTTAGCTGTACCCAGAGAACATCGTATCATAATGCACAACACTCCTCACCGCGTATAACCTTAAGACCCAATTCTTCTGCTCTTCGCCGAGCTCCCGGAGTCGGCATAACCAAACGATTCAGACCTAAATCAATGGCGGCTTCATCCAGAACCTGTCGGTATTTTCCCTTGGGACGCATGCATCCCAAGACTAAAGGTATCTTGGAGAAACGGATCCTTGCCTTAGCCAAAAAATCAATAACCTCCTCCACCGGCAGCGGCCGCCTATCGGCATAGCGTGTTCCTGGCGTCGGAATAAACACATTAAAAATCAAGCCCCGGATATCCAGTTCAGAAAGCACTTCCAAAGCCACCTCTTCCCCCTGCCACTCTCCACCTTTCAAACCTAGAGTTACATGGGGCATCACCGGCAATACGTCCTGCAAAGCAAGAAAAACCCGACGGTAATCCTCCGGGCCAAACTCCAAGCCATATACTTCACGTATCGTTTCCCGATCGGCTACAAAGTCAAAGGAGATGACATCGGCTAAATCTTTTAGCAATGGAACTTCCTCATTGCTTAATAATCCCACGTGAAAATTTAAACGAACATTTCTTTTAAGCCCGCGCAGAAATTCCAAATGTTCCGGGAAAGGGACCTTCCCCTCCCGTGTACACCCTCCGCTGATAAGTGCACTGCGAAATGGATAACACTGATTAAGAGCCCCACGAATTTGAATCTCCTCAACACTAGACATCCCCTTCAGGTAGTGTCCGCCGCAATGAGCGCAATTTAGAGCACAGGAATGACCCGTAAGAGTGATGCTCTCTGTCTGAGTGGGAAAGTCAAAGAAGATCTCATCGTTAAAATTCGCCCGTCGCACCATCCATGCCTGTTGAATCAGGCTCAAGCCATCATCTTGCTCCATCTCTTCATCCTCACTTAACTTAAAACTCATGGGTGTGGAAAAAAGCCGCCCCAAAGAGCGGCATATTAAAAACACCCTAGTTCCCTGACAAAATGTTACTTCTTCCGATACCGCAAATCCGGTTTCCGCACCGCTGCCACCTCATCTAAACGAGTCACTAAAGTAGTATGGGGGGCGTTCTTAACCAAATCCGCATCTTCACGGGCTTCCTCAGCAATCTTAATGAGGACCCGGGCAAATTCATCGAGAGTTTCTGCGCTTTCCGTTTCGGTAGGTTCAATCATCATTGCCTCTTCAACGATCAGCGGAAAATAAATCGTGGGCGGGTGATAACCATAATCCAATAAGCGTTTGGCAATATCCAAGGTGTGAACTCCCGTCGATTTCAAGGTCTTCGGTGTAATTACAAATTCATGCTTACAAGTACGGTCGAAGGGCAGGTAATAATGATCTTTGAGCACTTGCATTAAATAGTTGGCATTAAGCACCGCGTTTTCTGACGCGGCCCTGAGCCCCTCTCCTCCCAAGGCTCGAATATAAGTGTAAGCCTTAACAAGTACCGAGAAATTGGCGTAAAATGAACGTACCCGGCCAATTGAAAGGGGCAGATTGTCCTCTAAGCCAAAGGTACCGTCATTTCTTCTAACCACAATAGGCTTGGGCAGGAAGGGCAGCAAAAATTCCTTTACGCCGACGGGACCGGCACCTGGACCACCTCCCCCGTGGGGCGTCGAAAAGGTCTTATGCAGATTAAGATGAACAACGTCAAACCCCATATCTCCGGGACGAGCAATACCCATGATGGCATTGGTATTGGCACCGTCATAGTACAATAAGCCGCCGACATCGTGAACGATCTTGGTGATTTCCAGAATATTTTCGTCAAACAGGCCAACGGTATTGGGGTTTGTCAACATTAGAGCAGCGACCTCATCGTTGGCAACTTTTCTTAGAGCCTCCAGATCTACGCCGCCACGCTCAGTAGAAGGCACCTGAATGATATCATAACCGACCATAGCAGCCGTCGCAGGATTGGTTCCATGAGCTGAATCGGGAACGATGACCTTCGTACGTTTCCGATCCTGCCTATGTTCATGATAGGCTTTAACAATTAACATCCCCGTCATCTCTCCATGAGCGCCGGCTGCAGGCTGGAGAGTAAATCCATCCATTCCCGCCAGCTCACAAAGATCTTCCTGAAGCTCGGCCATGAGCTGCAAAGCCCCTTGAGTCAAGACCTCCGGCTGATAAGGATGGAGGGCCGAAAACCCAGAGAGACGAGCCAAAGTTTCATTCACTTTGGGGTTATACTTCATTGTACAAGATCCCAGGGGATAAAATCCAGTATCTACTCCATGATTAAAGGTTGAAAGCCGGGTAAAATGCCGCACAACATCAACCTCGGACAGTTCGGGAAGCTGCGGTTCCTGACGGGTAAGCATATGCTCGGGGATCATTGTCTCGACGGGGATTTCCGGAACGTCACATTTTGGTAAACTGACTGCATTTCTGCCACCAGCGCTGAGTTCAAAAATTAGCGGTTCTAATGCTTTCATTGGATTTCCCCCAATCTGGCCACAAGCCGATCAATGTCAGCTTTACATTTAGTCTCGGTCACACAGAAGAGAAGATGATGATCAAGTTCTGGGTAGAATCGCGCTAAATCCAATCCGCCAATGATTTGATCTTTGAGAAGAGCCTCATTGATTTTCGAGGGTTCCATTGCTGTCTTTACTACAAATTCGTGGAAGAAAGGCCGTTGAAAGGCTAAACTCATCCCTGAAAGCTTGACGATCTCCCGAGCGGTATAATGAGCATTTTGGAAATTCAGATTGGCTAATTCTGAAACTCCTTTTTTTCCCAAAGCGCTCAAATGCATGGTAAAAGCTAAGGCACAAAGGGCTTCATTGGAACAAATATTGGAAGTAGCTTTTTCCCTTCGAATATGCTGTTCGCGGGCTTGCAATGTCAGAACGTAACCTTTTCGCCCGTTTTTATCTGTTGTTGCTCCTACAATCCTTCCCGGCATTCTCCGCACATACTTGTCCCGGCACGCCAAGAAGCCTAAATATGGACCGCCAAAATTAAGCGGATTTCCAAAGGCCTGACCTTCTCCGACAACAATATCTGCCCCGCATTCTCCCGGAGTCTTCAGCAGACCTAAAGACACGGGATTAACTGCCATCACAGCAAGTGCCCCTTTTCCATGAGCAGCGAGGGTAATTTGTTCTGCTTCTTCTATATTGCCGAAAAAGTTTGGAGTCTGCACCAAAACGCCTGCTATGCCTTCCTGAAGCTTAGTTTCTAAGGCTTCAAAGTCTGTGGCTCCACCCTTGGACGGAATTTCGATCAGTTCTACACCTCGCGGCGGCAAATATGTTTTTAGAACGCCACGATATTCCGGATGTACTGTTTCCATAACTAAGATTTTGTTTCTCTTTGTGGCATCGCAGGTCATGAGTGCGGCCTCAGCTAAGGCGGAAGCGCCATCATACATTGAAGCATTTGCAACATCCATTCCCGTTAACTCACAAACCAACGTCTGATATTCATAGATCGCTTGAAGCGTCCCTTGAGAAATTTCCGGCTGATAGGGCGTATAAGCAGTATAGAATTCAGAGCGAAGCAATAATTGATCCACAAAACTCGGGATATAATGTTCATAAGCACCCGCTCCCAAGAAGGAACTATACTCTTCAACGGTCTTATTTTTAGCGGCTAATCCTTTAACATGTTTGACTAATTCTTGTTCTGACATTCCTCCGCGAATATGGAGAGGCCGTTTTAAGCGAACTTCTTGGGGAACATCTGCAAAAAGGTCTTCGACGGACTCAACCCCAATACGGGCTAAGAGCCGCTCTTTTTGGCTGTCCGTATTTGGCACGAAGTTCATTCTAATGTTCCTCCTCAGCCACAAACTCCTCATACTCAGCAGCAGTCATTAAGGTATCCAGAGGGGACAAATCCTCTGCCTCAACTTTTATCAGCCAGCCGTCTCCATAGGGGTCACTATTTAACAATTCCGGCGAATCGATCACTAAAGTATTTACTTCAACGACCTTACCGCTTACCGAAGCCGTGATATCTGAAACTGCCTTCACCGATTCAACAGTCCCATAGGATTCTCCTGCAGTTACCGCAGCTCCCACTTCAGGCAGTTCAACGAAAACAACGTCTCCCAGACTTTCCTGAGCGTGATCAGTAATTCCAAAAGTTACTATATTCCCTGCTATCTTCGCATATTCGTGTTCTTTGTTATACTTTAATTCTACTGGATTCATGGTATCATCCTCCTCAATATTTTAGTTATTTTATCCGCTAGCCCCGTTTATAAAACAAACTGGGAATAATCTTTGCTTGAACAGCCTTTCCGCGAATCATCACATCCAAGGTTTCACCTAATACTGCTAAATCCGCTCGCATAAGACCCAAAGCGATATTTTTATCAAGAGTCGGGGAGTAGGATCCCGAAGTAACAAATCCGATCTCTTCCCCGTTCTTTTGCAATAGATAATGAGAGCGGGCAATTCCCCGTCCGATCATTTCCAGACCAACAAGCTTGCGTGGTACGCCTTGCTCCTTTTGCTTCAGCAGTGCATCCCTGCCAATAAAATCCGTCTTATCCAGTTTGACAAAGATACCTAGTCCGGCTTCTAAAGGAGTAATGCTCTCTCCTAATTCATTGCCGTATAGGGGTAAGCGGGCTTCAAATCTTAAGGTATCTCGAGCACCTAGGCCAATGGGTTGTATCCCTTTTGCTGAACCGACTTCCAAAATCCTGCGCCACAATTGTTGGGCAGACTGAGGAGATACATATATCTCAAAACCATCTTCTCCCGTATATCCTGTGCGAGAAATCAGACACCTAATATCATCAACTTCCCCATAGCGAAACGTATAATACGTTAAGGTCGACAAATCAACATTGGTCAGTCCTTGGAGGATTTTTTCCGCTTGCGGCCCTTGCAAAGCAAGCTGGGCATATTGGTCCGAGATATTCTCTGCGGTGACTTGAAAATTTTGAACTTGCTCAAGCATCCAGGCAAAATCTTTTGCTGTATTGGATGCATTGACAACAAGCAAAAAATGCTCCGGTGTATGCTGATAAACCAATAAATCATCTACGATTCCGCCATTCGGATAGCACATGGGAGAGTAAAGGATTTTTCCGTTTTCCAGCTTACTGGCATCATTTGTAATTATCCTTTGCACAAAAGCCAGAGCATCCTTTCCTCGAACATCAATTTCACCCATATGGGAGACATCAAAAAGACCTGCGTTTTTTCGTACTGCCTGATGTTCTTCGATCACTCCGGAATACTGAACCGGCATTTCCCAGCCGCCAAAATCAATAAGTTTTGCCTTGGCTGCTTTATGTTCTTCATAAAGTGGAGTTCGCTTCAGTTCTGCCATTTTGGCACCTCCTCAATTCTGTATAGTTTTCACTGAAAACTGAAACTTAACCTCTCCCATCGTAAAAAATTTGCTAGCCGCCTTAGATACAAAAAAGGACAGAAAAAGATGCCTTTCGCATCTTCTCTGTCCTTTAACCTGAGAGATTCGCCGTCTCCGGCTTCCCCTTTGGTGTTCCCTTTGAAGAGAAACTCTCCAGAGTACCGTCTACTAGCAGTACCTTTGCCTGAGAGTTTCCTCCCTTGAAAAGCGACTTCAAGAGATTTTCTCCTTCGGCGTCTGGAACTTCTCCCAGATCTCTCCTGCTAGTATCATTCGGTGACTATTACGTTATACAATATACTATGCCTTTTTTTCCATTTCGTCTATACCCTTTTTAAAAGTTTGACTGATTTTTTTCAATATTTAATTACCTAATTCGACAATTACCATTTTTCCAAAGATACTCAACCGTACGATCGTTCACATTTTTGCCCTTGGGCCGGCTGAACCAAGGTTTCCAAACCTTGGACCTTCTGTAATTCAAACTCCATAAATAACTAAAATCCCGTCCCTCCATAAAGGGACGAGATCACTCGCATGCCAACCGTTTCGCTAACGATTTCATCAATAATAATTACTAGTCTACTTATATAATAATTAGTTATGAGTCCTTCAAGATTACCTTACGTAAAATCGTGACTAATTTCGCCTGTCCCTCAGAATCGATGGGATCAACCATCCAAAGACACAAAAAAGAGACTTTACGTTGTTTCCATTCCTGAACCAGCGGCTCCATCGCTTCCTTAGAAAGGTATAAATGAGTGGAATCTTGATTAGGGATCAGACTTACCACAACACAACGCTGCTCAAGATCATCCATAATTTGAAATGCACGATCAAGCAAATCGTCGCTTCCGGTCATCAGTACATCCCCCGGGCGAAAATGATTACTGGCTTCAGCAATTCCCACACAAAGAATTTTCAAATCTTTGGTCTCTAAGTCTAAATCATGAAAGTCAGGTAAAAGCTGGATCTCTTGGCCTCCTACTTTACCAACAAAAATCTTCCTTTCATCCTCATGCAACCCAAATCCTTGAATGAGAAAGTCAGAAGATATCTCACTAATCAATCTATTCATCGGTGACAATCCTTCTCTTTCCAAGTTCTCTTTTAGAACATTTTACCACGAATGCAGACAGCTTAGCAACAACTGCAGTAGCCTTGACCCTTTAGGCTATACCTTCATTTCGCTCTTGCATCGTTTCTAAATCAAGATGGGAGAGCAAAAAGGACTTGAGTTGACTTCGAATCAAATCGCGTTTCCTTGATAATTCTTGTATGTCTCCCTGTATTTCTTCCCATTTTTCTTGAGCTTCAGACACTTTGGCTAACTTATTCTGTTCAGCCTCCTTCAACAAAAGTTCGGCCTCATGACGTGCAGCTTGCTTTACTTCTTCCGCAGTTTGCTGGGCTAAGACCAGGGTTTGCTGCAATGTATTCTCAATTTGACGGAAATGACTAATTTCAGATTCTAAAGCTTTTACTTTTTCGCGTAACTCGAAGTTTTCAGTGTAGGCAGATTCAAATTCCTGACTCACAGCATCCAGGAATTTTTCCACCTCTCCGCATTGATACCCTCGAATCCCTTTATTGAATTGCTTATTGCGTATATCAAGAGGAGTCATTTGCATCTTTGTTCCCTCCTACTGGCGTTGTGACTTATAAAGAATAAGCTGCCAAGCCGTACGTTCCTTGCGGGTCTGAGTACACTCCAATAGCTTAATGCGTCCGCGGCCCCGGCAGGAAATGGTTTCTCCAGGCTGCGGCTTAAGCTCCGCTTTGTTAACTACCAGGCCTTCGCGCCGTACCTTGCCCTGGTTAATCCATTCCTGCGCTAAGGCCCTCGAGACACCAAAGGAATGGGCAAGAAGAGCATCTAAGCGTGATGAACTTACTGTAACCCGTTTCTCCTCTCCCTCGTCAGACGAAATATTCGGTTTTTGGCTGCATAGTGCTGCGTTAATTCTTTCCCGTCCGGCTAATTGCCAATAATCGATTATAAAGGGAGCAATATCGGCCGAAGTTACTATATAATACTCGCCTTGACCGGCACGGATGTCTCCCAAAACCTCCCGCTCTATACCCAAACCCAACAGAGATCCAAGAATCTGACGGTGTTCGAGCCGAGCTTGAGGATTCGCAGGCAGAACCTCAAGAATTGACAAATTGGCATCCTCAGGATCTAGTGTCTCTCCCCATGGGCCAATAACGATACGAACACGTTCTGCGTCTGGAAACCCGCCTTCCAGTAAATACGCTAACCCTTCTTTCCTGAGAATCCCTTCAGTCCAATCCCGCAGGGCAAAACTTAAAAAAGGAGTGACCTGTTTAGTATTATGACGAAGTACTATATCGAGTTGATCTAAAAGATGAGCAGCCGTCAAACGTTGGTCTTTCTCGTTCCAAAACCCAAGCGCACTGCGATCTATAGAAGGTTTCATCTAATAGAAAAGCCTCCCAATCAATGACTGAATCAGGTTTAAGACGATAATAGCGATCAAAGGAGAAAAATCCAGCCCCATACCCCCTGAACTAATCTGAAAACGCTGAAACGGTTTCAGTAAAGGGTCGGTTATATCATATATGATCGTGATTAGAGGGTTCGGTTTTAATCTTGGAATATATGAGAGGAATGCTCGAACAATTATGGCGAAAATCAGGATTGTAATCACTTTATCAATAATCTGCGCAATTAGAGAAATCAATTAATAATCCCTCCTATTTTGACCAAAACAGACCTTTAACTTTTAGCTCATCTCGCATTTCCCCAGAAATATCGACGTTATTGGGAACAAACAGGAAAATCCCGCTGCCAACCTTCTGCATATTGCCATTTAGAGCATAGGTTGTCCCGCTGATAAAATCAACAATCCGTTTTGCTAATACCTTCTCGGCATTCTCCAGATTGACAATAACCGGCCGTCGGGATTTCAGCTGATCAGCGATATTTTGGGCATCTTCAAAAGTATTCGGTTCCAAAACGACCACTCGCATTTGTTTTTGCGTATGAATACTTACAACGGGAGCATTTTTTCTGCTAGTACGTACTTCTTCTTGGTCAATTTTCTCTTTTTCCTGTTCTTCAAAAACTTCATCTTCCTGTTCATCATCCGCAAATCCCATAATCCCAATCATCTTATCAATCAATTTTGCCATACCTGGCCCTCCCTTTCATATATCTCTTTACTTAGAGCTGAATACTACTTAACCTAACCTACTGGCTATCCGCGTTCACCAAAAATCTGACGTCCCACTCGAACAAGAGTGGCTCCTTCTTCAATGGCCAATTCAAAGTCTCGGCTCATCCCCATTGAAAGGTCCAGCAAATCAACACCAGGCCAGCTTTGAGATTGCAAAGAATCACGGAGATTTCTCAGTTGGCGGAAGAATTCCCGAGTTTCTTGCAAGCTTGCCTCCAGAGCTCCGATGGTCATCAAACCCCGGACGTTAACATAAGGATAATCCTTAATAGAGTTTAAAAAATCCGGAACTTCTTCGGGCGCTAACCCAGCTTTAGCAGGATCTCGAGCAATATTGACTTGGACCAATGCTGCCCAGATCAAACCTTGTCGTCTTCCTTGTTCATTTAAGGCTTCTAAAAGTGAAAGGCGATCCAAGGAATGAATGAGAGCAACTTTGTCATTCAAATATTTAATCTTATTAGTCTGCAGTCTTCCCACAATATGCCATTCGCAATCATCCGGCATATACGGAACCTTCTCCTGCCATTCTTGGATTCGGTTTTCCGCGAAAGCTCGCTGCCCAACCTGATAAGCCTCCTGAATTTTTGGAATAGGCTGAGTCTTGGAAACCGCCAACAATTTTACTGCGGCATAATTTCTATTGCTCCGCTCAACAGCCCGAAGAATTCGCTGACGAACTTCTATTAAACGTTGTTGAATACCCAAATCTTCCATTTCCTGAATATCCCCTTCGCAAAGAATTCTACGCTTTTCCTCCGTTTCCTGCTACGAAAGTCTGAAGCTTAATATTTTTTACCTTGCAATTAGCCCCTCAAGCCCATTTCGCGGATTCGTTACAACAGGTATTCCCACCGGTAAACTGTCTACGCAAGCTTGTTGATCATTTTTATCAAGTACTTTAACTTTTTTAAAATGGATTACCCCTTCAGTCGAAATAAAGACACCTTGTTCCTCTCCCTGTGTCCAAAGAGCGCTTCCAGGTATAAGAACGCCACTGGTCTGGGGCGCATAGATCCAAGTTATTTCTTGGTGTCTTTCAGTTGCTGACCCATCAACGTAATGAGGAAACTGAACGATTATACCCATGGGTTTTTCAGATTTACGCATAATCTGAGCATCCATCGTTTGATTTCCTGCTGTTAAACGGATGGTTTTTCCAACAGTGATATCATCAATACTTGGCAATTGGAGGAAAGCCAGCGTCGGCGAAAGATTATTCACGATTTTACCCACAATCTCTCCCGCCTGAACCGTCTGACCAGGGACTTTAACCTGGGAAGTTTGAGCAACTAATTTTTCCAAATCCATAGACATTATGTTCTCGCTGGTAATAATTGTTTCTAAACCATCGCTTTGATGAAAGAATAGCCCTCCCATATCAGCAGTTACCACAGTGCTGCTTAGCGAACTCTGATTACTTCCGGAAGCAGCGCCATTTTGATGAACTGCTGCCAAGGTTTCGCCTCGTCTAAAACGCTGACCATCTTTGCCGACAAACTGTATTGTTCCTGAACTGGGAGCTTTGACAGGCTGCTCCTGATTCGCAAAAACAGCAGAGACCTTTCGTTCATGAGTAATGATCCCCGGCTGAGCTGCAGTAAAGGTTATATTCCCAGAGGAAAAATTCTCTCGATAGTACCAAAAAGCTCCCCCAAATAAGATTAAGAATAAGATGATCCAAAGCCCATATGGGTTTCTTTTTTTTCGCTTTTTTTTCTCCATGGCCCCCTCCCAGAACCCGTCTCTTTTTTGATGTTCGATGCATAGGATCGTCAGGGAGCACTACCTGGCTCGGGGTAAATCACAGGTAAAAACAGTTCCGACACCAAGTTGGGATGTAACATCAATAGTTCCCCCCACTCCTTCGACCATATGCTTTACAATACTTAGACCCAAGCCTGTCCCTCCTTGTTCTCGGGATCGGGCTTTGTCCACACGGTAAAAACGCTCAAAAATTCTTGGCAGCATCTCTTCAGGTATACCACAACCGGTATCACCAAACTCCAGGCGAAGATACTCTTGAAAAACTTGCGCATTCAGCCATACTCTTCCTTCAGTTGTATATTTCACAGCATTCTCTAAAAGGTTTAAGAGAAGTTGGCTTAACAGATCTTCTCCTAAGGAAAGAGGCGGTAAATCCTCCGGAAGATTGACTTCAACCTCAATGTTTTTGACTTGAGCGAAACTAAGAATAACCGGCTGAATCTTTTTATAGGCTTGCTGAAGATAGCTTATTTTGCCGGAAACGAGTCCTCCCCGGTTCTCCCGCCCTTCAAAATGAGCTAACGTTAATAGATCTTCAATTAAGCGCTGCAGGCGCAAAGTCTCGGCCTGAATAATTTTCAGGAAACGTTCGCGTAACGAAGGGACATCCGCCGCACCATCCAATAATGTTTCCACAAACCCTTTAATGGACGTTAAGGGAGTTCTTAATTCATGGGATACATTAGCAACAAATTCCGTGCGCATTTGTTCTAAACGACGAAGTTCAGTAACATCATGCATGACAATCACAGCCCCTCGCGGCTGGCCATGTTCATTTAAAATCGGGTTTACTTGACTTTGAATGGTCTTTTGCCCAAAGTGGGTTTCCCTGGTCGCACTCGGTTCTCCGGAAAGGACGTTATGAATTAAATGTTCCAGTTCTGAATCATAGGTCAGCTCCAGCAAATATTTTAACTTGCGTTCCGTATCCTGACGTCCAAAAATTCTATTCGCTGCTGCGTTAACTAAAACAACCCTGCCTACATGATCAACTGAGACAACGCCTTCTTGCATTCCTGCTAATATTGCCTCCATCTTGTGAGCTTCTTGAGTCCCGCTTTGGACAATCATCTCCACATGCCTCGAAAGACTATTCAGTTCTGCCGTAAATTCTCCGATTTCATCCGTAGAGTCTGCAAAATCAATTCGTTCAAAGTTGCCTCTCGCAATACGTTGAGTGGCCAGATGGAGTTTTTCCAATCGCTTAGCCAAATAGCTGGCATAAACATAAACAGCCCCCGCCGGAAAGCAGATCGCCAGGATCACGACTTCAATGTCTATTTGCTGTCCGATCGTTTTTAATTTTACGCTCTCACCAACCCAAAACAAAAGCAAGGACAAGGCCGTCATAACAATGTACAGTCCCGTTAAGCGCCATTTTATGCTCATATTCTTACCCTTTAAAACGGTAGCCGATTCCGCGCAGCGTTTCAATGTACTCCGGATTCGAGGGATCACGCTCAATTTTTAGCCGCAAATGCCGCACATGAACATCAACAGTACGGGTATCCCCATGATACTCATAGCCCCAAATGCGTTCCAGAAGTTCATCTCTTGAATACACTTTGCCAGGATGGGCAGCAAAAACGCGTAAAAGCTCAAATTCTTTTGGCGTCAGCTCAACTTCTTCACCTCGGATGAGAACACGGAAACCGTTAATGTCAATACGCAGCTCTCCTCGTACAATTATAGCTTCCGAATCTTCCGGGACGTTTATGCGGCGTAAACGAGCTTTGATTCTCGCCAGTAGTTCCCGGGGACTAAAAGGCTTTGTCATATAATCATCTGCCCCAAGCTCCAAACCCAGAACCTTATCGATCTCTTCACCTTTCGCCGTTAACATAATAATTGGTATCTGCTGAAACTTTGTATTTAAACGAAGTCTGCGGCAGACCTCTAAGCCGTCCATTCCCGGCAGCATGACATCAAGAACAAGCAAATCCGGCTGTTCCTTTTCAATAGACACTAAGGCTTCCGGACCATCTTTTGCCACCCGAACCTGATATCCTTCTTTTTCCAAATTGAATCTAAGCAGTTCTTGAATGGGTTCCTCATCATCCACAACTAATATTGTTGCCACTTAAATCCCCCCAATTCTAATCCAACCTGCCATTCGTCCTGTTCGAGCACCATCACGACGATGAGAAAAAAACCATTCCGGGTTATCTTTTGTGCAAAGGGCCGCCACTGCAATATTATCCGGGCAAACACCTTTTTCTAACAATGTAGTCCTATTAGCTTCCCACAGATCAAGCTGGTACTGTCCTTCAGAGATCGGACGCAAAAAGGGAGTTTCTGCGTAGTTGGCGCGAAATTGACTAGCAACACGTTCATCGACAACGTAACAGCAGGGGCCGATACTGGGTCCGATGGCAGCCCAAGCCTTTTCCGTACAGCCTCCGGCTTCTTCAAAACACTCTAAGGCTCTGCAGCCAATTTTCTGCATCGTTCCCTTCCAACCCGCATGAGCGATGCCAACCGCCTTAAGATCAGGATAATAGAAATAAAGAGGAACACAATCTGCATAAAATGTCATGAGACCAACGGAACTCTTTGTAGCAAGACCATCGACACCTGGGATAACAGTTTCTTGATCACGAAGACCTCGGCCGCCATCTTCCTCATCAACCCATACAACCTTTGCTCCATGAATTTGTTCTCCCACGACAGCTCCCGACCAGGAGACGTCCCACAGACCAAGCCAACGCGAACGATTCTCCAAAACATCCCCAGCTTCATCCCCAACATGAAGTCCTAAATTCAAACTGTCATAGGGGGAGTGACTAACACCTCCCTTGCGCGTCGAGAAGCCTATATCAATTCCTTCTTCAAGCCACTTTGAAATTGTTAGAACGGTAAATTCTCCTTTTCTTTGCCAGTTCCAGTTCATCCTCTGACTCCTTTAATTTCTTTTTTAATATATCATTTAATAACCATAAGAACAAACCTGCTATTAGTCCTATTTCGACTAGTACTAGAAAAACATTGGCGAATATCCGGATAATATGTAGATAAAACCTGTCCTTTGCGGAACAAATATAAATAAAAGCATAAGCACATGTTCTTAGATTTAAGAACTATGACTTATGCCTATTGATTCAACTTAAGTACTCTTAGCGATGGTCATCATTCTCCGGATGGTATTCAGGCAGATCATGGGCATCAACTAAAATAACATCCACTCCAATTTTCTTAACCCGTTCCCAAGGAATTATAAAATCCTCAGGTTTTCCGCCGCCAAAAAGTCCCCAACTACTTCTTGCAGGCCCTGGTACCACCATTCCTTTAACAATACCCTTCTCTAGATCCAAATCGAGATCTTTAATTGGGCCTAACCTTCGGCCATCCTTGATATTGACAATATCCAATAAGCGCAAATCTGAGATTCTCATAGATTAATCCCCCCTGATGAGGCTCAACTGTCATATATCATTATATGTGGGATGGTCTTTAAATAGCCTTCGATTTTTATATTTTTTAATTTTCAGCGGATGATCAGTGAACCACTCCCATTTGTAGAAGAGGGAGTCTTACGATTGAATAAACTGACTCAGTTCAGGCAAATTTAGCCGCAGTGGCTGTAAAGGGTTCAGTTGGGATGACCTTGATCTTGCACAGTGCTTAAACGTACTTGCGCATATGCTGCATAGCCGCCTTTTCTAAGCGTGACACTTGGGCCTGGGATATCCCTATCTCATCGGCGACTTCCATCTGTGTCTTGCCATTAAAAAACCTTAACGATAAAATCAGCTTTTCCCGTTCACTTAAACGTCTAAGGGCCTCGCGGACTGCAAGCCCCTCTACCCATCCATTGTCTGTCTGTTTATCATCTCCGATTTGGTCCATAACAAAAATAGGGTCCCCGCCGTCATGATAAATCGGCTCAAACAAAGAAATCGGTTCCTGAATGGCATCCAAAGCAAAAATAACGTCTTCACGCGGCAAGGACAGCTTACTGGCGATCTCCGCAACCGTTGGTTCGCGCGAGCACTCACAAACTAATTGATCCCTTACTTGTAAGGCTTTATAAGCAATGTCTCTAAGTGATCGGCTTACCCTAATGGGATTATTGTCCCTTAAGTACCGGCGAATTTCTCCGATGATCATCGGCACAGCGTAAGTTGAAAACTTTACGTTTTGGCTAAGATCAAAGTTGTCAATCGCTTTCATCAATCCAATGCATCCAACCTGAAATAAGTCGTCAACATACTCGCCTCGATTTGTAAATCTCTGAATTACGCTGAGTACAAGGCGAAGATTCCCGTGGATTAATTTTTCTCGGGCACTGCGATCTCCGGCTTGATAAATCACAAACAGCTCTTTCATTTTTGCACTGGATAAAACAGGTAGCTTCGAGGTGTTCACGCCACAGATTTCAACTTTATTTAATGCCAACTTAAGAGCACCTCCCCAGACAATTCTGTTGGAAAGTATGCCCGTTGACCGTTTTACTTATTCTAAACGACAAAATTCTTTACGCAATCTGCGAATTATTCTTTTTTCGAGTCGTGAAATGTAGGATTGTGAGATACCAAGTCGATCCGCCACCTCCTTTTGGGTTTTCTCTACCCCATTATCTAAGCCAAATCTTAATTCCATAATAATTTTTTCTCGGTTCGTTAGTCTTTCCATAGCTAAATGCAATAACTGCCGGTCAACTTGTTCTTCAATAGGTTTGGAGATGACATCATTCTCTGTTCCCAGAACATCTGAAAGCAATAACTCATTTCCATCCCAATCAATGTTCAAAGGTTCATCAAAAGATACTTCAGAACGAGTCTTATTATTACGTCTAAGATACATCAAAATCTCATTTTCAATACAACGGGAAGCATAAGTTGCCAATTTAATCTTTTTCTGCGGATCAAACGTGTTAACTGCTTTGATTAAGCCAATGGTTCCGATAGAAACCAGGTCTTCAATGCCTATCCCGGTATTTTCAAACTTTCTGGCAATGTACACGACGAGCCTGAGGTTACGTTCAATTAAGATATCCCTGATCGAAGGATCGCCCATTTCCAGACGCTCTAAGAGCAGCCCTTCTTCGTCTGAATTTAGAGGAGGGGGCAAGGCTTCACTGCTTCCGACATAATAGATACCTCGAGCCGAAAAGAATTTCTGGCGAAACACGACCCAAAAACGGCTAATTTTATCGACAACATTACTCCACCACATAATTATTCATCTCCACCTTTCTGCAATAGTTCCGGGTGCAGTAACGCTTGATATTCACCCTCCGAACTTAATATTTGTTTGACAAGAGCCACAGTTGCCTGGATTTGGCGAGGGCCATCCTTATCAAAACAAGTGACCCGAGCAGGTCTGATCCCTAGAAGCCAACTTCGGCGATCAATAGTTTGAAAGGGAATAAAAACAAGACGTCTCATTAAACTAGGATTTTCTTTCCATAAGAATGGCCATGGATCCTTACTTTCCTCCCAGGGTATTTCAAGAAAGGACTGTATTTCCTGGGGTATCGAGGTCGCTGCAGCCTCTTCTTCCACAAGTAAGACAGGATTGCCATTCAACGGGTCCCTCAGCTGATTGCCCGTATCCAACAAGGCTTTAAAATTGACGAGTTTTTGGCCATCACCTTCAAAATCAATTTCCAGTTCAAAAAGGTTTTTTTCTAAGCGAGAACGTCCTGTCTGCCATCGCTGCCAGCGGTCTTGTAATATCCACCATAAAAATCCTGACAAGGGCAAAATCCAAAAAGTTCCTTTGACAAGGGTAAGCATGTCATTACCCAGACCCTTATCAAACTGTATCCACCCCCATAAAGCATAAACAAACCCCCCGAGTCCGGCGGAAAAAAGCCAAAACCCCAGGAAGACCTTAAGAAAAACCTTTATACTCCGGATCGGGTAGGCTGCTAAAACCATGAGGAAAGGGATGAGCCACTTGCTCAGAGTCGTCCAGGGCGGACCGGAATAACACACTAAGATTACCGGAATTTCCCCAAGCAATACCCCAGCCAATATTCGTTTCGATCGAATTGGCAGATGAAGCATTCGGCCTGCTAGAATAAGAAGTAGTGCATCTACGCCTCCATTCACGAGCATATCTAAATCGAGATAAGTCATCGCTCCATTCATTGACGCATCCTTTCCAGATCTATACTAAAAATTATAGCTTAGCGACGGAGGAAAAAGCTGTCGCTTTCAGTGACCTTGTTTGGGATTTTTTAGGAGAATGAATACGAGTAGTGTAGTTTTAGATCAAACTTGGCTGCTGCCAAGCCCCCAAGTATCGACGACACTCTGAATTCCCTAAGCACTTAACTGGCTGAAAATCTCAACAGAACTATTTAGCTGATGCTCGAAGACACAGTCTTCCACCCGCCAGCCTCTGGGGAGAAGTGAATAAAAAAAACCTGTCGGGAATGCTTGATTCATTCCCGACAGGCATAAAATGATCTTACGTAGAATTACGTTAACACTCTTGCTGTAGTTCTTGTAAAACAGCAACCACCTCTTGTGATGCTTGAGCCATTTTATGCAGCAGTTCTCCCCCTCTCGTTTTATCACCTTGTTCAATCGCTGAGGCCGCCTCTCGAGCCAGTTCATGAACTAGTTTATGCGGGGCTTCCAGCTTGGCCAAAACATTGGTGGAACGGAATTGGAGCGAATGGTCGCTTTCAACCCATTGACCTAAACGACAGCCATGATGGTCACCAATTTGTTTGGCAGTCAGATGTTCGTACCCCAAAAGTAAGTTGTAAATTCGCCATGTCCATAAGAGATGGTCTGTCTTACACAATTCTAAAGCTTGATAATCGGACATAGTAGGAACTCGTGTAACTTGTTCTGAACGAATTGTTTCTAGTTCCCGACTAAGATCATAAATTCCTTGACCGGTTACTTCAGCTATGTTTTTAATTTCTTCGGCAGCCAGAGTCAACGTGGAAATGCTTCCGGCTGCCTCTTGAACGGCTGCACTCTGCTCTTCACTGCTGGCTGCAATATTTTGGATATCCTCTGTGATAGACGTAAAGTTTTCGATAATTCCTTCTAAGGATGATGCTGCTTCCTGCATTATCGTTTTACCATTATACATCGTTTGCGATAGTGTCACAATTTTCTGGTTTGTCTCAAAAGAATTCTGACTAAGAACAGCAATTTTCTGACGAATATCCGTCACCGATGTCGTTGTATGTTCGGCAAGTTTACGAACCTCATCCGCCACAACAGCAAATCCCCGACCCTGCTCCCCGGCACGGGCCGCTTCGATAGCTGCATTGAGAGCCAGTAAGTTTGTTTGATCAGCCACACCGGCAATAACCGTCACAATCTTTTCAATGTCCTTCATGGAATTCAATACTTCTTGAACCTGTTGGCTGACTACAGAAAATTCATCAAAGGAACGTTCAACGAAGAGAATGGCTTCTTGTATTTTTTCACCTCCGGAAACAGCTGCCGAGGTTGCTTGTTCAACAAACCCCGAGGAATTGGTAGCAGACTGGGCAACCTGATCCGAAGAAGCGCCCAATTCTTCAGACTGAGCAGCAAGACCTGTTAAATGATCCGCTTGTTCCTCGACCTTATGCAGCATTTGGCGGATTGAGGTCATATCAATCAATCGCTTGACAGAATTATCGATATCCTTCAGGGAAGCCGAAGATGCCTCTTGTCTCTCGGCAATGACGCGGTTAAGAATTTCCACCACAGGGTAAAGGGGACTTGAAGGCTCAATATCGACTTCCAAGGGCCTGGTAAAATCAGATTGGCTTAAAGCCTTATATATTTTTTCACAATCGGAATTAGGCGTAAGAACTTCGGAGGTCTTACCTTTGAATAATCCCATACAGACATCATCCTTCTTATCTTAAATTCCCGAATTATTCTGCAACATTCTACATTATTCTTCGAATTCCTTCGTGGTAAACCAAGTTTCTAAAAATAATTACTATGTAAAACTTATAATACGAGGTTGATTAGCATACTCCTTTGTGACTGCCTGCCTTAGTCAATTCGATAATTAAGGATAAAACTAGCCAAAAGGACCTACCAAAACTTGTTAGCACCCTCCTTGAATCTCCAATTTTGCTTGCCAAATCATTAAATAAAGGCGTTCTTACTCCACTACTAGTGAAGCGAGAACGCCTTTGGTTATTTGCATCCACTTTGGATTTTTTGAGTTAAGTTTGTACACGGCCCCCAGCTAAGATCGATGGTTCATTTAAATGTTTCATTCAATCGCAAGGCTCCTACTTCTTCAAGTGGGAGTGAAGCCCCGATGTTCAGCTTTATCTGAACGAGTTCACTTTCGGCGCCGCAGAAACTCGGGAATATCAATATCCACTTCTTTTGTTACCGGTTTAATGATGGTAGTTTCCTGAGACTTACTTTGCGCTCCCGAAAGGCCTGCGTATTGCTGGTCAAAACCAGTGGCAATAACAGTAACCCTTAATTCCTCTTTAAGATTCTCATCGATTACAGCACCGAAGATAATGTTAGCCTCAGGATCTGCCGCTTCAGAAATAATTCCTGCCGCCTCATTGACTTCAAAGAGTGTTAAATTGATTCCACCGGTGATGTTAAGCAACACTCCCTTGGCACCTTCGATTGACGTTTCCAGCAAAGGACTGGAGATGGCTTTACGGGCCGCATCAACGGCTCGATTCTCGCCTGTAGCTTGTCCGATTCCCATTAAGGCAGAACCGGTATTGGACATAATAGTCTTCACATCTGCAAAGTCTAAATTGATCAGCCCAGGTACTGCTATTAAATCCGAAATCCCCTGTACCCCTTGGCGCAGAACATCATCGGCAATCCGAAATGCTTCATGGATCGTCGTGTGCTTGTCCACAACCTGGAGCAAACGGTCATTAGGTATTGTGATTAATGTATCTACTTTACTTTTAAGTTCAGCAATCCCCTTTTCGGCTTGCATAGCCCTTTTACGTCCTTCAAAAGTAAAGGGTCTGGTAACAACACCAACTGTGAGGGCTCCCATCTCCTTTGCCACTTCAGCAACAATTGGTGCTCCTCCTGTGCCTGTACCGCCGCCCATGCCAGCTGTTACAAAAACCATATCCGCGCCCTTAAGAGCCTTAGCCAATTCTTCGCGGCTTTCTTCCGCCGCTTTAGCACCGATATCAGGATTTGCGCCTGCTCCAAGACCTTTAGTTAACTTTATCCCAATTTGCACTTTTTGGCTCGCATGTGAAAGCTGCAGAGCCTGTGAATCTGTATTAACAGTTATAAAATTTACACCTTGTAAACCAGCGGTAATCATACGATTCACCGCATTATTTCCTCCGCCACCCACACCAATTACCCTTATTTCGGCTATTTGGTTTAAATCAGTTTCAAATTCTAGCATCTAGGTTTAACCCCCTCGCTTATTCTGACCGAACACAAAGAAAAATGAACCATGTTATAACAATTCTCTCTAAAAGCACCTTAGTCAATAGGTTATAATTCCTAACAAACTGCCGGTGCGAAAACTTAAAATCTCTTGCTCAACATTTTAATACATATGACCTTACAAATTCTATATGTACAGGCGTTATCCCTTTTTTTTATAATAAAAACTTTCAGCAAAATGAATAACTCATGCCCGGTATTGCTACTTTTTTAATAGGTGACGCCGAATACTTCCAAGGTTATTGAACAAGCGCACACCAAAGGCTACAATTGCCGCTAAATAAAGATCAACCCCAATTCGATCTCCGACGTAGGCTAAAGCTGCTGCTAAAAGCATGTTGCTGAAAAACCCGCTTAGAAATACGGTACTGTCGAAATGGTCCTCCTGAGCTGAACGAATGCCTCCTAAAACGGAATCCAAAGCAGCTAAAATTCCTACAGAAAAGTATTTAGCGTATTCTATCGGGACAGAAAAAGGGCTGACATACCCAATAGCTAACCCTAGCACTAAGCCTAAAAGCGGTAACCACATTTATAAGATCCTCCCCCGACTTAGCGGCCAATAACCGGTTTTGCCGCTGTAAAATCAATATAGCGTACCCCTTGTTGGAATGATTTATACTCTTTATCATTAATTAATTGCCAAAGAGCATTTAATTTATCCTTCCATTCTTTTGCTTGTCCAAGCCGAACCTCAACACCACTTGTTAAGAACAACGTCATTTGCTGGACTGAGTTAACATTAAGTTCTCCAATCTGCCCCAATAGTTCCTTAGGAGCTTGTCCTAATAAACTAAGAGCCGCAGTTAGAGAAGGATTACTTAAATTCTGACCCGGCCCGATAGTATCCGAGACTTTAACTCCCGTTATGACCGGATGATCTGTTTTAGGCCAACTCTCTAACCGCCGTAAAAAAGTTCCCTGGGCATCTACCTCCAATACTCCTTTTGGAACAACGACCAATGCTACAGGCGTCCGTTCAGTAATCTGGATCACTAAAGTGTGAGGCAGCACCCTCGTAAAGGTTACGTTTTGGACGAGAGGATGCAGAAAAATCTTATTCTTGAGGTCTTCTTGATCGAAGAGTAACAGATTCTGTCCTTGAACTCCATTGGCTAATTTTAGGATCTCATTTTCCGGAATAATACTTAGGCCTTGAACCTTAATAGTTCGTACGACAAACGCACTGGAGCGAAAGAATAAGGCCAAACCCAGTGCGAGTAATATAGTCAATGCCGTCAGATAGAGGAAGGTTGTATTTGTTTTCTTGGAAGTCATGGTGATTCCTCCTTGTTCCAAGTATAACGAATACAAACCTATTCTGTCATGCCCTTTGAAAAATTTTTTTCCCAACAAAATATTACAGATTCCTCATTAGTGAAGGAATTTTAACTTTTAGGCGCGACCCTCAGCAATTTGGCTCCTATATGACGGTATTTTTCTTCTAAATTTTCATAGCCACGATCGATATAATCGACTCTTTCCAAGACCGTCGCTTCATCAGCAGCTAAAGCGGCCAGAAAAAGAGCTGCCCCGGCCCTTAGATCTGTGGCCTCTACGAAGGCTCCCTCCAAAGTTTCAGCTCCGCGAATAATGGCAGTTCTGCCTTCAACCTTAATTTGAGCGCCCATCCGACACAACTCATCGACATGCTGAAAACGGTTTTCAAAAATCGTTTCAGTGATAACGCTGGTCCCCTCCGCGCAGGCCAACATAGCCATAAACTGCGGCTGCATATCGGTCGGAAATCCGGGGTATGGCATTGTTTTAAGATCGATGCTATGAATTTTGCCTTTCCGCACAACCCGAACTGCATCATCGAGGAGCGTGATCTTAGCCCCTGCCTGTCGTAATTTAGCAATAACAGGCTCTAGATGTTCCGGGACAACATTCTCGATCGTTAAATCTCCCCCAGTCATGACGGCTGCAATCATATGCGTTCCAGCCTCAATTCGATCCGGGATCACTGTGTGCTCAGCCGGTTTAAGGAAGTCTGCCCCGTCAATTCTCAGGACATCCATTCCCGCCCCACGCACTTTGGCTCCCATTTTATTGAGGAAGTTTTGCAGATCAACAATTTCCGGTTCACGAGCCGCATTTCGGATCACCGTAGTTCCCTTTGCTAGAACTGCTGCCATCATGATGTTTTCGGTAGCCCCTACGCTCGGTACATCAAGATAAACTTCCGCCCCCTCTAAGCGATCTGCCCAAGCTTCTATATAACCATGTCTTTCTTTAATTTTCACTCCAAGCTGCTGCAGCCCTTTAATATGTTGATCCATCGGCCGAGATCCTATAGCACACCCGCCGGGCCTTGAAATTTTCACCCGTCCGTAGCGTGCCAATAAAGGCCCTAAAATTAAATTAGAGGCACGCATTTTCCGCATCAGCTCTTCATCAACATCACAAAATTCCAAGGCTGCTGCATTGATGGTTAACCCTTCATTTTGACGTTGTACTTTGCAGCCCAAGTGTTCCAGAACCTCAATCATATGTCTGATATCTGCCAAGGCCGGGATTTCTAACAATGTGGAGGTTCCTTCGGCAAGCAGAGTTGCGGCTAGTAAAGGAAGGGAAGAGTTTTTGGCCCCACTGACACGAATTGTTCCCTCTAACCTTTGTTTTCCCGTAATGACATAGCGATCCATAGCCATAGTTTTTCTCCTCCTTGGTGTCACTACTTTACTGATAAACCTTTTATTTCCCCAAAAATTTTATTTCTGTCTGCAAAGCAATCCCATATTTATGTTGAATATCCTCCTGAATCTCCCCGATCAGAGCAAGGACATCGTAGGCCTTAGCACCACCCGTATTAACAATAAAATTAGCATGTTTCGTTGAAACCAGAGCACCTCCGACGCTCTTTCCTTTCCAACCGGCAGTTTCAATCAAACGCCCTGCAGAATCACCGGGTGGATTTCGAAAGATGCTCCCGGCATTAGGAACCTCAAGGGGCTGATTAATAGCTCTCTGTCTTAAATTTTCTTGCATACTGTGAAGAATGGTCTCCTTGTTCCCCGGCGAAAATTTAAGGGTAGCTTCCATAATCCAAGCCTCTCCGCTCAAAGAGCAATATCGATAACCGAACAGTATTTCCTCTCTCTTAAGCCTTCGCCAAGATCCCTCTGTTGTGAGTATCAATACACTCTCGATTTGCGAAGCCATTTCTCCACCGTGCGCACCGGCATTCATGATCACCGCTCCCCCAACAGAGCCGGGAATCCCACGTGCAAATTCCAAGCCGCTCCATCCACGCTCTCCGGTTTCCTGAGCTAAGCGTGCCAAAGGGTACCCTGCTTGAACTCGAACTGAATAATCATCCCAGTGAATAGAACGCAGTGACGTGGTTACCAGCGTAATTCCCGGAAGTCCTTGATCAGAAATTAAAAGATTAGAACCCCGCCCGATCAGCCAAAGGGGAACTTTGGCCGCCATAGCCCGTTCTATGACCTCTTTAAGATCGTCTGTCGTTTGCGGCCAATAAGCGAACTCAGCAGGTCCGCCGATTTTCCATGTCGTTAAATCCTTCAGCGGATAATTCCTCTCCACACGTCCGGGCATTCCATCCAAAACCATTACCATTCCACCTCAAATTATCCGTCATTATGTTATCTGTCCAAGCAGACTTAAGGGCTAATGTTATGTCAAACCAAGAAACTCCCAAGTTCAGGCACATTGCTATTGACGCCGCTGCGGAGGGTTCCTCTGCAGGATTGGGACGCCTGGGCAAATGCCCTACATAAGTCTCACCCTCTCCCCTATAAAAGTCAATCCCCATTTCGTTTCGTTTCCATAGGACTTCTGGACCAGAGTCGGCCACGCTTCTTCCCAGGGTCTCTTTTCCCGTCAGCATCAATAACCAAGACTTTGGCAGAACCCAGATGAAACCGGGCCTTTCCTCACATTTCCAAGTTCCATCCTTAGTCTGCCAAAGGATAGAAGGTTCAAAACCTGCTTCCTTCAAGATATGTCCAGCCAAGGGGTAACCTTCTGCCAAAACTTCCTGCTCAGAAAACGGTATAACGATTTCGTCTTCAAAAAAATTATGTAAATATACATTAATAGATTGGACCGGCAGGCTGTACTCCAAAATCTGCTGAGGCCGCCAATCATCGTCAAGACCTGGCCAAACAACGCCTTCGGTAAAAGGGCCTGTTTCATTGGCGCCGCAGGCAAATGGTTTTTCCAGCCAATCCTGGAACGAGACAGGGCTTAATTCTGTTGCTGCAGGATCAATTTCGTGAAAATCGAGATTGATCTCCTTAAAGAAAGCTCGAGCCCCATCAATTCCCGGAGCTCCGGAAGGAGCAATTAAAAGCAATCTTCTTCTCGGCCACACACGCCTCACTCCTCTTCTTTGTTACTGCCATATCCTATGCATTGAGGCCAGAAGGTGTGAGCAAAGGAGAAGTCGGTTATTCATGTTCGAGACATAAGGACTAGTGCCATGCCGTCTCTAAACAAAGATCCACAATTTTATTTAACGCTTGTGGTTTAGCCATGACACGAGATGCGCTGCCCATTTCTTTCAACCGAGAGGGGGAAGAAATTAATTCCTCAACATCCTTCCATAACTTTTCCCCAGTTAATTCACGGTCTAAGATCATTCGGGCAGCGCCGGAATTCACCATAGCTTGGGCATTATATTCCTGATGATTCTCAGCAGCGAATGGATAGGGTACCAAAATACCGGGAACGCCGGCAACTTGTATTTCAGCTAAAGATGCGGCTCCGGCACGGCCTATAAAGAGGTCAGAACAGGCCAAGGCTTCAGGCATATCTTTTAAATACTCAAGGATACGCCATCGGGGACTTTTCCAGGGGATCCCTTGGGCATCCAACCCCTCAATGGTCTCCTGATACGTAACATTCCCGGTAGCCCAAATCACCTGTAGCTCCGGATGTTGAAGCAGATGTTCCAGGACCACGGTCATAGCCCGATTCAGAGTTCTGGCACCGCGGCTTCCGCCTGTAACCAGGACAGTTAACTGATCCGGCCGCAATCCTAAATGCTTAGCACCAATGCTGCGAGTCACCCGGCCAATGTCCGGACGGACCGGCAAACCAACTAATTCCAACTTTTTTTGGGCTCCAAAACGAGCCATGCTTTCCGGAAACGTAACCATCACCCGCTTTACAACCCTGGCCAGGAGACGATTGGTAATACCCGGTAAAGCGTTTTGCTCATGAAGCATAGTTGGAACATGAAACAGGGCTGCCGTAAGCACAACAGGCCCGGATACATATCCACCCGTTCCAACAACTAAGTCAGGATGAAATTTACGCAATAATTCCTTGGTCTGCCAAAGAGCTTTTGTACTTTCCCCCATGACCTTAATCGTATCCAAGCTCAGCTTCCGCGGGAGACCTTTACCGGAAATTCCGGCGAACTCTATGCCGGCCTCTGGTACCAAGCGAGCTTCCATTCCCTCTCGAGTTCCTACATAAAGGATCTTAGTTCCGGAATCCCTTGCCAATAATCCCTTAGCAATAGCCAAAGCAGGATAAATATGACCGCCTGTTCCTCCGCCTGTCAGCATTACACGCACCGATCTATACCCCTTCCTTACCTAATTTCCCGGGAAATCCGAAGCAAGACTCCGACACCCAGCATTGTAAAAACCAAGGAGGTTCCTCCATAACTGATAAAGGGCAGCGTTATCCCTGTTACAGGCAATACGCCGCTTACAACCCCCATATTGATCATGGCTTGAATGGATATCATAGCCGTTAGACCCACTGCCAACAAACCGGAAAAAACATCTTCTGATCTCATGGCCACGCGAAATCCTCTCCAAGCGAACAGGAAAAACAACATGACTACTAATGTAGCCCCAACGAAACCAAGTTCCTCTCCAATCATAGCAAAAATAAAATCCGTATGATTCTCAGGCAAATAGAGAAACTTTTGCCGGCTTTGCCCTAATCCCAAACCAAATAGCCCTCCCGGCCCTAAGGCTAACAGGGCCTGAATCGTTTGATATCCGTTGCCGAGAGGATCTGCCCAGGGATCAAGGAAGGCAAAAATCCGCCGCATTCTGTAGGGTGCAGCAGCAATTGCCGCTACGACCAAACCTAATCCACTTCCGCCCAATCCCAAAATATGTGAAGTTTTTGCTCCAGCAGCAATCAACATAAAAAAGGTTGTCGCTGCAATTACTAAGGTTGTTCCGAGATCCGGCTGGAGCATAATTAGCCCTGCAATTAACCCCATCAGACCAAGAACGGGCAAAACTCCTCTGCGAAAGGATTGAATCTTATGAGGGTTTAAGGCCAGAAGATGCGCCATCACTAAAACCATGGAAAGTTTGATTACTTCGGAAGGTTGTATAGATAAAGGACCAAGGCCGATCCAACGATCGGCACCATTTACTCGCCGACCAAGTCCAGGCACTTTAACTGCCACTAACAGGACAATAGCAATGTATAGGGCTGGTTTCGCGAATCGGCGCAGCATTTGTAAATCAACCCTATAACTCACAAACATAGCCAAGAGTCCCAAAGACACCCAAATCGATTCAGCCTTGAGAAAATGATAGGGATCGTCAAACTGAATGTATCCTCGCACTGCGCTCGAGCTATAGACCATAATAAAGCCTATCCCCAGTAAGGCAATAATCGCGCCCAACAAAACCAAATCCGGTCGGTGATACCTTCGCACATAGAGTTCCCCCTTTATTGTTCAATGGGTTCCCTATAATGCCTACGCACTAACTCCTTAAACAATTCCCCTCTTTCCTCATAACTTTTAAACATATCCCAACTTGTACAAGCAGGAGACAGGAGAACAACATCACCAGGTCTTGCCTCAGCAATTGCTTTCTCAACACCGTCAGCAAAACTCGAAGCCCGAACAATTCTCTCAACGCCTTCATCGTTTGCCGCCTGTTCCATCTCATCCGCCGCCATTCCCAACAAAACCAGACTTTTAACCCTCTCTTTAACAAGTTTCATAAAATCATGAAAATCAAGCCCTTTATTTTTGCCCCCAGCAATTAGGACTAAGGGTTCTTCAAAAGCCAACAAAGCTTTGGCAGCCGCATCCGTGTTGGTTCCCTTGGAATCGTTCACGAAAAGAATATCGTCAAAGGTCCCGACAATTTCCTCTCTGTGCTCTACCCCCGGAAATTCCGCAAGTCCTTCGGCAATCTCAGTCCAGGAAAGCCCCAAGGCCTTAGCCGCTGCTGCTGCTGCCATGACATTTTCCAAATTGTGCGCGCCGCGTAATTGCAGCTTCCGACGTGAAATAATGGGAATGATTGTACCGTTTTGCGCGTAAACGATGTTGTCTTGATGGAGACTAATCCCATTTTCCAGCAATGATGTGGGGCTGAAATAAAGAACCTGGCCCTTTAATGTCGCTCCCAACTTACGAACATAGGGATCATCCCAATTTAAAATGGCTAAATCAGTTTCCCTCTGATTCTCAAATATTCGAGCTTTTGCTGCCAAGTAATTTTCTATCGAACCATGTCGATCCAGATGATCAGGCGTGAGATTTAATAATATTGCAATATGAACACGAAGTCTATGTATAAACTCTAATTGAAAACTTGATAACTCTGCAACAACGATTCCCTTTTCATCCAATCCTTCAACTTGTCCGCTCAGAGCGACTCCGATATTGCCCGCAACGATAGTTGGCCTGCCTGTCCGTTTGGCTAATTCTCCGATTAAGGACGTCGTTGTCGTTTTGCCATTGGTCCCTGTAACACCAACACTAAGAGCAGGACAATCAAACATCGCCAGTTCAACCTCGCTCCACACCTCTGCCTCCTGACTTAAAGCGTCTTGAACCAGGGAAAGTTTGGGCGATACTCCCGGCGACAATACCAAAAGATCCGGGTTAATGTCTCGATACTCTGGCACAAAGCCCGTCAGCAAATGTTTATCATCGAGATTCAAGCGTTCGACGCCTTCAAGTTGTTCTAAAGGCTTGCCATCAGTCAAGAAAACTTCCGTCCCCAATTTCTGGAGCTTACGCACAGCAGCCTGACCGCTAAGGCCTGCCCCGATCACCAAAACACGTTTCTTTATCCAGTTCACTTTAGTATCCTCCATTATCAAATTATGTTACGTATGTTACGGGGACGGTCCTTTTAACACATTTTTATGTGTGTTACCGGTGTGTTACCGGGAGGGTCCTTTTAACGTGTTAAAAGGACCCTCCCCCCGACACGCCCGGCTTTTAGCTTAGGGTTGGCATGTAGGCAACAATTCCCAGAATCGTACATGCTAAAGCCACCGCCCAGAAAACTAGAACCACCTTCCACTCGCTCCAACCTCCAAGTTCAAAGTGATGGTGGAGAGGGCTCATGCGAAAAACCCTTTTCCCGGTAGTCTGAAAGGAAGCAACTTGAATAATAACTGAGAGTGCTTCCACGGCATATAACCCACCAACTATAATAAAAACAAATTCGCTTTTAGTAAGAACTGCCAGGCAAGCTAAAGCCCCGCCCAAAGCAAGAGATCCGGTATCGCCCATAAACACGCGGGCAGGGTGAGCATTAAAGCGCAAAAATCCTAAACACCCGCCGGCCAAAGCAGCGGCGAAAACGGCCATATCCGTCTCATGAGCTAAAACCGCCACTCCCTGAATAGCTGCCATCAGGGCGATCACAATATAGCCCATTCCGGCAATCATTGTACTTCCGGCAGCTAAACCGTCCAAACCATCGGTAAGATTTACAGCGTTGGTCATAACCACAATGACTAGTGAAATTACAATATAGTAAAACCAACTCAATTCAAGATGCACTGAGGTAAAAGGAATGGAGACATCAGTCCCTCTGCCTAACCAATGAACCGATATCCACATAAGCACAAAGGCCAAGGCAAACTGGCCAATAAGTTTTTGATAGGCGCGAAGCCCCAAAGAACGATGCATAACGACCTTAATGAAATCATCAATAAACCCGATGAGTCCAAAACCCAGCGTGGTTCCGACAAGAGTCACCATTTCCAGGGAGGTAGGTTGTTCTGCACAAAACAGCGAACTGGCAATAATCCCCACGAGAAAAATTATGCCTCCCATAGTCGGTGTCCCGGTCTTTTGCAGATGTCGTTTGGGACCATCATCCCGTATCGTTTGACCGAACTTTAGTATTCTTAAAATAGGGATTAAAAAAGGGCCTAAAACTAATGTGATTATTAGGGCTAACCCTCCAGCCATGACCAAACGCTCAGACATGCGCTATTCCATCCTTTTCTCTGATCTTTCGAGTTGTGAGGTGATCTCTTCCATTCTCATTCCCCGCGAACCCTTTATGAGCACCCAGGTTCCGGGACCGCAATCTGTCAGAAGATCGCGGGCTATGCTGACAGCCTCTTCACGAGTTTCCAACATATATATCTGATTTGTAGGGTATCCGGCCATTCGCGCTCCATAAGCTATATCCTGAGCCAATTTCCCCACCGTAATCAAAGCACCGATTCCAAGTTCGGCAACAGTTTGGCCAACCTCACGGTGTCCGGATACTGCAGAGGAACCCAACTCGTACATTTCCCCCAAAATGGCAATAGTTTTATTTCCCATTGCCCTTTCCCTAAGAATTCTCAAAGAAGCTTGCATGGAGACAGGATTGGCATTATAGACATCACTAATCAGCGTCGTTTCAGAAATTCCGGGCCGCAGCTCTAAGCGCATTTTGGACAGTTCCAGTTCGCGCAAACCTTTGCACCCTTCAGCTAAAGAAACATTAAAAACTGTCCCGACGGCAAGGGCTGCCAGAGCATCCAAAACATTATGCCTGCCCGGCAAGGGCAGAAATGCATCTTCATTCTGCTCGCGGTAATTCACTTGAAATTCCGTCCCCAGAGCTCCCTTGGGAGCAAGCTGTGAACCTCGGATATCGGAAGAGATTAATCCCTCACTAAGACCATAGAATAATTTCACATGGGAGTCGGAACTTGCCTTCCGAACAGATTGTTCATCTTCAGCATTCAAAATGGCAGCACCTTCAAGGGGAAGAGCGTCAATAAGTTCCCACTTCGCTTGCGCAATCCGTTCCTGAGTCAAAAGCAATTCCAAATGAGTTGTGCCGATATTCGTAATCACTCCGACGTCAGGCTTCCCGATGTCACACAAGGCCTTAATTTCACCCAGTCCCCGCATCCCCATTTCTAAAATTAAGATCTCCGTCTCCGGAGGAGTATTTAGAATCGTTAAAGGAAGGCCTAACTCATTGTTATGATTCTCTTTACTGCGATAGACATGAAAACGCTGAGCAAGAACTGCGGCAATCATATCTTTAGTTGTGGTTTTCCCATTGCTTCCCGTGACCGCAACAACCTTCGCTCCAAGTTCGATGCGCCAAAAACGGGCCAGCTCTTGAAGAGCTTCCTGCCCGGAATTAACCAAAAGGAGCGCTTTCCCCTCAGGGGCCCGTGGGATCTGTCCTCGGTTTTTAAAGTATCCCTCTTCCGCAATAACCAAAGCTGCCCCTTTTTCCCAAGCAGCATTAATATACTCATGTCCGTCGACTCGTTCGCCGGGAAGAGCAAAGAACATCTCTCCGCCCCGTGCCAGACGACTATCAAGGATACATCCTCTCACTTCAATCTTCGGATCTCCGTATAAAGACCCGTTGGTGATCTGAGCTGTTTTCTCAGCCGTCCATTTAAGCATATCCCAGCCTCCTTAAGGATTCCCGGGCAACTTCACGATCGTCAAAGGGATGAACCTCTGTTCCAAAAATTTGATAGGTTTCATGACCCTTGCCGGCGATTAAAACCGTATCTCCCGGTTTTGCCATATGGCATGCTTTTTCAATGGCTTCTCTGCGATCAGGCAATGCCAGGTAATCTATAGTTGAGAGGCCCTGAAGTATTTCTTGAATAATCAGCTGCGGATCTTCAGTTCGAGGATTATCCGACGTCACAATCAAGAAATCACTCCCTTGGGAGGCAACCTTCCCCATTAGAGGCCGTTTTCCCCGGTCTCGGTCTCCTCCGCAGCCGAAGACCGTAATCAGCTTTCCTTGAGTAAAATCCCGAGCTGTACGAACAACATTTTCCAAGCCGTCAGGTGTATGGGCATAATCAACAATCACCTGAAAAGGCTGCCCACAGCGAACGCTTTCAAAACGCCCCGGAACGCCGGGGATTTCTGCCAGAGCCTCAGCCACGTCTTTAGGATCATAGCCACGCTCCACTCCCCAGGCAAAAGCCGCAAGGGCGTTATAGACGCTGAAAAAACCCGGTGTAGCGTAGGTGATGTCCTGAATCTTCTCCTTAAAACAAACCTGAAAACGCACGCCGTCAGCAGTAACTCGCACCTTCCCTGCCCGAAAATCTGCCTCCTGATTATTAATTCCATAAGTTACCACTGGAGCGCTCGATACCTTAACTAATTTCAAAAATGCCGGATCATCTCCATTAAGGATACTAAATTTCGGTTGTTTTTCACCCCTAAGATTGACAAACAGTTTAGATTTGGCATTTAGATATTCTTCCATAGTTTTATGATAGTCCAAGTGATCTTGTGTTAAATTAGTAAAAATACCCACATCAAATTCACAGCCGGCTACCCGTCCTAAATCCAAGGCGTGGGAAGAAACTTCCATGACGGCCACACTTACCCCTTCAGAGACCATTTCTCCTAAGAGCTGCTGAACCTCTATAGCTTCCGGTGTGGTTCTTTCCCCCGGAATTTCCCGCCCGCCGATACGAGCACCCAAGGTGCCTATAATACCGACTTTTTGCCTCTGATGCGAGGCGATTTTTTCGATGAGATACGTTATCGTTGTCTTTCCGTTGGTTCCCGTCACACCGATCAATTCTAAACGCTCACTGGGACGACCATAAATGACGGCTGCAATTGGTCCCATAGTTTGACGAACACTCGCGACTTTTACCTGCGGAACTTCGAGGGGCAAAAAGCGTTCAACAAGCAAGGCTGCTGCTCCCGATTCAACAGCAGCTGCAGCAAAATCATGTCCATCCACTTTAAAGCCGGGAACACAGGCATAAAGGTCTCCTTCTTTCACGCGGCGGGAATCCATGGCTATTCCTTTAATTAAAACTTCAATATCCCCCGATGAATCCTGAACTTCAACGTCACTCATTATTTCAGACAGTGATTTTGCCATCGCTGGCATACCTCATCATCCCTTCATACGCTTTTTTTAATTAGTATAGACAATTAATACCAACAGCAGACCTGACTTTTTCATTATTGTCCCAAAGGGCTCGCCGAAATAGGGATACGCCCTGCCAAACTATTAATCGCTTCGACGTCTTCATCGTCATCCTCCCACCAATGAGCAAGTGTGGGCGCAGCTGCGTCCTTGCCAAGATAGAGAAGTACATTTGATCCCTCCTCAACTTGGGAATCTCCATGAGGAATCTGATCAAGAACCGTCTCACCCTGACCCTCTATTTGAACTTTAAAACCAGCTCCATTTAACGCTTTTTCAGCCTCAGCTACGGTCATTCCCAAGACAGAAGGAACCGTTGCGGCTTTCTTCAGCGGCGGAAACTCCAAACCGGGCATCGGTTTTCCTGGTGTCAAAGGCGCTTGGGAGTCCGGTTTTACTCCTAAATATTTCAAAGAGTCAAGCATAACACTTTGAACCACCGGCGCAGCAACAGCACCTCCAAAAAAGGGCACTCCATCAATTACCGCCAGGATAGCCAAGCGTGGCTTATCTGCCGGAGCAAAGCCCACAAAGGACGCAATGTATTCTCCTTGAATATAGGCTCCATTGACGACTTTTTGAGCCGTTCCTGTCTTTCCCGCCACCCGGTATCCGGGAAGAAAAGACCGTCGTCCCGTCCCATTCGTAACAACAGACTCCAGAATTTCCCGTTCCAATTTGGAAGTATCTTCACTGATGACGCGGCGGACCTCTTCCTTCTTGAAAGGAGTAACGACTCGTCCGCTTGGTCCGACAATATCTTTCACCAACTGTGGCTTCAATAGCGTTCCGCCGTTGGCCACAGCAGAAACTCCCGTCAAAAGCTGAATAGGCGTGACATTATTCGTCTGCCCTATGGACATGGTTGCCAAATCTAAAGCTGTCGCTTTTTTCTTATTTGCTAAAATGCCCCGAGCCTCTCCGGACATCTCAATTCCTGTTTTTTGTCCAAATCCGAATTCGCGCAAGTATTTATAAAACGTGTCCATTCCCAAGCGCTGTCCCATTTCGATAAAACCGGGATTGCAGGAATTCTCCGCGACCTGCACAAACGTTTGATCACCATGCCCTCCAGCTTTCCAGCAGCGCACGTTCTTACCTAAAACCGTATAAGCACCCTTGTCAAAAAAATGTTCCGTTGGTTTAATTTTCTTTTCCTGTAAGGCTGCAGCCAAGGTAATGATCTTAAAAGTTGATCCCGGTTCATAACCATTTTGAACGGCGATATTTCTCCTCGCGCTGGGATCAGCATCCTGATAATGATTGGGGTCAAATCCAGGAGCGGAAGCTAAAGCAAGCAATTCTCCGGTATTAGGATCCATTACTAAAATCGAGGCACTTTTCGGAGATTGTCCGTTCATATTAGTACCTTGACCGGCCATTAATTTCTTCAATTCCCGTTCGGCAAAAGCCTGGATATTGGCGTCAATAGTTAAACGCACTGTATCCCCCTGCTTAGGCGCCAAATACTGATGCTCAGCTTGGGGCAGCGGGATGCCATTGGCTCCGAATTCCTGGAGTATACTCCCCGGAACCCCTTTCAGCTCCGAATCCCTGGTTAACTCTATTCCTTCAAGCCCCTGATTGTCAATCCCAGCAAATCCGATAATATGACAAGCTAAGGTTCCTTGGGGATAATACCGTTGACTGTCCTCAGTAGTCCCTATTCCTGGGAGCGCTAGCGCTCTAATTTGGGCCGCAACTTCAGGCTTAACCTGCTTTTGGATATATTCTAAAGCTGAACGCTTAGTAATTCGCGTTTCTATCTCTGCTTCAGATTTTCCCAAGAGTTTAGACAAAGTTAGGGCTGTTTCCTTTGCTTTGCCTGACTGTCTCACCTCGGCAGGAATTGCGTAAACCGTCTCACTGCTGATGCTCATGGCTAAAACATTTCCATTCCGGTCCTCAATATTTCCTCGTTTTGGAGCTACCGGAACCCCCCGATAATGTGAATCATCAGCTTTCTTACGCAAATCAGCCCCTTGACTTAGCTGTACAAAACCCAAACGAATGATTAGGACAACTAAAAAGGCACAGACACAGAAAAAAAGAAAAGCGATTCGTTTACGCATGACAACTAAAGGACTCACGTGTCCTCACCCCTACCTTTCCGGGGATTCCTGCGTACCCAAAGCGCCCTTCTTCTTAACGTTGTGTAGAAGCAAAGAAACTCGTAAATAGCTTTGAAAATTGATGCAGTGGTGTTGGTTTAGCCTCAGCAGTTTGTGTGTTGGTAGCTTTGGGCGGCGTATTCCCCGTTTGATTTTTGACTGCAGAAATAGTACCTGCCATATACACTGTTCCCGCTGGCTTTTCCATGCCCATAGACAGCGCAACGCTTTCAATCCGACTCACCGAACGCAATTTATCAGCCTCTAACTGGAGAAGATCTTTCTGCTCCTTAAGCGTAGAAATATCCTTCTGTAAAGATCTGATTTGTGCGCCTTTAACAACCGTCAGTTGAATCGTTTCTGCTCCGACAGCTCCAGTCAATCCAACTACGAAGGCCAGCATCAAAATACTTCTCCCATGATGAGACGACCTTTTTCTCTTTTTTACAATTCGTTGGCTTTGTCCGTCAGATCTTAAGTCTATCGGCTCTTGATACATTATCTTTTCCTGCGCCACTACCAAGGGTATTCCTCCTCCTTTTGCTTTAGACCCTTATATTTTTTCAGCAATCCGCAATTTTGCACTTCTGGCCCGCGGATTTGTTTCAATCTCTTCTTCAGTAGGGAAAATGGGTTTGCGTGTTAACACTTTAGCCACTGCCTTAGCTCCGCACCGGCAAAGCGGTAATTCCGGAGGACATGTGCAGCGCCCCAGCCAAGATTTCATTCGTTCCTTGACAATTCGGTCCTCAAGGGAGTGAAACGTAATCACGCCCAAACGACCTCCCTGGTCCAAGCACCTTAGAGCTTGATCCAAAACACGATCGAGGACTCCCAGCTCATCATTTACCGTTATGCGAATGGCCTGAAACGTTCGTTTAGCCGGATGGGGGCCGTCTCGTCGAGCGGCCGCAGGAACTGCGGCTTTTATGACGTTTACTAAATCTCCCGTCGTTTCCAGCGGCCTCTCCTGGCGTTTTTGGACTATAAATTGGGCAATTCGCTTGGCCCATTTTTCCTCCCCATAATCCCAGATAATCTTAGCCAAATCTTCTTCGTGCCAGGTGTTCACGATCTCTTTCGCTGTGAGAGAATTTTCCGAATCCATACGCATATCGAGAGGTGCATCCTGCATATAACTGAACCCCCTCTCAGCTTCATCCAGCTGAGGAGAGGAGACTCCCAGATCAAAAATAATACCTTTGACAGGTCGGAGATCCAGTTCTGCCAGGGTCTTCTCTAAATTTTCGAAATTCTTTCTCACCAACAAAACACGTTTATCTCCGCCAAAAAGTTCTTGAGCGTGATAAATCGCCTGCTCATCCTGGTCAAAACAAATCAATTTCCCCTTGGAGTCAAGTTTCTCCAGAACTCTCCGACTATGCCCGGCTCCGCCAAGGGTGCAGTCAACATATATTCCTGAAGGATCAGTAACCACTCCATCGACGGTCTCTTGCAACAAAACCGTTACATGCTGAAAATCCAAATTAACCCGTTCCTTTCTATATACCAAGCTCTACCAAGGATTCAGCAGCACTAGCGTAATCAGTTTCTGCCTGCCGACTGTAGTCTGTCCAAAGTGTCTGACTCCAAATTTCTACCCTGCTGGACACCCCGACAAGAACTAAATCCTTTTCTAATTGCGCATATTCGCGTAAATTAGCCGGCAATAGAATTCTGCCCTGCTTGTCCAGTTCACATTCTGTCGCTCCCGAAAAAAAGAAACGGACAAAGGCACGAACATTAGGTTGAGTAAACGGTAAAGCGCGAAGTTTCTCTTCCAACACATTCCACTCGGCGATGGGATAAACAAACAAACAATGATCCAAGCCTTTGGTAACAATAAACCGTTCTCCTAAGGCTTCGCGGAACTTTACCGGTATAATCAGCCGGCCTTTCCCGTCAATTGTATGAATGTACTCCCCCATAAACATGTTGTTCGCCCCACTTTACCCCACTTCATCCCACTATTCTCCATTCAAAAAGATTTTCCTGCTCTAAAATGAAAGTTTTCCAAAGAAAATCAGAAAATAGGAATAAAGTCCTTGGCTTCAGGCACACTCGGCCTATCCACACTGCAGGGGTATGCATAATAAGCTGCAGTATAATGATAAGCTCGTCCACTTACCGTTATGGCCAGCGGTTCACATCAGGTATACCTGAAGGTTTGGCGAAAAAAATGGCTGCAGCCATAAATAGCAGCAACCATTGTTAGTAAATAATTCTCTTAAATTTTTGATCATAGGCACCAAGAAAAATACTATAATCCCTTAAGTTTGTCCCCAGGTACAAAACAGCTACCTCAAACCATATGCAATGGTTTTCCCATAATCCCATGGGCAGCCTCCATGATAGTCTCGGGAAGTGTAGGGTGGGCGTGTATTGTTCGGGCGATGTCTTCGGCGTGAAGTCCCTTTTCCACAGCGACCCCCAATTCTGCAATTAAGCTGCTGGCCTGCGGTCCCATAATACTTGCTCCCAGGACAATCCCTTTCTCATCCGCTAAAATTTTAACCATTCCAATGCTTTCGCCCAGGGCCAGGGCCTTGCCATTCGCCGAAAAGGGGAATTTGCTGACCCGATAGTCAATGCCGGAAGTCTTAAGCTCCTGTTCAGAATATCCGACAGCGGCAATTTCCGGATGGGTAAAGATTGCGCTGGGGATAGCTTTGTAACTCATAGAAACAGAACGCCCTGCTATGTGTTCTGCGGCAACAATTCCTTCTGCTGAAGCAACATGGGCCAACATGATTCCTCCGATCGCATCTCCGATCGCATAAACATGGGGAAGGTTTGTCTGCATTTGCGCATTGACTTTCAAGGCGCCTCTTTCTAATTCCAAGCCAAGCTTGGCCGTATCAATGCCTTGCAAATTAGGCTTGCGTCCCGTCGCAAAGAGGACACGGTCGGCTGGAATCTCCTTTATTCCCTTAGCATCTTCGACCCGCACAATGAGGTTGTCACCCTCTTGACAGATCTCTTTGACAGCCGTCCTGGTAAAAATCTCCATCCCGCTGCGTTTAAACAACGGATTTAAACGCTTAGGAATTTCCTCATCAATCGTCGGCAAGAGTGTCGGAAGCATCTCCACGACGGTTACTTTTACGCCGAAGGCCTGAAAAATGGAAGCAAATTCCAAACCAATAACGCCCCCGCCTATGACGACCAGACGCTTCGGCAATTCCGTTTCATTCAAAAGTTCATCACTCGTCCCCACACCAGGAAGAGCTGCACCTGGTATAGGAATACGAACTGGTACTGACCCCGTAGCCAGTATAATATTGTCCGCCTCGATTGTTTCAAGCCCTGAGTCCGTCGTCACTTCGAGCTTTCCCGGCTCTTTAAACTCGCCCCAGCCTTTAATCACCCGGACATTGGCAGCTTTGAGTAATTTCTCTATCCCTCCGACAAGGGTATTAACCACTTGATCCTTACGGGCCATTACTTTAGCATAATCTACTCCTTTTTCTCCTATGGACAGCCCAAATTCTTCAGCATGCTGGATTTCACGCCAGAGATCCGCACTTTTAACAAGAGCTTTTGTCGGGATACATCCTTTGTTTAAACAGGTACCTCCCAAGCGCTCCCCTTCAATCAGCACAACAGATAAGCCTAGCTGAGCAGCCCGTAAAGCACTGACATATCCACCTGGCCCGCCGCCAAGAATCCCAACCTGATAAGACACAGCTTCCACTCCTTCCACCATCTTTCTATGATATTTCGACTTTCCCCAACATTTTCCCTGCATAAAAGCAATACCGCCTATACTATTCGCTGAATGTAGCTTATGTATACGATTAGGACTATTGCAAAATGATTATACAATGTCAATTCGACCAAGCATTCTAACTTTTTGGGTACAAAAAAAGCCCCTAAAGACGTAAAAAATGAAAGTGCTCCTCCCTGTAATAAACAGTTTACCATCTTGACTGTTTCACAGGGGGAGCATATCGAAATCGAAACGCAATCTATAGGGCTAATTTACTTTTTATATTTTTGCGAAAGCTATTGCAGCGTCTCCGTGGGATTTCAATGATACTTTCTTTCAGAGATCAAAAAAAGTCTAGTAAGCAGAAGCTCCAGGGATAAATAAGATTTGACCGGGATAAATCAGGTCTGGGTTACGCAAGTCATTGGCCAGTATAATCGCCTGCATCGTTGTTCCATAACGTTTAGCAATTTTGTAAACAGTGTCACCTTTTTTAACGACATAAACCTCATGAGCAGGAGTTGGCTCTGGCATAGGGCAGTGCACCATTGGTTCCGGAGGGCACGGCATCGGGGGACAAGGCATCGGACAACAAGGATCTACATACATTCCATGATGCATTCCCGCTTCCGGCATACCCATCATTCCGGGCATTGCTTGACCACCCATCATTCCAGGCATTGCTTGAGCACCCTGCATCCCTGCCATTCCTTGAGCATCCGGAGCCATACCTGACATTCCCGACATGCCGGTCATGCCACCCATACCAAGTGCAGGATTATAAGCAACGGAACGTAATTCCATATTAATTTCCTCCTTCAGTGTTCAGATCATTTAGATTAAGCAGATGTTTTTCTCTTTGATTAATAACAATATATGGTTTATTAGTTATATTGTGTATGTACCACGAATTTCTTGCAATTTATTTGCAGAACTATTTTCGCATTTGATGAATGTCCTATTTTAAAGAATGTATGTACCGTTTCTTTGGCATATAGCGAGAAAGGTCAACAGTAATTTATAATATTCACTTTGTATTTATCGCTTTCCAATTGACAGTTTATAGTTAGTCCAAGTTTTTCGCTATTTCTTTAAAGAAATCTCGTTTTAGCTAGCCTTAACTTAAGTGAACTCGTTCAGCTAAAGCTGAACATCGGGGCCACTCCCACTTGTAGAAGTGGGAGTCTCACAATTAAATGAAGCCGCTGGCTGTACCATATGCCGGGGAAAAACTCATTGCATGGAGAGCCGGTAAAGCCCATCAAGATTGCGTGGGGGGGATAGCAGAAAAAAAGAGCCGACGCAAGTCAGCTCCCCTATGTTCCTACAGCGCTAAAAACAGCTTATGTTCTCCCTCTATTTTCTTGTTTTTCCTCACCAAGAAAGCACTTTAACCTTTCCCCGCAATTGCCTCATTAAGCTGAGCAACTAATTTATTAGGATCCCGCCCATGGGTCAAGGCGGCTCCTTCCAGGCTTTCCGTAGCCGACGAAGGGCAGCCCAGGCAATGCATACCCAACTCTAAAAAAATCTGAACCGTTTGAGGATATAATTTCAAAACTTGACCAACCGTCATCTCTTTTGTCAGCATTCCCATGCTCTCCTTCTTGAAACTGTTCATTCACTGTTATCCATATCCTTTAATGACTCCCGATGTCCCCTAACAATTGATAAATATGTTCAGCTAATTCTTTACTTAACGTTCCTGTTCCGCAGCTGGGGGTAAGCATACTTTGCTGCCGCAGCAGGGACTCATCCACACCCCGTTTAACAAGCTCCCGAATATTCCCTTCCAGGCGTCTTCTAAGGCTGTCACCATTTTCCTCCCAGGCATGATGATTTGTAGGTACAATCCCCCAAGAAAGGATTCCCCCACGCTGCAAAAATTGATTGAGAGGCTCCCCTAAGACCATCATACTAGGCATATAGCCATAGGCATCAAAATTAAGGACTTTGATTTCGGAGTCAAAAATTAGTGTCCAATCCATTCCCGCACAAACATGAACACCCGGAATTCCCTGCTGCCTAAGAATTCCTCCGGCGATGATATTCAACTCCTCAATAAGTTGAGTTCTGTCGAGGGTCACGTGAGTCGAGGCACCAAAAGCATAGAGACCAGGATCATCAATAGTCATCAGTACAGGTAAGCCAAAGGATTGGAGTCGTTTCGTCTGCCACTCCGCATGCATTGCCAAGTTCTTGACCAGCATATCTCTTAAAGTTTCGTTATAATAGCTGGCTTTTCTCTGATTATCCGTTATCTGCATTCCCAAAGTCAATGATCCACTAAGCTGTCCCTTTAAAAGGACCGCATTGCGAGTTCCGTTTAATTCCAAGTCGCGGCAGAACAATTCAAAACCTTCCCCGCCTGCGTCACTAAAACCGAATTTTTGCAAAGCCTCTTCGCTACCCTCAAGGGCCTTTAAATATAGTTCAAAGAAAGCAGTCATCCGTTCCGTCCAGTCTTTCGCTTCAATCTGAAACTTCGGAGCATTGACATCTTCGATAACGCCTGTTTCCAACAAAGCATTAAGATATTGGGCAACAAAGGAACTTTCAGCCCCCAGTCCCGGGAGCTGGGGCCAATGAGGTGCTCGCGGGATACCCGACCAGATCAACTCCAAAGCCTCTTTGCCCCTGGTATGAGGGACACTGCCAACCCCCGAGGTCAAGAAATTCGGTTTAAACTGAACGTTATTCATTGGCCATACCCCTTTCCGGTTAGTACTTTATCTTTTTAAAGACATAACTATAGTGGCATAAAGTTTTACAGATTCTCTCCGCAGCCTTAAAGAGAAAACTTAAAGGATAAGGACCTTAAATCTAAATTTCTCAGCAGATGCCACAAATAGATTCCATCTGCATAGTGAAAAGCTCCCCAGACCAGGATAAAACCCGCGAAAATTCCCGGTACCAGCAAGAAGGGCAAGTAACGCCCCCCAATACGATGGATATCATGAACACGAAGAGGAAACAGCAAACAACTAAACAGCACATAACCGAGCAATGGAATATAAACTGGAATTCCCCAGGACAATGCAGCCCAGCCAAGGGCAACGAAGACCGCAAAGTAATAACGACGTTCAAGCCAATAAAGAACTCCTAAGACATGAGGAGCATTAGGCAAATGGGGAGCAGCAACACCAACCTGCAATAGCCTGATAAGCAAGCCCAGCAGGCTTAACAATCCCCAGATCAGCCAGGGAGATTGCCCCTGCAAGGATTCGATGCCTGGCGATAAATGAACAAACCAAGGGCTGAAATTCGTAGGAATACGATATAAAACCGAGGTGATCAGACCGCCAATTAAACCTTCCCGTGCCAGCACAAGCAATCCGTTCCACAGCCAGGCATTGCGCAAACGCCTTCTCGGTTTAACTGCTCCTAATTCCTTATAACGCCAAGTAACGGATCGGATATTCATCCAAGTTAAAAAGATCATCAGCAAAGCCCAGAATCCCGAAACTATCGGTTCTTTTGCCCAGGCAGGACTGGGCTGAGGGGAAGATTCTGCCTTGACCTCTCCCCAAGATCCTTGAATCTTATTGCCTTGCACCACCAAAGACTGGGCATCGGACAGTCCGGTAACGGAACTCGGCATGGTTTTAATGGCAAAAGCCAAATCAGGCTGAACCTTTGTTGCTGTTTGTTGCAAATAGGTCTGAGCCGCTGAATCGGAGTCTAACCCCTTACCCACTGTCCAAGCCCAGAGTGAGGGATGGATCATTTTTTCCGAGGTAACCCTAAGCGCATCTTCAGGTTTAGGAAGCCGACGGGAAGGAACCCCGACAGCGGGTAATTCTGCCCATATACCCATCCCCGTCTGATCGGCCGTTTTCAGCCAGAGATCATCAGGGTACTGGCCTATGAAGTAGATAAGATTGATCCCTTTGCGCTGTTCACCCTTAAGCCAAGACGCCAATTGACCGGTATGACGAATCTTGTATTCCTCATCAGGCGTTAAAGCCTCGCCTTTAATGGCAAGCACCTGATCATTTAAAAGCCATTTCCCGGACGAAAAAGCAATCGTCCTTAGTCCCAGAGGAATTGCTAAATCATCAATATCACCCCGATTGTTCGTTACCGTCAGATGCAGCTGATAGAGAAAAGGCGATTGAGGCGTCCAGCGCCGGGCATTCGGGACTGTAAATATGAGATTGACCGCTTGATGATCAGCATTATTCTGAGGCTGAACCGTAATGGTCTGTTCGGCAACACCTGCTGATCCATCGGAAATAACGCCGTAAACCGTCCAAGGACCTTCGGGGGTAAAGCCATGGTGCCAAAGCCCTGTTGTAATTGCAACCTGGGCAGTCGTTTCATTCCAGGTAACCTTGAACTGCGGTTCAGTCAAGGTCGTTTCAACCACGGCCTCTAAATTAACGTCCCCTGTAATTCGTCCCGATTCCGGCCAGGATGACCCTAAAAACATGGTTCGCTGCTGAATACTTGAGGAAAGTGCAACGATTAAAACATTATCTTCCCCATAGCGAAATGCCTTGGGAGGTATCTCCACAACGTCCGCCCCGCCGCTTCCCTCAAAGTCTCCTATTTTATCAGGACTTGTTGTCCCATTTAAGTAAACCGACACATGCCCCTGTACCCCGTTTAAGGTAAGCAGCATGGTTCTGGAGCTCCATTCTGCCGGTACACGAAAGCGCTTCGCCCCTATGGAAAACATTTCACTTGAAGGTATTGTCAGAGGACGTCCGGCAGTTAATATGGATTGGTTAGTTTTCCCTTGAGAACGTTCAGATTCCGTTGTCCAGGCCTGCCGTAACGAAGAAAAGCAATCCCACGTCCCATCCAAGGCTTGTATATAACGGCTTGAGCTTGTTCCATTTTGGCTCCCTTGAAGAGCCAATCCTGCAGGATTGTGCCAGTTCCACCATAATGATCCGATGACTAAAACGAATGCTGCTAAAAAAATTATGATGCGTCGATTGAACATAATAGCTCCTTCAAAACCCAGAAGATTTATACGCATTTATATTCGTGCAAAACCTCAAAAACCCTTGCCATTAAAAAAATAAACCCACTTGGCATAAGGTGACTTTGTCACTGCTGCACAAGGGGGTTCATTGGTCGTTCATAGCGATCCTAATCAGTTCAGCACCTCATCCTGGCGGCACTCCGGACAGACACCATAGAATTCCAGACGATGGCCAAGAATCACGAAGCCGGATTTTTCCTGAGCTTCCTGAGAAAGATCAATGAGGGGGCGATGAAAATCTACGACTTTACCACATTTTGAACAGACTATGTGGTAATGGTTATGAGGATTGCCGTCAAAGCGGCTTGACATATCCCCGTAAGACAATTCTAAAAGATGTCCATGAACTTTAAGCATGTTCAATGTATTATAAATGGTCCCTAAACTCACACCTGGAAACTTCGCCTTGACATGATGATAAATCTCATCGGCAGTGGGATGAGTCGTAGTACCAAGGAGAAATTCCAAAATTGCCTGCCTCTGAGGTGTAAAGCGGACACCTTTATCTTTTAGTTGTTTAAGAATTTCTATCGCATCCAAAGAGAAAACCCCCTTTCCCGTGTAATTTAAAATGACTTTTAATTAGATTTTAAACTAATGTAAGTTGTTTGTCAATGAAAAAGGAGAGTTATAACTCTCCTTTTTGAGATCCTTCAATCGTGCTGTCAATTAAGCTGGATTTGGTGCTTCAACAGGACAAACACTCGCACAAGAACCGCAGTCAATGCAGAGATCTGCATTAATAACGTATCGATCTTCGCCTTCGCTAATAGCTGAAACTGGGCATTCCCCTTCACAAGCACCACAACTGATACAATCGGTACTAATAACATATGCCATGAATAAACATCCCCTTTTTCTCCAACTTCAAAGTCAATATACCAAAGCTTAGGAAAAAAGGCAAGCATAAAAACGATGTTTCAGGGCATGATGTATAATTTAGCCCGAATTATAGATCACGTTCCGGCCTATAAGGCACCTGGTATAATCGGCGCATACAATGTGAGCAATAAGGTAGGACACGATTACTCACATGATTTCTTCGAAAAAGTACATGTTCCAAATCTTCATGTTCAAAACCGCAGGCTCTACATTTTTCTAACATTTTTCTTCCCTCACTTTGTGTAATTGAGAACAAATAGTTCATATATAGTATGCTCTGTTTGCTCTCAGAATAAACACTCCCAGCCTAGAATTGTTGCTTCAAAATTTGAGTTAAATGGCTTAGGGTGTAGCATTCATACATTTGACAGCTCGGCAGAAATGCTTGAACAAAAGGAGTCTCCTGCCAACGTCGTTTAGGAAGAGTATTCAGCCAGAGAACTTCATGAACATGGCGCCGAATCTGTTCTAATAAAGCCGCCGCCTTTTCTCCTTCTAAGGTTTGACCGTCACTGACAATGATTAAGAGTGTTTGTTTCGCCAGAGCTGCCGGAAAGGCCTGTTGCAGAGTCAGCAAAGCATTGGCAAAATTTGTCCCTCCGCCCCATTCTTTTCCCGAAATTTTCAGGGTTTCCTTAACCATTTCCTCAAATGTCTGCTCTTTTTTTAATTGTCCTGATAAAGGAATGAGAGCTTCGCCAAAAGCAAAAGTTTTAATCCCCTTGACGACTTCAGAAAGTCCATAAATAAATTGCCAAATAAACTCGGTATATTTGAGCATAGACCCCGAAATATCACAAAGCAAAACAATTTTAAGTCGTGCCCTGCGCCGGGAGCGGTAACTCCGTTCCACGAGCACTCCGCCATAACGCAGATTTTTGCGCAGCGTTGCCCGCATCTCCACCCCCCCGCGCCTGTGATCAGCACGATAGCGCCTTGTAACCTGGGTGGCAAGACGCTGACTGAGACGGCGAATCAGGCGTGTCACTTCCGGCCATTCTTCTGGGGATATTTTTTTTAAGTCCCGGCTTAAGACATCTGCTTCGCGTTCCCGCAGTGCCCGTTCAACTTCTGACAATAAAGCATCAGTTGAACCCGGCGAAAGAATCGGATCGTCCTCATTTAACCGTTTGCGCCAATATTCCAAAGAACCGCGCAAAACCCGTTCAACCATAGGCTGATATGTATGATCAACGGGGATCCCGCTTTTTGTCCCCTGTGCTGACTTATCCAGAAAATCCTTTATTCGCTGTTTATCGTTCTCAGGCAGGCTTGCATAAACAGCCCTCTGTTCTTCCGTAATCTCCAACTCATTTCCCTGAAAACGCAAATCCTGCCTTGCCTGCTCCAACTGTCCCTGCCATTGGCTGGCTTTTTCTGCCGTTTCCTTCTGCCACACTTCCTTTTGCTCCTTACTGGCAAAATAGGCCCGAAAGGCTTCTTGGAACGAGGGGATATATCGGGCATCTTTAACAAGGGTTGCCTGCAATACCGCTTCAACCTTGTTCTTATCTGCCATCCCCAGTATCGTTAATCCTTGCGCAGCATCAGAAATCTCCGAAGGGCTGATCTTTAAGCCAACAGAGCGTAATAATTGGGCAAATTCAACCAAATGGCGGTCTAATTCACTCACTCTCTCAGGATTGTTTTCCATGAGCATGCCTTTCCTCTTGTCCCAGTTTGCTCGCTTCGAAGAGAAGGCGTTCCGCCCCCATTTCGCGATAAAACAAGTCTACATCGTCTTGACTTTTTAATAACAAGGTCAAGGTTGCCTCCACCCAGGCAGGATCCAAATCGTTTTTTCCCATAACCAGCAGAGCCTTAGCCCAATCCATCGTTTCCGAAACTGAAGGCACCTTATTTAAGGAGAGCCTGCCCCGCAAAATATGAACGGCGCGAGCCACTTCTAAAGCCAAGCGTTCCGGCAAATCCGCAACCTTTTTACGCAAAATTCGAACTTCTTTGTTGACAGATGGGGGCTCTACATTAAGAAAAATACATCGCCGCTTTAGCCCATCGGAAAGATCTCTTTCCCCGTTGGAGGTTAAAACAACGATCGGGGGTTCTTGAGCCCTGATTGTTCCCATCTCGGGGATGGTCACCTGGAATTCCCCTAATAATTCAAAGAGAAACGCCTCGAATTCAGAATCTGTCTTATCGATTTCATCAACTAACAAGACACTTTTTTCGGGATTGACAAGGGCTTGCAGCAATGGCCGAGGAAGCAGATAATCCGAAGAAAAAAGGTCTTCCTCCTTTAACTTATCCTGACTCATCTGAATTTTCAAAAGTTGCCTTTGATAATTCCATTCATAAAGTGCTTTCGTTTCATCTAACCCTTCATAACACTGTAAACGAATCAAAGGCGCCCCAAAAACCTGGCTGAGAACTTTAGCAATCTCTGTCTTGCCAACTCCCGCCGGTCCGGAGATCAAAAGAGGCTTGCCTAACTCCGTGGCTAAAAAGGCCGTAAGGGCGATCCGATCATCCCGCTCTGTAATATAGCCTATTTCCTCCAAAGCATCTTCAAACTGATCAAGGGTCATCCTGTTCATAGTCCTCCCCCTTTCACATTTCCTAAAATCATGTTCTCAATTCATGAACCACGCTCTCATACACCTTCTCATACTCCGAGACCGCCCGCTCCACCGGGAATGTCTCTCTTGCCCAGCGAACAGCTTGTTGAGAAAATGTTCTGTATCGAGCTTCATCAGTCAGCAGCTCCACGACCGCTTCACTCATTCCTTGAATATCTCCTGCCTTCTTCAGGAAGCCCGTTTTCCCATGCCGGACAACTTCCGGTAATCCACCGACTCTGCTGGCAACGACGGGAACTCCGCATGCCATTGCTTCAAGTGCTGCTAACCCGAAGCTTTCTTGTTCCGAAGGAAGCAGAAAGATATCGACCATCTGGAGAATCTCATGAACGCTTTCCTGCTTGCCTAAAAATTGGACCTTGTCTTCTAAACCCAGTCTCAGCACCTCTCGTTCTACCCGGCTCATCTCAGGCCCATCTCCTACCAGCAATAAACGACAATCTACCCTCCTCTCAACCCGAGCAAAAATATAGACAACGTCAACCACGCGTTTTACCTCTCGGAAGTTGGAAATATGGGCTAAAATCTTCTCGCCTTGAGGAGCAAAATACTGTCCGCATCGTCGCGTTGAACTGCTTAAAGGACGATAAACTTTGGGATCAATGAAATTAGGAATTACTTGGATTCCTTGATCTGTTTTTCCAAACGTCTTTTCTGTTTCCAAAGCTAGAGCGTGAGAAACAGAGGTCAGGCGGTCACTCACCTTTAAGGCTAAGCGTGTTAATTTAAAAAACTCTTCATAGGCTCCGACCAAGGTGACATCCGTTCCATGCAGTGTCGTAACCAATGGCAGCGGCTTCGCCATCATTTGCACAGCTAAATAAGCACTGATACTGTGAGGAATTGCATAATGGGCGTGAATAATATCCAACTCTGCATAATTGGCGACATCAACAATTTTATTGGCCAGCAGCAGGGTATAAGGTGCCGTTTTAAACAAAGGATAACTTACCTCAGTTACCTCATGAAAAAAAAGCTGCTCATGATAGCGATGTAAGCGAAAAGGGCGAGACGAAGAGATAAAGTGGACTTCATGACCTCGCTCACCCAATGCATAGCCGAGCTCAGCAGCGACAACACCGCTTCCTCCATAACTCGGGTAACAAACCATTCCAATTTTCATTCTCAAGCACCCACTTCGAATCTGGCATAGTCTTTGTCAAACCAGCCAAGAGGCCGCCTTTCAGGAATTCATATCCTCAAAGCCGATAGGCATGGCATCCTGAATGGCCTCTCCGATGATGTTCTGGATATCATTAACCATTCGTGACACTTCAAATTCAGCCTCCAAATATTCCCTCGCTGCCGGATTAATGCTCACCAGACTATATAAACGTTCAAGCTCTTGCTGTTTTTCCTCGCTGACTTCTTGTTCCAACATTTGCGCCTCACGTATCTCCCACTGTTTTAATTGAAATTCACGAACCATCTTATGATTATTAGCATCACTCATAACCTTTGCTTTTGATTTGTGAAACTGCTTGAATTCAGCTGATTCTTTAAGTGTACGGGCCAATTCGTGAGCCAAATCATGTGCCGCCATTTCTTAACCCCTCTTTCCCTCTTTATCTAAATGATTGTCAATATTATATAAAAATTTGCGGTTTGAAACAAATAGTAAGTTTTTAAATTGACGAGCTATGAAAGACGAGTTTTGCTAAGAGCTCAAATGCTTGCAAACGACTGTAAGCCAAAAAATCCTGCCATTGTTCCCTGCTGATTAGCCAAGGGCAATGAACCGCTTTCCAGCTTGCAAACCCTAAGGGATTTCCGCCATACATTTTCTCCAAGCGACGCTGCGATAGACTAATGATTCCCTGTGCATGACAATTAACTGTAATGGGTTCAAGGCAGAGAACAGGCTCTTCTTCATAGGTAACAAGCAAGGAAAACTTAGTAAGTTGTTGGATGCCCACCTTTTCTCGTTGAACGTCATCTTCCAGCGGAACAGGATCCGGCCGCAGAACTCCTCCGATTTTCTCCCAAAACGCTCGTTCATCGAGGCTTTGGATAGAGGCACAAACTCCGACGGCGCCCATCTGACCGGCGAAACGAACGACAAAACGGGCAAAATCGTAATCGACCGTATCTTTCAGCTCTAAGCCGTCTAAAAGCACCAGGCGTTCTGCCCTCCGCAAGGTCAACGCTCCGACCCCTTCTTCTCCCATATGAACCACATTATATCCCAGCGACCTGCAAATTTCCGGCTTCAACCCTGTTCCTTTTTCTGTCAGAAACGCCCCCAGAGCTAACGCCCAATCTTCCAGGCCCTCTTCATTCCAATCCGATGAAGAATCAATTTCTATTTCCATCCAAGGCATAGACACAACACCTCTCCTTTACCAAAACACTAACACTTGGTAGTGTTGCACCGTTAAGGAGAGTCTATGCCCAAAAAGGCAATTAGCGCAGTCGTTCAAGCAGTGTCCAGGCACGGGCTTGAAAATTATAAAACAACAACCAGATTATTGCAAAATCTGAAGGAGGAACCTGGATTTTAGAGGCATATACTTCAAAATCAACCATGTGAAAAACCGGAGAAACTACTCGAATCAAAAGAGCCAGGGGATTTTCGTGACTATACCCTTTTGCCTTCTCACTTTTTTGTTCAAGAAGGACATTGAGGCGTCTAATATATTCTTCAATATATTCAGGTGAGTGACTTTGAGCATGGGATCTGCCAAAGACAGCTCTCGCCTCATCGGAATCGTAAAAAAGGTGCGTTACTTCAACTCCCAAACGACTTCCATTCCGTTGATTCTCGATGACGATATCCGGTCTGTCAGCATGCTTAATAATCTTATAGTCTTTTCCTTGCTGACTGTTTAAGAGAGCTACCAAGGCCTGAGCGGCACCCTCCTCAATCAGCCATTTTTCGTTAAGCGGATATGACAAGGCTCCTCCCCCTTATGACAAGGTATAGGTAAGTTTTTCAAAACCTCTGAACCCTATGACTGTTGACACCCCAATTTGACGCAGCATAAGAATCGCTTCATCAATGTCTCGGCCGACAACTTCCGCGCTATGAGCATCAGAACCTAAGGTAACGCTGATTCCTCGCCGCTTGATTTCTTCCAGCAGCCGTTTCTCCGGATAAAATTCCCGGACAGGTTTATATCTTCCATTGGTATTTATTTCTAAAACCAGGCCCTTTTCAGCAACCGCCGTTAACGCTTCATCGGCAAGGGCTAAAATATCCGTAGTTGGCCGCACTCCAAAAATTTTAATCAGATCGAAATGGCCGATTGTTGTAAATAGCCCGCTTTGAGCCGCCTTGGTCACGAGGTCAAAATAATCCCGATAGAGTTTATCCGCCTCTTGCTGATGATGCTTCGGCTCTTCTTCCGGAACATCAAAAGCCCAACCCGCAATTTCATGAACAGACCCTATGACAAAATCGAAGGGAAACTGGCGCAAGAGGTTTTGAATTCTCTCTTCTTCCCTTAGCCGATAGTCAGCTTCCAGACCAATTCGAACCTTCAGATGCGGGTACTCCTCGGCTACCTCTCGGATCAGGGGGAAATTCATTTGCTCCCAATAATAATCATGATCGGCAAATCCGATTTCCTTTAGCCCTTTGCGGGAAGCCTCCTCTAAAAAGGCCCGAATGTTTTGCCGATTGGCCTCACGGTCTTCGTGCCCCAGAAGATGAACATGTAAATCCAACATCTCTTTTAAACCCCTCTCTCTATAATTTCTGCACCCCGGTCCTTACCACGAGGTATGGATGCAGGCTCAAATCAGAACGTCCTAACCTAGTCGTGGCTGCGGCCAGATCCCTGAAGAAATTTCCTGATAATTTAACATCAACGCGTCCAACAATCTCTCCCTTAATAATTCGCAAGCTATGGGGAGCGCTGAGAGAATACGATCCCGCCACAGCATCTTGAGTATGTAAACCAAGGACTGATAAAATCAAAACACCGTCCTCAATAGTACTTAGAATCTTATTCCAAGTTTCCTCAACGGTATGCCGAAGATATAGCCCTGCAGCCCCGTGAGGCAGCCCTGTCGGTTTCAAACCCCAACGAAGGGCATCTTTTACCCGCAGAAAAGGCGTTTGCAGCTTTCCTTCTTGCACCAAAGTAGTTTGAACGGCCGGCACTCCCTCAGAAGTAACCATGTAGGAGCCTATTTCAAGCGGCTGAAGGGGATCAATCGTCAGAGAGAACTGGGGATGAAAGACTTCTTTGTGTGTTTCGAAATTTTCCTTGGAAAAGGCTCCCTGCCCTTCGATGACTCGTTCTCCAGAGAAATTAGGCACGATAAACTGTCCCAAAAGTTCCTCAGTCATGGCCGGAGCAAAAATCACCTGAGTCTCAGGATTAACAGCAGACGCTTCTCCAGCCAGGGCTTCATAGCGTTTCACCGTCTGTGCCCATAACTTTTTTTGTTCTTCCGGAAGAATAAGTCTGCGTTTGGCAAAGCCGCCCCCAACTAAACTGTCAAAGGAAAACCAAGACACAAATTGAGATTGTTGATACGTCACCGCCAGGCCTGTAGAGGTTCGGACATTGCGATATCCCCATGCAGCTTGGATGCTGCCTTGAACTTTGGCCCTATCCGGTTTTTCCTCAAGCCACTGCTTGGCTAGATCAAATATAACGTCATCATCACCCTCGATAATTTCCCGGACAATTCTGTCTTCAACGGCCACGAGAGGTAACGGTTCGGGGGCAGGAATATGGGAAGCTTCTGGGTCCGTGTAAGCAGCTTGCTTCCACTGCTGCATTTTCTGCTCCCAAAATTCTGCCGTACTCTGAGGCTGGAGCTGGACTATAGCCTCGCTGCAAGTTCCATCTGCCCAGACTAAGAAAACCTCTCCGCTTTCCTTCTGCCGATAGCTTGGAGGGGTATATACTCCTCCAGGAGAATTATCTTTAATCCCCAAAGAGACAACTTGTGATTCATTGACTAAAAGGCGCCATGCGGATAAACGCAAATTCTCGTCCTTCGGGGCCTGTTGACAGCGATAAAAAAGATCCTCTAATTGCGCAACGAGTTTCATCCCAGTGTCCCTCCCAAACTGACTTGTTGATCAGGGTCCATTAGCAGATAGCGATGACTTCCGCCACTTGATGGAACCGCTTGACCGCCCTTGCCGCATGTTCCAATAGCATCAAAACAACCTTCACCCAAGCCGCCCCGAATTGCTTCCAAAGCCGAAAGGATCTTGCCGCTGAAAATCGAAGGTTGGTAAATCGCTAAATCAGGATCAGCAACATCAATGATTCCATCGCATTGAAAGACAAAATCTCCGGTTTTGGGATTAACTTGCCCGCCCCGATATCCCAAGAGAAGAAGGTTTTTCTGTCCTTCCAGAAGTTCCCCGTTGGTTAAGAGGATTTCGCGAATTGACTTCACCTCATCCATTAAGGGCAGGGATGACGGCAAAGGAAGTAGTCGATCAACCAAGAGGCGAATATTACTCATGCGCGGCAAAGGAACATTGGTATAACTTTCTGCCCTCCCGGCTCCGGTAACCGGCATACCGGCTTCAGGTCCCGAAAAAACATCTCCAAGTCCGGCTTCCAGGACTCCATTTTTAACAATCGTCACCGTTTCCCGCAGGAGCCCGTTGGCTGAATAGGGCTGATAGGCCCAATCTCCCACAAGAGGCCCGTCAATAATATGGACGCCGGGTCTTGCTACTCGCAAACCAATTCGCAGTTTTCCTTTTTCTCCAAGTACCGACTCATTCATATGATCGGATTCTACCGCATGCCCAAAAGCTTCGTGAGCCAAACCTTTAGCCAATCCATAGTCAATGATGAGGGGATAATGACCGCTTGGCAGCTGGGGAGCGGTACATACGGCCTGAGCAAACTTGGCCCTGTTTACCGCTTTCTCTTCCAGGCTATGATCCGCTAATTCTGCATAAAGAATTGAAGCATCCATCCCACTGCGGTGACTAAGTGTGCTTTGTGCTTTTCCTTCGGCCCGTACCGTCCCTTGATGCATTAGTACCGCTCTGGGAACTGCAAAGGATACCAGGGTACCATCAGTTCTTCCGATACACCAGACCTCTTCGGCTTGTCGGTAACTGGTCTGCCAGACAGCTTGAGAAAAGGCTGTTTTCATCCTTGAGTGCAAGGTCATAACCTGCTCCTCCAGATCAGCCAAAGGGACTTCTCCGAAAGCCTTTTGTGCCGGATTCACCTCTTCTGCTATAACCTTTGACGTATCCCAAATCTGACGATTGAGCTTCGTCCCAAGTGCTTCATTTCTGCGGGCAAGCTGAATAGCCTTTGCCACCAGTTTTCGCCCGACCTCTTTCTCTAAAACATCAGAGCTGGCAAAACCTGTCGCCCCGCTCTCGGTAAAAGCCTGAACCCCAAAGCCATGGTCTTCGCCCGTTGAAACACGCTCAAAACGACCGTTACTAAGACGCATGCTCCATTCCCGGCGAGACTGAGCACGTACTATCACATACCCCTCAAAGGTTGAGGCTTCAGTCAAGACTGTCTGAACGAATGTTTTAAGCTCCTTTTGTTCCACAATTGCCCTCCTGTTTCCCTAGACTATAGTGTTGACCTATAATTTTCCTTATCGATAGGCTTATTATACCATAGAGACAGATGAAACTCGTCTGTTGCCAAACTTGCAAGGCATCTTCTCTGTGGCTAAAGAGCGAAAGAAAAAATATCCCGGGGTCTGTATAAACAAGAACTCCTCGGGATACACTTTAATTAGTCTCACGTTTTTCTTTTTTAATCCCCACTCCTCTCTTTTACTTCACTTGCGGCGAAGATTTGGATCGTCGCAAGCTTTTTTTATAAACATTTTACCATGATTTTGCGTTCCTCGACGAAACCGGACTTTTCATACAAATGAAGGGCCGGAATATTATGACTGCTGCAGGCCAGCCCCAGATAAGCGATATTATGCTGGCGACAATATTCTTCTGCCGCCTTGAGCAACTTTTCGCCAATCTTTTGGCCTCGCCATTCCGGAAGTACGCCAAAATCCATGATCCATCCCTGATAAACACCCGTCAACTCTTCGCGGGAAGAAGGATGAAGCACCAAATACCCCAGCGACTGATTCCCGCCCGGCTCCATAATTGGAGTATTGTCATTAACATCCTCCGCCGCAGCTTCTGCTATAAAGACAATTGATCCGGTCTGTTGAATCCAGGTCCAAAAACCTTTAAGAACAGCTTCCCGATATTTGAGAGTCTCCTCCAGCGGTTGCTTGCGCCATGGCGAAGCACTATCCGGTATATTTATTTTTCCCAAAGAATACATAAAAGGCCAATCTCGAATACTCCCTTGACGAACTCTCATATCATCACCTCTTAAGGTAAGGTATGCAAGCGTCAAGGGAGTGTCACTTTAATCCCAAATCAACGATTATGTTTATATGATAAGTTCTTGACGCAGTTCCACTTCATATACTTTAACTGGCGGTGAACCATGGCAAACGAAAGGTATTCAGATCTTCCGAAAGAAGGTGATTCCTTGTACATAATTACTTTGCTCATAGGGCTGGGTCTTCTGCTCTGGGGAATGAAGGTATTAAGGCAGGGGCTTCAATTCTTTGCAGGACATCACCTGCGCAAATTTCTCCTTTGGATGACGGAAACCCCCAGCCGTGGATTTTGCACCGGAGCGATCACGACTGCCTTGCTTCAATCCAGTACTGCCTTAACGGTCATGGCTGTCTCCTTCGTCGATGCGGAACTGCTTCCCTTCGAAAATGCTCTGGCCTTAATTTTAGGCAGCAACATCGGGACAACGCTAACCACACAACTGCTCGCTTTCCCCATAGAATCGTTTATCCCTTACCTCTTGATTCTTAGCGCCCTTGGTTATCTGTTTATCCCTGGACGAATTCGCTCTCTTTTTTTATCCTTCTTCGGCCTGAGTCTTCTCTTTTTTGCCTTGAATATGCTTCAGGCAAGCATGGCCCCTCTCGCCGACAAACCTTCCATCCGGCTATTTCTTCAGCAATTAGGAGATAACCATCTCAAAGGCGTTCTCGCCGGTACGATCCTTTCAGCCCTGCTTCATTCTTCCAGCGCCACAACAGGCATCGTCATGGTCTTGACGGAAGATGGCCGGATAACCCTCCCAACTGCCCTCGCCTTTATTTTTGGTGCCAATATAGGAACTTGTTTCACTGCCGTTTTAGCTGCCTTAGCCAGTTCAAGATCCGCTCAAAGAGTAGCTCTCTTTCATGTGCTGCTCAACGTTTTTGGCGTTCTGCTCTTCTTGCCTTTTGTCAGTGCCATGGCCAAAGGCCTTAACCTTATGGGCGGAAGTCTCGCTCGCCAGGTTGCCAACGCTCATACCATATTCAATGTTCTTTCCTCTCTCTTAGCCTTTCCGCTCTTGCCCAAAACCGCACAACTCTTGGCAAAGATTCTTCCGTAAAGCCCTAGGATAACCATAATGTCCAGTGAACTCGTTCTGCTAAAGCTGAACATCGGGGCTTCGGTGACGAAAGCGCCTAGCCTATAACAAATGCTATCTATCGCACTGAAGGATGGACTCTACCCCCAATCCTCTCCCTCTGATGACTTTTCTCTCGCCCTAATTCCAAATAAAGATTGAATTAAATCACAAATCCCCGAGGCATCATCTAAACCAAAGGTAGGAATTCCAAGTTCAAAGGTTAGATCACTGACAATGGCTATAAGTTCTTCGGGAAGGCAAAAAAGTTTCTGGTGCACACCTGAGCGAAAAACTTCGATTTTTGGCTTGTTGCCCGACTTATAGCCTTCCGTAAAAATAACATCAACACCCTGGATTCTGGCAATTACCTCATCTAAGGGTTGATCTTCAGTTACCTTTTCCATGACGGCAATCTTTTGGGGTGAACTAATGGCTACAACATCCGCTCCGGCTTGGGCATGCCGCCAGGAGTCCTTACCCGGCTGATCAAGATCGAAGCCATGAATATCATGTTTCAAGGTGCCAACTCTCCAACCACGCTGCTTGGCCTCACGAATAATTTTTTCCAGCAGCGTTGTCTTGCCGGAATTTGAGCCACTGCCTACGATTGATATAACAGGAATCCGAGTTTCCCCATGAGTTACGTTCATATTAGTTCTCCCAAGCTTCTATCCAATTCGCCCATAATAATTCTCCCGGATTCACCGGACCATGATTCGCAGGCACATCGACCAGCAGTTGACTGTCGACCATGGAACGAAGGACTCCTGATCCTTGGGCAGGCGCTAAATCCGCCCAAATTTCTCCATCCTTAAACACCGCTCGAGCCCGCAAAAATCGTCGTTGTTTTCCTCCCTTGGCAAAGCCGTTAGCCATTTTAACGAAACTTCTTTTCCCTTCGATTACTGAATAACCCGCTAGTTTGCGCAAAACCGGACGAACCAAAAGTTCAAAGGTCACTACAGCGGCAGCAGGATTCCCGGAAAGTGAAAAAAATAGTTGCTGCCCCTTTCGGCCCGCCGCTAAAGGGGTCCCCGGCTTCAGACGGAGCTTCCAGAAAAGCATTTCACAGCCAAATTGGGCAAGGGCATGGCGCATAACGTCATAATCTCCTACGGATGCGCCTCCCGTTGAAATTACAATGTCAGCATCCGCCACTTTTTCTAAGGCTGCCAACGTATCTTCAATTTGGTCAGAAACAATTGGAACCGCTATCACCTCACAGCCGGCGTTCTGAATCATGCCGCGAAGCGTATAGCTGTTACTATTATAGATTTTAGCCGGAAGCAAGGGCTGCCCGATATTCATCAGCTCTGATCCTGTAGCAAGCAAACCGACACGCGGCCTTCGGTATACCTTAACCTGATCCCAACCCATTGCAGCCAAGAGGCCAACGGCAGGCGGTGTCAAAAAGAAACCACGTTTGAGAAGCAGGTCCCCATTTTTGATTTCTTCTCCTCGATAGACAATATTTTGGCCGGGCATGATGGGACGCAGAATGGTTACCTGATCCCCATCACGTTCCGTATCTTCCTGACGTACTACACAATTTGCTCCGGGCGGGATCGGAGCGCCCGTAAAAATCTTTGCCGCTTCGCCGGCCATAATTTCTCGCTCGGAAAAAGTTCCGGCAGGAATTTCACTCACGATCGCCAGTTGCAGAGGGGTATCTTCCAACCCCGCAGACCGATAAGCATACCCATCCAGCGGAGAACGGTCAAAGGGAGGCATATCAATCTTGGCAGTCACATCCTGGGCTAAGATTCTCTGAAACGCATTAGCCAGGGAAACGCTTTCCTCCCCGACAGGCCTTATCTCCTTCAGAACTTGTTCCTTAGCTTCTTCCAACTCAATCATAATTTTCATATACTATCCATCTCAATTTTCCTCTCAAACTCTATTTCATCATTTATATTAGTGTATCGGCAATTCCAATCATTGTCAAAGAGGGAAAATGAGCAAGAGGGACGGTCCCCGTTTTGTCGATACGCTGTATTATAAGGACCGTCTCCATCTTACCATTGTGCATTTTGGGCATAAAAAAGGGGTGTCGCTCTACGAAACTACTCAAGTTCGTTTTGCAACCCCCCGTTCTGCAACGTCTGCACGCCCGTTTTGCGTGTTGTGACGTTTTTCTCTAAAAAGGATTCACCTTGAGCTTATCAACGTGTACGCGTCCATCCTCCCGATAAATCTCCAATTGCTTGCAATTCTCTTCTATCTGAATAACTTCCCGTCCCACTGTTACGACAACATTTTGATGACAATACGTCACAGAAAGACGACTGTCAGAACTTATCTGAACATAGGTGGCACTAACTCCTGAGCCTCCCAATTCATTGATCTTAACATTTCCTCCGGCAAAGATTTTCCCGCCCCGGCATACACCTTCAATGGTCACATCTTCTTCAATATGAATTTCTGAGTTGTAAATTCCCTTAGAACACTTAAACGATCCGCCGCATTCAACGTTTGCACCTTGCAAGTAGCCTACTTCTAAGCTAAGTTTTTCCGGAATCTCGACGGACATATTTTCAACATATTGTACCAGAGCTTGATCAACTCGTTGTAAAGCCTGCACTGATTGAACTTCAAGAGGGCCTAAACCAACCAAAAAACGTTTTGCAGTTTGGATCGAAATAATTAAACCCTCGGAAACCATTTCATCATCTTTATGTTCCTGGATATATTTCTCGATTCGAGCACATAGTTTGGGAAGATTGGAATATTGTCTCTCCAGGATAAGTTTCAAACATTGTCCCGGTTTTGGGTTGTTGTTCCCCGAAGCTTTGAGCAAAACGGCGGTGTTGGCTAAACAGCTGTTCAGCTGATCCTGCAGATCAGACAACGATCGTAGAAGTTGAGAGCGAGCAACATATTTTTCTCCGATAAAGGTCTTGCCGCCCATAATGTTCCCAAAAATCTTAGCACCTTTTTCAGCCCTGATCTCGGCGCGGGAAACTGAACCTTTAATTTCTATTTTTCCCCCGGCCAAAATATGAAGCCCATCATGGACATTTCCATTGACATAGACATCCCCGGGAAAATCAATGCTTCCACTTGCTAAATCAACATCCTGATTTTGTACATAGACATTTTCTACCATGTACGTCTTTTCATCAACACGTACCGGCTGCCCTGAACATGAGGCAATAACTTCAAGCCCATCCTCAGAAAGATAGACATTCTTTTTTAAGCGAAATTGAAAATCCTTGACTGCAGCTGTTCCAAGCTCTTTGCCAAAAACATCTTTTCCGGGAACTCCCGGTTTCCCCGGTATTTTTCGGGCTAATACTGTTCCCTCTTCAACTAATTTTACTTTGGAGGCATAAAAATCAACCTTATTCTCATCAGATGCAATACTTTTCTGAGGCTCCCCTACGAAGTCCTCTAATTGAGCGTGCTGAGGCGGGACCACTGGAGTAGCTTCAGCAACAATAACCTCGCCAAAACCTTTCACGGACATTATTTCTGACCAGCTTTGGGGCCGTCGTCCGTGAACAACCTGTAACTGTTCCAGATCCTTATTGAGCTTCGCCTCATCCCAGACCTCGCTGTCCATAGGCAGGGTCTCCCAATAGGCAACTTGGGCCAAATCTATAACTTCAGAGGCTGGAAGTTCCTCCGGAATAAGATAATGTCCCGGAAGTTCATGCCTGACTTTAGCTGAAACAGCCCCCCCCTGATTACGAATTTGCAATTCCCAGGTCAATTGACCGGTTTGCTGCAAAGGATAAAATTCCACTTGATCTCCAAAGTCAACAAAAAAGGGCTTGTTCTGAGGACTGCCATTCCGTTGAACTTCTCCCGCTCGAGGAAAAGGGATAAAGCGTTTTACACCTTCGCCGAAAACAAATGTATACTTGTTATCCTCCCGCTTAACTTGAGTAGGGGTTAGATGCAAATCCTCGGGGGTTTGCTCAATAACATCATTCCAAGACAAACGTACCTTCCATTTTTTCGAAAAAAAATGAGGTTTTTCGAGAACTTCAATTCTGATCTCTTCTTGTGGCAACTTAAGTTTAGTCGCCCAGTCTACTCTAATTTCTTCGAGAGAATTACCATGAACGACTTCTTCCGGCATCTTTATCTCCCCGCTCATTGAAAAAATTACCTTTAAATTTAACATATCAGAAATTTATCGAAAACCACATAGGTCTTTGGTCCTAAAAGCTAATAATATTTTATAATTTAGAATAATCTTCTGAAAATCAGGGAGTATTTTGGCTTGCTTCGACATTAAAAATTTCATAATCTGAGGATTGAGTCCCGTTCGGATCCAGACTGTTCCCTGGGACTTTGGGCAGTGGCTTACTGGGTGTTGGAATAACAGGTTTTAATAAGTCAACAGGCTCTTCGTCGATAACTCTGTCCGTCGTCAACCCCTGCTGCAAATTTGCAACTACTTTCTTAACATCCATAGAATTAACCTGCCAATAACTCACTCCATCAACCTCTAAAAATGACCCCGGTAAGGTCTGGGAAATAACATTTGAACTATTAAAACCTACGGCAGTCTTAGCTACGGCTAGGATATCCTTGACCGATAAATTGGTCGTTACAGCCTGCATCAATTCAGGGACAAGATAGGGCAGCTTTGGTAACGTGCTCAATTGAACCATTTCTTTAGCCACAGCCTTTAAAACAATCTGCTGTCGAGCCGTCCGGGAAATATCGGATAGAGCATCATGCCGAAAACGAGCATACTCCAAGGCCTTCTCACCGTCAAGGCGCTGCAGCCCTTTATGCAGATTAATATAGCCATCCTCCTGATCACCGGTTTCATAATACATATCCTTTTCCACATCAACTGGGACCCCGCCCAAGGTATCAATTATTTTCTTGAAGCCTTGGAAATTTGTCAGAATATAACCTGAGATTGTCTCACCGGATAAATCTTCCACGCTATTTTGTAACGCATCCAAATTTTCCAACGATGCTGCAGCATTGATTTTTATATATCCATGTCCTGCGAGGAAAATTCTTGTATCTCGGGGAATAGACAGCAAGCTTATCCTCTGTGTTTTAGGGTCGATGCTTGCGACAATAAGAGAGTCTGTATTAAATTTTGTTTCCTCAAGTCTCTGATCAGCGCCGATGAGCAAAACATTGACCCGCTCGTCTATGTTTTTGGCTGAATCATTAAAGGAATTCTCCTTGGTAATGGTTTTTCCGGAGCCACTAAATCCCTTATACCCCCAAAAACCAAGGGCTAGCACCCCACAGATCGTGATCGCAGTCAGCCTTGAGACCCATTTATTGATCATTTATAACAACTCCATTATAAAAAGCTCTTTCTTGAATTATAACCAAATTTTAGCATCTAAAAGCCCTGCCTTTACATTTAAATTAAAAATGATTTATTAATTTTTAAGAATCTCAAAAAATATACAAAAATAGTCCGAAAGGATGCGTTTAACGCTTTAATACCTTTCGGACCCTTTCCTTTTTTCGAAAATACTATAGCAAATTCCTCATAGTGTTATCCAATCGTAAGACTACCACTTCAAGTAGGAGTGGGTCCCATACCTTGCTTCGGCGGGGGTAGAATTCATCCTTCAGCGCGATAGCATTTGTTATGGGCTTCAGCTTCAGCTTTAGCTGAATAAGTTCACTTTGCAGCTCCTTTTAATAATAGGTTCACAGCAAAATCTTCTGTTCGCAAAAATCCCCTGTTAAAGGGAGTTCAGCAATACGATCAACAAAACCCTCACCAAACAGTATAACAAAGTACAAAGGATTCAGGATCCGCTCCTGTCTCCCTTTATTAGGGGTAATTCCATCCTCGAGCACCCTCAAACCCTCGAGAACTGCACTATGGTTCTTGCGCTGAGCCTGCCAGAGTTTTTTTCTTAAGTATTCTATTTGGAGATTGACTTTCATTTCATTCCGAATTAACCAATCATGGACGTTAGCATGAATATCCTCAAGAGGCCCCAATTCTTTATAACCTTTTTCGATCACAGACCTCAAGTGCTGTATACGTTGCTCAATATCCAGAGAATCCCGGTCGCGAATACAGCGTTCTTTATAACCATCTAACCCCTGATAAACATCAGTCAACGTCAATCCTGCTTTGCTAAGAGTTTTCTGCCAGGAAGGTGTCACGATAACTGCCGACAAACGGGGGAATAAGATGGGCATAACGAACCCAAAGGATGAAAACACGTCACCAAGCTGAGCCCAATAATTCAATTCTCCGGGACCGGGAACATAGGCTAAGGTGGGGAATAAAAATTCCTGAACAATTGGCCGAGTAACAACATTGGGAGAAAACGTTTCAGGGTTTTTCCTTAACAACGCGGGCAAAAGGTCATCATCCAAGATTTTGTCTTGGCCCCTTAAATAAAAACCGTGACCCTGATTTAAAATCGCCCGGCGTTCAGGATTGGCCAGGAATAAGTTCACTTCGCCTCCCAGTGGCTGAATCTGGGCTGAAAAGCCAAGTTTTGTCCAAGCCTCAGTTCGCCGGAACAGAGCCTCCCGAACATCACCATGTAGTTTAAGGATTTGTTCATACATTGGAGCCGCCAGACATTTGAATTCCGGCAGCAAAGGATCAAACAAGATCAGGCCCCATTTTTTGAGCAGCCACTGTAGGGTTAAGGCAAACCATTGGGCAAGATTTTCTGCTTGATTAAGAAATCGCCGGCAATCCCGGAGCACTGAGGCTCTAAATTCAACATCCGGCAGCTGCAAAAGTTGCTGCTCAATAGCTTCCCAGGCAGGAACAGGCAGAATTCCTACTGATTTTCCTTCTCCGTCACCCGGAAGACTGCAGGAAAAAGGCTTCCCCTTATAATTTAGAAAGTAGGTTTTATGTATTTCTATCCAGTCATGATCCTCACTGGCAATCCAAAATACCGGTACAACAGGCCGCCTAAGCCTTTCCCTTTGTTCCTCAGCAAGACGAATAATCGTCATAGCCTTATATAAGGTATACAAAGGTCCGGTAAAAATCCCCGCTTGTTGGCCGGTAATAACGACTAAGGTTTCATTACGCCTCAGCTCTTCAATCATTTGCAGTGTTTTCCTGTTTGCCCCTAAGAATTGGTGATAGGCTTTTAAAGAATCAACAAGTTTTTCTCGAGGATAATTCCTCGTATCTAAATACCTTGCTCGCTGTTCAAAACTTTTTTGAAGCTGAGGATTGCCGCTGGGGAAAAAAAAAGCTACTTGTTCAAAACAAGTAGCCAAGGCTTGCATCGGATCTCTCATAGTTCATCCTCCCCGCTACCTTTCCAATATACGGGGTATTGTATCATGGGTGCAGGGAAATCGCAATTCTTCCGGGCTGACCACTGCAGACTCGTCCGATCACTGCAGCTGCCGGCGTCTGAGCTAAAGTCAGCTGTCTTAACAAAGGTTCCAGACGATCTTGGGAAACCGCAATTAGAAGTCCACCTGAAGTTATGGCATCACAGAGCACAACCTGCAGCTCCTCGGATACATCGGAAGTAAACTCTATCCAGCCTTCAAGGTGACGCTGATTGGCTCTTGTTCCTCCGGGAATTGCCTGTTGCTCTATGCATTGCCAAACACTCTCTAAAACCGGGACATCTTTAGCATATACTTCAGCACTTAAACCGCTTGCCGAAAGCATCTCATGTAAATGTCCTAACAATCCGAAACCTGTAATATCCGTGACCGCGTGAACACCTGCTTCAACTGCAGCTTCAGCAGCTCCTTTGTTCAGAGCAGCCATGACCTGAATAACTTCTTGTTCCGCCTTTGCAGAAACAATACCACGCTTTATTCCAGTCGTAATAATTCCTACGCCAAGAGGTTTGGTAAGGACTAAGTAATCGCCAGCCTCAGCTTTAGCATTGGAAAGAACGTTATCAGGATGAACAACTCCAGTGACGGAAAGTCCATATTTCGGCTCAGAATCGTCAATGGAATGTCCTCCGACCAAAACCGCCCCCGACTCCCGGATTTTGTCACTGCCGCCCTGAAGAATTTGGGCTAATACTTCCATTTTTAATTTACTAATGGGAAACGAGACTAAGTTCATCGCCGTCAAGGGTTTGGCCCCCATGGCATAAATGTCACTTAAAGCATTGGCCGCAGCAATTTGTCCAAAAGCATAGGGATCATCCACCACGGGAGTAAAGAAATCGACACTCTGCACAAGAGCCTGTTCATCGTTGATACGATATACTCCAGCGTCGTCAGAAGTATCCAGGCCTACAATCAAATTGGCATCTTCTTGATTTGGAGGTAAACAACACAAAACTTGTGCCAGGTCCCCAGGACCTATCTTGCATCCTCAGCCTGCTTTTGTTGAGAACTGGGTCAAGCGGATTTTATCTTGACTATTGAGATCAAGTTCCATTCTAGTCACCCCAAAAATTCAGTATACGTTATAACTATGCATCACGTTGCAATTATAATTATAGCCTTATTACTCTCAACGTCAACCTTACACAGAATGAACTCATTCAGCTAAAGCCTACCCCTCTATTTCCAATCATTGAGGCGTTGCGCTATATCCTCAATGTCACCGTCAAGCAAAGTTCGCACATCGAAAAGTACCCAATCCTTCTGGATGCGGGTTAGAATCGCTGCAGGACCCAAACGCAGGAACTTTTCCAGTTCGTTAACACTTCCTTGCTTAGGACGTACAGAGCAAACCCATGTTGGGAGATTTACTGTAGGCCATGCCCCGCCTCCTACTTGCGATACATCCTCTTGGATTACCACAGAAATAGTCTTATTCAGTTCCAAAACAGATTTCAGCTCCTCTGCCTTGGCTTTCAAGTCCTGGGAAGAATAGGAAAGCATTCTCCAAACAGGGATTTCCCCGCCCTCTCCATTTAAGTACATTCGGAGCGTTCCTTCTAAGGCAGCTAACGTCAACTTATCAATTCTCAGAGCTCTCGTCAATTGATTCGTTTTCAGGCGATCAATAAAACGTCGTTTGCCGACGATAATCCCGGCCTGCGGGCCACCTAACAATTTATCACCGCTGAAAGTGACCAGGTCCAGCCCAGCCTTTACTGTTTGCTGAACCGTTGGTTCAGGAGGGAAACCCAAACTTGTCCCATCAAAAAAACTCCCGCTTCCTAAATCCTCCATAACAGGAATACCCCGTTTTTCTCCAAGCTCAACCAACTCTGCTCCAGCAACGGCATGAGTAAAGCCTTCCAGTCGATAATTACTGGTATGAACCTTCAAGATAAGGGCTGTTTCCGAGGAAATCGCATCTTCGTAATCTCTGTACCAGGTCTTATTTGTACTTCCCACCTCAACGAGTTTTGCCCCTCCGGCTTTTAAAACTTCAGGTATTCGAAAGGATCCTCCGACTTCAACTAATTCGCCGCGGGAAACAATAACTTCTTTGCCCAAGGCAAACGTATTCATCATCAGCAGTACAGCTGCAGCATTATTATTGACTACCATAGCCGCTTCTGCACCGGTAAGTTCACAAAGGAGCTGCTCGACAAGAGAATAGCGTGAGCCCCGTTCTCCAGTCTCAATATTCAATTCCAGATTACTATATCGTTCAGCTTGAGCAGCCACGAAGCGGGCAATTTCCGGAGCAAGAAGTGCTCGGCCGCAATTTGTATGTAAGACAACGCCAGTGGCGTTAATCACGCGGCGCAAATTTGTTTCAGGATTAGCCAAGGCTTGAAACAGTTCGTCCAGCAGCCACGGCCAAAGCTCCGCTTCAACATCCTCACCCCAATCCGATGTATTTCTGTAGACATTTTCCCGCGCTTTTTGTAAAAGCTGTCGAACGCAATGTTTTATCCGGGGCAAGCTTCTCTTATTCGTCAAGAAGGGACCGAATTCCGCCTCTGCTTCCAGACGAGCCAGCACTTCATGAACTGCAGGAAGTGCTCTTAAACGCCGTTGTTTATCTTCCTCCATCGGTTAACACTCCTTACAGGCCGTTTTTTAAGCGACCAATTATACATTCTTAAGGCTTGCACACTTTTTAGGATTTCGACATCCAAATTAGCATATGATATAGTCACAAGCTTAATTGAGGAGGAATTTCATTGTCCAGCACAAATTTGACTCAGCCATTACGCCAGCCAGCTCAACAAGCTGTTATCATTTCATTTTCTGAACTTGCTCGCAAGAAAAACCGATTCCAGCCCTGCATCTTTTGCGGAGAAACCATGGAGGTTCAAAAGTTTAAAGGCAAAAATGTTTGCACCCGCTGTTTACACCAGATACCGGCAATATTTTCCTTCGGCTGAGGCAAATTACCTTTGCTAATGTATGTCTTATCCTCGAACTTATGGGAGCTGAGGGTAAGCTTAATATTTAAGATTATAATTAAGAGCCTTCCGTCACTTACGTGTCGTGAAGGCTCAATTTTTTTAGATAGCATTACTATCTTATTGACAGTCCCAAGTCTTAGCTTATCTGTTTTATTTGTTCTCCTTCGGCTCGAGCTTATTAAAGGAATTATTGAGTACCTGCACTGCCTTTTCGGGAATAATAACCGTCCCATGTTCGCCTAAGAAAGCGCTCGCAATAGCTACAATTTCCCCGTATTCATCGAGAATAGCTTCGGCCAAGAGTCTCTTCTTCCCTGCTCCCATCCGACTTAAGATAAGGTAATATTCATCTTCAAACAGATAGAGGCTTGAACGCAATTGGTTAAATGCAGGTAATCTTCCCACAGCAGAAACCACATCTTCGAAATCAGCAAAAACATAAACTAATTCCGTTACACGTCCCTTTACGGGTTTGCGTACAGCCTTTTCCTTGATCAACCCTTCGAGTTGTTCTTCTTGCTTCATAATGGTTATGACAAACTCATCATTGGTCGCCACAGTAGCCTGAATCCAAAAGGGTTGGTCTAAATTGAATTCAACTTCTTCTCTCGCTTGCGCAATGAGTTCCCAAAACAATTGTTCCGTTTTTGCTGATCGTTGAAACAAATCAGCCATCGTAATATCCCTGTCAGTTAGTTCTGTCAAGGAGATAAAGATGCGGATGGTATGCTCATTAACTTTTTGTACACGCATATCCCCACTCTCCTTTCCGCATCAAGCTCATACCCTATCTTATTCTCATTATATCATATTAAGCCAGTACTTTTTCAGATAAAACCATAGATATTGACGATCTTTATAAAACTTTAATAAATTCAAAATATCGGTCATTAATCCCTAAAATTTTTTCCAGTACTGAAAGTAGTCTTTCCTGGTTGAGGCTTAATCAAACCCCCTCTTTTTATCCAATTTTAAAGGAATTTTTACTTTAATGCAAACTTTTAAGAACCTGACAGCTCACAACATCTCTCCGCACCGGTAAATACGTTAATTTAACCTGGTCTTCAAGCTTAATCTGCCCATAAGCCTTCTGATCAATATAAAAGGGCTGTTGTTTCTTCTTGTCCCCGACTTCCAGAACATAGGCCCCTAACCTCGAATCATATACTTTACCCATAACTGAGCCTTGCATAACCCCTGGCTGCTTAAACCAGTCCGGCTGGGACAGTAATAACAATTCTGTATAGATACCTAATACTCCTGTCCAAATCAGAACTTTCAGCCCAAGCACTATAAAACCCAAGACATCATGTTCAAAACGCCAGGTATGCCTGGATTTCCATCCCAAGCGCCCAAGAACAACCCCCCAGATCAAAACAAGCCCGATCAGATTAGGCCAGGTCGCACTCCAAAGATAGCGATAATAAGCTGCCATTAGTTACCCTCTTTAAAAAGTTTGTTTATTTAAGATTGTTATTAATCATCTTAGTTTTGACAAGATTTAAAGTTGATTGTTCAAACTTTAATTAAATTTTTTCGTATCCCCCATGATAAATTTATATTAAGGAAAATTATTCACGACTAAAGAAATACGTAACCATAGGGGTTGAGTTTAGCAGCAAGCAAATTCTTCCTTAAACTTAAATATACCGTCCTATAAGCAGTTTTATATCTTTTATATCTTATGTATCATTTTTTATCCTTTTGGCATTGTTTTGAATCCTTATTAACAATGTTACCAAATAATAATTTTTACTTAATAACTTATTTCTTTAATTTTATAAATTGTTTTCTTTAAAGTCAATATAAATCAGCTTTTCTTTGAGGAATTATCTTTCATTCCTAATGATCTGCTCTAAAACAAAAATAACCTCGCATAGAGGTTATTTTTGTTTATGATACAACAGAGTTCATATCCAGTGTATAAGTATTACCCGAGCCGTCAATCACCTGGATCTCTATTTTTTTCCCTTTTAACGAGCTCAGTTTTGCAGTGAAATTCCCATTGTTATCAGGTTTCACCGATTTTAATAATTTCGGAGTTGCCGGCAAAGTATCGTAGATATTGACGACTGCATCAAGATTTACACTTCCGTCAATTTCAGTGGTTGCAGCGTCAATTCCGCTTAAAACGCCTGATCCATTGTCCATGAGCGGAGGGGTAAGCTGTAGTCCAAGTTTATTTATGGGCTGCTCTACATTGATGAACGTCTCCAGCGGGGTAGCCATTTGCCCGCCCGATACCGTCAATTTATAACTGTGTTTCTTATATTCGGAGCTTTTCCCATCAACCACTAAAGTGTAAGTTCCGGTAGGCAGGTAAACATTAAAATTTCCATAGGAATCAGTCGTGGTGCTCCAAGTGGTCGTGGAGTTCGATATGTTGACTGCTACAGGTGCGGGTCTGATTGACTGTTGGTCCAGATTGTCAGGCACAATACTGCCGCCGATTGAACCTGATTTTCCCTTAGTTATCCCTGCTTCTGTCGGTATAACCAGGGATACCTTCCTGACCGACGATGACCCATTTGTCGGGACTGTAATCTTTGATAATTTAACAGTTTCTGTCGTCAACATATTATTGACTGTACTGATATATTTGATAAAATAATCGCCGCTTTGGCCTATAGAAAAGGTGAATTTTCCAGTTGCATAGTCATTGAAAGTCGGTGCCATAGTATTCCCATTGGCATCAACCAGGGATAGAGAGCCAAAGTTGTAACTTGACGGACCCAGCTTAAGATCGTCAGTAACATCAACTTCAAGTAAAAGCCCTGCCAAAGAGTCTACACTAAAGGGGACAACAATCTGCTCACCGAGGGGAGAACCGCCTTGATCCGTTACGGCATTGGTTATATACAAAAAATAATCCTCGCCCGACTTATAAGGACTCGAAGGCGTTACTATGGCAGAAAGGCCATCATCCGACACCTTTACCGTTGTCGAAAATTTCTTTTGTTTACTGTCCGTTACATACAATGTTTTGTTATTGACACTCGAACTCAAAAGGGGATTATTAAAGGAGATTTTCCATACCTTGTTGACATCGTTGACAGTAACTGTCGGCCATATCTTAAAACCTAAGGCAGATGCAGGTGAGGTGGCCGCTAAAACTGACGCAGCAGGCAGAAGCAGTAAAACAATTGTCAAAAAGCAAGCGATCCACCGAGTTCTTTTATTCACGCTACCATCCTTCCTGAAAAATTCTACGCTTCCCAATCTCTTTGATTCAACCCGGACATTATTTTTTGTACATAATTTTGAGTTTCTTTATAGGGAGGAATCCCCTGATACTTATCAACAGCGCCGGAACCGGCATTATAGGCGGCTAAGGTGAGGGGAATGTTCCCTTGATAATGATCCAGCAAGTTCTTCAAAAGATGGGTTCCGCCGTCCAAATTTTGAATCGGATCATAGGCATTCTGGACACCATACGATGCAGCAGTACCGGGCATGAGCTGCATTAAACCCATAGCCCCTGCGGGCGACGTAGCGTTGGAATTAAATCCCGATTCTGCTTTGACAACCTGGCTTATAAGGTTTGAATCAACTCCATATTTTTGGGCCATGGAATTAATGAGGTTATCTAGGGAACCAGAACTTTTATTGACAGACTGAAGGTCAGATGAATCCTGATGATCATTCACTTGTGACCCTCCAGATCCGGCCGTTCCGCTTCCTATAGCAGCCTGGAGCAAGGCAGCAAAAAGCTGAGACCCGGAATTCCCGCTGTCTCCAAGATCATTCAGCCCATCATTCCCTTGCCCGGACTGCCAAGAAGCATTCATCTGCTGAACTTGAAAAAGAAGAAGCATTTGGGCAATATTCATTCCGATACCTCCTTTCTTGCTCTGATCCTAATTTCAACTACGATTATGATATCAATTGACTTAGCCCTTCAACCTCGCTGCTGCGCAGAATCTCCTCTGGGATAAGTTGAATGACAATCCTGTCGGGAAGATTGGCAATACCACCAATGAAAGGGGCGGTCAAGAGCGGAGGCGGAGGTGCGATATTCTCTAAAATCCGAACCTCCCGGACTTGATCCACGGCAAAACCAACATTCTCGCCATGAACCTCGGTAATTAAGGCAAAGGTGTTGCGTTCCTCCTGCTGAGTATCCTGGTCCGAATTATCCTTTGATCCTCCGAAACTAAACCGCTCGTGCAGATCAATAATGGGGATGGCCTCGTCCCGCAGGTTGATCAAGCCGCAGACATAGGAAGGCGCCTGCGGAATCGTTCGCAGCTCTCCCAAACGGGTAATTTCACGAATAATATCTATGGGCATGGCATATTCTTCTTCATTCAATTTGAAAATGACAACCTGAACTGACATGAATCCACCTTCTTAACTAATCTTCCCTACTTCATTGACAGCTTTGTCCAGCATACCGTCTTGAGTCTGAATTACTTTTTGATTCGCCTCATAGGCTTTCATGACCGTCATCATTTGAACCATTTGACCCGAAAGATCGACGTTCGATGCTTCAATAGAACCCTGAAGCACTTGGGGGGTTGCAGACCCTTGAACCGGCTGAGAGGAGCTGTATAGTGATTGTCCTTCACGAGTTAAGGCTGTTTCCGGGATATCAACAACCCGCAGGCGATCGACGACCTGCCCTTTATCCATAACAGTCCCGTCAGCCGTAACGCTAAAATCAGAACTAAGAGGACCGATTGAACCTTTCTCACCCTGCACTGCATACCCATCGGGAGTCTGCAGCATTCCATTGGCATTGAGCTGAAAATGACCGTTGCGGGTATATCGTTCTCCTTGCGGCGTCTGAACTACAAAATATCCCGGCGAGGTTAAAGCTAAGTCTGTCTTAAGATCTGTCTTTTCTGGAGCACCCTGGACATTAGACACCGAACCGCGGTCGACACTAACCCCTGTTACCATGGAACCGATAGGTGTAACCTCCGAACCCATGTTTCCAGATTCTATACGATCCGTAAGAATGGAGTCAAAAGCCCGATTGCTGGCCAGCTCTTCTTTATACCCCGGTGTCCTTACATTTGCAATATTATCGCCAATAACTTCACTTTGGGTTTGAGTTGCCAGCATTCCCAAAGCTGACGTATATAATCCTCGAATCACTCGACTCCCCGCCTTATCGATCTAATTTTAACTTATTTCTCAATAACCATCCGCAGTAATCCTAATTGTGAAGAGATTGTATGGGCGAGAGACTCATAATAAAGGCCGTTTTCGGCAACATTGGACATTTCCTTATCAATATCCACATTGTTGCCGTCATTCCGTAATGATGTGGATTGATCGATAACAACTCCGTTATTATCCGGTCCTAAGACACCGGAAAGGTGCTGGGAAAGAGTTTCTTTCATAGGTAATACTCCGCCGTCTTCACCTAAGGCTGCCCCTAACACCGTTTGAAAGTCTACATCAGAGCGTTTGAAATTTGGAGTATCGGCATTGGCCACATTATTGGACAATACCTGTTGCCGTAAACTAGAAGCCTCAAGGCCCTTTTGCAAAACGCTTAAGACCGGACCATCTAACCAACCGGGCATAGTTCTTACCTCCTAATGGTATTGGCAATTCCCCACATCTGATCTCCGTCAGAGATCAAGCGAGCATTCAATTGGTAGGCCCGCTGAGCCTGGATAAGATCTGCCATCGAAGTGGCCAAATCTACATTGGATTGTTCCAGAGACTGGCCGCGAATGGTTCCTAAGGTGACATTCCCCATGGTGCTCCCAGGTTGTCCAACCTGGGGCGCCCCGGAATTAGCCGTTGCCGTATAGAGATTATCGGCAGTTTTAGATAATCCTTCAGGGTTTTGAAAACCTACCAGAGAAATTTGTCCGAACGTCGTCTCTCGGCCTGCAACATCTCCAGTTACTTCTCCCTTGTCTGAAACCTTTAAGTTTGTTGCTCCGGCAGGAATCGTGATGCCAGGCTGAAGCAGATTTCCCTGCATATCCGCAAGCTGCCCCGAACCATCAGCCTGAAAATTCCCCACCCGTGTATAGGCTGTATTTCCATCCGCCGTCTTAACCTGAAAGAATCCCGCCCCATCAATACCCAAATCCAAGGGGCTATCTGTGGGAGAAAGTGTGCCTTGTTGGAAGTTAGTTCCGATACCATTTGTCAGAACCCCGGCCCCAACCCCGGTAGTAATCGCTGTATTCCCGGTAAATTTGGGATTAGCCGTCTGAACTTGCGTCGACAAAGCCTCGGCGAAATCCACTTGACTTTCTTTATAACCCAAAGTATTCACATTGGCAATGTTATTGCCTATGGTATCAATCGCCACCTGCTGCGCACGAATACCCGCCGCACCAGTTCCTAATAGGCGCATAAAGCAGCCCTCCGTGTTCTTTCGCTGTGTTTATGTACTTTTAATCATAGCGAAAAATAGTATTCTAATGTGATTACTTTACTTAATCAGTTAATCATTAACTACGTTTAAGGTCAATCAATTCTTGTAAAAGGGTATCCGATACGGTGATTACCCGGGAGTTGGCTTGGAAACCACGCTGAGCAGTAATCATATCGGTCATCTCCTGGGAAAGGTCAACGTTGGACATTTCCAGAGCGCTGGTGACTAAGGAAGTTCCCGTAGGATAATCATTACCAGAACCTCCGTAGAGTGTAGCAGCACCGGAGTTGTTAGAAGGTAAGTAATAATTATTACCAATGCTTGTCAGTCCAGCATCATTTGGAAATTCTGCAATCGCAATATTAGCCGTCGTCACAGTTCCACTGCTATCAGTAATTGTTACAGTTCCCGTTGAATCGATTGTATAAGAAGAACCAGTTGGAATATTTATAAGACTACTACCATCTGCTTGTAGTACGTATGCGCCTGTTGCCGGATCTACTAAATTTCCATCAGCATCTTTTGAAAATGCACCTGAACGCGTATAAACTGTCTGTGAACCATCCTTTAAGGCAAAAAATCCCGGCCCCTGGATCATCATATCCAAGGGGTTACCTGTAGTCTGATTACTTCCCTGAGTCATAATTTGGTTAATTGCTCCTACCGAAGTCCCTAAACCGACCTGAATCGGATTTGTACCTCCTGTAGTACCAGTGTTTGGCGTAGACGCACCTCTCATAGATTGGCTCAAAGCAGTAGCAAAGGTCACATTGCTCCTCTTAAAGCCCGCTGTATTGACATTGGCAATATTATTACCAATAACATCCATTTTTGTTTGGTGAGCTTTTAATCCAGAAATTGCCGAATAGAGCGAACGCATCATAACCGTATTTCCTCCTCTTTATGTTTCATGCATTTACTGTTATGTCAAAGGTTAATGACAAAGTAATCATAAGTAATATTAGTTAGTAGTGCTATTTGTAGCACTACCCGTACCGGTAGTATCAGTCGTACTCGTTGTACTGGCAGTCTGCTGATCCTGAACTTGAGTAATCATGCTCATTTCCAAATCTACCAGCGTTCCGTCGGACTCGCGAACCTGAAGCTTGGGGTCGCCGTCAAGCCACTTTACCGCTTCGACGGTACCGGTAATTGGAGTGGTGCCATCTGTATCCAGCCCGCTTACCGACTTGCCAATCAATGATGCACCTTGAGCAAGCAATGATTGTTGATTGTAAGCAGAAAAATTTGTATTCAGCGTATCCATGGCAGTGGCAATATTGGTCATCTGCTCCAACGAACTGAACTGAGCCATCTGGGCAATAGACTGAGTATCATCCATAGGATTCATGGGATCTTGGTTTTCCATCTGAGTTACGAGCAGCTTGAGAAAATCATCTTTTCCAAGGGTTGAATTGCTATTTGTCTGTTGTGTATTGCTCGTATTGCTTGTACTAGCTGCGGAATTCGTTCCATCGATTGTATTACTCAAGGCTATGCCTCCTTTTAAGCTGTAACATTGAGCTGGTTAGCCCCATCCTCTTCTAACGAAGAAATGTTAAGGATTGGTGCAAGATCTTCGTTCTCAGCAGAGGTTGTACTCCGTTGTTGAGATTGAGTGGATTCTTGCCCCTGAGAGTTCTGTTTGTGATCCCCACCCAAGCCCATTTGCAGCATACCGCAGTTTATCCCTTGATTTGCCAGAGCTTGACGCAGATCCGGCAATTGATTTTGCAGCAGCTGGCCAGTTGCCGCTTGAGAAGCCTGAACTTGAAGGTGAACCTGCCCATTTTCCCAGCGCAAATCAATTTGGATCTTACCCAAATCCGCCGGCTGAAGCTGAATGTCCAGCTGTTTCAAATCCTGTGGCTTATTCATAAGCTGCTCAGTAACTGCCGCAGAAATTTGTTGATAAACTGGAATAGCGGCTGTCTTGCCGTCTGTGACGGTAGCCGCCGTAATATTACTGGTTAACCCCATATTTAAAATAGGATTTTGATTTTGATTTTGCAAAGTTTTTACTTCTGAAGGTTCATTGGATTTCGTACCTGTTCCATTAATAAGTTCTTCGTTAAGAATCCCCTTGGCCTTTGTCAGCAAAGCTGTATCCTTGGAGCCGTTGTCTCCATTACCCAAGAGTGAATTCAAGAATGTTTGCAAGAAAGCCTCTGCGTTGGATACAGAACTGTTCTTAGCAAATCCAGTTACCGAACCATCAGTCTTTGGCGACAAAACTATATCTTTGGTTTCCCCGTTGTCATCACTTAACAAAGTGCTTAGAGCTGCCAGCAAAGAAGTCTTTGTGTCCTGCGCATTGTTATTCTCGTCAAACCCGGACCCCGTGGCTGAAACATCGCCTTTTGCCGGCAAAAGCGTATCCTGATTCCCTTTTTCCTCTTCACTCATTAAAAAGCTAAGAAGAGCTTGCGAAAAAGTATTCAAATCCAAATTAGAGGCGTTATCCTTGCCAACCCCTATTGCCAGACCAGCAGCCGATTCTTGACTTACCAATTGCCCGCTTACATCTTGCTGAGCATTTTGAACAATTTGAGATGCTTGGGGGTCTTGACCGCCATCGCTTGCAGTCATAAGCCATCCCTGGATGATTTTCGCGAAATCTTGGCTGAACGCAGCATCACCATTTTTCAGGTTAATTCCTGAATTTGAGACCGTACTTTTTCCTGAAATATCAGTAATCTCACCAGAAAGTTTTTCCAAAAGATCTGCGATAACCTGTTTATAATTATCCAATTCCGAAATTACGGGGTTATCCCCCTGAGATTTCACCATCGTCGTCCCTAACTGGGAAGAAACCTCATCTGAAGACTGAGAAAGAAGATTCATCAGAGCTAACTCAAGATTCTTACCTTCTAACAGCGAATTCTTAGCTGTTGATGAGTTAGCAGTTACGGAATTTCCCGTCCCCAGGCTTGCTTCGTTTCCGGAATTGGCCTCCTTGCCTGCCGGAAGTTCGTCCTGCAGCATCAGCTGAGCAAGAAAAGGCAACGCCAAATTAGCATATCCTATCACACTTCCCTGTTCATTGGATGTGTTCTCTGAGATATGCTTGGAGTCTTGGCTGTTCTGCTTTTCCTGTTCATCGTGACTTGCTCCAGAACTCTGCCCTTTCGTATCTGCGGCTGACTTACTTTGAATCTGACCGTTAAGCATTTGTGCAAAAGCACTCGCTGCATTGCCGGAACTGGCTGCCGCAGTTTTTCCCTTGGTGGTTGATGTATTTCCTATCTTGCTGCCGCCCTTAGGGACTTCCGAAAGGACATCAATACTTGCCATGCCTGCCATCACCTCCTTCATAACTCTATTAGTTTTATCGACAAAGTTCCCCTAAAACATTAGAACGTTAGAACAAATTTTTCTTCTGGCGGCTGAGCCTTCCGCGCAAACGCATAATCGCTTGAGAATGCAGCTGAGATATTCTGGATTCCGATAATTTCAAGACAGCAGCAATTTCTTTTAACGTAAGTTCTTCTTGATAATAAAGAGCAATGACTAACTTTTCTTTCTCCGGCAATTTTTCTACAGCCAGAGCAAGGATCTTTTTTTGTTCCTCTTTTTCAATCGCCTGGTAAGCCTCTTGAGCGTCATCATCAATCAATAAATTAAGAGGCGAACCGCTGCTGTCGCCTTCATTATCGACTGTTGTTTCATCAAAGGACGTCAAGGTCAGCACCTGAGCTTGAGCCAAAATCCCTTCGATTTCCTCAACCTTAACGTTCAGCATTTTAGCCACTTCTTCAGAAGTAGCTGCACGTCCCAGCTGGCATTCCAGCTCTGCAAAGCCGTCTTGAACTCGCTTTACTTTTTGTCTGGCAGAATGAGGAACCCAATCCATCGTTCGTAATCCGTCGATCATAGCTCCTCGAATCCGGATGGAAGCATAAGTCTCGAATTTAAACCCACGAGCAGCTTCGAATCGATCAATGGCATCGAGCAGCCCGAAAACCCCATATCCCATGATATCATCTTCCTCAATATGGGGCGGGAGGGACATGGATAAACGTCCGGCAATACGTTTGACTAAAGGCAAATACCGTTCAATATACTCTTGTTTCAATTGTCCCCGTGAAACGGATTCATAAGCATTTGGTATCAAGTCTACTCACCTCCCCAACCCATTCGACGTATAATATCGGCTTGTTTCTTGCTGTCCGGTAAGCCTAAACTTAAATCTTTGTCAACCTGCCCGGGAACATCAGAACTTTGCATCAATGATGTAAGATCATCCTCTCCGACGGAAATATCAACTAAACCGCCGCGTCCTGCCTCGTCCTTATCCGGTGCAGGTTCCGGCAAAGCAGTCTTCTCAAAGGCTCTCAAGGTTCCTATAAGCAGAAGGAAAATTATCCCAAAAGAAACTCCCGCCCGAACAATGACATTAAAAATCTGTACTCCATTCAGCCAACTAAGTAAAGCAACAATCAGAGCAACTATAAGGGAAATGCGCATCAACCAGACCGTGAAATTCGGGTTGCTTTTCATGGTCACTAAACCACCTTTTCCCCATGATTAATGGTTCGAATGCGTAATTCCCCGGTTGCCACATCAAAATGGATCGTTCTGCCAAAACTTCCGCCAACATCAGCAACCAGCAGAGGAATTCTGTGTTTTTTCAATTCTTGTTCTACAGCTTCGGCATTGCGATCTCCGATCTTGAGAACAGGAGTTTTTCCCGGAAACGAAAACATCTGTGCGCCGCCGGCTATTTTAGCTTTAAGACGAGATTGGCTTGCTCCCATATCTAAGATTTGTCTCAACATTAGCTCCAGAGCAGTATCTGCATATTTCATCGGGTTCCCGCCTTGACTTCCTGTTGACGAAGGCAGCATAATATGAGCCATTCCACCCAATTTTAGAGCTTGGTCATAGACACAAATTCCGATGCAAGATCCTAATCCGGCAGTCATCAAAAGATCCGGAGATTTCGCAGTTTTATAATCAGCCATGCCGACAGTGATAATCCCACTCATAATCCCATTGCCCCTAATAATTTTTCCAAAGAACCTTCATCGGGCAGAAAGATGAATTGTCCTTCAATTTTTGGCAATCCGGAAAGCTGCGTATCTATAAACAATACCGTATCATCCAACGTCCCTTCCTCGAGAAAAATCGCGTCTAAAAGTGCCCCTATCATATCTACGGACAGTGCTGGCACTGAGGCTTGAAGAGGGATACCTGAAAACTCGGTTAGAGCAATCAGAAAAGAACTCACCAAGATGTTTCCAACCTCTTTTAAAGCCGACTGTGCCATCTCATCGCTGAAGAGATCCCTTTCTTCGCTGGTCCCGAAAAGAGCCTGAACGACAACCCCAGCACTTTCGACAGGGAAGAAAAAAACCGCTTTCCCGGGAGCAGCCCCTTCAACTTTGACATAGACAACCGCCTGAGGGGTGTCCAATTGTCCCACGATAGCCGTAATTTGTTCAAAGGGAACCGCCCAGACTTCTGGTACAGACATATCGATCCGTCGTTGTAAGAGGGTAGATAAGGCCGTAGCAGCATGGCCGGAACCAATATTTCCGATTTCACGCAAGGCATCCAGTTGGCACTGTGTGACTTCCATAGTTCTACATCAACCCTTTCTTTCGCATCTCTCTTTGTCGTTCAAAAACACAACGAATGATATGGTCTCTTTCTCGTTCTGAAAGATCGCTAAACTCGACAGTAACATCATAGCGCTTAGTTTCTTCGCTCTTCGCTGTCCGGCAAACACGGCCTGAAGTCTGAATTTCACCGTTAGGAAGACCTAAGAGAATATAAAGCAGTGCTTTATTCTCCACCGTCTCATCGGTAATGAAACGTACACCCCCGCCGCTTAGATCAACCATCGTACCTCTGGAAAGATCACTTAACCCTTCATCGGTCACAGTTCTGAAGGAAAGAGAAAAGGAGGCAGGTACTCGAACATAATTACGACGCTGAACCTTGGTAATGGAATCCGGGAATTTTAAAACGAGAAGCGGTATGGGAACCGCAATCCGCTGCATAATCTCTCCTTCAAACTCATAGGCTGAGAAATTATCCCAAAACGTGATAACAACCTTCGTCCCTTCTCGCAGGGGCACAACTTCGCCCTTTTCGTAAGGTACGCCTACTGTGAGAATTTTTTCTCCTACTTCCTCAATGCGGCTTCGATATTTTCCACAATATTCTCCATCATATACGACAAGATCAATAGCAAGACCGTGTGCAAGCTTCTCACTATATGACAAAATCATCCCCCCTTTAACTTATTGACTTGGCCTTACGAATGGGAACGAAGCAATTTACTCAAAAAACCCTTGATTCCCTCAACTTGACGAGGCGGATGATTGTTTGCCCCAATAATCGTACTGGCAATCCACTGTATGCAGCGATAGGCTGAGCTTTCAGGATAGCCGATTCCCAAAGGAACCTGCTGCATCACGGCTCGGCCCATTAAAGGATCATCATAAACCCAGCCCCAGGAATCAATCGATTCCTGGAGGAACCTATTCGCTGCAGTTTCCAGGCGCATAAAGGTGGCCTGTGCTTCACTTTCTGTTCGTACCCTGTTGGCAACAACATGCGTTGGTACCTTTATTGCTTCTTTATTCAAGGTTTTAAGTACACCGTAAGCATCAATCAAAGCCGTAGGTTCCGGCGTTGTCAGGAGGATAATCTCTTCAGCTCCTCTCAGAAAGTTGGTTACCGTGTGCCCAATCCCCGCTCCCGTATCTATAAGCAGCACATCAGCTAACCCCTCCAGCCGTCCAAGATTCGTTATTACATTAGCAATCTTGTCTCTTTCCATGTTGGCGAGGTCCTGGACTCCGGCTCCGCCCGGAATGATCATAATTCCCTGAGGACCCGGAAGGAGAATCTGCTCGATGGATTTTTCTCCGGCCAATAAATGTTCAATCGTATACTTAGCTGTAAGGCCAAACGAAATATCAACATTGGCAAGACCTAAATCTCCGTCAAGAATAATGACGCGTTTTCCGTATCCAGCTAAGGCTAAAGCAACGTTAACCGTGAAATTAGTTTTCCCTGCCCCTCCTTTGCCGCTGGTTACAGCAAGAACTCTCATTTTCGTTTGTTCGTGTTTTTCATTCGAGACCAACTTACGCAAGGCGCTAGCTTGATCATTCACAGCGCTTCTCCTCTCCAAACACAAAGCGTACCAACCGATTCGAGTTAGCAGCAACAATATCATCCGGGACATTTTGACCGTTTGTCAAATAGGCTGTCGGGAGTTTTGACTGATCCAGGAAATTCAAAATCATTCCAGGACTCTCGGTCTCATCGAGCTTCGTAAAAATAAAATGTGTCGACAAGTCTTTGAAACGTTGATAGATCTTTAACTGATCCGCAAGCTGTGTCGTCGCACTCATAACAAGCATTGTGTAATCAGGATTTGCCTTTTTCAAAAAAGCTCTCAATTCCGACATGTGCAAATCATGGTGGGGACTTCGACCTGCGGTATCAACAAATATTAAATCCTTATCCTTATGACGGTTCATGGCCACCTGAAGTTCAGAGGGTGTCATCACGACATCCACGGGCACTCCAATAATCTCACCAAAGGTTTTGATTTGCTCGACAGCTGCAACACGATAAGTATCTGCCGTGATCAAGGCAACATTCCGCTTATCAACAATACTAAAACCCGCCGCCAGTTTTCCAATCGTTGTTGTTTTGCCGACGCCTGTCGGACCAATGAGAGCAATGACCTGCGGTTTCTCCCTATCTGCCTGGATCGGACCCGTTGCTCCACAGATTTGTCTCATTTCTGCTTCAATCCGGGCGTATACCTGGCTGTCGTTTTCCCATTGGTTTTCCGGCAGAATTTGTTGTACATGTCCGATCAGGCGCATAATCAAAGCTTCACTGACTCCTCGGTTTTGGAGACGATCTGCCCATTTTTGCAGAACCGAAGGCCAAACCTTTTTTTCGCTTCCCAGAACCTCGATCTGCTGATTTAATTTTTCCAATAATATATGCATGGACTTTAAATCATTTTGCAAGGTTTCCTGTTGGCCTGGAGTATCTGAAACCGGAGGAACTTTGCTTGCTCTTTCCTCCTCGCGCTTAAATTCATATCTTGGAGTGTCCAGACTAAGAGCCGGTTTATCCTCGATAGCTGCCGTAATTTCAACCTTCATCGTGCCAAAGAAACCGAGAAAGCCTCCTTCGCGAAATTCGCGGGTCTGAAGAATGACGGCTTCTGATCCAAGTTCCCGTTTAACTTTCCCCATGGTTTCGGCAACGTTATCACCTACAAACCGCCTAACTCGCACGATCCATCCCCACCATTCCTATTGCTTGAACTTGTATACCTTGGACCAATTCGTTATATGAAAGTACAATGAGATGTGGAAGCTGCCGCTCAGTAACTCGTTTGATGTTAATTCTGACGAGCGGAGCACAAACCAACACGGGTGTAAGCCCTTTAAGCATAAATTTTTCCACCTCTCGCGAAAGATTTTGGGCAAAGACTTGTAATATCTTCGGATCAAGTGCTAAGAAAGAGCCATAATCTGAGGGCTGAATACTGTCGAGAATTTGCTGCTCGCTTTTCGGGTCCAATGTCAGGACAGACAAGGTTTTATCTTTGCCAACCAGGGGCTGCGTGATCTGACGCGCTAATCCCTGTCTTACATGTTCCGTCAGACGGTCAATATCTTTAGTTGTCTGGGCTTGATCGGCTAAGGTTTCTAAGATTGTAACCATATCACGAATGGAAACTCTTTCTCGCAATAGGTTCGCCAGGACTTTCTGAACTTGTCCCAGACTGAGCATGTCTGGAATGAGCTCTTCGACCACGGCAGGAGCTTGTTCCTTGGCATGATCGATAAGCGTTTTTACATCCTGGCGATTGAGAATCTCCCAGGCATTCGTCTTAATGACTTCCGTAAGATGGGTGGCTAAAACTGTCGGAGCATCAACAACCATCCAGCCCTTAAGCTCTGCCTGTTCGCGGAACATGGCATTGATCCATTTCGCTTCAAGTCCAAAGGCCGGATCCTTAGTCGGCGTTCCCGGAATAGCATCGTCATCCATCCCGCTGCTCATGGCCATATAATGATCGGCCTGGATCTCACCGGCAGCAATTTCCGCTCCCCTGATCTTAATGACGTATTGATTAGGCTGTAAGTTCATATTGTCGCGAACCCGAATCACCGGAACAATAAACCCAAGCTCGCTGGCTATTTGCCGGCGAATCAGCACGATTCTGTCCAGCAAATCTCCTCCCTGCTGAACATCAACTAAAGCAACCAGGGCATAGCCAAGTTCCAGTTCCATATGGTCAACCTGCAGAAGGTTCAGGACATTTTCCGGTTTTTTGCTCTCAGCAAGCTCCGATTCCCGGGCGGCAACAGTTTCCTTAACAACAGAAACCTTGGAATTTTTTCGGATTGCCAACCCGGCAAAAACCAAAAATGCTGCTACGGTAATCATGGGGATGGGCGGTAAGCCAAGGAGAGCTAAGGTTAACAAAACTCCGGCTGTAATAAAGAGCGTCTTAGGATTTTGAAACAACTGTTTGCTCAAATCCTGGCCTAAATTGTTTTCTGAGGCTGCCCGAGTCACAATAAGGCCTGTCGCTGTAGAGATTAACAACGCCGGTATCTGGGAAACCAGGCCGTCTCCGATGGTCAGAATCGTGTATTTGTTCAGGGCATCAAGCAAAGGCAGACCTTGCATGGCCACACCAATAATAAAACCTCCCAGGATATTAACAACCAAAATGATAATAGCAGCGATAGCATCCCCTTTTATAAACTTCGTCGAGCCATCCATAGCTCCATAGAAGTCAGCTTCCCGCTGAATACCTTTTCGTCGTTCACGGGCCTGCTGTTCGTTAATCATCCCGGCGTTAAGGTCTGCATCAATGGACATCTGCTTTCCGGGCATTGCATCCAAGGTAAAACGAGCAGCCACTTCCGAAACACGTTCAGCGCCTTTGGTGATAACAATAAATTGCACAATCACCAGAATAAAGAAGACGACAAAACCGACAACTGGGTTGCCGCGAATGACGAATTGTCCAAACTGCTGGATGACTTGTCCGGCATAACCGTCAAGAAGGACAAGGCGTGTTGTCGAGATATTTAAGGACAGCCGAAACAAGGTCATGGTCAATAATAAGGAAGGGAGAGCTGAAAACTCTAAAGGTTCCTTGGCAAAAAAGGCAATCATTAAAGTGAGGACTGATCCCGTAATATTGAGAGTAATTAACAGATCCAATAAGGCTGCCGGCAGGGGGATAACCATCATGACCACGATGCCTACCATCCCGATTGCTGCTATAACGTCCGTATTATTTAATAACCGGCGTTTCATCGATACGGCCAAAAAAGGTTCCTCCTTTAACGATTCATGATTGAAATAAAACTGTAAGGGGCTGCAATTTTATTTCAGTCATCCTTATGCTCGTTTCCTTTTCTTCAAACGATAAACAAAAGCCAGGACTTCGGCAACAGCCTTGTATAGTTCTTCCGGAATCCCCTGCCCAATCTCCACTTGAGCGTAGAGAGCCCGAGCTAAGGGTTTATTTTCCATAATTACAAGGCCATAGTCTTTGGCCAATTCCCGCATCCGCAAAGCGATTTCATCTTGCCCTTTGGCAACAACGTAAGGTGCGCTCTGCACCTGCAAATCATAGCGCAGGGCAACTGCAAAATGCGTCGGGTTGGTGATGACAACATCAGCCTTTTTCATATCCTGCATCATCCGGCTCAAAGCTAAAGCACGCTGTTTTCTCTTGATTTCCCTTTTGAGCTCTGGATTACCCTCGGTTTGCTTAAATTCTTGTTTCAATTCTTCATGGGACATACGTAATTGTTTTTCATGATCCCAGCGCTGATAAAGATAGTCCAAAATTGCTAAGCCGAAAAAGGCAATTGAGATTTTCCAACCGAGTTCCAGCAAAGCCTGACCTAAAAAAACCGCCCCCTGCCCCAGGTCCAGTTGCTGAAGAGCAGGATAGATCTGAAGTCTGTCACGAACACTTGCATATAAGAAATAGCCAATAAGAATTACTTTCGTCATTGATTTCGCTAATTCAACCCAAGCCTTGACGCCAAACATTCGTTTTGCGCCACCGATGGGACTTAAGCGGGAAATTTGCGGTTTCAGGGGTTCAAAGGTAAACAGAATCCCTACTTGAAGATAATTGGCTGCTAAAGCAACGACAAAGCCGGCAGCTAAAATTGGCCCCACGATTTGAATCCCAATCCACAGAAGGTTAACCATGAGGCTGGCAACAGAACTCGCAGTCCATTCGGATGAAAGGTTCAAAACATAGGGGAAGAGTTCCGCCATACGCTGCAGCATAACCGGAAGCCAGAACTTGAGAACCGCCACAATGCTTAAAAGCATAAAGGAAGATATAACTTCCTGACTCTTGAAAATCTGACCTTTTTTACGCGCTTCGCTGCGTCGTTTGGCAGTAGCCGGATGTTTTTTCTCACTCACTGCTTCCACCCCTGATAAAGATTCAAGAGCCAGGTCATGTCGGTATTGAAGAGATGAGAAACAGCTTCACCAAAAAAAGGTACGGTAAGTAATAAAATAATAAGTCCGAAGATGACCTTTACGGGAAAAACGACGGAAAAAATATTAAATTGGGGCACGGTTCTCATCAAAAGACCCACCCCGATATCTGAAACAACAAGGGCCCCTAACACTGGCAAAGCAATTTGTGCGGATAAAGAGAAGACATGGGCAACAAGCCCGACGTAATAAAGATAATCACTAGGCAGTTTTGACGGGTTAAGAGGGATATATGCATAACTCTTGACCATAGCAGCAATCAGATAATGGTGAGCATTCGTCGCTAATAAAAGCATCGTTACTAAAACCATTTGAAAGTTGCCCATCATAGGGCTTTGTGCCCCAAAAACCGGGTCTATGGCTGAAGCTACTGAAAAACCCATCTGAAAATCTATAAGCTGCCCTGCACCCTGAAATATTGCAGTTAGTAAATAAATAACATAGCCAATAACCAGTCCCACAAAAACTTCCTTAATAACAACTGCTACGTAAGGCAATAGTTCACTGGGAATTGCCGGATGGGTGGCCAAGATCAAAGGGTAGACAATCACTGTAAAACAACCTGCCAAACTGAGCTTTATAAGTGCCGGAACACCTCTGGCGCCAAATACTGGAGCCAAGATTATCATTCCAGCCCAACGAGAAAGAATCAGTAAAAATAAGGAGAGGTTCCATTGGAGAATCTGCGCTAGACTCAATTTCTTCCCTCCAGTGTCAGACGTAATTTTCAAGGCTCTATAAATTCCCAAATGAAGCCAGCTGATTCAGCAAATTTGTGGTAAAGGCTGTGATGACAGACAACATCCAGGGACCCAGCAGAAGAAGAACGGCAATTACCGCAATTACTTTAGGAATGAAGGAAAGGGTTTGTTCCTGGATTTGAGTCATAGACTGAAAGATGCTGACCAAAAGACCTACGATCAAGCTGGCGCCAAGGACAGGTCCGCCCACGAGAATCACTGTTCCGAGAGCTTCTTTGGCTAAATATAGCACTGTATTCTGACTCACATCACGTTCTCCTTTTCCTTATTTAAAACTGGTTACCAGGGACTGCACGACTAAATGCCAGCCATCCACGAGAACAAATAGGAGTATTTTAAAGGGCAAAGAGATCATCATCGGGGGCAGCATCATCATGCCGATAGACATGAGCGTACTGGAAACGATCATATCGATAACCATAAAGGGAATAAAGATGGCAAATCCCATTTGAAAGGCTGTTTTTAATTCGCTGATTACAAAAGCAGGAATGAGAACATAGGTCGGAATATCACGATAGGTTTTGGGACGCTCCATTTTAGCCAGTCCTACGAAAAGCTCCAGATCTTTTTCCCGAGTCTGCTTAAACATGAAATCTCTTAAGGGCTCCTCAGCTTTGGTTAAGGCTTCAGTTTGGGTAATCTGATTTTTCATATAGGGCTGAATGGCATTGGTATTAATCTGGTTCCAGGTCGGAGCCATAACAAAGAATGACAGGAATAAGGCCAATCCCACTAAAACCTGGTTGGGAGGGAGCTGCTGGGTTCCCAGGGCATTGCGGACAAAGGACAACACGATTACAATTCGTGTAAAGGAGGTCATCAGCATGAGAATTGACGGTGCCAATGTTAAGACCGTCAAGGCCATCAATAATTGCAGAGATGTCCCCATTTGCTGTGAGGTAGACGTTCCAAGATCCAAGGTAACTCCAGCCGCAAAAGCATTTTGCGGATTCGCCAACATCCCCATACCCAGAGCTAAACCCAAAGGAATTCCCCGCACGAACAATTTCCGAAGTCTGTTTGAAGAATGCATTATTTTTCGGCCTCCTCAAGCAAACGATCTAATTCTTCCGGAAAAATCCCCTTCCGGCGGAGATGTCTTCTGCGCCAAAGCTTTGCCAAATTCATAATCCAACCCTCAACTTTTTCAACTGGGCGTGAAGCAATCTCTTCCAAAATTTCTGCAGCAACCTCAGGATCATTAATCTCACTGAGCTTAAGGAGATGATGGTCAGATCCCCCCAAGACCTGTAATTGACCTGCAATTTCGACCAGGTATAAGCTTTGTTGTCCGCTTAAGACCTGGCGGTCAAGAACCCTGGCCCAGGGAGCATTGAGGCTTCGAATCTTCGCCTGGTTGAGACGTCGAATAATCCAAAGTGACACAAGCAAGATTAAGAGAAAAACCACAAACGTTCCTATAAGTCCCCACATGGAGGGGCTGGATTGTGCTACAGGCGTAATGCTGCCACTTGAAGGAAGCGGTTGGTCTTGGTTGAACATGACTATTTCAACGCCTTTGTGACAGCCTCAACGACACGATCAGCTTGAAAGGGCTTGACGACAAAATCTTTCGCCCCGGATTGAATAGCTTCAATGACCATAGATTGCTGGCCCATAGCACTGCACATAATGATCTTAGCCTTCGGATCCCGCTTAATGATTTCCTTAACTGCCTGAAGTCCATCCATTTCCGGCATTGTAATGTCCATAATTGTTAAATCCGGTTGCAGTTCCATATACTTTTCCACGGCAATAGCCCCATTTTCTGCCTCACCAGCTACGTTAACCCCATTCTTAGTCAAAATATCCTTCAACATCATACGCATAAAAGCAGCATCATCAACGATCATTACAGAACTCACACAATTTTCCTCCTTTATTCATTAAAAATCCATTAACTTTTTTACATTTTCCATCTTCATAAATTTGTTTTTATGGATAAAACATTTCTCCAGTATGCGTTAGCATCATCTTATAATACTCTTGCCTAAGATTTCAGCGAAATCCGTTCCGTCGGCTGAACAATATCAGTAATACGAATACCAAAGGTTTCATTGACGACAACCACTTCACATTTAGCGATCAGCTTACCATTGACAATCATATCTACTGCTTCCCCTGCCAAGCGATCAAGTTCGACCACTGACCCCGGACCCATTTCCAGGATCTCTTTAATTGTTTTTTTCGCACGGCCCAATTCGACGCTGATTTGTAAGGGCACATCGAGAATTAAATTAAGGTTTTCAGGCTGCTTCGACATGACACTGTGCTGCAGAGGTGCAAACTGAACCGGTTGAACCGGGGTCTGGTTTCTAGTTTGAGTATTAATTTGTCCACCCCCATAAGGCGGGTAGCCTCCCGGCGGATATGTGTCTTCATAAGACGACGATGGTGATGGCGGTGGTGACGACGGCGGAGCTTGATAGGATTCCTGGTTAGACATGCTCTGCAAGGGAGGTGCGGGTTGTGAGGCCGCTGCTGCCGCCGCACCGCCGCTCATGGCAGTCATTAACTTATTAACCATTCCTTGCGCAACGCTAAGAGGAATTACTTGAATCAAAGTACTGTCAATAACATCTTCAACGATCATCCGGAACGAAATCCGCACCAGGGGTTCATCAGGAATTAAGATATCATGGATGACATCTTTGTTCGCCGCCAAATCATTCAGCACTAAATCAGGTGGAGTAATATCGACGGTGGCTTTAAACATTGTCGACATGGAGGTGGCTGCAGACCCCATCATTTGATTCATAGCCTCTGAAATCCCACTAATCTGCAGGTCTGATAAGCCGGGGGTCGGATTTTTTCCGTCTCCGCCCATCATTAAGTCGACAATTACTGACCCATCTTGCTGAGAGAGAATCAAAAGGTTGGAACCCTCGATCCCCTCTTTATATTTGACATTACAAATCACAGATGGAACAGGATAATCTTTCATAATCTGTTCCGAATTTGTAATATCAACTTTCGGTGTAGTAATATCAACCTTTTTGCCTAAGAGCATTGATAACGTAGTCGCTGCGGTACCCATGGAGATGTTGGCGATTTCGCCAAGAGTATCCTTTTCCATTTCGTTTAAAGCGTCTTCAGGCGGCTTTGAGACAGAATTTGAATCGATATCTAAAGTCCCCTGCAGCAACGCGTTAATCTCTTCTTGAGAGAGAATCTCATTCCCCATCTTCTTCCCTTCCTTCCTCTATGACTTCAGTAATCTGAATGGCGAGATGGTCTCCGTTTAGTCCCGGATTAGACTTAAATTTCATGTACTTTCCAACATAGATTGGAAGCGGTTCCGCCACAACCTGCCGGAGAGGGATTACGTCCCCTACAGCTAATTCAAGAAGATCCCTCACAAGAATCTCAGAGTGGCCCAAAAATGCAACAACATCCACCTTGGCCCATTCGATTTTTTTACGAATAGCAGCAATTTGTTCCGGAGAGCTGACTTTAGCCTTGGTGGAGAAGAGGAAGTAGGTACTTAACTTTTCCAGGATAGGTTCAAGCACCAAATAGGGTAAACATACTTCAATCATACCAACTGTATCGCCAACAGTAACTTCAATGGTAACTAAGACAACCATTTCGTTAGGAGCAACGATTTGCACAAACTGTGGATTGGGCTCCATGGCAATGAATTGAGGTTTTAATTCATAAACTTCAGCCCAAGCCTCCTCGGTTAGATTGATCATATGGGTAAGACGGTGTTCGACAAGAGTCTTTTCGATTTCTGTTAAATCTCTGTTTTTTTCGACTGCCTGTCCTTGACCTCCCAGGATTCGATCCACAATGGTGAAAGCAAGTGAAGGACTTACTTCCATTAAAACAGTTCCCTCCAACGGTTCCAAGGTAAAAATCCCCATAACTGTCGGACTCGGTAAAGAACGTATGAATTCATCATAAGTGATTTGTTCAATGGAAAGAACTTTACTTTCAACGGCCGAATGCAAGTTTCCTGAAAGGTAGTTCGTAAGTGCGCGACAATAATTTTCATGAATGTTTTGGAGGGAATGAATCTGATCCTTTGAAAACTTATTCGGACGCTTAAAATCGTACACTCGAACCTTTTTCGTATTATCAGTTGTCCGCATCTCTTCAGCGCTCAATTGTCCATCTGACAGTGCACTTAACAAAGCATCAATTTCACTTTGGGATAAGACGTCTCCCATCGAATTCCCCCTCTCATAAAAGAATTGCACTAGTTATTGCTGATAAACTATTTTCTCAAATAAAACATCGGTAATTTTATCGTTTGCAACGTCATTAAGTTTCTTCAACAATTCTGTTTTTAACTTTGCCAGATTTTCAGGAGTTTGCACATCGGCAAGGGGTCTGTTCAATAATACCGAGTTGACTTTGTCATTTAAAATCGCAGTTTTAGCCTTGAGATCTGTCAATGCTTTATCGTCCACAACCTCCAACGAAATTGTCGTTCTAAGGATGGCACCACCTTGCAAATTGATTAACAACTCACCGAGAGATAGCAGCGGTCCGTCTTGTTTCGGCTGACTTACCTTGGCAGTACTTTGAGTTTTAAAGATCGTTTTCTGAGCTAGAATCGTCCCGCCTACACCGATTCCTGACCCCAAGATAACAGCTATAATGATGAAAATAAGGGTTTTTCGATTCATTAACTTGATCACTCCTCAATCATTGGAAACTGTTTACAATTGTGTCGAAACTCAATGATACGTTCAATCAGAACCTTGATACTCTCAGATACCACGTATTTATTTCCACCCGTCAACGTAATAACCGTATCCGGAGTTTCTTCCATCGTTTCTATCATGTCGCAATTTAAGGCAAAGACTTTGCCGTTTAAGCGCGTGACATAAATCATAGCTTCATCCTTCCGTTAGCACTGTAGAGAATGCTTTCTCTGCTGCCAGTGCAGAATCTGGCCTGTTTCATCGAGGATTTTTTGTTCCTTAAGTAATTCGTTCTGTAGAAATGCCTTAAGTTGTTTCTCTTTCAGGCGCCGGAATTTCTCTGCTTCTCGATGCGCCTCGATCAAAATAAGTCGTGTCTTCTCCACAATCTCTTCTTGTTCTAATTTCTCTGCTTCTCGGTTTTTAAGCCGACGTCGCTGTTCAAAAACGAAGTTCTGCCAAATAGCTAAATCTTCCGGTGAGTGCATTCCTGCACTCCTCTGACCCTCTAAAGCATTATTAAAGATGTCTCGCTGAGCTGCCAAGGCATCGACACAGGTTTGCCAGCGCTGCATCTCTTGCGCAAACTCCCGCTTAGCCATGTCTAGAAGTTGATCGGCAAGGCGTTGACTTGCCTCAAAACGAAAATGGAATCGGGCCACTTCCTTCACCCTTTCAGCCAATGTTTTGCCAATAATCACCTTCTCTTAGGCTTCAAAGCTCTTAATCTTGGGCATAAATTTTCTCGAGGTGCTGAAGCATATCATCAAATCCGCAGGTTTCACTGACATCTTGTCGGGCAAAGCCTTGAATCCGATCTATATGCGCCACAGCAGAATCAATTTTAGCATTGCTCCCTGAAGTGTACGCTCCAATATCAATCAAATCCTTAGCATCACGGTAAACTGCCAAATGTTCCCGCAATCGAGAGGCTAACTCCTTATGGAAGGGGCTGGCCACATCATTCATTACCCGGCTCACCGATTGTAAAATATCAATGGCAGGATAGTGATTTTGCATTGCCAATTCCCGGGTTAACACGATATGTCCGTCAAGAATTCCGCGCACAGAATCGGCAATAGGCTCATTATGATCGTCTCCGTCAACCAGCACCGTATAAATCCCCGTAATACTCCCCTTTTCTGCCATCCCGGATCGTTCTAATAATTTAGGCAGGAGCGCAAAGACTGAAGGGGGATATCCCCGAGTCGCGGGAGGTTCACCGACAGTAAGCCCCACTTCCCGCTGAGCCATGGCAAAGCGAGTTACAGAATCCATCATTAAGAGTACGTCCTTGCCTCGATCACGAAAATATTCTGCAACAGCTGTAGCAGTGAAGGCAGCTTTTAACCGGACTAAAGCCGGCTGATCCGACGTTGCAACGATAATTACGGATCGCGCCAAACCTTCAGGTCCTAAATCTTTTTCAATAAAATCCCGCAGTTCACGGCCACGTTCTCCTACCAGAGCAATCACATTAACATCGGCTGCAGTATTTCTGGCCATCATACCCAGCAAGGTACTTTTGCCTACTCCGGAACCTGCAAAAATTCCCATCCGCTGCCCGCGGCCAATAGTGAGCAGTCCATCAATAGTTCTGACGCCGACACTAAGTATATCTGTAATCCGCGGACGCAGAAGAGCGTTCGGCGGCTTATTCTGCAAAGGATATGGGGTTTCAGTCTTCAGCGGACGTCCATCAATGGGCTGCCCCAATCCATCGAGAATACGTCCCAAAAGTTCGGGACCCACAGGAACTGTCAGCCTTTGCCTTTGAGGGATCACGCGATCACCCGGAGCAATCCCTTCAAGTTCTCCTAAGGGCATAAGAAGAGCGGTTGAATCCCGAAAACCAACAACTTCAGCCGGGATCTCCTGTCCATTGTGGGTAAAGATATGGCAATATTCGCCGACACTAACTCTTGGTCCAGCTGACTCAATCATCAGGCCCACGATTTTGGAAACCCTTCCTTGAGCCGAGATCGGGTCAAGCTGCCCCACCTTTTGAGTCATTAAGGTCCAGGCTCCCATAGTTGAACTCCTCTCGTAAGGTGTGCTCTAATTTATCTAATTGGGCATTTAGTCGGGCATCAAAGATTCCTTCCTGACACTCCAGGAAACAATCACCTTGATTTAACGATTCATCGGCAATCCAAGGGCAAGGTAATTGATATCCCTGAAGCCAGCCGGCATCTTCTTTCGCTACATGAAGAATCCATCCTTGGCGTTCCTGTGGCAAGAGGGTGAGAGCTTGAATCGTGCTTAGCATTTTCTGGGGCTCGACAATCAAGGTCGATCTCACGATGCGTTCAGCAATTTTTATCGCCAGATGCAGCAGCTCTGCATCAACTTTAGCATATTCCTCTTGGACGGCATGCTGAGCCAACTGCAAGAGCATGTTTGCGTTTTGGGACAGACGGCTCCCCTCAGCCTGGCCTTCCGCCATCCCTGCTTGATACCCTTCTGCTTTGGCGGCTGGATAGACTTCAGCCCTCACTGACTGTATAACCTCAGAGCGTAAACGTTCCACCTCATTTTGGGCTTGGGAACGAACAGTCTCAGCTTCCGCCTCAGCTTGTTTCAGTATCACTTGAGCTTCAGCTTCTGCCTTAGCCTTGATCTCCTGAGCTTCCTTCTTTGCTTGGTCCAGTGATACCTTGATAGCCTCTTGCGTTTCAGGCGTAAGGGAAGACTCCGGAAGTTCATCCTCAGCCGAACTCTGGGCTGTCTGATCATCACCACTTAATTCTTTTAAAATAGGATCAGCATGGACTGCTTTCGGAGTCCATTTCACAAGATGTGGCGTAGATACCTCGACATCCCAACTTTTTACGATGCCTGCTTTAGTAAACAATTTCGTCTGCGCCTCCTCTTGAAATAACGATCGCGCCGCCCTCTTCCAGTTTGCGGATTACTTTGACGATACGCTGCTGAGCTTCTTCCACATCCCGCAGTCGAACCGGACCCATGAATTCCATATCTTCCCGCAGCATCTGTCCGGCCCTGGAGGACATATTGGCCATAACCTTTTCCACAACTTCGGGATTGCTCCCTTTCAGCGCCAAGCCCAAGTCCTTTGTATCTACTTCACGTAAGACCATTTGAATACCGCGATCATCAAGAGTGATAATATCTTCAAAGACAAACATTTGTCGTTTGATTTGTTCTGCTAACTCCGGATCGTCTTGTTCCAAAGCATCCATAACCACTTTAACCGTTCCGGGATCAGTCCGGTTAAGAACATCAACAATATTTTGGATCCCGCCGGAACTTGTATAATCGGTCGGGGCCAGACTGGAAATCTTCCGTTCCAGAACTTTCTCGATTTCTTTGAGCACGTCAGGGCTCGTCCGACCCATAATCGCAATTCTTTTCGCCACATCTGCCTGTCGTTCTTGGCTAAGGCTGGCCAGTAAGGTTGCTGCTTTATCGACAGGGAGATGGGTCATAATAAGGGCAATCGTCTGAGGGTGCTCACCTTGGATAAAGGAGAACAGTTGTTTCGGATCTGTCCGCCGCACCAAATCAAAGGGACGCATTTTCAGATTACTTGCCAGACGGCTGATAATCTCATTGGCCTTAGACTCCCCAAGGGCCCGTTCCAACACTTCCCGCGCGTAATCTACACCCCCGTGAGAAATATAATCATTTGCCAAACACATCTGGTGAAATTCTTCAATAACTTCATCCCTCTGTTCCGGCGTAATTTTACCCACATTAGACATTTCCAACGTCAATTTTTCAATTTCTAATTCATTAAGATTTTGCACTATTTTAGCAGAATTCTGTGAACCTAAAGAAATCATCAGAATTGCTGCTTTTTGGATTCCCGTTAAAGGCTGCGCTTGAGCCATTGTCATCTAACTCTCCTCTGCTAACCAGGTCTTAACAAGACGAGCGACTTCAGCCGGGTTATTCTGCGAATATTGTTCAACAGCCTCTTTCGTTTGTTGAATGAGGATCTCTTCCTCAGTTTTTACCTGTTTCTTTGCCATTTTGGCCTTCGCCTCTTGCTCCAGTAACTCTTGGGACATCATCAGTTCGGCATCAGCGAGAGTTACCGGCTGTTCACCATTCATACCCAACATTCTATCCGCACGGGCTTTCTTTGCTCGTCTGACCAGAAAGGCAATGAGTGCTGCTAAGCCAAGTAAAACACCGACCCCAATTTCGGCATAGGTCATCATTTGCTGCCGTTGTTGTGCGCTTGCCATGGCCTGTTTTGCTTGATCCAAATCAGAATTATTAAAGGGAAGGGCAGCAACTTGAATTTGATCTCCTCGAGTTAGATCAATCCCGGAGGCAGATGCCACGACCGTCTTGATTTGATTAAGTTGGTTCTGGGTAACGACTGAGGAATCCGCCATCACTGACACGGAAAGGCGTTTTATTGCCCCTGGACTCACCACTTGTTCTTCTTGGCTGGAATCAACTTGGTTATTAATTGTGTTCGTTGTTTTGGTCGAAGACGATACCCCCTGTGTCGCCGTTTGATAGGTAGGGGCTCCATTTGCCGTCACACCTGGTGTTCCGCCGGCCGCAGAACCGTTCGTAGTGTTTTCTGTAGAATTTTGCTGACTTACGACTGCGCCGGGGCCATAAGTTTGTTTGGTACGTTTGATTTGATCAAAATCCAAGACCGCATTGATCCTAACGATTGCCGCATTTGGACCCAGTACCCTATCCAGCATACTTTGAACAGATTTCCGTGTGTTTTCCTCCACGGTTTGTTCCAGCTGATACTGAGTTCCCGTGAGACGATTAGGATCATTGCTTTTACCAAGAACATCCGAGAGAACATTGCCTTGAGTATCCACAATGGTCACATTAGCCGTCTGCAGTCCTTCAACTGATCCTGCAATAAGATTAGCGATCGCACGAACTTGATCATCGCTCAGTTTATTTCCCGGAGCGATTTTAAGAGTTACCGATGCGGTCGCCGCTTTTTGATTATCGGCAAAGAGTGAGTCATCAGGCATGACTAATTGAACTCGAGCATCTTGTACACCATTCAGAATTTTTAAGGTAGTCTCTAATTCATTTTGTAAGCCAAGGGTGTAGCGCAATTTGCGGTCGGCATCAGTTTCACCGAGGTGCATTGTGTCCAAATAATCAAAACTAAATTTGCTGTTTTGGGGAAGTCCGGCGTTAGCCAGTTCTAAGCGGACGTCTGCAGCTGACTGTTGAGGAACCATAATTGTGGAGCCGTTATCAGCTAATTGGTAATTAACTTTCAAGTCTTTAAGCTTCGTCGTTATCGCTCCGGCATCCGTGTCGCTAAGTTTTGTAAAAATAGCTACATATTGCGGACGGCTCGCCCACGCAAGTAAGGACACCAGCGCAATCAAGACCAAAAGAGGAGCAACAACCGTAATTACTTTCTGTGGCCGAGAAAGCTTATCCCAAAAATTCTTTACCGAGGCCTTAATCCCGGCCCAAGAATAATCCATTCTTCACACTCCTTTCCTTAAAATTAAAAAATATAAAAATATTTCCCCAAAGACCCACCAAAAGCAATAATTCCATACGTATTAATAAATAAGAGCATTATTTTTTACATTTGCATTTGCATAATTTGGTGGTAGGCGTCAAGGACTTTATCACGGACTTGAACGGTCAAAGATAAGGACAGATTGGCTTTTTCCAAGGCCACCATGGCTGTCGACACGTCTTGGATCTGACCTGACGCTAGCTGCAGGCTGGCTTTGTCTGCATTGTCCTGGAGAGCATTGACCTGTCCTAAAGCATCGTTTAAAAACTTGGCAAAATCCGTTCCCGCCTTTTGAGCCCCATCTCCTAAAGGAAGAGCGGTTTTATTCTCAGTACTTGCCGAAGAAATCGGATTCAGGATTCCTGGCGACGAAATAGGTGCTATAGAAATGCTCATTTAATCTTACCCCTTTCCAATTTCTAAGGCTTTAGAAGCCATTGACTTACTGACATTAAGAGCAGTAACGTTTGCTTCATAGGCCCTGGAGGCTGAGATCATGTCCACCATTTCTGTTACAATATTTACATTTGGCTCTCGTACATATCCTACAGGGATTCCGGGTTCAGCCACTTTAGCAGCGTCAGGCGAATCCGGGTTGTACTCTAAACGAAAGGGGGCTTCTGTATCCGGAACGCTGTTAATATTGGAGACCTCTACTCCATTGCCAACATTTTGCCCGCCCATTGTTTCTCCAAGCACATCAGAAAACGATGCTGCCGGGGAACGCGGGACAAACACAGCCACTTCCCGCTGATAGGGTATAGGGTTTCCGGCAGGAGTCAGCTGTCCCGTTCGAGTTGTATTAATGTTGGCTATGTTACTGGAAATCAAATCCATGCGCAAGCGTTGAGCAGTTAGCCCGGAAGAGCTGATATCCATCGAACCAAATAGACTCATTTCCTTACCCCCTTTTCATAACGCACTCCACAATTGATCGTCCGATCTCACCAAGCGGTACGATTCGATCAGCTAAGCCGGCTTCAACAACAGACCTGGGCATACCATAAACGACACAAGTCTCCTCAGATTCTGCAATAGAAAATCCTTCTGAGGCCTTAACTTCTTTCATTCCCTTAGTCCCATCATTGCCCATACCGGTCATGATGACCCCCAAAGTCCCTTTACCTACAGACTTTGCCAGAGAAAGCAGCATAACATCCACTGAGGGATGATAAAGTGTAGGGATCGGAGCTTCATCTCCGATGTTAAGAACAAGCTGCCCCGACTTACGCTGAACTTGCATTTGCTTCCCAGCCGGTGCAACATAAATTGTACCGGCTTTAAGAGTTTCCCCGTGAATGCCTTCCCTAACATTTAATGGGCAAAGTCCGTTTAAGCGTTGGGCGAGAGGCCCAGTGAAACCTGCAGGCATATGTTGGGCTACAAGTACAGGTACCGGAAAATTAGCGGGCAGAGAAGGAAGGACCGTTTGTAAAGCTGACGGCCCCCCCGTGGAGGTTCCAATCGCCACAATCTCAACCCCATGCTTAGGCAAAGAGGAACTTTTTCCCATGCCAACTGAACGGGGAGCTTGCCCCCTTGCCGGAAGAATACCCGATTGAAGGATGGCCGAAGATTCAACCTTTCTTCCAGGCGTTTGATTAACAGGCCCTTTGTACCCAGAAACTCCGGAACTAATAGTTAATCCCTTCCGTCCAAGACGAGAAGGATTAACACCGGCGGCTGCCAATACTTTTTCAATTAAATCACGCGACAGTGCCTGGAGATCATTTCCTTGTGTCCCTGTCGGCTTAGCAACGACATCCACGGCCCCTAAATCCAGAGCCTTTAAGGTTGCTTGTGCTCCCTCTGTTGTCAGAGAACTTAAAATGATTATCGGCGTCGGCTGCCAGCGCATAACCTCGTCTAAAGCCTGGAGGCCATCCATTACAGGCATCTCGACATCCATGGTGACTACCTGTGGACGAAGGGACTGGATTTTCAAAACTCCTTCACGCCCATCTCGTGCAGTATCTAAAACCTTAATATTTGGGCTTTGATTAAGGATTTTTTGTAAGGTCAAACGCATGAATGGCGAATCATCAACGATCAGCACCCCAACGGATGTATTTGGCCTTTCACTCATATTAATCCCCGCCCATAATTTGGTCGAGTTCTAAGAGGATGAGTAAGCGCTCACCAGTTTTCCCAACTCCGCGAATGAATTGGGAATCGACACCTACCGCTATCGGCGGCGGGGGTTCAATACTGTCGCTATCTAAATGTAAAACTTCCGTTACGGCATCCACACGAATTCCGAAGACTTTAGATTGTACTTGGACCACAATAATTCGGCTAAGATCCGTTTCTTCTGCACGAGCCATGCCGAAACGAGTGGACAGGCTCACGACCGGGATCACATTCCCCCGTAAATTTATGACGCCTTCCACATAGACCGGGGCATTAGGCACCCGCGTAATCGGTGGAATTCGAATAATCTCCTGAACGCGCATAATGTCAACGCCAAATTCTTCAGAACCCAAACTAAATGTTACCAATTGTTCTTCAGCCATGCTTTTCTCCCCCTTAGATTTTTCTCGTAACTAAAACGTCTTGCAGAAGAGATCCTATATCAAGAATCAACGTGACTTTGCCATCGCCTAAAATTGTTGCGCCGGCAATTCCGGGCAGATTATTAAGAAAATCGCCCAGGGACTTGATGACAACTTCCTGTTGTCCGCGCAATTCATCAACAATAAGTCCCAGCGCTTTGTCTCCAAAACCCACAACAACAACAAAAACCTCGTTATTAGTAGTTTCCGCATCCGGAAGGCCAAACTTTTCTTGCAAAGAAATCAAAGGCAAGGTGTTGCCGCGCAGCTGAACCATCTGCAAACCGCCTACAGTCTTAATATCCGAACGGTTAACCAGCAAGGTCTCAAGAACCGAGGACAGCGGAACAGCATATATCTCATCCCGTACTTCCACGAGCAGAGCTTGTATGATCGCTAAAGTCAAGGGCAGACGAATTGTAAAGGTTGTTCCCTTACCTTTGCGGGTTGTAATATCGACCATTCCTCCGAGATTATTCAAGGCCTTTTTCACAACATCCATGCCCACGCCCCGCCCGGAAATGTCAGTGACTTTATCCGCCGTACTAAAACCGGGCAAGAAAATGAGGTTGGCGATATCATTTTCGGAGAGTTCTTCCCGCTCATTGATAAGGCCCTTGGAAAGTGCTATATTTTTAATTTTGTCAAGATCTAAACCGCCTCCGTCATCGGAGATGAGAATAGCGATATGGTTTCCATCATGATACGCATCCAAGGTAACTGTTCCGTGAACCGGTTTGCCTGCTGCCCGGCGTTCTTCCGGAGATTCAATACCATGGTCCACCGAGTTGCGGATGAGATGCATGAGAGGATCGCCGATGACTTCAACGACAGTCTTGTCAAGTTCAGTATCTTCACCCTTTAACACGAGATCGATTTCCTTACCCGTCTTTTTGGCCAGATCCCGTACCAAGCGCGGAAAACGATTGAAGACTGTTCCAATGGCGACCATGCGCAGTCGCATAACACTTTCTTGCAGATCATTCATTAATCGCCCTAAGTAAACATTCGCCTCATTTAAATTATTTACCATAGGGTCCGTGCTGTATTGAGATTTTAAGTCTAAGCCAATTTGCACCAATCTGGTCCGGGTAATAACCATCTCACCAACGAGGTTAATAAGATTATCCATTCTTACCGTATCAACACGAATTGTATGAACCTGAGTGCTGCTTTCCCCATGCGTTTGGGCTTGTTCAGGAACAGCAGGCGTTACTGCAGATCTACTTTTTTCATTAGGGCTAACAGGCACACTCTGTTTTACAATTTCATTATTCTCGGTTTCACGATTAACAATTTCGTTATTCGAAATTTTCGGTTCTTTTACGGCACTCTCCGCCGTTACATGGGGGAAAATCGTAACACTTGTTATGTCGGTGATTTCTAAAACTTCTTTTCGAATCTCTTCACTTGGTTCATCACTTAAAAAGAGAATAGAAAAACCATCAGCCTGTCCTGCTTCCAACTCTTCAACACTCGGAAGGATCTTTATGACCTTCCCCATTCCTTCGAGCCGTTGGATGGACATCACGGCACGAACTGCCTTCATGAGAGTATTAGGGGAGAGCTTGATATCAAGTTCGTAAACACCGTGACCCATACCATGGGCATCGTTAACTTTTTCACGTTCCTGCTCAGTAAGAGAAAAGTCTATAGGTTCAAAACTGGCAGGCGCTTCCTCTTCATGGGTAGAGATCAGCTCGGTTTTCTTTGCAGCTGCAGGGGTTTCCCCATTTAATAAGGCTTTCATAGAATTCACTAAATCCTTAGATCCATATGTAATCTCTTGACGCTTCTCAACCTGTTCAAGCATAGCTTTGACCCTGTCAGTCACAGCAAGCAGAACATCAATCATTTCCAAGGAGACATCAATTTTCCCCTGTCTTAAGCGATCCAATAAGTCCTCGGCGGCATGAGTTATTTCAACAATCGGAGTAAACCCCATCGTACCTGAAGCACCCTTCAAACTATGTGCCGAACGGAAAAGATCGTTAATTAAGCCAATATTTCCGCCCTCTTTTTCCAATTGTAATAACCCGGCTCCGAGCCTTTCAATCTGTTCTTGAGAATCCAATAAATAAAAATCCAAAAATTCCCCTAACTCAACCCCTTGGTTTTTGTCATCGTCCTGGCTCATCCATGTCACCTCAATCATTCAGGTTATTCCACAGTTAATAACTTTCGCTCTATTTCCTAATCCGAGACATTGCAAACATTGTAAATCACCAGTTATCGACACATATCTTGTGGATTAGATATGTTCCTTCTATATATGTCTCTTCTATTTAAATTATTAACTCAGATACTTTTATTCGCCATCATTTATCATACTCCTCCACATATTCTTATGAATTTCCTAAATATGATAGCTCGAATTAATAATAAACCTTTTTTCGCATCCTGTTATATAGGACCTTTGGGTATAATTCAATAGTACAGGTCGCATCTTTCAAAAGAGCAATACACCAATGAATAAGATTGTAAATTTGTATTTTTCTAAATCATTATTAATTTTTTAGTTAGACTAATTCTAGCATCTACTTTGTTTTCCGTATATAGCCTTTTCGACAAATTTTTCAGGAATATCGTAGAAAGAAATCAGCAAGATTGGAAAGGTATGGATGGAATGATTTGAAGATTTCACATAATCATTTTTTAAATAAATTATTTATTCAAATCAATTGCTTAAATACTTTATAACGAAATCAGCCACTATATATAGCGGCATTTGGAAAGATGCATCTATATATAGTGGCTAGATATCAGTGATTTGAAATTATGAAATTGATTTGTTCACATTTGGCTTTAATTATAAATATATTTAATGAACCTATTTGCATTAAAGGGTATTTAGACTCCCCCCTTAAGAACTACTAATTTGATGAAACTATGGCCAATGATTAAGACACAACCTACTATATTAATGTCTGTAATTTTGCAATCAAATTAATCTGAACTTTATTCTAAATCCCTAAATACTGTTGTATTACTTTTTGCGCATGTTACAATAGCAACGGAGCTTAAATTTAATAAGAAATTTCAAGGTACTATGGATAAGGGGATAAAAGTATGATTACACTCAGTGTTTGCATGATCGTAAAGAATGAAGAGCAGCTAATTGCCAGGTGCCTTAATTGCATAAATGATATCGCCGACGAAATTGTTATTATTGATACAGGATCAGTCGATAACACTAAAGAAATTGCCCGCCAGTATACATCTAAGATTTATGATTTTGAGTGGATCGACGACTTTTCTGCAGCTAGAAACTTTTCTTTCTCCAAAGCCACCATGGATTATATTTACGCAGCCGATGCCGATGAACTGATCGACGAGAAAAACAGAGAAAAGTTTAAGCGCTTAAAGTCCACCCTTGATAAAGACGTAGAAATTGTAGAGATGAAATACGGCAATCAGTTAGAGAAAGGCAGCACCTATAATTTTGATGTAGAATATCGGCCAAAACTATTTAAGCGGGTTAGATCCTTTAAGTGGATCGACCCCATTCATGAAATAGTAGATTGTCGCTTAAACTCAATGAAATCCGACATTCTTATTACGCATAAACCTCTAACCAGCCATGCCTCACGTGACCTTTCACATCTCCAGAACCTCACCGCTAAAAATACCGTCTTAAATTCAAGATTACATATGATGTACGCTCGGGAATTACTTATCGCCGGCACCGAGGAAGATTTCTATAACGCCTTTGAGTATTTCAACAGATCTTTACCAACTATGAATAAGGATGATATTCGACTGTCCCACTGCGTTTTAGCTCGGTACTTCAATCTAAAATCAGATAGCTATAATCTCTTTAAAATAGCAGCTAAAAACATTCAAGGAGCTGCCAGTGCCGAGATCTGCTGTGAATTAGGCAGCTATTATATGAAAGAAAAGGACTATAATGAGGCTGTCTACTGGTACTATACAGCGGCAACAGCTGCATCAGCAGACTTGTCCATAAATTACGTCCAATTTATACCCAATTTGCAATTGTGTCGTTGTTTTATTGAACTAGGTGATCTTGCTGAAGCGGCGAAATATAATGATATGGCCGGCATTTTTAAGCCGGATAGCCCGGAAGTGGCCGCTAATAGGAATCTATTTAGTTAGCAACCATTGCCGTGAATTATAATGAATCTGCAGGACCAGACCTTTGAACAATGTACCTTTGATCGCCCTGCCTTTAATCTATCTTTTTTTGTCAACAAATCTCGGCTCGGGGGCGTAAACTTTATGGTAAAAACGGCCCGGGTGAAGAACACTTCTAACGCGGAGAAGCTGGAGTTTTGCTCCTTCTCTGACCATTTTAGCGTTCTTTAGATATTCCTTATCCAGGTTCTGTATTTGCAGAATAAGTTCACGTATCATAGCAGATCGAGTTTTTAGGTTCTTATATAGGTCTTCGGAGATATATGATTGAATTGACTCCAGATTAAAATTTTTTTGACCGATTTTTTGGATTATTTTACTCTGAAGCAAATCAATCTCTATGTTTACTTGATCAATTTGATCGATCACACCTTGACGCTGTTCTAATATTTCTTTGGATAATTCAAGTTCATTATCCAGTGACTTTGATTCAAGTTTTTGGGTTAATTCGAGCATTTCCTTAAAATGAGCTAGGTTTATACTCGTTTTTTCGTAGATATCCTGACATTGATTACTTATACCCAAATCCATCGTCACTTGTTCCTTTCTCGTTTCCCTGAATTCATTCGAATATTTCCTCTAATTTCCTATCGATTGTCCCCTTGATTTTTGCACCTTTACTTGCATTAAAAAAGGTGATTTGAGGATTTGCTTCTATAACTCGTTCTATCCAACGTTTATAACTCAATAGACCTGAATTTGTATACAACAGATCTCCGCTAACTCCTACGACTGTTTCAGAATGCCCCTGAAGAAACGCCTCATTACTCTCCCCGTATATTTCAGTAAAAGTCTCAGTGTGGTGTTTGTTGTCAATAAACGCTAAATCTTGGCCTGTAAAGATAATTGGGTTCGCTCTGGCCATAAGGGCAATCGATAAAATTGCTGTGGATACAGACTTGCCGGTTTCAATGGTCAATTTCCCCTGAATTGTTTCATTACAAAATATGTACTTCGGCCCCCGATAATTTGATACCGCTAAATGAGAAGCCGAACTTAAAAAGCAAAGGGGGACACTAAGATTTTCATATCCACTAAGTTGCTTTGCTACGAGATCAGATGCATCAATAACGCAAATCATGTCAGGTTTAACTCGATATTTCATGAGAGTCCTGAGGGCACTTCCTGCACAGAACAGATTATACCGGCCTCGAAACCTGGATAAACACTCAACACTTAAGTCCAGAGATGGGCCGGAAGAAGCAATAACTACTGGCTTAGCCTCAAAATTATATTTATTAAAGAAATCATCAATGATATTGTAACCATCTGTTAGGTTAAGTTCATCATTTTCATGAAGAAGAGACCCAAAGCGTTCTATACCAATTTTACTCAATTCAAAATCAAGTATTGCATTTTTAAAATCCTCATACTCATTTGGTAAAGCCCGCAATGAAGGTTTATATATTATAAGATCACCAACATAGCCAAGCTTTTCAGAAAACCTACATAGGAAATTATGATCATATCCCTCTATCAGTTTTACACGATGGTCATTCAATACCTCTTGTACCATGTCAAGAGTCTTAACTATTTTCAAAATGGCCTTATCTGCCTCGAATAAATACACTCTGCAATCCGAGCCGATTTTTTTTAATAATTCTTTAATATGATACCCAAAACCCAACCCGTAAACAACAACACAATTTTTATCCTGGTATATCATTCTGTGATGATCGATAAATGCTGTGGCCTCCTTATAAGGATCATATCGGCTATGAATCAGTATATCATTAATCGCCAAAGTGGGTTGCCCATTTTTGGTTTCGAAAATTTTTAGAACACGACCGTCATTTAGTGTAAAGACTCCATTCAAATAAAATCGCCCCCTTAGATCAAGGCCAAAGGAATTGACTTTTGAACACCACTCTGCCACATCTGAAGTATGGGAACAACTTCGAATTCCAACAAATCGGCAACTAACACAATGTCCTTTTTTAGCATGGCATTATTTATTTCATTTATTTTGGCTAAAATGCCTTCTGTGGTGATCTGCTCTTTTTGAACAAGGCGCGTTAGTTCTATAGCTTCAACCAACCATAAAATCCCATCGGCAATCAAGGAAACGGATTGAAAACCTTTATATTCCTGACCACTATGGAAATATTCTGCAGCTTCAAGAGTTCCCTTTGTTAATTTATTAAGGTATTCGTATGCTGTTCGCAATACCTCAATTTGTTTTTCCATTTCTTACACCCTTCTTGTTATTGAATTTTATTAATAGGATTATATTTACTTTTCCGCTCTTAATAATGGACAATTGCCAATATTATTCTGTAAAATCATCAGTCGATGCTCAGCTATAGAAAAATCAAATAATGTATCTATATCAACTGAATTTTCCCTTGGCATTATGTAGGCATATGATTTGCAATCATAAATATTTTGTGATTTTGAAAAATGCTTTACTTTTACGATGTAAAGTGCTCCATTAATCCTGTAGTATGTTGGTAAATCTTGTCTCGTTTTTGTTAGAATTTCATTACGCAGAAATCCATTTAGTGATTTACTCTTTGGTAGTGTATTGTACCATAATGGAGAATGATCAGCTTCACAAACTGAAACCACAGCATCCGCATTTTTTAACATCATGGTATTAATAGCAGCTAATATATCCTGAGATGTTCTTAGAGGCGATGTTGGTTGTAAGATAACAAAGATGTCAAATTCTTTGCCAATAGTATGATATTGATCAAGTGCCTCTTTCACGCAATCCCAAGTCGAAGCTGTATCAGTAGCCAGCCCATTTGATCTTAAAAATGGAACATTTGCCCCATTTTGTATTGCAATATCAGCATATTTCTGTGAATCGGTGGACAGAAATATTTCATCGAAAATGCCAGTCTCTTGGGCCGCAACAATACTATAAGCAATCAAGGGTTTCCCATTAAGAATGCGAATATTCTTGTCGGGTAAGCCTTTTGAGCCACTACGTGCAGGGATTATAGCTATTACTCTATTGTTATTGAACATCGTCCTACCCCCTCACATCATAAAAGCTCTTTTTAAGGTTGATCTTGTCATTATCTAGAAAATCCTTAATAACTGCTATAATTTTTTGTGAAGCCTTCCCATTCCCATAGGGATTTACCTGATTAGCAATCTCGAGCAAAAAACGCTGCGACTTTGCTTTCTTAATACTCTTGACTATAGCGTTCTTATCCGGTTTACAATTTATAACTGATTTTGCACAAATCCTACCCTTCTGCCTGTCTCCAATATTAATCGTAGGTTTCTTGAAACTTGGGGTTTCAAGAATTCCACTGGAAGAATTGCCAATTACCATTTCACAATATTTCATAGCAGAAAGGTAACGTAAAACTCCCATCGAAGTTTGAGCAATAGCATTTTTCCTTGGCTTACAGTATGCATCAATCTTTTTATTGATTGCCCGACCACTAGCATCAGCATTAGCCTTTGTAAATATGTAATTCAGCCCGTTTATCTCATCCAAAGCCAATAATAGGTCTTCAATTTGTTTTATAGCAGTATTTTTTTCTAATGTTACCGGATGAAAGGTTACAAGGGCATATGGGCTATTTAAGTCAAATCCGATGCTTCGGATCAGCTCTTCTTTTGTCATTAAGGATATGTTTTTAATATTCTCTACACCAATTGCCCCCACATTGAATACCCGATCCGGTGCTTCCCCCATCTTAATAACACGCTGTCTATATTTTTCCGTTGATGTAAAGTGCAAATAACTCATTTTACTTATTGAGTGACGAAAAAATTCATCAACTGCCCCTTCTGTGGTTTCCCCACCATATAGATGAGCAATTGGTATACAATCCACAGCTGCAGCTATGGCAGCAGCAAATATTTCAAATCGGTCACCTAAAACAACCACCATATCGGGTCGAAACTGTTGAAAATACTCAGCAAACCCTATAACACCAATTCCGATAGCTCTGGAAATACCCTTATTTGAATCATCATCATTTCGCAAAACATCAATTTTAGCATCTATAGAAAAGCCATCCGCTTCTATCTCCTTATATGTCAAACCAAAATCTTCTGATAAGTGCATACCTGTTGCCACTATTTTTAGTACAAAATCGTTAATAGCGATAACTCGCTCGATAATAGGCCTTAAAAGGCCATATTCAGCTCGCGATCCCGTGACAATACAGATTGTTTTTTTCATAAATCAATCAACTCGTCCTCATAAAAATCTCTCTTAGCTTTCTTCCCTAAAACTTCATACCATTTTAAGGGCGAAATTCCACTTCCCGGACGCTTAACGGTTAAATTATCCTCAGCAAAGATTTCACCTGTAAAAATATTTCGTCGGGCAACAATACTTTTCCGCGCTACTTCCTTATTAGGAGTTTCGGATTCTGAAGGCCGTTTTATGCCATCTCCCAAAGCAACTTCTATATTTCTGATAGATTTCACCATATCTTTGAGTTCTTGAGGGTTGAGACTAGATTTATGATCTGGTCCATCCATATTTTTATCAAGAGTAAAATGCTTTTCGATCACTTCAGCTCCTAACGCTACTGCAGCAATAGGAGCTTCAATCCCAGTGGTATGATCTGAATAGCCGACCGCAACGCCAAAGCGTTGTTTCAAAGTTAGCATTGCCTTTATGTTGGCATCTTCAAAGGGTGTGGGGTACTGAGTATTACAGTGTAGTAAGGTTATCGTTCCAGCGCCATTTTTCCGTAGAACCTCTAAGGCAAACCCCACTTCATCCAAATCACTCATCCCAGTTGACATTATCACTGACTTGCCCATCTGTGCAATTTTTATCAGATACGGCAGGTTAGTAATCTCTCCAGATGGCACTTTGTATATAGGGATCTCTAGACCTTCTAAAAAATCTATGCTATCTAAATCAAATGGTGTAGAGAGAAACAATAGCTCTTTTTCCACACAATACTTCTTAAGTTCCTGAAAATCATTAAACGATAACTCTAATTTCTTAATCATTTCCAGCTGACTTTCATCAGACCCAGTAGATTGTTTTTGATAGTCCGCTTTACGAGCCACTTTTGACACCAGATTCTCTGCTTTAAAGGTTTGAAATTTGACGGCATCCGCTCCAGCACTTTTTGCGGTGTCTATCAATTTTTTAGCCAGTTTTATGTCGCCGTTATGGTTTACTCCCGCCTCGGCTATAACAAAAGTCTTAGCCATTATTTCTCACCACTTTACAAGGATTACCGAATGCAACAACCTTACTTGGCACATCGTGGATAACAACGCTTCCAGCTCCTATGATACTGTCATTTCTGATATTCACGCTTTGAATAACCGTAGCATTAGCACCGACATGTGTACGAGCACCTATTTTAACGTCTCCGCATATAACAGCACCCGGTCCAATATGGGTGAATTCTTCAATACAACAACCATGTTCTACAATAGCCCCCGTATTAATTATCGCCATATCTCCAATAGTGCTCTTTGTATTAACTACAGTGTTCTTTCCTATAAAGACACCCGAACCAATTGATACATCGCTTCCGATATTTGAAGAGATATCGATTATTGCAGGTAAAGTAAATCCTATATCCTTAAGTAGGCGAAATAGTTTTTCTCTTAAAAAGGTATTTCCTATACTTCCAACTGTTACAAAAGCGTGTTGAATACCACTATCAAATAGTGACTTCAGTATGTTATCATTACCTAACATCTTATAACCTAAAACCTTCTCACAGCCAACATAACGCAAATCAGTAACCCCAACGATTTCATAAATTCCATTCGAGTTGATGCTATCTATGACACTGAGTGCATGTCCACCTGCACCTACAAGAACAATTTTACTCACGCTTTTACACCTCTAATTCTTTCCTCATCTCCTCCAACGTTTCAAACTGTCCCATATCGAGCCAGCATTTCTCACTAACTGGGAAAACCCCAATTTTTCGGCCAAGACCTTTTTGCTGCTCAATTATGTCAGGAAACCCAATATCTTTATCGTTTTCAAGCTTATCTACAACTTCGGGTTCTACAACATAAAAACCGGTATTGGTTAAAAACGAATATTCCGGTTTTTCTAACATTGTATCGATTTCACCGTTGGTGTTGAGATTTATTATTCCATATGGAATAGAGAAATGTTTATATGCTGCTACGATTGTAATTATGTTTCCATTTTGCTTATGATAATCATATATTTCCTTATAATTGGCTCTGATTATGACATCACAATTTGTCAAGAAAAAGGATGTTTTCATCTTTCCTTTAAGTAGACTAAGTCCGCCTCCTGTGCCTAAGGGTCTATCTTCATCATGAAATTCTAATTTATATACTTTCTCAATTTCACTAAAATAAGCCTTAATCATATTTTTTTTATGATTAACAATCAGATGGAACTCGTTGCATTCAAACTCCATAAAACGATTAATTATATGTTCAGTTATAGGTAATTCGCCAATAGGAATGAGTGGCTTTGGTAATATTTTTGTATACGGGTATAGTCTTGTCCCCAATCCGCCTGCCATTATTACAACGGGTGCACCGACAGAATGATTGCGCCCAATTTCATAATCGTTTAGAAAAACAATGGACTGTATTTCTAGCCTTTCATTCACAACTGGAAGCGATAAAATTGACCATTTCTTCATATATTCTCGATAATTATCTTTATCTTTTTCATGTATATACCGCGGATTATAGTTGGCGATGTCTTTAACTTTGTCCTCTAATTTCCCTCCGCGTAGTAAATGCCTTCTAACGTCACCATCAGTAATTATTGCTTTTAATATATTGTTTTTTACAACCAGCAATATTTGCCTAGCTGTTACATCGATTTGTTTCATTGCTTCCCGAACACTTCGTTCTTCATGAATAAGCAGTGTTTCTATATCCAAAATTCCCACCCCCATCTAAAAAATTGTGCTGCTTTTTTATCACTCATCCAAACCTTCAAAGTAGACAATTTACTACCGGTGTCTACAAGTTTGGAAATCCATATTTTCAGGGTGGTAACGAGACCAAGTTTAACCTATCGCCACTCCACTTGGAATATTGATAAGGCGGTGTTCTATACTCTCTGCAACAGTTAAATCCATTTTGGGACACTCGCCAAACATTGGCAATTTACTCATAAGCGTCCATACCGGTCTCGTCATTATGCCCAAGTCATTGGTTTCGGACAAAATTGGGTCGCGTAACTCAGCGCTCTCCTCGTCTAACAGCAACGCATTCAACCAATAGTTACTTTGGGCAAAGCTTGGTTCCCCAAAAAATTTTACATGGTCCATGCCTTGAAAGACCGCCCGATAATTTTCAGCTAACGCTCGCTTTATTTTAAGAAAGCTGGGCAATTGTTCTAATTGAGCACATCCTAATGCAGCATTAATATTGGGCATCCGATAATTATAGCCTATCTGATCATGATTAAATGCCCATTTGTGCGGTACTTTGGCAGTCGTTGTTAAGTGTTTGGCTAATTTTCCCAGACTTTCATCGTTAGTTAAAATGGCCCCGCCGCCACCTGTAGTAATAACTTTATTACCATTAAAGCTTAATGCTGCCAGTTTACCAAAATTACCTGTATGGCGACCCTTATAATATGATCCTAGTGATTCAGCAGCGTCCTCAATTAGAGCTAACTTATACTCTTGACATAGCTCGACCAGTGGATCAAGGTCAACAGGATGGCCAAAGGTATGCATAGGCACTACAGCCTTGATCTTCCTGCCTGTCTGTCTGTTATAACACCCATCCTGACGTATTTCAGCAATGTCTTCCAAATAACCTCTTAGTTTGTAAGGATCTAACCCTAAAGTATTAAAGTCACTATCCGCCATGTGGGGAATAGCTCCGCAATAGCATACGGCATTCGCGGTGGCAATAAAGGTTAACGCAGGGATGATCACTTCGTCACCATTTTCTACACCTGCTAATTTGAGACATATATGTAAAGCTGCAGTACCGTTGGCTACAGCAACCACATACTTTACGCCTGTAAATTCGGCTAATTGGGATTCAAACCTATCGACAAATTTACCGACTGACGATACCCAACCAGTATCTAAGCACTCCTTAACATAATCCCATTCATTACCCTCAAACGTTGGTTCGTGAAGGGCGACCGAACCCCTTTCGGGTAATATTACTTGCCGGAGCGCCTTGACAATGTTTAGTACTCTAGTATCTTCAATCATATGTTATACCTATTGGCCTTATAGCCTTGTAAATTTTCCGAATTAGTAAACCATTTGATGGTCTCGGATAAACCCTTTTTAAACCCTTCACGTCCTCCATAGACAGGTTGCCATCCTAAGATCTCCTTGGCTTTTGTATTATCAGCCCAAAGCCTTTCGACCTCACTCTTTTCTGGACGAAGTCGGACCTCTTCAGTTTCAATATCGATTTTAGCCCCCATGATTTCTGCGATAAACTCTACAGTCTTTCCAATCGATATTTCGAAATTACTTCCAATATTTATCACTTTACCTATCGATTGTTCAACCTCTGCTATCGACATGAAAGCACGCACAGTATCTTTAATATAATTAAAATCGCGAGTTGGATGTAAAGAACCTAATTTGATCTGCCTATGCCCATTGGCGATTTGAGTAATAATAGTAGGAATAACAGCTCTTGCTGATTGACGTGGCCCATAGGTGTTAAACGGCCTAATAATTGCTACCGGTGTATTAAAAGATGTATAAAAAGACATGGCAATCTGATCTGCTCCAATTTTAGAGGCCGAATACGGCGATTGGCCTTGTAATGGGTGTTCCTCGGTTATAGGTACGAACTTAGCGGTGCCATATACCTCACTTGTCGAGGTATGTACCACTTTCCCTACTCCCAACTCCCTAGCCGCTTGCACAACATTCAGAGTTCCTTTAATATTGGTATCAACATATGTATCCGGGGAATGATAAGAATATGGAATAGCTATTAAGGCCGCCAAATGTAATACAATATCGCACCCCTTCATGGCTTCCCTAACTCCATGTGGATCACGTATATCCCCTGTGAAAATATCTAAACTCTTACGAATGTCGGCAGGAGATTGATCCAACCATCCCCACGAATTAAATGAATTGTATAAAACAAAAGCGCGGACATCATACCCTGACTTCACGAGTTCCTCAGTTAAATGTGAGCCAATAAAACCATCTGCGCCTGTAACAAGTATTTTACTATTTTTAAGTCCCATTTATTGACCCCCTTCGCAATAGAATAATGACTTAAGTTCTGTCCTAGCTTACGGAATAGACAATGAGCCGTTACAGGGTCATATATAATTATTTTGATATTTAATGTATGCAAAATTCGAAGGCGCCCATTTAATAAACGTCTTTATCTCAGATTAATGATTCCGACTCTAGATTCAGTTTTTCAACTGCATCCTCGAGAATCCTTCTAAGTTTTCCCAAGAACAAACACATATCTAGAAACATATCATGCAATATTTTGGCTCTATTTATTATTATCTTTTCCGGGTTTTTTTCATTCCCATCTGTGTTTAAATTAATATAATCTCCCATCATTCTAATATACTCAGGTCTGAAAAGAGAAAATATCCAGTTATCTGCCATAATATTGTGAGCTATTTCGTACATTTTGTCTAAATATCGTTTTTTGAACTCTAAAGGAATATTAAAGTCGTGGACATAATTATACAAATCCGATGCTCTAGTATAAACCAGTTCGGCTATGTCCAGCTTCTTAATGCGTGCCATAAATGATTTCCGAATCTCTTCAATTCCATCTTCGTAAACTATATCCCGATCTACAGTAGCAAGCCAATCCACAAAAGAATCTTTCTTAGGTGATTGAACTCCTACGTATTTCTCCAAGGCTTCCTGCAACGTCAATTGGATAGTCCCTTTAATTTTAACCCCGCCCTCAGTGGCATTGATGACTAAAGACGGAAAACGCTCTAAATTTATTTCATACCAATCTCTGAACATTTTCCAAGTTATATTTGAAGGGACTTTTTCTCCATAATAGCCCTCTAAATAGATTATCTTAGCTTCAGTCTCTAGATTTACTTTAACTTTGTCGTAGACACTTCCTGAACTATGAGTTCGCCCTTCTGGGCTAAACGCTAAATCCTGACCTATCAGAATAATAGCCGGGGCGCCAATTTGGTTTGCAAAATTATAGGCAAAATGAGTTACGGACAACCCCATTGACAAGGTGCAGTTACCCATATCCTGAGCTAATTCGTATTCAAAATATTCTCCTCCTCCAAAGCAAAACAAATGATGCTTAAACAAACTTGCACTACGCGAATCGACAACGGGATTAGCGACAAAGACAATAGATTCGGGAATGGGTTCATCTCGCTTATAATGTTGCTCCGGAATAATCGGAGCTCTATCTATACTAAAAGTAGCATCCGGTATAATCCCATAATCCAATAATTTATTAAAAACGGTATTAACACAGAAAATCGTCACCCGATCTTGCCATTCCTTAAGTACCGCAATATTCTTAGTCAGCGACGGCCCTGCCAAAACAATCACCACAGGTTTATGCCACGTATTAGTAATCTGATAAACAGACGGTGTCTTAGCCAGATAAGGAATATGCTTTACGAAGTTAGTTAAGCCTTGAACAGACCAGCCTATATCTATCCCATAACCATGGCGATGATACTGAAGCACACCAAGTACTGAACTTCGCATTTCTTGTATAACGGAATATTCGGTGCGATATTTCTGAGCGAAATACAGGAAACCAATTCTTTGAAGTTTAAGCATGACTTCTCCCATAACAAAAAGGCCATCTAAAATCACCCGGATTTCTGACATTTTTCCAAAAGCCAAGACAACCCGACCGGTTGCTAATATTTCTTCAAAATCAATCACATGCATGGCCGCCCTCACGACATCCCAATCGGACTCTAAAACAAAAATCAGACTTGAGGGCGGTGTTCGCTCTAACAGCTCAATTAAATGATATCCCAAACCTAGGCCAAAAAGAAAAATGGTCGAATAGGAGGCAACATCTTCTCCAACGATCAACCGAGAAGCCTCATCCAAAGGGTCATAAGCACTATGCAGGAGAAATTCTTGCCCCTCAATCTGTTTTGTCGCGGTATAGTATCCTGTCTTTCCTGTAAAAAGACTGACCGAGGAAGATTCCAGCGGTTGGTTTAAGACCTGTTCTTCGAATCCTTGGGTCATAAGAAAAGCTAAATTCTTTTCAAAAAAAGTCAAATTAATCATCCCCGTTCAGTCTTTAAACAAAGGTTTTATTTCAAAGATAAGTACATCCATGAGCCGAACATAATCTTTAGTTTCCAGAAACTTCAACGCCTGTAATAGTAATTGCTGAAACGTCTCTTGTACAAGAGCAGGCATCTCCTCTACTAGACTTCCCATTTTTTGCAAAACAGGATCAAGCTCTTTGAGAGCCTGACTATCCTCATTGCGGATAAATAAGTTATGAACATAATCTAGGGTAAGAATCAATTCTTCTTTAAGATCTGAATGGTTAGTAGTCTGCATTTTCTCTTTCCCCAGTCTGCGTATGGATATGTTCTCGATTAACTATCTTGATGGCCTCAACCCAAGTCTCCCGGAAAGTTCGCAGAAAATCCTCGACTGGCTGAAGACGATCTATGCTCTTTTCGACATTAGCCATGAGCACTTCCTTTTGATAGAATTCATAGAGTTTCCTCAAATTATACGCAACTTCTCCTTGGTTCATATCCAGCGTCATGTTTAGTTCCATAAATATGTCTTGAAGTTTTCCAAGCCACTTATTCGCTGCTTCAAAATCATCTTGTTCCATCGAAGCGCGTGCTTGATTAAGGAAGCGAATCGCTCCATCATATAACATTAATAATAATTTTTCCGGTGAGGCTGTGGCTACTGAAGTTTGTCTATATGCGCTATAGGGATTGTTTTTGGTTGTTGTATTAGGCACGATAGAGCGATTCCTCCCTTGATAGTTTCAAATGAGTAGTTCAAGCTTTAGGTCTTCGAACTTGATGAACTTGACGAACTTGACGAACCGGACATCGCATTGACCTGGCTTGTTAACCAAGTCCCTTGCGCATTTAGACCAGACAAGACAGTCTCCAAGTTAGCAAACTTTGCATTCAACATGGTTTCATATTCTGTAGCCTGCTCTTCAAAATTGCTAATTTGATCCTCTACATCTTTAATTTGTCTGGTATAACTATCATCTATTTGAGATAAAGTTCCGCCATACATAATGACCGGATTGAGATAAGCATGAAGGGTATTCCCCATTCCCTGATATACATTGTTAACCGTGTCGTTTTGCGGAGTAACCCCATTATAAGAAGCGCTAAACAGATTGGCGACACTTTGTGGATTATTCGCAAAAGCCTCCGTGAATTTCGTCGTATCAAAGGTCAGAGAAGCATCTTCCCCAAAATTGTCAGCCGATGTTGAAATACCCACATCACTTAAAATGCTATAGGGCGACGTAGGATTATCAAAAGTTCCTCCCATCATCCCCCTTAGTCGGGATTGGATACCCTGAAGCTGGGCATCCCCAAATAAATCCCCCGACGTTTTCGTTGTGGTATCATAACTAAGTTCTGAAGCAATGAAACTTTGAACCGAATTATATTGATCCACAAAGGCCTGAACCGCTTTCTGAGCTACAGAAGGATCCGCCGCCACCGTAACAGTAGAGGTCGAATTATTACCAGCAACTAAGTTTAAGGTTACACCTTGTATTGCGGTTGTGACAGTATTCGATGCGCTTGTAATACTGACGCCATTAACCGAAAAGCTAGCATCCAAGGCTTGTTGGGATATCCCTCCACTTCCTGCAGTCCCATCAAAAGCGCCCGGGTTTGCACCTATTCCCAAGGCCGTTAGTGTCCCATTCGGATCGGCAAATGTAATAGCGTTAGCTTGGCCAGTCTTATTGCTAGTGATCGAAAGGCGGTAATTACTACTATCCACTTGAATAAGGGATGCTGTAACTCCTGCTTGAGCACGATTAATTGAATTAGCAATATCAGATAACGTAGGTGATGATCCCGAAGAACTTTTCACAGTAACGTTTGTTCCATTAATATTGAAATCCCAGTTCGAAGTACTGTTTCCTGAGTTGTAACTGTAAGTGGGCATACTGGCAGGGAACGTTGTATCACTGGTTTCCTTACTAACGACGACTTCAGCAGTGGCAGTATTCCCCACAATGATCGAATAATTACCCGCCAAAGCCCCGCTCCCTCCGGTTGCCGTTACACTGTTTGTATTACTGGAAGCAGCGGTGGTAGCCGTCCAAGTATCTGAAGATTGCAGGGCCGTGATCGTTGCATCTAAAGCGGATAAACGAGTGTTCACATCCTGCCAGGCAGATTGCTGAGTTTGCAGAGTACTTTCTTGGGTCTGCATTTGAGTTTCCGGAAGCTTATAAGCATTAACCATTGAAGTGACAATACCAGAAAAGTCATATCCCGACAATCCTGTTAAAGCGCTTGACATAAGTTTCCTCCTTCCTACGAATGTTTATCAAGGAGTAACCCGGACATATTGCTGAATGAATTTAACAAATCAAAGATACGCTTGGGGGGAATCTCATTAAGGACTTCACCAGTTTTGCTATCCACGATCTTTACCATCACCCGATGGGTTTTATCATCGACGGCAAATTTCATGTTCTTTTCAATAATTCCCATCAATCGATTGAGCTTTTCCGTCGCCTTTTCAATTTCCTCTCGAGGAATTTCTTCACGGGCCGACGGGGTCTCTTGTTTACGATCGACGATGGGAACTAATACTTCTTGATTCATTTCAGACTTCTGTCCAGGAAACGCGTCTATCGGTGGTACCGTTACTCCGATATTCGATTGAATTGGATTAACCACGTTCGTTCCTCCCACTCAAGCACATGGGCTGAATTCTCAATTAATAAAAGGAGAGCCGTCCGGCTGACCGCCGACCGGCTCTCTAGTCTAAGATAAGTTTTAAAAAGCATTAACCCAACAGTTTAAGAATCGCTTGAGGAGCTTGGTTTGCTTGAGCTAGCATGGCAACCCCTGCCTGACTCAGAACTTGATTTTGGGTGAATTTAGACATCTCAGAAGCCATATCCACATTAGTTATTTGAGCTTCAGCAGCTGTCATATTTTGTGAGGCTGTGGTCAGGTTGGAAATCGTGTGGGTGAGCCGATTTTGTAAAGCACCCAACTTCGCTCGAGCTGAAGAGACCGAGTCAATTGCATTACTAATTTTTCCGATCGCAGCAGTTGCAGCTGTTACTGTACCAACAGATAAAGTAGCAGTACCTACTGTAAGTGCAGAAGCACTCATAGCACTGATTGAGAGCGAAATAGTTTGGTTTGCCTCCGACCCAATTTGGAATTTTATACCCTTTGCGCCCGACAAACTTCCATCGAGTAAGTTTTTAGTATTGAATTGGGTTGCGGTCGCAATCCTACTAATTTCTTTTTGCAGAGCATTTACTTCAAGTTGGATTTGCTTGCGGTCAGCAGTTGTGTTCGTACCATTGGCAGACTGTACAGCAAGTTCTCTCATCCGTTGAAGAATCGATTGGGTTTGACCCATTGCACCTTCAGCCGTTTGGATAAGGGAAATGCCATCCTGTGCATTCCTATTTGCTTGATCCAAGCCGTTGATTTGCGCTGTCATCTTTTGAGAGATTGCTAACCCGGCAGCATCATCTGCAGCTGTGTTAATCCGATAACCTGAGGATAACTTTGCCAAAGAACTTTGAATATTATTCTGAGTGCTGTTTAAATTGTTTTGAGCAATTAAACTGGATATGTTGGTATTAATAATCATATTTGTTCCCTCCATGAATCTTATTTTCCCACATCCGTGTGAGAATTTTGCCTATCCGCTTCTTTGTCGACATAAGAAGTAGCTTACATATTATTTATCGGATAATCGTCTTTCTTTCTAAAGGGCAAAAATTATTAATATATAGCAATTATAATGCAAATCCTCTATATTTCTTTCTTATTCTGCCAATATTAATCCTCTAGTTTCCTCATGCCTTTTTTTCTTGAGCATAAGGATAGACAGGGCACATCCTCGCCCAATATTCTTCTCATCGGGTCTGAAGATATTTTAGTTTACACTGGTCTTGCCCTATAACACTACAACCTTACAGCAAAAAATCGAATTCAATCCGGGCGAATTCCTAAAGAAATCTCTTCTCATACATATCACAGCAAGAATTAGAATCATTCTACTTCTCATTTACAATCTTGTCTTTTAGAAGCTGCAGGGATCGTCCAAATTCTTCCACATTGACCGCTTCACGGTTTTGCCTCTGAATTTCTACATAGACCTCACTTCGTAGAATTTTCACTTCCCGAGGGGCTTCAATTCCAATACGAACGTTATCACCAGAGATACCTACCACTGTAATTTCAATGTTATCTCCTATTTTAATGGTCTCATTTAACTTTCGTGTAAGAACCAACATTTAATCAACGGCCCCTTCCTGTTCCCGTGCACTATCTATCGGTTGCTTCGTAAGATACCGTTCATCCACTAAGATAACCTGGGCCCCCACTTTATGCTTGGTATTTAAGAGTATTGGAGCTCTTAAATTCACGGTACTTTTCGCCACGTCCTGTCTATTTAATGTTACTATTGCCCAGACCTCTACGTGATCATTAGGGTTTCCATCAGGGGGAATACTAATACTGTCATTCCCATTCTGTGTTTCATTTAATTTTAATATTTCTTCATTCTCCGAGTTAACAACTACACTGTAATCAGGGAATAGTAGACCTGGGCGCATTAGAATAAAACCAATTCTCTCTTCCTCAACGGAAATTAATTGAGCAAAAGGAACCCCTTTTTCTTCAACAAAGCGGAATTCCTTATTGGATTCAAAACCTGGGATACCTTGAACAAAATAGTAAATATTGCCTTTGTCTTTCATCATCTATTTCCTCCATATTTATATCGAATTATGGAAATTCTTATGTTCACCTTTACAGATACAGAGGCGTCACTTCTGCACATCATAGATAGCCCCCACTGTATGAAATTTTATATACGGATTTTGTTCCATAAAACTGTGAACCGAACCGTATTGTGAGTCCCCGTGAACAGAACCAAATCTCGCATTAACTGAAACTCCACCAATGTTTACCTGAAAATTAACAGGATAGTTTTTTACAGAGATCTGAATCGGCTGAGTACAAGCAATCTGAAGTTCCTTTTGACGAGGTTCTGCATCTTGCGAAACGATTTTAGCCACAGAAACTTTTTTTGTAAGATCAGCAAATTGCTCCCCTTCATTAACCCTTCGGGAGATACCAGCATCAACGGTCGATTTGGCTTCTTGATCAAAGACGCGCTGTTCTGCTGCTATACCATAATACCCCAGCGATTCGCGCGCCGGGGTATTATCAATCTCTATTGTGGCAGCGGGCTGTTCTAAAGAAATTTCTGCCGGACGTTGTTGCACCTCTAGATCTGCCGGTGTAATCGTTAAGTTATATTGAAAAGGAGTGATATTAAGTCCAATTCGTCCAAATTGTTGCTGGATTTGAAGATCTACCATACTCGATCACCTCAACTTCTTAAACATCCAACAAAAGTTTTTCGATGAACGTTTCAAGAAAATACAAATAAATACTTTCTTAATTGGAAAGTTTAGAAAGTGAAACCGCGAAATAAACAATTACCAAGCAAAATGGCTCTTTTTTTATTTCATAAAATCAACCAAAGAGGGTTGAATAATCTTAGTTCCAATGGACAAAGCAGCCTGAAAGGTATTTTGCTGGGTCTGGAAATCTAAAATAGTTTTTGCCACATCAGTATCCTGTACCGTCGAAAGGCTCGATGTTAAATTAATATTCATGGTATCCATTTGACTGCTTATAGCCTGCACTCGGTTAACACTGGCACCTAAAGTCGCACGGCTCGAAGAAATATTATCAATGTTGGTCTGAATTTGATTCACATATGAACTTAAATCCGAACCTGAAGTCAAAGCATTTGAAATATCACTTAATAGGCTCATACTTGCGGGAAAAATACTCGAACCATCAACCGAGATAGTTACTTTCGAATTATTATTGCCAACATCCAATTGAATTGGGGAGTAAGTTGCAAAGGAAGCTGTTGAAGACACAACAGGGGCGTCAGTTGTCGACGTACCGTTGAATATATATTTATTCCCTACCTTAGTATTGGCAAGTGTCTGGATTTGCTGATTGATCTGATCAATCTCCGCAGCGATATCTGCTCGTGATTGATCATCATTGGTACCATTTTCCCCTTGGAGGGTAAGTTCATAAGCACGGTTGAGCATTGACTGAACATCTGACAAGGTGGAATCCGTTGTACCCATAAAGGATAATGACTCATCAGCATTACTTTTCAATTGAGTAATCATTGCCATATTCGTTTTAAGGCCTAAGGCATTGTGGGTCCCTGCCGGATCATCCGAGGGCTTATTAATCCGATGCCCTGTAGACATCATGTTCTGCATGTTTGTCATATTTTCCTCGGCAGCATTAAGATTTAGAAGCAAATTCCTTGACATCATATTGCTGGTAATTCGCAAAATGTTCCCTCCTTAATCAAAGATAAATACCTGGAACTATATACATAGTATTATTTTCAAAAATAAATATATGAATTAATAAACTGTGCCGTCTTACTACCTTGTAACACCCAACCCAGTCACAATCGTATTAAGCATATCGTCCATTGTGGTAACCACTCTCGCTGCAGCCGTATAGCTCTTTTGATATTGAATCATATTTGTCATTTCTTCATCTAAGTTTACTCCGGAGACAGAGTCCCTTTGGTTTGTCAAATTATTAACTAAAACATCCTCTCCGGCTTTTGTTTGATTGGTTTCTTGAACTTGGACTCCAAACTGAGAAACGATAACACCATACTCATCTCCCAAGGATGAACCCTTGCTTGTTAATGTTGTATCTGTGATGCTCGACCAACCCGTCGCCAAGGCAGCGATCGCGGCGGCAATACTCCCGTCACCAGAAGTTCCATCGCCTGTAACTATGTTATTCATGTTGGTGTCTGCTGAATCATCGACTGGTGCCGAACCCGTCGAAGTCAAGGAGATGGTACTCGCGGTTAAATTCGAAGGATCAAAAAAAGTATTACCTGTTGTAGTAGATCCGGTAACTGATCCGGTTCCATAAATGCTATTAACTGCATCGACAATATCTTTAGCCAGTGAATTATATTGATCTAATAAATTATTCAAATCCGTGTCACGAACCTGTATATCTGCTTGAAGTGTCCCCTGTTGTGGGTTTAACGTAAGGGAATTCCCCGATTCCCACGTAACGTCATTTCCATCAAGTCCGGAAGTCTCATCCAAATGATTAGCCGTTCCATTATCCACCAACGTCGCTGGAGGGACACCTCCCCCGATACTTATGCTGAAATCATCATTGGTTTCCGATACCTTCACATTGACTATTTTCGATAATTCATCAATCAAATTATCTCGGCTGTCTAAAAGATCATTCGGATTGTCCCCGGTTAGCTTTGCGGATTTAATTTGATCGTTAAGTTTCGCAATTTGATCCGCGTAGCTATTAATTTGTTGAATCTGTGTTGTCACATCTGAGTTAAGGTTACTCTGCATCGTCTGAATCTGCTGAGCAATAGCATGAAAGCTATCAGTTAAAGTTATGGCACGTCCTTGAACAACCGAACGAGCTCCTGAATTTCCCGGGTCCTGAGAAAGACTGCTCCAAGCTGTCCAGAAATTATCCATAGCAGCACTCAAACCATTATTCGAAGGTTCATTCATAAAACTTTCTATATTAGATAGGCTCGTTTGCCTACTTGTCCAATATTGCTGCTTTGACGTTTCATCACGGAGCTCCATATCTACAAATTTATCCCGTGCCCGGGTAACCGTATCCATGGATACCCCAGATCCCAGACTCAGATTCCGACCTGTTGCGTATACCGTATAAGGGGTGGTTTCTTTCAAGTTTGCAATCTGTCTGGTGTATCCTTGAGTATTTGCATTGGAAATATTATTCCCCGTCACATCTAAGGCAGCTTGCTGTGATGCCAGTGCTCTGCGTGTAATTTCTAAACCAAAAAAAGTAGAAGTCATGTCTTAAATCCTCCAATCCAAGAGATGCAGTTTTTTATCCATATCATTACCATTTCTGCTTGGATGCGTATACGTGTTCTTTTCTTGATGCATGAATAGTCCTACGGTAAACTCAACAAGTTTGATAGATTGCTGCAAAAGTTGGGTATTAATATCATGAATTCCCTGCAACTCACCGATCACCCGCTCCAGATCAGTATGCACCCCCTGCAGGACTGGAAAACGCCCCGCCAGCACAGCTAGCGTTAGATCTTCAGGGGCCATACCTAGTTCAAGACCAATCTGTTCCGTAAACAAGATACGTTCTTTTTCCAAATGTTTTACAACTGGAAAAAGCTGCTCCTCGCGGACCGTGATTTTGTCAATTTCCTGGACACTATTTTCAATCAGGGCTTTTTGTTTGTCTTTTTCCAAGTCATAAAGTTCTGTATAGCATTTAACTTGTTCCTTTAAATTTCTATCTAAGTTCTCAAGCACTTCAGACACGGAATCTTCCTCCTAGCATAGACGCTCTTAGAAATTTGGCGGAAGCAATTTAGCGGCAATTTTATGGGCATCCACTTTAAACTCTCCCCGTTCAATCTGCTTAGACAGAGTTTGGACACGGTCTTCGCGAATGTCAGCAACTTCTTTTGCTTTTTGCAATAACGTCTGAAATGTTTGAGCTTTGTCTGAAACAGCAACATTATCCGTTTCGCTCGTCGATCTATTTTTTTCTGCTGGCTTCAAGCGATTAGTGGCTTGGGTACAGCTCACCAGCGACATAAATGTAGGATCTACCTTCATTTCATTCACTCCAAGATACATAGTCTTACTTTGCTTATCGAATAAAGCAAGGCAAAACTTGAGAAAAACTTTCTCCACATTAATTACTTAAATTACTCAGTAAATACTCAGTAATTACTAAGTAAATACTCAGTCTTTTTTCAGGCAGTAAATACTTATTTGTATTACGTAGAGTTACTAAAGTTTAGGGTAAATTTTGTCGATATTAAATTGTAGAGATACTTTTCCTCTTCCCCTAATATAAGATTCTACGCTAAAATCATGTAATAAACGCAAAGGGAGGTATGTCGCAGCCCTTTATTTAGAAAAGCAATTAGGCCGGCGGACCCAGTTTATTCCCCTTTCTTTTTTGATTAAATAGAACTATGGTCTCTATTGCTAATGTATAAAGGAGTGTCGTGGCAAGAAACATGGATTTATCAACGTTAATTGGCGTCATCGCCGGAATAGGCGCTCTAGTCATCGGATATCTTCTGGAGGGTGGCTCTCTCGGTTCCCTTTTCCAATTTTCCGCAGCAATTATTGTTTTCGGAGGAACTGCTGGAGCAGTTTTGACCAGTTTTTCCCTCTCTGACCTTAAACACCTCCCGTATTGGCTAAGGGTTGCTTTTAAAAGTCAAACTTTTGGCACCGCAGAAGCTTATGAAGCTCTGGTTGGCTTCGCTGAAAAAGCGCGCCGCGAAGGATTATTAAGCCTTGAACAAGAACTCCAAACCGTTGACGATCGCTTTACTCGTCAAGGCTTACAGTTAGTCATTGATGGGACAGACCCTGAAATCACCGAGGAGATCCTGGAATCAAATATCGCTGTCCTGGAAAAACGTCATAAAGTTGGCATCTCCGTCTTTGAGGCAGCTGGCGGATTTGCGCCGACCATGGGGATTATCGGGACCGTTATGGGACTTGTCAGGGTGTTAGGAAATCTTTCTGATCCCTCATCACTCTCTGAATCAATCGCATCTGCTTTTATTGCTACCCTTTATGGAGTTTCCTCTGCCAACCTTCTCTGGCTTCCTATTGCCACAAAGCTTAAAATGAAAGACAAGGCGGAGGTTGCCGCAATGGAAATGGTTCGGGATGGAATCCTCTCGATTCAGGCGGGCGATAACCCATCCATTCTGAAGGAAAAATTAAAAACCCACGTCGGATCTCTGCTTCCCTCTGAAGAAGATGATGAAGAAGGCGCAGCGGCGGCGGGCCGTCCTGCAGTTAGTGAAGGCCGATGAGTAGAAAACGCGAACATGAAGCCGAAAAGGAAAATGGAGAACGCTGGCTGCTCACCTATTCAGACCTTATTACCTTACTTATGATTTTCTTTGTTGTCCTTTACTCGATGAGTAAAGTTGATTCTGAAAAGTTTCAAGCCGTGGCCGAAGCTTTGAACTCAGCCTTAAGCGGAGGCAGTTCTGCCAAAATACAATTGGCAACCAGTCCAGCAGGACCGGCTGCCATTCCTCCTAAAACTCCTCAAAGTGACATGACCAAACCCTCCACAACCACTCAGAATAACAACCAAAAGGCCGGTCAAGGAAATGTGGACGCAGATAACCAGTCTATCGATACCATTAAGGCTAAACTCGATAAATTTGCATCTGATAATGGCATTCAATCCACCTTAGTAACGTCTGTCGAAGAACGAGGCCTTGTGGTCAGAATTCAAGAAACCTTGCTTTTTGATAGCGGCTCGGCGGATATAACTCCTTATGCCCGTAATATCCTGGAAAAAGTCTCCACGGTCCTTGAATCATCCACCAACCAAATCAGGGTTGAAGGTCACACAGACAATTTGCCGATTCATACTGCTCAATTCCCCAGCAACTGGGAATTGTCAGTAGTCCGTGCTACTAATGTGGTGCAAATTTTGCAGCATGACGGCATTGACCCTAATCGACTCTCCGCAACCGGTTACGGAGAATACCGGCCGATTGCCTCCAATGATACAGAAGAGGGACGAAATAAAAACCGACGCATCGACCTAATCATTCTCCGTTCCAAATATGATGTCACGGAACCCAGCAGCGGGGCTTCTTCAACAACATCAAATTCGGCTTCGACAACAACGGTAACGCATTAGAAGGCAAGACTATGAAGTGCCTGATAGATGATCTCAGAAGCAAGATGGATCTGTTCGGGCTTCAATATTGCCGGAGTATCCTCTGGAGTGTGATTTTTATCCAGCCAATCCCTGGTCATGAGGGTAACCGCCGGAATACCCGCCGAGGCGAAACTAACTGAGTCGCTGTTATGTCCTCCGGGCGGAGTTATGGGGGCAGTGGCACCGTATTGACCTGCTGCTTGCTGAATAGCCTTAACAGCAATATTTTCACCGTCTCCCCACAATGCAAAGTCTCCCTTAGAACCGTTGCCGACAGTATCAGCATTGAGTACAGCTTTAATCTGACGCAGGGGAAATGGGGGACTATTGACAAAGGCTTGGGACCCTACAAATCCCATCTCTTCAGCGCTCCAGAATGCAATCACAATGGAGCGCTTTGGAGTTTTTCCTTCACTAAGGATTTGGCGAATAACATCCAGAATACATCCCACACCTGATGCATTATCGTTCGCTCCGGGATACACGTGCCCTTCAAATACACCCAGGTGATCATAATGGGCTGATATAAGGATCATTTCATGTTCGTTTTCTCCCATTAGTCCTCCGAGAATATTTGCACTTGGAATCCTTAAGTCTTTCGACTGCCCGGGCCTGAACGTTAGTCGTCCATTAACCTTGGTTTCAATGACCGGATAGATCGTAAAGGCTTGAGCAAAACCTGCTTCCGGCGTTCCCATTGGCTTTAAGCCAAGAAGACTTAATTGCGAGGTTAGATATTCTGCCGCTTTAGCTTCTCCTACTGATCCTGCTTTGCGTCCTTGCATCTCAGGTGCAGTTAAGGCAATAATATCATCCATCGCTGTACGCTTGAGGCTTTCCGTGGTTTCTCCTTTGACTTTTATCTCAGTCTCTGGGAGCTGTAATATGGCAGGAGGGTGTCCTAGTTCCGACTTAAGAAATTCTCCCATACGGGCAGGAAAGACACTCCAGGGCAAAAGGCTTGCCCCAAGTCCTAACAGCGTTTTTAAAAAAATTCTACGAGTTTGCATTTCAAAATATCCTTTCTAAAGGAGAATGACTATGTCTATTCGCATTGAGACACCAGCACAAGCCTCTTCTCCCACGATTGATTCTCAAAGCTCTTCAGAACGTACAATCGATTTTAAAGGAGTCTTGTCTCAAGCTCAAAACATTCAAAAGACTGAACTTCAAACCTTTCTCGAGCGTCTTGAGACCCAGGGCAAAAAATTATCTCAATCTCTTTCCATTCGAGACTTAAAGGATTTTCGTGATATGGTTAAATCCTTCCTGCGTTCAACCTTTGGCCAAAGCCGAAAAATGCAGGAAGAGTCCTCCTGGGATTTCCACGGTCGTCCGAAAATTATGGCTCGAATCTCCAAAATTGACAACGCTTTAGAAGATCTAGGAAAACAATTGCTCGACCAACAGGCTAAGCCTTTAGAAGTTTTAACCAAGGTCGATGAAATTAAGGGACTCATTGTAGATCTTTTTGCCTAATTTAGCCTTTAGTGAAGTTACAATAGCATACTAATTTATTCAAAGAGAGAGAGGTCATCCTTTTGGCTATAGCACCCATTTCCAATACCTATGAGGACTTTATTAAAGCCTTTCACCCTAAAAGCGGACTTGATCTTAAATTTTATAAACAAAACCAAATGCAGCGAAGAATTCTTAGTTTTATGAACTCCCATGGTTACCCAACGTTTCCTGAGTTCTTCAAAGCCCTCAATTCAGATCAAATTTTATATGACGCTTTTTTCAAACATCTGACCATTAATGTCTCTCAGTTTTTTCGCGACGCAAATCAGTGGAAAACTTTGAAAGAGTCCATTATCCCCCAGCTCCTTCAGAGCAAAAGCCCTCTAAAACTTTGGAGCGCCGGATGTTCGAGCGGGCAAGAGCCTTATTCTCTGGCCATGACCTTGACGGAATACTTTCCGAATAGCAAATTTACAGTCTTAGGTACGGATATTGACATTAATGTTTTGAATCAAGCTAAGGAAGGCCTTTATAAACAAAATGATTTTGCAAGTACTCCCCCTGAATTCCTGCAAAAGTATTTTATCTCAACTGACAAAGGCTATCAAATCAAAGACTCCGTAAAACGATTGGTCACCTTCCAGCACCAGAACCTCCTAACCGATCGTTTTCAATCTGGTTTTGACTTTATTGCCTGTCGGAATGTCGTTATTTATTTTACAGACGAGGCTAAAGAAATGCTTTATAAAAAGTTCACAGATGCTCTAAAAACAGGAGGAATCCTTTTTACCGGCAGCACTGAACATCTCTTTGGAATGAAACACCTCGGTTTAAAAGCAGTTTCTTCTTTCTTTTATCAAAAAGAATAAATATTAAGAGGAGCTATTCTCATAAAGCCAAGAGAAAAGCTCCTCTTTATTATTTCACCTTTAGAAAATTACATTTAAGCAGTAGGACAGATCCTCTCGTATTGCTGGATAAACTCCTCTAAGGGATAAGTAACACCTTTGCCGTGAACCTCAAGGGATACTTGCTGATCCTTTGGATTATACCCGATAAACTTCATACCTAGTAACTTGGCCATTTTGGATAACTCGATCCGTGCTCCGCGCCCAAAATCTTTGAATTGCATCCAACACACGCCCCTTTTTTAGTCTAAAGACTTTATAAAAGTTCTAGGGTTTAGATTATCTTATCCTATTCATATTTTTCTTGCAACTTTCGTTTTCGACAAAATTTACTCTCTTTCGCCTCGACACAGCTCTTTTTTTCTTAATATCTACACGGATCTTCCGTTGTCAGCAGCTTATAACTGTGCTTTAAAGCTCCCTTTATCGCTATGTCGCCCACAGGCCTAAAACACTAATACCCGCCAAAATAAGAATACTGCCAATAATTTTAGGAAATGAAAGATTTTCATGAAGAACCAATGTGCCATAAAAGATGGCAATTACATACCCGAGAGCAACCAGAGGATAGGCATAACTTAATTCCCAGCGTGATATCACCACAAGCCATAGAAAAGAGCTTAACCCGAAACACATAAATCCTAAAAAGATAGCCGGGGTAAAAATAATCGCTCCCAGTTGCCGCCAAATCCCCGTAACTGTAACTTTTCCATAAGTCAGCATGCCTAGGCGAAATAGAAATTGTCCCGTAGCCCCCAGCATAATCGAACCTATGGCCACGGCCATTGGAGAAAGTTCTGAATTAAGACCCATAAGAAAGAGTACTCCTTGTCTGATTATCCGATTTTTAACCTCAGTTTTCGCACCCGCTCTGAAATTTATACCTGCTTTCTCAGTCGAATTGATTGAATTCTAATCGCCTAATAAAACGGGTTAAATCTTGCATTAAATCGACATACATTGTCTGATTGAAATATTGTCCTTCTTTATCGAATAAAAGACGGAGGAGTGGCCGAGTCGGCATGTTTAGCGGTATCGCTGCCACAACTCCTATTTCACCAGTATTTAAGGTAACCAGGGAACCTTCTGGGTAGAGCACCAGGGCTTCCTGGAAGGCTTTAACGAAAAGGGGATTAAAGTCAGTCCCAGAACCGCCAATGATCATCTCCAAAGCCTAGTATGGGGGAAGACCTTTACGATAGGGTCTATCAGCCGTGAGAGCTTCATAGACATCTGCCACTGCTACGATCTGGGCATCTTGATAAATCTCCTGGCCCTTCAAGCCGAAGGGATATCCTCTTCCATTCCAGCGTTCATGATGTTCTTTAATCGTAGCGAGCACTGAAGATATAAGCCGGGCATCTTTCAACATTTCTTCTCCTAGAAGAGGATGTTGCTTAATAACGTCTCGCTCTTCCTCCGTCAAAATTCCGGGCTTATTTAAAATTTCCTTTGGCACTTGTAATTTCCCTAAGTCATGAAGCAGCGCTCCTAAAATCAAGTTCTTAAGCTTATTTTCATTGTAACTCAGCTGTAGTCCTATAATTGCAGACAGCAAAGCCACATTCAGAACATGCGTATAGATTCCAAAATCATGTTGTTTATACCTTTCAAGATTAATTCGATTCCCTTCCAAATCCAAAAACGTATCTTTTGTCCGTAATTCTTCCATAATTACGTTAACCAAAGCAAGCATCTTCTCAATATGCTGAGGCTGTAAGAGTTTGGCCTCATGGTAAATGATCCATAAAGAACCCACAAGTTTTACATAAACGTCCTTAGAAAATTCCTTAATGGTTTTAGTAGTCTTGATTAACGTTTTTTTTTCACTCCGAGTTTCCATCTTATATACTTCTTGTCGCTTAAGCTTTGCCAAGACATTAGAGGTAATTAAGCTTCCCTTTGCAAGCAATAGCCTACCCCTTGAATCAAATAAGTCCAATGGTGTTCTTTGCTCTTCAATTAATTTAGGACTAATTTTTTTTAAAACCAGATCCACGGTCATTGATCCCCGCTTTCTTTACCAAAGAGCCAACATTTAATCTAATATCGAATCTTGAAATAAACTAAATTTCCCCACATTTGTTATATATGTATATATAATAGGCCAAATTCTCGTATAAACCAACATTTATTTATCAACACATTTCGACTTATTTTTACCTTTCATTCATTCCCTATGTTAGTAAAACTCATATTAATCGACTAAGGTTTATAGAGAATTTCTTTACTTTTAATTCATGGATTATTCTAAAAAGAGAAGGGAGAACCAAATCTTTGATCCTCCCTCTACTAAGCAAATAACTATTTTTCAGGAAATTACGGAACGAAAAAACCCCGGAAAAAACTGAAGGGAAACGGCTATGTATAAATATACATGAGCAGTTTCCCATAAGCATGGCGAAGTGAACCTATAAGCCGAGTTCTGTCTCTCCTTGCGGAGGTGATGATCATCTATCTCGAACTGCCGTTACCGACAGCCTCCAGCGACCTTACCCGGGAACAAAAACGGGCCGTTCATCGTTCCCCTATTCGGTCTTGCTCCAGGTGGGGTTTACATGGCCAGCCAGTCACCTGACTGCCGGTGAGCTCTTACCTCGCCTTTCCACCCTTACCCATCCATCAAGAATGGGCGGTATATCTCTGTTGCACTTTCCTTGGGGTTCCCCCCACTGGGCGTTACCCAGCACCTTGCCCTATGGAGCTCGGACTTTCCTCAGGAGCGACTTTTCAGTCCCTGCTCCCGCGATCATCTAGTTTACTTCGCTCAATTATCTTACTAAAAAAATCAGTTTTGGTCAAATGGAGAGTTTTGGTTCTTTTCCATTTCTTCCATCTCGTCATCAATGTCCATTAGGGCTGCTAACCATTTTGCCCGATTTGCATTATCTTCTTTAAAATTTGTTAAAACCTTTTCGCGTTCCATACGGAGAACTTCTGCTCGATTCATGATGCTCTCAACTCCTTCAGTTATTTTTACTAAAAATTTCTAGACCAAAAACAATTCCAAATTAGTGGTTATATTTTGGTCTTAATTTTATTTTCTGATTATTTTCTATATACCTACAATACATGATTCGTCATTCAGTGTCAAGTATTAATTATCACTTTCACAAATTTTTTTAATTAATTCTTAACTACAATTCATTTTTATAGCTGGAACTTTCGCTAACAAAATATCCCCCCAGCCTAGAGCCAAGGGGATGCATTTTTTGAACTAACTTTAAATTCTATACCTTGCAGTGACCTTTCAGAAGTAAGGTAATAGTATAATGCCTGAAGCATAGGTGCCTCACTTAGAAAATGGCCAAGATCACCTACAGCCATTCCCCCTTCAAGGGCATCAAGTACCGCATGATGATCAACGTCTCCTGTGATAAGTAAGTCCGCACCTTTAAATAGTGCTTTCGGCACAAACCGGCCTCCGCTGCCATTGACAATCGCCACTTTGCGTATGTCTTTTTTTAGTGACCCGGCTAAGCGTACGCCTGTCAAATTATAAGGGTGGGCATAACTATTTGACTGCAGCAAACGTTCCAAAAAGTTCTGCCATACAGCCTCTAATGGTTCCGGGCGCTCCAAGTAACCAATAACACCATACCCGCGAAGTTCCTCCGTACTATTATAACTTTGCTCTTCAAGAAGCTTTAGTTCTTTTAAGCCTAAAATCTCTCCTAATGTTATGCTGGATGACAGCCTCGACTGATCAAGATTTGTATGTGCCGCATAGTATCCGATCTGATAATTGAACAATGTCAAGGGAATCTTTGCCGCAGGATTATCCGATCTCAAATTTTTCAATGGCCGAAACATAATCGGATGATGGGCGACAATGAGTTGTGCCCCAAAGTCTTTAGCCTCCTCGATGACCTCTAAAGTTCCGTCTAAAGCAATCAAAATGCGCTCAACGGGCGTAGAGCCAGATCCGACTAACAGACCAACATTGTCCCACTCTTCAGCCCAATATTTTGGGGCAAGTTTTTCAATATGTTGCGCTACAAGGCCTATCGATACTGCCATTTTTTGATTCCCTCCACCAAGACCAACTCCTCAGATACGTCTCTGATTTTTTCCAGGGTTTCCGATTTATTGGATTGCTTCATCTGTTCTAAGCGTCGTCTAAGCATCTCGCTGTAATCATCCAGATATTCTCTCAGAAGGTCTGTAGGTTGCTCTAAAATCAACGGGCCAAAATACCAGACTAGCTTGTCAACGATCATTGAATACCCCAAAAACTTGTTATCCTCTTGTTTTGGAGGGCTTAATCGTTGAAGCCAGACCTCCTTTTGTAAGGATAATTCAGCCATAGTTTGGCCTTCATCTCGAGAAAAGGCCATAACTGTATAGATGCGCCCGTCTTCTTTTACCAATTGTTCTGTTTTTAAGCGCCACCCACAGTCTAATAAAGACAAGCGTAACGTTCTTTCCCCTCCTTGAGGCTGAACAATTAAATGAGTTACTGCTTGCAATACATCCGGTCGAGCAGCAAAGATCTCTAACATAGTCTTTCCGCCCATCCCGGCAAGGGTTAAGACATTCACTTCCCCCACTGCCAGAGGCTTCAGTCCGTCGCCCATCCTGACATCAATAACCCGTTCTAATTGCCTCATTTTAACCGCTGCTAAGGCGGATTTAAAGGGCCCTTCATGAACATCAACGGCAACTGCCTTGGCGATTTTCTGGGCTTCTACAAGAGTAATTGGTAAATAAGCATGATCTGTCCCAATATCGCCAAGTCTGGCGTCCAAAGGAACCAGGGATGCAACCAACTGAAGGCGTGGACCCAATGTCATCGAAAAGGTCATAGGTCACCTCGTAATATAATAATTCCTTCTTCGAAATTTAATTATAAAGTATTATAACCAAATACGCGCATGAGAAACAATAGGATCAAATCAAAAATGGACTCCGGCATAGTTGCCACAGTCCATCATTTGCGTCATTGGTGGGCGATATTGGTCTCGAACCAATGACCTCATCCGTGTGAAGGATGCGCTCTACCGCTGAGCTAATCGCCCGAATCGATATTCGATATTCGAGTTTGTGGTTCGATCCATTCAAACAAGAACTTTGCGCTTCACATTATTAATCTTATTCACCGTTCGAACTACGAACCTCGTATCTCGAACTACGAATGTGGTGGGCCCACTAGGATTCGAACCTAGGACCAACCCGTTATGAGCGGGGGGCTCTACCGCTGAGCTATGGGCCCGAAAAGGGAAAAATAAATTGGCTCCCCGAGTAGGACTCGAACCTACAACCTACCGGTTAACAGCCGGTTGCTCCACCATTGAGCTATCGAGGAATGCCCTTTGCACGCATTATTATAGTTAATCTATCCCAAATAGTCAAGCCTTTATCTCAAAAATCTTAAATCTTGTTACTATTTAATTTAGCCTATTTAATTTAACTTCGGCAATTACCCCTTACTCCAAGTAATCTTTCAGCTTCTTGCTTCGGCTCGGATGACGCAATTTCCTTAAAGCCTTGGCCTCAATTTGCCGAATTCGTTCACGAGTTACGCCAAATTCCTGCCCGACTTCTTCCAGGGTACGGGTCCTGCCATCATCAAGTCCAAAACGAAGCCTAAGGACCTTCTCCTCACGTGGCGTCAGCGTTTCCAAAACTTCCTCCAATTGCTCTTTTAAGAGAATGAACGAGGCTGCCTCAGCTGGAGCAGGAGCATCATCATCGGGAATAAAATCTCCCAAGTGAGAGTCTTCTTCTTCCCCAATGGGAGTCTCTAAAGAGACCGGTTCTTGAGCAATTTTCATGATTTCCCGCACACGTTCAACAGGAATATCCATCACTTTGGCAATTTCTTCGGGAGCAGGTTCACGTCCCAGCTCTTGTAAGAGCTGCCTGGAAACCCGGATAAGTTTGTTAATCGTTTCAACCATGTGCACAGGAATCCGAATCGTACGGGCCTGATCGGCAATAGCGCGTGTGATAGCTTGGCGAATCCACCAAGTTGCATAGGTACTGAACTTGTACCCCTTGGTATAGTCGAATTTTTCTACGGCCTTGATTAATCCCAGATTGCCTTCCTGGATTAAATCCAAGAAGAGCATACCTCGGCCAACATATCGTTTAGCAATGCTAACTACCAGCCGTAAATTAGCCTCAGCAAGACGACGCTTTGATTCTTCATCTCCCGCCTCCATGCCTTTCGCTAGCTCAATCTCATCTTCAGCCGATAAAAGAGGCACCCGGCCAATCTCTTTCAAATACATTCGGACAGGATCATCAATCCCTACCCCTTCCGGTACGGAAAGATCTACTTCTGTCTCCTCTTCGATATCATCCGGATCATCCACGAGATCATCATCATCGTCAGCTTTGCCCTTTTTTAAGACTTCCTGTTCAACATCCTCAGGCCCAGGCACAACGTCTATTCCCATTTGAGCAAGTTGTTGGTAAATATCATCAATTTGATCCGCAGAAAGCTCAATTCCTTGAAGAGCGTCCATAATCTCTCTATAGGTTAGGGAACCTTTCTTTTTGCCATTCTGTATAAGAGCCTGAACGTTGTCCATTTGCTGCTCTTGTTTCAATTGTCCCCCGTCCTCCTTAGGATCTTTCATTTGAGTGCCTTTAACCTTACTATTTGCCACGTTTCAACCGCTCTCCTATCTCTTTCAACAGAGCCATGGCACCAGCCATGTCACCGGATTTTTCTAAGGCAACCATACGAGCCTGAAGATCTTCAACTGTATCCTCTGTTTGAGCAGAGAGAATACCTTGAATACAATCTTCAAGCAGCCGCTCAGTTTGGGATGTATCTAACTCTTCCAGGAGTAGGCTTGCCAAACGACTTTGAACCGTTTCATTGCTTCGGTTAGGTAAACTGCCTTCCTGATCGAGATAATCAAAAATTTGTTGATGCGTGGAAACTCTCCAGAAGGAGGTTCCTAATTGCTCCTTAATTTTTTTTGTTAAGGAGATATCTTCTAATAACAAGCGCAAAAGTGTCCGTTCCGCTCTATATACCCCCAGATCAACGGTTGGCTGAGGGGCTTCCGGATCACTCTTACATATAATGGCATTACTAATATTATCCCTATTTTTCTCAGAACTAATCGGATTTTGTGGAGAATATTCACCAGAACGTTCTTTTTTACTATTTTTCTGTTCCAGGCTTTTAATCTCACGCTGTACAGCTTCTAATGTCAGCCCTAGCTCTAAACTTAAGAACCGTTCGTACCCTTCTCTCTCAACTGGACTGACCACCTTAAGGACATCAGGAGCGAGCTTATGCACTAGCTCGGCTTTCTCTAAAATGTTCTGAGGAGGTTGGTTTTGAGTCAATGTTTGATATTTGAACTCAACATATGTCACTGCCTGTTTAACAAGTTTGTCAAAATCTTCGCGGCTGTGATTTTTCAAAAACTCATCGGGATCTTTTGCTCCTTTCAAGGTTACGACCTCAACCTGAAGTCCTGTATTGCGAAGGATCTCTCCTCCGCGTATGGCAGCATTGAGGCCAGCATCATCAGAGTCATACAGAAGAACGACGCGCCCAGTATACCTTTTTAAGAGGTTAGCCTGTTCCCGTGTTAAAGCAGTTCCTAAGGATGCTACGGCATTAGGATATCCTGCATTCTGAAGCGCAATAACATCCATATAACCCTCAGCCAAAAGGGCATAACCTTCTTCCCGAATTCCTTGATGAGCTCGATGCATTCCGTAAAGATGATGCCTCTTATTAAAAAAGGTTGTTTCTGGAGAGTTTAAATACTTAGGAACAGAATCATCTAAAACGCGTCCGCCGAAAGCAATTGGTATATTGCGGTGATCAAGAATGCTAAATAGTACTCGATTGCGAAAACGATCGTAAAATTTTCTTCCATCCTTGCCTGGCTTTCCTCTTTCCAAGGCTAACCCAGCTTCGGCAATTTCCTGAGGCTGTACTCCGCGTGTTTGCATATACTCAAGTAAACCGTCCCACCGCTCCGGAGCATACCCTAAACGGAACTTATTCATTGTCTCGGAATCTATACCGCGCTTTTTAAAATAACTTCGTCCGGGCTCCCCTTCGGGTGACTTTAACAGGAGATCATGATAGTAGTTGGCTGCCCATTCATTAATTTCTTCAACGCGTCGTCGGAGCCGAGCTTTTTCTCGCTCTTGAGTCGACATTTCTTTTTCTGGGAGCACAACACCGCACCTCTGTGCTAACCTTTGAACGCTTTCAATAAACGTCCAATTTTCCTTTTTCATAAGAAAAGAGAAAACATTTCCCCCCGTATGGCAACCGAAACAATAAAACATTTGTTTTTCGGGAGTCACCGTAAAACTTGGTGTTTTCTCAGCATGAAATGGGCAAAGGCCTAAGAAATTTTTACCCTTGCGCTGTAAGCTGACATATTCAGATATGACCTCAACGATTTCAGTACGCATACGCACTTCTTCGATAACTTCGTCTGGAATTAATTCCTCATGACCCCTATTTTCCACGTTCTTCGCCCTTCGATTTGCTCTCACATTTCAGATGGTTTGTCAACCCTATCTCTATACAATTCTTCGCCGAAAATTCACGGAATCCTCTTTTTTAAACCCCTTATCAAGAATTAGTTTTAAAAAGGATGCAATTCTCATTTCAAGACCTATTTAATTCTCTCTTTTAGTCCATAATCCCTCTTTTCTTCGACAAATATTTGTCGCCTAACTATGTCTTTTATTCTTAACAAAAGTCCTTTAGAGGCACCAATAATAAGGAAGAATTTTCCACGCCCTTTAACATTATCAAAAAGCATGTTAGAATAAGCAATAAACCAAACTAGTTTGATCGTCGCTCCTTTATAGACCCGTTAAACAGCACGATTTTAAGGAAGGAGAAATTATGACTAAAGGTATTATTCATAAAGTACATAGTCTCGTGTTTATAGCCTTATTACTTATGGTCACAGTTTTGACGGGATGTAACTCTGTAAAAACTCAGCAAACCCAGTCGTCATCAGATAATAATAACCAAACAACAAGTACAACAATAACACCCTCATCCCCTTCAACGAGTGAACCCGATAGTTCAGCAACGCAAGCAAAAACAGTAAAACTAACACTTTACTTTCCTAATACGGATGGGAGCGCTTTAGTTCCTGATCAACGGACTGTTGAAGTTTCAAATCAAGAAGTTATTAAAGCTATATTTAAAGAGCTATCATCTCCTCCTTCAGGTTTAGAAACTCCCCTTCCCAAAGGAACGATCCTGCGGAGTGCTGTTGTTAAAGACGGAGTTGCTACCCTTAATCTTTCGAGTCAATTTCGAAAGAATTTTGGCGGCGGATCGGACGCTGAAATAATGACTATCTATAGTATTGTAGATAGCATAACGAACTTGCCTGATGTTCAAAGCGTTCAATTCCTTTTAGAAGGGCAAAAACAAGATGGTATTCTTGGAAACCTGGATACCAGTGTTCCGCTTAAGAGTAACTCAAGTCTGATTCGTAAATAATTAAGTAAGTAGTAAGTATGCTATGCAAATCATTTGTTGACATTTCAGACTTTTGCCCAAACCTTAGTTTGGTTATCTTTTCTAAAACTTATACTCCTGCAGCAAAAATAATCCTATATCCTATTGCTAATTGATAAGATTTAACATTTATTTTGCTTACTCCATATTCTGTAATAATAGTTATGTGCGATTTTCCTGTTCTATGAAGAATATCTTTTGCATTTTAAGCGTTTCTTCTGCAGAATTAATAATGAGAAAGGTTATAGCAAACGAATTTCAGTTTCTATAACCTTTCTCTTTTTGTACTCCACTTTACCCCCGCCGGTCTTAGCGCGGGATAAATAAAGTTGTAAAGAGATCAATAGCATAATTATCTGTCAATCCAGAAATATAGTCGACTACAGCTTGAGTTTTGTCGTCTTCAGCCCAAGCTAAATAACTGCTCGGCAATTTTTCGATATTCTTTATATAATAGTCAAACAGTGCTTGAACAATGTACTGTCCTTTTCGGCGTTCCTCCCGTAAGGCAGCACTGTTATATACTTTGACGAACATAAACTGTCTAAACTCATTCATTGCACCCCCAACTTCAAGGGTCTGCCGAATCTGAGATCTTCCCTTCGACGCTTCAATCATATCAACGACCATATTAGAAATCATTACACTGGGTTTTCCCCCCAATATCTTCTTCACGTTTTGCGGCAAATCCTCTTGGGATAATAACCCTGCCCGTAAAGCGTCGTCATAATCATGGCAGAGATAGGCAATACGATCACCGGTTTTGACAATCTGACCTTCAAGGGTAAACGGAATTCCCTCTCCGGTATGGTTCAAGACCCCATCAAGAACAGGCTTTGTCAAATTCAACCCTAAGCCGTCACGAGCCAGTACCTTCATAATTCGAATTGATTGTTCATTATGTTCAAAGTGCCCAATGATCTTCTGCAAGGCTTCTTCTCCAACATGTCCAAAGGGGGTGTGGCCGACATCATGCCCTAAAGCGATCGCCTCAATTAGATCTTCATTTAATTGTAAACCTCGTCCAATGGTACGACAGATTTGTGAAACCTCAAGACTGTGAGTCATTCGCGTACGATAATGATCCCCTGAGGGGGCGATGTACACCTGAGTCTTATGCTTTAAACGCCGAAAGGGTTTGCTGTGCAAAATCCGATCCCGATCCCGCTGAAATTTTGTTCGGATGGGGCATTCTTCTTCCCGACGTTCTCGCAGGGCCATTTTACTCCTGGCCGCATACTCTGATAGTCGTTCTTCATCCTCTTCTGTTCGTTCACGTATATTTAAACGAATGTCTAAGCTAGGAGAATTTTCTTGCAAAGGGTCTATTTTTCTTTCAGGCATAGACATATCTCCTCTTTTTCTAGACAAGCGAACTTCCCATCTTGTCTGTATTTCGAAAAGTCATCTCTATTTTAACATATTATTTAAACCTTTTACTGTTCCCCGTTTAACTCACTTTCCGCAGGGAAACTTCACTCACTCCATAAGCCAGTATAACCAAGGTTATAACTTTAAAAAACGTAGTGTTGCACTCGCTCAGCATAATTATTTCAGTCGCCTATTATACCTTTCCTCTGCAATAAAAAAAGCCATAATCTCGTTGTAACTTCTTGATTATGGCCTAAAATTCTATTTTATTAGAGCAGGTGTTTTTGCCAAAGTTAATGGGTCATGAACATCACGCCAAGAGTATTTGGTCCGCAGTGAGAAGAGATCGTACAACCAGCCTTTGCAATTAATACTTCCTTAAAACCGGCTATTTCTTCGACAGTTTTTCGAACAAGGTTGATATATTCGGAAGATATACCTGAATGAACTATAAAAACCCTACCTAAATTTATATCGGGATGACCATGTAACTTATCGATTGTATAGGATTTCAGAACCTTATCCAAGGCACCTCGATATTTTTTGCCGACCTTCATTTTTCCACTGCTATTGTCTACTTCAATACAAGGTTTAATATTCAAGATATTAGCACCGAAAGCGGCAAGAGCTGAGCATCTGCCCCCTTCATAAAGATAGGTTAAGTTATCCAGGACAAAGCTTGCCTGAGCCTTGCTTCTTAAAGCTTTAACCTCCTCAGAGATCTTCTCTGCCGGCATTCCCTTTGCTATACGCTCAGCCGCCTCAATGACAAGAAGACCTATACCTGTAGAAAGATTACATGAATCGATGGGATAGACGCTTTTTAATTCCTGAGCAGCTATACAACAATTCTGGTAAGAAGACGAAAGTCCCGAGCCCAGGCTCAAATGGATAACCTCATATCCTTCATCTGTCCACCTTTTAAAATAACTGATATATTCTGCAGGATTCGGAGCTGCTGTTTTAGGCAAGATACGTTTTTTTTGAAAAGTAGCGTAAATGTCATCTGGTGTAATGTCAATTCCATCCCGAAAATCATTGTTGTCTAAAAGAACATGCAATGGACAACAATTCACCTCATATCTTTCTTTTAGTTTATCATCAAAATCACAGGTACTATCTGCACTTAGAATAATCTTTTTCATTTTTTCACTCATCCTTTGAAAGCCCATTTAAAAAACAACTGTCCTGTCTACGTGATTTCCCAGACCAAAATTTTACGTCTTTAGTTTTTACAAAAACAATACGAATAGTAATTAATTGTAAAATAATTGGATACTATAATTCTATTCTCTCTTGAAAGGAATTGAAGCTATGGCAGAAAGACCATTATCTGAAGCCAATTTAGTAATGAGTGTTGTTATGCAGCCCAGTCAAGCCAACTATGTAGGTAATATACATGGGGGAGAAATAATGAAGCTAATGGATTCTGCAGCCTATGCCGTCGCCCGGAAGCACTCTCATACGAACGTGGTAACTGCAAGGGTTGATGAAATTCAATTTCATCTGCCTATTTTTGTTGGGGAATTGATTACATGTACAGCTCAAATTATTTTTACCGGCCGCACTTCGATGGAAGTCGCCGTAACAGTAAATGTTGAGGACCTGGACTCAGATGAACCACCTAAAAAGGCTTTAACTGCTCATTTTACCATGGTAGCCTTAGATAAAAAAGGTATACCTACTCCTGTGCCTCTCTTGTCAGTTCAAACTGAAGAAGAAAAAGAACTGTTCGAACTAGGTAAACGAAGATACGAATATTATAAGTCAAAAAAGGATGAAGTTTCCTAGATAGCTCATCCATGTGTCTTTCTTATTGTAATCTATATTGCTTAATAAACAAAGCAGAAAACTATCACCTTTAGTTGATGCATAAGCGGTATTTCCTTAAAAGGCTCTGTATAAAAATTGGAAAAATTAATTATTGAAAAAAAATTATAGATATGTTACTTTCAATTCATATCTATTTTTATGGAAAAATTTTTTTATCTACTATGGAACTTGGGTTATAGCCCATAACATGAGTAGAAAATCAATTTATTATTCATATAATGAAACAACGTATCATAATGAGAAACATATGCATTTGCGACTATCTAAGATGATGAAATGCCCCTCTGGAGCTGTTCTTACCTGGCTAATCTTATCTGGGAGGGATTGTATGGACAATAAACGTGATTTGGATCAACTCAATCTTGCCCTAATTGCTAGTTATCCAAAACTATCTGAGGTCTTTGAAAAAACAGCAAAACGCGAAGACATAAAGTATGTCAATTTATGTGCTGCCTTCGAGGAAGCTGCAAATCTTGCGAAGGAAATTGAACCTAAAGTAGATGCAATTTTGAGTCGAGGAGGTACTGCCGAGTATATTAGACAAGTGGTAGATATCCCTGTTATTTCCATTCCAATTACCCAGTTTAATATCGTTCGGTCTATGTATCAAGTTCCCAAAGAAGTAACTGACATCGCTTTTTTCAACTATGGTCGAAACATATATGGCATACGAGATATTGAAGCAATGTTCAACAAAACTCTTCATGAATATATATATTTGAATAGACAAGATATTATAAAGGCAGTAAGCGATGTTAAAAAGCGTGGTCTAAAAGTAATTATCGGCGGCAATGTTGCCGTCCAGTTAGCTCAAGAAGAAGGTTTAGAGGGAATTGAGGTATGTTCCGGCGAAGAAACTGTTTATCGTTCAATCCTTGAAACAAAACACATCGTTCAAGTGCATCGACTTGTCAGAAACCAAGCCATCCGCTTAAATGCAGTCTTGAATTCCATAGCTGAAGGGATTATTGTCACAGATGAACAAAATCGAATTGTCACCTTCAACCCCTCAGCAGAACGGATTTTCCGTTTGCCTAAAGAAGATGCCCTCGGAAAACAGGTTTTAGATATCGTTCCCAATACCGGAATTCCTAATGTCTATAGGAATGGCGAACCGGAAATCGCTTACCTCCAAAAGATCAATGGAGGGATAATAACGGCTACTCGCCAACCCATTTTTCTCGATGACAAGCCGGTCGGTGTCGTAAGTACATTTCAAGATGTTACAAAAGTCCAGAACTTAGAGCAACAAATTCGCAAGCGGATTTATCACAAAGGGTTTATAGCCAAGCATCATTTCGAAGATATTCTGACGAACAACTCCAACATGCTTGAACTTAAAGAAATGGCTGCTTTGTATGCGACCACCCATTCTTCTGTCCTGATCGAAGGCGAATCCGGAACCGGTAAGGAACTATTCGCTCAGAGTATTCATAATTCAAGCCAACGTGCCAGTGGGCCTTTTATTGCCGTGAATTGTGCCGCTATTCCTGAGCATCTACTGGAAAGTGAATTATTTGGTTATGAAGGCGGCGCCTTTACAGGCGCTAAAAAGGAAGGGAAACAGGGGTTATTTGAACTGGCTCACAACGGCACAATATTCTTGGACGAAATCGGCGAAATACCGAAATCATTGCAAGCCAGGTTATTGAGAGTCTTGCAGGAAAAAGAAATCATGCACATCGGCGGCGATAAAATTATACCTGTTGATATTCGAATAATCAGTGCCACGAATAAAAACCTCGAAGAAAAGGTCAAGCAGGAGGAATTTCGCAATGATTTATATTATCGTTTGAAGGTTTTCGGAATAAAACTCCCCCCCTTAAGAGAGCGCAAAGAAGATATCCCCTTACTAACGGGAGTTTTCTTCCGGAAATTCAGCAAAGAACTCGATGCCAAAACCGAAAACGAGTTGTTGCCATTATTGCTTGAATATACTTGGCCCGGAAATATCAGGGAACTGCGTAATGTGATCGAACAGTTATCGTTATTAGTTGATCATTTTAAAACTATACCCAGCTGGATTGGAATATTAAACAAAGTATTAAATAAAGAGATCAGGAAAGACAACAAATCACTTTCATTACAAGTCAATCTTGAAAATGGCCTTAAAGATGCCTTAGACCAAGCCGAAAAACAAATTCTAGATTCGATGTTAGCACAGTATGAAAATGACCGAAATCTAGTAGCCCAAAAATTAGGTATTGGGCGTACCACTCTATGGAGAAAACGTAACGGATTAAAAGACTAGTAATCATTTGTTCCAAAGATGAAATGATAAATTTCATCTTCGGAACATCTCTTTTTATTGCGGGCATTAATCAGATCATTTCAAACCAGCTGGATCTCCCCGGAAATTATTATTTCTAATGAAACTGTGACTAATAATTAAGCCACAACCCACAAATATCAAGGGATTGTAAGCAACCCTATTGGGGCAAATGACCTCAATAGGGTTTTTCTCGGGGAATCCCTCTAAGCATTGGCATCATAATTGCAACTCTTAAGCAGCAATCATTTAAATGAGTTATTCTCTTACGAATGCCCCAGAAGGAGGGATAAAGAAAATGAACTTCGATGGTTTCTGTCTTCAATGTCAATGTGCTAGTTGTGCGGACAGGGGTACCTGTGAAATCCTTCATCCAAGTACTGAAGATTTTTGCATGTATTATTGTCAAGGCGGTGAATTTTCGGTCATCTCATGTGTCCACTACAAAGAAAAGGCAGCGAGTCCACCTCCAAAAGAATAATAGTATTTCCACTCTTTAAAACGGCGTTTTGTTTTTGCGTCAATAACCATTATTACTATGATAAATGTTACTAGGCAGTTTTCAAAGAACATTTTGTTCAAAGATTTCATGAAAGGTCCAGTATGTCCAGTTATTTAACAGTCAAGGGTATTGGTATCTGTAAATAAGAAACAAATCAAAATTTTACGTTTTGGAGGAGAAATTATGGCAAGATTTTTAGAGTATCAAGGTAAGGAATGGCTTTCTAAAGCCGGTATACCTGTTCCCAAAGGCCGTTCAGCTGCTACGCCCGAAGAGGCAAAGCAAGTTGCTGAATGGATCGGCGGCCCTGTTGCCGTTAAAGGTCAGGTCCAGGCAGGAGGACGCGGCAAAGCAGGGATCGTAAAATTGGTGAATACTCCGGAAGAAGCAGCAAGTGCAGCTGCCGAAATTTTGGCTAAGACGGTCAAAGGATTACCGGTGCGTCAGGTACTTGTTGAAGAAAAACTTGATATCAAAAAGGAATTTTACGTCTCACTCGTGATTAATGGGGCAAGAGAAGCTCGATCTCCCATGGTCATGTTTAGTACCGAGGGCGGCATGGATATTGAAAGTGTACCCGAAGACAAGATTATCAAAATGTTTGTCAACCCAGTAAACGGACTGCAAACCTATGATGGAGTTGATTTAGCGAGTCAAGCGGGAATACCGGCCAAAGACTTGAGTAAATTTGCTTCCTTCTTTGCCAAACTTTCGCAAACGTATAAAAAGTACGATTGTCAGACTCTCGAAATTAATCCTTTAATTATGACAGGAAACGGTGAACTTATTTGCGCTGATTGCAAGATGGAAATCGACAATAGTTCAGTTAGCCGGCACCCGGAATTCGGGATTAAGATTGCCCGGGATCTTCCCGGAGAACCGACGGAACTTGATTATATTGGCTGGAGTATCGAAGAGACGGATGCCCGGGGAACAGGATTTCTAATGAATATGGGATATGACGAAGTTAGTCCTTACCATATCGGTTATCATCCCATTGGAGGCGGTTCTGCCATGATGGGTCTTGATGTCTTAAATCAAGTTGGCTTAAAACCTGCGAACTATGCCGATACCAGCGGAAACCCCGTAGGTTCTAAGATTTACCGGGTGGCAAAATGCGTTCTCTCGCAGCCAAATATTGACGGTTATCTCCTTGGAGGCTTCATGATGGCCAATCAGGAGCAGTGGCATCATGCTCATGCTATTGTCAAAGTTCTCCGCGAGATTCTGCCGCTCCAAAAACCAGGTCTTCCCTGTGTTCTTCTTCTCTGCGGTAATCGGGAAGACGAGTCCTTGGAAATCCTCAGGACCGGCCTAGCAGATTTAATGACCCCGGATGGGCCTGGAAAGAGAATTGAAATTTACGGAAAAGAACACGTTACGGATACGAAATTTATCGGGGAACGACTCTTAGCCTTAAGCCAGGAATACCGAGCAGAGAAAGATGCAAGGAAGGTAGGATAAAATCATGATGGAATTTTCAGAGAAAAGCTGTACGATTAAAATTGACACCGATAAGTGCCCAAGTTGTGAAACAAAGGCCTGTGCAGAAGCTTGTAAGAAATTTGCCAGAGGTATCTTAGAAATTGATGCTGAAGGCAGGGCCTCTGTCGGCCAGCGGAGTCAAGAAGAGATTTTGCGGCTGGGTACGGAATGCTTGGCCTGTGAGTTTGCCTGTCACTTTAAAGGCAAGGACGCAATTCGAATTGAGATTCCGATTAATGGATTCGATGAATATCTTCAAAAGCGTCAGCAGGCCTAAGTGAACTCGTTCAGCTAAAGCTGAACATCAGGGCTTAAAAACTGGATAAAGCTGATCTAAAATATCAGACTTTGTGATAAGATTTTATGAAAATGAGGGATAGAATATGGGCATTTTGATAAGTAAAGATACGAAAGTCATTGTCCAAGGGATTACCGGACGTGAAGGATCAGTTCGTACAAAATATATGAAAGAGTATGGAACTAAACTGATTGGCGGAACAAGCCCCGGCAAGGCGGGTGAAGAGATCCATGGCGTTCCCGTCTATAACACGGTCAAAGAGATTGCGCGTGAACACGGGGAGATAGACTTCAGCGTACTCTTTGTCCCGGGAAGAGGGCTGAAAACCGCTGTTATGGAGGCGGCAGATGCTGGAGTTAAATACATCATTCCTTGTGTTGAGGGAACGCCAATTCACGATATAATGGAAATGATTGCTTACGCTCAAATGAAGGGTTCGCGGGTCATTGGACCGGGGTCTATCGGAATTATTACTCCTGGAGAGGCGGTTGTCGGTTGGCTCGGAGGCAACGTCGACTGGGCTAATAAATTTTTCCAACGGGGCAATATTGGAGTATTTTCCCGCAGCGGAGGACAGTCAGGGACGATTCCCTGGGTCTTACGGGAAGGCGGTTTTGGCGTAAGTACCGTGGTGCATACCGGTACGGAACCGGTACTTGGAACATCCATGGCAGATCTTCTTCCTTACTTTGAAGCTGATCCAGAAACAGCAGGGGTTGCTGTCTATGCTGAAATTGGGGGATCACAAGAAGAGGAATGTGCTGAAGTAATCGCCTCAGGCCAGTTTACTAAGCCCTTCGTTATCTATGTTGCCGGCGCCTGGGCTCCAGAGGGACAGCGCTTTTCTCACGCTTCCAATATTGTCGAGCGTGGACGGGGTTCGGCCAAAAGCAAAATAGATGCGATTACAAAAGCAGGCGGCTATGTTGCTGAAACTCCAACGGATATTCCTAAAATCTTATGGGAGAAGATTAAGTCATAATACAATCCTTATCCTTAAATCTTCGAAAAATTAATCACGAGTTAAATTTCTAATTTGTCTAAGCCTTAAATAGTTACTCTCATCAGAGATGATGGGAGTTTTTTTATCCAATTTCCTACCTTTCGCTAGGCGAAAAATATTTATTGAAACATAGGAACAACCGTTACTGTAGTCTTTGTTGAAACCCCGCTAGCCGAATCCTTTGCAGTTATCACTAAAGAAGGAATAGAGAGAAGATCATAATTTGTTTTCGGGGTTAAAGTAAGTAAACCGTTGTTCCATGTTATTTTACATTCCGCACAATCGCTTTCAAATACAATCCCCTGAGCGAGGGGAGAATTTGTAATATCGTTTCCATATTGATCTGTTACAATATAGGTTAAATATCCAACTCCGTCAGTAGGTGAAATGCCTGTCCTAGGAGCAATACTAATTTTCGCGATTTTGGAGCTTTCAGCTTCGCTTGAGGATCCAGGTTCAGCTATTTTTAAGGTTGAGCTTGTCTTTTCACCCGTTACTTTATCAGTAAGCGTGATCGAAATAGGTTTATCCATGTCGGAAGCAGAATTATAGTGGATTGCACCTATTCCCACTAATGGATTGAAGGTTATTGATGCACCGAGAGAATTCGTGACCTCTAGCTGAGAAACAGGAATAGCTTCAGTGATTTCCAAGTTGTTATTTGTTAGTAACCTGTAATGAAATATGGCAGTCTTATCTCCTGCTTTCGTTAATGATCCTGAAGCAAAAGCAATTTGCTCAATCTTCTTATCAATATCTTGTTTCCAAGAGTGTATATGCCCTAAATTTTCGGAGACGTCCACACCTGTGAGTTTGTCTTGCAATTTAAGGATTATATCTTTGTTCGTATTATAGGAATCATATCGAAAGTTACATGATCCTGTAACGGGATCCAAACTTATTATAGAATTCACAGATGAACTCAAAGCAATTTGAGAAGACGGAATTTTACTAGTAATATCTTGGCCATATTTATTAAATATCTGATATTGTAATTGATCTGTTAAGAGAAAGGAGATTTGAGCAACTGATAAATCATTATCATCTACTGTTGTTTTATTCTGCGCCTCCAACTGCGCTTCTGATTTGCATAAATTGAGCGAAGCTGTTGCCCCAACATCTGTCTTATATAAGAGCTTGACCATGACACTTTTATCCGTGTCCGTGAAATTATAATTTATTGTTCCTGTACCTGTTAAAGGATCCAAAGTGACATCAGCTTTTGTCGATCCTATCCAGGCAGTCGCAGTAATATCAGTGGCGGGAATTTGATTTGTAATCGTTGCATAACCGTTATCTAGGATCTTGTAACTAAAAGTCGCTGTTTTATCATCAGTTTTCAGAGCATTATTCGAAGGAAACAATACTTTTGCTGGTTTGACAGCATCTTCATCCTGGTCTGTTTCCTCGATATCATTGGGATTTAAAACAGCCGTTGTTCCCGTCAGCTGATCAACCAATGTAATAATTAACGGTTTATCGCTGTCAGACGAGCTATCAGTTATTGTTCCGGTCTCTGTTAATGGGTCCAATGTTATTTTTGAACCGGATGATGATGTTGCGGTAATCTGATCATCAGGGATTGAATTAGTAATATCGATACCGTATTGATTTAATGCCTGGTAGGTAAATGTGTAAGAATCTTCACCTGTTTTCTTCAAAGTAGTTGTCGTAAAAATTATTTGAGAGAGCTGATGGTCATTATTCTCAGCTTTCAAAAGTTCAGCAAGATCAGAAGCTTCGGCAGCGCTGTTATCATTGATGCCTTCAATTACAGCAAATTGGGAGGCTACCCGAGTTATGCTGTCACCTAAGGCAAATGTTATCGTCTTCTTAGGATCGGCCTGAGAATTAAGGGAAATTTCGCCCGTTTGACTCGCAGGGTCCAGAGTAATTGTTCCGTCCTTTAAAGCGGTAATTATTTGCGAGGCCGGTATCTGCTGAGTAATTACTACTCCGTATTTATTATCTATTTCGTATTTAAAGGTGAAATGAGTTTTATCTTTTTGTACCACATTAACAATTTCAATAGAGGCAACTACGTGATCCTCTCTAGCTTGGGCTTGGGCTTGAGCTTGAGCTTCGACTTCTGATGCACCTAATTGCCTAGACTCCCCCGCAAAAGCCGATGTTGAGTACAATAACGAAAATAACAGTATCGGGAGAAAAATTAATATTCTGATTTTTTTCATGGTTATACCTCTACCTCCGCATTATTATTACGTATACTTAGGACATCAACTTATTCCAAGATGATATTCTTCTGTATTGTCGGATAGCAAATAGTTAATCTAATTCGTATCATATGAACGGAATTCTCCCTCCCTTCTATTGGGCAATCCATTAATCCGGTCCCATAATATAGAGTGTTTGACATAGTTAAGAGGTTACATAGAAATTTATTAGAAATTTATTAAATTTTTATTAACATTTATAATGATATCAGTTACCATTAAACTTCATCATTTAACTCGAATACAGAATCTGTCACTTACTAATATTTATTTCGACCCAAAGCAAATAATTTCCTTCTCGAAAATATAATTATGAAAATAAGGAAATTTAATCCATATGCTCAGAATTAATAAGAGGACGCCGAAGCGTCCTCTAAATGGTAAAATTTCTTACAAGCTTTGCTTACATTTTTCCACAAATTCAATAGGATGTTGGATGATTTTAGAAGTTTCTTCAATCGAATAGCCCTTAGCAAGATAACGTCTGGCAATAACCGCCATAGACTCACCGATTTCAATCATGTGATAGTCAGGATCATATATACGAACTACTCTTTGCTGCCATTCATGTTTCTTCGGCAGATGAACGTATTCAATTGACTCATAAGCACTAAGCTTTACAATAAACTCCTCAAAATCCTCAACCTCAAAATACAATTCCATATTATTAGATTTTTTAATAACTGATCCTGACGATAAGTTTGTCAACCAGGCAAAATCCTCTTGAATAGCGAAACCGCCGCTAAAGGTTACATTTTTGCCCAAATCAAGAACAACTTCTTGATCAAATAGGTCTTTATAAAACTGTTTAGACTTTTCAACGTTCTTTACAGCTAGAAGAGCCAACTTAAACTCCATCCCTAACACTCCTGACCTTTAATCTGATTTTAATCATTCTCAGACGGTGGATATTTTGTCATTGATGTGAGTCCAGTAATTGTTCCTAAGCCCATCGTCTCAACTGCGGTACTTGGTACGACCACCAAAGCTCCTTTTTCTTTAAGTCCCTCATAGAGCATGTTCATAGCCCTAAGATGCATTGCGACAGGGTTATTCTCATAAGCTTTTGCAGCTTCCGCAAATTTGGCAGCGATTTCTGTTTCTGCTGTTCCTAAAATAACCCTTGCTTTACGTTCCCGTTCAGCCTGAGCTTCTCGAGACATTGCATCCTGCAGATTTTTAGGAATAATGACGTCGCGGATTTCTACCGACTGGACCGAAACTCCCCAGGGTTCAGTACGAAGGTCAATTATCCTCCGCAATTCTTCATCAATATTCTCCCTACCAGCTAACATTTCGGCAAGTTGAGTCTTGCCTATAATATCCCGAAGAGCTGTTTGAGCCGCCCAGGTTACTGCATCTTTGTAGTTTTCCACTTCTAAGGCGGCTTTTTCCGCATCCCATACCATCCAGAAAAGTACGGCATCAACATCAACTGGAACTGTATCCTTAGTCAAGGTTTGTTCGGCATTAAAAGTAGTCGTTATTATTCTTTGATCAACCCAGCTCGAGACGGAGTCAATTACTGGAATAATAAAAAACAGTCCTGGTCCAGACAATTTATGAAACTTACCCAATCTTAAGACTACAGCTTTTTCCCACTGACTGGAAATTTTTATCGCAGACGAAACCAGAGCACCTAAGAAAAAAGAACTAACAACAAACAGTGGCATCTCAAAAATGATACCCGTTATTAAACCAAATCCAAAAATAATAATAAACAAAGCAATGGCAAGCGGAGGTACTCTAAAGGACAAAAAACTGCCAAAATTTAAATCTTTCAAACGTCTCCACTCCTCTTCATTTTTTTCTCAATGGCATTCAGTAATTCCGTCGGGGAAAAACCTAGGGCGGAAGCCTTAATGATAAAATCATCCATTAGTTCATTCAGGCTACTCTCCTTTATCGTGGTATCGATTTTTGGATGATCCTTAACAAATGTTCCTTTGCCTTGTTTTGTAGACAGTACCCCCTCGCTTTCTAACTCTAAATAAACCCGGGAAACCGTATTGGGATTAATTTTTAACTGCACTGCAAGTTGACGGACAGTAGGCAACTGTGAACCTGCGAGAAATTGACCAGTCGCAATAGCAAGTTTTATTGCCTCTTTAAGCTGAATATAGATTGGGATTCGGCTATCAGAATTTAGTTTGAATGTCATCTAAAACCTCCTTTCAGCTTCTATTGTACTAATATATTAGTACATTTATATAACCTTGTCAAAGTACTTTTATTTTTGGTTTTCGTTACTTTAGGCTCATATATTTATGGTCTATGTCCGGTGGTGCATTCATGTAACTCGATATTTATACGAATTATACTTCAAGAGTGAAAAAAGTATGAGATATGGTTTAATTCAGAACAAACCTGTTGTATAATAGCAATAATACTCGTTAATTATTATATGATCATTCGATAATTGAATTGATCTTAATCTATACACCCTATGGGGTGTTATGTTTTTAGGAGGTATTAAAACGTTGCATAGCTACAGACTTAAATATGGTGAGACAGGAATTGAGGTTCAACTTCCGGAGGAAAATTTGATTAAGATTCTTAAAACACAGGAACTAACCCCAGTTCATAATATTGATCTAGAAGTTAATAACTTGCTGGAACAGCCAATAGGCTCTAAGCCCTTTAATGAGCTCTTCCAGGCAGGAGATAAGGTAACCATTGTTGTAAGTGACATCACTCGTCTTATTCGGCTCTCACAATATTTGCCTCCTGTTGTTGATCGACTTAACCAACAGGGAATTCCCGACAAAGATATTGTTGTCCTCGTGGCTACCGGAACTCATCGAGGAGGAACACCGGAGGAAAAGAAGCGAATTATTGGTGAAAACTTATTCAAGCGATTAGATGTTATTGATCACGATTGTGATCATTCAGAGATGGTGTATGTTGGAACGACCTCCCGCGGAACTGAGGTAGAAGTAAATAAACTGGTCATCGACCGGAAGGTCATTTTAACCGGCGGAATTGTCCACCATTTGATGGCAGGCTTTGGCGGAGGCCGCAAATCTGTTGTTCCCGGAGTATCAAGCCGCAAAACCATTGCTCAGAATCATTTGCATTCTCTTGACCCTGAAGCAGAACAATCCAATCCGCTTATCGGAGTAGGAGCTGTTCTCAATAATCCCTTGCACTTAGATATGGTTGAATGCACAGAGTTTGTAAATCCTGATTTTCTTATCAATTCTATTATTGATACTAATGGAGATATCGCCAAGCTTGTCGGAGGGCATTGGCTTACCGCTTGGGAAGAAGGATGCCGATGGGCAGACGAAAAGTTTGGAGTTCCAATCCCTGAACTAGCGGATTTAGTCATTGCCAGCTGCGGAGGATTTCCTAAGGACATCTCTCTTTATCAATCAACGAAGTCATTATTCAATGCAGCTCTGGCCGTTAAACCAGGAGGAACTATTCTCTTGCTTGCTGAATGCCGCGAAGGAGCTGGAGCCGACGAGTTCTTTAGCTGGAGTAATCCTTTAAAAAATGGTTGTCTTGATCCCGAACTGCGCAGGAATTTCACCATACCAGGTTATATCTTCTATGCTGCTGTTGAATCTACCCGTAAGGCTAAAGTAATTCTCTATTCTTCAATTGCCCCCGAGCTTGTGGAACCCATGGGAATCCTTGGGACCAACTCTCTGGATGAGGCCTTTAAACTAGCTGATATTGCAAACCCGAAGTCTAAAACAATTATCATGCCTTATGGCGGAAGCACCATCCCCTTAATTGATTCAAACGGTTAAAGTCACCTAATTTAAGGTGCTGTGGAAACAAACCACAAACGGGTTTAAAGCTTTCGATCAAGGCTTGAAACTTTATCCGGTTTTTAAAACCCCCGCTTCTATAAGTGGGGGTGGGTTCTTCGTTAACTTCAGGTGAGGTAGAGTCCCCATGGTAAAGCCCCGATGTTCCGCTTAAGCTGAACGAGTTCACTAAGATAAAGGAGGATGGTAGGAATGAACGTGCCCATGATTATTGTAGCACTCTATATCGTTGCTTTGTTTGCGATTAGTGCTTATGCTCGTAAACTTGCCGCAAAGGGGAAGGACGGTTATTTACTGGCAGGACGTCAGTTGACAACTCTTCTTGTGGCTGTATCAATTACCGGTCTCGCCATTGGGGGAGCATCAACGATTGGTGTTTCTGAACAAGCTTACTCAGTGGGGTTAGCTGCAGGTTGGTACAATGTTGCTTGGGGACTAGGTGCTATTATTATGGGATTTGTAGCAGCAGGACATTATCGCAGGCTTAATATTACTACAGTTCCCGAAATGTTTGAGCGCTTTTATGATGCTAAAGGCAGAGTTATTAGTGTAGCGAGCCAAATCACCATTCAGCTCGTCATCACTTCACTTCAATACCTTGCCGGAGGAGCGATTCTTGCCTCCATGTTACCCTCAGTCTTCACCCTGAAAAGTGGTATGGTTATGAGTGCCGTAGTGTTTATCGGCATCACCTTTGTTGGCGGAATGTGGTCTGCAGGGTTAGCAAATATTTTAAATGTACTCCTCATCTATATCGGAATTACAGTCGCTGCGATTTTTACCGTAATTAGTCAAGGAGGAATCCATCAGATTGCCCTAAAACTTCCCCAAAGTGTTCCCTATTTTCATCCGGTTGCAGGCCTGGGTTGGGGTATCATTGTTGGCTGGCTTGCTGTAATGATTACCATGGGGATGTCAACCCAAAGTATCGTCCAAATCTCTTGTGGAGCTAAGGATATAAAGACTGCTCGCCGAGGCTTTGTCATCGGTGGAATGCTGATGATTCCAATTGGCTTTTTATCCGCGCTTATTGGAATGGCTGCCAGAGTTGCCTATCCTTCGATGAGTGCTACTTTAGCGATGCCTAAAATTATTATGAGTTTAAACCCTCTTCTCGCTGGGATTACTCTTGCAGCATTATGGGCGGCCGATGTGTCGACGGCAGGAAGCTTGTTGCTTGGTTCGGCAACCTTGTTCTCCCAGGATATCTATAAACGTTTTATCAACCCCAATGTCAGCGAAAAACAATATGCACTGATCACTAAAGCATCGGTCATCATCCTTGGGCTCTTAACCTTTTTCTTAGCCATGAATGTGGCAGGGATATTAAAAACCCTCATGGTTGGTCTTAGCCTGACAACAGCCTTCACTGTGGTCTTCTTATTTACTATTTTTGCCCCAGGGCTTGCACGTAAGAATTCAGCTTTCTTTACTACCTTAGTTGGAGTCTTAGTCATTGTCCTGTGGCAGCTGGTTCCTGCCATTCGTGTTGTTTCCAATGTCATTTATTTTGAATGGATTGCCTGTGTCGGTACGTATTTATTTACGGCCATCATCGATTCCAAGTCGGCAAATATAAACCCAGAATCCTTAGTGTCAACTTCAGAAATGTAGCATTAAAAGACTTATTGAAGTGGAGGTCTTAAAAATTGGATAAACCTAAGCAGACCGGCAGAAAACTGTCGGACTGTTTAGGTAAAAAGGGTACTATCACTAAATCAAATAGGTGACAGTACCCTTACTCAATTTTTGAGGAACTTACTAACCCTCACCGGCCTAAACCTTTGCAATCAAAAAGGAGCAACTCCAATTATTGTAATGATTATTCTTTTACTCTTAATACTCAAATGGTCAAACATTAAGAAAAGTTACTACTTAATAAAAATTTAAGCAATTCTTATCGAACCTCAGAACTAAATAACAACGTCATAACCGTAATAAGCTGCCTTATATACTTGAATCAAATCTTCGACGCTAGGCTTACGTGGATTAGTTCCAGTACATGGATCTTCCAAAGCGGCCTTAGCATAGGTTTCTGCGTTTTCCAAGAAAGAATTTTCGTCCATACCTAGTTCCTTAAGACTTGCCGGTATTCCAAGTGAAGTATTTAAATTTTTAATAGCTGCGACTAATGAACTGACCAATGCCTCATTAGAAGAACCGGGTAATCCTAAATATTTGGCGATTTGTGCATAGCGCTGACCGGCAACCTTAGAATTGTACTGGATTACAGCGGGCATTAGGATCGTATTACAACGTCCATGGGTAGTATTAATTGTCGAGATTTTATGAGACAAGCTGTGGTCTATGCCTAAGATTGCATTGGAAAATGACATGCCGGCATAGTTTTGGGCGATATGCATTTTGGTTCTGGCTGTGATATCCGATCCATCTCTAAATGCTTTGGGAAGCCACTCAAAGATTGTCTTAATAGACTCTAGAGCTAAGGTATCAGTATAGTCATTAGCCATAGTTGAAACGTACGCTTCTAGTGAATGAGACAAGGCATCAACTCCGGTATCAGCAGTAACATTAGGGGGCATGGAAAGGCAAATTTCCGGGTCTAAGATTGCAATATCCGGAGTGATTTCATAGGAAGCCAAAGGATGTTTAATCCCGCCCTGTTCAGTAATTACTGCTACGCAGGTTACTTCTGTTCCCGTACCGCTGGTAGAGGGAATAGCTACAAATCTGGCCTTATTTCTGAGTGGTGGAATACTAAACGGTGCCTTGATATCTTCAAATCTCTTATCGGGATATTCATAAAATACCCACATAGCTTTAGCGGCATCAATTGCGGAGCATCCGCCTAAGCCCAGAATTAAATCGGGAGCAAACTCTTTCATTTTCTCTGCGCCGCGATAAACAGTCTCAACAGAGGGATCGCCCTCAACTCCGTCAAAGATTGTATAGTCGATATTTGATTCTTTGAGATATCCTGTTACCTTATCCAGTACTCCATTTGCTCTCATTGAATTTTTGCCCATGCATATAAATGCCTTTGAACCCTGAACTTGCTTTAGGTACTCTAAGGTACCTGCACCGAACACTACATCTCTTGGCACTCTGAACCATTTTAAATCCAATGTTCTCTCTCCTTCACAATAATCCTTTTCTAATCGGCTGTCTCTATTCGCCGCCAAAAAAGACTATGTGTCGCTGCTTAAATTTAGAACCGCCTATTTCTCCTTTTCTTGATTTGCTAATTGAACTGTAAACCAGAAAGAATGTTCATCTTCCCTCGAAATCAATCCGACCTCTCCCCGGTGTTGGTTAATAATTTCTTTAACAATCGCCAGCCCAAGGCCCACTCCTCCTGTCTTGCGATTACGTGCGGAGTCCAAACGGTAAAAACGCTCAAACACCTGATCCGCTTTGTTTTCAGGAATGGGTTGACCCAAATTGGTCACCACCACTTTATAAACAGAGTTCACTGGTTTTCCAGCGATTTTCACCCAGCCGCCCCGATCATATTTCAGAACATTTTTCAGCAGATTGGCGATAACCTGTTTAAGGCCCTCTTTATTTCCTAAAATATTGGCAGCTTGGATATTCGCTTCTACTTTTATTTGCCGATGATCCAATTCAAGTTCAAAACTTTTTAACGCAGAGGCAATTACATCTTCTACAGGAATTATCTGCAGTTCATTCCAGCCCAGTCTTTTGGATTCCCAAATATTTAATTGATGAAGTTCTTCCACCAAGCCGGTCAAATGCAGTGCTTCCTCATGCAATGAATGGTATAGTTCCTGGTTTCCCTGAATCACACCGGTGTCTAAGGCTTCCAGATATCCTGTCAGGTTAGTAAGAGGCGTCCTCAGTTCATGAGCTATGTCACTCACCATTTTCTTTCGAAGTTCCTCTGTCTGCTGCAGCTTGACGGCTAAATGATTAAAATCAGAAATAAGACGGCCTATTTCATCATCCGCCGAAATCTCTTGACAAGGATAAAACTCCCCTCTGGCCATCTTTTGAGCACATACTCCCAAGTTCTGTAATGGTAAGATTAACTTTCGCACCAGAAAATAGTAAAGGATACAAGCGACGATAACTGCCAAAATAATTGCCCGGATTAAATAAAATTGCATAGTCTGGTCAAACAAACTACCTGATGCTCCGCCCATAACTTGATATTGCTTAGTCAGCAAACAGGCAAAATCCTTTACAGAAACGCCTGCCAGCCAAATAACAATAGCAATTACAAGCAAATTAATCAGAATTAACTTAAGCAGAAAACTCCTTCGCCAAAAAAACAAGCCCTTAGTAGGCAACAAAACGATACCCCATTCCCCTGACCGTTTCAATGATTTCATGGTTACCATCATATCTGAGTTTTTCTCGCAATTTGCCGACATGCACATCGACCGTTCTTTCTGTAACGATTTTTTCCTGATGAGGATAAAGTTCGTCGACAATTTGTTCTCTGGTTAAGATCTGGTCGGGATGACTCATAAGAAAATACAATAAGCGAAATTCATGGTGCGTCAAAACAAGGGATTCTCCCTTGTAATGGATTTCTCCCTTTAACGGTTTTAGAGTAAGTCCTCTGTAAGTTACTTTCCTGCAGTTCTGAGCGGTTCGCCGCAAAACGACCTCGACTCTTGTCACCAATTCTTGTGGGCTGAAGGGCTTTGTGACATAATCATCCGCGCCCATTTTTAAGCCCTGAATACGTTCAGCCTCTTCAACTTTGGCTGTTAACATAATAATTGGCACAGTGCTTCTCAAGTCTGTTCGGATCATTGTACAAACTTCTTCTCCGCTCAACTTGGGCAACATAAGATCGAGAATCAGCATACAGGGATCAAATTGTTTAAATATTTTCAAAGCCTCTTCTCCATTTTCTGCTTCCAAGGCTTCATACCCTTCTCTTTCCAAGTATACTTTGACCAGTTGGCGGATTTTAGCATCGTCTTCGACAATGAGTACAGATTTCCCCTTTGGTGTCATGAACACGCCTCCATCCGTTCAGCAATAAATCTTAACCACATATCCATCTTCACAGCCTAAAAACGACTGCCTTATTTTATGGTACCCAACATTTCTTGCATAGACTCATTGGTCATAGGTCCAACAATTTTATCACGGATTATCCCCTGAGAATCCAGGATAAAGCTGGCAGGAATTGACGATATATTATATAACCGAGCAGCATCTCCGCTTTTATCCAGTAGTACCGGGAATGTAATACCATCTGCCTTCATAAATGTGGTAACCTCTGCCTGACTCTTTTCTGCTGTAGTTAAATTGACGGCCAGAATTTCAACCCCCGTATTTTTATTCTTGGCATAATAGTTTTCCATTTCCGGCATCTCCAAGCGGCAGGGGGGACACCAACTTGCCCAGAAGTTGACAATGACCTTCTTTCCTCTCAAGCTGGAGAGTTTCACGGTTTCTCCATTGACACTCTGCAGTTCAAAATCCGGTGCCAGGTTCCCATTTTCCAGGCCGACAGTCAACGACTGTCCTTGATCTGTATTTGTTGACGCTCCCGCAGAAGTTGAAGCAGGCTTTGAGTTCTGTACACTGGCTGAATTGGCCGCTGGTGAATCCGGACTCTTACTCTTATTCCCCCCCACATCATACATCCCCCAAATCACTAATCCAATCAAAACTACAATCGCTAAATATTTTTTCATTGCTCAATCTTCCTTTCAACTAATAGGTAAAATAATAGGTAAAAAAGCTAAAGCTGTCAGCCAGGCACTAATCTTTTGCAGCTGATCTGTATATAACAATAGACCCATACCAATGAGAATCCAGCCGTTAATTATGGAAAGCAGACCTAAACTCCGATTAACTTTTTTTACCAGCCGTAAAGAATATGTAATAATCACTGAAATCGCCAGAAAGGGAATGCCTAAACCCAACGAATAAACAAAAAGCATCATCATCCCACTATAAACGGTCTTGGCAGATCCAGCCAAAAGGAGAATCGAAGATAAGGCTAAACCAACACAAGGGGTCCAACCAGCTCCAAATGACATACCCAAAATAAAAGAACGCCAAATATTTCTTTCTCCTGTTTGTTTAGCTTCCCAGCGTTTTTCCCTCATCAGAAAACGCAGCTTTAGGATTCCCGCCATTTGCAATCCAAAGATGATAATCAGGAGTCCGCTTATTTTTTGAATAATATCCCGGTTATGGCTGAAGATCTGTCCCAGGGCGCTGGCTGAAGCCCCCATCATCACAAAGATTATACTAAATCCCAGAATAAAACTGAGCGAACGGGCCAGCAACAATCCCTTGGATACCTCTATCTTATTATTTCCAAGTGTTGAACCGGTAAGATTAGCGACATAAGCTGGAATCAGCGGAAATACACAGGGCGATAAAAACGATAACATCCCTGCCGTAAAAGCAAATAGCACTGAAACATTCTCCACAGAACTTCACCCCCATGCTGGTATTTATATGAAGTAACATTTTCTAATCCTAAGATAAGTTACTGAGTCATTAAGATCAATTGTATTTCTTTAAAATAACTATACTCTACAATAACTACACTTTACAAAGATCGTCCCTTAATAATCATCTAGTTTAAAGAAGGCCTTTTTCTCTCAACAACCCAATCAATACTAAGACAAAGTATAGCGACGCTTAAATAGAGAATTTGCTCTTGAGAAAACCCCCGCCAATAATTATGGTTGAGCGGGTTCAAAAATTGAATAAACACTTGCCCCAGACTAAACCATAATAGACCCTGATTTAGCTGCTCAGGTTTGCCGATTGTCCTGCTCCTCCGAAATATTAGCAAAAGAATAAGTAAAGAAATGACAAGTTCGCTCCCATGAACCCGTGCCATTTGTCTAAGCAAAACCAAATCCAGCAAAGCATACATTGCTGTAGCAGCCAAAAAACCTATACTTAATAAATCCCCGTAAACCCAAATTGAATCGTGTTCCTTCTGCGCACGAAAAGCAATATAGATGCTCGCAATTGCCACCGCCAACCAGAATCCATGCTCCCCTCCCGAAAAATAGAGTAAAGCTAGAGGGTTGGTGATAACAGTTATCGGTTCGAAAAGAATCAAGCTAAATTTCCATATTACAAGTGCAATAATTAGACTGTTTTCAATAGTGTCGATCATCCGTTGAACCGGATACTCATCTCTAGGCAAACGGTTTCTTATAACAAGATAACCCACGAATATGGAAAAACTGATAATTAGCCATTGAGTTTCCATCATTTCCCCTCCTTGGTCATGAATCGAGCGCGGCTTTTATATGAATAAGCATCTTATGGATAAACTATACCATCCAATTTTAAAGATTGTATAAAGATTGAGAAACGAGAAAAGCAACCGAAGTCTAGTTAAAACTCGGTTGCTTTAGTTATTTAAGTTCTAAATCTGACAGAGAAAATAAAATCTTTAATTTGTAGCTTTCACTAATTTTCCTACCGTTGATTTCTTTAAACATAAGCTTATAGGCCAAAACCCAGCAGTTCTCTTTTGGAATATCTCAGCACAATAACGAATTGAAGCGCCGCTAAGCCTAATCCAATAACCAGACTGTAACCGGCAGCCTGCCATCCATAGCCATAAAATTCATTGACTGCGTAGCCATAAAAACTCCCCATAAACAGACCGGCGATTACCTGAGGCATGAAGTAATAGGTGTTTTTATGACGTATCATTGCCAGCATCTCCTCTGCAGTTACGCCCAGCCGGCAGAGACCGGACAATAGTCTCTGCTCTTCTTCCCCTTCAGCCATTATCTTAAAATGAATCATGATATTGGCGGCAGCACAAAATAAAACCTCAACAAAGAACATCACAAACAGCAAAAATTCTGCCGACTGTTGGGCCAAGGTGTAGGATTCAATCCTGGATGTTGCCCGGTAATAATGTTGCTGTACCGGCTGGTCAACTCGATTCTTTTTTAATAAATAGTTCTGGACAGCAGCAATTCCTTTTCCCGAATTCTGCCACTGCTTAAAAGAGTACAATTTAATAATCCCTGCCGAATAGTCAGAACTATGCGCGGCTATTTTCTGGAAATCAGCATCATTCAAAACCAAAGTACGATCAGCCAAGGTCGGATTTCGGTTGAATAAGATACGCACGTCACTTCCTGCGGACTTTAATTCCATTGTCTCCTTGCCACAATCAAAACCGACCGTTGACGGTGAAGTCAGATCATGTTGGTATCCGTCCTGAAAGTCAAACTGGAAAACCGTCAAGAACTCACCTTTGGGAATTTGATAACTGGTGCAAAATTCCTTATTTACTTCGGAAAGCGGAAGCAAATTATAGACTCCGTTTCGCAAATAATCCACCTGCTTGACCCTTTGAACTGTTACCCCATTTTGCGCCAATAGGTTAACGATATTACTGTCAGCCACCTGGTTTTTGCCGAAAATCTGAGAATACACCAAATCATAGGGTGAATTGCTGACAGCATCCTTGGTAAGAGCCGGATACATAATCCCGGTCGATCCGGCAAAAAAAATACAAAATCCAAGCAGCCAGGCAGCTATGATGCCAATCCTGCTTCTTGACCCGGCATGCTGCCTGTTAAAAGCGATCCCGAGAAAATGGTGCTCCCGAAACCCCGGAAATACTTTAGCCCAAACGTTATCCAACGCCTCCACCTGGGCCAAAATGAAACCGGAGCCTGCCAAGATAACGCCAAAACTAATTTCCAACCAAAGCACTGAATTAGCATGAACATAACCAATTAGCATCATCGGAACAGAAACGGAGACTAAGATCACGCCAAAGATAAATCGTCCCCTGCTTGATTTTCTTTTCCTTTCGCCGCGAAATTTATCTTTGATCAGATCGATAAGTTCCATCTTTTTGAATCCTATGACACTCATTATCAGGGTGAAAAGGATCGTCAGGCCATAGAGCAAAGCCGTCCATTTATAAGACTCGACGTTAAAATACCAATGCAATCCGGATACCCCAATCACGTGTTGAATTACGAAATAAAAGGCAAAGGCTATCAACGTGCCCAGGAGCAGCCCGGCGAGCAGCGATATCCCAGCAATCAGGCACTGCTCCAAGAGCATATTGGTTAAAACTTCCGTTTCACTCATTCCCATGGTCATTAAAATGCCATAGTCATGTTGGCGGAGCTTCATAAATTGCCGGTAGGAATAGGGGATAAAGAGAACGAAAAAAATGCCGACAAATAGGCTTGGGGCATAAATATTGCTGGAAATATAGCTGTTTACGTTTTTAGGATTCATAAACGCCTGATTGGTAAAAATGGCGGCAAAGCTATAAAACAGGACAATAGAAAAAACATTGCATAAAAAATACAGCCGGTAACGCCGAAAGTTGGCCATTAACATTTTCCTGGAAATATCAAAAAATGTCATCCTGCTCACCTCCTATCAAGGTAAGCATTTCTGTCAGGGAATCAAGAAATTCCCTGCGGCTGCCTTTCCGCTGTTCTTCGGCCACAAATTCACCGTCTTTTAACAAAACCGTCCTGTGGCAATGGCTGGCAGCAAAGGTGTCATGAGTGACCATTAAAAGACTCGAGCCAAATTCATGATTAACCCGAAGAAAATAGTCCATCACTTCCCGGGTGGACTTAGAGTCCAGGTTTCCCGTCGGTTCATCAGCCAAAATAAGAGCAGGATTATTGATAAGCGCCCTGCCAATAGCTGTCCGCTGTCTCTCTCCGCCGGATATTTCCGTAATACTTTGGTCCTGAATATCTTCGATGCCAAGAATCTTGAGGATTTTTTTCACTTGTTCTTCCTGTTCCTCCGCCGGCTTTTTCTCCAGGATCATCGGCAGCAGGACGTTTTCTTTCACGGAAAGGCTTTCAATCAAATTGAAGTCCTGAAAGACCATTCCTAAGCTTCTCCTGCGGAATAAGGCTATTTCCGCTTTATTCATCTCTGCCAGATACTGACCGTCAATCCAAACACTTCCCTGATCAGAACAGTCCACACCGCTGATAATATTTAAGAGGGTTGTCTTGCCGCTTCCCGACGGTCCCATGACAGCAACCATTTCTCCTTGTTCTACCCGCAAATTTAGACCTTTTAATATCGTAATTTGTTTGCCAATCCTAGTTTGATAATGTTTCCATACATCTCGTATTTCCAAACTGATCATACCCTTATCCCCAATCTTTCATAAAAAATCCGCACACCAAAATAAAGCCGGGATATCCGGCTTGAAAAATTGTTATGATTGGGCAGGGTTCATTCGTCCATACGAACGCACAACGATACAAGGGTATAGTTTCTTCTCCAGAGCAATTTGCTCTTGTTTTTCCAAATAAGACATAGTAATGGTAAAGAAAAAAGGATATCAACTCTACCACCAGATCCAATACCCTTGATATTGTCTCTGCTATAGGTATCCTTAATCTTTTCCCAGCCATATGTATCCGTTAAAAAAGTATGATTTAATACGATCGACTGACTGCTTGTAATTCCTTCGTGATCGACACTATTAGAAGAAGTTCCGCTTGAGACAGTCACATTTACAGCCAAGAAAAGAATAAAAGCCAACGGAATCAATGCGATTCTCGTTAAACATTTTTTACTTCTGTAGATTAATGTCATCCTATCAAAATCCTTTAACTTGAATATACATTCATTTACAACTATATGAAGTCTAATTCCACATTTATTATATCATAAGCAGAAAATTTCAGTTCAAAAATACGTAATCGCTGCACGATGCTAAAACATAATAAATTAGGGTACAGTCTCCTAAATTATTAGGTAACGGTACCCTTTCCCTTTTATCAGCAACCCACAAACCCATAAAAATATAAGACCTTGAGTTCTATTTTAATACCTTTCTTGATACATGTTTATCTTTGGCTACACAACTATAAAAATTGTCAATTATTAATACTGAAAGGTACGTCCAACAAATTGAAATTGTTGAGACCAATACAAACCGACCTTCCTTAACCAAAACAATATTCAGTTTGCAGCCAATATAATAGATTATATATAGCGAGATTATCACTAAGGCTTTCCAAATCCCTTTAAGTCGCAAAAAATGTATCAGCATAACTGAACCCGATAACAAAAAGAAATGTCCCAAGGCTCCATAAAGACGACTAACTTCCGGATCTAAAATTAAGGTTGTGTTGAAATCCTGAAGTCTAGATAACATAAATAAGCCCCATACCAAAGTAAAAACATTACATGTATAAAGAGCCAAAAAGATATAACCATAATAAAATACAGGCTCAATACCCTGTATTGCTTTTACATACATTTTTTTAACTACCCAGAAGAAAAGCGGAATACCCATGACAGTCATCCAAGTTTCATACCAGTTATGGCGATAGATACCCAAACTTAAAAACAATTCCTCAATAAGGCCATATATCAAGCCAATTATAATAAACCAATAAAATCTTAAATGAAAAACTACAACTAATAAGGCTGAAGCACCTACGGAAAATTGAGAAAATAAATTACCCGCCAGTACGTCGTCAAACGGGCGTGGGGGATTTTTCAGTATCATTGGATAATAGACATAAGCTTTTAGAAAAAACAGGACCATCGTTTCAAATGCAAGAGCTATCCCCGTTATCGTCAGATAGAATGCGATTGTCAGTTTACGGCGATTTTTCGCCTTAATCATTGCGAGAATTAATTCTATAATAGTAGAGATACCTAAAAGTATGTACCATATTGTATTAGTCCAAAATGTATTGTCATGCATAAGACCACCAGAAAAATACAAGCAGCACTTTTAATCCCTCCAAAAGTCATTTTTCATAGCTTGCCCAAAATTTTCAGAAAAGCACAATGGGCAATCAATATTATCCTTGATTTTAATGTTTACGATTTTTCACCCCATAAAATAGGGTATTGTCTCTTAATATCATAAAAGACAATACCCATTCTCAAGTTTGTAGATAGGAATAATCCCTGATTATACTGTGAGCCAGTGTTAATACGCCTAGATCAATTCACCCGGTAGCAAGATAAGCCGCTCACACTCCGACGTCTCTTCTCTCTTGTTGCTCCTGCGATGCCATCGGAATTAACGATTCTTAAAGCATCTGTAGGACACACTTCCATACAGGCAGGTCCACCTTGTCTTCCCAGGCACAGATCACATTTGTTCGCTACCATTTTCTCTTTAATGCAGAGCTTGCCGCTGTCATCACATTTTAATCCCGTTTGCTGCTTTTTCTCTCCGTCTTCAGAGCATGAGACCATGTCTATAGCACCAAAAGGACATGCCACAATACAGGTTTTACAGCCGATACAAGTCCTCTGATTAATATAAATAACACCCTCCGTATTCACAATGCACCCTTCGGAACAAGCATTGGCACAAGGAGCATTTTCACAATGTCTGCACTGGATAGGAGCGCTTACAGCTGCGGTTTTTATAACACTTAGCCTGGGATTAAATTCAATTTCCCGTTGTGTCGAAGTAAACATATTCTTACTTGAATGCGCCACAACACAGGCTACTTCACAGGTTCTGCAGCCGATGCACTTATTGGGAGCTGCAACAACAAAGCTATTCATTAGTTCTGCCCCTTTCTTGCTACATATTCCGTATGCAATAGATGATGAGATTGATGTCCCAAAGGTTCTCCCAAGAATTCCACATACAGTTTTTGGATATCCGGATTTTCATGAGACTTCCTTATATTCAGCTGGGAATCATGCTCATAAAGTGAAGCTTTTCTGCTCTTTGTCGCCTCTTCTCTGTACTCCGGTAAAAGAAACTTTGGCTGTCCTCCGCCGTTGATACATCCACCTGGGCAGGTCATTACCTCAATAAAGTGGAATTGGCATCTTCCTGCCTTTACATCTTCAAGGATCTTAGCAGCATTCTTTAAGCCTGAAACTACAGCAACCCTAAGTTCCAGCTCACCCGCCTGTATCATTGCAGTCCTAATACCCTCTCCGCCTCTTACAAAATTCAGTTCTAGTCTTGGGGCCGGCTTTTTAGTCATTAATTCATAACAGGTCCTCAAGGCTGCCTCCATAACTCCGCCGATTGTACCAAAGATAGCACCTGCTCCTGAATAGTTTCCTAATGGTAAATCAAAGGCTTCATCCGGCAGATTGGCAAAGTCAATTCCTCTATCCTTGATCAATTGTGCTAACTCCCTTGTTGTTAAGACGACATCCACATCCCTATAGCCGCTGTCAGCCATCTCTTCACGTGTACATTCAAATTGTTTGCAGGTACAAGGCATGATTGCAGCGCTCAGGATTTTAGCAGGATTAATATTATCAATCTTGGCCCCATAAGTCTTGAAAATAACCCCGGACATCTGCTGAGGCGATTTACAGCTTGATAAATGAGCAAGCAATTCCGGATATTCCTGTTCAACGTATTTTACCCAAGCGGGACAGCAGGAGGTAAACATCGGAAGATCCTTACCATCTCCCTCTGCTATCCGTTTTACAAGCTCATTGCCTTCCTCCATAATCGTTAAATCAGCTCCAAAATTTGTATCATATACACGATCAAAGCCTAATCTTCGCAGTGCCGCGGCCATCTTACCGGGCGTGAGAGAACCGTAAGGAAAACCGAATTCTTCTGCCAGGGAAACTCTCACAGCCGGTGCACATTGCACAATTTTATAAAGTTCGGAAGAAGCTAAAGCCTCCTTTACTTGTTGAGCATGTCCTATATTATAAGCAGCAAAAAGAGGCTCCTTGACTGTTTCCAGCATATTCCTTTCCTTAAGTTTAATTGCTCTTGGTGTTATACTTTCATCAAAGATTGAAGCATAAACACTACATATCTGTACACATTGACCGCAGAAAACACAACGTTCCCTATTGATGGACTGCGGGGCATCCTTTTCCCCTTCAATAGCATTCACAGGACAAACTTCTGCACAGCGTCTGCACCCTGTACATAATTCCCGATCTATATTAATCAAATAATCTCTGCTGACCATCGTTATTTTTCCCTTCCCTTAGCTGCAAATTATCCCTTACAGTTTACGCCGCTATTTTAATGCTGCCAGAAGATTTACAGCGGCCTGACGGTTTCGCCGCTTTTTTTCTTCTGCAGGTATTACCAGAGTTAAAGCTTGCTGCGGACAAGCAGCAACACATGCCGGCTCACCATGTTCTTGACATAAATCACACTTATAGGCAACGGTTTTAGCCTTTTCTTCGAGACCAAACTCGCCTTCCTCTTTCAGGTTGGCCTGAATTACAGCTTCACCGTCCTTGAACTGCGGCAATAAATCTATAGCCCCAAAAGGACAAGCGAGCAGACATGTTTTGCAGCCGATACATTCATTCTCGTCTATTACAATCCTATTGTCCTCCTGCTTAATCGCTCCAATGCGGCAGGAATTCGCACAGGGTGCATCTTCACAGTGCCGGCATTGAATAGGCATCTTAAGGACTTCACTCCGGACCAGGTATAACCTTGGAATGATCGGAGCTGCTATAGTTCCCACAGCCATCGCCACTTGATCTTTCTTGTCATGAACTGCAAAGCAAACCATTTCACAAACTTTACAACCGATGCATTTAGTTGGATTTGCCACTACAAATGAATTTAAAGTTCCGCTCATCTTGCCTCGACCTTTCCTCTGCCATCTTTAACCTTTTATCCAATCATACGACTCACACTTCTCCAAGCGGGAGTGGTTCCGAGTTCACTCTTTGTCCCTTGAAAGGAGTGTATTTACACCCATCTGTTTCCTTAATTTATCGTATTCGTCTCTTACGTGCTGCTCCGCCCATGCTTGGTCCTTAATTCGTTCCACTTTAACAGCGCAATACTTAAATTCAGGGGTTTTGGTAATCGGATCAACATGATCACTCGTCAATTCATTGCAGGCTCCAATCCACCACTGATAGGTCATATAGGTTGCACCTTTTTTCACTCTCTCTGTTACAAGAGCCCTGGCCATAACACTTCCTCTGCGCGAACTGATTCTTATCAGCTCCTGATCTTTAATATTAAGTTCTTCAGCGTCTTCGACACTCAGTTGTACATATCCGGGTTCATCTGCAAGCTGCTGCAGAGCGCGGCAGTTTCCCGTCATCGTTCTGACAGAGTAATGGCCAACCTCCCGTACCGTTGACAGGCTCAGGGGAAATTCCTCATCTGCCAGTTCCAGAGGAGGTCTCCAGTCACAGGCAAATAGTTGTCCTTTTCCATTGGGCGTTGAAAATTGATTGCCTTCATATAAATAGGGAGTTCCGGTATGCTCCTCTGTTGGACATGGCCATTGAATGCTTCCCAATTCATCCAAGCGCTGATAACTTGCCCCTGCAAAACTTGGGCAGAGACCTCTCATCTCGTCCCATATTTCTTCGGTATCCTTATACTTCATCTCATACCCCATGGCCGTGGCTATTTCACATATAATCTGCCAATCAGGTTTGCATTCTCCCTTAGGTTCCACTGCTTTTTTGAATCTTTGGAAACCGCGGTCAGCAGAGGAATATACCCCTTCATGTTCTCCCCAGGAGGTAGCCGGCAGTATAACATCGGCGTGAAGCGCCGTCTTGTTCATAAAAATATCCTGCACAATGACCAGCTCCATCTTATCAAGGACTTCTCTTACCTCACCGGCATTAGGATCACTCTGTACAGGATCCTCTCCCATGATGTAATACGCTTTAACCTTATCCTTATGGAGCACCAAATGAGGAATTTCCGTAAGCTTATAGCCGATCCGCCCGGATAATTTTACTCCCCAGGCCTTTTCAAATTTCCTCCGTGCTTTGGCATCCGTCACCGCTTGGTAACCCGGAAAGACATCAGGAAGCGTTCCCATGTCACATGTTCCCTGAACGTTATTTTGCCCTCTTACAGGACCAATTCCCACATTCGCCCTGCCCAAATTACCCGTCAGCAGGACCAGAGAGGCCAATCCCCTGACAACGTCGACAGCCTGAGAGAATTGACAAACGCCCATTCCATAGAGAATCATAGCGTTTTTCGCTCCGGCATATTCTCTCATCGCTTTTCTTATATCATCTGCCTTAACACCGGTGATTGTCTCAGCATATTCAGGAGTGTATTTAGCCACCGCAGTTTTATACTCTTCAAGACCTTCAGTATACTTACTCACATATTCCTTGTCATACAGCGCTTCATTAATCAGGACATTACCGCAGGCATTAACTAAAGCCATATTGGTACCTCCTTTTAAGGGAAGCCACAAATCTGCAATCCTTACGGATTCAGTTATTCTGGGATCCACGACAATAACCTTGGCCCCTTTTTCCTTGGCCTTAATGATTCGCCGGGCAACAATCGGATGAGAGTCCGCCCCGTTGTAGCCGAATATCAGCAATAAATCTGCATTTTCTATCTCGGGGATAGAATTAGACATTGCACCATTACCTAATGACTGGGCCAGACCGGCCACAGAAGGAGCGTGTCAAACTCTGGCGCAGTGGTCGATGTTATTGGTGCCAATCACAGCCCTCATGAACTTCTGCATGACATAATTCGCTTCGTTTCCGGCTCCTCGCGCTGAACCGGTACCCATAATAGCATCCGGGCCGTATTTCTTTTTAATTTCAGTGATCTTCCCTGCAACAAATCCTATGGCTTCCTGCCAAGAAACTTCTTCTAATTTCCCATTTTTTTTGATAAGCGGTTTTTTTAACCTTGAGGTCAAGATTTGAGGATCATTCAGGAAATCCCATCCATAGTAACCCTTTAGACATAGGTTTCCTTCATTGGTTCTGCCATCGGCAGCCTCAGCTCTGATTACTTGCCCATCCTCAACAACAAGATACAACTTACATCCTGTACCACAATAAGGGCAGACTGTTAATACTTTTTTCCCCATGTTTTCTTCTCCTTTTAGATAGTTATCAAAGCCCGGCTAGATATAATTTCCGCTCGGACCTTGAATAAAGCAACAGTTAATTCGTATAAGCAATAAAAACAAAAAACCAGTACAAAGCGTATTAAAACGCAACTGTACTGGTTTATTTAAAAGCTAAAAAGTTTTATTTCAAACCTTTTTCTTTTCAATCGAACCATCGGCTATTAACTTTAGAAATAAAGCAATCGTTCTGTCGGAACTTTCCAGGTTATTAATTTGCCAAGTATATTCAAAATTCCTGCCTATTAATTCATAAACTTCTTCTGCAAATTGATTTTCCAGATAAGGCCTCAAGGTTTTCCAATATTCTTTGACCCGATCAACGTCGCCCTGTTCGACTAAGATTTCAGATAGATTTGAAAGAATCCCCTTAATAGTTATAGTTATCAATTCATCGTCTATTCTTACTATAACATACTCGGGGCCCTTTCCTCTATAGTGTTTCACTATTTTTACGGCTAATTTTCTAATTTTCTCCTGCATTTCAGGGCTTTTGTCGAACATAACGATGACACCTCAACTAGCAACCTAGGTAAAGAATGATGAATAGATTCCATACAGCATTTAGGAGGTTGACTACTCATATTACAACATTCTACACTATACAATAGAGTTCGACAAGTTGCTCAGTATAAGGCAATGTCTCTTGATATCCCTTCTTGCAATATTACCTTTATAATTCGTTTTGCCACCGAAAATCACTAGGATAAATTAAATCTAATTTGAGTTCCCGCAAATATTTGCCATCATTACGTTCTTCCATAACATTTGAGGAAATAACTACCTCTATATCAATACCTTTAAGAAAATCGATGTCTTTTACATTGAACTCCAAAAAGTCATAGCATTTGCTAAGATTATAAGTTTTAATGTGATTTCTATCTAAAACCTGTTTGACAGTTAAAATATCTTTACCGAATACCTTAGCAGATTTGTAATAATGATCTTTTCTCGATAAGTAATAATAACTTTCAACACGCTGCCCAAGGTTTTGTTGATAAATTTGTCCAGTCAGCTTATTTTCAAGCGAACAGTAATGAACTCCTAACTTAAGATGTTGTTCAACCGCATATTCCAGCAGATCAAGACATTCTAATTCACTTCTATCTATCGGCAGACCTCCGGCATACCAATAATCGTACAGCACATTAAAAGGTGGATTTTTAATTTCAAATCCTCTGCTGCGAAATTCCCCAGCATTATAGAAAGGATAGCAAAACTCCAATAAATTAATACCGTTAATGTCCAGATCATTTAAGCGAGATAATAATTTTTTCATTTCCTCTAAAGTTCCCGGAATTATCGGCATCTCAACCATGACAACAGGAATATACGATTTAGCTAATGCGATATAATCGAGAACCCGGCTGCGTACTTCTTCAGGATCTTCCAGCTTAAGACTAAAGCGAATTTCATTCAGTCCATTTTCTCGAAGTACTCCTAATAAATCCGGATTGAGAAGATCCCCAGCTGTGTAGAGTCGCGTATAGACCTTAGGAAATAATTCTAGCGCTGTTTGGAAAAAGTTGACGACTTCGACTGGATAAAGCAGTGGTTCTCCCCCGGATAAAGCTAAGTGTGAAATTTTTATTCCTTGTTGGTGAATTTCCTGTAATTCTTGGACACAGTTTCTCAGATTCTGACGATAATATTCATATCCCTCTTGGTTAGGATTAAAACAAAAATAGCATTGACGCGGGCACTGAAGAGAAAAAAACAGGGTTGTCGATCCCACTCCAGTCTTACAATTCTCACAAGCAGGTGACAACCAATTAAGGAAAAGGCTTTTATCATCGTTACGGAAGACTACACCCAAATCTCGCAATCGTTCGATTTTATGACTTATCTCTTTTTCTTGATTAGAGCCTAATTTAACACCAGAGGCAGTAATTTGAGTCAGAAATCTTTTGTAGATATCGCGATAGATCTGTGCATAACGAAGCAGACTTGAATTCTTAATAATTACATCTTGTTCATTATAGAGATTAATAAGCATTTCTTTACCTTTCTTGATACATAAGATCATGCCATTTATGAAAGCTTAGCTGATACTCAGTTGTTAGCTGGACACTCTTATCTTCTAATTAAAACAGCTCCTAAATTTACACTTAAGCAACCAGAAACCCGTAGTGTCTTCAAAAGGGGATAGGTAAAAACTTATCTCTAAAAATCAAACATGAGTGCAAAAAGCCAAAGGCGTTCTCACTTCACTAGTATAGTGGAGTGGAGTGAGAACACCGATATTTAATGATTAGCATCTCATCACTTTAAGCCAATCATTATTGATACTGCGGATCCGTAAAATACATAGCGGCCTACAAATTCTCCGACTGCGATCAGAGCCAGTGAACCGTAAACCCATTTCTGGATGGGTACCTTATTCCTAGTTTGTTTTAATGCATAGTAAAGCAAACCTGCTCCAACAAGAGATATAAGCCCTCTTAGAATTAAGGGGAATAGATAGCTTCCCGTAAGAAGCTGGGCTGAGGCCACTGAGGCCATATCACCGCTGTCAAGGCTGCGAATAAAAACTGGCAGATATATCAGAGGGAGAATAACCGCAGCCCCGGTTATTAAGCTGATTTTCTTTAAATGTGCTGCGACTTTTTCGGAAAGTTGCATCCCTTTTCCTCCATATATAACTAAGGCAACACATCCTGCACTTCCCAAAGCCAACGTAGCTCCAAAAAAGGCAACATACGTATCAGCATTCATCCAAGCTGGACGGACCGAATGGCTATAAATATTCGACATACTCAAAACAGCTGCCAAGCCAACCAGTGAAGTAATCCATCCTAAAGCACTGCTCGCCTTCTCCTTTTGAAAGGCTTGATAACTGATAAAGGATAAAACAAGAAACCCTCCGGCAGTTAAAATTTCACGACTAAGCCAGGATGTTTTCAAGTTAAGAATAGAGCGATAGGCTCCTGTTGGTGTTCCTAAGTGGAAGAGAGAAAGGACAAGGGCAACGACCATAATTCCCACAACCGCTTTGAAGCCTGGCTGGGTTAATTTTGCTGCCTCTTGAGGATTTTGCTTCAATAATAAAGAGCGAACCACCATTAACATCAGAAAACTTCCAATGGCCAATTGGCTAACGAGCGTAAACATCATCAAAGGCCATTCTTGAGCAAACATGAAATAGGCCTCCTTCCATAATTTTTAGTTCTTCGCTATTTCATCGCTTCTTTATTCGCCTTAATGGTTAACGATGGATGGGTTATACCAGAGTCAGGCAAGGGTTTAATATCCGCATTATTTCCGTATTTTTTTCGCAGTTCCTCAATATCGCCGAATTGCAAAGCTCTCATCTGGCAAGCATCGACACAAGCAGGGTTTTGGCCCTTATCAATGAGGTCAGCGCAAAAAGTGCACTTACCCACCTTACCCAACTTCTCTATATACTGTGGTTCTCCATACGGGCAAGACCATGTACAGAGTTTACAACCGATACATTTATCGCGGTCGTGCATAACAATGCCGTCCTTCTCTCTCTTATACAGAGCTCCGGTCGGACAGTTCTGGGTACACTTAGGCTGAGCACAATGGTTACAAGCAATTGAAAGGTTATATTCCCAAGGATTCGGGTATTTGCCGCCTTCAAAATTGTAAACCTTGCGGAAAAAAATTCCGGCATCGAGATCATTTTTATCTTTACAAGCAATCTGACAAACCTTGCAGCCAGAGCAAATTGTCATATCATAATAAAACCCGAGTTGCGCCATTATTTTTCACTTCCTTAGAAAATGATTCGTTGAGGCCATTTAACATCCGGATCGAGAGGTTGGTTATATTTCTCGAGCTTCACATTGCAAGAATTAAAGCCAGTATGCCCTTGACCGGTTGGGATATGTCCGTCAAGAATTCCCGTACAGCCGGCTTTATCAACTCCGGCTTGCTCATCCATTTCCACCCAGGCACCTTCGCCAAGCGCAACGACACCTGGCATAATACGCTCAGTGACCATAGCCTGACGAATAACTGAGCCATGACGGCTGGTTACTTTGACAATATCATTATTTTTAATTCCTAGTTTTTGAGCGTCACTGGCATTGATTCTCAGTTCCTGAGGAAAGGCTTCCCGCAGCCAGAGTACATTATCTAAGGTCGAATGAGACCTCCGATAGTAATGAAGAGTAATGACTTGGAAAGGATAACCGTTCTTAGCACCATCTTCATAGCCCTCACGCGAAGGTTCGTACTTAGGTAAAGGTGATTTCGTCGTAAAACCTACTTTTTCAATGGCCTTAGCGAGAGAGTCACAATAAATCTCAAATTTTCCGCTTGGAGTTGCTAATTTCTTGCCAACCGGATCGCCAATAAAGTCCTCAAAACTTGTAAATTCCAATTTGTCGCCGCGAGACCTCGGAATTTGATAAATCCCCTTTTCTTTGAACTCCTTATAGGAGATGCGTCCCGTTTGCGGGGTTCCTTTCGCTCCCAATTCCTTGATATCTTCCGCCGTCAAGGTGACTAACTTTTCATAACCCGTTCCGTCTGCCTTCATCACCTTAGCGCCAGCTATCTGGTTATACAGCATTTGCGCTTCAGACAACGGGTTGATCGCCTTCGTTGGATTAATCCCCAGCCTTTTAGCCAATTCCGTTGCAATCCACATATCACTTTTGGCTTCAAAAAGCGGCTTCATGATTTGACGAAAATAAATAAGAATTTCACGATTCCCGGTAAGCAATCCCCCCAGACGCTCCCACTGCGAGGTAACCGGTAAAACAACATCTGAATACCGGGCGTCCGTCGATAAGAATAGGTTTTGCGCAAGGACGAATTCAACTTTACGGTGTGCCTCAATACCCCGTGTGGTCCCCGCTCTCTGGTTCAAGGTATTCCCAAACCAATTCCAAACCATTTGGATATTGATATTTTTCTGGACACCTTTACTTGCAGTATATTTACCTGTGAAAACGGCGTTCCACATTTCACCACTATTAATTTTACTTTTCGCTAGAGGATTGGGAATCGCAGGCAAGCCGCTGGCCCCAGGTTGTACTAACACCGGTCCGGCATTTGTTGCCCGATTGTGCATATTAGGGCTAACTCCTGCACCAGGTTTGCCAACATTACCTGTCATAAAGGCAAGGGTCATTATCGCATGGGGAAAATGCTCTCCATTGTTTATGCGGGCGGGTGCTCCACCAGTAATAATAGCTGCAGGTTTTGTCGTTGCATATTCCTGAGCAAGTTGACGGATCTTATCCGCACTTACACCACAAATCTTGGCTGCCCACTCCGGTGTTTTCGGGGTTCCATCAAAAGTACCCAAAACATAATCTTTAAAGTTATCCTTGGGATCTGCCCCATCCGGCATATGATCTGCATCAAAGCCCACACAATAAGTATCCAAAAAGTCTATATCCAGTAAATTATTCGTTAAAATATGATGGGCCATCCCCAGAACTAATGTTGTATCAGTAGCCGGGTGAATCGGTATCCATTCATCTGCCATAACTCTCGCTGTTTCAGAATGGACAGGATCAATCAAAATAAATTTGGCTCCTGCCTTTTTGGCCTGTAGATAATTAAACGTTGGCGTTCCCTGACTGGACTGAGCAGGGTTTGCACCCCAAAGAAAAATCAGTTTTGAATCGCGCAATCTGAAGCGATCGTTGCCGGCCATCGATCCATTATCGGTTGTGATGCCCGTGACCTTTTGCCATACTACAGGCCAGGCTCCCCAAGAAACATCTCCCCAACGAGTTGTACAGCCGCCATAGGCACTCATGAGCCGAATAGGTTCCATGTCCCCTCCTGAACCGCCAGGGGGTAAAAAGAAACTGGCATTACCATATTTTTCTTTAATTCGTTTAATCTCACTAGCAACGATATCCAGGGCTTCGTCCCAAGAGATACGCACCCACTCATCTTTTCCGCGAAGTTCTTTTTTGCCGCCTCCCGGTTCCCAATTTTTCCGTTTCATCGGATATTTGAGGCGATCGGCGCCCAGTACCATCTTGCGATGAGAACGACCGCGTGCACATCCTCTTTGTTGAGGGTAATCCGGACTGTCCTCATGGGTATCGTCCGTCTTTTGACGAACGACAACTCCATCCGCAACATAAGCCTTGTTTAAACAGCGTCCTCCACAATTATGCCAACAAGCAGCAGTAATCCACTCACCCTCCTTATCAGCTAACTCTGCAACACTTGAATCCACTTTTTGCAGCCCGCAGCCCGGCAGGGTTACAGCTGCTGCAGCTCCGGCAGCCAATGTTGCCGTTGCACCGAGAAAGGACCTTCTGCTCATTATGTGGCTTTTTGCCTTCTCGATTAAACTCATATTTTCCACCCCCACGAATTGTAAGAAATACTAAGAATTTATTGTTAAAAGCTCGAGAAGAGCTTCTAGATCAAGAGTTAAGAAGCCTTGAAGAATTTTGCCCATTCCCTGATAGAAATCCGTCTCGGCGTGCTGGATCATGTCTTGACTGAACTTTGGAACCCATTGCAAAAGATGCTCTTCTAAAAAAGACTTTTGATCTATCAAGAGTTGTCTGAGATCAACGCCATTTTGATCGTTATCCTCTAAACATAGTTCACTGAGCCGGAACATAAAATCCAACTCTAGTCCTAAGTGATCATCTGCCTCATGACCAAACTCTACAGGAAGAAACGAATACTTTAGATAAGCCTTCCTAACGGCTAGCGTCTCCTTCTGAAAGAGCAAACGCTCCTCGTTTAAATAAGTGGATTCCCAGGGCGGAGAAGGTAATTGATACGGACCGATAAAAAGCCGAGTGTATTCCCAATGCAAATCATTGCAAACAGTTTCGCTCTGTATATCGTTTTTAGAAAGGTAGTCTTTTATTTGTTGAACACCTTCTAAAATCATTCCACTTTCACTTGCCAAAGGAAAATCCGGTGCGATCATGCTATTTTTCACAAATACAAGGAAATCTTTTGTAGGTTCCATTAAGAAAGTACGGCGCAGAAAATCGTAGTAAAAAAGACGCAACTCCAGTAATGGAGTCACTCGACTTGATGCATGATTCACTTTTGTCATAGTTTTACTCCTTAGTGTATAGCCACTTACTAATACCTAGTTTCACATTAGTAAGTTAGTCAAATTGATGGGATTGCTGTATATTGTCTAATTGATTACCTGTTAGTTGTCATACAACTGACCAAGCACTATCTTATCAGTTTTTTCTATGAAGTCAATAGAAACTTAGGATATAACGCATCGCCCCTTACTGTTAGCGAATCATTGAAGCCTCTTGTTCTGCATTCCTGAACATTTCAAGTTTAGCATCGATCATATCGACATAAGCCTTAAGGGCCAGCTCGAGGTTCCTCGTCTTGAGACCATTAAGAATGTTATAATGCTCATCTTCCTCTGTCGCCTTGGGTACTCCATCAACTTCCCAACTTTTTTGAACGGTCGATTCATAATGCGCCAGCAAAAGGTTGCCCATGAGGTGAAAGGTGCTGATAAACAGACTGTTTTCGGATAAACGAAAAAGCCATTCATGAAATTGTCTATCCAGATAAAAATACTCCTCAAGATCCGATTTTTCAGAGGCCTGGCACATTTTTATATAGATTTGCTCCAAGTGGTGAATTCCTTCTTCACTGGCCCGTTGAAAGGCAAGACGTATGACTTCCGTTTCCAAAGCCTTTCTAAACTCTAAGATCTCGATCTGGTTATGCGGTTTCATCATGATGGGGGCAAGTTCGGTTAAATAAACACTGGGTGTAAATTCCTTAACAAAAGTCCCTTCCCCCACCTTGGCTTCCAGTAACCCGAGGGTAATCATTTTCTGAATGGCAACGCGAACCGATACTCGGCTTACGCCAAATAATTCGGCAAGTTGGTTTTCTGAAGGGATTTTATCCCCCGGCACCCATCGTTCATTTACAACATTTTCCTTCAATTGATTATAAACTAGTTCTGACACACTATCTTTAGAAATCTTCGTGATATTGTTCATTCGTTTACCTACTTTTACAAGATTAAAGAAAACTCATTATTACACATTTCTAGAGCTTCTGTTAAACAAGCCCATCTACTTTCCATCATAGCATTCTGTGGGATCCTGTCAATTTATTCATTGGCAGTGTTTGTTGATTTCCGCTCATTAAGTTTTAGAATCAAAGTAAGTAAGAAAGCTGCCAAGCTGCAGGCAATCAAAAATCCCAGGACACCATTAATGCCCATCGAAGAACCGTTAATGATGCCAACCAGCTTATTGCCGAGGAATCCTCCGATGCTTGATGATGAATTAATAATTGCTACCCCCACCGCTGCCCCTTCTGTAGTGAGGAACGTGGCAGGAACGGACCAGAAGGGGCCGTAGAAGCAAGCATTACCCATTCCGTTCAAAACTACACCCAAAATTTTTATTGCTACACTCGAGGAAGTTCCTGCGAGTGCCAGCCCCGTAGCTGAAACAAGCATTGGGATCGCAATATGGTACTTTCGTTCTTTCATGCGATCGGAATGGAGTGCCCATAAAGGCATGGCAATGGCACCAGCAATTCCGGGAAGCATCATGATAAATCCAATATCTGTATTAGAAAAGGTAGTTGAAAATTCTTTGACTAAGGTGGGCATCCAAAAAGAGACGCTTTGGAACATCATTTGAATCGTAATGTGAATTGCAACAAGATGCCACACTCTGAAATGGGCAAAGACCTTGGCTGCTGAGTATGGCTGAACTCGGTTTTGGTGTCGTTCCGCTTGTATTGCCTGAGTTAACCATTTCTTCTCGTCGGAGGTAAGCCACTTCGCATCTTCCGGTTTGTTCGTCATATAAAAATAAGTCAAAACACCTAGAAGAACGGCAGGAATTCCTTCAATAACAAACAGCCACCTCCACCCCGCATAACCCAACCAGTGGATATGATCCAGGACATAAGTAGCCAGAGGAGCCCCAACAATATTGGAAATAGGACTCGCCACCATGAACAGTGACGTAGCCCAAGCCCTTTCTTTTGCAGGAAACCAATAGGTAAAATAGTATATGATTCCCGGGAAAAAACCGGCCTCGGCCATACCCAGCAAAAAGCGAAGAAGATAAACATGGGTAAAATTCTGAGCAAAAAAAGTTAAGGAGGTAATCATTCCCCAGGTAACCATGATCCGTGCAATCCATTTGTTGGTTCCGATTCGGTGGAGAAGAATATTGCTAGGAACCTCGAAAATCAAAAATGTTATAAAATAAGCAGCCGAGAGCGATCCATAGGCTGCCGAAGAAATATGCAGCGCTTTATTCATTTCCAGGGCCGCAAATCCCAGATTTACACGATCTATGATATTAACGATATATAGAATAAAGGCAAACGGCAAAATTTTATGTTTAACCTTGGTCAATGTTTGTTTCGCTATATCTGACAAAATAAATTTTCTCCCTTGTTATGTGTTGATACCAAAGTTTTTTATTCAGTCGAACTTATTGACGAACGCCCTACTTATCCTGTATTAGTGTACTTTAAGACGTGCCACAATACAAGCAATCACTAAGGTCATTGGCAGTTAGGTTTACCGTACTGGTTATATTGAACATAGCATCGTTGATTATATCATTGCAAATTTATACTGACAGTTGACTATAAACTTTATGAAAGGCTAGTATTCCTAAATACAAGGAATCAATAATAATAGGGTATTATTTCTTATAATCACTTAGAAATAATACCCTCACTATATTTCATGCTAAACGCCTCAAAGTCATGGTAAGTGTTCTGGTTTTATTATACGGTTATCCTCTTGCTATCTTGTATTTTTTGTTTAAACCTTATCAGCATGAATCAGATATTGATAAAAACGCCTTGTTTCAGCACTAATTTATCGTCCAGATAAACGTCAGGTTGAAGAACAATCCCATCGAAGTGACAGTTTGCTTTGACTGTACCGCCGAAGGATGTATTAGTACCAAAGGCAACATGAATCGTTCCGTAGACCTTTTCGTCTTCTAAAATAATGCCGCACAATCTGGCATTTCTGTTTGTGCCAATCCCCAGTTCGCCCACACTGCCATTCTGATCATTGGCAAAGAGAACATTCAGTTTATCGGCATCCTCTCCGACAAGCTTCTTCAATTTTCCTTCAGAGATCACAGCATGCAAGGGTTTGGAAAGCTTTCCTACTCCAACCATACTCCCGTCAATGTCAATCTCGCCGGAGGCTGTGCCTTCAAGAGGCGCAATATAGGCTTCGCCTGAAGGTAAATTCCCCGAAGCCCCAGGTTGTTTATAAACACCGGTACTGGCAATTCCGTTTCGTCCCTTAAGACTCATCGTTAACGTACAGCCGTTTTTGACAATCTTAGCTGTCTCGGCCTTTGTCAGCAATTCTGTCAATTTGAGCGTGAGTTCTTCGACTTCTTGGTAATCAGCCGTGATCGCTCCTTCTGCGAACATCTCTTCCGTGATACCGGGCATAGTCGCAACTCGCGCACCACGCTGAACCGCTTTGATGCGGGCATTGGTATGCGTTAAAGAAGCAACGGTAGGACAGATAACCACATCTGCTTCCGCCATAGCCTTAGCAACCGGTTCAGGCGGTTCTTCTCCACTCACTTTTCTGGCCTTTGTGACCATGAGTATCGCCTCAGCACCCATCTCTTTTGCTTCTTCATAAAGCGCTTGACCTATGTTCAATTTTAGATCATCCGTAACCACTAAAACCTTTTCACTTTCTTTAACCGCCAAGCAGTCTCTTAAGACAACCTGACACCCTTTTTTCAATGACATTAAAGCCACCTCTTCTAATCCAACATTTCTCGAATAACCCCTGCCAACAAGGTCCTTGCCAAAATAACCGGCTTTCCTGTAATCTCCTGAACGGCTTGTTTCATCTCAATGGTATAACCAATGCAATCCATGACAATCACATCAACATCTTTCACTTTTAACGCTTGAGCTGCATCAAGAACCTCTTGAAAATCTCCATAAGGTGAACCCGCTACAGCTGCTACGGTTTCGACATCCTTGCCCCAGGTTTCCAAACACTGTTTTATTTGATCTAAATCCGGATTGATCACGCCGATGCGGCTTCGTGGGGTTAGCTTAGGCACAACTGCATGAAGAATGGTATATGGATAAAGTAATATTTTTGAGGATTTAAAAGTTGCCGGGAACTTTCCTGTGCAGATAAAAGCGATGACCTCTGCGCCTTCGCTCTCCAGCCGGGTCAAGCATTCTTGCAGACGGGGTAAAATATAGCGTTCTCCAAACTTCACACTTGATCCGTCTCTTAACCGCGAGACAAGAACAATATCCCCCTCCTCGGGAAGGAACTGAGCAATTTCATCTTTGCTTAAACCATCTAAGGCACCCGCTTCAACAATTTCAATGTTTTCACCTAGGACATCCTTCATCTCTCCCGTAACATCGATGCGCGGCGACTGTCCGATGGTAATAACCCCTACTTTTTTCTTCATCGTTCTTTTGCTCCTTTAACCTCAACAAGAAAGACTTTATCTTCCTAAGGTTTGCAGGTGATTCATTGAGCCATATTTGGCCACGATCTTTTCATATTCTTTTTGATCATAAAAATGACATTGGCCTCTTCCAAAGTATTTCGCAGCCTCCAGCATGAATCGGGCGGCTTCTTCCATATCCATGAGATGACTTGCTCCGGAAGCTGATCCCGAAACAGGTGCTTCCGTCGTTATGGCTACACCAACTACAGGAGCTGCCGTCGCTGTTGCAGGTTGAAGAATGCTATTGAGATGATATAAATCATTGCCATACGGCGTAATATCCTGAGTCGATAACGCAAATACAAAGGGCAGCCGTCCGGTAGTCGTTTGCATTAAGTTAAGAAGATCATCACTGACTTTCAAGATATAGCCATCCTTGACGGTCGGCGAAATCGCAAATCCGCGGGTATTGATAATCTTATTACCTTTCGTCGTATCACAGGAAAGAATGGCATCTAATTCACCATCGACTTCTTCCTGATTAACCACGGACATTTCCACAGGAGAGTCCATAAAGGGAACCGGAAAATGAGGCTGAGTGGGAGCATCGGCGCAAATATGCGTACTCACAACAACATCGCCCTCTAAAAAGTCTCCTTTTTGCTGCATATCCAGCAATTTGGCAGCTGCGGCTAGAGCGACCAAGGCTCCGTCTCCATCCGATACCATACCGATAATCTCGGGCCGAGCCCCAAGTCCGCCAAGTCTTCCCAAGATACCTAAGGTCGGGGCATTGCCTCCACTGACCTTACCTTTTGTTCCTGCTATGCGAACACGGATGAAATCAGTACTTCCCTGAGCACCCGTAATTTTCTTGACGGTAACATCTTTCGCATTATACTGCTTCTTTAAAAATTCCTTGACCGCATTTCCGTTGGCATCTGCGCGATCAACGAGTTCATAAATCTCCATTAACTGTTTCACTAACATTGACAATTCTCCTCAATTTTAATTTCTTCATTTAATATAAATGACACGCCAAAAAGTGCTCAGGGGATACTTCTTTCCACTCAGGTGCTTCACAACTGCAAATTTCATTCGCCATGGAACACCGAGTATGGAAGGTACACCCCGGCGGCGGACTTGAAGGATTAGGAACATCCCCGCTTAAAACAATCTGATTTTTGGTAGCATCTGGATCGGGAACCGGAACTGCTGACATAAGTGCCTTCGTATAAGGATGAAGGGGTTCTCTAAAAAGCTCCTTCGTTGAGGCTAACTCAACCATTCTCCCCAAATACATTACACCTACCTGAGTGCTAATAAAGCGAACAACCGATAAATCATGAGAAATGAGCATATAGGTGAGAGAAAATTGATCCTGAAGGTCCCTCATAAGGTTAAGCACCTGAGATTGGATCGAAACGTCAAGTGCAGATACGGGTTCATCACAGACAATAAACTCCGGATTAAGGGCTAGTGCTCTGGCAACTCCAATTCTCTGACGCTGACCCCCAGAAAATTCATGAGGATAGCGTTGGGCATGATAGCTGGAAAGCCCGACAACCTCCAGCAAATTCGCTACTTTGTCTTTCACTTCAGCTTCCGGAAGTTTCATATGAGTCCGTATAGGCTCTTCCAAAATCTTTTGGATGGTCCATTTGGGATCCAATGAAGCAAACGGATCTTGGAATACAATCTGCATATGAGTTCGAAAACGCCGGAGTTCCTCTGGCTTTAACCTGCTTACATTCGTCCCATTGAAAAGGATTTCACCCTCAGTCGGCTCTATTAAGCGTAGAATAGCTCGCCCTGTTGTCGATTTCCCGCAGCCGGATTCGCCGACAATTCCTAAGGTTTCTCCCTTTTTAATATTAAAACTAACCCCATCAACGGCTTTGACCGCCCCAACCTGTTTGCCAAAGATACCTTTGCGAATCGGAAAATATTTTTTTAATTGGGATACTTCCAATAATGCACTCATGAATCTTCCTCCTGACAAAGCAGACATCGACAATAGTGTCGATGGCCTAAATCGGCCAGTTCAGGTTTGAGCTGATCGCAGCGATCCATTTTAATGGCACAGCGCGGAGCGAAACGACATCCTTTGGGTATATTCAACGGGTTAGGCACTTGACCAGGAATTGATTCCAGTCTATCCTGGCTGCCGTCAAGCCGAGGCAAAGAAGCCAACAGTCCTTTTGTATAAGGGTGTTTGGGATTGTTAAACAACTCCTTGACCTCTGCCTCTTCAACAATCTGGCCTGCATACATAACAACAACCCCTTTACACATTTCAGCGACTACACCAAGATCATGGGTAATTAACAAGATCGCCGTCCCTTTTTCCGCTTGAAGCTTACGCATTAGGTTAAGAATCTGAGCCTGAATTGTAACATCCAATGCAGTCGTCGGCTCGTCTGCAATCAAAACACTCGGATTACAGGCCATAGCCATAGCAATCATAACCCGTTGCCGCATCCCGCCCGATAGCTCGTGGGGATATTCTTTAGCAATTGCCTCCGGTCTAGGAATTCCGACAAGTCGTAAAAGCTCTACGACCTTCTTCCAGGCTTCCGTCTTTTTCATTTTTAGATGAAATTGGAGTGCTTCCGCAATCTGATTTCCAATTTTAAACACAGGATTTAATGAGGTCATCGGCTCCTGGAAAATCATCGCCATTTGATTGCCACGGATTTGCCGCATCTGAGACTCTGGCATAGCTAACACATTTTTCCCGTCAAATTTGATTTCTTGGGCAGAAACTCGGCTTTGCCCTTTTGGTAAAAGCCCCATGATGGAAAGCGAGGTCACACTTTTCCCACAGCCAGATTCACCGACGATTCCCAGCGTTTCACCAGGATAAAGGGTTAGATTAATACCATCGACGGCCCTAACCACTCCAGCTGGGGTCTGAAATTCAGTTTTTAAATCTAAGACCTTCAATAGCGGCTCCATATTGAATCCCCTTTCCTGCTTATTTTCCGACAGTCGCACGGAATTTTCTGGTTTTGTAAAGGTTATTTAATCGTTCTCAGATATTCAAGAGCAGTTAAAGCATAAACTTTGGCGGACTCAATCAAATTTTGAATCGGTACGCGTTCATTAAAAGAATGAATTCCTGACAATTCAGCAGGTCCATATTGTAAAACAGGAATGCCATGCATACGGAAATAACGAGCATCACTTGAGGCCCATTGTAAAACTCCATAAGCATCTTCTTGAGTTACCTTGGCAATATTCTTAACGACAAGATCAACGATCTCATCGTTATCCGAGGTCCAGTTCGCATTTCCATAAAAGCCAAACGGTTTAACTGCAGTCTCAATACCTGCTTCACGCAATAAACGGTTTGCTTCAGCTAAGACCTCGGTATAATCCAACCCAAAAGGAACACGAGAATCCACTTGTACCGTACAGCCATCAGCAACCATATTGACTTTGGTCCCGCCTTGAATAGTCCCAATGTTGACGGAAACATGATCGATGATATCACTTAAATCTTTGGGCTCTCTTTCCCGGATATATTTCTTGGTGATATTAATAATTCTTTGTTCCTCTTCAGGGATATCCGGCTTCAGCTCCCAAAGCTTTTGGAGGGCCTGAATTCCCTTACAGGCCTTAACGATTGCGCTGTCTCCATTTAAGGGAGACAGACTGCCATGTCCCGGTACTCCTTTGACAGTAAACTCAAGCCAACAGCTTCCCTTCTGTCCGATCGTGGGATTCAAACGCGAAGAAGGCTCAGCAATCAGCGCAGCTGTACCTGTTATTAACCCTTGATCAAGAACCCAGGGTACGCCAAACTCTCCCCCAGTTTCTTCATCCGCTACAAGCAGCAGGGAGAGTTGACCGGCGAGGGGAATCCTTAATCTCGCAAATAAAGCAACTGTAAAGAGAAGTCCGGCAACGCCGCCTTTCATATCACTGGCTCCCCTGCCATTGATATATCCATCCTTGACGAGTCCGCTGAATGGAGGTATTTCCCATCGGGATAAATCGCCTGCAGGCACAACATCAGTGTGGCCGCAATATAAAAGATGCTTATCTCCAGGATTCCCAAGTGTAGAAACCAGATTTAACATCGTTTCATTCCCCGGATGTACAGTTACGCTGATTCCTGATTCCTTCAAATAATTCATGATAAACTGACTGATCGGACGCGAATCTCCCGGCGGATTCTCATTAGGAAACTGTAAAAGTTTTGAACAGAGTTGAATCAACTCTTCCTGATTTTTATCGATCTCTTCGAGAACAAGTTCTTTCCAGTCTTTCATCAAAAAAACACCCCTAAAACTAATTCATTAATTTCCCCCATAGATTCTCAGCCATTAATTCTTAAAATTACCCCCGGTCTCCAGAACCGGGGGTAATCATCGAGTATGCCTTACTTCGATAGTGAATAGAAGCGGATAATTTCATCAGGGTAGAAGACATAACCCTTCAGGTTTTTATTCATCCCTACGACCCGGTTGTACTCATATAGATAAACCCAAGGTGCATCCGTTGTAATGATTTGTTGTGCCTGTTTATATAACTCGTTGCGCTTTGCTTGATCCGGTTCGACATTCGCTTGTTCCCAAAGCTTATCCACCTGAGCATTTTGGTAGTTGCCATAGTTGGACGTACCTTTGCCGTAGAGCAGGAAGCCTAAATGATAACCCGGGTCATTGACGAAAGAAGTCCATTTGGATATATACGCCGTAAGATTATGGGTTTTTTGGGCCTCTAAGAATTGTGCACGAGCCATGTTTTGAATGTTCATCTTAACTCCGATTTTCGCCAATTCAGCTTGAATGAGTACTGCATCATCCTGCCAATCCTGGAATCCGGAGCCCAAGGTGAAGTCAAAGCTAAATCCATTTTCATAGCCAGCTTCTTTTAGCAACTGTTTTGCTTTATCTAAGTCATATTTATAAACGAAACCTGCATCTGTAAAGCCTGGAGTATTGCTGGCTACTGCACTCTTCATTTGTTTTGCTTGATCATACATAACATCATGGACTAATTTGTCATAAGGAATAGCATACGAAATCGCTTGACGTACTTTTGGATTATCAAAAGGTTTAACCTTAGTATTAAAGGCGAGGTAAAGAATACGGTTACTTGCATCGGAACGTACTGTTAAATTAGCATTTTTCTTTAAGTCAGCAACGTTTTGAGCCGGGATTTCAATCGCCATATCGGCATCACCTTTGTCGAGGAGGGTAACACGGTTTGAAGCTTCCTTAATAAATTTCATCGTTACTTTACTGATTTTTGCAGCTCCCTGCCAATAATTCGGGTTTGCTGTAAAAACGGCTTCTGTTGCCGGATCCCATTTTTCCACCTTGTAAGGGCCCGATCCAGCTTCATTGTTTTTCAGATAATCTGCTCCTTTGTCTTTGACGACGGCAGGGTCAATAATAGAGAAAGTATACATCGCAATGATTTGCAGGAACAGATGATTAGGTTGACTGAGTTTAATTTCAACGGTTTTGTCATCTTTCGCTGTACAGGATTCGATCTCAGCCATTCCATAAAGAAAAGAACCCGACTTGGAATTTTTAACGTGGTCTAAAGACCAAACAACGGCTTGTGCATTAACGGGGTTGCCGCTTTGGAATTTCGCATTGTCTTGTAATGTAAACGTATACGTCTTTTGGTCATCAGATACTTTCCATTCCTTAGCCAGCATCGGCTTAAGTTCTTCAGTATTTGCAATATCTGCGCCATTTGCTTTTTTTACACCATACGTGATTAACTGGTCATAAGCTGCCAGAACAAGCGTATCTGACGTTAAGTCATTCGCTTCAGCTGGGTCCATCGTTTGTCCCCCGTCGGAATAGGCAAGCACAATTTCTTTTCCGGCTGCCGCACCTGCATTAACGGCCTGATTCGCATTGGTGCCGCAGCCTGCTGCAGTTAGAAGCATCACTGACGCTAGAACTACAGCCAACCATTTTGTTTTCTTCATAACTGTCCCCCATCCAAAAGTTTATTTTTTTCTATAATGATTCTATTTGCCAGTACGAATCCGGGGATCAAGAACATCCCGTAAACCGTCCCCCAGCAAATTAAACCCTAAGATTGATGTAACGATCGCTAATCCCGGAAAACTAATAATCCACCATTGCCCTGAAATAATGTATTCCCGGCCTTCGGAAATCATCGCTCCCCACTCAGCCGTAGGCGGTTTTACACCAAGCCCCAAGAAGCTAAGACTTGCAGCAGTAAGAATGGCAAATCCTAAGCCCAAGGTTGCTCGAACAAGTAAAGGAGCAAGTGCATTCGGAAAAATATGCTTTCTAAGAATAACACTGTCCTTCACCCCAATTGCTCGGCCGGCCTCAACAAATTCCTTTTCGCGAAGCGAAACAGTCTGTCCGAACATCAGACGTGCGAACTCCGGAATTCCGACAATTCCAACCGCAATCATGGCACTGATTAAGCCAGGTCCAATCGAAGCCGCAATGGCCATAGCTAATATCAAGGAGGGAAAGGCCAAGAGAGTATCCATTACACGCATGATGACGTTTCCAAGTTTACCGCCATAGTACCCTGCAATCCCACCTAAAGGAATTCCAAGGCAGCAGGAAATTCCGACTCCAATTATCCCTGTCCACAAAGAAATCCTTGCACCAAAGATCACTCGGCTGAAGATGTCCCGGCCAAAGTTATCTGTACCCATCCAGTGAGCCGCACTTGGAGCCTCAAGCTTGATCGCCGTATTTGTCGCAGTTGGACTATAGGGAGCAATGATGGGAGCAAATAGTGCAACAAAAGTCCAAAATAAAATGAAAAACAGACCTATCATTGCAAGACGATTTTTGAAGAGGAGTCCAAAAAAAGAATTCGGTTTAGAGGCAGAATTCTTGATTGAAGATGAATTTTCAGCGATACTCAACATATGATCCCTCACTTAGAACTATTCATAACGGATTCTCGGATCAATCAGCCCGTAAATCAGATCGACACTTAAATTGATCAACATGTAAAGTATCGCACTGACAAGCGTAAATCCCTGAATTGGAGCATAATCTGTTGCCAATATCGATTCGGTAATATAACTTCCAACCCCTGGCCACGAAAAAATCGTTTCCGTAATAACGGCTCCACCGATAAGGTATCCAAACTGCAGTCCTAAGATTGTCAAGGTTGGAATCAAAGCATTTACCAAAGCGTGTTTATAAATGACAATTCTCTCGGGAAGACCTTTGGCTCGCGCAGTTCTAACATAATCCAACCCGATAACCTCAAGCATGCTGGAGCGAACCATCCGCGCGACAATCGCAATAGTTCCCGTTGATAGACAGATTGCAGGAAGAATAATATGACTGATCGATTCTTTCAGAGCCACCATATCTCCGGTAAGCAGACTATCGAGAATATACAATCCTGTAAGGTGTGTGGGGGGGTTGATATCTTGTCCAATCCTTCCCATCGGTGCTGGACTCCAACCTAATTTAGCATAAAAGATATAGATCAAAACCAAACCCAGCCAAAAAATCGGAATTGCTGCTCCCAGTAATGACAGTACACGTGAGACATGATCCACTGCCGAATTTTTTCGGGTAGCTGAAATCACACCAACCGGAATCGCAAAGCAAACCGCGATAAACATGCTGACTAATGTTAATTCAAGTGTTGCGGGAAACCGTGTCGCAAAATCCTGAGCAACTAAATGCCCCGTATGCCAAGCTGTACCTAGATTCCCGCTCCCCAACTGTCGGATGTAATGAAAAAACTGTAAATAAAGCGGATCCTTCAATCCCATTGAGATTCGTATGTTTTCGATTACGTCAGGCGGTGCTTGCTCACCAGCAATCATCACAGCAGGATCCCCCGGCAAGACACGAGACAAAATAAATGTAATTAATATAATGCCTAATACCCCAGGAATAGCATAGAGTAGGCGCTTTAAAACATACCTGATCAAGAGATTCAGTCCTTTCAACGTTCTACCCGTAAATTTAATGGTATTATATCTGAACAGTTTGTATACAACCACGTTCTGTATTACAAAAAGAAAGAGGATTATTTATATCGGGTGCACAAACATCCTTTCATAACATACCTTGATTTCCCTATTTTCAATATATCAATTAAATTCTGCAGAATAATACAGTGAACTCATTCAGCTAAAGCTGAACATCGGGGCTTCAGATACAATAATGTCCAGTGGACATTATTGCCGAGCCGCCTTTCCCAATAGGAATACTTAACGGCGAAGGAGGACTCTACCCCACCTGAAGTTAACGAAGGACCCACCCCCACTTATAGAAGTGGGGGTCTTAAAAACTGGATAAAACAAAGGCTGCCGCCGTGCTATACAACCACGTTCTGTATTATAAAAAAGAAAGGATCATTTATGTTAAATGCACAAATGATCCTTTAATTTATTTCAGCAAATACCAAGTTAAGCAAAGATGGTAGATAAAGCACTGTTGTGCTGAGCTAAGGTCGAGCTGGGCAATTTCTTCAATTCGTTCCAACCGATATTTTACAGAATTGCGATGAATAAATAGCCGTTTTGCTGTTTCCTGCATGTTCTTGCCTAACTCAAGATAAATAAAAAGTGTTTTTAAAAGTTCACTCCGTGTTTCTTGATCATAGAGCAAAAGTTTTCCCAATTTTTTTTGAAATAGATTGGAAAGCTCTTTATTCTCCGCTACATCGGCGATAATCTCATAGACCTCGACATTTTCATATTGAATAAGTGAATACTGGGAATACATCTTCCGGCCAATTTCTAATGCTTTTCTCGCTTCTCGATAACTTTTATACATATTCCACAGGAAATACTTATTCCCCATTCCTACCCGAATTCGCGCCTTGTCCTCCTCAAGATGATGATCAATCCATAACTTGAGAATATCTAACCAAAGCGTACTTTCTTCTTCTACTGCGGGCAAAAACAGAAGTATCTGCGCTCCCCTTATTTCCATATGGGGCCGAAGATTTTTTTTCTTGCCCTCACTCATTAACAAGGCACGCAAATCGGAAAGAACGGCTTCATCAAGTCTAGAATCATAGCCTTCTATAAGGCTAATCTCCCAAAACTTATCTGCATCGAAATCTAACTGCCGGCCTTTTTTCTTGACCTCAAGCTCAGAAGGCGGCAGATCTGAAAGGAGTTCATCAATAAAGTTTCCTCTCAGCCTTATTTCCGTTTCCTCTGCTGTTTTTTTACGCATGAGTTCAAGCGAAAAAACAACTCTGGCTTGATCAACGCAAATCTGTTCCATCGTATCTAAAGATTCCTTATGAACAATGAGTTGACCTGCAAACTGCTTGTTGACTGTTATATTCCATTTCATGCCACTGCCAATATCCAGTATTCTCGCTTCAGGAGATTGAGCCATTACACATCCCTTATTATCCAGCACAGAAATCGGCGCATCTAATAATTTTGACACATTTCCAGCAAGAGCCTGAAGTCCTTGATTTTCCAGAACCATTGTTGTCAATTTCGTTCCAATCTCTTCAGCTCGGCTGAGAAGTGCGGTTCGCCAATTCAATACCAATTCCATAACAGAATGCGTTATATCAATTGAAGGAATCTCGGCAGGAATTGCGATTACAGGCAATTGGTAACAATTGCTCACCTCAATCATCTCTTCAGGGATCTGGTGAATAAACCGTTCTGGTTTAAAGGCCAGAGCAGCTGCTCCGGCCTGAGCTAAATCCTCAACCAACTTAGGTAAAAGATTAGGCTCATTACGAATAGAATACGTTGTTGTAAGGAGAATTTCACCTTCTCTTAACCATGGTTTTATTTCCGGTATCTCCATAATATCAATGGAGCGAACGATTCGATTTAACCCCTCAAGTCCGCCCACTAATTTTGCATTTTTAAGAATTGGGAGCCGTAATATATCCTTAACTGTCACGCCATGCTGCTCTTTAATACTCTTCACCGGCGAACCCCCTTTTCACTTTATTTTAACATAAAATGTTTTAAAACCTAACTGGAAACCCTATTACATAAAGAAATACACAGGATTCTCTCTTCATGAAGTCAATGATATCCTAGGTGAGTTGGAAATTTACAGAATCCCAATCAACAACGTTTTAGGATGAAACAGCCAAAAAGACTACATCCAAATAGAAATAGGGTGTTGGTACACTAAATCACTCAAGACTTTAGCTACCAACACCCTATTGGTTATGCGGCCGGAAATAGAAAGTACAGCAAACGGCGGTTTTGTTTGGCAAGAAAATCAAAGCCGCCGTTACTCTTTTGAAAAATTGAGTTACGGAGGGCGTGATATGTGCGTTGGGGCAGGATTCCGTTTTAACTGAGTTTGATGAGGAGTTATTTCGCAGGTTCGTTGAAAAGGTTAGGGTGCGGTTGAATGTGTTTTCTTATTCATTGAGAAAGAGCAGACAAACCCTATTATGCCGAAAACAGCCCCTATCCACATTACGATTGAAAAAGTGGATAAAAAAGCTTGTTGGGCGGGAATGCCCTTTCTAGATAGGTTCAAGAGTATAAAACTGAATAATGAGCCTCCGATTGTCGTGCCTGCAATCATTCCGATATTTCGAAAGGTAGCCACAACGCCTGATGCAACACCTTGATAGTCTTTCGGTGCAGCGCCCATTATGGCGGAATTATTAGGTGCCGCAAAAATACCTGTGCCAAATCCGGCGCATATCAGTCCAAGAATCAATAGTAAAAATGCTATAGAAGACGTTGTTTTTGCCATAATTACAAACAGAAGGAGACTAAGAATACTGAATCCCATTCCGGTCATTGAAAAAATTCGTGAGCCCAGACGGTCGGATAAAGCTCCCACAATCGGTGAACATACCGTCATAATTAAGGGAGTGATGGTGAAAATAATGCCAGTTCGCATGGCGGAACTATGTAAAACCCGATCAAAGTAAAACGGAATAATAAATAATGTAAGGTAAAAACATAGATAATTAAATGCGGCTCCGAAAGCACCAAAACCAAAGTTTCGAATTCGGAATAGAGAAAGAGGTATCATAGGGGATACAGCCTTTTGCTCCGTACGAAAAAACAGCCAAAAAGAAAAAATCATGAGAATAAAAATCAGCAGTAAAATAACATGGGAGCTCGTTATGGAAGCGGCGTTTGAAAGCAGCGTAGCTGTTGTCATCGCAATTGCAAAGAAAATCATACCACGAACATCTATTAATTTAATATCTGTTATCGAAACTTCCTTAACAAAGAGAATTGCTAGTAATAATCCGACTAAACCAAAGGGGACAGATGTAAAAAAGGTAAATCTCCAACCCCAAAGCTCTGTAATACTGCCTCCAAACAAGGGCCCGAGCGAAAGCCCAATATATGTCATCAAAGCCTGAATTCCAAGTGCCTTGCCTCTTTCTTCAGAAGAAAATGTGGTAGTTATAATCGCAGGGCCGACAGACAGGATTATCGATCCGCCAAGCGCTAGTATAGCTCTGCCTAAAATCAAAGACCAAAAACTTGAAGAACTTCCGCAGATGATTGCTGCGCATGTAAAAAGTGCAAACCCAAATAGGAATATTTTTCGATGTCCCAAAAGATCGGAAAGCTTTCCGATTGGGATTAACGTAACCGTCATAATGAGCAGATAAATTAATACAATCCATTCAGACTGGCTGAGTGTAGTTTTGAGAGAAGATTCTATTACGGGTAAAATCGTGCTGGTAATGCTTGTGTTTAAAGAGGAGAGAAACGCACCGATACCCACACAGAGAAGGATAAGCCATTTATGTTGTTTAGATTGCGTGGCGATTTCCATCAAACAGAACCTCTTTCATTTCAATTTTATCGAACGGCTTTATATTCATTATATTTAAAAACAATATATATGTATAATACGTAAATATGATATTATTGATATAAAAAAACATATAAGTTGGTGACTTGGATTGGACCAAAAACAGCTTGTGTACTTCAAGGCAATTGTTGAAGAAGGCAATATTTCAAAAGCGGCAGAAAGACTACGTATTCCGCAACCCTATTTAAGCAGTCAGTTAAAGAATATAGAGACTGAGATAGGTGTGCAGTTAGCGGTCAGAAGCACTCGGAAATTGCAACTGACGGATGCCGGTAAGCGATTCTATATTCGAGCGACACAAATTCTTGACCTGATGGATACAACGATAACAGAGTTGGAGGCTTTTGAAAACGGATTGCAGGGCACGCTTACAGTTGGAACGATTGCTACATCCGCTACAATTCTCCTGCCAAGTTCGATACAAAAGTTTCATCAGAAATATCCACTTGTCCAGTTTGAAATACAAAATATGAGTACTAAGAAAATACTGGAATCGCTAAAAATAGGGACAATTGAACTGGGAATTATCCGTTCACCATTTGAGACAAGCCTTTATGATTTTTATAATTTACCTGAACAGCCAATGGTGGCAGCACAAAATACTGAATACACTGATGTAAGTAATATCATTCAGCTTAGTGAACTTTCAAATAAACAGCTGCTCGTTAACTACCGATTTGCATCTATCATAGACGAAGCCTGTAAAGATGCGGGTTATGAACCCAAAATTTTATGTAAAGTTGATGATACACGATCAATTTTGACTTGGGCAAATGTAGGAATGGGTATAGCCATTATTCCGAAAGATTGGATTAATATTATTCCAGACTTAAATCTTTACTACAGGGAAATTAATGCACCATCTTTGAACACCCGTTCTGCTCTTGTATGGGTAAAAAAACGCACATTATCAGTTGTTGCACGAAATTTTATAGAGATTTTTAAAAATAATTTTTTAACCTAAATAGTATTAACCGGATTATGTTAAGCAATGCACATATTCAAGAAGTTGTTAACTACTTTTTTCTGTAACTTCATTTCAAGCATTCAATGTGTTACCAATATTCTTAGGGTAGAAGACCTCTTACACATGTCTAAGTGCATCAATCGGATTTAATCTACTCGCTTTTCTCGCAGGGGCTAAACCGAAAATAATTCCCACAACTGCCGCAAATCCTACGGCCAGTAAGACTGTCCAAGTTGTCAATATAAACGTAAAATTCATGAGTATAGATGCAGCTAAGGCAATCAAAATCCCAAGCAGCAATCCTAAAATGCCGCCAAATAAGGAAATAAAGATTGACTCGATCAAAAATTGCAATTGAATCTGTGCTGGCTCAGCTCCTAACGCCTTGCGCAGACCTATCTCCGTTGTGCGTTCCGTTACGGATACAAGCATCATATTCATAATCCCAATTCCACCTACAAGTAATGAAATGGAAGCAATCCCCGCCAATAAAAGGGCCATCATACCGGTAATATTACCAATCATATTTATGATATTCTGCATATTAATCACATTAAATGAATCCTTATAATAATTAAATGCTGTATTTAGGACGGTTGTAAGATCATTGGTAATCGCAACTGATTTACTGGAATCACTCATATAAACATCAACACTTTTTATGTACCCTATTTCCAATGTTTTCATAGCCGTAGTATAAGGAATCATGGCAAGTTTGTTGGTCGAACCCGCAATTGTGCTGCTTGAAGCTTTTAAAACTCCGACAATCGTAAATGTATTACCGTTAATCAGAATCTTTTGCCCAAGAGGATTGATTCCGAAAAAAAAATCTTTGACAAGATCGCTACCGAGAACAGCAACTTGATTTTTATCGTTCACATCCAGGATATTTATTCCCCGGCCAATTGCCATGATATCCGTTTCCTTTTTAAAGTATGTTTCATTTTTTCCTTGGACAGAAACGCCTGTTTCTACATGACTATCTTTCACAAGTGTAGCGATACCTGAAACCGTAGGTGAAACACCGCCGACCAGCTTGACCTGGGCAAGCTGCTTCAAATCCGCCTCACTAAGCCCTTGCTTTAGACGGGTACCCACGGCTTGAATGGTAATTTTATCTGCTCCAAGAGAAGAAATCTGGCTGGTGATACTTCCTGTAGCACCTTGTACAATAGTAATTAGGGCGATGATGGAGGATACGCCGATGACCACCCCCAGCACAGTCAAAAATGAACGCACTTTATTATGCGTAATATTACTCCATGACATTTTGATGCTTTCTTTCAGCACTGGCTCACACCCCCTCGCTTAAACGTCCGTCGAGTATATTGACAATTCTTTTGGCATGCCCGGCAATATCTTGGTCATGAGTAATCATAATAATTGTTCTTCCTTCAGCATTGAGGTCTTCAAACAATTCCATAATCTGCTTACCGGTCTTTTGGTCAAGTGACCCAGTGGGTTCATCGGCCAGCAGGATAGCCGGCTCGGTTACGACGGCACGGGCAATCGCTACACGCTGTTGTTGTCCACCTGAGAGCTGATTAGGATAGTTTTTCATTCTTTCTCTAAGGCCCACACGCTCAAGGATCTCTTCGGCCCTTTTTTTTCGTTCTTCCGGTGCTACTCTGGCATAAATCATTGGCAGCTCCACGTTTTCCAGGGCATTCAGCCTTGGCAGAAGCTGAAAACTCTGAAATACAAAACCGATTAATTTATTACGAATCCGGGCCAGTTCTATCTCATCCAAATCCGCAACATCATGGTCTGCTAAAACATATTTTCCGACTGTAGGAACATCAAGGCACCCTATGATATTCATCAAGGTGGATTTTCCTGAGCCAGAAGGCCCTAAAATAGAGACAAACTCTCCTTCATAAACTTTTAGACTGACCTCTTTAAGTACCGTAAACTCTTCAGCATCGAGATAATAGCATTTAACAATGTTCTGCATATTCAGTATTTCGCTCATTGCCCACTGCCACCTCCGGAGGTTCCTTGTTGTGCAGTGTTCGAACCTTGACGCATCTGTGAGCCCGGGCCGAAACCTGTGTTAGTGGTTGTCACAGGCGGTATTAGAATAATATCGTTTGTTGTCACACCGCTTTTGATCACAACATTGACACCGTTGTTAATACCAAGTGTAACCCCGACTTGTTTAGGCATATTACTGCTGTTTTTTAGCAGGACATATGGATTATTATCCACGTCGAACTGAATAGAAGACATGGGCAAAATAACAGCACCGGAAACACTTTGGTTTTTAATCTTTGCTTGCGCCGACATACCTACCCGAAGATCGCTCTCCTTGGGCAGGGAAATGGTCGCCGTAAAGGTAGAATAACCGTTTTGATAGGTACCTACTTGTGAAACATCCGTTATTTTTCCAGTGACATCTTTGTTCAAGGCATTAATGGTGACAGTGGCGTCTTTGCCAGTTGAAACAGCTGCTAAGTCGTTTTCATCAACCTGGGCTACCAATTGTAGATTTGAAAAATCAACGATGTCCAACAGTTTTGCCCCTGGCATCATTTGAGCATTAACATCTGCATAAATGGTTGTTATCTTCCCGGAAATATCCGGCTTTACTTCTATACCGTTTGTAGTCGTCATAAGTACAGTATCCGGCGTAACTTGGTCACCCTCGGCGACCTTTATATCCTTTATTTGCATAGCCTGACCCGCATAGACTGTCTGACTGTCCTTGGCTTCAACGCTGCCGGAAAAACTGTAGTAAGTTGTTAAACTGCCAACTATCGGTTTAATTTCGGTATAGTTCAATTTCTTGGGTAAAGCAAATCTTGCAACAACTAAAGCTACAACCACTATACCTAGGATTGACCAAATAATTGCTTTTCGATTTGACCTTTTCCTATTCTTCATTATCTTAAGCACCTTTCCAAGTTAAATTACATGGAATGACGAGTTTATACTATGGAAGATATTTTGCAGAGATTAATCGAAAATATGCATGACTGCTCTAATCTAAACGTAGCAAGTTTAGAATGATGACGCGTCCGACAAGAGTAGGGGTATTTTCGTTAATCGTAATTCTTTGCGGAAGGTAAGTTGGAAGTTTGATCGGAATTTTCGCGACACTATCTGCAAACGCAGAAGTTATCGAACCAAGTGCTATACTGAAGTTCGTTTTTCATCCGTTGGGTAGATAGGCTGTTTATATAAAGCCTTGTATCAAACACAAAGGAGCTGGATTTTCATCCAACTCCAATTATCTTTACGTGCCAGCTTTAAAAAATACCTTCAGGAATCACGTAAACGCTTGTCTATATCGCTGGCACTGTACAAAACGTTTGTAATGATTACCCGCTCTTCTCTAATATTAAAGAATACAGAAAAGTTATCAACAGACATTTGCCTGAGCCCCATCACATACTCTTCTTCTGTCTCCATTAACTTCACACGCTCCGGGAACGTAACAAGCGTCTCGATTGCGTCAGCTATTCTGTTATACTGTCCCATGGCTACTTCCGAGGCTTGTAGCTGTTCAGCGATATAATTATAAATCGCCTCCATATCGGCGAGTGCCCTGTTCGTTATTTGAATCCTATACTGCATCATGCATGTGTCTCTCGAAATCTCTGAAAGGCAGCAGATGCATCCAGTACATTACCTTTTTCGATATCGTTATATCCTTGCCTTAACTTCGCATAAATTTCGTCTGTTGTCATCAAATCAGCGTTTACGGAAATCGGTGCTTTCGGCAGTGTTACAGTAAAAGGTATTCCGCCGGTCATTGAAATCTGCTTCAGATAGATATCTATTGCTGTGGACATAGGGATGCCGAGTTGTGAAAGGACTTCCTCAGCCCTTCTTTTTACGTCAGGATTAACTCTTAGATTTAAAGTCGTAGTTTTTTCCATAGTAATCATCTCCCTATTATTATATTGTAACGCTCTCGTCGTTACCTTTCAATATAAAACATGGAGACAGTTTACAGGTTAGAGTGATCCTCATCTAATCTAAAATTTTCTCCACGGCCACTCCGGCTCATTAAATAATCTCAAACGCAAGATTTTCCAAATCTCTTTGAAACCCTCTTGAATACTTTCCGCACTATGGCCCAAGGCCCGTAAACAATAAACCTGTCTCTTAATTTCAGTTCCGGCGGTCAAAATCTTATAACGTTCAGAGATCTGTTCCAAAAAGCCGTCTTCATCTTCCGTGTGGCGCTGCAAAAGTTCAGCCATTACCCCCGGCAGATGCTGATCAATGGCCCAAAAGGTACCATAATGCGTATAGCCATGCATCGGGCCAAGAGAGCTGTTCCAAGTGTGTAAAAATAGAGGCAGCTTTGGCGGCTCCAGCTGAAACCGGTCACAGCAAATTAATTCACTATCCAAAAAAATCCGGGTCTGCTGATCCAGAAAATTATATTGAAAAAGCTCTTGGCGGGCAACCCGTCCAGGAGCCGTAATTTCCCAAAAAAAGGCTGATGCTTGACTGGAAATCCAGAGATTAGTGCGACTGAAAAAACATGCTTCGGCAAAGGGTATGACCACTTCCGGCATATATTCGAGTCTGGCCCCTTTCTCGACAATCAAGGTTGTTAATTGCCGGGAGAGATTTCCTTGCGGTGAGCGAAAGACCTTGGTCGCCCCTTGACCAAAAACAACGGCCTGTGCATCCGTCTTTACCCGTACAGAAATACTGTGCTGATCTCCTTGCAGAAGGCCGGCTGCAGGATTCATAATAAAGAAAAAAGCCGCTCTCTGATCATTGGCATAGAGGGGGGCTGAAGCATGCAGCGGCATTCTTTGCCGCAGAGAGCTGATATAACTCCTACCATTTTCTTGCTGAACTTCAATTTGAAGAATACCGTGTTTTAAGCTTGGAATCATAAAGCGATATCCTCCATAATCACGTTTTTCCGTATCCACAATAAAACTTGATCTAAACCTTCTTCTGTTTTTAGATTGGTAAACAAGAAAGGCCGTTCACCGCGCATGCGCAGCGAATCTTGAGTCATCACTTCCAGACTGGCCCCAACATATGGAGCGAGATCTGTTTTATTGATGATCAAAAGATCGGAGCGCGTAATTCCAGGACCTCCTTTGCGGGGAATTTTTTCTCCCTGGGCCACGTCAATAATATAAATCGCCACATCAACTAATTCCGGGCTAAAGGTCGCCGCTAAATTGTCCCCGCCGCTTTCCACAAAAATAAGTTTCACCTCTGGAAATCTTTCTTTAAGAATCTCAATCGCTTCCAGATTCATGGAGGCATCTTCCCTTATGGCTGTATGAGGACATCCTCCCGTTTCCACGCCAATGATTCGATCCGCCGGCAAAACCCCATTGCGGCAAAGGAATTCCGCGTCTTCTTTAGTAAATATGTCATTGGTTATCACAGCAACACTATAATCCGCTGCCAAATAGCGAGTTAGTTTCTCTACAAGGGCCGTTTTGCCTGACCCCACAGGTCCCCCTACTCCAATACGAATCGGCCACATAGCGAAATCCTCCTTTTATCCAGTTTTTTTAGAAAGCTCTTAAAGGCCTAAGACATAAAAATCCGGGAATATAATTGTTCATGAGCCATAGCGGCCCAATCGAAGGCCGGTGCACTGCCGCCCCAATCTTTTTCCGTAGCGGCAGCTGCCCACTGGATGCAAGTATTGAGCAAGGGTTGAAGCTGCGCAAGCACCTGCTGTCCGCTTGTTTGTCCCAACGGGACAGCCCGCACAGCGTTAGCAATCAGAGATGCTGTACTCATATGTGCAAAAGCAGCCAGCAGCAAGGGTAATTCGATTTTAGCGCTGGCTCCATAATGTCCCAGAATAATAGCATGATGACCAAAGGGGAAACTTAGGTCAACAGAGTAATCAGCATCAATTTCCGCAAGTAATTGGCGCAGCCTCTTCCCCATCTTGTGACTGCCTGCACGGCTTTCCGAGGGCAATTTCAGAGCATTTAACCGCCTGTCTAATAAAGCAAGCCGCTGCCTGTCAGATTGCCGGGCAGCATCCCAAGCAAGTTTTACCGCGAGTAAATCTGTAGGCCGCCAAGTGTAATATAGAAAGGTCCGCATAAAGCGGTTTAATTCTTCCTTGCTATTAATGTCCCCGCGCTGAATCAAAGTTTCCATTCCGAAAGATTGGGTAAACCCTCCTGAAGGAAAGGAGGAATCCGCCAGCTGCATCAAGCGCAGTCCTTTTTCCAAAGAAAATATGTCCATCATGGTGCGAAAACCCGGTTCTCTTTAACTGGGGACAAACCCAGCTTAATCAGCTGTTCGAAGAGTACCGAATTATAAGGGGTCAGCAAAGCATCGCTCTTAACCTCGATGGGGGCATGCATATTGCCGATGGCATGGGCAGCCAAACCCATTTCCTTCATATTCAGGACCGGAACATGCAAGACAGCTTCTTCCTTTACCCTTACAACAATGACGTGGTTATCTTCCCGGTGAAGAATATCCCCAGAATGCAGATGCCCGCTCTCCAGTTGGATTCCTATATCCCGGCCCACATCCGATATCTTGCGCAGAATTCTCTTCTGAAGTTCATCCCAGGAAAGGAAGACCTGTTCAACGGTTAAAGCCTCTTTTTCAGGCTGCTGATCTTCTTCCAAGTCTCTCAGCTTACCTACCACTTTCGTAACTATCATCAGCTTAAACTCCCTCCCATCCTAAAACATAAAGTAGCGCTGAGCCAGAGGCAGGACTTCAAGGGGTTCACAAGTCAGGTTCTCTCCGTCGGCAGTCACTTGATACGTTTCAGGGTCCACTGATATCTGCGGTGTCGCCGAGTTATGCTTCATATCGGCCTTGCCAATATTGCGGCAGTTCTTCACCGGAACAAGCTGTTTGGCCAGTTTTAACTCTCTGGCCAGTTTTTCTGAATCCGCTGCCCGAGATATAAACGTTAAGGAACAGGCGGCGATTGCTTGCCCAAAAGAAGCAAACATCGGCCGTTGGATCACCGGCTGAGGTGTGGGAATGGAAGCATTGGCATCGCCCATAGCGGCATACATAATAAATCCGCCCTTGATCACCATACTTGGTTTTACCCCAAAAAACTTCGGATTCCAAAGTACCAGGTCCGCTAATTTACCCTTTTCAACCGAGCCTACCAGATGACTGATTCCGTGGGTGAGGGCGGGATTAATGGTGTATTTGCTAATATAGCGTTTTATCCGGTTGTTATCATTCTCTCCGCTCTCAGATTCTAAAAAACCCCTCTGCAGCTTCATCTTATGGGCCGTTTGCCAGGTTCTGATGATCACTTCGCCAACCCGCCCCATGGCCTGAGAATCTGAAGACATCATGGAAATGACACCCAGATCATGTAAAATATCCTCGGCAGCAATGGTTTCCGGCCGGATGCGGGAATCAGCAAAAGCGATATCTTCCGGAACTCGTTTATCGAGATGATGGCATACCATGAGCATATCGAGATGTTCTTCCAGGGTATTCACCGAAAACGGCCGGGTAGGATTTGTTGAAGATGGCAGGACATTAGGCAACGAGGCTACTTTAATGATATCCGGAGCATGGCCTCCTCCCGCTCCCTCGGTATGAAAGGTATGGATCGTACGCCCGCCAATGGCAGCAATGGTATCTTCGACAAATCCGGCTTCATTCAGGGTATCCGTATGAATAGCGACCTGAATATCATAGTCATCGGCAACTTTCAGGCAGCAATCAATAGCGGCAGGTGTTGATCCCCAGTCCTCGTGCAGTTTGAGGCCCATGGCCCCGGCGTTTACTTGGGCTATCAAAGGTTCGGGCAGCGAATTATTCCCTTTCCCGAAAAATCCCATATTAATTGGAAAGGCTTCAGCAGCCTGCAGCATCCGGTACATATTCCATTCCCCCGGCGTACAGGTCGTAGCATTCGTTCCGGCTGCCGGGCCGGTCCCGCCTCCTAGCATGGTTGTAACGCCGGAAGCAATGGCCGTTTCAACTTGCTGCGGAGAAATAAAATGAATATGGCTGTCAATTCCGCCTGCCGTAACGATAGAGTTTTCTCCGGCAATCACCTCGGTCCCAGCCCCAATCGGCAGGTTAACTCCAGCCATTGTTTTAGGATTTCCTGCACGGCCCAAGCCATAAATCCGACCTTTCTTAATCCCAATGTCAGCCTTGATAATACCCCAATGGTCGATAACTACGGCATTGGTGATAACTACGTCCATAGCCTCGTTCAAGGCTTGAGGGTCCTGACCCATCCCATCGCGAATAACCTTCCCACCGCCAAATTTGGCTTCATCACCGGGGCTGGTCAAATCATCTTCTACTTCCAACCACAATTCCGTATCTGCCAAACGAATTTTATCGCCAGTGGTTGGTCCATACATATCGGCATGCTGACGGCGGGTCATATTCAATGTCACAGTTTCATTCCTCCTCACATTCTCAAGCAGGTCCTAACCATCACCTTATAAACCCTTGTTCTTTGGCCCGCTCTATACATGCTGACTTGTCCATACAGCCGGAACTTAAGTTATTAGCTCCCAACCAAGGCCCTTTACCCGAAAATTGAACAAGGTTTACCTTGCGGCTTTCCCCGGGTTCAAAGCGAACTGCAGTCCCGGAAGGAATATTTAAACGCATACCCCAGGCTAAGGCCCGCGCAAAAATTAAATACCTGTTTACTTCAAAAAAATGAAAATGCGATCCCACCTGAATGGGCCGGTCCCCGGCATTCTCAACGACCAGGGTTTCTGTTTTCAAACCTTGATTGGCCTCGATAATGCCTTTGGCCAATTTAACCTCTCCCGGTATCATTAACATTTACCTCCTTTAGCCAAAAACCTGGTCTCATCTTCAAACCCAAACCTGAATCTAAAGGATCGGATGATGAACGGTCACCAATTTCGTCCCGTCGGGAAACGTTCCCTCAACCTGAATTTCCTCAATCATTTCCGGAACCCCTTCCATAACCTGATCACGACTTAAGATCTTTAGCCCCAGTTCCATGAGCTGGGCGACGCTATAACCCTCCCGAATTCGTTCCAAGAGTTCGGCGCTGATCAAGGACACGGCTTCCGGATAATTCAATTTTAGGCCCCGGTTTAAGCGGTCACGCGCCACCTGTCCTGCAGTATAAATTAATAATTTATCTTTTTCGGCCGGACTAAGATGCATCCCCTAACCCCCTTTCCTGATCCGAATTTAAATGGCCAGGAGTCTCTGAATCTCCTCTTTATTGATTTCCCGAGTGAAACCTTTGGCCACGATGCGTCCTTTTTCCATGACGTAATAATAGTCAGAAACCTCCACGGCAAAGTCCAGATACTGCTCGACAATCAAGATCGTTAAGTTCTCATCCTGTTTCAATTGTTTAATGACCCGGCCGATTTCCTGGATCACAGAAGGCTGAATTCCTTCCGTTGGTTCATCGAGGATCAGTAATTTTGGCTTAGCTACCAAGGCCCGGGCAATCGCCAGCTGCTGCTGCTGCCCCCCGCTTAAGTCTCCCCCTTTTCGTTGCAGCATTGTTTTTAAAACCGGAAACAAGTCGTAAATCTTTTCATCAATACTTCCCTTGCCGCCAAGGGCCTCAAGACCAAGCAATAGATTTTCCTGAACCGATAACTGGGGAAAAATATCCCTCCCTTGAGGGACATAACTAATCCCTTGCCTCACTCTAAAATACGTAGGTTTCGCAATAATTTCCTGTCCGTTAAACTTAATGCTTCCCTTAGGGGTACGAACCAAGCCCATAATACTTTTTAAGAAAGTCGTCTTGCCCACCCCGTTGCGTCCGAGAAGGCAGACCACCTGCCCTTTAGGAACCTGCACATTTAAATGATTTAGGATGATGCTTTCTTCATAATTGGCCTCTAGTTTTGTTACATCAAGCATTCGCCTTCTCCACCCCGTCCAAGGTATACATCGATTACCTTTTGATTGCTTTGAACCTCAGAGACACTTCCCTCATCCAATATGGCCCCTTCATGCAGGACCGTAACCTTAGTGGCATAATCTCGGACAAATTCCATATCGTGTTCCACTACGATGATGGTACAATTTTGAGCTATTTTTTCCAAAAGTTTCCCGGTGGCATCCGTTTCGGAACGGCCCATACCGGCAACCGGTTCATCTAAAAGCATAAGCTTGGGCTCCTGGGCCAGAAGCATGCCAATCTCCAGCCACTGTTTTTCCCCGTGAGATAAGGCCTTAGGGGTGTTCAAGCGTTTTTTATATAAACCGATTGTCACTAAGATCTCTTCAATTCTCTCGTGTTGCTCTTTGTTCAGTTTGTGAAAAACAGACGAATATAACGACCTGTCTTTGACCACCGCAAGTTCCATATTTTCGTAAACGCTCATGTGCGTAAATACGGAAGGCACCTGAAACTTTCTGCCTATGCCGATATTAACAATCTCGTGTTCCGAATAGCGAGTAACGTCCAGATTGCCGGAAAACAAAACTTGTCCGGATTGAGGCTTAACCCGCCCACAAATGGCATCGAGCAACGTTGTTTTGCCGGCGCCGTTGGGTCCGATAAAAAAACGAATCTCACCTTTCTCAACCTCTGTCTTAACATGATTTACAGCCCTGAATCCGTTAAAACTGACCGTTAAATTATCAATTTGCAAAATGGAATCCATGTCCCCACCGCCTTTCAATTCTGTTGTTCTGCGGGTTAAGCCGCTTTATCGGTACTTAGGTGCTCGGTATGGTTAGGGGTTTGCTTAAATTTCCGAGCCATTTCTTTGACCAGCCCAACAATCCCCTGGGGCATTAACAAGACAACAAGGACAAAGGCTAAACCAATGAAGTACGACCAGACATCCGGAAAGCTGTCACTGATTCCGCTTTTCAAAGCATTGACCAAAATTGCCCCAATCACAGCGCCGATCAGTGTTCCGCGGCCGCCAATTGCCACCCAGATAACCATTTCAATCGAAGGCACTATCCCCATTTCCGCCGGAGAAATAATACCGACCTGAGGCACAAAGACAGCACCGGCAAGACCGGCAATGGCCGCAGACAAACAATAGACAAAAATTTTATAGGTAGCCGGATTATACCCCGAGAACCTTACCCGGTTTTCCCCGTCCCGGATGGCGACAAGGATCCTGCCGATTCTTCGTTTAACTAAAAAGTTGCAGAAGAGATAAGTCACAACAAGAAGAGCTAAGGAAATGTAATATAAAATAAGCTTTGTGGTATCGCTTGACAAAGAAAAACCCATGATGCTCCTGTAGTTTGTCAGACCGTTTGTTCCGCCGGTGTAAGCCTGTTGGCCAACAAAGAGCACACTAAAAATAATAGCCAAAGCTTGAGATAAGATAGAGAAATAAACTCCCCGAATACGATTCTTAAAGGTAAAAAAACCAATTACGAAAGCCAACCCAGTTGGAATCAAGATGGCCATGGCGAAGGCCAAAGCGCTGTTAGTAAAGGGTTTCCAAAACCAGGGGAGAGATTCCAAGCCGCTCCAGGACATAAAATCCGGCAGTTTCCCTTGGGCGGCTTCTAATTTGAGGTACATGGCCATACAATATGCTCCAAGTCCAAAGAAAACGCCATGTCCAAGACTGAGAATACCGGTAAATCCCCAAATCAAATCTAAACCAATTGCCAAAATAGCATACGCTATAAATTTTCCCAGTAGATTGATTCTAAAAATTGATAAAAATAAGGGAGCGAATACTAAAAGTAAAATAAGGAAAGCGAACACAAGCAACTCTTTAGATTTTATTAAACGTCGAAAATCAAATTGCGAATTTCGATCATTGGCCTCAGTCATTGTCATCCCCCTTTCCATCAGCAGCATCCTTAGTCATCTAAAGAACGGCTGCTGATATTGAACAACCCATTAGGCCTCCACTGTAATAAGGTAATAATTAAGATAAAGACCAGGACCTTACCCAGAGAAGCATTAGTCAAAAATTCAAGGGTCGTGTTCGCCGTCCCGATTAAAAGCCCCCCCGCCGCTGTTCCCACGAGGGTTCCTACTCCGCCCAGAACAACAACCATAAAGGTATCGACAATATAATTCGTCCCTAAGGTCGACCCTATGGAACCGAGCAGGGTTAAAGCACAGCCGGCAATTCCGGCAAACCCTGAACCAATAGCAAAAGTGTAAGCGTCCACTCTGCGAGTATTGATCCCCATACTCTCGGCCATTTCCCGGTTCTGCATGACTGCCCGGATTCTTCGTCCGGTTTTGCTTTTGTAAAGCAGGAGAAACATGCTGAGCAGACAAACAATGACCAAAACGATAATAAACAGCCGCTTATAAGGCAATTGCAGCCCTTGACTTAGAACAAGTCCGCCGTCCAGCCAGGCCGGACTTTTCACATCAACATTCGGTGCGCCAAAAATATTGCGGGCCAGCTGCTGAAGCACCAAGCTAACACCCCAGGTTGCCAGCAAACTGTCCAGCGGTCTATTGTAAAGGTGCCGTATAACTGTACGTTCCAGGACAAAGCCGACAAGACCGGAAACGATAAACGACGCAGGAATAGCCAAGATAAAGTAGAGTCCGAATAAGCTTTTAGGCAAATGCAGGAATTGATTCTGCATGAGATACGTTACATAGGCACCTATCATAATGAACTCACCATGGGCCATGTTGATGATTTTCATCAAACCAAACGTAATGGCTAGACCCAGTGCGGCTAATATAAGAATAGAGCTGACGCTGATTCCATTAAAAATTTGCAGGAGATAAGTTCCCATTCTTCCACCACCTTTTCCATCGCTTTTTCAAGGCAGAAAGTATAAGTCCAACTAGACGTTCGCCCTCACCAGAGACTCACAAGCGCGAAGGCAGTGTCTTCGGACGCCTGCCAAGTTTTCTTTATAAGGCTGGGGTTTAACGGCGGAAGGCAATAAGCCTGCACCGTTAAACCAACATTTAAACCATCATTAAGAACATGAATTCTTCTAATTGCTGAGTCCTTTAGCCCAAGGGTAGGATTTTAGATAAGGATCAGGTTTGACCGCCTTGCCGGTGCTCCAAATCTCCTTAATCGAGCCATCGGCGGCAACCTCACCAATTCTGACCGTTTTCCAAAGGTGTTGATTTTCACCCTCGATTTTAACCTGGCCTTCCGGTGCCTGGAACTCAATTCCTTTGGCAGCCTGCCGGACCTTATCCACATCGGTGGAGCCTGCTTTCTTGACAGCTGCTGCCCATAAATATACGGCATCATAACCTGCTTCAATCGGATCATCAGTTACACGGTCAGCCCCATATTTGGCTTGGTATTTCTTCACAAATTCTTTATTCTCCGGGGTATCGGTTGTTTGATAGTAGTTCCAGGATACCAATTGCCCGGCCATGTTGGCGGCGCCAATACCACGGACTTCTTCCTCAGCGACACTTACTGAAAGGGTTGTCAGGTCTTTAGAAGTGATCCCCGCATCCTTAAGCTGCTTAAAGAACGCAACGTTGCTGTCGCCATTCAAAGTATTGAAAACAACATCTGGTTTTGTGGCTTTAATTTTGTTGATGATGGTACTATAGTCGGTAAACCCAAGTGGTGTGTATTCTTCATCAACCACTTCGCCGCCTAAATCTTTAAGCTGGGCTTTAATAATCTTGTTGGCGGTTCTGGGGAATACATAATCCGATCCCAGCAGGAAGAATTTCTTGCCTTTATTTTTGAACAACCACTCTACCGCCGGAACGATCTGCTGATTAGGCGCAGCCCCGGTGTAGAAAATATTGGGGGATGATTCCATCCCTTCATATTGAACCGGATACCAAAGTAAGCCATTGTTTTCTTCGAATACAGGCAATACTGCTTTGCGGCTGGCCGAGGTCCAGCAGCCGAAGACAGTCGCCACCTTGTCTTGCTGCAACAGTTTCTTGGCCTTTTCAGCGAAAGTAGGCCAGTCTGAAGCGCCGTCTTCCACCACCGGCTCGATTTTTTTGCCTAATACTCCACCCGCCGCGTTAATCTCATCAATCGCCATCATTTCCGCATCTTTGACCGACACTTCACTAATAGCCATCGTTCCGCTTAAGGAATGAAGAATTCCAACTTTAATTGTGTTACCTGAAGTGTTCCCTGAACTTGTAGTTGCCGCCGGTTGACTAGTCTGAGCGGCTCCACAGCCTGTTAGCAGTAATCCGGCAACAAGTGTCAGGGAAATTACTCCCGTTAGGCGTTTTTTTAGTTGCGTCGCTAAAATCTTTTTCATATCTTCCATCCTCCCCTTGAGCTAAGACAGCATGATTGGCCGCGATCAATGCTGAAGAGTTGCGATAGCGCTATCGAACCAAGCAAAAAGGCGCTGTAAAAAATGTTTTCTCTACCTCGTAAGGTACAGAACATTTATTCTCAGCGCCTTTGCCAGTTAAACTATATTCATTTTTGCATTTATCCAAGAGAAATCAAACCTTACAAAACAGCTTTTTTTACCCTAAAAAAACGGTTAAAAAATTTTACTCTTCCAGCTTTCGAAACTGTAAAGGAGTAAAACCGGTGTAATTCTTAAATAGTCGGCAAAAATAATCCGGACTGCTGTAGCCAAGTTTTTCACTCACTTCATAGTTCTTATATTTGCCGGTTCCAAGCAAGTGCTTGGCATATTCCATTTTGACCTTTGTAGAGTAATCATTAAAGTTCACTCCAATTTTTTGTTTAAAAACCTTCCCTAGATAGTCTTTGCTCACGTGGACTTCATGGGCAATTGACTCGAGGGTAAGATCATCGCCTAGATGATCAATTAAGTATTGGCAGGCTTTTCTGAGCATACTGTCTCTCTGATGAAGCTCATATTTCTTTATCACATTGACCGACTCTTTAATGCGGTCCAGAAACTCCGATTTCAGTGCATACAAAGAATGGGTATCCTGAAGAACATGGTCAAAAGCCTCGTTTTCAACCTTCTGGAGCCAGGAGTATTCCTGAAATATGGTTCCGGTTAAGTTTAAAAGCATGATTTCCAGTAACTTGGCCGTCTTAAACAGGTCTTGATCTAGTAACTTACTTAAATCCGCAAAAGCCATTTCCGCTTCAGTCAATGCTCCCCAATTTCCTTGGAGGATAAAATCTGCAATTCGCTCTTCTCGATTTTTAGGGTAAAAGAGAGTCAGGCTTTCTTCAATCAGTCTATGTTCTTCCTCAGCCCTTATTCTTTGTTGGTTTCTTTCCTCCAAATATTCTTTCGTTCTTTGTAAAGCTTCGCTGAGAATCTCATCCTCCAGTGGTTTGGTCATATAATCAAAGGCCCCTAAGCGTATTCCTTGTTTGGCATATTCAAAATCGCTGTGCGTACTCAACAAAATGGTACAAATATCCCATTTCCGCTCCCGCAGTTCGCTGAGAAACTCTATCCCGTCCATCCCCGGCATCCTTATATCAGTTATGACAAGATCAATTTGACAATTTCCCAGTTTTCGCAAGGCTTCTTTGCCGTCACAAGCCTCTTCTTGCATTTGAAATCCATAATCCGCCCAATTTCTATATCTCCTTAACATGTACCTTACGGCTTTATCATCATCAACAATTAAGACTTTAAACACCTGCCTAACCTCCTTGTCTAGGCTGTCGAGGCCGCACCCTTTTGAGTTAAAACTTTCTTTAGCTGAACTGCGGCCTCTTCAAAATTGTACGTGAAAATTGTTTCACTCAGTTGGTTATAGTCCTGACTACTCAACCCTGACTTCAGAAAAGACTGACAAGCTGCAAACACAGTCGTCGCTTCAGCATCCCCTTCTTCCAGAAGCTTAACAAGTCTATCCAGCTCGTTATAAACAGTTTTATTTCTTACAGAAAATTCTTCTGCATCTAGGGGGGAGTCAGCAACAAACTGAGCTGCAGCTTTTAAAGTTGCTGCCAAGACTTTGGCATACTGATTTATTTCTTGAGCCATCATCTCTTCATTTCGGCTGCCTAGAGCATTTTCTAAGCGCAGGGATACTTCGTTCAGTTTCCTTGCTCCAATAGTTGCTGAAATTCCCTTAAGTGTGTGGATCAGTATTTTGGCTTCAGCAAAATCCCCCTTTGTCAAAAGTAAACTTAATTGATTATGATCATTTTTATGGGTAGCCAGGAATCTCTCCAGGATATGCTTATAGCCTTCCCGCTTGCCTTGTAAGCGCGCCAGGACACTTTCAAAATCGATCCATGTATCCGAATTATCTTCTTCTGTTACGGCTTGTTCCGCCAATCCGCTCGATTCAATCGATTCAGTTGATCCTTGGTACAGAAAGTTTCTTAACTCTTCAATCAGTTTCCCAGGGTTTAGGGGCTTCGTTAAGTAGCCGCTCATTCCTGCCGATTTGGCCCTTTCAGCAACCCCCTCAACAGCATCTGCCGATAAGGCGATAACCGGCGGAGCATCTATACCTTTAAGTTCTAAGATACGCCGGGCCGTTTCATAGCCATCCATTTCAGGCATTCGAATATCCATCAAAATGACATCATAACGGGTTCTTGCGGCCAGGGATACTGCATCAAAACCGCTCTGAGCTGTGTCAACTTCAAACCCAAGGTTTTCGAGAATCTCTTGGGTCATTTGTAAATTTATTTGATTATCCTCCGTCAATAGAAGTTTTTTAGCAGCAAACAGCCGCGAGTTTAGTTTTTCGCTTTGAGAAGATGCCGCTACATAACCGGCGATTTCTAATTTTGCCGTAAACCAAAAGGTTGATCCTTTTCCCGTTCTACTACGGACACTAATTTCCCCCGCCATGAGGCTGACAATTTTTTTGCATATAGCCAGCCCTAAGCCGGTTCCCCCATACTTTCGGGAAGTAGAGGCATCCCCTTGGGTAAATACCTCAAACAAATGCTTCATTTGTTCCTCAGGTATGCCTACTCCAGTGTCAGAAATACTAAAACGAAGGTAAACCTGGCTGCCGCCGCTTTTTATAACTTCAACTAAAACTTCCAATTTTCCCTTGTCCGTAAACTTAATTCCATTGGATAAGAGATTTAAAAGAACTTGCTTGAGTCTTGTCACATCCCCTTTTACATAGCGCGGAACATCCCCTTGTATTTCACAGTGAAAACTTAAGCCTTTGTGCTGAGCTTCAAGTTCAAACAAACTGCATATCTCCCTGACTGTCTCGTATAGGTTGAATTCCACAACTTCGAGAATCATCCGGCCGGCTTCAATCTTAGAAAAATCAAGAATTTCATTAATAATCCCCAATAGGCTCTTAGCTGCCATATTTACATTTTGCAGGTATTGCTTCTGTTTGAGCGTAAATTCGGTATGATCAAGTAAATAGAGATAACCAATAATTGTATTCAGCGGCGTCCTTATCTCATGACTCATATTGGCCAAAAATTCACTTTTAGCATTATTAGCTTTTTCGGCTTCTTCTTTAGCAGTTTTCATTTTTTCTTCGGCGTGTTTTCGCTTGACTAATTCCTCCTGAAAGGACCGGTATAAGTCATTAAAGGTATTGGCAAGCAATCTGAGTTCCAGGGAGCCTTCCGCCAACAAGCTGAAGTTTTCCTTGTTAAAGGAAAATACTTTTAACAATTCGGTATAATTCCTGATGGGAAACGTCACCTGTGTAAAGAGAATTCGCAGCAATACCGCAACCGCACCAATAATAATAACTGCTAAGATTGCCTGCAGGATCGCTGCCCTTTGGGTGGCATTCCGGGCACTTTCCAATTCTGCTTCCAAGCGGGTATTCATAATCTGCTGGAATTTGTCGATGGGGTCCATAATGCTCCGCTTGTCGGCATCGTATTTAGCATCAAACATGATGTCCCGTGCTTTAGCCAGCTTTTCCTCAGCACTCAGCTTTTGATCTTCGGCACTTAAACTGTAGGAAGCCACTTCTGGCGGCATTTGCGCCTCCGGTTCCTGCAAGGCATTAAGTACAAGCCGCATGGAATGTCTTTCCGTGTTCACCAGGGCATCTGAATTCTTTTTCGCCTCAGCCAACAAGGCCATTTCTTCACTGGGAGAGTGTAGTTCCGCCAGCCGAGAGATTACATGATCCCGTGTTTTGGTAACGTTGATCTCCTCCCAGTATTTGTTCATATGAGTCTTATCATTGGTTACCGCATACTTGCGCGCTTCATCCGTTAAATAATCCGAAGCATTGGCTAAATCAATGCCCAGTTGTTTAAATTCTGTTCTTCTTTTTTCGGCATTCTGTTCATCTTTAATGCTTGAACTCATGTAAACAACACTGCTTCCCAGCAGGATCGCAATTAGAAAAAAGATTCCTACCATTAAGGCACTAATTGTCGATTGTTTGATGATAATTTTTGATGGCATTTGACTCATCTCCAATGAACTCGTTCAGCTAAAGCTGAACATCGAGACTTCGTTGGGGGACTCTACCCCCACCGAAGCAGAGTACGGGGGACCCACTCCCACTTACAAGAAGTGGGAGTCTTACGATTGGATAAAAAAAGCAACGGAGCGAGTTTGATCCTTCAAACAGGCTCCGTTGCCTTAATACCCAATAGGTTAAATGTATTATATAATAGAATTAGACCCTAAGCAAGGACCGCTTTAGCCTCTGACTTGTTTTACCGGCTCGAACTTGCCTTATTAGTTATCACTTGTTTTAGCAGAACCCTTCCTTTAGAATTTTACTATCAAATCAATTGGAGCTGGTCTTTTTGGATTTTACCCAAGCAATGAATCAACCAGAAATCCTCCTGGTGGACGATACACCGGAACATATTGAAACGGCTGTAATGATGCTGCGGGAAAGCAACTTTAAAGTGCGCATCGCTACCAAAGGGAGTATTGCTTTTAAGTTAATTGAGCAGCATCCTCCGGATCTTATCCTCTTAGATGTCTACATGCCGGAAATGGATGGCTTCGACATCTGCCGAATTCTTAAAACCGAAAGTGATTTTAGCTATATTCCCATTATTTTTCTGACATCCAGCAATGATGCGGAAAGTATTAAAAAAGGATTTGAACTCGGTGCCCAGGATTATGTCGTTAAGCCTTTTAATACTTCAGAACTTCTTGCTCGAGTCCATACCCATATCAAGCTTAAAAAACAAACAGAATCCTTGATCAAGGCGAATCAAGAACTGGATAGTTTTTGCTATACCGTTGCTCATGACTTAAAAGCTCCGCTGCTCTCCCTCAGAAAACTCACAGAATACCTGGCTTTAGACTACTCAATTCTACTGGATAACGATGGCCTGGAACTAATTGATAACATTCAGCAAAAGTCGCAGGAAGTTGTCAAACTTGTTGACCATTTACTTGAGCTCTCAAGAATGAGTGAAATGCCGATGAACATCGAACCTATTAATTTAAAGCAACTATTTAAGAAAGTTTACGACGAGCTCATCAATCTTGAGCCTCCAAGAAATGTAAACCTTAGGATTAATTATATCCCCTTCATTCAAGGTGACCCAGTCATGATCAAACTCCTCGTTATCAATATTCTCTCCAATGCTTTAAAATACACTCGCATTCGCAAAGATGCTTGTATTGATATCTCATCTTCAGAAAATGAGACTGAATATATCATCTCTGTCAGAGACAATGGTGCAGGCTTTGATATGCGTTATGCTTCACGATTATTTAACGTCTTTCAGCGACTCCATTCGCAAAATGAGTTCGAAGGTTCCGGTGTCGGTCTTGCTATCGTCCAAAAAATTCTTAAGAGACATCATGGTTTAGCCTGGATGACAGGAAAGGTTGATGAAGGCGCAACGTTTTACTTCAGTTTGCCCAAAACCCAATAAAACAAAAATGCAGCTCTATCAGCCTATAGTGAACTTGCGTTAACGAAGGACCCGCCCCCACTTATAGAAGTGGGGGCCGACTTCAATTAGACCTGTCCACAAAGAAATTCTTGCATCAAAGATCACTCGACTGAAGATGTCCCGGCCAAAATTATCTGTACCTTCCAGTGAGCCGCACTTGGAACCTCAAGCTTGATCGCCGTATTTGCCTCCGATAAAATTCATATTACAAAATTCGATGTTGTTATTACCTCGTTCTTGAAAGCAATGACATATCCTTACACATTCCGGACATCGGAAATACATATAGGTTCTACCGTCGTGAAACGTATGAACCCCTTTCATCTCAAAATTACTAATCTTAATTTTATTGTTACAATGTTGGCACTTGATTTCATAAATAACTTCCATAATACTCCTATCTTTGACTGGCATACCCTGTTGCTTCCCAGTTCAAAAGGATAGCAAATTCAATTCTATCTGCATTTCTCAATGGCTGACTCTAAAATTTGCAATCCGCTTTCAAGCTGTGCATCAGTAACAACCAATGGGCACAAAAATCTTATGACATTTGCATAAATTCCCGCACTTTCTATGATCAAGCCGTTTGATGCCGCATACCTCACAATATCCGAAACCAATTTGGAATTAGGGTTCTTACTCTTTTTGTCAGAAACGAATTCAATGCCCATCATACACCCTATACCTCTTACGTCGCCAACCTCTTCATAGTTCTCTTTCCACAGGTTGAATTTTTCTTTACATTTTTCAGCAATATCTAGAGAACGGTCACACAAGTTATCCCGCTCAATAATTTCTATAACCTTTAGGGCAGACGCGCAGGCAATAGGGTTTCCGCCGAAAGTACCTCCGATAATACTGCTTTTAACACCGTCAAAAATTTGGGCGCTGGCTGTAACGGCGCTAAGTGGAATTCCGCCGGCTATAGATTTTGCAGTTGTTATAATGTCTGGAGCACAACCAGCCTCAGACCAGTAGTTTGAAACAAACATCCTGCCCGAACGAGCAAAGCCCGTCTGAACTTCATCGGCAATCATTAGTATACCGTTTTCATCACATATTTTTCGGATAGCCTTGACCCACTCTAAAGGTGCAGGAATAAAGCCACCCTCTCCTTGCACAGGCTCAAAAACAACTGCGGCCACATATTCTGGCGGTGATGCTTCTTCAAATACTTTTTGAAATTTATCCGCATAATAAGCTATTTTCTCTTCTTCCGTATATCCTTGCGGTCCTCTAAATAGATAGGGGAATTCTGCCCGGTATACCCCATCTGGGAATGGACCAATACCGAAGGAATAAGCCTTCTTGGAAGTCATAGCAGAAGCAAGCAGGGTTCGGCCATGAAAAGCGCCCGAAAATACGATGATGTTAGGCCGCTTTGTATAAGACTTAGCAATTTTGACGGCATTTTCAACAGCTTCTGCGCCGGAGTTTACAAACATTGTCTTTCTTTTTTCACCTTTGACGGGGATAATTTGGTTCATTTTTTCTGCAAGCTTAATATACCCTTCATGAGTCACTATGTTCATCATAGCATGGAAATATTTATCGGACTGTTCTTTGACAGCCTCTATTAGTTCAGGATGACTGTACCCTATATTCAGTACACCTACTCCTCCAACCCAATCGAGAAAAATATTACCGTCCACATCTTCCAGCATTGCACCTTCCCCTCTGCTGATTACGCAGGGATAAATACAGTTTATGGCGCTTGGAACAGCCTCTCCTCTCCTTTCTATTATTGCTTTGGCTTTCGGGCCCGGCAAAGGTGTATTTATTTTTGGCAAAGCATCTCTAAGCATAATAAATTATCTCCTTAAACTATAAATATTTTTTACGACTCCCATACCGTTTTACAGCACCACTGAGGTAAGGAAAATTAATATTCCTGGTAGAAAAACCTACGTTGTATACTTTTTATAAGGCTTTCCGGTAAATCTTTTTAATTTCTTCCAAACTAAATACAACCGGGTGATTGGCGATACCTGCTGCAGAAACTTTCAGGCAATTTTCCGCCATCCAATCCACATCTTCCAGAGTAACTCCTTGCTCGCCCAGGGTCGTTGCTAAATCAATTTTAGTAAGTAATTCTCTAATTTTCGGTACACAGTCATTTTCATCCTTGCCACCTAAAAGTTTAGAAATAACAGCAAATTTCTCAGGTGCACCACTGATTGATTCTTCAAAAATTACCGGGGCAAGGGCTGCCAGCCCCCTGCCATGAACAATATTTTTCAAACCGCTTGCAGGATGTTCCATTCCATGCGGTGCTGTAACACCGGCTGTATTAATAACCATTCCGCCAAGTGTACTGGCGAAACACAGCTGCTCCCAGCTGGCAAGATCTGACGGATCATTATATACCTTGCAAAGGCCATAGGCACTTAGGCGGATGCCTTCCAAAGCCTGCATTCTGGTCAGCGGTTGCGCTAGAGAGGACAAATACCCCTCCATACAGTGACAAAGGGCATCAAAACCAACGCCAGCCAGCGTGGATTTTGGCAGGGTAGTCATAAGCAGCGGATCTATTATGGAACAGGCAGGCACAATGGCCTTACAGCGCAAAGATTTTTTATCCATAGTTTCCGGATTGGTCATTACGGCAAAACCGTTTCCTTCACTTCCCGTACCGCAAGTGGTCGGTATGGCAATCACAGGCAGGGCTTGATCACTGAGTTTGCGGCCAAAAACATAGTCATTGATATCACCGCTGTTAACTATTTGAAAGGCAATACCCTTCGCAGCGTCAATACTGCTGCCTCCACCTACGCCGATTACAACGTCGCAGCCCTCCGCAGCTGCCAGTGCTGCCCCTTCGTAGATTGTGGTAGTCAAAGGATTCGGGGTGACCTTGTCAAATAAACAAAAGGAAACCTTGTTCTCTTGCAAAAGTGTTTCAATCTTATGCAAAAGGCCGGAGCGTTTGGTGCTGCTGCCGCCAGTGACGAGCAGAGCGCGCTTGCCCAGTGCCGCCGCTTTTTCACCAATGGTATCTGATTTTCCGCAACCGAACACGAGATTAACAGGTAAATGGTAATCAAATTCCAACATAAGTAATCCTCCAAAGGTGCGGGGAGAGAAGCTCAGCATCCCTCCCCATGATATTTCTGGTTTTGGTGCAAATCTGCTAAGATGTTCTCTTTCTCACATCGACCAAACCTTCCTTAAGATGATCGCACTTGCCTTAGGGGAGCGTTGATTATTAGAGCGCATCAATCTGCTTATCCGCTTCAGCAACTGCCTGCTCAAAGCGTTCGACAACGATGTCAAAATCCTCGTAAGAAGTGGTCGCCGCAGGCTCAAAGCGGATTACCTTAGAATTGTTGAGGGTGCCGGCTGTCATGACACGTCGTGCAAACATGCCTTTGGCCACAATATAGCCGATCTCCGATTTGGGGAACTCAACCCCAATCATCAAGCCAATGCCGCGGATTTCACTTAGAACGCGCGGATACTTGGCCTGGACCCCCTTAAGCTTGCTCATCAGATATTGACCTTTTTCTTTTGCCTGCAGCGGAATGTCATATTTGAGCATGAAGTTTATCGTTGCAATCGCCGCTGCGCAGGCCAGGGGATTGCCGCCGAAGGTTGGGGAGCCAAGTATCCAAGGATTATCCTGGAGCTCCTGAGTCCACAGATGAGGGCGGGCTATAATACCAGTGATGGGCATGATACCTCCGCCGAAGGCCTTGCCGTAGGTCATGATGTCAGGGGTTACTCCTTCTGCCTCGCAGCGAAACATAGAACCCGTCCGACCCATGCCGGTCTGGATTTCATCAAAGATTAAACAGACCCCATATTCGTCACAGATCTTACGAACCTCCTGGAGATAGCCTTCAGGTGGGAGGATAACACCGGCTTCGCCCTGGATCGGTTCGAGGATAACAGCCGCTACTCCCTCTCCCACAGCTGTGAGGTTTTTGATTGCTTTACGGATATCCGCTGCCACTCCATATTCCACGTGCTGCACCTGCTGCACTATAGGCAGATAGGGAATGCGGTAAGTACCTTTCCCTCCCATCGATAGTGCACCCATTGATTTGCCATGGAAACCTCCAATGGTGGAGATATACCAGCGGCCGCCCGTGGCAATACGAGCGAGTTTAAGCGCCATCTCAACAGCTTCAGCACCACCATTGGTGAAAAAGCAGTATTGCAAGTCACCGGGGGTAATTTCAGCCATCGCTTTGGCCAGATAACCGCGCAGCGGATCAAGCAGTTCTTGGCTGTGCAGTGCCTGCCGGTGAAGCTGTGCCTCGACCGCCTCTAAGATTTCCGGATTTCGATGACCGCACATATAGATGCCAAACCCACCTAAGCAATCAATGAATTCTTCACCATAAACATCGTAAAAATAAGAATCGTGATCCATCCACTCAACAAAGGCGGCATTTGTAGAAACGGATTTGCGGTATTTAAGCCAGCCGGGATTGACATAGTTGTTATAATTTTCTATCGCATCTTCGACGATTCTTCCCTTGTCTTCTATACTGAGCTCATGGCCAGTAATATAACCGAGTGCCCTGTCAAGTTCTTTTAGTGCCTGCTCTTTACTCATTCTAAGCCCCTCTTTCCCTTACCTAATAAATTCCTGCCTAATTGAATATAAGTTTCAAAGTATGCCAGACTAGCCAAGAAAAAAAACTTACCGCTCTTTAAACCAACCGAGGGGCAACGGTTCGAGATTGATGTTGATCTGTTTCACCTCGGTATATTCCTCAAAACCAAAGGTACCGAGTTCGCGACCCAAACCGCTCTGTTTGTAGCCTCCCCACGGAGCTTCGTTATACGTTGGATTGTAAGCGTTGATCCAGGTAATACCTGCCCGCAGCTTCTTAATGACTCGGAGTCCTTTAGCACCATCTTGGGTAAAGACTCCGCCTGCCAGTCCATAAATTGTGTTGTTAGCCAACGAGATGGCTTCTTGTTCATCTTTGAATTTCTGGACGACCAACACCGGTCCGAAAATTTCCTCTTGAACAATGCGCATTTCCGGTGAGGTGTCAGTAAAAATCGTAGGTTCTACGAAGTATCCCTTTTCAAAACTGCCCTCCAGAATTCGGTTTCCACCGCACACCAGGCTGGCACCCTCTTTTTTTCCCAGTTCTATGTAATCAAGTACCCGCTTCAGGTGCGTTTCACTGATCAGGGGGCCCATTTCGACGTCCTCCTCCATCCCCGGTCCGACCTTGATCTGCTTAGTCCGTTCAACAAGCCTCTTCAGGAATTGGTCATGGATGCTCTCTTCAATCAGGAGCCTGGAGCCTGCGCTGCAGACCTCACCTTGGTTTACAAAGATGGCAAAAAGAGTCCAATCCACAGCTGCCTCAAGATCCGCATCGGCAAAAATGATATTCGGTGATTTACCGCCCAGTTCAAGGGAGATATTCTTAATGTTGCCTGTTGCTGCCATCATAATCGAACGCCCTGTCTTAGTACCACCTGTAAACGCGACCTTATCAATATCGAAATTGGCAGCCATCTCGTGTCCCACTGTATCGCCGGCACCCAGCACAAGGTTTGCGACCCCCTTGGGATAACCCACTAGGTCAATAAGTTCAAAAAGCCTGATAACTGTCAATGGGGTTAGCTCTGAGGGCTTAAAGACAACTGTGTTGCCTGCCGCGAGGGCCGGTGCTAATTTCCAGGCAGCCATCAGCAGCGGATAATTCCAGGGAACGATCTGACCGCAGACACCGATGGGCTCGCGCACAACCAGAGTCTGCATAGGATCAGCTACATCGTAAGTCTGACCATGGGGCTTGGTGGCAAGACCGGCGTAATACCTAAAACAAGCGACGGCATCACTGACATCGCACTGGGCCTCGCGCAGGGCTTTGCCGTTGTTCTGAGTTTCCAGCTTGGCAAATTCCTCCGTCCGCTTTTCCAGGGCGTCAGCAAGTGCAAACATAAGCCTGGCGCGTTCAATTGGAGGCGTCGCCATCCAGCCGTCTTCATAAAAAGCCCTCTTGGCTGCTGCAACGGCAAGCCTCACATCTTCCGCAGCGCCTTCGGCTACGGTTGCCAGAACACTGGCGTCGGCTGGATTGATAACGTCTCGGGTCTTACCGGCAAGCGCCGGCACCCATTGACCGTCAATATACATTCTTTCGATACTTTCCATGCATAAGCTCCTCTCTAAATTTATTAATTTGGGAGTCCTTGACTCAGGCAAGTTTATAGGTATTAAACCAGACCTTTTTTAGAGGTTTTAGCCTCAAAAGTTCGCATAACCACGAGAATTAAGAGCGTGATAAGGATAATCACAGTGATTAAGGCATTGATATCCGGCGAGACTCCTGTTTTGACCTTATTGAAGATATAAATAGGCAGCGTCACGCTGTCCACACCGGTGGTAAAAAAGCTGACGATCACATCATCGAGGGACAGGGTGAGGGCCAGCATAGCGCCGGCGAGAATCCCAGGGGCGATGATCGGCAGCGTGATGCGCAAAAGAGTGTGCAGGCGGGTAGCACCCAGGTCCATCGCTGCTTCTTCCACCGACATGTCAAAGCCGGAGATGCGTGAACGCACCGTGACAACAACATAGGGCATCGAAAAGGTGACATGGGCAATAATCAGCGTCGTAATGCCTAAACTAATATTTAGGATGTGGTAAAAGGCGAGCAAGGAGATGCCCATGACGATCTCGGGGATAACAATGGGGATATAGAGGAAGGAGTCAACAATACTTTTACCCCTAAATTCATAACGAAACATTCCTATAGCGGCAAGGGTGCCAATGAAAACCGAGATGACGACGGTGGAAACGGCAACGATCGCTGTGTTTTCTAAGGCCGACATAAGATCCGTGTTCTGCAGCATGATGCCGTACCATTGGAGGGTAAATCCCTGAAAAACAATATTAAGCTTAGACGAGTTAAACGAGAAAAAAACAATAATCGCGATAGGCAGGTAGAGAAAGATATAAATCAGGGTCACAAAGACCGCCGACAGGAGCTTGGTTAACTGTTTGTTGCTTGAATTCATAACCTTACCCCCCTTAAGTAATATTTTCGAGACTACCGCCGAAGTGCTTGTAGACCCTCATCAAGACGATGGTGAAGACAATCAGGAGAATCGACAGGGCTGCACCGAAGGGCCAATCTCTTGCCGCAAGAAATTGGTTTCTGATAAGATTGCCAACGAGGACGGAATTTCCGCCGCCTAATAGGTCACTGATGAAGAAGTAGCCAAGCGTCGGGATAAAGACTTGGATGCAGCCGGCAAAGACACCCGGAACAGTGAGCGGGAGCGTCACCCGCCAAAAAGCTCGCCGCGGCTTGGCACCGAGATCGTTGGCGGCTTCCAGCAAAGAACGATCAAGTTTCTCGATTGAGCTGTAAAGCGGCAGCACCATAAATGGAAACAGGGTATAGACCATTCCGACCATCACTGCTCCGTTTGTATAAAGCATCTGGAGTGGCCGAAAAACCAAGTGCGTCGACTGCAGCAGGGTATTAAAGGTACCATTCGTCCGCAACAGAATTATCCAGCCATAGGTACGAATGAGTGAGTTAGTCCAAAATGGCAGCATGATCAGGGAAAGCAGAATACTTTTGTTGCGGTCTCTGGCCCTGGCAATGATATAGGCGAAGGGATAGCCTAGTACCAGGCAGAGTACAGTGGTTGCCAGAGCAATGACAATGGAAACAAAAAAGATTTTCAGGTAAAGGGGATCATAGATCCGCAGGTAGTTTTGAAAATTTAAGCTGGCAACTACCCCCCCATAAGTACCTTTTTTCATAAAACTGATGACAAGGATATACACCAGAGGAGCGGCGACAAAAATTAAAAGCCATAGGATGACCGGACCAACCATCAGGAAAAGCGGAATGCTTCGGGAAAGGGCCATTCGCTTCTCTGATGCGGTTGCCTCTGCTCTGAACGAAACTAGTGGTGGAGTCACGGTATTCATACACTCACCTCGATTTTCGGGACCTGCTCTATGAGATTATAAAGAGTTTCCTCATGGGTATGGAGAACAACGGTACCGTCCTTTTCCCAATAGACCCAAACGACCTCGCCTGGAGCAATCAGCGGCGTGCCTGCCAGCAAACTCATTTTAAGGTCCTGTCCATTAGGCAGCTCAATGATTGTCTTGATAATCGAGCCCACATAGATATGTTCTTTGACAGTGCCCCTGAGGTTGAAACCGGGCACAGCGGCAGCAGAGCATTTGAGCTTTTCAGGGCGCACTGAGATATACACCATCTCGTCCTGACTGAACCCGGCGGCGCTGACCTCGGCGCTGCCAGTTTCAAAGATAACGTTAAGGCTGTCGCCGTCGACACTTCCAACCGAAGCCTCAAGAATATTCGATTCACCAATAAAATCCGCGACAAATTTCGTTGCCGGTTGATTATAGATCTTATCAGGCGGACCGATCTGCTCCAGGATACCGTTGTTCATGACTGCGATGCGATCGCTCATGGTTAAGGACTCTTCCTGATCGTGCGTTACATAGACAAAGGTAATGCCCAGTTGGCGTTGGAGGTGCTTGAGCTCGACTTGCATCTGCTTGCGCAGTTTGAGATCCAAGGCGCCAAGCGGCTCATCAAGCAACAAAACCTTAGGTCGATTGACAAGTGCTCGGGCAATAGCCACACGCTGTTTCTGTCCGCCTGACAACTGGGAAGGCATCCGCTTCTCATAGCCATCCATCTGCACTAAGGAAAGCATCTCACCTACCCGCTGACGAATTTCCTCTTTCTTGACTTTTTTTTCAGTTAGCCCAAAAGCAATATTGTCATAGACGTTCATATGAGGGAACAAGGCATAATTCTGAAACACAGTGTTGACATTGCGCTGGTAGGGTGCCTTGTTCCCAACATTTTCACCCTCGATTATCACTGCGCCTGAGGTCACGGCTTCAAATCCGGCAATCATCCGCAAGGTTGTCGTCTTGCCGCAGCCGGAAGGCCCGAGCATTGTTAAAAACTCACCCTCCCGTATCTGAAGGTTTAGGTTTTTGACGACCTTGTTAGCACCATAAAATTTATCCACATTGCGTAGTTCAACCATGACCTTATCAGATACTTGTGCCATGCGGGCACCTCCTTATTGCTTGTGTCGGTTTATAGAGTTTTCTCCCCTCTCTCTCCGGTTCGTATGCGCATGACATCGCGGACATCCGAAATGAACACTTTTCCGTCTCCCACTTTACCCGTCGAGATTGTTTCGTGGAGCTCAGTGAGAATCTCCTCGACATCCTCATCCAAAACCACCGTCATCACCTGAACTTTAGGCAGTAAGTTTATCTCGAGGTTAAGTCCTTCAAACTCCTTGATTCTGCCCTTTTGGTGACCACAGCCCATAACGGCTGTGACTGTAAGGCCGATATAGTCATGCTTAGCTAGGATTTTCTTTACGTCGACGAGTTTCTCTGAACGAGTGATTATTTCAAGTTTCACCATTTTGTTCGCACTCCCTTTTTTGCGTTAGCTATGCCTGGAAGATTAATTAGCCCTTAAATTCTGTCCAGATCCTATCAAATTGGCTCAAAGAGGCCCCCACATCGTTAAGAAGTTCGCTGCTTTTGATCTTGTCGAAGGGGATATTGCTGGCTGAGTTGTCAAGATAACTTTTCCCTAACAATGAATGGGCGGCTTTGTTGGGATTGGTATAGGGGTACTCGTCGGAAATTAATTTACTAACTGTCGGATCAAGGATGTAGTTGATGAACATCTCTGCTTCCTTTTCATGCTTGGTACCTTTAACGACACAGAGATTGTCAATAGTAAGTCCGGAAATGCCTTCTTTAGGCCAAATAACTTTGATATCCGGGTTCGATTTAATGGCCAGGGCAGCTTCGCCGTTGTAAATAAGGCCAATGGAGCACTCTCCGGAAATTAAGGCGGTTTTAGGACTGTCACTGTCGAACACCTTAATATTCGGTCTGAGTTTCTTCAACCAACTTTCCGCATCTTTAAGATCATTTTCATTGGTGTCATTTAGCGAGTGACCTGTCGCGAGCAAGGCAGCTCCGATGATGGGCCGCTCATCGTCAACAACGACTATCTGATTTTTGAATGAAGGATCAAGCAAATCGTTATAGCTGGTAATGGTCTTAGTCACCTTTTTGGTGTTGACCGCCAGAACAACCGGACTGGAAAGGTATGGAACAGTGTATTTGTTTCCCGGATCGTAATCACGGTTTAGAAAACTGTCATCTATGTTTTGGAAATTAGGGATATTATCCTTGTTAATCGGCTGAATAAGATTTTGGGCTATCATACCTTTAACAGCGTAATTGCTGGGTACGACGACATCATACTGTGAGAGCCCGCCCGCTTGTAGCTTAGCTATCATTTCCTCGTTAGAAGAGAAGTTACTCATCTTGACTGTGATGCCATACTTCTGTTTGAAAGAATCGAGCACTGACTGCGGGGTATACTCAGTCCATTGGAAAAAGTTAATTTCTTTAGTATTGCTCCCGTCACTCGTAGTTTTACTGGAACCGCAGCCGCCGAGAGATACCACTCCAAACGACAAGAGCACCACCATAACCAGGGATAAGATACGTTTCATAAAAGTTCCTCCTTACTTTGATTTAGAATAATATTCGTGTGGGTTATCTCTATATAAAAACTTAACAATAAATACAGTTGTTAAGCCAACACCTACGTCAGAGCAAGAAAAGGGGGTTGTCTCGCCTGTAGCGAAACAACCCCCTTGTTGTTATGAGATAAAAAAATCTAGCTCTAACAATTTGTTGCATCATTTTTGATATTTAACCAGAAATGCCCCATTGCATATTTTTTTGAGATTCTATCTTGAGATCCTGTTATTGCAAATTGAATCTCTTCCTTATAATTTCTACGAGCACATCACAGGTTCCCTCAACTCCCAGCAGACTGGAATCCAGCATTACATGCTTGAAGTCTTTATCTGACATGGAGTAGCCACAGTAGTGTTTGTGATATGCGTCCCTGGCTTTGTCTACAGCAGCAATCATCTTCTTTGCCTCGGCGGGTTGCATATCGAGTATCTCCACACAATTACAAAGTCTTGCGCTATAAGGTGCATAGATAAAGACATTAATAATATCCGTACAATCTTTGAGAATATAATCTGAGCACCGACCGACGATAATACACGGTCCTTTTTCCGCGAAATCTGTGATAATTTTTCGCTGAACAGCAAATATTTGATCCTGAATTTCGTTAGTCCCCATACCCAACGGGAAACTCATGTTGAAAAATGCAGATGATTTTGCGCTTTCCTCTTCATCACTGATGGTTGAAACCGGAAGATTCAGCTTCTTTGAGGTAAATTCCACGATCTCTCTGTCGTAATATTCAATGCCCAACGTTTCACTGACTTTTCGAGCAATTGGCCGGCCTAGACTGCCAAACTGCCGTGCTATTGTAACCACAAATTTTTGTCCCGTAGTTAATCATCCCTTTGGAGAAATCTTGTTTTGTTTATGTTAGTATTTTAGCACACACAAACTAAAATCCAATGGCCCCACGCTACAAACATTTCGCAGCTTTTTGTATTACCGGTACAATTAATTCTTTAATTAGTAATATTAGTATGATATACTCTAAAAAATCTACCAAGGAGGAAAGCCCTATGCGGACACAAGTAAAAACTTTATATGAGTCTGCAAAAACAAAATACATGCTGACCATCCTTGGTGGGCAAAGCGGATTGAACAATGCTGCTTCCTGGGTATATGTTACTGAAGATATTCAAACCGTTTCATTTTTAAAGGGTGGAGAGCTGGTTATTACCACGGGGCTTTTTACTCAAAATAACATTAATCTGTATAATTTCATCCGAACGATCGCTTTACACAATTGCAGCGGCATCGTGATTAATGTAGGTAAGTATATTATTAAGGAAGATATTACTCCAGAAATTATCGAATTTTGCAATATCAACGGATTCCCGCTCTTCACTATGCCTTGGGAGATCCATTTAGTGGACATTTTACAGGATTTCTGCAAACTCCTTCTATATGACAACAATTGGGAAAATCAACTCAGTTCAACATTTCAGAACGCCATTAATCAGACGCCGGTACAAGACAATACTCTCCGCACTCTAAATCAGTTTGGGTTCGAAACTATAGGGGATTACAGAGTTTTCGTAATCCGCAATTTAATGGAGACAACGATCATTACTTCTCCACTGAACAGCTACAGTCTGAAATATCACCTGTTCCAATATGACAATATGCACATTCTTGTCTATAATACGGCGCAGAAGCAGCTTTCCTTGGACAGGGTAATTACACTGATTTGTTATTGTGACAGTATTATCCTGGGTATCAGTGATACTGCACATTCTCTTGCCCAAATTAGTCTAAACTATAAACGCGCTCGCTTTTCTCTGGCTGCTGCAGAATTCTACCAACGGCAGTGTGTGCGTTTTGATGAGCTTGGATTGTTTCAGATATTTTTCAGTTTATCTGATCCAAGTTTGCTGGAAACACTTTTTCTGCAGCATCTGGGTAAATTGGAAAAATACGATCGCGATCACGATTCAGATTACATGAACACACTTCATATTTACCTCTTATCAGATTGCAGCCTGCTCGATACGGCCTCCCGGCTGCATACACATCGAAATACGATCGTCTACCGCATCCGGAAAATTAAAGAAATCCTTAATATTGAGCTGGACAATTCTTCGATTAAATTCAATCTTATGATGTCATTTTGTATTAAAGAATATCTTTCTATGTTGTAACTTATTGTTGATTGAACACAAATAGGGTACTATCCCTTAAAATTATTAGTGACTGTACCCCTACTCAATTGTATAAATAATGCCCACAAGCCCTTGGTATATAAGGCCTTGCGGGCATTATTTATACAATCTTTAGACTTGAGTTAATACGAATATTAATCACCCTAAACAATATATCAGCATATAAGTTTGTTTATGAACAATATTACTATAACCCGATTAATTTCTAACTACACATTTTCCTACACATGCGTCATAACGTATTTTCAATATTTTACCGCTCTTCGGCTCAAATTACCCGCATCTGAAGCCTTCATGAATCACGTAAACGCTTGGCTATATCGCTGGCACTGTACAAAACGTTTGTAATGATTACCCGCTCTTCTCTGATATGAAAGAATACAGAAAAGTTATCAACAGGCATTTGCCTGAGTCCCAGCGCACATTCTTCTTCTGTCTCCATTAACTTCACACGTTCTGGGAACGTATCAAGAGTTTCGATTGTGTCAGCTATTCTGTTATACTGTCCCATGGCCGCTTCCGGTGCCTGTAGCTTCTCCGCGATATAATTATAAATCTCCTCCATATCGGAAAGTGCCATGTCAGTTATCTGAATCTTATACTGCTTCATGCGTGTGTCTTCCGAAATCTCTGAAAGGCAGCAGATGCATCCTGCACATTACCTTTTTCGATATCGTTGTATCCTTCCTTTAACTTCGCATGAATTTCGTCCGTTGTCATCAAATCGGCATTTACGGAAACCGGTACTCTCGGCAGCGTTACAGCAAAAGGTATTCCGCCGGTCATTGAAATCTGCTTTAGATAAATATCTATCGCTGTGGACATAGGTATGCCGAGTTGTGAAAGGACTTCCTCGGCCCTTCTTTTTACGTCAGGATTAACTCTTAAATTTAAAGTCGTAGTTTTTTCCATGATAATCATCTCCTTTTAATATCATTGTAACGCTTTTGTCGTTACCTTTCAACAATATGCAGCTGTAGCTAGCAAAATAGACCAGTTGCAGTTTTTACCATTATAAACATCATTTTATAGAAGGTTTGTTCTTTAAGGGCAATAGCACCAGCATTCTTATTGGCGCAGTTGCAGCCCCAAAAAATGTTTTCCAAGATTATAAATTGACTAATCTTGCGTTTCATTATACCAAGGAGGGAATACAAATGTTCCATTTCCTAAACTAGCAAAAAGTCGACTTAACTTATGTTTTTGTCACATCACGACAAATATATACTGTGACGGAAAAAATACCCAAAATGATGAACAAATGAAAATGGGTATTGTCTTTGATAGAATTACCAAAAGACAATACCCTTCTTTTCTAGTATGAAACTGTCCAACCTTATTTGCACCAACTAGGCTTATTCCTACTATTTACCTTACTTCGATCGGCCTTTGTTGATAACAGCCGCCTGAGCCGCTGCAATCAAAATAGGCCATTCACTATTATGGAACACTTTATAATTATAACATCTTTTAAGATTTAGCATTAGCGATGTCCTCGGGGTGTAGCTCCTCTAAATTCGTAAGCAACTGCTTGGAGTATTCTTTCATGTAATCGCGTTACTGGAATAACTCAATCGCGACAGCGCCCGGCAATAGAGCTTAGCTTATATTAACTACGTCTATGGAATATCCTTCTCCAACATGGCTATTTCGACTTCGTTATCCACGAGCGCTCTCTCAATAATCTCATTACCAATCAGCGCTTCATCAAGCGTATTGCCAATAGCCACATTTTCTGTCGTTTTAACCAAGGCGGCTTTTCGCCCGTGGATATAGTGATAAAGGAGAATACACGCAATCAAAACAATAGACATCATCAAGTACATTCCGCGATACTGTAAAATTGGTATAAAGTAGCCCAGTATGTATGGTCCGAGGCCAACGCCTAAATCTTGAAAAATAAAGTTTGTGGAGATTGCCAAGCCCATCCGGTTCTTTGGCGAAGCTTTGATAGCAATAGCCTGAACGCTGGAGGATGTGGTGCCGTAACCAATGCCTAATAATGCCCCCGACACCAAAAGCAGAAAAGAAGTGTTCGCGCGCGCCAGAACGAAAAGTGCCAGAGCAATTATCGTGATTGCAGGATACATTACTATGTTTTCTCCTTTGCGGTCGAACATCCTGCCCGTAAATGGCCGTGACACCAGAACAAAGATGGCGTAAATGATAAAGTAAAAGCTGCCTGCGTTAACTAAATCTAGCTCTTTGGCATTTGTTGTCACAAAAGTGAGAATACTTGAATAACCCAGTGCGATGACAAAAGCAACCACAGAAATCGGGAGTGCCTTTATCTCAATAAAATTATGCAGAGAAAAATGCCGCCTGTTCTGATTTATTGCTATTTTGAGTTCAACTTTTGGAATTCTCACAAAAAACACCGCAATAAAGCTAAACGCCAGAAAGATAATGCATACCAGAAAATTATATTGGAATGACGCTCGATTGGCAATAAACATACCGATAAAAGGTCCTAGCGATGCTGCAATAGTCAGACTGAGCGCATAATATCCCGTACCTTCGCCTCTCCGCTCATCTGGGATAATTTTGGATACAATAGTTCCGGTCGCGGTAGAAGCAATACCCATAGCAAAGCCATTGAGCAAGCGGATAACCAAAAGGAAACCAATACTGTTTACGGGCATATACAGGCAAGTCGTCAACAAAAACAGAATAAATCCGATGTAAAGTGTTTTTTTCCATCCGATATAGTCAATATACCGCCCTGTAAGAAACCGGGCAAGGAGTACGCCTATAACAAATATACCTGACGCCAGACCGGCCTGGCTTGGCGTGGTATGGAATTTCTCAGTGGCAAAGATTGAGATGGTCGCCATAAGTAAATAAAACGTGAAATACAGAAAAAAGTTCGCTGTCGTGATGATTAAAAAGTTTTTGGTCCATAGCTGAGGTTTGTTCATTTTATAAGTCCTTTCCATTTATAATATTGAGCTGTATTTTAGGAAGCGCCGTATAGACCGCCAACTGTTCTTCTTTCGTAAGTCCGATAATCGCCATATACTCAAGTTCGGTTATTCGCTCCCTGCATATTTTGTATAAATCTTCTGCCTTATCAGTTAGCTGAATGACCTTCTTCCTCTGGTCTTTGCCGTCTGCCGTCTCTTGAATAAGCAGCATTTTTTCAAGTGCATGAACCCTGCGCGTAATACTTGGCTTTTCTATATTATAATAGCCGGCAATGTCCACGAGTGAAGACTTCCCATTGTTTTTTAGGTAAACAATAACCTGCCACAAGGAATAAGAAAGGTCATATTCACCGAGAAGTTCATTCAGTTGGTTGACAAGTGGCCGATATAGGCTGAAAAAACGTTGAAAAAATCCTTGCATTTGCGGCCTCCTTTAAAAATAATTAGTTACCTTAGGTAACCATATTACTCTGTACTTTCTTCGTTGTCAAGGATTATCTTATTTTGTCGGCACTTAAAATAAGCGACTTTGCTAAAAACATAGGGTGTTGGAGCCCAAAATCACTTGAGATTTTAGCTACCAACACCCTATATTTTGGTCTTGTGAAATTACTTCAAGCCCTTATTCTGCAGGCTTTTCACGCCTCTAACATAGCCTTCAGCGATAGGGAACCATTGAGTATTTATTATTAGCTTTTACATTTCCCTACTATAAACAATTACCTACTAAAGTAAAGTACAAAAAAATACACCCTTATATTCATAACAAAATATCAATAATGCTCGCTACACATTAATACCTAAAAAATAAGGATTATGGAGCTAGAATTATATTAGTAAATGCCCATTGAGTTGAAGAATCATAATCCCGTAACACCGCTATAATATTAAGACCCATTTCTTGTTCCAGCTTCTGTCTCAACATACTTTTAAATAACTTACTTAAATGAAAGTCCACTTCTTCCTTTAGCAAAGGGATCTCTCTCTCCAACGCTTCTGAACGTTGTGCCCGCCTATGCTTGGAACGAATAGTCAAGACATCCTCTCTTATATTCGCCTTCAATATGACAGTACCATAACCAAATAATTCTATAGAGACTTCATTATAGATATGACAAATCGTTTTTCTATTCTCAGTCGAATCAGTTAAGTACACTTTACCACCTGCTATCATTCGTCATCGTTATAATTCTGGCATAACAAAATTTTAACGATTTTTAAGCCCGAATTCAATGGGACGTTGCTAAAAGACAGCAGAAAATCCGGTATGTTGAACATTAACTCAATTCATTCCAGAGTAAATACATTCCATTTTAATTTTTAGATTTAGAGCCTTAAGTTCCTGTTGGATCTTTTCAATTTCGTATTCAATAAAGCATTTGTTCCTGACCAAAACCTTGCCATTAACAATCACCGTATCTACATTGCCAGCATTGGCAGCATACACAAGGGTAGAGTAATAATCGTAGATGGGTTGCATATTCACTGAGTCGGTTTCAAGAATCACCAAATCCGCTTTTTTACCCGGTTCTATAGAGCCTATTAAGTTATCGAGTTTTAACGCTCTGGCACCGCCTAAAGTAGCCATTTCCACGATGTCCCTTGCAGGAAATAGTGTCCTGTCATGGTTAAACAACTTGTGTATTTTAGCTACCAATGACATTTGATTGATAATATCCAGTGTATTTCCGCTCATCGGTCCGTCACTGCCAAGCCCTACCCTCATCTTTCTATTCACCATTTCCTTGAGAGGAGGAACACCTTTTCCCGCTTTAGCATTGGCACCGATATTATGAGCGATACCGATATTTCTCTTATCAAGAATATCCATATCATCCATCGAAACATGGATCAAGTGAGCAGCAATAAACCTTTCATTTAGTGCCGATAAGCTCTCAAGATATTGCACTGGGGTCATATTATACTCGTTTCGGTATTTCTTTATTTCATCTTCCATCTCCGCCACATGCATCATCATTGGAACATTGAATTTTTCAGCTAATGCGGAGGCCTTCTGAATATGAATACTGTCATTGGTATAAGTTGCATGAGGAGCAATAGCCGGTGTGATCAGATCATCCCCTAACCACTTTTCAATAAATTGTTCACCGACGTCTAAACCACCGTATGGTACTTTAGAGTCCGGAGATGGAAAATTAACCACAGTTTCTCCAAGGACTGCTCTAATTCCCATTTCCTTTGCCGCTTTTGCCACTTCATCCTCAAAGTAATACATATCTGCAAATGTTGTCACACCGGATAACAGCATTTCCGCAATACCATATTTAGAACCGAGTGACACCAGGTTCTTATCGACCAACTTTTTTTCTAGTGGGAAGATATACTTTTTCAGTCTATCTGCAAAATCATCTCCCAGACTTCTAAAAACCACCATTGCGGCATGGGTATGTGTATTTACCATACCGGGTATTAAGATGCCATTATTACCATCGATGACTCGGTCAGCTTTATATTTCTCATGCAACCCTTTGTCTCCTACTGCCTCTATGGCATCACCTTTAATAACCACAACACCATTTTCGAAGATCTTTTTTTCCGAATTCATCGTAAGTATAGATACATCTTTGATAATCAACCTATCCAAGAGAATACCTTCTTCTGACTACATTAATTTTATAAAAGTAAATCAACAAATTTCTGTTCGCTTACTTTGATTAAGCCTTGGTCGCTAATTTTTAAGGATGGACTGACAGGAAGGGTGAGAGTGCTCAGCGACATAATTTCATTATGATGCGTATAACCTAATTTCTTTAGAGCTTGTCTAACATCTTTTAACTTTTGGGCTAATATCTCTAGTGATTCTTCAGACAAAATACCACCGACCGGCAGTTCCAAGGCTGAAATGATTTCACCCTGATCTGCGACACAAATACCGCCCTGATGATCAATAACCCAATTCGCAGCTAATACCATATCTTCTTCAATTCTTCCCAGGATCATTAGATTATGACTATCGTGGGAATAACTACTGGCTACAGCACCACGCTTAAGTACATCTCCACCGACCAAACCGTAAGATCTTTGATTGTTTTTTCCATACCTTTCAAAAACTGCAATGAGACAATAGTTTGAATTTTGCCACAGTAAGTGATCTCGATCAACCTCAAACCAATCAAAACATTCCTCAGTAAACGTGCTATCGTTGTGCACATTGATGATTCTGCATAAAGTTCTAGTTCTATTATCGGATGTATATACTCTAAAATCGGATGAAGATAACCTAGAAAGCTTTATACTATTATAGAAATGAGCGGGGAAACATCGTTTTTGCTCTACAAATTCACAAGTTTCATTTCCAACCTTCACTCCACGCTTGAAAACTGAATGGATAATGAACTCATCCAGATCACTGAGCAATATAAAATCAGCAACTTTCCCCGGTGCTATGCTTCCTCTATCAGCTAACTTTAGTCTTCTTGCCGGTGTATAAGTGGACATATATATGGCCATTTCTGGCCTCATACCCATTTTAATTGACTTTTTTACTAACAGGTTTAAATGTCCTTCTACAAGTTTATCCGCCATTACATCATCTGTTACCAACGCAACATGATCATATAGATCATGTTGTATAACATAATCTATAATTGGCTGAGTTAAAGACTTTTCCTGTATTTCCATGAACATACCTTTTTGTATCTTTTCCTCAAGGGACTGAACAGTCTGTTGAGTATGATCTCCATCTACACCACAGAAAATATACTTTGAAAGTTCCAAACCAGAGATTTTGGGACAATGTCCTTCGATAACAAGTTCTGGCCTTTTCTCCTTGATTATCGAAATAATCTTGTTAATTTCGGAATCCCGATTTTCCACTAAATTCCTAAAATTCATTACTTCTCCGAGACAGAGCACATCTTTCCTTTGAAGGAGTTGTTCCACTTCTTGTACACCGATGTTTCCGCCTGAAGTTTCCATTTCAAAAGAAGTCGAAGGAACAGAGCTGGGAATGCCATAAAATATATCGATGAGCTCGTTATATTTCATATCCATCATAACTTCTATTCCTTCTAGTCCAAATACATTTGCTATTTCGTGCGGATCTGCCAAGACAGTTGTTACCCCATGTGTAATAACTGTCTTGGCAAATTGTATCGGCGTCGTCATGGAGCTTTCAATGTGCATGTGCATATCTATCAATCCTGGAATAAGATACATTTCGTTTCCGTCGATTACATTTTTTGCATTTAACTGCATACCGCCTGCCTCCGATATATGGAGAACTCTTCCCTCGAAAACAGCCACGTCCTGATAAAAAAATTTCTTAAAGTATGCATTATATACGTGCACATTTTTAATAATCAAGTCTGCATCCATGCCTGGCCCTCTTTTATAATTTAGTTATTAAACAATCTATTCCATTGATCAATCCATGTCTTTGACTGCTTGTTTACAAAGCTATAATCTAAAGTATTTGCCTTATTTACAGCCTCACCATAGGATAAGTTTGCAGCATCCTTTTCAGATAACTTAACATCCACGTTGATCGGTGAATCACCGACATTTGGAGCAGTATTCGATTGGACTTCTGCACTTAACACATAATTGATAAACTTAGTTGCCAATTCTTTATTTTTAGAGTTCTTAGTAATGTTAATGGTGTTAAAATTGAGGAACGCTCCCTCTTGCGGATCAACATAGACGGCATCTGGCATTGCTTTTTTAAGGGAACCTACCACGTAATCTGCAGCAACTGCTGCTGTAATTTCACCATTTGAGAACATATTGACCAAATCAGATGATTTGGTGTAGGTTTTTACCACATTTGGCTTGAGAGCCTCTAATGCTTTAAAAGCTGCAGCACCATTGTCACTCTTTACATCTGAACCCGCATCTAATCCAGCTGCGAAGATCATGGAAGGCCCAAAGGTTGTCGTGATATCAGGAATTGCGATTTTTCCCTTTAAGTCTGCTCTCCATAAATCCTTCCAGGAAGTAATTTTCCCACTCACCGCTTTGGGGTTATAAACAATCGCTGTCCGATTGAGAGTATAAGCAGGGCCATAACCCGCATCAACAAACTTTTGTGCTACAGGCAAAATCTTTTTAGCATTAGGTACTTTACTATAGTCTATTTTTGCAAACAACCCATCATCAATGGCCTGTTGCGAGTAAGCTTCTGCTAAATACATTACATCTACCGTACTGTTTGGATTATTTTTTAGCTTTGCTAGCCTTTCGTCATTATTTCCGGTTTCAACAACGATCTTTACGTTATTGGCTTTTTCAAAAGGTTCAACAACATATTTCATGTACTGGTCCTGATTTAATCCCCAGGTTGATACGACTAGCTGTGTTGGAGTTCCTGCATTACTGGACGTGTTATTGGATGAGCTTGTTTGAGTACCGCAGCCAGTAAACAGAGTCGTTACCATAAGAGCTGCCAAAACTAATGCTACTTTTTTCATTAAATTAATCCTCCTTTGATTTTAGGATAAGTACTTTATTAGATGGCAAATGCAACTTTACCTTATCCCCTTGATGATACATGCGTTCCTTACTGCTGTTGACGATCATTGCCCCCACTTCCGTGTCCACACTGTATTGATAATCTTTGCCAACAAAGGTTCTTACTTCAATACTTCCTTGAATCACATTATCAGTCTGATTGCTGTCACTTGGCAGCAGTTCAATATTCTCGGGTCTTATGGTTCCAGTAAACACTTCTTCTCGGTCTGAATATGTTTCTTCCTCATCAATATGTATTGAAATACCACTATCCGTTAGAAATATGCCATTTTCTTGTTTTTTAAGAGAAAAGAAATTTTCAAACCCAATAAATCTGGCAACAAACTCTGTCTTAGGACGGGAATATATCTTTTCCGGCGAATCATACTGCTCAACAACACCTTTATTCATCACTGCCACCATATCCGAAACAGAAAAACATTCCTCTTGGTCATGAGTTACGAATAATGTTGTTATACCCATCTTTTGTTGAATTTTTTTGATTTCCACTCTCATTTTAAGACGCAGCTTTGCATCAAGATTACTAAGCGGTTCGTCTAAGAGCAGCAAATCCGGTTGAATGACCAAAGCTCTTGCTAACGCCACTCTTTGTCTTTGTCCTCCTGACAGCTCCTTCGGATATCTTTTACTATAGGCTGATAAATCCACTACCTCCAAAATTCCTTCAACGGATTCCTTGATTTCTTCCTTACTCGTTTTACGCATTCTCAGCCCAAAGGCTACATTATCAAACACAGTCAGATGTGGAAATAATGCGTAACTTTGAAATACCAATCCAAAATTCCTTTTATGAACGGCTAACCTTGTATAATCACTGCCATTAAATATAAATTCTCCTGCCCGCGTATCTATGAAACCGGCGATAACCCTGAGAGTCGTGGTTTTCCCACATCCGCTAGGACCAAGCAGTGAAACAAACTGACCTTTTTCTATATTCAGATTTAACTTTTTTAAGATATCTGATTTTCCATCATAGGAAACACAGATATCTTTCAAATGGATTAATGCCATACTTTTCCCCCTACTCATTTTGTGAAATGACTAAGACCTAAAGTTTTTTCTATAATAAACATAATTAATACAGTCATAGCCATAAGGATCACCGACAGTGCAGAAATTGCCGGATCGTAGTTGTATTCCACATAGCTCATCATACTAATAGGCAATGTGCTCACTCCAGGTCCTGTTAAAAATAACGAAGCAGGTACATTATTAAAAGAGTTAATGAAAGCCAACATGAATGCCGCTATTACACCCGAAGTTATATTGGGAAGAACAATTAAGAAAAAAGCTCGCAGCTTCGTAGCACCTAAGCTCACCGCCGCCTCTTCTATGGAAAAATCAAGATTATCCAGACTCGATCCTATAACGCGAATGATATATGGAATGACAATAATCACATGACCAATCAGCAAGCTTAAAAAAACCCCAAATTGCAATTTAATGATTAGAAAACGAAAAAAAGCAAAGCCAAGTACCACTCCTGGTACAATAATTGGTGAGATAAAAATATTTTGAACAATATTCTTTCCGCGATAATTCTTCCTGCTAAGTGCATAAGCGGCAGGTATACCTATAATAAGAGCAATAAGTGTAGCGAGAACTGCAACCTGGAAACTAATACCCAGTGTTGTCATAAAGGTTTCCGACTGAAATACCATAGCAAACCATCTAAAGCTGAAACCTTTTGGCGGAAAAGACATAATATTACCCGAGTTAAAGGCTGTGGCGCCAATTATTAGCAAAGGCCCACATAAAAACACATAAACCAAGATAACAACCAAGACCAAAATCTTATTATTTTTCAAGCTATACACCTCTTACATAGAATCTTGAGGCTACTTTGTTAATACTAAACATCACTGCAAGTGTGATCAGTATCATCACCATTGAAAGAACAGATGCCTGTGTCCAATCGCTCAACGTCATGGCTTTCTGGTACAATAGCGTTGCGAGGACCGTATTTTTATTACCTCCCAAAAGTTGGGGGGTTGTATATGCCGTAAAAGTACCTGTAAATACCAAAACGCTTCCAACAATCATTCCAGGCACACTTAGAGGAAAAATTATCTTAAAGAAAGCAACAACCTTGTTTGCGCCCAAGCTTTCTGCCGCTTCAACCAAGTCATCCTCAATACTGTCCATAACCCCTACCATAGAGATGATCATTAAGGGTAAAAAAAGATATACAGAACCTACAATAATCGCTGATTCTGTATATAGAAACATATGAGGTTCAGTAAACAGATGAGCAGAAACAAGCAACGAATTGACAATACCATTCCTGCCCAATATCGTCATCCATGCAAAAGAACGTACAACTGAATCTGTTAGTTGTGGAAATATTGCAGCAGCAAGTAATAACCCTTTAATCTTAGGACTGCTTTTAGCCACATAATAGGAAACGGGTACCCCAAGAAGGATACAAATTAGAGTCGTTATAATACCAATTCGCACCGTCCGCATAAGTATACTCATATAATAGGCATCTTTAAAAAAAATAATATATCTGCTTAACGTTATTCCTTGATCACCCTTTAATGTAGGAACGATGATCATTAGAATGGGTACAAATAGAAAAAATACAACCACAATAAGTCCTGGTATAAGCAATAAATAAATACTTTTAGCCTTCATTTTTTAGTTAAATCCTTTCTCTTAAATGTGGCTAATTATCTCATAGCCTCGTTGTCGAAGTAAGATGAAATCAGTCGAATTTGTCGTCTATCAACACTTTTTAGTTCTCAATTAGCCTATAAAAATGTGTAAATAAAAAAGAAAGTGTTTTTTGTTAGTATAAAATATCTAACAAAAACACTTCCCTCTGTAAACAAAGTAAAATGTATCCGTTACAAAGTGAACCTCTTATCCCTTAAGATAGATCAAAAGAGATCGAGTTAGAATTCACATAAATTTCTTTGCTAATCATGGTACCAATATTAGTTCAAAGAGTCAATAGTCTCACTCAGATTTTCTATCCGTTCGTAACTACATAGAAAATAATTAGTTTCATATAGAAGCCATGATCTTGTGTGAGATTATGCTGTGATTTATATTCTCAATATGCTCATTGATCATTTTCAAATCACCCACACCCTGTCCCCTTGTTCTAATGTTTAAAACGTTAATTCTTTTTTTTGCACTTCTGAGATTCGATGATGGTTTTATTTACCGAAGTAAATATTACCGTGTATAGTTGATAGAATTTGTAATAACCAAAACGACGGTCGCCGTTTTCATCTAAGGCTAGTACACCGCTAAGGCCGCAAAAAGCATGCTTGCCAACATAGCTATTGATTTCCTGTATGTCTGCGGATGTCCCCTTCTCCAGATAAGCACAGCCCAAAAGCCATAGACCGTCAAAGACGCTGACGGAACTTTCTTTAGACGGTTCGGCCGGCTGTAGTTTGTTGTTGAGCACCGCATAGAGTGGGGTAAAATAGTCGCCGTAAGGCGTATAGTCCGGCGCCGTATAGCTGAGTTGAGCCGCTTTGGCAGCCGTTTCCTGATCAGCCTGGAGCGCATGGGACAAGGCTGAGCCGTCGGAACCGTACCAGCGAACTCTCAGCAAGGTGCTATCTGCCGGAATATCTTTGAGCACAGTGACAATTTCATCATAGGAAACAGCCAAAACGGCCGTTTCGGAGGAGATACCCTTTTGCACGGTCTGCCCAGCTTGCTGCAACAAAGCGGAGAAATCCGGATGAGCAGGATTATAGGCCAAAGGCGTTACCTTTCCTTGAAAATTGCTCTGAAAACTCTTGACTAAGTCCTGACCATAAGTATCGTCGCGATAGAGGACCACGACGTTCTTTTTGCCGTCCTGCTGCATCAGTTTGGCCAAGGCTTTGGTTTGAGCGGCATCATTCAGCACCAGCCTGTAAATGCGGTCTTTCGTGCTTAAAGAGGGTGCCGATGACGTCGGGGAAATGACGATTGCGCCTGCGGCATCAACGAGCGGCTTGACTTCAGCCAATTCCGAACTGCTGATCAAGCCGATAATGTTCTTGATGCCTTGGCTCAGAGTTTTCTTGATTACCGCCGCTGCTTTATCCGGGTCGCCGGCCGTATCTTCCACTACCAGTTCCAAATGGAGATCAGAGCCGCAGGACTCGGCATATTGGTTAAAGTGCTCGGCAGCATAGCGGAGAATTGAGAGCATTTCTTGGCCGTCATGGGCCAGATCCCCCGTTAGGGGCAGCAGGACAGCGATTCGGACATTTCCGCCTTCTTTGGCGACAGTCCATTTAATGGTCTGAATGATCGGCTTTCCAAAACCGGGGTTGACGTATTGCCCCAAACACCGCCAGTTGTAGCCGTCCCCTTGAGATTCGATCTGGTAGAGCATAAAGCGTGCCCCGAGGGTATCACCGTTTTCATCCATGACATTAATGGCGGCGCTGGCGTTGCGGTAACGCTGTGCTGTATCAACAATCGTCTTTTTCAGAGAATCAATATCCCTCTGGGCGGTTTCTCTATAGGTTTCGGCAAGCAGCCAAAGGCACGCTAGACCAGCTGTACTTTATACTTCGGCTATAAAACTCTTCGAGATATCCCTTTTCGAATGTATTCTTGCAAACTTCTATAGAATCTATTCTGTCAAGCCTGGATATTATGCACCTATTCTGCAAATCATAGGACACTAGATAAAATCTCCCGCAGCTTATGTCATACCGTATTTTATACGGTTTCAACAACGGTCTATTATCAACTTTCGTTTTGGCTGCCGGAAGAATATAATCTAGTCTCACATATCTTCTTTCATGGATTGCCTTTAATATTTGGCAGAGTACCTGCTCCTCAATGACAGGATGAAAATGTAGATTTTTGTATTGAAAATCATCCCTTAATGCCAAATCCATTCTTCTCTCATACCTTGCATAGTCCTTTAAGCTTTGTTCAACGTAGTACCCATCTCTATCCGTCTTTATAAATTCAGTTTCAACATACTGTTGTATTCTTCTGATTTCATAACTTATCTTCCTTGAACTAAGCTTTCTCTTTTCCCCTAAACCTTCTCTTGAAAAACATCCATAAAGGAAGACATCCCTAAGTATTGACCTTATGATGTTATAGTGCTTAATAAAATCGTTAAACAATAGGAGCCCTCCTTAAGATGAATTAATTCGATTGCAACAGGGATAAACCTATATTAAGAGTGTAAACTAAACCAATAATGTTTCACAGACAAAAAGCTTGCTATAATTAGAATTTCAATCTCTCGCAGCAACTTGCAAGTTGATACTTATTTTGATTCATTATTCAATCTTAATATAAGCAAATTAAACCAAATACAAAGAACATCTTCGATCTCAGCAGAACCTTCTTTGTCTTGACAAAATAGCATAACTTATTCCTCTAAACCACCGTTCACATATAAAAGAGATAAACTCAAGCCCATTAGAGCTTGAGTTTATCTCTTTTATATAGAATATCCGTTCAATTTTAGACCAATTAGCTTTTTTACTATTTTGGAACACTATAAAACTATTTATATTCACTTATTTATTAATGTCAAAATATCCATACTGCAACATTATAATTTCTTAATTATTTATCACTTTACCTTCATGCTTTTAAGAACTGCAACTAAGAATCCAGAGAACCATGACAAGAAATCACCTCATGGATTCGGCTATTTTTATTAACGTGTCTCGATCAGCGCTACTGCAAAAAATTCTGAACCAATACCTACCATCAGACCAGTTGATAAAAAGAGGTAAAGAGCTTTTTGTTTGCAAAACAATTAAACCATCGTTTTCACCAATTTTTACCTTCTCTACAGTATATCCTTGGTCAGAACCAACCATAGTTACGTCAGTTGCACTTGTTTCCCTGATATCTAGTAATTCAGACTCTGCAGAAATTGTTCTTCCTGAACCATCCAGGGTAAGGAATTTCTGGGTAACCCTGATCGCAACCGTTTCAGCCGATCCGAAACGACCGACTAAAGTAGGAGTATCATCGTTTATAGTTATTCCTTCCGGAAGGTAGGTTGGAAGTTTGATTGGGATTTTAGCAATTTGTTTTGCATGGGAAAGCGTTGTTGGCATGAACAGGTCAGGGGTTATTTCTGCTACCTTCTCACCAATATTTTGCACAAACGTTATTGTAAACGTACCCACCCCATTTCTCAGAAGCCAAGATTTCTCAGCATCATCTGCAAACGCAGAAGTTATCGAACCAAGTGGTATCGCAATAGCTATTAATAGCACTGTGGCCATTAAACCAACTCTACGTAGATATAGTCGCCTATTTCGTCTAAATACATGCTTCTTTTGAATACTCGCCCACAAATGTTGTGGTATCTCAATACCGTCTACAGCCCTATGAAGCCCTGCTCTAACAAAGTTTTCAGTCATGATAGACACCTCCTAATAGTTCCACTGTCTTAGGGAAAATCCTTCGCAACCCTTCCCGTCCTCTATTCAGGCGAGATTTTACAGTGCCCAACGGAATATGTAGCGTTTTTGCAATTTCATCTTCACTTAGGTCTGCATAATATCGAAGTACTAAGGGTACTCGCAATTTAGGTGAGAGCCTTTGTACTGATTCCCAGATTTCAATGCACAGTTCTTTACTTACAGCTGCAGTTTCTGGATTGTTTGCTGAAGGCGACCATTTTTCGGGAATTTTGTCCGTTGGAATTGGCCATCTTATCATCCTTCGCGTCAAGCGCATTGCTTCATTAATAAGTATGCGATAAAACCATGCCCGAAATGGTTCACCGTCTCGAAAGCGCTTTATGTTCTGAAAAACCTTTAAGAAGGCTTCTTGACAGACATCCGTAGCAACATTCGGGTTTTTCACCAGAATCAGTGCTGTCCCATAGGCAAATTGAATGTGTTGTTGATAGAGTTCTGCAAATGCCGCCTCATCATGATTTTTACATCTCCGAATTAATTCTATCTCTGCACTAGGCATTTATGAACGATTCCCCCCTTGTTTAAGGACTCACTAATAATACACTTACTAAGTGGATTTGGTTCCAATCTTTAGAAAATCTTTTTAAAGGCTTTATATTTATCAGTCACTTGAAACCCGTTGTTCCATCGGATTAGAAACTCTGTTGAGTATCATAAATCTATATTTCGAAACTAATACCAGGGGTTTCCTTCCCTCAAGAAATAAAATATAGCAAATTAGCCGGCAATAAAAATAGGGCACTGTCCCCTAAAGATTTGGTGACAGTACCCTTCTCTATATTTTTACAGTTGCCTACAAACCATGTATATAAGGCTTTGGCACCTATATTAATGCTTACATATGCCTTACTTTGATTGGTCCTTATTGATAACCGCTGCCTGGGCGACAGCAAACACTTTAAGACCAATCCCATTTTTCACTATTACGGAACACTTTTAGCAATAGAATTTAATATCGTTAACTTTAAAATGATTCTTCCACTCTGCGCAAATCATGAAATATTGGGCAGCGATAATATCGGATAACTCATTCAACTCTTTTTGAGGTATCCTGCTTCCATATATTAGCAATGATACATCCACCGGAGGCTGTTAGCCATATCTTAGTAGCATTAGCACTCGGCTTTCCTTTTCCGACATGAACATGAATCGCCTCATTATTTTCATTCGACCAAAAATACACCAGTTATTCGCCAATACGAAACAAACTAGGCAATCTGGATACCTTCCGCAGCAGCATACTTATACAAGAGATGAGCATTGCTATGCAGGAATTGGCTAAAGTTCTCAATCTCTTTATCTGAAAATCCGTCTCTCTTTATCCAAGTATAAGCAGGTAACGCACATCTGGCCACATCAAATCCGCCTTCTTTCGGACGCTCGAAATGAACTTCCAAACACTGCATGCCATCTTCTTCAATGAGGTGAGAATGTGTTATTTCAGTTTCATCCGCCAAAGTCATATATGGATACATCATGGGCACTAACCCCCTTACTTTTTAGGCCTATAGTATACCACAAATTGGATTTCTTTGTTCATTGGAGCAGGTATGCATCCTTTAAAAATTGTCTTATCCTTTAAAATAATAGTTTTCAATCTTTCCCGTCAAACTCCCAGTCCCTTCTTCAGCCTCTAAACCACTTTTATATAGAATATCCGTTCAATTTGACTTGAAAAATTAGGTTCCCGGCCTTACTTTGATTGCCCCTTGTTGCAAACGGTCGCCTGAGCAGCAGCTATCAAAAAAGACCTATCTCATCTTTTGGCATATTGGAACACTTCTTGCAGCCGTTAACTCCAGCCACATTCTGAACAAGTTACTACGAACAAGAAGAAAGTGGTTTGTGCCTCCGATAGCTATTTAAATAGACCGACAGGTTCCTCGACTTCAGGACAAGTTCTATAAAGTTCTAAAGGATCAAGATCTAAACACTCTGTTTCGTCAAAACTGCCTTTTATATCCCAAGCTAAGGTGTTATTTAATACCCTGCACGTTCTCACAAATTTCCCTTTATCACTTAACTGTTTAAAGATTCCCTTGCTAACTAATTCTTTTGCATCAAACAATTTAATACTACCATCATCAAAATAAACATATACCTTATATTCTTCGGTAGGAATAACCTGAATTACTTCCGGATAATAGTTCATAAATCTTTCACCTCTATACAAGCGGAGCTATTTTATTCAAGGATTCCATTGCTCTAGCTAATTCCCAGTTTTGCATAAGCTCGTCTCTGTGGATTTCATTCCAGGCAAGGACAAGCTTTAACTGCCTTTTCGGAAATCCACCTTCGAGAACTCTTCCATTAATAATGTCAATCAATGCGTGATTTCCGTTATATTCTGCATGAAAATGTGGAGGAACATGATCACTCCAATTCATAGTTATTCTAATACCGTAGAATATGCTGATTTCTGGCATCGCACCAACCCCTAATTATAATATACATATTGTACCATTTATCAATATATAAATAAACTTCCTATGTATATCCGGATAAATCCTTAATATCGATCGTTCCTAACTAATAACTCAACACACTAGCAAGCTGTGGCATATTAATTATTATCTATACTATTGCATAATAGCGAAAACCTTCTTATAATAATACCTAGATACTCGATGCATATATGGGCGATGTATTTTGAAAGAAGGAGTGAATTTATGCAGACAAATAATGAAATGCTTAAAGGTACTACAGTAGTTTTAGTTTTAAGTATGCTGAACCGTGAGCCTATGTATGGCTATCAAATGATTAAAGAAATTGAAAAGGAATCAAACAGTATCTTTAGTTTTAAAGAAGGGACACTTTACCCTATTCTCCACTTATTAGAGTCAAAAAATATGATTGAATCTTACTGGTGGGGTAACGAAGGCAGCAGACAAAGGAAATACTATCGTCTAACCACCAAAGGAAAATCTGAATTAAAAGAAAAACAGCAAGAATGGGATATATTCCGTTCAACGGTCGATAAGATTTTAACGGGGGAGGTTTTTGCATGGAATTAGATCCCAATAAAAAAATCAAAGATTATATAAGCGGGGTATGCTCACAAATAAGATTTCGTGACATTCATCAAGATGTAAAACTGGAACTTGAAGCTCATATCCAAGAAATTTCAGAAGAACTTTTATCACAAGGATTTTCCGAAAAGGAAGCTGTCGAGAAGGCACTTGCTCAAATGGGGGATGCTGACATTGTCGGAAAACAGCTGAATAAAGTTCATAAACCGAAGCCTGAATGGAGCGTCTTACTATTTTCCTTTCTTTTTATATCTATAGGATTATTAGCATTGTATTTAATCCAGAGAAAGGGGTTTCTTACTTATCATATCCAAATATTTGGAAACAGTTTACTCTTTTCATTTATGAGTTTAATTTCAATTATCGGTTTGTACTTTTTTGATTATAGAAAGCTTGAAAGATATTCCAAATATATTTATCTAGGAACCCTTTTAATTCTTACTTTTACTATTTTATGGGGAAATCAAGCAAATGGTAGTAAGAGTTGGTTAACTCTAGGTCCATTTAACATTAACGTTGTAGCAATTGGCCCATTACTATTTATGGTGGCCTTATCCGGAATCTTTAATAAATGGGACTGGGACAACAATTTTAAACTCCTGCAAGGTTTGGTCTTATTCGTAGTACCATTGATTTTAATTTTAAAGGCACGTCCTCCAATTTCAACGGGATTTATATATAGCATAGCCAGTATAGTTATTATGATAGTATCAGGTGCAAAACTTAAAAAACTCTTCGTATTAGTTGGTTCATTTATGACTTTACTTATCCTATCTATTGTTACTGAACCTCGAGGATTAGAAAGAATCCTTGCATTCTCAAATCCTGCGGCAGATCCACTAGGAAGTGGGTATTTAAACATCCAGTTGAATAAAATAATTTCAAATTCAGGGCTTTGGGGACAAACGCTCACCTTCGATCCCCATGTATTACCCGATCTCCATACAGATTTCATTTTCGCCTTTATCACCTATACTTTTGGTTGGATTGCAAGCATCTTACTTATTACTTTTATTTTTATATTTCTAATTCGTATTGCGAATATAGCGCGCCAAGTAAAGCATAATTATGCGAAGTTATTAATAAGTGGTTTCATATCTATTCTAGCAATGCAGTTTTTATGGAATATAGCTATGAATTTAGGGCTGGCACCAATAAGCGGCTTGGGATTACCTTTTATAAGTTATAGTGGTTCACAGCTTATCATTGATTCAGCAACTGTTGGGATCATATCAAGCATTTATCGCAGAAAAAATATTTCTCAGAGCTACAATTGAATCATTAACGTTAAATGCGGGAATCTGAAAAATGCTAATATGGCACATCCTGAATAGCTCTTTTATATATAAGAATGGTCTAAGATTTGGAATTAATAAGAGGGTAATGTCTCGTAAATTAAGAGACATTACCCTCTTGTAGATCCATACAAGTCTTTCAAGGCCTCAGCATATTAATCCTGTCATAGTTTCGACCTAAGTATTTATACCATACTACTTCGATAGGTCCTTGTTGCTAACCGCGGCCTGAGCAGCTGCTAAACGTGCAATCGGAACCCGGAACGGAGAACAGGAAACATAATTCAAGCCTACGAGATGGCAGAATTCCACAGAATTCGGCTCCCCACCGTGTTCACCGCAAATTCCCAAACTAATATCCGGGTTAGAACCTCGGCCGAGTTTCACAGCCATATCAATTAACTTCCCAACTCCGTCGCGGTCAAGTACGACGAAAGGATCTGATTTCAGGAGGTTCTTTTCCAGATAAACGGGCAGGAACTTACCTTGAGCATCATCACGGGATAAGCCCATAGTCATCTGGGTTAAGTCATTCGTACCAAAGGAGAAGAAGTCGGCCACTTTACCGATTTCATCTGCCAGAAGGGCAGCCCGCGGCACCTCGATCATAGTTCCTACGTGATATTTAATTTGAACATTTTGTTCACTCATTACCGCTTGAGCCGTATCGTCAACCAGTTTGCGCATCATCACAAACTCTTCTTTGCCCATAGTCAGCGGAATCATGACCTCAGGATGAATATCATAACCTTCCTTGACCAGGCGCGCACTGGCTTGGAAAACGGCTCTTGCCTGCATCACTGTGATTTCGGGGAAGGAAACTCCCAAACGGCAGCCGCGATGGCCTAACATGGGGTTAAGCTCGGAGAGAGCACGGACTTTGCGTAATAAACCCTCTTTTTCATTTAAAGCTTTTAGGTCACTCTTAGACATACGAAGTTTCGTAATCTCAACAATCAGCTCTTCAGAGTGCGGCAAAAACTCATGCAAAGGTGGATCCAAGAGACGAATGGTTACAGGGAAGCCTTCCATCGCTTTTAAAATACCATAGAAGTCTTCTTCTTGCATAGGCAGTAATTTAGCCAGAGCAACTTCACGTTCTTCCAAAGTTTGAGCCAGGATCATTTCCTGCACGATGGGAATCCGTTCAGGATCCATAAACATATGCTCGGTTCGCGTAAGGCCGATTCCCACGGCGCCAAAATTCCGGGCATTAGTTGCTTCGGTCGGAGTATCAGCATTGGCCATAACTTTCAAGCGAGAAATTTCATCAGCCCAGCTTAAGAACTCTTTAAACCCTTCGCTTAATTCCGGATCAACCATTTTAACCTCGCCTTTAATGACTCGGCCTGTTGCCCCATCAATTGAGAAAAGAGTTCCTTCAGGATATTCAACACCGTCGATAGCAACCAGCTTTTGGGCATAGTCAATTTTTAAAGCATCACAGCCGCAGACAGCCGGTTTTCCCATATGACGGGATACTACCGCTGCATGACTAGTCATACCGCCGCGGCTGGTTAAAATTCCTTGAGCCGCCAAAATTCCGCGGATATCATCAGGGGTTGTTTCAGTACGGACAAGAATAACCTTTTCGCCTAATTGTCCTAAACGTTCTGCCTCTTCAGCGCTAAAAACGATTTTGCCGGAAGCGGCACCTGGTGAAGCCGGAAGACCCTTGGCCAGAATTTGGAGTTTTGCTTCACCATCCATCCTGCGATGAAGCAGATGATCCAGTTGCTGAGGTTCTATGCGCATGACTGCTTCTTCTTTCGAAATCATACCCTCATGGTAGAGATCGACTGCCACTCGGATAGCTGCCGAAGCCGTTCTTTTCCCATTGCGGGTTTGCAGCATATACAACTTGCCCCGTTCAATGGTAAATTCAATATCCTGCATATCACGATAATGAGACTCGAGACGTTGGGAATTTTCTACGAATTGTTTGTAAATATTTTCGTTTTCTTGGGCTAAGGTAACGATAGGCTGGGGCGTACGTATCCCTGCTACCACATCTTCACCCTGGGCATTCATCAGGTATTCCCCGTATAAAGCCTTCTCCCCGGTCGAAGGATTGCGTGTGAAAGCGACCCCGGTTCCTGAATCTGATCCCATATTGCCAAAGACCATGGACTGTACGTTAACAGCCGTTCCGATATCGTGGGGAATATTATTAATGATACGATATACATTGGCCCGGTCGTTATTCCAGCTTCGGAAAACGGCTAACACGGCCAGTTGCAGCTGTTCTTTCGGATCCATCGGAAAAGGCTTTCCTGTACTGCGAAGAATTTGCTTTTTGTACTCGCCAACCATCCATTTAAGGCTTTCGGGGGAAAGCTCCGAATCAAAACGAACTCCCTGTTTATCCTTAGCAGTCTCTAATATTTGTTCAAATAAGTAATGTTCAACCTCAAGGACCACATCGCCGAACATTTGAATAAAACGACGATAGCAATCCCAGGCAAAGCGCTCATTTTGCGTATTAACAGCCAAGGCTTCCACAGTATCATCATTCAAACCAAGGTTAAGTACGGTATCCATCATGCCCGGCATGGAGAACTTTGCTCCAGACCTTACCGAAACAAGAAGCGGATTTTTCTTATCGCCAAAGAGCTTTCCGGTCGCTGCTTCAACCTCAGCCAAGGCCGGCCAAACTTGATCCCAAGTCCCATCCGGAACATTTTCTCCGTTGGCATAATACCCATTGCAAGCCTCCGTGGTAAGTGTAAATCCTGGAGGCACCGGCAGCCCAATTTGGGTCATCTCCGCTAAGTTAGCGCCTTTTCCTCCCAACAAGTCGCGCATGGATGCTTTCCCTTCTCGGAATAAATAAACATACTTCTTAGCCATTTCGCTCCCCCTTAAACAATATTTCTAACACGATGCTCGCAGTTTCTTCAACTGCTTTGCCTGTTACCTCAACGATTGGACAGCCTATACGCTTCATAATCCCCCGCGCATACTCTAGTTCCTGCATAATTCGCTCTAGGTTTGCGTAATCTGCCGAAGCACCTAAACCGAGAGTTTTTAAGCGCTCAGTACGTATCTGGTTCAAAAGTTCTGGCCGTAGAGTCAAACCAATTATTTTCCGCGGCGATATTGCATAAAGTTCATCCGGAGGAATTACTTCCGGAACCAACGGAATATTCGCTGCCTTAAGTCCTTTATAAGCTAAATACATACTCAGAGGAGTCTTGGAGGTTCGAGAAACCCCAATCAATACTACATCCGCATAAAGAACTCCGCGGGGATCTTTCCCGTCATCATATTTGACGGCGAATTCAATGGCCTCAACTTTCCGGAAATACTGCTCATCCAAACGATGAATAATATTAGGAGTATGAGTAGGTTCCATACCCGTCTGCTTAGAAAGAGCCTCAATCAGGGGGCCCAAGATATCCACCGTTTTCAGTCCTCTCTCAGCCGCTCTTCGCTCTAAATAATCTCTAAGACCTTTCAATACCAAGGTATAGACTAGAATAGCCTCTTCCGCCACAGCTTCTTCTAAAATTTCCTCCAGATGCGCTTCATCCCGTACATAGGGAACCCTTCGGATTCGAGTTTTTATACCGACAAATTGTGCTGCAGCCGCTCGACCTACAAACTCGGCCGTTTCACCGAGGGCATCTGAAATTACATAGATTACAGGCATTGGGCCCGTTACGTCCACACGACTACACCTCCGTCTTATTCCTGATTTTCATAAAGACCCCGCCTACTCCTGATCTCTGGATATGTATCGCAACCCAAACTCTGAATACCCAATATAGCAGATGACCAATCTCACCCATTTTGATCGCTCATAGTCATTGCCTCTATGCTTTTGTCTCAGCAATCTGCACAAAGAGTTTCGTTACATTAGTCTTTGTGAAACGCCCTACAACCTCATAGCATTCTTCTCCGTTTTCGTCAATGAAACTTTCAACAACCGGCAAGCTGTCAACCTGATGCTGAACAAGCTTTTTGGCTGCACTATACACTGGTTCATCCGGAGTCGTCATAAAAATATTGGGCATCCTTGTCATAATAACCCCGACTGGAACCTGCTGAAGATCTCCCTTGCCGAGAGACGCTTTCAGGATATCTTTACGTGAAATCATTCCCAAGAGCACCCGCTCCGACCCAACAACCGCTAGACTTCCAACGTTTTGTGTAAACATCGTCACAGCTGCTTCATAGATACTTGCACTTTCCGGTATAGTTACCGCCATCGACTTAAAAGAACAAACTCTTAATTGAAGCAGCCTTTCCATCATCGGGGATGGTCCAAGATCATCTCGGTACGAATACCCGACACGCGGTCTGGCCACTAAGACCCCGGACATCGTCAAAATAGTTAAATCCGGGCGGAGGGTGGCTCGCGTCAAATCCAGCTTTTCCGCAATTTTTTCACCGGTTATGGATCCTGCTTCTTTAACGATCTCCACAATTCGCTGTTGACGTTCCGTCCATTCCAACCCATCTCACCTCTTAATGATTCTTTCAATCTTTAATGTGACATACTAAATGAGGTTTACGCGTACAATTATACCACATTATATAATCTATTTACTAGATAGTGTTTATATTTTATCGCAATAACTACCTAACCTGTTTAATTGGAATATCCTTTTATTTAAAAAGCTTAAAACAAATAATCGTCACTAGGAAACAGCGATCAGAAAACATAGTTTAAGTCGGACATATCTGAAGGAAAAGCAGGATCTCACTCAAAACACTTTTGTTAAAGTTATTTCCCGGTCATTAATCCAATCCGATTAATCATATATTTACTTTAATTAAAGCTAAGGATGGAGCGACGAGCCCCATCCCTAAGTCCTTAATCCAAAGGAAACCGGCTTTACCGAGCCATAGCAAAAGCAAAGCCATTGATGCACTTATAACATTGAATCTTAAGCTAAAACACTCAATTCACCTAAGCACCCTAACATTTTAACGCATTCTCCCAACAAGGCGAGTCGATTGTTCTTCAAGTTCACATCCTCAACCATAATCATGACTGCTTGGAAGAGAGCTTCAATCAAGGGAACAAGCTCTCCGGCCAATTGGTACGCTTCCTCAAAGCTGCCATCATTCAGGGCTTTGGCAAAACGTTCTCGGCGCTGAGCAATCCCTTTTTCTAAAGCCACTTCGCTCGCATCAACCAATAAATTAGGGTCTAGTTTTTGTTCAGATTCTTTTTTCGTCAGATTGAAACAACGGGTATAGGCTTGAAGGTAAGATACAAAGCCTTCCTCTTCACGTTTTTCCGCAAGTACCTGTGCTTTTTGCAGAACACGGTTTAATTGGTCTCCGCCTTGAGCCAAAACGGAATCCACAGTATCATAACGCAGTCCCTGTTCCTGGAGCACAAACCTTAACCGTTGTTGGAAGAAGTCCTGCAGGAGCTTCATGATCTCCTCCAGCGGCAGCAGCGAAGTTCCCTGCTCCCCAAAGGAACGATATGCTTCCTGCAGAAGCTCTGTCAAAGAAAGGTTCCAGCCGGACTCTAAGAGTATTGCCACAATCCCTTGTGCTTGACGTCTTAAGGCATAAGGATCCTGGGAACCCGTCGGCTGAATTCCAATCCCAAAGGCTCCAACGATGGCATCCAGTTTATCCGCAGTACTGACGACGCGTCCTGCTTCAGATACCGGCAAACTGTCACCGGCAAAGCGAGGTTGATAATGTTCGAAAATTCCCTGACATACCACTGAATTCTCACCGTTCGCCCTTGCATAATCCGCGCCCATAATACCCTGAAGTTCAGGAAAATCGCTGACCATTAAGGTAACAAGGTCGGCCTTTGCCAAATAGGCCGTGCGGTCAATATCCCCCGTAAGGGGTTTGGCATAGCCTAATGTTTCGGCGATAAAACGAGACAGCCTGCGCAAACGTTCTACCCTTTGCTCGACGGTACCCAGTTTTTCATGATAGACAACTTTCTTCAGCTTAGAAACAAGCTCACTCAGCGGCACCTTCTGATCTTCTCGATAATAAAACGCGGCATCCTCCAAACGAGCTTTTAAAACTTTTTCATTGCCGGCCTTAACGACATCCAAAGCAAAAGCATCACCATTACGCACTGTAATAAAGTAAGGCAATAGTTTCCCTTCCTTGGATCGAACAGGAAAATAACGCTGATGTTCGCGCATAGGCGTCGTAATGACTGCTTCAGGCAAATGCATGTAACGATCCGCGACTTCACCCAACAAAGCGGTAGGATATTCTACGATATGGATGACTTCCTCGAGAAGCTCTTCATCGTCAGGAACCTCCCCGCCCACCTTTTCCGCAAGGGCTTTGATTTGTGTTTGTATTGTCTCTTTTCGTTCTGCAGGGTCTACAATGACATAAGCCTTGCGCAAAACCTCGCCGTAATCTGAAGCATTCTCTATTAGAACAGAGTCTTTTGCTAAAGTGCGATGTCCCCGTGTACTGCGGCCGGACTCCAGACCCACAAATTCAAAATTAACGATCTCGGTGCCATAAAGCGCCACGAGCCAGCGTATCGGACGTGCAAAACGGAAATCCAAGTCTCCCCAGCGCATAGGTTTCGGAAAATGCAGGGCATGAATCATGTCTTGAGCTAATTGAGGCAAAAGTGTCGCGGTTTCCACACCTATTTCAGACTTGCGGGCAAATACATAAGGCACACCGTTAACCTCTTGGACAAACAAATCTTCCACCGTTACACCCTGGCCTTTAGCAAAACCTTGAGCAGCTTTTGTGGAATCCCCCTTGGCATCATAGGCAGCCTTCACAGCAGGGCCTTTAACCTCTGTCAACAAATCTTCCTGCTTATCCTGAAGATCCCTTGCTAAAAGGGCCAGCCGCCGCGGTGTGGCATAAATCTCCAGTTTGCTATAGCTTAAGCGAAGTTCCTCTAAACGCTTACTTGCTTGTTCTTCTAATTGTTTCATAGCACCCGGGGAAAATTTAGCCGGGATTTCTTCTGTTCCGATTTCCAGCAAAAAGTCCTTTGCCACTTTATTTCACCTCTTTCTGGGAATTATTCTTAAGCAAAGGGAAGCCCAGTTTTTCTCGCTGTTCCACATAAGCCTGTGCACAAAGACGGGCAAGGGCTCGTACCCGCCCGATATAGCTGGTGCGCTCAGTAACACTGACGGCTCCGCGGGCATCTAAAAGATTAAAGGTATGCGAACATTTTAAAACATAGTCATAGGCAGGCAGAACCAGCCCTTTCTCCACGACTCTCTTAGCTTCACGTTCATACATATCAAACCAAGTCTGTAACGCTTCAATATCCGCCACTTCGAAATTGTAATGGGAATAATCAATCTCATTCTGCAAATAAATATCTCCATAGGTTACGTCTCCGACCCATTCGATATCGTAGACACTGTCTTTATCCTGGATATAGGTAGCCAGCCGCTCTAAGCCATAGGTGATTTCAGCACAGACAGGTTTACAGTCAATCCCCCCGCACTGCTGAAAATAGGTAAATTGGGACACTTCCATGCCGTCAAGCCAGACTTCCCAGCCCAGGCCCCAAGCACCCATAGTTGGCGACTCCCAGTTGTCCTCCACGAAACGGATATCATGTTCCTTGGGATTAACACCAATACGTTCCAGACTATTCAGGTATAACTCTTGAACATTGTCCGGCGAAGGTTTGAGAATAACTTGGTATTGAAAATAGTGTTGCAAACGATTCGGATTTTCGCCATAGCGTCCGTCCGTCGGCCGACGGGATGGCTCAACATAGGCCACATTCCAGGGTTCAGGCCCAAGGGCACGTAAGAAAGTAGAAGGGTTCATCGTGCCAGCCCCTTTTTCCACATCATAGGGCTGAGCAATAATGCAACCTTGTTCCCCCCAGAACTGATTAAGGGTCAGGATTAAATCTTGAAATTTCATAGTCCAGCCTCCTAGGTTAAGAATAAAGTTGTTAAGCTGAAGGAATTTCGGCAAATAAAAAAGCACTCACTCCCGCAGCCATAACGGCTACAGGGACGAGAGCTTGTTCCCGCGGTTCCACCCTGTTTGACCCAAGCAAAGGGTCCTCTTAATTTTCTAACGCTCAGAGCCGCCCCATTTGCCATCTCATTCGGATTCCACCATTCCCGAACTCTCTAAGGAGATTTCCGCAAACTTCCTGCCCATCATCGCATTCTCAGGTTAATTAATCATAATTATATGCTGTAAATAAAATTGTGTCAAACGTTTATGGCATTTTTTACCTAAGGATTTTAATCCTCTCTCGCTACGAAATTATAGCCTTCATCATTATAGATCGAGGGCTTGTCAACAGAATCAATTTCCAAATGAAAATGATTCAACGCTGCTCCGACAGCTCCAACAAGAGCTACCATCCGCAAACTGGGTTTTCTCCAAACCGAGTAGGCTAAAGCCACCCCCAAGGGAGCCGAAAGACTTAAAACCGTCGTGTCATTTCTCTTCAGATTAATCTTCGTCTGATTAAATTCCTTCATTTTAGCCTTAATACTATCCCACAGTTCCTCCCCGCGATCAGGAATCCCCTCACATATCTTTATCCTATCGTGTTCATGTCGTTCTCTCTCTAAAGAATCCAAGGCCTTTACCACATCACCCTGAGCCGAATTCAAAGCAGCACGGGCTTCCTCGTATCCGATGCCCATACGTTCCCGTAAAATATCCATCTTCTCAAGTTCCGACCACAACGCTTCACTCAAATTCTTTTCCTTCCTTTCCGTTAAAAGATCGGATATGACGTTCTAAGCCATCACTAATAGTGTTTCCCAATCTCCAGGATTTAAGAGGCCTTTCAAACTTATGCTCCAAATAATGCCGCAATGTCTCCAGAACCTCCTCCCTCATCCACGCAGCCCAACGCAGCCGGTCAAGCTTAGAAAGATCAACCTGAATCAACTGACGCATAAAGGCAATACTGCCCGCCCGAACCATCCGCCCGGAATAACTCTCCCTGCATCGTCCACAAAGCGTTCCACCTGCTTCAGAACTAAAAAACAAGCGTTCACCTTGTAACATCTCCCCACACTCCACACAATCACCCAAATGAGGCCGATATCCTAATATGACCATCAAACGCAGAGCATAGGCACTAAGCAAAAGAGACGTTTCATACTGTTCAAGAAGAAATAAACAAGTCAGTGTCAGGGTAAAAAGTTCAGTATTAGGCTGCCCCGAAATCGTCGAAATATCTAAAAGCTCCGCCATAACCGAAGCTGCCAAAGAACGATCCAGATCTGACCAAAGGTAAGAAAAACTTTCCTTCGGACTACACTGGCTCACCGTATCTAAGCTCTTGCCCTTATGAATTAAAAAATCCCCATATGTAAACAACTGCGCCCCAGCCCTTTGACGACTCTTAGGTTTTCTCACTCCTTTAGCAACAGCCTGAATCTTCCCCATTTCCCGGGAAAAAAGCGTGAGCACCCGATCCGATTCTCCATATTCTCGGCTCCGAATCACCAACGCGTCCGCATGATAAACGGCCACGCCCTCAACCCTTTCTATTCTTTGTTATCTCTAAGGCAACTATACATGAACACGGGGGACGGTCCTTTTGAACACGGGGGACGGTCCTTTTAACACACTAAGCCAACACCGATTGCAAGACATGACCAAGATAAACCAGCAGGGAATAGCCTCAGGATCAGAATAAACATAACTACCTTTGCAAACTGAAGGCAACTCAACTCCAACAGTGCTTGGGGAGCAGTTATCAAAATACTCCCATCTGTCCTCTGACCCAGCCTAGGATGCTGCATGACGGGAGAACCCTCCAGAAAATTCCCAATTCAGACGGTGCACACATGATGTGCCGTCTCCCTAACATCCCCGTCGTTCCCCCGACCTTAAAGCCCAGGACGCAGTATGACAAGAGAACCATCCGGTAAATCCCCAATTCAGACGGTGCCCACATGATGTGCCGTCTCCCTAACATCCCCGTCGTCCCCCCGCCCTTAAAGCCCAGGACGCTGTATGACGAGAGAACCATCCCGTAAATCCCCAATTCAGCCGGTCCCCACATTATGTGCAGCCGCCCTCACAACCCCCCCGTCCCCCCGACCTTAAAGCCCAGGACGCTGTATGACAAGAGAACCATCCGGTAAATCCCCAACTCAGACGGTGCACACATGATGTGCCGTCTCCCTCACATCCCCGTCGTTCCCCCGCCCTTAAAGCCCAGGACGCAGTATGACAAGAGAACCATCCGGTAAATCCCCAATTCAGACGGTGCACACATGATGTGCCGTCTCCCTAACATCCCCGTCGTTCCCCCGACCTTAAAGCCCAGGACGCAGTATGACAAGAGCGTGAAGTCTTTACGTAAGCAGTTAGCAAACTCCGTTCAAGCGACTGACCCCAGACACGGGGCGGCGCACAGGACGTGCGCCGCCACCATAGCGCCACGGAGGGCGCTTATGGTGGGAACCCCGCTCCCCAAAGCAGTCGCTTGAACGGCTAGTTTGCTCTGCGTCGTATGACTGAGCGCTCTGTCATACAAGTCCCTCATACAAGTCCTCACTGAAGTACCGCGCTCGTCCCCAGCCTCTCCGCGCCGGCCTCTACCAACTGAAGAGCAAACTCCTTGGTCCTTATCCCCCCGGAAGCCTTTACCTTAACATTTTCCCCAACCCAATTTTTGAGATTTCGCACATCCTCAACAGTCGCTCCCCCGCCGGCAAACCCCGTCGAAGTCTTAATATAATCAGCACCAGACCGTTTAACAATCTCCGCCACTGTTTTCTTCTCATCATCCGTTAATAAACAAGTCTCAATAATAACCTTGATTAAAAGCCCGCAGGCATGGGCGGCTTCGACAACACGAACAATATCCCGTTCAACCGCGTCCCACTTGCCGGACTTAGCCCAGCCAACATTAATAACCATATCGACCTCTTTGCCCCCATGAGCTTTAACCATATAAACTTCCGAAACCTTTGCTTCTGTAAAGGTAGCCCCCAGAGGAAAACCAACAACAGCAGCCACACCAATTCCCGTACCAAACAAAAGCTTAGCCGCTGTCTGAACATAGGAAGGATTCACACAAACCGTTGCAAACTTATGCTCCTGCGCTTCATGACATAAAGCAACAATATCTTTTTCAGCAGCCTGCGGCTTTAAAAGCGTATGATCAATCATACTCGCTAAATTAACTTCACTCATTTTATTCATCCCGCTCCTTCCCATACCCATAATTACGCAAACTATCGGTTCGATTACGCCAATCCTTCTTCACTTTAACCCAAAGCTCCAAAAACACTGGACTTCCCAGCAAAGCCTCAATGTCCTGACGGGCTAAACTTCCAATCTCCTTAAGCTGTTTTCCCTTGGCACCGATAATAATGCCTTTTTGAGATTCACGCTCAACAATGATCAAACCCCGAATCTTAACTAAAGTCTTCTTCTCATGAACCTCTTCGATCACCACAGCAATTGAATGAGGAATTTCATCACGAGTCAACTGTAAAACCTTTTCCCGAATCAATTCCGCCATAATAAACCGCTCCGGCTGATCCGTGACCTCGTCCTCAGGATAATACATCGGCCCCTTAGGCAAAAGATCAAAAATAACTTTCAACAGCTCATCCGTATTCTCCCCAGTTTTCGCTGAAATAGGAACTATTGCCTTAAACTCAGCCAAAGAAGAAAACTGCTGAATTTTTTGCAGCAATTGTTCCTTATCCAACAAATCAACCTTATTCAAAACCAGCACAACCGGTGTCTTAGTATGCTTAAGCATCTCAATAATGTACTCTTCCCCAGAACCAAACTCCGAGGAAAGATCAACCATATACAAAATAGCATCCACTTCGCGCATCGATTCCTTCGCTGCGCCGACCATATATTCCCCTAATTTATGCTTAGGCTTATGTATCCCGGGAGTATCCAGAAAAACAATTTGCCCCCGTTCCTCCGTTAAAATACATTGAATACGATTGCGTGTCGTCTGAGGCTTATCAGACATAATCAGCACCTTTTGCCCTAACAAATGATTAAGCAATGTAGATTTTCCCGCATTCGGCCTACCAATTACTGAGACGAAACCGGAACGGAATTCTTTCGAAGTTATTGAAACCAACGGTTAAGTCACTTCCCTATTCTTAAACTTTAGTTCTTTCTTCTATACTTACCATAACCCTTAGATGTAGCATCTATTCAGTTCGTGCTTTGCAATCACAAATTGTAGAATATTCCCTAAAAAGTAAATGTTCTGTTCCAAACCCAAACGGCACTGCAAGAATGCAATCCCTTAATTCATCACTCTGTTCCCAAATTCAAGGCTCAGAGCAGCACAAGCATGAGGTCTTTATGTAGCAGCCCGGGTAAAACCTTATACTAATCGACTAACTTCCTCATCTGAAAAACATCTCCATTTCAGACGGTGCACATGAAATATGCCGTCCCCCAAGCCGTCTCCCCGTTCCCAAGACCAGGACGCAGAGTGACGCAAGCGCGAGGTCTTTCCGTTAGCAGCCCAGCAAACTTCGTGAAAGCGACTGACCCCAGACACGGGGCGGCGCATAGGACGTGCGCCGCCGCCATAGCGCCATGGACGGCGCTTATGGCGCGATAATCTCCGGTGGAGATTATCGCCGTAGGCGGGTTCCTTAAAACATTGCTATCGCCGAAGGATGAACCCCGCTCCCCAAAGCCAGTCGCTTGAACGTTAGTTTGCTCTGCGAACGTACGACCGAGCGCTGTGTCACTCAAGTCCCGCTAAAAAATCCGGCCCAAACGACTCCGGCAGCAGCCTCCCTAAAGTCGTCCAGCGAGTCTCCCTCCGGCCATTGACCAAAATCACCAGACAATCCCTGGCAAATTCACGAATTACCTGCCGGCAAGCACCACAGGGAGATGGGAACTCATCAGTCGGAACTGCAACAACAATCGCCTTCAGCTCACGCTCCCCTTGAGCTGCAGCTTGAAAAACAGCATTTCTCTCAGCGCAGATTGTCAAACCATAACTGGCATTCTCAACATTACAGCCGCTGTAAATCTTTCCTGAAGAAAACAGTGCCGCCGCACCAACGGGATAATGTGAATAAGGAACATAGGCTTGTCTATAGGCTGCTTCAGCCATACTGACAAGCTCTTCTCTTACTTGAGGCGGGATACTTGATTCCTGAATTACTGACGGCTGAGATTCAAACTGATTCAAAGTCATTAACAGCTCCTCGAAAAAGAATCCTCTGTGAACTCATTCAGCTAAAAGTCTTACGATTAGATAAATGCTGAGGCGAGAACTTCCCGCCCCACACTTGGAGAAACTTTAAAAGAAATGGCTCGCCATACAAAAAAAACGCGGGCAAAAAACAATCGCCCCAATGACAATCGCTTGAATTGCTGTCACAAGGACAGCGCCCGCAGCAACATCCTTAGCCATACCGGCAAGAGGATCAAAATTAGGCTGAACCAGATCCACAACAATTTCCAGTGCAGAATTCATAACTTCTGCGCTGATAACGCTGCCAATAGCAAAAATAAGCATCATCCACTCCGAACGGGAAACCTCAATCCACCAAGCTAAACACAAAACAGAAATTCCGGCTGCAATATGAAACTGCATGTGACCCTGTGTTTTACATGTGTACCATATCCCACGTTTCGCTTGATTTAAACTGCGCCAAAACCCCGATCTTTGATATCTCCCCATGCTTTCCTCCGTCTTTTAAGCAAGCATTTTCAATGCCTATCGTTCTAAACCTATAGCAGCCATTACTTCTTCCTCTTTGGCCCGCATCTCTTGCTTGTCCGCATCATCTTCATGATCATAACCTAATAAATGCAACGTGCCATGGACCGCTAAATAGACAATTTCCCGCTCCAAGGAATGCCCATATTCTATCGCTTGTTCTCGTGCTCTCTCAACTGAGATAACAATGTCTCCAAGCATATCGTCTTCGAATTCTGCATCGGGCTCCTCATCTGTTTCCTCTTGAAGAGCAAAGGAGAGAACATCTGTTGGACGATCAACTCCTCGATAGTCTCGATTCAATTCGTGAATCCGTTGGTTATCAACCAATATCAAACTTACCTCCGCCTCTTCCGGTCCCGCGGCGGAACGTATTCCTTCCTGAATTGCCCGTTCTAACAACCCAGTTAATTTATCTCGTACTTCGACACTAACAGAGTCTTCTTCCCAAGAAATATCTAAAATCACATTTATCGGGCATCAGTCAATAATTAGTCTCATGATGCCCTTCCTCCCTCCATAAAAAACGTTAGCTACGAATTCTGCACAGGATGCTCTGGAGTTGTCTGTGGTGCTGCCTGTGATTCTTCCGGCTGTGGCTGTGGTTCTGATTCTGCCTTATCCTTAGCGACAGTTTTCTCCGAACTCTCATGTTGTTCTTGAGAAGCCCCATCTTCATTACCTTTTCCGGCTGCTTTACTGGCATCAGTCACGAGCTTCTTTGGAGAGTGATCTTTCCCCGATGGCAGTTCCGGATACTCCACCCGAGAATGGAAGATTCCGCTTAGAACTCTAACGAAGGCCATAGCGATTCGATCCAGATCCTGAAATGTTAAATCGCATTGATCAAGCTGCCCGTCATTGAGCTTGTCCTTAATTATTTTCCTGACAAAGCCTTCAACTCGTCCCGGTGTAGGATGTTTCATAGAACGCACAGCCGCTTCAACCGTATCGGCAAGACTGACCAGAGCTGATTCTTTCGTTTGTGGTCTGGGACCTTCATAATGGAAGGCTTCCTCAGGAACATCGTCTTTTTCCTCAAGAGCCTTATGATAGAAATAGCTGACTAAACCGTCCCCATGGTGCTGAGCTATAATATCCTGAATCTGCTGCGGAAGTTTATTTTCCTTGGCGAATTCCAGTCCGTCTTTAATATGGGAAATAATAATCAATGCACTTAAAGTCGGGGCGATCTTATCATGAGGATTGTCTTGGGTAAACTGATTTTCAATAAAGAAATAAGGGCGTTTTAGTTTCCCAATGTCGTGATATAACGCTGCTACCCTGACCAACGTGGCATCAGCCTGAACTGCCTCTGCAGCAGCTTCTGCCAAATTCCCTACAAGTATACTGTGATGATAAGTTCCCGGCGCCTCCATTAATAAACGTTTCAACAGTGGGCGGTTTGGATTGGATAATTCCAAAAGCCGAACCGAGGATGTAATATGAAATCCCGATTCAAACCAATGCAAGGCGCCGACGGTCAAGAATGATGACGCCAAGCCATTGACAATGCCTAAGATTAACCCCACAATCCAAACAGCTAAGCTTGCTCCAGTAGTCAAAGCTATGGAACTCACCATTAAAGCGTTAGCTGCTGAAACGAAAAGACCGGCGCGGGCCAAATCTGACCGCTGGCTTAGATGGGACACACTGTAAACTCCCACCACCCCTCCAAAAAGAGCTACGAGCCCCATTTGAAGGCCAATTGCCGTGGATAGAGTCGGATCAACTAAAATTGTTACAAAAACCGCTAAAACTACGGAAACAAGCAAGGCTACATCTGCATCAATTAATATTGCCACTGACATAGTCGCCCAGGCAACAGGGATCAGGATTCCAGCCATGGCATTAAAATCGTTTCCGCCTAAATTAATGGAAACAACACCTCTGCCCATCACCAGCACTAAAACCATCGTGAGCCCAATCAGAACCAAGCGGTTCGTCAAGCGTAAAATATCCCGCTTATATTGATACAAATACCCTATAATCGCTGCCAGGCCAAAAAACACTAACAAAGCTATCCCTGCGGCAGCCTCCCAAGTATTGCGGCTGTTAATCAACCCGTACTGAGATAATACATTGTAAATATCCTTAGTAACAATCTCACCGGGGCCCACAATTTTTTGATTAGCCTTATACTGGGTAATGTCCCGTTTAACAGACGCACGGGCAGCATTACGCAGCTTTTGTGTTGTTTGCGCATCCACAACCAGAGTCGGGCGAGTTAATTCCTGATCGATAAAGGCTTTGAAAAAGGCTTTAGCGTCATCATGCAAAGCCGACTGATCAATATCCGTTTTTGTTCGTTCGCGCAGCGGAGCAACATCTGTATCCGTACGAGCCCCGGTAACCACATTGCGGGCTCTCGTCAGGATAATATCCCCGCCGACCTGTTCTTCGGTGTCCAAAGCATCGGAGGACGTTTTGAGCAAGGATAATAAGATCCCTTGGGATAACGTATTAAAGGGCTGGGTTTGCTTTAATTTTGCAACACGGGCACTATCATCTCCTGCCACAGCCGCGGCATTATGCAGAGCTGTAAAGTCATCGCCCAGATCTCTGGTCAGACTATTAAAAAAGTCTTCATCCGGTTTATAAACCGGTTGAACAGCGTTCGCCGCAGCATCCTGGTCCTGAGCATACTTTTCTGTATCTTCAATATCTTTGGTCCATGGAGCGGTAATAAGCTGGGGGCTTGGTTCATTAACCTCCAGATGAAGCTTGGAAACAAACAAATTTGAAGATAACAAAACGGTAAACAACAGAAAATACATCACCGCAATAATGGCACGCAGCCAAAACGTGTGATGTCTAAACCAATCCAGACGGTTGGAAATCTCTCTCCAAGTCCTTTTGAATCTTTTAATCTTCAAAAACCATCATCCTTACTTTTCAGTCCATCCAGACCTCAAAGACCGAAAAATCTTATTCTGGTCACTCTTAAGGATTTGCATAAACTGCAAGATCCTCGTAAGTTTCTACTTCTACCCTGACTCGTTCAACTCCGGTATTACCGGGAAGAACTTTCACAGTTTCTTCGATTATCTGAGTCCCAGGCGAAATTTTCTTCATGACTTCACCCCGAGCAGTCTCTTCCGCTAATTGACGAGCTTCTTGAACCGACCGTTGAATATGAACGTTTTGCAGTTCCTTATAGTTGACTTGTATAACTTCGACAGGAAAACGCCAATTCCTCCAGACCTGTAAAGAATGGCTAAGGACTTCTTTATCTGCTTGTGCAAAGGGAGAATTCTGCATTGTTACCATTATGACGCGAGATCCAAATTTTATACCCCATCCGTTTGCAGCTCTTCCACTTTCTTGATTTTTATCTTCAACTAAAGGTATTATCTCCTCAGCGCTATACCATACACGTCCTCGCACAAATCCTTTGGCAGCAGATGTCGGAAGATCCGGAGTAGTACTCTTAGCAGGGTTTGGCTTGACCTTGGAAACGCTTGGCGTTGTTGGTGCGCCAAGGTTTGGGGCCTTGGCTATCAAAACTTGACCGGCTCGCACCAGTTCCCCTTCATGAACCTGAGGAACCCCTTGAATCACCATGATTTCCTTAACAAGGCCGGCATGACTGGCAACCAAATTGCCTGCCTCTTTAGGAATCGACGGCCGAATCTTTTCCGAAATCTTAATTTGGATCTCAGTTCCATTGCGTTCCAAGCCGACCCAAGCCGCATCCGGCAATTCCTCCTGCAGGGTTTTGGCAATCTTGTTTAAGTCCAATCCTTTCGAATAGGTCCAGGTTCTCAAGCCTAGTTTTTCTGCCCGCTGTATAATTTCCGAAGTCTCAATCCTTCGATTGCCTGTTACAGAGATGACAAGGACAAGCTGGGATAAAACTGTCAATCCCACAGCAATAACAGCTATCCCGGCCAGCAGCCCTTTTCTTCTCCACCAACGCGCCGCTACAAAAGGCCAGCCATATTTGGCAATAATATGCACCCTTGTATGAGTCCTCCGGGCGGCCCTTTTCAAACGCCGAAAATCATCAAGACGGACTTGAGCCCGCATTCCCCGCTCAGAGCGCTGAGTATGGTAAAGGACCACACCCTCTTGCAAGACGTAGTTGAGAAAGCGCGGCAGCTGTTCTCCCCGAGCAATAAAAAAAACTCTTCCTTGCCAAAATGCCCTCAACCGGTCAAACATTTTTTTCTGCCCCTTCCTCAAAGCTCAAAGCGTTTAATTTCCCTTCAATCCGCAGCTCCGTGGCTAAAATAGTTTTCAGGACAAACCCCTTGCCACTAAGAAAAATCTCTCCATCGGCCGTTTCCAGACGGATTTCTTCCTCTGAAAAATTAATAATGCTCTGGTAATTCTCAACTAAAATTTCTTGTCTTCCCGTTATCGTAATTTTCGGACCCTCTCCAGCTACATCCGGCGGGAAATCCAAAATATCTCCGACACTTGTTTGGATTTTTTTAAACACAAAAAGCTCCTCCCTTCTGTAAAAATCTATGAAGGGAAGAGCCAGAATAGTCCAAGCCCACGATTTATTATGCAAAGAAAACTGAAACGTCGTCTTGATAAGGCAAAAAGACCCAGAGGCTTACGCCACCGAGTCTTTTCTCATCTTCAAATATTATGCCCCGAGCACTTCACGTACAATAAGATTGACAAATTTGCCATCTGCCCGACCTTTCGTCTTTGGTGACAAAGCACCCATGACTTTGCCGAGATCCTTAGGGCCTTGCGCCCCCACTGCGGCAATGGTCTCTTGTACGAGTTGGCGAATTTCCCCTTCGGAAAGCTGTTGAGGAAGGTATTCTTTCAGGATGGCAATTTCCTCTTCCAAAGCATTTACCTTTTCAGGGCGATCCGCTTTACCAAATACTTCCAACGCATCTCGACGCAATTTTAATTCTCGTGCCAAAACTTCAACAACCTGGTCATCATTGAATTCGATGTGCTTATCAATCTCAGCATTTTTTATAGCAGCCCTGACCATTCGGATGACGGAAAGTCTTACCTTCCCCTCCTCTTTGGCCTTCATGGCAACCTTCATATCCTCAACGAGGCGATCTTTCAGGGACAATTCAAGACACTCCTTACTTGAACTTGCGTTTACGTGCAGCTTCAGACTTTTTCTTTCTTCTCACGCTCGGCTTTTCATAGGCCTCATGTTTACGAGCTTCTGCACTGACCCCTGCCTTTTGACAAGAACGCTTGAACCTGCGGAGTGCGGCATCAAGGGATTCGTTTTTACCAACTCTGACTTCACTCATTGTCTTATCCCTCCCTCCACTGGATCATCACAAATATACCTTATAATTATAATGGAATAACTGGATTGCGTCAAGCTGACTTGATGATCATAATAACAGCATTGTAATATCCTGATATCCTCGTGCGAGCAAGGCATCTAGCCGATTTTAGCCTCAAGAGCCTGCCCGCCGAGCAAATGAAAATGAATATGTCCCACGACTTGGCCACCATCAGCTCCGGTATTGGTCACAACTCGGTAGCCTGTCTCTGCTACTCCGAACTCTTGAGCTAATCGACGTATTACCCCGAAAAGATGACCGATCAGCCCCTCATACTCAGATGTAACCTCATTAACGCTGCTCAAATGATTCTTAGGAATTACTAACAAGTGTACAGGCGCTAAAGGCTGAATATCTTTAAAAGCCACCACTTGATCATCTTCGTAAATTATATCACTGGGTATTTTGCGTTGGGCAATTTTACAGAAAATACAATCGTCACTATACATTTTCTTTGCCTCCTTATCATAATCCAAAATATCCTTTTGAATACTTCCCTAACAACGACATGTTTTGGCATTAAAGGTTAAGATTTACCTCTGAGTGAACTCGTTCAGCTAAAGCTGAATATCGGGACTTCGGTGGGGGATTCTACCCCCACCGAAGCAGGGTACGAAAGCCCCACTCCCACTTAAGAAGTGGGAGTCTTACGATTGGATAAAATCTTCTTCTAAAACAACTTGAACAAATTGGCGTGAAAACCAGGGCTTACTTTGCTGTCTCGGCAAATGAACCTCAATATAATGGGGCGTGTGGCCAACAGCATTGCCCTCGGGATCAACCCGTTCCACCAGTACTTCTACCCGTTTCCCGATAAATCTGCGCATAAACGCTTCCTGACTTTCACGAGCAGCCGCCATTAACGCCTTAACCCTTTGATCCTTAACTTTCTTGAGAATTTGATCAGGATAATCAGCAGCGGGAGTACCCTGACGTTTGGAATAAGGAAACACATGCACACCCGCAAAACCACATTCCCTCACAAAATTCAACGTTGAAGCATGATCCTCCTCTGTCTCCCCCGGAAAGCCTACAATAATATCCGTCGTAACCGCAAGTCCAGGAATCCTTTGTCGTAAACGAAGCAATAACTCCCGATAATCCTGTAACGTATAAGGACGGTGCATACGGACTAACACCCTATCACTGCCGCTTTGTAAAGGCATATGTACATGAGGACAAACAATATCCGAAGAAGCAATACAATCAATCAGCTCAGGCGTATATTCCATCGGCTCAATCGAACTCAGCCGCAAACGGCGCAGCCCCGGAATTCCAACCAGCTCACGAATCAAACGCGCTAAATTCCAACCCGAGTTCAAATCCTGACCATAAAACCCCGTATGAATCCCTGTCAGAACAATTTCCGGGTAACCCTCCTCCGCCAACCTCCTGGCCTCAGCAAGAGCCTTATCCGGCTGACGGCTCCGTAAAGGACCCCGCGCATAAGGAATAATACAATATGTACAAAACTGATTGCACCCCTCCTGGATTTTCAGAAACGCCCTCGTCCTATTTTCCTCATTGAGCTGAGGAAGCTCCTCAAACTCACCCGCATCCTCAATCCCACGCACAGCATTCTGCGGCCTGCGCTCCTGCTTAACCCGCTCTATCCACTCTAAGATTTTCCCACGATCCTGAGTCCCTAGAACCAGATCCACCCCTTCAATATCAAGAACATCCCCAGGAGCAGTTTGGGCATAACACCCCGTCACCACAACAATACTCTCCGGATGGACCTTAATCATCCTGCGAATCGCCTGACGCGACTTACTGCCTCCAGTATTCGTCACAGTACAAGTATTAACAACCACCACATCCGCTTCCTCCGAGACACTTACCACATCATAATCAGCCTCACGAAAAAGCTGAGCCAACGCTTCACTTTCTGCTTGGTTCACTTTACAACCAAGGGTCAGAAAACAAACAGCGGACCGTGGTTCGTGGTTCGGAGTTCGTGATTCGAACTCAGCAGCGGTCGTTTTAACTTGTCCAATTTCTATAGCCATTAATACTCACCTTTTTCGTGGCTTATGATTCCCAGTTCCGGTCATATTCAAAATTTCCACGTTCTTCTAATTCGCAGCATATCACGAATTAACACAAATAGGCAACAGACGGTGCACATGAAATGTGCCGTCTCCCAAGAAAGGGCTCAAAATGGAACCTACCTTCTCCAAAGAACAGCCCCAACATTCCCCGAAGCCCAGAACGTAGCGTGACACGGGCCCGAGGTCTTTACGGGAGCAGCCCAGCAAACTTCCGTTCAGGAGACCGACCCCAGACGCGGGCAGCGTACAGGACGTGCCCCCCATCCCCTCAAAAGCGTGTCAAAAGGACCGTCCCCCCGTCTCGCTTATCGCCCACTACAGACGGCGCACATGAAATGTGCCGTCCCCCGGAAAAACTCAAAATGGGACCTACCTTCTCCAAAGAACAACCCCAACATCCCCCGAAGCCCAGAACGTAGCGTGACACGGGCCCGAGGTCTTTACGGGAGCAGCCCAGCAAACTTCCGCTCAGGAGACCGACCCCAGACGCGGGCAGCGCACAGGACGTGCCCCCCATCCCCTCAAAAGCGGGTCAAAAGGACCGTCCCCCCGTCTCGCTTCTCGCCCCCTACAGACGGCGCCCATGAAATGTGCCGTCCCCCGGAAAAAACTCCAAATGGGACTTACCTTCCCACCAGAGAACAGCCCCGACATCCCCCGAAGCCCCGGACGTAGCGTGACACGGGCCCGAGGCCTTTACGGGAGCAGCCCAGCAAACTTCCGTTCAGGAGACGCCCCCAGACGCGGGGCGGCGCACAGGACGGGCGCCGCCGCCATAGCGCCAGGGATGGCGCTTATGGCGGGAACCCCGCCCCCCAAAGCAGTCTCCTGAACGGTTAGTTTGCTCTGCGAACGTACGACCCGAGGGCTGGGTCACCCTACGTCCCCGAAATGCCCCAGCACCAGCGTCAACGCCGCCAACGCCGCCGTTTCCGCCCGCAAAATCCGCGGCCCCAGCGAAACGCTTTGCGCCCCCAGCTCTTCACAGGCCCTGTCCACCTCGGCCGCCTCAAACCCACCCTCCGGACCGATCAAAATAGCAATCGGCAGGTCCGGATCAAAGGTACTCAGCACAGAAGTCAAACGCCGGGTCTTCTCCTCCTCATAAGGAATCAGCCATTGAGTTCCCTCAGGCAGCTTGTCTTTCAGGTCTCCCCAATTACAAACTTCCCCGATCCGAGGCTCCTTTACCCGGTGAGACTGCTTGGAAGCTTCCCCAGCAATCTTTTGCCAGCGAACAACCCGTTCCTGAGCCTTACTTCCCTCAAGCTGCATCACTGAGCGTTTTGCCCGCAGGGGGAAAAGGCCTTTCATGCCAAGCTCTGTACCTTTTTGAATAACCCATTCCATCTTTTCCCCTTTAGAAAGTCCGGCCACCACAAAAACAGAGGTATGGGCCTCAACCTCCGGATAATCACTGCTGAGAATCCGACAAGTTACGCTTTTATCTTCGATTTTCAGAATCACACCCGTATATTCCATGCCGCTGTTATCATAGCCCAAAACCTTATCACCCGGAGTTAAGCGCAGCACACGAACCAGATGATCCCGTTCCGTTCCGCGCAGCCAAAAAGCATTTTTTCCAAGTTCCGTAATCTTAAAGCGATTCATGCTTAGCCCACCTTGCTCGAATTAGAATCCAGCCGGAATCTTCGACTCGTTCTAAGATTTCCAAACCGGCCTTTTTCATACCTTCCTCAACATCAGAAGCCCGGTGTTCAATAATTCCGGAGGCCAGAAATTCTCCTTCAGGGCTTAAGATTCTCTTGAGGTCTTCGAGCAGCATAAGGATAATATCAGCAATGATGTTGGCAATAACAACCTGGGCTTGACCGCTGAGCACTGTCCCTAAATCCCCCCGCAAGACACGAACTTTATCACTAACATGATTTAAATCCACATTTTCTTGCGCTACCCGAACAGCCACTGAATCCAGATCTACAGCCTCAACCTCAGCCCCGAGCTTGGCAGCCGCAATGGCCAAAATTCCCGAACCAGTCCCTAAATCAAAAACCTTCTGTCCCGGTTTAACAATGTTCTCCAAAGCTTTGAGGCAAAGAGTCGTTGTCGGATGAGTCCCTGTCCCAAAAGCCATGCCCGGATCAAGTTCGAGTATAATATCTTCCGGCGCCGGATCCACGTGCTCCCAGCTCGGCTTAATTAAAAACCGCCTGCCAATTCGGGCAGGCTTAAAATAAGCCTTCCAGGCCGTTGCCCAATCTTCTTCTTTTAGAGAAATCCCTTTAACTTGAACGACCCAGTTCGGAAAACGCTCCAACAAATCCCGAATTCCCCGATCAAGTCTTTGCAGTTTGGCAGAGAGTTCATTGTCCTCAGGAAAATAGCCTTTAATTACTGTAGTTCCCGTAGCTTCAACTTCACCAAAATCGTGGAAATCCCAAGCCCCCGATTCTATGTATGCCCGTAAAATTTCCGGATCATCGACACTCACACCCGGACATCCTAACTGATAAAAAAGATCGGCAACAATTTCTTCCCCTTCTGCCGAAATTGTCACCGCTACTTCACGCCAATCCATGTTATGCTCCTTTTATCTCTATTAACCAAAATTTTTAACCCATTGCATCCCGGAGGTTTTCTTTAAATTTCTCAAATAAGGACTTCTTGCCCATTTGTTGGTGATCAGGAGTAGCCTCACCAAATTGACGCAGAAGTTGTTTTTGCTTCTCATTCAGCTTTGTCGGTGTGGTCAAAATTACCCGCACATGCTGATCTCCGCGACCGTTGCCCCGGCGATAAGGAATGCCATGCCCTTTAAGACGAAAGACCGTTGAAGTCTGAGTACCCTCAGGCACCTTCATCTTCACAACTCCATCCAGGGTCGGCACATCAATTTCCGCGCCCAAAGCAGCCTGAATAAAGGTAATCGGAATTTCACAATAGACATCGTTGCCTTCACGATCAAAGAATTTATGAGGTTTAACCTGCAGAACGATATAAAGGTCTCCCGAAGGTCCGCCCTTAGCTCCAGCCTCGCCGTCTCCGCTCAGCCTTAAATTCAGGCCGTCTTCAGAACCAGCAGGAACATTGATTTTAATCGTTTTAACCTTACGAACTTTTCCTTTTCCGTGGCAAGTGGAACAGGGAGTACTGATTGTCCGGCCTTCTCCTTGACAAGTCGGACAGGTTCGTGCCGTCTGTATCTGCCCAAAGGGTGTGCGTTGGGTCATTTTGACTTGCCCGCTTCCATGACACTGAGTGCAAGTCGTCGGATGAGTACCCGGAGCTGCACCGGAGCCCTGACATTCCGTACATGTCTCGTCCCTCGGAATCTGGATTTCCTTTTCCACACCAAAAACAGCCTCTTCAAAGGTTAACGACATGGCATAACGCAAATCAGCGCCTCGCTGCGGGCCATTGCGTCGTTGTCCGCCGCCGCCTCCAAAGAACATATCAAAAATATCGCCAAAGCCTCCCATATCCCCAAAGCCTCCGCCGCCTTGGCTGGGATCAAATCCGGCATGGCCGAATTGGTCATACCGCGCTTTTTTGTCGGGATCATTTAAAACATCATAGGCCTCGGCAACTTCTTTAAACTTTTCCTCAGCAGTTTTATCGCCTGGGTTAGCATCAGGGTGATACTGACGGGCTAATTTTCGGTAGGCCTTCTTAATTTCCTGGTCATTGGCCGACCGTTCAACCCCGAGCACCTCATAGTAATCGCGTTTCATGGTTTCCTCCATCACTCCTATAGCCATTCGCACTTTCCAACCATTTTAACCTGTTTAAGAGTTTCATTATTCTCTCAGGTTTCTAAATTAACCTGTTAAAGAAATAAATACTTTAAGGCCTTTAAAGGACACCATAAAGAAAAAATTTCCCCATATTAAGGTTAAAATAAAGTCCTCTAGTATTATATGATCCTTCGTGTTTAAGCACAAGGCAATATCCTTATCTTAGAAAATCTAAATTTATCCAATACAAACAAAGGCGGGCACAAAAGTCCGGAAAACCCTTGCGCCCAATTATTTTTGCGCAGCGAACCATTCGGCTCGGCAGCCTCTCAGTCCGCTGCGCATCTATTATAAGGGGGCTGCCCGGTAATGGCTTACCCAGGATTCTGCCGCGTACCTCTCGACTCCCTATTTATCCTTATCAACCTCTGTAAATTCAGCATCTACAACATCATCGTCTTTTTTGGCGGCCCCTTCTTGGCCGGGCTGAGCTCCAGCATTTTGTGCATTAGCAGCCTGCTGTTGATACATTTTCTCAATATAAGGATGCAGAACTTTGGTCAAAGCCTCTGACTTAGCATTGATCTCAGCAACGTCTTCCGTAGCGGCTGCAGTCTTAAGTTCTTCGAGAGCTTTCTTGATACTATCAAGTTCTCCCGCATCGCCCTTACCTTCGAAATCCTTAAGGGTTTTTTCGGTTTGATAAATCATTGAATCGGCTTGGTTCTTAGCATCAATTAATTCTTTACGTTTTTTGTCCTCATCAGCATGAAGCTCGGCATCTTGTTTCATTTTTTCAATATCATCTTTGGAGAGACCTGTGGAAGACGTAATGGTAACTTTCTGCTCGTTGCCCGTTGCCATGTCTTTAGCGGAAACGTGGACGATCCCATTAGCATCAATGTCAAATTTAACTTCAACTTGAGGAATACCGCGGGGTGCAGGTGGAATACCTGTGAGCTGGAAGCGGCCTAAAGTTTTGTTATAACTGGCCATCTCACGTTCCCCTTGCAGTACATGAATATCAACAGAAGTCTGATTATCCGCTGCAGTGGAGAAGATTTGGGATTTGGTCGTCGGAATAGTCGTGTTACGGTCAATAATCCTGGTAAATACTCCGCCAAGGGTCTCAATTCCCAAGGACAGCGGGGTAACATCCAATAAGATCATGTCTTTAACTTCACCGCTGAGCACACCGCCTTGAATAGCAGCACCCATAGCAACAACTTCGTCCGGGTTAACACCTTTGTGAGGTTCTTTGCTGCTTAATTTGCGAATAGCCTCTTGGACAGAAGGAACCCGAGTCGAACCACCGACTAAAATAATTTGATCAATGTCTTTCCAACTGAGTTTAGCATCTTCAATAGCTTGACGAGTAGGTCCAAGAGTTGCTTCGACCAGATCAGCGATGATCTCTTCGAATTTAGCCCGTGAAATGTTCATATCTAAGTGCTGCGGACCTTGCTCAGTCATTGTGATAAAGGGAAGATTAACGTTAGAGGTTGTCACACCGGAAAGCTCAATTTTCGCCTTTTCAGCAGCTTCTTTTAAACGCTGCAGGGCAACACGGTCCTTCGCTAGATCAACGCCATTGGTTTTTTTATACTCGGCCACCATATAATCAATGAGACGTTGGTCGAAGTCGTCACCGCCTAAGTGGTTGTTACCGCTGGTTGCTTTAACTTCTACCATACCTTGACTTAATTCAAGGATTGAAACATCGAAGGTTCCGCCTCCAAGGTCATAGACCAAAACAGTTTGATCCTGTTCTTTATCCAAGCCATAGGCCAAAGCAGCAGCTGTCGGTTCATTAATAATCCGTAATACTTCCAGACCGGCGATAGAACCGGCATCTTTTGTCGCTTGACGCTGAGCATCTGTGAAATAGGCCGGAACAGTAATTACTGCTTTATCTACGGTTTGACCTAGGTAAGCTTCGGCATCCGTTTTGAGTTTCTGCAGAATCATTGCCGAAATTTCTTGCGGACTGTAGGGCTTATCATCAATTTTCACTTTATAGTCAGAACCCATATGACGTTTAATAGAAATAACGGTCTTCTCAGGATTTGAGACCGACTGACGTTTAGCAACTTGACCCACCAAACGTTCTCCGGTTTTAGAAAAACCCACTACTGAGGGGGTTGTACGATTTCCTTCAGCATTAGGAATAACAACAGCCTCTCCGCCTTCCATAACGGCTACGCAAGAGTTTGTAGTTCCTAAGTCAATACCAATAACTTTACTCATGACTAATTTCCTCCTTCAATTCAGTAACACACTAATTCGAAACTTTAACCATCGAGGGACGCAGTACTTTTTCTTTCAGAAAATAACCCTTTTGCAATTCTTCTACCACGGTATTTTCCGGATGATCTTCAGATTCAACTCTCATAACAGCCTCATGAAGATTAGGATCAAAAGGTTGGCCAACAGCTTCCATCGGTTTCAAACCAACTTTACTCAAAGCCGTCTGCAACTGGCGGAGAATCATATCGACACCCTGTGAAAAGACCGTTATATCAGGATTACTTTGGGCAGAACTCGTCGCCCGTTCAAAATTGTCTAGAACCGGCAGCAACTCGCTCACAAGTTGTTCAGAGGCATATTTAACAATTTCAGTCTTTTCTTTTTGAGTCCGTCTCCTATAGTTATCAAACTCCGCCTGCAAACGCAAGAATCGATCATAGTTTTCATCTGCCTTAGCTTTGGCCTGAGTAAGCTCAGCTTCCAGGGCCAAAATTTTCTCGGCAGGAGTCATTTCTTTGCTATTTGAATTATCGTTTTGAGTATCAGATTCCTTAGAACCATCTGATTCGCTGGTTGTATATTCCTCGTTCACATCGGACGTTTGATCCTTAAAAGTCTCTTCCTTCTTTTCCACTATTCACAATCACCTCACGTACTCTAAATTTTATATGGAATGAACCAAAAGGTTCAAACATCACTTATATCCGCGCGGCTTACCCCGCGCCAGCACCTCAGTCAAACTTTTCGTCATAAAATCGACAATGGCAATCACCTTACCATAATCCATTCTCGTCGGTCCCAAGACTCCCACAGCACCAATAGTCTTCCCATTCACCTTGTAAGTTGCCGAAATCACACTGCAATCCCGGAATTCCTTCAAAGTATTCTCCCCACCGATAGTAACATTTAGTCCTTCCTGACGCGGCAGCAGAAGTTTCTTCAGAGGCTCATTTTCCTCAAACACCTTGAACAAGCTTTTAACCTTATCTAAATCCCGAAATTCGGGCTGATTTAACATATTAAGAGTTCCGCCCAAATAAATAGGCTCATCTTCTTCACTGCCATCCAAGATAGCATCAAGCATTTCCAAAGCATTATCAATCAAATGCCTTTGCCGGGACAATTCACTATAGATCTCATGCAGAATACTTCGCTTAACTTGGTTTAACGAATACCCCTTCATTTTTTGATTAAAAACATCAGCAACCTTTTGCAGATCTTCCGCCGTTATAGTCTCGCCCACATCAACGATATGATTTTCAACAACACCATTTTCCTTTACAATCACCATAATAACCTGACCCGGCCGATAAGGCAGAAAATGCATCTTGCCAAAAGCACTCTTTCCCTTTTGCGGACCAAGAACTAAACTAGTCAAGCTCGTTAACTCCGAAAGTAACCTGCTGGTATGGGAAACAACCTCTTGAATCTCACAAATCTTCTTTGTACTTTCCCGTTCAATAATTTCCTTATCCTCATCACTTAGAGTTTGGGCATCCATCAAACAATCAACAAAATATCGATAACCAGCATCCGAAGGAATTCGTCCCGCCGACGTATAGGGCTGTTCAATAAAGCCCAACTCCTCCAAATCCGCCATCTCGTTGCGAATTGTAGCCGGAGAAACTCCCAAATCAAACTTTCGAGCAATAGTTCGCGAACCAACCGGTTCAGCGGTAGCAATATAATCCTGAACAATCGCTCGAAGTATTTTTCGTTTACGCTCATCCATTTGCATTCATGCTCCCCGCCTTTCACTGTTACCTCAAGTTGTTAGCACTCTCCTCTGATGAGTGCTAACATTTTATGTCTTCACATTACCACGCTCTAATATCTTTGTCAAGAATCATTTTCTCATATAATATGCCCAATTTTGAGAAACATTTTAAGCAATTCACAGTCAAAAATCAGACATCAACAAGCCTTACCCACTAAGCAAACACATATCCTCCCAAGCCCCCAAAGCCCAGGGCGCAGCGTAACACAAGCACGCAGTCTTTACGGAAGCAGCCCAGCAAACTCCCGTTCTTGCGGCATCCCCCCAGATAAAGCGTGTCAAAAGAACCGTCCCCCCAACACACCCGTCCACGGCTCATACCCAAGCCGGACGGCGCACATGAAATGTGCCGTCTCCCAAACTCTCAAGATCAAACCCAAACATCCCTCAAAGAATTACTCTCACACCCCCCAAAGCCAGGGCGCAGCCTGATACAAGCACGAGGTCTTAGTGTCAAAGAGTGTCAAAGGAGTGTCAAAGGGACGGTCCCGCTGACACGCCTTGAATCCGCTTGCGCCCGTCTCACACCCAAGCCTGACGGCGCACATGAAATGTGCCGTCTCCCAAACTCTTAAGACAAAACCCGCACATCCCTCAAAAAATTATTCTCACACCCCCAAAGCCCAGGGCGCAGTGTGACACGAGCACGAGGTCTTTACGGGAGCAGCCCAGTAAACTTCCGTTCCTGCGGCCGACCCCCAGATAAATCGTGTCAAAAGGACCGTCCCCCCGACACACCCCAGCAAGCCCAAGACAGACGGCGCACATGAAATGTGCCGTCTCCCAACCTCTCAAGATCCAAACCACACATCCCTCAAAGAATTACTCTCACACCTCCAAAGCCCAGGGCGCAGTGTGACACGAGCACGAGGTCTTTACGGAAGCAGCCCAGCAAACTTCCGTTCCAGCGACCGACCCCAGATACGGGGCGGCGCACAGGACGTGCGCCGCAGCCATAGCGCCACGGAGGGCGCTTATGGCTGGAACCCCGCTCCCCAAACCAGTCGCTGGAACGGTTAGTTTGCTCTGCGAGCGTACGACCCGAGGGCTGGGTCACCCTGCGCCCCCTACGAACTCCCGCAATATCCCATTCGCCACAAACGCATACTTCTCATTCAAACACAAACGATCACCCTGAATCACAAAGCAATCCCTATACCGATAGCGTTCCAAGACATCCCCATAAATATCCCTAAGATCGACGCCAAAATCCTCGCGAAACTTCGTAAAGCTAACACCCTCACGCAGCCGCAGTCCCAAAATCATCCGTTCAGCCATACATTCCTCGAGAGACAATATCTCTTTCCCTTCTTCATCAAGAGGTTCCTTCTCCTCATGAAGACTTGCCCAATAAGCCCGCACATCTTCCACATTCTTTTGCCGAACACGTTTAAGACAAGATACTCCGCCAGGGCCTAAGCCCAAATACTCCTCTCCGCGCCAATAACCCAAATTATGCTGACACTCAAAGCCGGGAAGAGCAAAATTAGACGTCTCATAATGAATGTAACCGGCCTTCTCCAAACGTTCCACAGCCCACTCCTGCATATCCGCTTGAAGGTCATCGTCAGGCAAACCTTGATCCCTATCGCCATCGCAATAAGATTCACCCGCTTCTTCTCTTCTTACTTCCTCTGCGCCGGTTGATTCCGCCCTGTCTAAGCCTTCTCCAATGCGGTCATACAATGGAGTCCCTTCCTCCAGCATTAACCCATAGAGAGAAAGATGTTCCGGCCTGTACGACAAGGCTTCTTCAACAGACGTCTTCCATAAACTCATAGTTTGACCGGGAAGTCCAAACATCAAGTCCAAATTTATGTTCGTGAATCCCAGGGTTCTTAAAAGCAGAACACCATCACGTGCCTGCTGAGCGCTGTGTATCCGTCCGACATTGCTCAAAAGCTTATCGTCAAAGGCTTGGACCCCCAGAGAAAAGCGATTGATTCCGTATTCCCGCAGCAAAATCAGCTTCTCTCGCGTAAGAGTCCCCGGATTCCCTTCTGTCGTCTTCTCCGCCCGCTCAGCAAAAGAGAAATTACGGGTAATAAGCTTCAGAAGATGTTCCAAATTATCAAGGGGCAGCGCTGTCGGAGTGCCTCCTCCGATAAAAAGAGAAGACACTCCTTGCGGAGCATCTTTTTGACGATTGGCCAGTTCAATTTCAAGGCCCTCTAAATATAAGGGGATAAGTTCCTTAGAGTAATTTGTCAGTCCATGAGAATAGAAAGCGCAATAATCACACTTCTGAATACAAAAAGGAACATGAACATATAGAGAAGGCATAACTGGTACCTCTCTCCTTATAAATTTAGCCATTTAATCTTCAATCTTTAACACGGCCATAAAGGCATCTTGGGGAATTTCAACATTTCCAACCTGTTTCATGCGCTTTTTCCCCGCTTTTTGCTTCTCGAGGAGTTTTCGTTTACGGGAAATATCTCCTCCGTAACATTTCGCCAGGACATCTTTGCGCATAGCCCGGACCGTTTCGCGGGCAATAACCCGATTTCCGATGACGGACTGGATGGGAATTTCAAACATTTGTCTCGGAATGATCCCTTGCAGCTTTTCCACCAGTTTTCTGCCCCGGTTATAGGATTTCGACCGGTGAACAATAAAGGAAAGGGCATCCACCAACTCGCCATTTAAAAGAACATCGATTTTAACTAAATCCGACTCCTTATAGCCTGCTAACTCATAATCAAGAGAAGCATACCCTTTGGTCCGGGATTTTAATTCATCAAAATAATCGAAGACGATTTCACTGAGGGGAAGTTCATAGACCAGTCTCACCCGGCTCTTGGACACATAATCCATAGCCAAATAAGTCCCGCGTTTTTCCTGGTTAAGTTCCATGATCGGCCCGACAAAATCAGCGGGAACCAGAATCGTCGCTTTAACTACCGGTTCCGCAATCGTCTCAATCTGATCGACAACCGGCAGATTGGAAGGATTGTCAATATCCAGGACTTCTCCAAGGATATTCTTCACTTTATAGATAACACTTGGCGCCGTAGTTATGAGATTCAAATCATATTCTCTCTCTAAACGTTCCTGGATAATCTCCATGTGGAGCAGACCTAAAAATCCGCAGCGAAAACCAAAACCCAGGGCAGCCGAAGTCTCCGGTTCAAACACTAAGCTGGCGTCATTTAGATGAAGCTTCTCCAAAGAATCCCGCAAGCGGTTATAATCATTGGTTTCAACAGGGTAAAGCCCGCAAAAGACCATCGGGGTGGATTTCCGATATCCCGGCAGTGGTTCGGCAGCAGGACGTTCAGCATCGGTAATTGTATCCCCAACTTGAGTGTCCTTTACATTCTTAATGCTGGCCGCGATAAAACCAACTTGCCCGGCTTTCAGTTCTTCGACGATTTTCATAGCAGGCGTGAATACACCCACTTCCGTCACTTCAAATTCCTTTCCCGTGGACATCATCTTCATGGTAGTACCTTTGGCTACCCGTCCTTCAACCACCCTTACATAGGAGATTGCTCCTTTATAAGCATCGAACTTCGAGTCAAAAATCAAGGCTTGCAAAGGAGCCTCATCGTCTCCTTGAGGAGGTGGAACCATGGTCACGATTCTTTCTAAGATTTCTTCAACACCGGTTCCCACTTTAGCCGAAGCAAGAATAGCATCACTGGCATCCAGCCCAATGACATCTTCGATTTCTTGCTGCACCCGCTCAGGTTCAGCACTGGGAAGATCAATTTTATTAATTACCGGAATAATCTCCAGATTGTTCTCCAACGCTAAATAAACATTAGCCAGGGTTTGGGCTTCAATTCCCTGAACAGCATCAACCACCAGCAAGGCTCCTTCACAAGCTGCCAAGCTCCTGGACACCTCATAAGTAAAATCGACATGCCCAGGTGTATCAATAAGGTTCAACTCGTAAACCTCACCATCATTAGCCTGATAACTGAGGCGTACCGCCTGAAGCTTAATCGTTATCCCCCGCTCACGCTCCAAGTCCATGGAATCAAGGACCTGTTCCTCCATTTCACGCTTGCTGAGGGCTCCCGTATATTCAATTAAGCGATCCGCCAGCGTGGATTTACCGTGATCAATATGCGCAATAATAGAAAAGTTACGAATACGTTGCGAAGCCTGTGCCAAGGTCTTCCCCCTCATTTCTATATCCAGAAATAATAGTTCAAAATTTCAGCTGATCCATCCTAAACATAAAGTATATCAGATAGTGAGGGGACTCCGCAAGAATCGTGTAAGACATCAGTAAAACATCGCTGCAAGGAGAATAAATTTGTCCATCTATTGCCAAATTAACACTAAACTTACGAGGGGGAAAATAGTTTGGACGATTACTTTGACAATCTGGACGCCATTGAGAAAAATTTAAAGTATTTTACAGCCAACCACGAGCAAATCTATCAGGCTTACGAAACCTATGGTAAATTAGTTCATGAAACAGGTCCTCTTGATCAAAAAACATGTTGGTTAATTAAAGTCGCTTTGTCTACTGAATGCCAATACCCCTACGCTTTACGAACGCATATCCTCAAGGCGTTAACGGGCGGATGTACGAAAGAGGAAATTGAGCATGCCATGATGTTGGTAGCTCCCACAGCTGGGTTTCCTAAAACAATGTTTGGCATATTAACCTTGCGAGAAGTCGTCGACGAGCTTAACAGAAACATACAATAATCATTAATCAGTAATCATCGCCCCAGCAACATTTCAATAGCCAGAAGAGCCAGATTCACGGCTTTTTATACGGCAATTGCATATAGTTGCCGGCCTTACCAAGATGATGTAACCCCTATCCTACTGTGAAAACAGTGTTTTCGTTCTTAACGAAGTACAAATAGGGGCGGTTCACTGAATATCCGCAGTAGGTGTTCAATTAATCAGTCACAAGGGTGGTAACTCGAGTTCATTCTAGCAGTGAAGCATAGTTACGTAATTGTCTCACCGGGGAAGCGATCATTTTCCTAATTGGAGAAAATGACCGCCTCTTTTATTATTATTTAAATAAGTCTCGCATAGTCGTTAGTTTAAGACCAAACCCATTTCTCGAAAGCAGTTAAACTCTAGGCCAGAGAATTAATCTTTTCCAGAATGTCGCCAAGGCCTAAAAATTCTCCCCAAGTCACCTGCACAAATTCCCCGTTCTGTTTCACAAAAGGCCTTGCCGTGCGCTCAGGATTGTACCTTAAATCAGAACCAATTCGGCCCTTCAGACAAAGAGGGCGGCCCGCAGCGGCTGCTTTGGCTGTGACTCCCACCATCTTACCGTCCTTAAAGTTAAGGTTGAATTTGCAGCCTGACTCACAAAACGTACACGTCACTTCTTCTGTTGTTAATTCCCACTCTCTGCCTTTACCGATCGTGCTCCTATCCATAAGAGCCCCTACAGGGCAGACAGAGACACACCGGTTGCAATAAACACAAGCCGAATCTTTCAAATCCGTATCCATAAATGTAGCGACTTTAGTCTTAAATCCCCGATAGGCGAACCCGATCACATTGCGCTCTGCAACCGCCTCACAGGTGGCAATACATTTTCCACAGAGGATACATTTATTCAAGTCCCTTAAAATGTAGGGATTGGTGTCATCAATGGGAAGGTCGTGTTTTTCACCCTGAAAGACATTCCCTTTGACACCATATTCATAAGCATACTTAGCCAGGAGACAGCTGCCGAGCTTTTGACAGGTCATGCAATCCAAGGGGTGACTGGCAACTAACAATTCCAAAATCATTTTACGGGCATTTCTTACCTTGGTAGTCTGAGTTTCTACATTCATCCCCTGGGTAACTTGGGTAGCACATGCCGGGGGAAGATTACGCATTCCTTCAATTTGAACCACACACAAACGACAGGAACCGGAAGGTGTTAATTCCGGGTTATGACACAAGGTGGGAATCAGAATATTATTCAGACGGCAGGCTTCGAGTACCGTCGTGCCTTTAGGAACGCAGACTTCCCGCCCGTCAATCGTTAAGGTAAACCATTCCATGGCTTTCTCGCTCCTTTCAAATTCTCCAAGGTCCAATCTCATCTCATTTAAGTTCTCAAATTATCTTTTCCATGGTGACTCCGATATCGGAAGGTTTTCCGAAATACACCGACGTGGTTACAAGACCATTAATTCCCGTACGAGCGTACTCTTCAATATTTCCTTCATTAATACCGCCCGCTCCCAGCAGAGTAATCCGGGGATTAATCTGCCGGACTTGCTCCACAATAGTTTTTAGCTCTAAGGCTGGAATTTTATCGAACTGCAATCCGTCAACGCCGGCTTCAGCCAGAAGACGTGCATCCTCAATGGTTTCTACCTCCACAATAAATTTTTTCTCACAGGCCTGGGCTTTAATTTCATTTACCCTTTGCGCTAAATCATGAACATCGCCGAGAAAAACCATATGCTGCTTAAACACCAAAATTGTCTCCGACAATCCTAAGCGATGAGGCAAAGCACCTCCTGCGATAATTGCCTTGATTGAAAGCTCTTTAGTACCCGGAAATGATTTGCGGGTAGCTAAAAGAGCAGCCTTGGGATTCACGGCTTGAATCTTATCCACCATCTTCCTGGTTCTGGTGGCAATACCTGAAGAATATTCAAGGATATTCAGCGACACCTTCCAAGCCATATGCAGGCTTGAGGCTAACCCTTCGGCTTCAATGAAAACATCCCCTTTATTAACAACGGTTCCCGAAGGCAGGGATCGAACCGGCGTGATTCCCAGCTTGGCAAAGATCCTTAATACCTCCTCAACTCCGGACAACACTGTAAATTCTCTCGCCTTAAACGTTATTCTTCCTTTCAAGGCGCCAATACCAAGAGACTGGGTTGTTAAATCAAGATAGGGAACATCTTCCTTGAGCCAACGCTCAATCGTTTCATCACTAATATAAAGCATTTCCATCCACCTCGAGATTTCAATTATTTTCCCTTCACAAAACCATGCTTATTGAAAATTTTCATAGCCTCGTCACTTTGTAAATAGGCTAAGAATTTGGCAGCCGCCTCGCTGTTTTTAGAAGATGCGACAATGGCAGCCGGTAAGACGATGGGAGAATGGTAAGCGGCAGGTGCAGTTGCCACAACGTTCACCTTATCCGAAGTGATAGCTATAGTATCCCAGACAAAGCCGGCATCAGCATTGCCCGTTTCGACGTAGGCCATAATTTGCATCAGATCCTTACCTATGACCATCTTAGGTTTTAATTTATCCCACAATTTGAGACTTTCAAGAGTTTCCTGAGTCGTCTTAGCCGCCGGAACAGTTTTAGCTTCGCCGATCCCGATTTTCTTAACCTCCGGTTTGCATAAATCTTCAAAACTTTTAATAGAAGTATTGTCTTTATTGACAATTAAGACCAGTTCATCACCTAACAAATTGACCCTTGAATCTTTCTGAATAAGCCCTTTTTGTTCCAGAGCATCCATCTGGGGCTTACCCTGAGAAATATAAATGTCCGTGTCTGCCCCTTGCTCGATTTGACTTTGCAGTGAACCAGAGGGTCCGTAATTAAACGTCAAGGCTGCTTGGGGATTTTTAGCCTCATACAGAGTTTTTATTTCATCAAAGGAACCTTTTAGACTAGGGGCTGTAGAAATGACAAGTTTAACTTGCTTGCTTTGGCCGGCACCGCTGCCTGCCGTGGTTGAAGCATCCTTGACACTGCTTGAACACCCGGAAACGGATACTAACAGGAGCAGAATAATGCAGCTAAGCACTCCTAAGATTACTCGACTTCCTTTTGGGTTCTTAATTCCGGAAAACATCTTATTTTCCTCCCTCTCTTTTTAAAATCAAAAGAATATTTAGAAAATAATCAGGTCTTCGGGGGCAATTCGTAAACTCCAGGGCTGCGGCTGATCTTTCATTGCCCGCCACATTTGCGGAGTCATTTCCCATTCCAGCAGCTGGCTGCCCTGCCTCCAATGGTCTTGTTCTACCGCCAGATAAACCGATATTCTGGAAGGCCCTTCGCTTAGCGAATTAAGCCGGCAGCGAACGACGTTATCCTTCATTTCCCCGGCGGCAGCTCCGATCAAATGGGCACGAACACCTACATGGGTAACTTGTCGTGAGAGCTGAATATTAGTTTTTAAGGTAATGCCCCAAGCTAAGGCTTCCAGCTTAAAAGGCGATATGTAATTGGCAGGAGAAATATTTTTGCACCCCGTTAATTGGGCCGCCGCCAGCGACGAGGGAGCTTTAAATACCTCCTCTGTCCCTCCTTTCCCTTCGATTTTCCCTCGTGCCAAGAGAATCAAACGTTGGCATACCCGATAGACTTCCTCTATATTATGGCTCACAAACAGAGTTGCCCCGGAATACCCGGCCAAAGTCTCCGTTAATTGTTTGACCATGTGGTTTCTCAGATAATCATCCAGAGCGGAAAAGGGTTCATCTAAAAGCAAGGCTTCAGGCTTTGCTGCCAAGGCCCTGGCCAGGGCAACTCGCTGCTGTTGGCCTCCTGAGAGCTGGCTGGGGTATCTCTTTTCTAAACCCTCCAACTTTATCATCGTAACCATTTCTTTGATGATCGCCTGGCGATCTTCCCGCTTCCGCTCTCCAATTCCGAAGCCAATATTTTCTTCCACCGTCAGATGGGGAAACAGGGCGTAATTTTGAAAGACATAGCCGACTTTCCTGCGCTGGCAAGGCAGATTAATGCCTTTTTGAGAATCAAACAAAACGCGGCCATTGAGGACAATTCGCCCCTGATCAGGGGATTCTATACCGGCAATACAGCGTAACGTTATGCTTTTGCCTGAACCGGAAGCCCCCAAAAGGCCTAATACCTCTCCCTGAGTTTCAAAGTTAACCTTGAGTTCAAAACCCGCTAATTCTTTGCGGATATCAACAATCAATCCCATGTTATTCCCTGCCGCCTGCAATAATAGTCTTACGTTGGTAATCTGACCAATAATTCATTAACGTCATGACGATCAGCGAAATGATAAAAATCAGGATCACCCATAACAGGGCCTTTTCCATATCTCCTCCTTCGGCGGCAAAAAAGATAGCCGCGGGAATCGTCAGTGTTTCTCCCGGAATATTGCCGCCGATCATCAGCGTAGCGCCAAAGTCACCTAAGGCCCTGGCGAAAGCTAATACTGTCCCGGCGGCTACCCCCGGCCAGGCCAAAGGAATAGTTATCTTCCAGAAAATCTTCCATTCCGAGACACCCAAAGTACGGGCGGCATAAATAAGGGTGGGGTCTATTTGCTCAAAAGCACTGCGCACAGTCCGATACATTAAAGGAAATGCCACAACAGAAGCTGCAATAACTGTGGCCGGCCAGGAAAAAATCACCGTCATTCCAAGGGCCAGCAGGAGTTTGCCCAAAGGACCGTTCCTGCCCAAAATCAACAGCAGCAGAAAACCAACGACAGTGGGCGGCAGAACCAGAGGCAATGTAAGAAGGCCGTCAATCACACCCTTAAATTTGCCCCGATAAGCTGAGACAAAACTTGCAGCCGCCAGGCCGAAAAAGAAGGTCACAAGAGTAGCCAAAGTTGCCGCCCTGAGGGAAATCCATAAGGGGGAAAAATCTATTCCGTGTATAAAGCTAAACAAAGTATCCCCCTTTCCTTTTTCTTTGCTTGAACCTGCAGCTAACCTGCTGCTTTCGCCAGAGACTAATACGTGCGGAGACAGTGCCTTCGAGGATTAGCTGCACTGATGCTCAAAGAAAGGTGCCGCTTCGCGGTATGTGTCTGAGCGTAAATAATGGCTCCCTAAAAAGGGAGCCATTATTAATAAACCGATATTTAACCGGTATTCCGTGCTGCTCCTTTTCAAAACGTGAAGGCGTACCCGTTTCCAGAGACACCCTGAGGATCAAAAATCCTGTCCAGCGACCTTGGATGCGCTCATTTGCCCTTTAGGTCCTTCTGGCTCGGAGATACATTATTAAATTTTCAGAAACATCACCTGAGGATTTTCTCCCCCTCTGTCCACCATTATGGCTTCACATTATAAGCATGCACATTATTATTGATGAACGATAGAACCGCTCACCGGGCATTATTAAGTCCCCTGACTAGTTCCAGTTTTTCATGTTCTACCTGTTCCTTGATTATCTCCTGTTGGCCATGATCAATTTTAATAATTTGATTGCCTAACATTTCGGCTTCCTGAAGATCATGGGTCACGAGAACAAAAGGAATCTTCCATTGTGCTTGAAGCTTAAGCAGCTCTTGTTGGAGGGTGCTGCGAGTGTTTTGATCAAGAGCCGAGAGAGGTTCATCGAGCAGCAATAATTCCGGTTCCGTCATTAAAGCCCGGGCAAGGGCAACTCTTTGTTTCTCTCCCCCTGAAATCTGACTGGGATAGCGATTCCGCAGATGTCCAATTTTGAGCATCTCCAGCACATCTCCGGCGGTGAGAACTTTTTCGGAAGCATTCCCTTTTTTCGGCTTACCATACAGGACATTTTTCTCAACCGTCATGTGGGGAAATAAAGCATAATCTTGAAAAAGATAGCCGATACGCCGTTTGCGGATAGGAACATTTGTCCCTAATTCGGAAGAGAAGACTGCCTTGTTGGAAATCGTGATTTCTCCCCAAGATGGGGTCTGAAGACCTGCCACACATTGCAGAATTGTCGTCTTGCCGGCACCGGAATGCCCGACGAGAGCGAGAATACCATTACTGATGGAAACATCAACCTCCAGCTCAAAGGAGGGTAATTTCTTTTTAAAATGAGCCTTAAGCATTTGTCCCGCCTCCCCGCGCATCTCGTCGTTTTCCTTTTCCCCAGCGATTCAAGCCATAGATCACCAGGAAGCTAAAGGCAGTCATGATAATAACCAGGATACTCGCCGTACGCATATCTCCCGATTCATTGGCAAAGTAGATAGCCAGAGGCATGGTTTGAGTTCTGCCGGGGATATTGCCGGCAATCATCAAGGTCGCCCCGAATTCCCCCAGAGACCGGGCGAAGGCCAGAACCAAACCGGCAATAATACCATTCCAAGCCAGCGGCAAAGTAATGGTGAAAAAGACCCTTACTTCCCTCGCTCCTAGAGTGCGGGCAGCCTTCTCCAGGTTTTGGTCAACATTTTCCATGGCAACCCTTACAGATTGGTACATTAAAGGGAAGGAAACCACAACTGCTGCGATCACCGCTCCCTCGATGGTAAAAACAACTCTGGTATGAAAGAACTGTTCAAGAAACACGCCTAAGGGACCGTTCTTCCCGAAAACAACCAAGAGCATAAAACCGATAACGGAAGGCGGGAGTACTAAGGGTAAGGTAATAATTGACTCCACAACATCTTTGCCCCAGAACTCCCGCCGTGCCATGAGTCCTGCTATGGGAATGGAAAAACAGGTGACAATGATAACAGCCGCCAAAGCAACTTTGAGAGATAATATAATCGGCACAAAGCTAAAATCCATAGGACTCACCCGGCTATCAATTATTTTGCTAAGGTTTTAAATCCATAGTTTTGAAAAACTTTTTGAGCATCGGCACTTTGTAAGTATTTGAAGAAATCTTGAGCAGCTTGCTGATTTTTCGTTGCGGCAATAATAGCTGCCGGGTAAACGATGGGAGTGTGAGTGTTATCGGGAACAACGGCTACTACTTTTACTTTCTTTGATTGTTGAGCATCCGAGCGATAAACAAAACCTGCATCTGCATTCCCTGTTTCAACGTAATTAAGGACCTGAGTCACATCTTTGGCTTGTACCAGTTTGGACTGGACAGCATCCCAAAGTTTGAGGTTCTTCAAAGATTCCTGGGCATATTTGCCTGCAGGCACTGATTCAGGAGTACCAATACTGACCTGACTAACATCCGCTTTCGCCACATCTTGTACGGCAGTAATCTTGCTGTTATCTTTCCCGGCAACGAGAACTAAATCATTGCCCAGTAAGTTGATTCTGCTGTCTTTAAGCAATAAATTCTTTTTCTCTAGGGCATCCATCTGACTCTTTCCGGCAGAAATAAATAAGTCCACGGGAGCACCCTGTTCGATTTGCTGCTGAAGGGTACCGGAAGCCGCAAAATTAAAGGTAAGTTTTACACCGGGTTTTACTTTTGCATAATCGCTTTGAAGTTCCGTCAAGGAATCTTTTAAACTTGCGGCAGCGGCGATCATGATTTCAGTGGGTTTCGCTTGAGTCTGTGAAGTGTTTGCAGTGTTTTCTGAGGATTGGGCAGTATTTCCTGTGCCGCAACCCACTAAAGTGAAAATCAAGAGCAGACTGGATACCAATAAAACGATCTTTTTCACATTTACTCCCCCTCTATGTAAGACTTATTTTGTTTGTTTAAGTTAGTTTGTATTTGGTCATTTCCTAACGACACATTACTATAACTATCTAAAACTAACAAAACTTAACTAAAGTCATTATACTATGCCTTAAGCAAATTGCACAAGACAGTAGAGAATTTTATACTTAATACAATTTCCTTACAATTTACTAGCGCATCGCCTTCTACCGCAGCGTAAAAAATTACCCCCGAGGCACCTGAGTATTTCCCCACAAACAAAGCATTAGGGACTAATGTGAATTTTACGCATTTAGCCCCTAATTTATTAGAGTTATCAGACATTTTTCTGTGGCCTTCGATTTTGCACCTAATTATGGAACCCATTACTCTGCAAGTACAACGCTTAAATTTTTCAACCACATAGTTTAGCACACGACCGCGCTTTGAATATTGGCTACCCTTTTGGAAAGTCCCCTTGTTCTGTCAGGTCGCTCCCCATTGTCTAATAAAGCCCGACTTTGTCTTCACTCAGACTCATAAAGATATTTTTCATCTGAGTGTAATGATCAAGGATCACTTTATGAGTTTCACGGCCGATGCCGGACTTTTTGTAACCGCCAAAGGGCGCATGGGCAGGCAGGTTGTTATAGTTGTTAATCCACATACGGCCGGTCTGGATACTGTTGGCCACGCGGAAGGCCCGATTGATGTCTCTGGTCCATACCGCTCCGCCCAGACCGAACTCGCTGTCATTAGCCATGGCAATGACTTCTTCTTCAGTCTTAAATTTAATCACCACGGCAACAGGGCCGAAGATTTCCTCCTGAGCAACCCGCATCTTATTGTTAACATCAACGAGAAGCGTCGGAGCCATAAAGCACCCTTTATCCAAGCCCTTGTCTTCAATTCTGTAGCCGCCGCAGGCAACTTTAGCCCCTTCCTGCTTGCCAATCTCAATATAGTTTAAGACGTCCTGCAAATGGGATTCATAGATCAAGGAACCTAATTGAGTATCCTTTTCCCAAGGCAAACCAACCTTCACCTTATTAAAGGCCGTGATGGCTTCGGCGACAAACTTGTCATAAATATCTTCATGGACGAAAACACGGGAACCGGCGCAGCATACTTGACCCTGATTAAATAAGATGCCGATCTGCAAGCCTTCGATGGCTTTCTCCCAGGGACAATCGGGGAAGTAGATATTGGCAGACTTTCCGCCCAATTCCAACGTGGAGGGAATTAGCTTTTTGGCCGCAGCATCAGCAATCGTATAACCAACCTCAGTGGAACCGGTAAAGGCCAGTTTGCGGAAGCCCTGATTCTCCAACATATAATTGCCGGCTCCTGAACCTCGGCCCGTAATCACATTCACCACTCCGGGAGGAAGAACCTGATCAAAAATCTTAGCCAGTTCTAAGAGACTCAAAGAAGTACTGCTTGACGGCTTAATAACGGTACAGCAGCCGGCGGCTAAGACAGGAGCAATTTTCCAGGCCCCCATGAGCAGGGGGAAATTCCAGGGGATAATCTGTCCGACGACACCGATAGGCTCTCTGAGAATAAGACTCATGGTATTTTTGTCAATCATCACTGCTTCGCCCTCTTCAGTCCGGATGGCAGAAGCAAAATAGCGAAAATGATCTGAAGAGAGAGGAACGTCGATTCCCGAGGTTTCCCGGATCGGCTTGCCGTTATCGAGAGTTTCAATCATGGCCAGTCGCTCAGCGTTTTGGTCAATTAAATCGGCGATTTTCAATAACATAGCGGCTCGATCCTGAGGGCTGATATCTTTCCACGTCTCCCATGCCTTCCAGGCTGCCCTAACCGCTTTATCGACATCGTCCTTGCCGGCATCAGCACATGTGGCCAAAACTTCACCATTGGCAGGGCAAATAGATTTGAAGCGTTTCCCATCTTGAGATTCAACCCATTGACCATCGATATAAAGTTTGTACTCCTGATCGGCAATATTTTTCATCAAAATCCCACTCCTCTTTAATAATAATTTCAGAATTCACGGATTTTCTCTCATTGTCTCAATTTTCTATCCAAAACTTAACAATCACCTCCCGCTATTTGATATTCACAAATTTTCCAAATACTTAGATTGCATTTTCTATGCCAAATGACTACGATATAAGTAAGATAACTTAGCCAACACGCGAAGACACTGTCTTCGCACTTGTCAGCCTGCGGTGAAAGCGACAGGTTAGTTACCCATGTCGCCCCTTTGTCACCCATTTGTCATACTATTGTGTAAATAACAGGGTGACAATCCGTAAACACTCCTCGATTTTTCGGGCTGACTAGCTAAAGGAGGTGCATCGGCATTTAAAACATGACCTACAACAGAAATTTCCTCAGAGAAATGTTGAGCTTAGTCAAAGTAATTGTCTGGATTCTATGATAATAGGATGTTAGAAAACGATTATCCTTTCCCAAGAAGGAAGGCTTACGTATGACCAAAGATACCGCTCCGGAAATTACCCGGGCATGGACTAAATTTGTCTCAAATTCCGCCATCGATGACGGTATTGTGCGTGCGGAAGTGGCCGCCTCATGGCAGCGCTGTTCTGCAGCCAGCGTTAACCCTTACCACAACGGTGTCAGTCAACTGCTTTTAGACCAGAAGCAGTTGAAGGATTTACGGGCAAAAAAAAGAAGCCTGCTGCATATCGCCAGACTTTTTATGGCCAACCTCTACCGGTTTGTCGCCGGATCAGGTTTCATTGTCATGCTCTCCGACGAACACGGCTATATCCTGGAGGTCATCGGGGACCGCGAAACAATGGACATCGCTACACAGCTCAATTTAAGACAAGGGGCCAGCTGGGTTGAAGAAGAAGTCGGCACAAACGGTATTGGTACAGCCCTGGCAACTCAGAAACCTGTCCAGATCTCCGGCGCAGAACATTATTGTCAAAAAGTTCATTTCTGGACTTGTTCCGCCGCTCCCATTTTGGATTCTCAGGGAAAAATCATGGGCGTATTACAAATGTCCGGACCTAACTGGAAAACTCATGAACACACCCTAGGCATGGTCGTAGCTGCTGTGGAAGCCTTTAAAATTCAAATCCGCGTGCACCTTAAAAATAGAGATTTAAGTTTGCTCAATAATCGCTTGAAGAATGTAATTCTAACTGTTTCCGAAGGAATCATCGTTCTCAATAAGGGAGGACTGATAGAACAAATAAATCCGATAGCCGAAACCATCCTTCACCAACCTGAAGCAGAAATCAAAGGAAACCCCATCACGAAGTACCTCGGCAAGTCAGCGCTTATACAAGAGATGCTGGCAGAGGGAAAATCCTTTAAGAGTTCCGAAATTACAACCTATACTCCCAAGGGCAGCACCAATTGTCTTTCTTCCGGAAAACCGATTAGAGATGATAAGGGAGACCTCTCGGGAGGCGTTTTATTTATCAACCCAATTCCCCAAAACAAACATTGCGCAAATCGCGGCAACGGAGCACCGGCAGCCTTTGAATTTTCAGCCATCATTGGCGTGAACAAAGAGCTCCAAAAGGGCATCGAATTAGCCAAAATTGCCGCCGCAAGCAAAAGCCATGTCCTGATCCAAGGAGAAAGCGGCACAGGCAAAGAAGTATTCGCTCAGGCGATCCATAATTCCAGCAGCCGCAGGAACGGACCCTTCGTGCCCATCAACTGCGGTGCTATCCCGAGGGAATTGATTGGCAGCGAGCTTTTTGGTTATGAAGGCGGTGCTTTTACCGGAGCCAAGTCCGGCGGCAGGCCTGGCAAATTCGAGCTGGCCGCAGGGGGAACCCTCTTTTTGGATGAAATCGGCGATATGCCCCTGGAACAACAAGTCGCCCTCCTCAGGGTCCTGCAAGATAAGCGTGTCATGAGAATTGGCGGTTATCAATCGGTGCTGATGGATGTCCGCATCATCTGTGCTACAAATAAGAATCTCCGCGAAGAAGTCAGAAAAGGAAATTTCCGGCAGGATCTTTTCTTTCGCCTTAATGTCCTCAATATCTCCCTTCCTCCTTTGCGGGAACGGAGGGAAGACATCCCTTTATTATTCAGAGCATTTTATAAAGAAATATGCACCAAGCTGGGCGTAGATCTCCTGCCTGTTGATTCGCGGGTTGTCACCTATTTAAGTCAATATCATTGGCCGGGAAATGTTCGCGAATTGCAAAATGTTATCGAGAGAATGGTGAATTTAGCTCAAGGACAAGGTATACGCCCGCAACACCTTCCGGATGAAATTCTCTTGCCCGATCCATCTGCTTCACAACCGGAAAGGGAACGTTTCTCAGATTCCGCCAAGAGGTTAAATGAGTTAAATAAGGTGAATACATTAACCAATGACCAGGATAAACTCTCCATTAAAAAGCTCTTAGCCAGGAACGAGCGGCAGGAAATAATCAACAAACTGTTAACATGTCAGGGCAATATCAGCCATACCGCCAAAGAAATGGGGATTTCCCGTAATTCCCTTTATAAAAAACTAAAAAAATTAGAGATTCCTTTAAGATAATTTTCCCCCTTTCCGCAGACATATCATCTCTGTAGTTTTCCAATTCAGTGCCTGATAAAAAGCCAAAGCCTGGGTGTTATTGCGATCCGCTAAGAGCTGTAATCGGGCAGCGCCTCTCTCCAGGGCCCAGGCTTCTATCGACGACAACAATTCTTTTCCCAAGCCCTGCCCTCTCCAGGCTTCCTCAACAACTACATCTTCAATCATGGCCACGCTTCCGCCCTCGGCTGTCGAAACCAACATCTGGGCCGTGCACATTCCTATGATTTGCTGCTGCGATTCTGCCACCATGAGGCAACGTTCCTTAGTATCAGCGAGCATCATCTGCAATCCCCGCTGCTGCGTCAACTCATCAAAGAAAAAATCGCTTTCCAGGGAAAATAAGAGTTTGAGAAGATTGGTCATCCCTCCGATATCCCCTTGATTTGCCCTTCTTATCCTATAGCGGGGACTCCGATCTGTCATAATCTGTCCACTTCCATTCTGTCATGAATCTTACTACTCCGGATTACACTAAAGGCCTTCTTTGAGCTAGCTGCAGCAAAGAAGGCCTTAGTCTTTGATTTCCCATCTAACATGAGCTCACGACAATTTCCATAATATCATCTTCTCTCAAGACCCTCTTAATTTCGCAGGCACGCCGCAAAATTTTGGCCAGAAGCTTATCAATGGTTTCCTGATCAAGTTCTATCCCTTTAGTCTTCAACAAGCGCAGGATACTCTTGCGGCCGGAGTATTTGCCGAAGGACGTCGTGTGTTGTCTGCCCACCGTTTCGGGAGGAAAGGTTTGATAGTTGTGAAAATCCTTTTTGAGACCGTCGATATGAATTGACGAGGTATGCGTAAAGACATCGTGCCCGATGATCGGTTTCGCTCTGGGAATTGGCCGGCCCGTTGCCAGACTTACCAAGGAACCAAGCGTATTTAAGCACTTCAAATCAATGCCTGTCTCCTCAGACAGGATGTACCTCAGAGCAACTGCCACTTCTTCCAAAGGTGCATTTCCTGCCCGCTCGCCCAATCCCCCTACCGTTACACTCAAAGCCTTAAAGCCTGCCTGAACAGCTGCAAGAGAGTTCGCCGTGGCCATGCCCAGGTCGTTATGTGCATGAAATTCCAAAGGAATGCCGGACATCCTGCCCAGGTCTTGGAGGGTAAAAAATACTTTTAAGGGCTCTAAAATACCGATGGTATCGGCAAAGCGCACGCGATTGACGCCCAGTCGTTCTGCTTCGGCCAAAATTTCCGCCAGGAAGATAAAATCTGCTCGACTGGCATCTTCCAAACCCAAAACAATATAGTCGACTTCTTTTTTGGCATTTAAAATGCATTGTCCCATTTGTTCGAGAACCCAAGCCCGATCTTTTCTCAATTTGTTGCGGATCTGCTGTTCTGAAGCAGGGATAGAGATAGCGACTCCTTCAACCCCCGTACGATAACTTGCTTGCAGGTCTGTCAGCACAGCTCGGTTCCAGGTTATGAGACGAACCGGTAAATGCAAAGCTGCCAGCTGGGAAATCGTCTTAATTTCCGAGTCCCCAACCGCCGGAACTCCTACTTCCAGTTCGTCGATGCCGGCATCTGCCAAAGCCCGGGCAATCATTTCCTTCTCCCGGAACCCTAAGGCGACGCCAGGTGCTTGCTCACCATCCCTTAAGGTCGTATCACATAACATAATCCTTTCCATAGCTAGCACCCCTTTTCGTTCTTAAAGTATACCAATAGCGTCCGCACGACATTGCTGACAATGCTGCATTTGCGGAAGAATTCCGTTCATACTGCTCCGGCAGCCGGCGATCATTTCTTTGGAGGGAGCTTTGATATGAGACAGTTTGGCCTGAGGGATCAAAGGAACGATATTATGAATGTGGGCACCTCGCTTTTTAATTTCTTGAGCTAAGCTGTAGAGCAGCTTATCATTAATCCCCGGGATAATCACTGTGTTGATCTTTACCGTCATACCGGCCTGAGCTGCCATTTGCAGACCTAAAAGTTGATTTTCAAGCAGAACCCTTGCTCCCCTGGGCCCAATGAGAGTTTTCCCTTTCCAGCGTACATAACTGTAAATCTTAGCTCCCACGTCCTCATCAAGGGTATTAATCGTAATCGTGATGTGGGATACTCCAATCTCTGTTAACTCATCAATTTTTTCCGGCAAGAGCAGTCCATTGCTGCTTAAACATAGAATCATGTCCGGAAATTCCCGTTTTACCCCTCGGAAGGTCGCAAAGGTTGCACTGTTGGCTAAAGGTTCGCCGGGACCGGCAATTCCCACGACCCTATACTTCGGTCCCATCTCCGAACCCTTCGCCTTACGGACAGTTTCCAAAGCTTCTTCAGGTGTTTGCACCTTACTGGTTACTCCCGGCCGGGATTCATTAGCACAATCGAATTTACGGACGCAATAATTGCAGGAGATATTACACCCCGGCGCCACGGCAAGATGAATACGTCCTGTTTTGCCATGTCCGTGAGTGGCAAAACAAGGGTGTCCTAAATCTAAGCGAGAACTGGTTTGATTTCTTTGCAGACATTCAATTTGCATCTTAATCCCTCCTATCACGGTTATCTACATGCTTCATGAGTTTCTCTGAAACTCAAAACCGTTGAATGTATAAATAAATGCTCTTTACATCAATGTCATCCAATGGGAGATACCTGATATTTATTGTCTGAAGTACTGTTTTACGGACGAAAGGCTTATTATGCTTCTTAACTCAGGCGGATTTTGCTTTAAAGGTATGGGCTTTCCGGACACAGACACTGCCGCAGGACTGACAGCCAATGCACTGATCCTTGCTGACAATGACAGCAACATGGCGTTCTGTCCCCTCATCATCCTCGAAGCTTTCCAGTCCCAAACACTTTTGCACACACAATTTAACACATCTCCCACAGCCAAAGCATTTGTCCTTATCGATGGTTTCTACATATAAAGGGGTCCAGGAAAATCCCCCAAATGTCTTGCAGTCAATCAATGTTAGTTCCCCTCTTTCCCTGAGCCAGTTTCTTTCTTAACCAAGGCGGCAGTTTGCCGGAATTAAACAATTGCACCAGTTTACCCAACTCGTCGTAAATTTTTGTCCCTTCCGGCACCTTCAAGGGATGAATACCGCTCTGAACGAGGCGGGCGGCGGCCGGTCCGCCAATCTGAGTGCAATAGATAATGGCGCATTCTTTTAACTGCTTGATCCGAGCATCAACTTTATCCTCCGCATCTTCGCCGCCGGCAGCCTTTTCCATATGAACTTGCGCAGAATGGACAAAGCCCCGGCTTTTGCCTCCGAACTCATAGACTTCAAAGGCTGGCGAAGAAGCAAAGTGCGAATCTATGGCTTCTCCGTTACTGCTGGCAAAAGCTATTAACATTCCAATACCTCCCCGCATAATTAATTTAGTTCCTCCTAATTTTGTGAGTTTAACGCATCAAAGAGAAACTGTTGAGTTCCTTCATAACCGATCCAGCGTTTTTGCGGATAACCAACCCGGTCAAACACCGGCAATCCTGCTCTTAAATGGGGTTTCTTCAGCATATCTGCAGCTTGACGGCCATTGGAATTAGCAATGATCAACGTACTGGCCTTAGCTCCCTCTTCGAGGGCCTCTAAGTCTCCTACTTCAATGGGAACAGGCAGTGAAAGCCTGTGAATTCCCGCTTGGGAGGCCGCTAAAGCCAAGGTGATTTCCGCACCCACCTCAGCCAGGCAGGACGCCAAACTATACAAAAGATCCATTTCCAGGGCAGCAGCAACTCTGAGCTTGCCTAATTGATCATGAAAATCAACCAGTGTATCCAACAACCGGGCTCTTTGGCGCAGAAGTTTTTCGGGGATCGGTTTACCTGTTAGCCGCGCCAGAGTCAAAATAAAGGAGTCCGTTGCCGCCAGGCCGGTCAGGGAGGGAAAGTTGGTGTGGGAAATTCCATAAGTGCGTTTTAAAAATTCTCCGGCTTTTTCCATACTTAAGCCAAAGGAAAAACAAGCACTGCACTTGGCCAAACGCCGGAAATCTTCCAGCAATGTCCCGCCCTGTACCAGAGGAGCTGCTTCCAGCTCAGCATGCCCGTCCAGGGAGATCGACAAGTCAGGAATCGTAATCGCCTGAAAACCGAATAAGCTGACAATCTCTTTTAGTTCATCCACATCCCCCGGCGTTAAATGACATCCAGGCAGTAAGACAACAGCAGGGAGGGATTCAGCTTGACCTCTGGCCTTGCCATCTCCTTCAGCCTCGAGGCTGCCGGAAACTTCCTCAATTTCGGAATTAACGGCCAAGGTGGTCAAGAGCGACTCCACCGTCCGCTGATAGCCTTCTTGCATAGAGCCGATATAATCCGGAGTACTGGCTAAAACAACCGGCAGATCCAGTAAGTCCGTCCGTTCCGAGCGAAGACTGGACAGTGCACTCACCATATCATCGCCAAAGGTTTCCGTCAGACCGGTACTCATTACCCCGATAATTTGCGGTTTGTACTTATCGGCTGCTACGGCAATCCCTTTTTTGAGATATTCCCAACCGCCAAAAATCGCCGAATCTTCTAAAAGAGCGGTGGAATTCAAGGGAATCGGTTCTCTAAAATGGCGGGACAGCTGCAGACGGATAAAGGAAGAACATCCCTGCGAACCATGGAGTAAGGCTAAAAGTCCATTCACTCCGAGAAAAGCCAAGGTCGCTCCCAAGGCAGGACTATTTTTTTGAGGATTACCCTGATACGATCTTGCATTCATCATGCTCCTACCCTCCCACCGGGGGAAATTCTGCTCTTAAATACCCCCAAACCGGACTGAAGACAGTTCGTGTTAAAGACTCTGCAAAGGTAACCATTCCCTCATAACCGGCATAAGGAAGTTTTCGGCCATGGTTAATATCGAGAAAGGGCGTTCGCGTTTTATGAGCCAAATACTTTGTCTTGCCTCCGGCAACAATCAAATCCGGCTTCTTCTCGGCAATAATCTTTAAAAATCCAGCTGAACTGGTGTCTTCGATAATCTGAGCCGTGGGATCCATAAGTTCTTTCATCCGTTGAAAATCCTCCGGAGTGGAGTTTTGCGTCCCTCCTGCCAGAATATTGATCCCTAATTCCGCCAAGGTGGAAACCATCGACCAGGTCTTAACCCCTCCAGTAAACAAAATAGCCTGTTTATTCTCCAAGCGCTTTTTATGTTGAGCAATGATGGCCCGCGTTTCCTTTTCCCGCTTCTGCACATAAGCCTGAGTTCTCGTTAATAAGTCAGGGTCCTTAAGGGCTTTAGCGATAGCAATCAGAGTTGCGGAAGTATCATGAATTCCGTAAAAAGAGCCTTCAATGAATGGTATCCCATAGCGAATTTCCATTTTCCGCACCAAGTTGGTCAGGCTTTTGGAACAAATCAGGACATTCAGGCAGGCTCGGTGGGCCAAGCGCAGATCATCAAACCTGGCGTCTCCCGTAATTGCCGTTTGCAGTGTAATCCCCAGGTTTTTTAGGTCAGGCAGGATTCCCCAAAGGTCCCCGGCGATGTTATATTCGCCAATCAGATTAATGGACAAGGGAATTTTCTCCGCCGAAACATCGCCGGTGCCGATAACCCGTTCAAACAAAACTTCGCCGGCAATGCGATTCCCGATATTCTTATCACCCAAAAAGCCCGGAGCGTTGACAGGAATGACGGGAATCGGCAGTTCTGCCTCAGCCTCGGCACAAATTTTGCTCATATCATCGCCGATCAGGGCAGAAACACAGGTTGCGTAGACAAAGATTGCTTTCGGCTGATGCTTGGCAGCAATTTCCAAGATAGCTTCTTTCAGCTTCAACTCTCCGCCGTAAATCACATCGTTTTCCAGGAGATCAGTGGTCAGCCCTCGGCGGTAGAGCTGGGAACCGGAGGAGCGAGCTCCCCGGTTATCCCATGAGTTCCCAGCACAGGCAATGGGACCGTGCACAAGATGTGCAACATCGGTAATGGGCATCAGCACAACTCTGGCTCCATCATAAGCACAACTCCGCTCTGCGCCTTCACCGGGCAGGGCCTTCATGCACAATTTCGGCGAACCGGCCTCCGCCAGGGAAGGTTTATCTTTGAGGTCCAATTTTGATAGATTGGTAAACATGAATGACCCCTCCGTTCTCAACGCATCTAACGCATTAATTCAAAATAAGTATCTGTGGAATTCCTGTCCTTTTCCTCCAGAAAGGTGTTGGCAATCATGGTAATCAGATTAATAACTCCGTTATAACCAATGATCGGATAGCGGTGGAGATTCACCCGGTCATAAATGGGCAGGCCGATGCGAATTAAGGGAATATCAGCATCGCGGGCTGCATATTTGCCGTGGCCGTCGCCGATCAACATGTCAACCGGTTCCGTCACCAACAAAGACCGCAGGTGCCAGAGATCTTTGCCGGGATAGAGTGTCGCGCCTTGACCATAGGGACTGGAAGCAAGCAGCTTCTCCATCGCCTTTTTAAAGGCGGGGGTGGAGTTGGTGCAAACGATATGAACAGGCTCTCCGCCCATTTCCAAGAGGAAGGAGACGATTCCGATCAGAATATCCGGATCACCAAAGAGAGCAAACTTCTTGCCATGAATATATTGATGAGCATCTGTCATAGCATCGACAGCACGCCCTCGCTCACGGGTAATTTCCTCGGGAACATCCTGGCCCGTGAACTTGGCGATGGCTTCAATGAATCTGTCCGTTCCCCCAACACCGATAGGCATGGGAATCGTTTCGACGGGGACTCCTTTACCTTCCAAGTACTTACTGGTCGCCGGAGTGGAATAAGACTGTAAACATAAATAACTCTTGGCATTTAAGGATTCCTTCATTTCCTGTATGGGGGTTCCTCCGGGGAAGAGCTCATAGGTGCCTAAATTCGGGGAATCTAAGACCTCGCTGTAATCGGGGATAAGGGTGAAGGGAGCACCCATGCTTTTGAGATAGCGCTTATATTCCCGAAGATTCGAAGGATAGGTATCAAATCCAGGGACAACATAGAGCCTATCGTTAAGTTTATCCTCCTCTCTCGGCTCACCCAAACAATCAATAAGACCTTTAAGCATGGAGTCATACCCCATAATGTGCGACCCCTTAAAGCTTGGGGTGTTGGCCAAAGCAACGGGAAATTCTTTGGGAATTGAACCTTGCTTTTTGGCATTCCCTAAATAAGCCTTAATATCATCGCCAATAACTTCAGCCATACAGCTGGTGAAAACCGCGATCAGTTGGGGCTTGTAAACGGTATATGCATTCTTCAAACCTTCATGAAAGTTATTCTGTCCGCCAAAAACAGCCGAGTCCTCAGTCATGGAATCAGATACCGCTGCTACCGGCTCCCGGAAATGCCGGGCCAAGGTGCTGCGGAAATAAGCGGCACATCCTTGAGAACCATGAACAAAAGGCAGACATCCTTCAATTCCCAGGGAACAAAGCAGGGCACCGAGGGGTTGGCAGGCTTTAGCCGGATTAATCACCAATTTTTCACGGGCAAAATTCTTTTCCCGATATTCCATCGTATTAAGCCAATCTTTTGTGACCTTAGTACAAGTCTCCATATGCGACATCCTTTCTGCCCAACTTATTTAGCCCAAGGAGCTTTAATTGATTTCCAGGTAGGGCTGTTAATGGCCATATCCATATCCCGGGCGAAAATGGGAAACCCTTGGTAACCATGATAAGGCCCTGAATAATCCCAGGAATGCATTTGCCGGAAAGGCAGACCCATCTTCTCAAAAACATATTTCTCTTTGATCCCTGATCCAACGAGATCAGGCTTAAGTCTATTAACAAATTCTTCAAGCTCATAGGCTGTCACATCATCATAAATGAGGGTCCCGTCTTTAATATTGGCCATAGTTTTGTCATAATCTTCGCCGTGGGCGAATTCGTAGCCCGTCCCGATAACCTCCATGCCCAAGTCCTCATAGGCTCCTACCACGTGTCTGGGGCGAAGCCCTCCTACATATAGCATGACCTTTTTCCCTTCCAAACGCGGGCGATAAGTCTCGACAACCTTCTGCATCTCTGCTTCATACTTTTCCAGAACGGCATGAGCCTTTTCCATAATGTAGTCATCAAACATGGCAGCAATTTTAAGAACCGATTCTCTGATCTTCGTCGGGCCGAAGAAGTTGAACTCCAGCCAGGGAGTGCCGTAAGTTTCCTCCATGTGACGGGCCATATAATTCATACTGCGATAACAGTGAATTAAATTCAGCTTGACAAGATGCCCGTTTTGCAGCATTTCCACAGTAGAATCCCCGGTCCAGATATTAACAACGTTTAAGCCGATTTCTTCCAGAATTTTTTTACTGGCCCAAGCATCGCCGCCGATATTGTAATCCCCGATAATCCCGACATCGTAGGGACCGACGTCTCGTTTCGGACCTTTGCCAATGAGATGATCGCGGATGGCGTCATTGGCAATATGATGACCCAGCGACTGACTGATGCCCCTAAATCCCTCACAGCGAACGGGAATGACCGGCATCTTCAGCTTCTCAGTCATGCGCCGCGCCACGCTCTCAATGTCATCACCGATCAGCCCTACAGGACATTCCGAGAGGACAGAAACCCCTTTGGTATTGGGAAATAGCTCCACAACCTCTTCAATAACTTTCTCCAGCTTTTTGTCGCCGCCGTAGATAATATCGCTCTCCTGAAAGTCTGTGGTGAATAAAAAAGGAACAAAGTTGTCAACGCCGATCTCACCTTCCGCCAGATTCCTGCGGTTAGCCCAAGAGTAAAATCCGCACCCCACGGGCCCGTGGGAAATATGGGTAATGTCTTTTACCGGCCCCCAAACAACTCCCTTGGCTCCTGCATAGGCGCACCCCCGGGCAGTCATCAGCCCAGGAACTGTTTTGGCGTTCGATTTAACAGCACAGCTGGAACACTCATTATTTTCTTTGACGGTGATATGTTTTCTCCGATTCTTTTGGGCCTTCTCCGGATAAACCTCCAATACTTCCTCCACAACCTGTTTCCGGAAATCCGTTGTCTCTAATACGCTCATAAGGCTGTCCTCCCTTATTTCCATCGCTGCCCGTTATTACATTTCCATAATGCCGAATTCCATCATTAAGGCTTCTAATTCATCCATGCTGAGCGGAGTCGGGATGGTCAGCTCTGTATTATTCTCGATTTTTCTGGCCAATTCCCGATATTGATCTGCCTGAGGATGGCTGGGATTATATTGAATTACTGTTTGTTTGCGCACTTCAGCCCGCTGAACCTCATTATCCCGGGGCATAAAGTGAATCATTTGGGTATTTAACGCTTTAGCCAAGGCCTCAATCAATTCCTGTTCTTTGTCCACAACACGGCTGTTGCAGATCAAACCACCCAAACGCACCGTTCCGGTCAGGGCATATTTGAGAATCCCCTTCGAAATATTGTTGGCTGCATACATCGCCATCATCTCGCCGGAAGTTACAATATAAATCTCCTTTGCCTTATTTTCACGGATCGGCATAGCAAACCCGCCGCAAACAACGTCCCCTAAAACATCATAAAAAACATAATCGGTATCCGCGGTATAGGCTCCGTTTTCCTCCAGGAAGTTAATCGCCGTGATAACCCCTCGGCCTGCGCAGCCTACCCCTGGTTCCGGCCCCCCTGATTCCGAACAGCGAATACCTAAAAAACCTTCAACTAAAACATCTTCCAGTTCCAAATCTTCCACAGTCCCCCGCTCACGGGCCAAATCCATCACTGTCGTTTGAGCCTTGCTGTTGAGAATCAAGCGCGTGGAATCCGCTTTAGGGTCACAACCCACGACTGTGACTTTTCTTCCCATTTCAGCCAGAGCGACCACTGTATTTTGGGTGGTCGTTGATTTGCCGATACCACCTTTTCCGTAAATTGCAATTTGCCTCATGACAATACATCTCCTTTATCTCTAACCTTCCAACAGGAAATTTGCACCTTTTATCCTAACCGTTATTTTTCACCCTTCTCTAATGACTACTTGATTTAAACTCTTAACTCTTAACTCTTGACTCTTGACTCTTGATTTTTGACTCTTGATTTTTGACTTTACCTCTTAACGCTCGACTCTTGACCCCAGAACTGAACGCTTAATACTTAAACCACCGCTTCGCTTCCGGTTTCTCCGGTACGCACCCGCACAACTTCTTTCAGCGGACAGACGAAGATTTTTCCGTCTCCCATATGCCCCGTCTGGTTTGCTTTAATAATTAAATCCACAACCTCCTGAACCTGATCATCCTGTACCACGATGGTTAACAGCCGTTTGGGAATCCAGTGGAATTGGGACTCATCCGGGTGTACCTGATCAATCACATTATTCAATTCCGGATCAATCTCAGCGGCCCATCCTCCAATTCCACCTTGTTTGCCGCGGCCCTCGACGCTTTGAATGGTAAGGGCGGGAAATCCGGCATCTTCGAAGACTTTCTTAGTGGCGGGAACTTGATGCCGCCGTATAAATGTCATAATTTCTTTCATAAATTACAACCCCTTTGTTCCAGAACTTACGGTATAAGCCTCTTCCACTTCCGTCACAAAAATTTTTCCATCCCCCATGGTTCCCGTTTTTGCTTTTTCCAGGATAATGGAAATGGCCTCTTCCAGTTTGTAATCTTCGATCACTAACAACAGAAGCGTCTTGGGAAACTCATCGTAAACAACGTCGCCAATTCGGATTCCTTTCGTTCTGCCGCGCCCAAAGACATGCATTTTCGTTAAGGAAGGCATCCCTGCCTGAGCCAGGGACTCAGCGACCTCCTCCGTTTTATCCGGCCTGACAATTGCTCTAATCATTTTCATAGAAATCATCCTCCTTCAAGTTTTGGCTTCCGTGATTTTCTTGCTTAAGTCCGCTGAGACTTAGGTAAACGATCAATCGCATCACCTCCTGCAACGAATCTTCCGCGGCTAACACCCTTGGAATTGTGATGTAAACAAATATCCTTGAGATAAGTCTTTAGAAAAAGACAAAGAGAGCCCTAATTCTTAAAATTAAGGGCTCTCTAAAACACTTTACCGCTCCAAACCATTCCTTGATTTGGTGCCCGGTTATTCAATTATCCCAATAGTCTCTGGGCAAAATCACTGTTTCACTGTTTCTCTGCTACACTGTTACACAACTCAATACATTTTTAGAAAACCAAACATTTTAGACAACTACACATTTTACATACTCTTACACTCAGGATTTTTAAACAGACTCAGTCATAAGATTTCAGTTTCCCCAGTTTGAACCCATCTTTAATACATTCTCAAACTCTAAAGTCAATTCTTACTGAACAGGAAACCCTCTTAAAATCAAAGATGCATAAATCCCAAACCCACACGGGAATGTTCCAATAGAGGGTGTAAAGACGAGCGGCCGAAAATTGCTACCGCAATCCACTCCGTATCTGTTGTTAAACCGATTTTCAGGGCAAAACTGGCATTGCTGTTCGTATGAATAAAAATACTGTTGCTGGCTTCCAGCGTTGCATGGATCAGAGCGTGAATTTTACGGCCTTCTTTGGGAATTACTCCTGTGTTAAAAGCGGCCGAGATCACTGAATTAGTCAGTTTCCCCGTATGCTGCAGGGTCGAGACCGTTCCTCCAAGTTCAGTCACCCCGCAGCGAATACCTGTAGATTCCTGAAGAGCTTTCTTGAGCCTTTCTTCTTCCTCTCTCGTTTCAGTCATAGCTAAAAGGATCGCGGAACGTTCCAAGGAAGGCTTCGTTTTAACTTTCACAGAACATGCCCTCTCCCTTTAACGACAAAAAAAGCCGCCAGATATCATTAAGATATCTCGACGGCTCCATTGCCTATTCGTTAACTAATAATAGATATCATACCTAAGAATCAGGTTTTTGTCACAACTGATATGTATCTATTTTTGAGGAAATAGCGATATTTAACGAGCATTTCATAATGGCAGCGTTTAAATCCATTGATTTACTAAAAGTTTCGTTCACTAAAACAAATCATAGCCTTAATGGGCTCTCTTAAACCTCCGCTGCAGTAAGCCAACGGTCTGCTCAAACTCCTCCATTTTCAAGAGCTTTGCCGAAATGCCAAAGACTACAGCCCCCAGAACCGTGCCGGAAATCAAGACAATCAGCGAAGAAATAGTTTTTATCCCCAAAAACCGCGTTGTCCACTGGCTCCAAATCCAAATAACAAAGGCCATAAGCAGAGAAGAAAACAGCGTCTTTAAGCCGGTTATCAGCATACTTCTCCCATCCATTTTGCCCAATTTCTTACGCAGGACATAGAACAGCAACAACATATTGACAACAGCTGAGACCGTATCGGCCAGAGCAAGTCCTCCAGCAGCGAGAGGATGAACCAGCAAAAACATGCATAAAATATCAATGGCCATGGAAATCAGGCCCAAAATCACCGGTGTCCATGTATCCTGCAGCGCATAGAAAGCCCGGGGCAAAATCTGAATCACAGACTGAGCCGAAATTCCTAAACAGAAATAAAGCAGCGGGACTGTTGTCCGCGCTGTATCCTCAGCCGTAAAATGCCCGTGTTGAAAGAGTGCTCGTATGAGAGGAAAGCGCAGAACAATCATGCCTACGGAAACCGGAAGGGTAATAAAAACCACCATGCGGATCGTCCGGGAAATCGTTTCACGCAGACTGTCCCATTGCTTTAACGCTGCTTGCTCTGTCATCGTTGGGAAAGCGGCCACTGCAATTGCTAAAGCAAAGATGCCAACGGGCATTTGGAAGAGACGGGACGAATACCAAATAGCGGAAATACTTCCCGGAAAAAGAGTTGAGCCAAAGTTATTATTCACAGCAATCTGAATTTGATTTAAGGAATAACTCAAAATAATCGGCACAGCCAAGGCAGCAATCCGGCGCACACCGGGATGATGCCAATCAATAATAGGGTGATAACGTACCCCTACTTTACGCAGGGCGGGAATCTGGATCGCAAAATTGACCAAAGCACCGACAACTACCCCTACGGCAAACCCGGAAATACTTTCTGGTTTCGCTGGGTTCGCCAAGATTGTTCCAAAAAATATAACACTGGCATTGTAAAAAACTGTGCCTAAGGCCGAGGGCCAAAAGATTTTATAAGAATTCAGAACGCCCATCGTCAAGCCGCTAAAAGCCATAAACAAAGGCTGCATCAGCAAAATTCGCGTTAAGTGGGTTGTCATCGCAATATCTTTGGCTTGAAACCCCGGAACCATAAGCTTTAAGAACTCCGGTGTGAAAAAAAGCCCAAACAAGACGAATACCCCAAGAACAAGAAAAATGATATTCACAACAGAGCTGACGACACGCCAGCCCTCATCTTCGTTTCCTTGAGCAATATATTCGGAGAAAACAGGAATAAAAGCAGCACTCAAAACCCCGCCTACCAATAACCAATAGAGCAAGTCAGGGAGAATAAACGCCGTATTATAGGCATCCGTAACTCGACTCTGCCCAAAAAACCCTGCAATTAACGTTTCCCGCAAAAAACCTAGGAGTCGCGAAGCCATTTGCGCTGCCATTAAAAATCCGGCGGCTTTTAAAAGTGTACGGTTCGTTGATGACATCTCTAACCTCTTCTCCCCATCATCCTAGTCTTACCTTCCGCATTATAGCATTTTTCAGGGGATAAAGAAAACGGCAGTTAGTTGCACAGATGTAGAGAACGAAGACACTGTCTTCGCTCGAACTAACCCTTCTTGGGCCTCGAGTGAAAGCGCGTGCTTCCGCTTGCGGCATGTGAGTTAACAGTTCGATAAAAGCTAGAGTGATTCTTCCTTCGTATCCTTTAAGTTATCCTTTAGTCGCTCCCTTAAGATAATCCGCCAAAATATCAGCGACGGCTTCAGCTGTGCCGTTGGCTTCATCTAAAGTGTTGAGCTGGCTTCCAAATTCCAGCAATATGCCGCCGTTGGAAAGGTGTTGATTGTAGCGAGCATCGTCAGCGTAACTAATATTACCTATGAAAAGCCCGGGATATTTCTTATTCCCTAAAGCAATAAGTTCTTTAGCCAAAGCATCATTGATTTGCCAATGGGGATTTTTCTTGCCAATAACAACCATTGCCGGACTGACGTCTTTACCATTAACGCTGACTGTCTCTTTGGACACCCCCGGCGGGAAGCCATCCCGATGAAGGTCTATTAAGATTTTAATGGTTGGATAATCTTTAAGTAGTTTCGCTGCCGTATTAACAGAGCGGGAATATGCCGTCATAAAATTTTCTCCATCATGGATGGTTAAAGAATGAGCCGCTCCAATGCCATGTTGCTCTAAGGCCTTTTTCAAAGTCTCTCCTACCGTAACAACGTCTCCATTTTCTCCTTGCCTGCGGTCGGGACCTCCATCTCCGGAATAACATTCACTATTATGCGTATTGTAAATTCCTACAAGAACGTCCTTGGCTCCGGAGACCGGCGGCGCAGGAGTCGCAGCCGCATTATTATTCACTTTAGGAGGACTTTCAATAGGTTCCAGTATTGGTCCCTCAAACTCCGGATCTTTAGGATTATAAGCCCACCCCAACCAAGTCGGCCCTTCAGGGGGCGGAGAAAAATAACTAAGAAAAAATGTGCGAGGATCGGCAACATTAACACCTGTCAATAAATACATTCCTGTTGCTAAACTCTGACTCCTAACCTCATCTAAGCGTGCACGCTGCGGTTGAGAGTAGCCCGGAATTCCTTCCAACATGATCGCCTCAAAAGGAAAGGATTGCTGTGTTAAAAATTGGACAAATTGTACCGAACTTTCATTTTTAATGGAATATATAAAGCTTAGCAGGACGAGGCAGCTAACCAGGCCAAAAAACAATCCTCTAATCCATTCTTTAAATTTCCAGACCTTTACTTTTTTATTATTGTAATGATTATAATGATAATAATTTTCCCGCAACAAAGAACTTGTCCCCCTTTCTCCTATTGAAGAAATATGAGGGACAAGTCTTAAGTAGAACTAAAAAGTAATTCTGTTTAGACGTTTATCGTCTTGTTAGCCCCAAATAATTAACGGAGTGTTGTCGGTACAAAACTATCCACAATTCCAATAACCAGGGAAGCTAACAGAGCCCCAATAATGGAAACTGAAATGGAACCGGGAACGATAAACTGGCTCAAATAAATAACTACAGCTGCAGTTATAAAGCCAATAGAACCTCGTCCCATCCGTGAAACCTTGTTCCCAAAGGCCAATTCAACCAAATACCCTATAACAGCAATCACCACCGCTGCAATTAGGGCACCTGTGAAACCGGCGACTCGCAAGCCGGGAACAATATAGCTTACTAATAACAAAACCAAAGCAGATACGATAAACCTTACGATCATACCTATCATTGATAGACCCCTCCTTATTTATTTTCTCGCTTTTTTAAAAGCAATTTTAAACTACGAAACTAGTTTTAACAAAAAACAAGAAATTTATTTATTCCATTCTCATCCTAATTTACCTTGATAATTATAAATCAAAATGTTAAAATGTAGTTTGTGTACAACTGAGGATATCGCAACCAAAGGGGGTGACTATTAGTGCCAAACATTAAATCTGCCATCAAAAGAGTCGAGTTGGGAAAAGCTCGCATGATTAAGAATGCTGCTGCGAAATCAGCTTTACGTACGACCATTCGACGTTTTGAAGAGTCAATCAGCACAGATTCTGAGACTGCAGCACTCGCTTTGAAAAAGGCTACTCGTGCTTTGGATAAAGCCTCCTCCAAGGGTTTAATTCATAAGAACCTGGCAGCTCGCAAAAAGTCCCGTCTGACTAAGAGATTCAAAACCCAATTTTCTAAAGTAGGTTAAGTTTATATTTCTTACGATGACACAAAAAGAGAGCGACGATTAATCGTCGCTTTCTTTTTGCGTTTTTTTCGCCTCGAAAAATAATTTGCATTTTTTACTCGCAAAATTTCACAATCATGACTTCCAATAAAAGCCCTGAATCCCCGCCGCTTGTTTTAAGGGCCAGATCTGTCTTCAAACATTCTTGCAGCCCTCGGGTTAATTTCTCCGTCGAGAGATGAAGGGATTGCTGCCATAACTTTTGAGCTTCAAAGGGTGAAATCCCCAAAGAAGAAGGAGCCTCAGAAACACTTCCGCCCCGTTCTCGTAAAGCATTACAGCCTAAGAGCAGCCGTACTTGACGAACCAGCAATGTTAGCACCTTCAGTGGATGTTCCTTGCGCAGAACTTCATGCAAGGCCATAATTGCCTCCTTGACGGAGCGCTTCGCCACCGCATCAAGAAGTTGAAAGACACTCGCCTCAATGGTTTGGGTCGTCACTGCTTTAAAGTCGTCTACTGTGATCGTCTTCCGATCTCCCGTATAAATCTCAAGTTTATCTAATTCTCGGCTTAGGACACCCGTATTGTGCCCGGCCCATTCAATAAATTGAGAAACGGTCTGACGACTCATTGTTTTTCCGCGAAGTTTTACTTCATCTTGAAGCCATTCAATCCATTCCTGCGGTCGTTTGGGAGAGCGAAACTCCAGAATTTCCCCGGCTCGGTCGAGAGCCTTATAAAGCTTCCTCCCTTTATGGACATTTTCCGCCAGAAACAGAAGACAAGTCGAAGGATTAGGATTCGTGAGATAGCCCAGCAAAGGCTCGAGATCAGCAGTCTGTCCGTCTTGAAAATAAGTAACTTCTTCAACCACAACTAAACGATTGGCAAAAAAAGACATAGAATTAGCCGCTTCACAAATATCACCAGGAGCAACAGTCTTCGCCGAAACACGCTCGATCCCGCTCCCGGAAGGATCTGTCTGAAGATAGAAGGACTTAAGAACATCATAGGCCTCTTGCATTAAAAAACGGTCTTCACCATACCATAAACAAACGGGTGGAATCTTACCCTTTGCAACACTCGCCTTAACTTGCTCAATTTCTTTCATGAAATCCACCCCCCCTTTGCTCATTTTAATCGAGACCTCAAAAAAAAGCCAGATTTTACTCCTCAGACTTGTACGAAAAAAAGCCCTCCACGACTCATGATCGCGAAGGGGCAAAAGAAAGAGGAGGAGAAAAGAGATGTTCCTTGTTATTCTTACCCAATATTTCCTTTTTATACATAAAAGTCTGGCTCAGGAGAACTTTTTTCACGATGCTTGTCTGCCAGGAATAATTTCTATCGTTCCTGCCTTAAATATAACTTTTAACGTACCCTGCTCATCCGTGCGATATACCGGAATATGACGATCATCCCAGTACTGCAAAACCTCAGGAGCCGGATGGCCAAAAGTATTTTTACCAACTGAAATAATCACAGCACTTGGATGGAGCCTATCAAGCCAGGGTTTGTCCAGAGAAAAACGGCTTCCATGGTGAGGCTCCTTGAAAACGTCTGCTTCAAAAGTCTCTCCCGCAGCTGCGATCTCTTCCATTTCTTCTTGCTCCATATCCCCAGTTAAAAATACCTTCTGTCCTGAATAATTGAGCATCATCACCAAAGAATTATTGTTGGGATCCGAATGAGTGTTAGCAAGCACTTCTTGGGGGCCAAAAACCTCCAAGAAAGCTCCGGAATCCAACTCAATACGATCTCCCCTTTGTAATGTCTTCAATGCTGGGGAATGGTCAGTCAAACCTGCAGGAAGTCCCCCTTCCCATTCTTCATTCTCTAAACGCTCTCCCACGTTGGGTACCCCAATCCAATCAGTAGGAATCACATTTAAGACGGCTCGAATTCCCCCGATGTGATCCTGATCTTCATGAGTAATCAATACAGCATCTAAATGACCGATTCCCCTTTGCAGTAAATAGGGCAAAACGATCCGCTCCCCAGTATCAAAACTCTGACTGCGCGGACCGGCATCAATTAAGAGGGCATGTTTTTCAGGAGTTCGAATTAAGATAGAATCGCCTTGTCCTACATCAATCAAATCCACTTCCAACTCCTTTGAAAAATTCCAAGGACTCCAAAGCAGAACGAACATGAGCAAAAGACCGCTAAAACTCCAAAAATATAAACGTTGTCTTTTAACTGCTAAACCGCTTTGAGAAATACCTTCACGCAAAGCCCTTAATCCATGACTAATTTCAGCGCATCGCAACGTCATAAGCTTTGGTGCGGCCGCTTCCAGTCGTCGTTTCAAAAGGAGCAACCCGACATTAAAACTAAAAAACGTCCGCTCCTTTCCCCAGAGAAGAACACCAATAGTTCCGTACCAGACCAAGCCAAAAAGCGGTCCCGGACTAACAATCCAGACATCTGCCCAAGGAACGCCGGCCAGTACCTTCAAAACCTCGTTCGCCCCGCCCAAAAGCCAGAGACTAACCTGGAAAAACGGAGCACACAGACGCCAGGAGAATGAGGCAATAACTCCAATCAAGCCTATCTCCAGCACACTCCCTAGCAGAAAAAGAATCAGCACATTGGCCAGGAACCCAATGAGAGACAAACGGTGAAAAGCCGCAATGAGCAGAGGCAGCGTAGCCACTTGAGCCCCTATGGTGCTTGCCAAAACCGTTCGCAATAAAGCAGGAACCCGTTGCAAGCAAGCTGTTTGCAAAAACCTGGGCACAAGAACGGCCAACCCCCAGGCCGCACTAAAAGACAGCTGAAAGCCAAGATCCCGAATCAGCAAAGGATTAAGGATAAATAACCCAACCCCGCTAAAAAACAACCAGCGAAGAGCTGCCACCCGTCCCCGGCCAAAACGTCCTAAAAGAACAGCAACTCCTAAGACAGTTGCCCGGATAATGGGAGCATTTCCCCCGCATAAAGCACCATAAAGAATCAGAGCCAGAATTGACCCAATAATCCGCAGCCGTTTCGGCAGGAAACCCAAAACCAGCCAAGCCAATCCCATGACAAAAGCAACATTTGATCCCGAGGCGGCAAAAACATGCAGAACACCAGTCACCTTATAACGCTCTTGGATTTCAGACGGAATATGACTGGAATCACCAAAGAAAATCCCCTCGAGAACTCCAGTTTCCTGAGGATCCCATGATTCTAGCCGTCTATGAACGTTTTGGCGTATTTTCCAAGTCAAAGACGGCTCTCCAAGAGCAACCAGCTTAGCATCCCCCTGCGCTGTCAACGTTCCGCTAAGCCCCCTGACCGCATTGTACAAGCGCAAATCAAAACCACCCGGTGTACCTACCGGCTTCGGTCTCTCCAAACGGCCAAAAAATTCAACCCGATCTCCCGGCTGAACCCTTTGCCATTGTCCAGCTACTTTCCCCTCTTTATCCGCATAGACAACTAAGCGATAAGACTGACCTCCCAGCTCTTCCCTTAGCTCACCGTTCGCCACAGCCCTTTCAACCAAGAGTACCCCGACGCTCTTATCACTCCCCACATCCCAATCCCTGAGAGTCCCGGTGATTTCAACCCTATTTAAAGTCAGCGGCTCCAAAAGCATTCTATCAGCCAAAGCCCCATACATATAACCCAACAAAAGAGTAACAGCCAACAGCAAGAACTCCGGCCGATAAACTTTGCCCAAAAAATCACGGGGCCGCCAAAAAAAGACCAAGCGCAGCCCCAATAAGCAGAGAACACCAAACATCCAAAAGCGCAGAGACTCAGGCGTCAAAGCAGCGCAAAGCCCCCCGCCTAATAGAGCAGCCGAACGTCCAACCCAGTGATCTCTCATGGCCCTACCGTTACTTGCGCAGCCATTTTTTCATAGGTCTTCGCACCAATACCCGAAACATTCTGCAGATCTTCCGGCTGGGAAAAGAGCCCATGCTCCGTCCGATACTGAACAATCCTCCCTGCCAAGGCCGGTCCCACACCAGGCAGCTTGTCCAGCTCAGTAACCCCGGCCGTATTAATATTTATCTTACCCTCAGCAGACCCCGCACTAACCTTCCCCGTACTCATCCCCCCGGCGCTCACCGCACCACCACTTCCGGAAACCTCACCCGCCCCCTTCGTCACACTACCGTTTTCCGTACTGCCTCCCGTCGAGGAATTTCCGACACCTCCGTTTAACGAAGCAGAAAGATTCTTATAATGCACCGTAATCTTCTGCCCATCCTTGAGCCGTTCTGCCGGATTCATACTCTCCAAATTAGCCTCCGGCAAAAGATGAACCTGTTTCAAAGCATCATCCAAACGTGCATCCGGCGCTAAATGAACAAGCCCCGGGGTTTCAACGGCTCCGGCAACGTAAACTATAATTTCGCGGTTGGCAGCAGATTTTTGCAAATAGGCATTTGTGCCATGAGGCAAAAACAGCTTCCAGATGGCTAAAACCACCAGCACAAAAAGGACAAACCACCAAACCTTGCGCAGCTTACGCTCCATACACCGTACCCCCATTCATGTTACCGACGGTTACCATTAGTTCTGTTCTCATATCTTCTAAAACGGCATAATTCCCGCTCTAACTCAACAACAAGTCCCAAGCCCTTAAAAACGATAAATCGAAGCATGCAACTCCTATTTGATTTTGTTTTCGGTAAATTCCTTCTTTTTCCTGCTGCAAAGTAGTTCTTATCCTGTCGAATCAGATTGCTTTAAGGAATGTTGAAGAATTAGGATCATGAAATAAGAAAGACGGTGCACCTTAAAGTACCGTCTCCTAAAATCACCTTATAAGACTATCCTCACCGTTCCTCGACCCCCTAGCCAGGGACGCAGTGTCAGACAGCGCGAGATCTTTACGTAAGCAGAATAAAACAATCGTTTATTATAACCCCAAATGACGGTGCACCTCTTGGTGCCGTCTCCCAAATCACCTTATAAGACTATCCTCACCGTTCCTCGACCCCCTAAGCCAGGGACGTAGTGTCAGCCAGCGCGAGGTCTTTACGTAAGCAGAATAAAACCACCGTGTATGAGAACCCCACATAACCGCGCACCTCCGGATGGCGCCTCCACAATCACCTTATAACACAATCCGCACCGTTCCTCGACCCCCTAACCCAGCGACGCAGTGTCAGGCAGCGCGAGGTCTTTACGTAAGCAGACTAAAACAATCGTTTATTATAACCCCAAATGACGGTGCACCTCTTGGTGCCGTCTCCCAAATCACCTTATAAGACTATCCTCACCGTTCCTCGACCCCCTAAGCCAGGGACGCAGTGTCAGGCAGCGCGAGGTCTTTACGTAAGCAGTCAGCAAACTCCGTGAAAGCGACTTGACCCCAAACACGGGGCGGCGCACAGGACGTGCACCGCCGCCATAGCGCCAAGGATGGCGCTTATGGCGGGAACCCCGCTCCCCAAAGCAAGTCGCTTGAACGGTTAGTTTGCTCTGCGTCGTATGCACCGAGCGAGGCCTGACACAAGTCCCCTCACAAGTCCCCCCTCTAAAGCAAGCTCGCCGCCCTTGTCGCCAAATCACTCCGCTCCCCATGAATCAACCGCACCTGGCCATAGAACGGCTGCCCCTTCAGTCGGGAGGCAATATACGCCAACCCATTACTTTCCCTATCCAAATACGGATGATCAATCTGATCCGTATCCCCGCAAAGAACAATTTTCGTCCCCTCACCGGCACGCGTTATAATCGTCTTAACCTCATGGGCCGTCAGATTCTGGGCCTCATCAATAATCAAAAATTGATTAGGAATACTCCGTCCCCGAATATATGTGAGCACTTCAATTTCCAACTGCTTTTTCTTAATCAGCAGATCAATGGCACTCTCCACAATAGACTCGCCGTTTCGCTCCCGTTCCTTATCCCGCTTTGACCTTAACAAAAACTCCAGATTGTCATAAATAGGCTGCATATAGGGACGTACCTTTTGTTCCTTTTCCCCGGGAAGAAAACCAATATCTTTGCCAAAAGGAATTATTGGCCGGGCACAAAGCAGCCGAACATATTTCTCAGCATGAACCGTCTGTTCCAAACCACTCGCTAAAGCAAGCAGAGTCTTCCCCGTCCCCGCCGGACCCATCAGATTGACCAACTTTATTTCCGGATTGTGGAGCATCTCCAAAGCCCAGGACTGTTCCATATTTTTGGGCCGAATATCCCAGGAAGCCCGTCCTTGCCCCAGGCAATAAATAAGCTTATTGCCATCAGGCGACGCAACAAGCGGGAGGATACAATGATCACTCAAAACCGTCTTAATACAGCCATTGGCTGGTAAAGGCTCTTGCCAATAAATAAAGTTATTCCGGTATAGTTCATCGATCTGCTTATCTTCCAGGGATACAGTCAAAACTTCATCCGTAATCTGAGTCATAGCCACCTTGTCATTATAATAATCCTCCGTCAAAATTCCCAAAGCATCAGCTTTAACACGCATAGCAATATCCTTCGTAACCAATATCACGCTGCGCTCATCCTCATGGGCCAAACTTAAGGAAACTGCCAAAATTCTATTATCCGCTAAACCCATATCGGACTTAAGCGGAAGAATTTCCTTTGAATAATGATTAAGTTCAATTCGAATTATTCCCCCGCCCGGTAAAGGGACTCCTTGAGAAAGCTGACCGGAATTCCGCAAATAATCCAGATTTCGAACAGCCTCCCGAGCCGCTCGGCCAACATTATCCTGCTGACGTTTTTTGCCTTCGATTTCCTCTAAAACAACAAACGGAATAATGACCTCATTATCCTGGAATTGAAAAATCGCTCTCGGGTCATGCAATAATACACTTGAATCGAGCACATAGACCTTTTGCAAACTAACACATCCTTTTTGCCCCTCTTCTAATAACATATTCCATAACTTCCCAAATATCTTTAAAAATCCATTACTGCATGTAAACTTATCTCATTTAATCTATATTCCATAATGAAATAACCATGACCGGCATACAGAAACCAACAAAAAAAGTCATGCTCTGAAAAAGCATGACAAAAATTCTTATCCATCACAGGTACATCTATAATTCCACACGTTTTAGGGATCAGCAAAAAAGACGATCCCCATTGTAAAGATATATATAAAGAATAGAACTTCGAGAGTTACTAAAATCCTTGAGGCATTACTTATTGGCGAAAAGTCTCCCATGCTTGCAGTAGCAAACGTTGTAATACTAAAATAGACAAAAGTAAATAATTCGGAGACAATGTCATTTCCGAAATTGCTTCCTGTAAAACTTCCTGGAACCATGTGATATTCAAGGTCATAAGCAACTGCAAAATAAATTAGCAAAAGAGTAATGGCTGAGACCGTAGGAATAAATCCACTAAGCAAATGCCCGTTAGTACTTGTTAACACCTTAAACACATAGTAAGAAACACCCGCAGTTGCGACTATCGAATAAATAACGACTACAGCTGAGCCTACCGGAGTATTTTGAGGCTCAGGATATCCTTTAAAACCCTCATTATCGTTCTCATCATTCCATTGCTTATGGTTTACCATAAGCAGCAATAAGATCGCAGCTCCATCCCCAACAGCCGCGGGCAGCAAAGGCCAAATTTCAGCAACTGCAATATCTCGTTCCGATAATCCGCCAGACTCATGTTCAGGTTTTGGGAAAGGCTTAGAATAGGTGAAGGATCCCTCTCCCTCCTCGACATTTGGTGAACTTATAGGGCATGGATGTGGCGGATACCAAATATGCGGAGGCCATTGACCCTTTACTTTATCCTGCTGACCCATTCCATCACCTCCTCATGACACCATATTATTCCAAACAGTCCATTTCTGTGTTACTTATCCCTAACGTCCACGAAAAAAGACGGCGCACATTTATCAACGGGTTAACCTAGTAATGAATTATAGCGAAACAACTTCTTTCTGGAAAGTTAACAAGCAAAGGACAAATGACTATTCCAGTAGAATTGAGAACTCTTTTAAAACTAAATGAAGGAGATAGATTAGTCTTCATCTTAGATGAAAAAGAAGGAATTATTGAAGTCCAGCCTAAAACCAAGAAGTCAGTTCGAGGGGCTACGGGGACACTCGGCCATCCATGGCCTTCGGACGTGCGCCGCCGCCATAGCGCCATGAATGGCGCTTATGGTGGGAACCCCGCTCCCCAAAGCAAGTCGCTTGAACGGCTAGTTTGCTCTGCGTCGTATGCACTGAGCGAGGCCTGACACAAGTCCCCTCAAGTCCCCCTATTTAACCACCAAATTCACCAATTTCCCAGGCACCGTAATCACCTTAACAACAGTTTTCCCTTGGGTCCATTCAACCACTTTCGGCTGAGAAACAACGATCTTTTCCAACTCCGCAGCCGATATCTCAGCGGGAACCTGAATCCGATCCCGAACCTTCCCATTGACCTGCAGAACAACCGTCACTTCATCCTGAACAAGGGCTTTTTCATCTGCCTCTGGCCATGGCTGTTCATGAATACTGTTCGTATGCCCAATGCCTTGCCAGAGTTCCTCCGTAATATGCGGCGCAAAAGGAGCCAGAAGAAGGAGAATTCCTTCAATAGCCTCTCTGCCGACTAAAGCATTGGCCGTTGGCTGCTCCTTATAGAGATAGAGAGCGTTGACCCACTCCATAATCGTACTGATGGCAGTATTAAAGTTATAGCGCGTGCCAACATCCACTGTCACTCTCTGGATCGCCAAGTGAGTTTGCCGTCTCATCTCTTTGCCTGCCGAATCCAGATTAGCCCACTCTTTTTCCAAATCAGCCTTAGACGAAGGAACCTTTCTCGTCTCCTTAATAATAGACTCATATTGAGCAACTAAGCGCCAAATCCGATTGAGGAAGCGATAGCACCCTTCAACCCCCTGATCGCTCCATTCCAGATCTCTTTCCGGCGGAGCGGCGAAAAGAATAAATAATCTCGCTGTATCGGCGCCATATTTTCCGATAATGGCCTCGGGGCTGACGATATTCCCCTTCGATTTGGACATTTTCGAACCGTCCATACAAACCATGCCTTGAGTCAGTAAGTTTTGGAAGGGTTCGTTAGCTTTCAGATAACCAAAATCCCGCAGGCCTTTGGTAAAGAAGCGAGCGTATAAAAGGTGAAGAATAGCATGTTCAACCCCGCCCACATACTGGTCAACATTCATCCACTGATCCACAGCATCCTTAGTAAAAGGTGCCTCAGTATTTCGAGGATCGGTATATCTGAGGAAATACCAGGAGGAACAAGCAAAGGTATCCATGGTATCTGTTTCACGGTGCGCAGGACCGCCGCACTTCGGACACGTCGTTTCTATAAAGGACTTCGAAGTCGCCAAAGGATTTTCTCCCGTTTTAAACACCACATCTTCAGGGAGCATTACCGGCAGCTGCTCTTCCGGGACAGGAACAGTACCACAAGCTTCACAATATACCATCGGAATCGGTGCACCCCAATACCGCTGTCGGGATATGAGCCAGTCACGCAAGCGGAAATTGACCTTGCGCTGGCCAACACCACAACGCTCTACTTCATCAGCAATCTTATCCCAGCCCTCGTCACTGCTCAGACCGTCAAAGGAACCGGAATTAACCAGAATACCATCGTCCGTATAAGCAGCTTTAAGGGGGTTGTCCTTCTCGCCAGGCTCACTATCGTTAGGCACAATGACTGTTTTAATGGGTAATTGATACTTCGTGGCAAACTCAAAGTCCCGTTCATCGTGGGCAGGAACTCCCATAACCGCACCAGTGCCATATTCCACAAGAACATAATTGGCAATCCAAATAGGCAGCTTCTCACCGCTTAAGGGATTGAGGCAATAAGCCCCGATAAACAAGCCTTCTTTTTCAGCTTCTGTCGAGGTTCGAGCGATTTCATTCAACCCGTTCATTTTATTGATGAAGGCCAAAACGTCAGCCTCATACTTCGTTCCCTTCACTAATTCCAGAACCAGGGGATGTTCAGGCGCTAGAACAACATAACTTACTCCGAACAGAGTATCAACGCGAGTTGTATAAACCGAAAATTTCTCTGATCGCCCCTCTAAAGCAAATTGAACCTCGACACCTTCCGAACGCCCAATCCAATTGCGCTGCATGGTTTTAACCTTCTCAGGCCAGCCGGGCAGATCATCCAAATCCCGCAGCAGAGTCTCAGCATAATCCGTAATTTTGAAAAACCACTGTTCGAGGTTTTTCTTCGTCACAGGCGTATCACACCGCTCACAGGCCCCGTCGACAACTTGCTCATTTGCTAAAACCGTGGTGCAGGAAGGACACCAATTAACCGCAGCCTTTTTCTTATACACCAAGCCATGCTTATAAAACTCCAAAAACATCCACTGTGTCCACTTGTAATATCCCGGATGGCAAGTTGCAACTTCCCGATCCCAATCATAGGAAAGCCCCATTCCCTTAAGCTGGCGCTGCATGTTGGCAATGTTTTTCCAAGTCCAATCTGCCGGTGGAGTCTGGTGCTTAATGGCAGCATTTTCTGCAGGCAAGCCAAAAGAGTCCCAGCCAATGGGATGAAGAACATTAAAACCCTGCATCCGCTTAAAACGGGCTATAACATCAGCAATGGAATAGTTTCTCACATGACCCATATGCAAATCCCCGGAGGGATAAGGGAACATGGCTAAAGCATAATACTTTGGCTTGTCGGAAGATTCTTCTGTCTTATAAGCCTTTTCTTCCAGCCATTTCTTCTGCCACTTGGGTTCAATTTCTATAAACGAATATTTCTCTTGCATTAAAACCTTCCCCCTTATTATTTACGGCTTATAGCAAAAATCCCCCCGTCCCAAGGGACGAGAGGCCTGCTCCCGTGATACCACCCAAATTCCTAAATACACTCAAAGATTGTAACGGTTCTCACCGATGTTCATTATTACCTGAACACAGCTCCAGGACGAGTTCCAACAATCCCCTTCAACGGCTTTCACCAACCGCCGCTTCTCTGAAGAAGGGTTTCGAGTACTATTCCCTATCACAGCTTTTAATTATAGAAGTCGTTTTTCCTTAGTGAACTCGTATGGGAGCCACTCCCACTTGTAGAAGTGGGAGTCTTACGATCGGATAAAAAATACTTTTTTAAAAACCCTTAAACCAAACTGGCGAAAGAAACCTCCTGAGCATCCTTCCAAAGGCGCTCAAGCTGGTAAAACTCACGTTGTTCCGGAGTCATGATATGTATGACCAAGTCCCCGCCGCAATCCATCAAAACCCACTTAGCATCAGGCAATCCTTCAACGTGCATTACTGAAATTCCGATCTCTGGCAATTTTTCCTCCAAGTGATTCGTGATCGCTTTCACCTGGATTGATGAATTTCCCGTCACGATCAGACAATAATCTGTAACCATAGAAATTCCCTTTAGGTTGAGAAGGGTAAGATCACCACCCTTTTTATCTTCGGCCAGATGAACAACTTCGGTGAGTTTTTTTTGATCAAGTTCCAATAGATATCCTCCTTTTCAAATCATCATAGGTTAGTTGCGTTAAAGGATGAATTGGATGGTTGCTTTCCTTTAAATATAGTAAAGTGCCTTCAACACAGTCAAACGTACCCTTTTCTAAATCATCATACAGGGATTGACGCAACTTGTCCACTTCCGGAAAAGTTCGGCCTGGTTCTGTTAAATCAGCGCTGTAAATCAGCATCTCTAAGGGGGACATTCCTGGTCTCCCTAAAGTATGACTGGCAATTGCCGCCAACAAGTCTTTATCCTCAACCTTAAAATAATGTTCCAGCCAATAGGCCGAAAGACGGCCGTGCAAAACATAAGGATACTTCTCATCTTCGGGGTATTCCAGCAGATTCCAATAGCGTGCTAAACCCACCTGTACCTTTGCTGGAAGTTCCTTTGCCAAATCATGAGCTAACCCCGCACATCGTGCTTTCACAGGATCGACCCCGTGGCGTTTGGCTAACATTTCCGCGTGATCAGCAACGCCCAAAGTATGCTTGAACCTTGACTCTGAAATCATATGCCTGGCAAGACTCATTACCTCTTCAACCTGCAGCTCCACGTTCCCGCTCCCCCTTAAACGCCAATTATCTATCTCTTTTGCATTATCTTACATTCTATCAATTTAGGCCATCAACTGCAAAATTTTTTATAAATTAACCTTAATTTTAGTATTGTCCGTGATCTGTGACTTAAAACATTAACGTAAGTATGATTGCTCAACAAGAGGTACAGGAAGCAGTTGAAATATATTTAGTCATTTTAGAAGGGAGACCCCCACAAGCATGTCAGAGGGCCTCCCTTCCAGTCCGCGGGATATTACATTTGTTTCGGTTTAGCTTCATTCACCGTTAGAGGTCTTCCGCCAAAATCTTTGCCATTTAACTCCTGCGTCATACGTTCAGCGTCCTCTTCGCCAACCTCAATAAATCCAAATCCTCTGGAGCGGCCTGTCTCACGATCAGTAATAATTCGGCTGCTTTCCACATGGCCATAGGTAGAGAAGAATTCCCCGAGTTCATCCGCTGTAGTATTCCACGGGAGATTTCCGACGTATAGAGTTGTCATTATAATACTCACCTCTTTGATATTGATTCATTTTTAGTATGGTCAAATCCCAGCAGAGTATGTAATGACAAGTTCACCGATAAAGATTTTTTTGCTCAATAAACAAACGTACCGCTTCGGGCAGTAAATAGCGAATAGGTTTTTGTTGTTTTACCCGCATTCTAATATCCGTAGAAGAAATCGCCAGAGCCGGGACTTCCAAATAATGAATTTTATCAACAATTTCCGGATGGTCCTGTCGTACAGACTGCAAAAAATCTTTAGCATCGAAGCCGGGGCGGGCTGCCCCAATAAATTGAATCATGGTCAAAATCTCTTCAGCCTCCCGCCAAGAAAAAATCTCACGCAGGGCATCTGTTCCCGTAATAAAATACAGCTCATGCTCAGGCCAAATTTTGCTCAAAAGACGCAGTGTCTCCACCGTATAGGAAGGCCCCTGACGCTCAATTTCCATGGCAGAACATTCGAAGGCTGGATTGTCTTTAATAGCGCGTTCAACCATTTCCAAGCGGGATTTCCCCGCCGAAATATCGAGCCGGTCTTTGTGAGGCGGTATCCCCGTTGGGATAAATAAAACCTTACTCAGATTAAATTCACTGCGCGCCATTTCTGCAGCAACTAAATGTCCATAATGGATGGGATCGAAGGTTCCACCCATAACGCCAATTTTTACCATAATTTCCTCTATACCCCATGATTATAATTTATTTGTTTCAGTTAAAAAAACATTAGTGATAGATCCTAGGTCCCTTTTCCCATTAAGTTTTCTATAGATAAACTTTCATCATTAGATAATGACATCGTTATTTTACCTCAAAATACTATAATCGAAAACTCATTCGCACTTAAAATGATTATTTAAATTTTTGAAGCATTAAGAGTTCTAACAACTCAATAAATTTTTATTAGCACCTTCCTATGGGCTTCCGATTTACAGCCACGGAATATCTAATCAAGAATCGGCAGTACTATGTTTAAACAAAGGAATCCCTACATGCCGGTTTCCTGGGGGATCTTTTCTAAGAGTTTTAAGGAAGCATAACTTTTTCAAAACAAAAATTTATACGCATTGATGGTAGTTATAACTTACCATTACTTGTAATTATTAGAGACGGCGAAGTGACACTATTTGTAACCCTGTTATGTTAAATTTCACTTTCTTAGGTGACAGCATCCTTATTAAATGCTGGACGCCCCCTAGGAAATAATTTGTAGCTTCCGACATGAAATCGAAAGAAAGATAGGCTATTATCCGTTAATGAAAGGGAGGATTGTTTATAATTAGTTAACTGGTGTAAAAAATCAAGATGCCAGTATATGGATAACCTGAAGTTATATGAAAATCCCCATCCACCATATCGACTACTTGAAATAAGATTACTTATAACATACACATTATAATTAAAAGAAACTACTAGAAGAAGAATAGTCTAGCAGTTTCTTTTATTTTAAATTTTCATTTATTTGAAGGATTGTTTATCATCCCGCCTCTATTTTCGCCATCAAAGTAGAACATGAGCGAGAGGTGCATTAAAACATATTTTCCGGACGCTGTAATATGAATCTCATCTTCTGGAAAGTCCGTAGGGCGTTGGTCAAATTCATCAAAGTAATAAAGCCCACCGAGATATGTCTTACTAGAAAAGTTTGTTTTCATAAATGTATTCATTGCATCCGCAAAATTTCTAAATGGTGTATGGTTCTCCGATAGCAATTTCTGCCAGTCATGAAATTCCTCTTTTTTAATACTTCCAAATATAAAATAATCTTCTCCTTTTGTACCAGGTTCTACTTGCCATGTAATATGAAATTTATAATTGCTATATTCAAGCGTTCCATAAACAGTATTCAAGTAATTTTGAAAATTCTGATAAGATGAAGAAGCTGTTGGTGCTGCTAATGATGAAGATGTTGGCACAGGAACGAGAATATTCTGGGCATAAACACCGTCCAGAGAGAGGTTTAAATTCTGGGTAAAGATTTGTTTGCAATCATTGATCGGAATGGCTAAGTTTATATTCTGACCGTTTTCTAAATAAGCTGTGGTAACCCCAATTACCTGACCGGCCTCGTTGATCAATGCGCCTCCGCTGGAACCAGGAGATATAGGCGCAGTAAATTGGATATAACTTTGAGTATTAAAAGTTCTTTTTGTACTGCCTATAATACCATCGGATATCGAATTAACAAGACCTTCTGGGTTTCCAATGGCATAGACCTTGTCTCCGTTGTTTATTTTATCAGAGTCGCCAAGAACCGCCGATGTCAAGTTATCGGCATTGATTTTGAGCAAGGCATCATCACGAGCTGAGTCGTACCCAACGACCTTTGACACTTGGTATTTAGTTCCGTCGGTCAGCGTCACAGTCGCACTATTGCCCCCATTGATGACATGATAATTAGTTAGGATATAACCATCAGAACCGACAATTATTCCGGATGCAGTGCCAATGTTGTTCCCATTTTTATCGTTGACAGTGATATAAACAACAGATGGATTCAACTTTTTGGAGATGTCCGATGCCGAAAGTGTCCCACTAGCTTGTTCAGGCAGATCAAACAATGAATCTGCGACAACGCTTGTGCCACCAAGGATAAACAAGTTCTTGAACCTTAGATTCTGCTGCAGGTAGTTTTTGGTTGCTCCACTCAAGTTTTGATCTGTCAGAACGATCGGAGATTTGTTGGTAGCCGCCAAAGTAGTTCCCGTCAACGCATCTGCAAAATTATTCCCTGTGGCAGCATAGAGATTAGCACCACTCAGATCTCCGGCGAATTGATTGATAATAGCTATATTACGTTCAAATTTATCATCACCGGTAATTCGTACGGGATTGGGGAAATAGTTCATGACACTGTCGCTTATCATGTCCTGGGTACCAATGACATACGTTTTATCAACTGTCAAGGTGGAAATATAATTTTCAACTGAATCTGGTAAGTAATTTTTAGGCACAAGAATGATTGGGCATTGTTTAGCAGCCGCTATCGGAGCCACAGATAATGCGTCGGCATAATCCTCGCCGGTAGTCACGAATAGCGTTGAAGGCGGTTTTAGTTGTTCGGCGACCTGGATGGCAGTATCATACCTATCCACCCCCGCTAGGCGAGTAACACTAATTCCCATGGCAGTAAGACTATCGGCCACGTTTTGAGAAATCACCGCTTGACCACCAACCAAATATACAGTCTTGACCTTTAATGAAGTCAAGGTTTGCTTCGTGCTTTCGGGGATGCTGTTGGTTGTCGTTAGAAGGATGGGCGCATTCAATGATTTTGCTAAAGGAGCGGCTGCTAGTGCATCAGGGAAATTCTCTCCATAAGTTATGACGGCGTTGTCTGATTGAACCCAACCATTTCCGGCTATTTGGGCCGCAGTGGCATACCTGTCCACTCCTGCCAGCCTGGTTGAGGTTTTCGTTAGCGCAGAACACTGCGATGGTAGAAACCAAAACGTCATTATCAAGGCAATTGTCAAAAAGATTTGTGTTCTGTGATTACTCATCGTCATAGTTTTTATCCTCCTATAATAATTTGTGTTCCATCTGGTTACCTAATTTACGAGTAAATCTATTCTTATTTCTTCAAGTAGACGTTAATACCTTTAATTGAATATGCAAAAGAAATCTACATTTTCTGCAATTATCCGACAATTACTTTAATTTCCAAGTGGTTAGATACCTGTCGTCAGTTTTCCAGCACCGTCCGACCTTCAACACTCGCATTTTCAGATCCTATGATCATTTCTTTTATAATGGTTAAGCAATTGAATAAGGGGCCAGTTATAAATCCCCTCATTTCACTAGCTTCCGCTAACAGTCATTTACTTTAATCACATTAATTTTGCATTATTAGCCTTTGGGGAAGTTCGGTATATGGGTCTTTAGCGAAGATACGTATGAATGAAGGTTATAAAAAACGCTGCCTATCAATCGCAGTCCCCTACGTCATTCAAAATATTAACAATAAACTCTTCCTGTTTCTTATAAAACGTTTTACCGATTGTTACTGCTTATTAATTTATACAAAAAGAACTTATCTATTTTTGAGTTAATCTCATTTTACTATTCTTGAGTTCCATTCCTAACCAAAACAATAATGTTGGTAGAAACGATGCAGCAAATAATAAATAACCCGTATTTAAAAAATCTCTATGAAATAAGCTATTTGTAATCCCTAATAAAACCTCATTTATGCTCAATGTTAAATAAGATGTTCCATATGTATAAAGTGCAAATATTATCCATATGCCGCCTTCTGTCGATTCAAAATTTGTATTTTCAGGAGAATTTATCATACAAATAATCCATAATATTAATCCAATTATTGCTGGCAGTGAAATTGATAGTAAGTTCTTTAGTCTATTTTCCTGCAAAGTAAAATGTGCGCCAACACACATATATATAGCTATTGTCAAAATAGAAGTGATGGTTAATGCAAATGTCACAGAATTACTTACAAACATAATTCCCTGCATAATCAAAAACAAAATGAGATTTACTAATATATTCATTAGTAAGTTAATAAAGAATGATTTCAAATTACCAATTACTTAATCTCATTTGTCTCAATCTCCTTACACTATCCTATTAATACAAAGTATTTAGGCTTTCGCCCCCTCAATAATCTTGAAATAATTATAACTAGTTTTTCTAATGAATACTTGAAATTTCCTTCATCCGCGTTAAGGAAAGAACGGCCTTTACTAGAGAATCGTGGCACGTATTATTAATGAATAGATTTGTGTAATCTTAAAATCAAGAGATATTACCGAATTAGTCGCTATATGCCCTAGTTCAATGAAATAAATATCCTTCTGCCTCCCATAAAGAGGCGTTATAAAAGAGCACAAGCGTAATATGGATAGACTAGACTACGGCTCTTTAAAAAAGAGCAGATTCTAAATAGTCTTATTTTTAAACTGTCTTAATTCTTTAAGTTGTTCTCGAAGATAAAACATATGTACAGCCAAAAAAAGAAACGAAATAATATAAGTAAGATTACCTAGTAATACTGATTGTAATTTGATTAGTCCCAAAAAACAATAATCAGGACCTGTATCTCCACCATCTGGAAAAAACAAATTAAATAATATAAATGAAATATTAAAAAAAATAACGTCCTTTGAATTTTTTATTTCAAAATTGTGAAACGGTAAGTTCTTTACGTAGATAACATTTACTTTAGTTAACCAAATAAAGTATGGGACAGATATAATTATAAAGGAGAACCTTATCCACCCAAAATTCAAAATATAAGAAAGTAAAAGAAATAAAAAATTTAATACAATATAGAGATAGAGAGTTGTTAACTTTCTAATCTTTTTACCCTCCTTTTCTTCTTTCGGGTACTTATCCTAGATACACATAATTCGTCAACGATGAAATATTTGCCTTTGTTACACGATACGTCCTACAAGAGAGGTTACGTTAAGCAAAAACGAAACCCTTATTCCAGATTGAAACAAGGGTACTTCAATAAATTGAGGGCTATAACCCCTCAATTTTAATTATTGTATGCGACATTTCTCCATAAAACAGTCTTACCTTATGATTTCTGTACTTCCAAAGGAATTTTATGCTTCTTAATCTGGTTACCTCATCGTAAGCATTCTTAATCAAATAGCTATAATAACCGAACATTCTATTCTCAATATCAAAAGATGTGCTTTTTAAAACACCTTCTGTACTGTTAATATTTTGGAAAATCAAGTCAAGTAAAGTATAAGTAAACGGAAGGGATAACCATATCAAAATACCAAGTAATATTACTACTTTAGGCCAAAATAATCCATCATTAGATAAATGGTTAAATACCCATATAATAAACAATATACCACCCAATTCTGTTAACATATCGGGAAGAATTTTTATTAATATCTCAACTCTTGTCATTCTCACGCTTCATTCCTTCGCCTAATATTTGCTCTATTAGCATTCGCCACAATAAATAATTTACCTTTATTTTACTCCTTGCGTCCTATAAAGAGCGTTATGACAATAGCACCCGTGTCTTGCTGGTGCCATTGTTTATCAACTTCATAAATCTCTAGGAGTTAGGCGACGGATCATGGCCCGTAACTAAGAAGGCACCATTCTTGGTGCCTTCTTAATAATGCCTTTTCTATAAGGCAGAAACTTTTGAAAACATTGGCCTCCCATCACGCCATACATTCGGATTCTTTTTTGCATATTCAATACCTAATTTATATACATAATCCCAATTATCCTCATTTACCATTTCTTTTCGGCTTTGGATTTTCTCGATATCTTCAGAAACAAACTCGGCAATAATTGGATGGAATCCGTACCAATTATTTAACTGGTTTTGTCCAATTATTAAATCCTTTTGATAAGGAGGGTTACTAGTATAGGTGTTAATTGTTATAAGTTTGGTCTTCTCTTCCAGAAAATAATCAATAACAAAACTTTCAGGATAACTAAGCATTGCTATACAATCCAATTCATCTGAATATGCTGCTACTAACAATGGTTTTAAAGAAATCACAATAGCAGGTTGACTATCGCCGTAAAAAATATGCTCTTCAATAATTTCTCTAATTTTTCGCTTAGAAACACCTCTAATACCATATAAATCAGGTCTTAAAATCTTAAGCTTCTTATTAGATAAAGTAATATTGACTGGATCTGACGCAACTGTGTCATTTCGATGATATTTTATTAAAGCCACCCCCTTGAATATTCTTAGATCTATTCTTCTTTTCAGCGCATGGACGCGCCGTTTTCATGATCTGTCACCTAACGTTCTATTAATGAACCAGATTCGTAATATTTATATTTCTTCGTCCTATTGGGATAAATATCCTTCAGCGTCCTATAAAAGACATTACGTCTACTTATTAAAAAATAAATACAACATTTTGGGCCAAATTTGACCGTGAGTGAAAATTTAGGTGTTTCTGATTTCTGCCTTTTTTCAAGCTAGAAACGTGTTTTACTAAAATTTAAAAATTCATCTTACTCTCATTTTCATCGATTTACTGTAATCTTCACACTCACATTATAGACACTCGCTTCCTAGTCTGGACTTCTGCTAATGAGACTAACGTGTATATGGATAATTGTATTAAGTGGTCAATTTTTATGTTAGCACTACTATCTCATGACAACAATGCCCAACGTATTCGACGAAACCAGTACGCAGCTATACCCGCTAAAATTGGAACGGAATAAATAGTTATCAAATCCCAGTTATTAATACCAACGTATGGGCCAAAAAAATAATTACTAATGTTGTCTGGCATAATTCTCCAGAAACATATATATAGAAAACCAATTACAGCCCCTACTAATATTTGAACAAACCTTGAACGCATTTCAATCCCTACCTTCCATTTACCAGACCTTTCCTCCCTCACTTGTTCGCTAATTAGGAGATTAAAATCATTCGATATCAATGAAACTTTACCTTATTTTACTTTGCGTCCTATGAAGAACGTTATGTGATGTGAGCTTATCCTCTTGAGTTTCCCAATTATATATAGCTATTTGTAAACCTTCATTTTCCTACTAAGAATATTCCTAAACTCTTCAATATCTGATTCGCTTTTAAAAGATCGCTTTGGTAATATAGTTAGAGCTTTATTTGTATCCCTTAAGGCAAAACATTTAGATAACTCGAATGCTTTATTAAAAAGGCTCCAATTACATGAACTCTGAATATCTTTACGCTGTATTTCAATCTTCTCAATTGTAAAAATAAATGTGCTATCTCCTCTTAGCTTATAAACATCAATATATCTGTTTATAGGATAGATGTAGAAAAGTACTAAAAATATAAAATAAGTAACGAGAAATACACAAATAAGTCCATTGTAGTAGTTACTAAATCCATTCTTTATTTCCACAAACGATACGCATACAATTACGATTAACATACAAGCGGAAACAACCCACAACCTATTTATTCTGTTAATAATCTCAAACATCGCATTTCTAATATCTTTATCAGAATATTTGATCTCAACAAGAACTTTACTCTCCAAAAGAATTACCTCGCTTTTCTGATTCTCCGCGATTCGATTTTACTTCCTTTCTTGCAAGTCCCTAGACCTATTAAGCGCTCAATGACACATAACTTTTTTATGCAAAATTTGTTAATTGTAATCTATACGGATTTTATTCGAACTAGTTCGCATAAAAATCCTTATTGGCTCATCGGAATCATTCTCCATTAATGAAAATTACCTTTATCTTACTTCTTGCGTCCTGTAAAAGACAAAACTACAGATCTTCTCCATTCTGTAAAATTCCAGTTATTAGCCTAACTGGTATATGAATAACTTGAATTAGCGAGCTATGAAATTTCAAAAACTCTAAGTATTGCTTTATCCGTCAACCCATTTTAAATGCATATCTAGTACTCGTTAGGAAGCAGGCATTTCCTTTGACATTATGATAATATTCTGAAATCTCACCTTTTAAGCGATGACGAGATATTAGATTTAGTTCGAAATCATAAACTTCAATTGTATTTGAACCTTTAAGCATCATAATTCTTTCTTGAGCATCAATGCAACCAAAATATGTTCCTTCGATACGTTTTAATTTAGCGGTAATCTGCAAAGTTTGAATATCGATTGCAATAAATTCTTTTTGAAAGATATATATAAATAATTTTTTATAGCCTAATACTGCTTCAGCACTTACACCGCTTATTTGAATTTCAGATAATTTTTCAAGGTCATTGTTAAAATAATATAATTTTGTCTGTTTAATATTATTGTTCATCGAATTAACAGTGTAAAACAGATTTCCATCATTATCAAATATGAACCTTTTCCAATAGACTCCAAAAGTAGTTAATGAGTATCTTGCTTCAATTATTCCGTTGACATTTACTTTAATATTTCTGATTTATCATCTTTTTTATAATGAAGAAAAACATTATTATTATAAAGTTGGGGATAAATATGTAAATAACCCACCTCCAATTCCCATCTTTTATTGCCGTCGGGTCTATACGCTACTAATCCCTGATTGAGCCCTTTTCTTAATGTTCTTAGACAAAGAACTGTACCATCTGAAAAGAGCAACAAAGGTTTTGATACTTCTATTGGAAAAATAGTTTCAGTAATCAGGTTTCCATTATAATCCAAGAACGACATTTTTGCAGGCATTCTCTTTGTTTCCTCTATTCCGCGTTCATTGGTTGAATATGAAATTGATGAATTATTATAGACCACAATATAACTGTTATTAGATAATATCTCATCAAAAAGGTTGAATTTAATTATATCCTCCTTATAAAGAGTCGAAAGGAAGCCCTCTGGAGTTGTATTATAAATATGCTGCAAATGACTATAATACTTCCCATCAGCAGAAGGGAGATGAACAAGAAACTTACCGCTCTGGGATGAAGATGCTAAAAGACCCTCGAATTCTATTAATAACCTTACTTTCGTTTGACTTTTAATTTTCTTATTTAATTCTTTCTGCTCCCAGATATACTCGTCAATAAAAACTGTATCGCGTTCTCGTTTAAAATTTTCATCTCCGTATTCTATTAACGCTTCCTTATCTATCCATAGCGGGGCGGCTAACAATCTTTCGAGAAGTTCAACTTTCTTTGCCAAATCCTCACATTTAAAGATCCCCTTTAAACGTTCGGTATCGCTATCGGGTAGTTCTAGTTCACTTACAAATTTTGAAGGGTTACCAATCTTTTTCTTATATCCATAGGCATATTCTGATATATGACATGTTACACACTTCCCGTTTCTAAAAATATGAAGGGCAATAACATCATCATCAAAATACCCTACCGTTAAAATAGTTTTTTCAATTTTCTTAGATAATACTTTTCCTACTTGTTCAATCATTCCAATTTGAAACTCTTCATGTAATATAGTTGTCCAGTTCGCGGATAGTTTTTTTGCGATACAACCCGGCAATAAATTCTCAACATCACAAATTGGTAAATCCAGAACTTGTATATTCGCAAATTTTGTTCCCATAAAAGCCTCCAACAAAATTACCTCATTATGGATACAGAGAAATTTCTCTTATAGGCGATTACCATATTATACCGGATTCACATTATAGACTAAAAAATCCCTATTGAAGTAAGTTTAATAAAATAACTTGAAAGCCAACATAATCATCTCATAAGATTCTCACGAAGTAAGGGGAATCTTGTCTAATTAGATAAAAAAGTAACTTCTGCATTTACAGCAGAAGGTTTTGCTTTCCAATTACTTATTTAACTTATATTACCTAATAGACATAATGACCCTCCAACGTTGAACTGACATTGGTGGGCCATTGTGTAGGTCATATAATATAATTTTGCTAATAAAAATTAATCATAAAATATAAGAAAAATAGCTACTCACATACTAAAGCAGCCTAGGGAAAGTAGATAATATTGAACTGATAACATAAGATGCTATTTGAGGGCTTACTCGTAATGTAGTAAATCACCTTGTAGAAATGTATCGGTTGTATATTAAGGTTCCGCCCATAATTCCAATTTTTTTCATACCAACCTCTATAATTCATAATCATAATTTATTTGTTCAGTTAGAGAAACAGCAATGATAGATCCTAGGCAGTTTTCCTCTTTAAGTTTTCCATAGATTAACTTCATCATTAGTTAATAACATCGTTATTTTACCTCAAAATACTAATAATCGTAAACTTATTAGTTACAAACGTTTTGACTATTTTTTTCTTATACACCGTTATATGGTATTTTTGTATTAGCATTGGCCAAATTTGAGATAAATTGGGTCGATTTGATTTTCAGAATATGTTAGTATAACTACAGAAGGAGGAGTTTAACAATACAAAAAAGGAAAAATATAGTTAGAAGCCTAAAAAAGTTCGTATTCTTGTTTCTCGGTTCAGTACTAGCAGCAATCGGCCTTGAAATATTTCTTGTCCCCAATGACATTATAGATGGGGGCATTACTGGAATCTCTATCATGGCCAGCCATCTTACAAAACTGCCTTTGGGAGCATTTATTTTCACTTTTAATATTCCTTTTCTCATTTTTAGGTACTATCAAATTGGAAAAAAATTTGTGCTCTCGACGTTATTTTCTATCACAATATTGTCTTTAGGAGTAAGCATTTTGAATCCTGTCCCTGGATTAACAAATGATACTTTATTGGCAGCAGTATTTGGCGGAATTATCCTTGGCATAGGAGTTGGGTTAGTGGTCCGATATGGAGGTTCAATGGACGGAACAGAGATTGTGGCTATTGTCACATCAAAACGGATTGGATTTTCAGTTGGAGAAATAGTAATGGTTTTTAATATTTTTATTTTGAGCAGCGCAGGAATATTGTTTGGCTGGGATAGAGCTATGTACTCACTGATTGCTTATTTCATTGCCTTTAAAGTAATTGACTTGACTATACAGGGATTGGATGAATCCAAAGCAGCTATGATTGTCTCTGAGCATCCAGAAGAAATTGCAAACGTTCTATTTACTCGATTAGGTAGAGGTGTGACGTTCTTGGAAGGTAAGGGTGGGTTTTCTGGGCGGCCCAAAAGCGTTCTATACTCGGTTATAACTCGTTTGGAGATTGCTGAGCTAAAATCAATTATCGATGAAATAGATGAAAATGCTTTCGTAACAATCCACGATGTTCACGATGTTATTGGCGGGAAATCAAAAAAAAGAGCAATTCATTAATTTCAAATTATGAAGCCGCATTTTTTATAATAGATAATTAGTCGTGAAGCTTATTATATGATGATTACCTACATTTTTATAATATACGCTAGAAAAGTAGTTATTAGGAGGTAATCAATGAGATTTTTTGCAATTGTAAAGGATCCCCTTTTCCTAAGCTTATTAATAATATTAATTATTATTGGAGATTTTTTTATAAACTATATTCCTCTTGATTTAATGTTTGTTTTAATATTGTATTTTATTATTGATTTTAGTTTTTTATTTAGAAAGATACTTCAAAGAGACCAAATAAAGTTCCCTTTAGCAAAGGTAGTTTCATTTGGCATTATTTTAATTGTAGGCTATGGCGATTTATACTTAAAACTATCAAGAAGTTATTCTCATTTCTTTAAAAACGATAGAATTTTGACGACGATTGATAGTATTTATTTTAGTATTACAACCTTTACAACTACGGGTTATGGAGATATATATCCTATATCAAACACTGCCAAAATATTTGTTGCAAGTGAAATGATTTTTGGATATATTTTGGGTTTGTTAGCTATTGCCATATTGGTCATCAAGTTTATAGATGCAGATGAATAAATGTTTTATTAAAAAAACAATCTATTTAGAGAGGTGATACACCTCTCTTTTATTGTTTTGAGAGTAAATTGCGATGACCAGCGGAGTACCGGGTTTAACTCCCAAGGTTTGTACCCCGAAAAATCAATAACTAAACATAGTTAATCGAGTGCAAACTAGACGTTGAAATTACTTGTTATCAATCAGGTATCAACTAAGTATGGGAGGGGTTTAATGTCTGGTGAAACAATTGGTCTGCTGTTGGCAATTAACTCAGGGATACTTTCTGTTGTTGGTCTGATTACCATCTTTATATCCATGAACAGCCAGCACAGCGTGCAGTATAGTCGTGAAATTCTCTGGGGAATTTTTACCTTGCCTTATAAAAAGAACCTATTTCTTGATAAACAGGCTATCGGCCAGGAAGTCTTTCGAAAATTTATTTTGTACGAACAAATTATCAAGGACAAAAATGCCTTCTTGATCAAGATTATTACCTTTTCCCAAATGGTCTTAACCTTTTCAATGATAATATGGACGACAATAGTGCTAAACCTCCTAATTAGGAACCCTTCTCTGGCGGACAAAATTATTCTGCTCCTCGGTCTAAGTCTGGCCCTTTGTTTTATCTTTTATTTCATCGTTAAGATCTTAGGAGATTTGAAAAATGTCAGTAAGGTCGGACAACTGCCAACGGTTGAAGAATTACTGGATGCTGACTTTCTTGCGAATAACTTGAATGTTATAACCCTTGCGGCTGTTTCGTCACGCTTGAAAATTCTTGATTCTAACATTTACCTTGGCTTCCCAATTCCATTTAAGAATCTAAGAGTAAAGATAACACTCCAACAGCCTCAAGAAAATGAAGACGATGATACAACAAATTTAAATGGCGGCCAAACACTGACAGCTCAGTTAGATAGCTTCAGGAAACTTGACCTTAAAGATTTTAAATTGCTGGATGATGATTATTGCTATTATTTAATGTCCGATCTCCATTCTTTGGGGGTAAGCGGAAATAGTTTTTTGGTGACAATTGATTTACTAAGCAGGCAAGGACTTGTCGCTGCTGAATTTTATTGTGAAAGCCTTAATAACCATCATAAATTAATCTTCCCCTATTCGTTTGTCGAACGATTCATTAATCGCCAAAGTGATTTAGATCCCTTCAGCCGATATCGAAAGAACCTCGAAAACGGTGGTCCAGATCGCCCGGCGGAAAGAGTCAATCTAGGACAGAGCCTTATAGAATTAATGGAGAATGAGGTTAAATAGTTGTTGAGCAACCAAAGCATATGATTATTCTATATAGAAGACTATATTTCCAGGATAAACCAGGTTATAAATCGAATTGGATTGGATTCAATTCGATTGTTTGAATTGTTGGATTAATTTTGACTGCGATATTAGATTAGATTAATTCGAATTGAATTATTCTTTAAGGTGAATTTAAGTTTCGGTATATATAATACCTTTTGTGCCTAATCGATAATGGAGAATTTTCCCTAACTAATTGCAATAATTTCAGACCATGGTAATATGAAATTAATAAAACATCACAGGGGACACAAATACTATTAAAAAATACTTTAGAATGTAGGATAAAATCAACATGAACGACAAGAAACTATATGATTGCCTCGTGATCGGCTGTGGTATGGCAGGATCAGTTATTGCGCGGGAATTGGCTGAACGAGCAGGTAAAAAAGTATTGATTCTGGAAATGCGCGGTCATATCGGAGGCAATACTTATGATTTTAAGGATAAAAACGGAATTCTTATCCATGGGTATGGTCCTCACATCTTTCATACGAACAGTAAAAGAGTCTTTGATTATCTCTCCCGCTTCACAACTTGGCGAAATTACTCCCACGAGGTAGTAGGCGATATCCACGGACAGCTGATGCCTATTCCTTTTAACCTTAATTCCCTTCACTTAGCCTATGAGCCAAGCAAAGCAGGCAGAATTGAGCAAAAGCTGATCGACACCTTTGGCTTCGGCAGCAAGGTACCCATCTTGGATTTACGACAGCAACATGATCCTGAACTTGCCGAAATCGCAGATTTCATCTACAAGAACGTGTTTTTGTATTACACCCAAAAGCAATGGGGGCTCGCTCCGGATGAAATTGATTCCTTAGTTACAGCACGCGTGCCTGTCTTTATTTCCTATGACAACCGCTACTTTCAAGATACTTATCAAGGTATCCCCGCTCAAAGCTATACCTCACTCTTTGCAGGCATGCTCGAGCATCCTAATATTGAGCTTAGTCTTAATTCCGACGCCCGCAAACGGCTTCGTCTCGAATCCGGGAAAGTATTCCTTGATGGTAACCTTTTTAACGGGTCGGTCATCTACTCCGGACCGCTCGACGAATTGTTTGACTGCCGCTACGGACGCCTGCCTTACCGAACGTTAGATTTTGTTTTCGAGACACATGAAATGACCTGGTACCAACCCAAAGGGACCGTAAATTATCCGGTTGATCAAGACTATACTCGTATCACTGAATTCAAGCACCTTACGGGACAGGTTCTGAACGAACGAACAACGATAGTCAAAGAATATCCCCGGGCATATACGGGAACAGACGGCGAGACTCCCTATTACCCAATCCAAAACCCTGAAAATTCAACCCTCTATGAACGCTATCGAACGCTTACTGATGAATTCCCGAATTTTTATGTCCTAGGCAGACTTGCAGAGTACAAATACTATAATATGGACGCAATAGCTGCTAAAGCTTTAGAACTTGCAGATACCATAATAGGTTAAGGGAATTTCAATTTATCCAATCATAAGACTCCCATTCTACAAGTGGGAGTGGTTCGCTAACGAGTTCACTTCCCAAGATCGGGAAAATTAACGCAAAACGTTGCAGAACGGAGCATTTAGTTTGAGAACAATTTCATTTGCCATCCCCTGTTACAATTCAGCCTCTTATATGGAACGCTGCATCGATACACTTCTTCCCTTCGGAAATGATGTGGAGATTATTATTGTCGACGACGGTTCTACCGATAACACCGGAAAAATTGCCGATCATTATGCCGAACAATACCCTGATTTTGTACGGGTAATTCATCAAGAAAACGGCGGGCATGGTGAAGCGGTTAATACAGGTATAAAAAACGCCTCCGGTCTTTATTTTAAAGTTGTAGACTCTGATGACTGGATCGACGAACAAGGCTTGGCTAAGGTTCTGCAGACCCTCAAAACCTTAGTTGCTGACAACTCTGCTCCAGACATGATGGTCTGTAACTATATCTATGAAAAACTGGCTGAAGGGACCAGACACGTCATTAACTATAGCAATGTCTTCCCGCGTCAGCAGATATTCGGTTGGGATGACATGAAGAGATTCCATCCCTGGAAGTACCTTTTAATGCATTCCTTAATTTACAAAACACAGCTCTTGCACGAATGTGGTCTTAAACTGCCTAAACACACGTTTTATGTGGACAATATATTTGCATACCAACCGCTGCCTTTTGTCAAAACTATATATTATCTCGATGTGGATCTTTATCATTACTTTATTGGCCGCCAGGATCAGTCAGTCAACGAAAGCGTGATGCTCAAGAGAATTGATCAACAGCTTTTGGTAACCCGCATCATGATAGGCTGTCACCGCTTGCCTGGAAGCATCGCCAGTAAAAAGCTATCCAGCTATATGCTGGGCTATTTGGCAATTATGATGACCATTTGCACCGTGTTCCTAAGAATTTCCGGAACACAGGAAGACATTAAGAAGGAAAAGGAGCTTTGGTCCTTCCTGATCAATTGTGACAATGGCCTATACCGGCATGCCCTCATAAGGTTTCTCAGAATGGTGACAACCCTGCCCGGAAATTCCGGCAATAAAATCACCGTTGGCTTATATAACATCGCACGAAAAGTCTATAAATTTAACTGACCTTTCTTCAAATTCACAAGAATCTTTAATCAAGGGAGCAAATGAATGCCCAATGCTACAAAACTAAAGCTCATTTCAGGTATGCTGATCACTGTTGTTGTTATTTACTACTCAATCGGAGCAATCAAAGATCTGCATGTCGAACAAGTATTCAGTTCAAATATCAGCTGGAGCCTGACAATTTTTTCAATCGCTGTTTATATCTATGCCAACTATATTCGCGGACTTGCCTATACACGGGGTATTGACCGGGACATGGACAGAATGACCGCTTTACAAATTGTGGGTTTAGGTCACGCCGCTAACATGGTTTTACCTTTCCATGTCGGCGAAGGACTGCGGGCTGCCTTTTTCCCGGCAAGCTACAATGCCCTGCGGCGGACAAAACTCTTAATCATACCGGCTTTCGCCGATTTTGCCGCAATTATGTTGGTTTCGATTCCTGCGGTTCCCTTTGCAGGGTTCAAGGATCAAAATTTGCTCAAAGCCCTCTGGATTCTGACTTTTCTCTGTATTGCCGTCTTTATTGTTTTTGGTATCCTGATCGCTCTTCTTCCACGGCTGCGCAGTTATTTCAACGAATATTTAAATTTTGATTCAGTCAAAATGATGGCTTGGGTTGTTCTTTCCTGGGTTCTGCTGCTTGTGTCGACATGGATCGGACTTGTGGCCTTTGGCTTTCCCTGGGGAGCATCCATTCGCATGTCCCTGGCTGTTTTCGCTGCAACCAATATCATTAATTTCATACCGGCTACCCCGGGAGCAATCGGTCTTTTCGAATATGGAACAATTTTAGGCCTCGGGGGCTTGGGAATCGACCAGACGACAGCACTCACAGCAAGCTTGTTATTGCATCTGATCCAGTACGCGGCACTCCTGCCCTTAGGTATCTTCCTTTACATTGTTGCTCTTCGCGGGCAATACGGAGAAACGCTCAGTAATATGAGACGCACAAGTCTCCAAAAGAATCCCAAATAAGCACGTAATAAGCATATAAAACAAAATGATAATAAGTGGAGATGAACAAAAATTAAACTCTTATCAATTGTGGTACCGTCCTATAATTCACAGGATTATCTTCATCTCTGTCTGGATACTGTTGTCCAAGGCGGACCAGAAGTAGAGGTTATCGTCGTTGATGATGGTTCTACAGACAACACGGCGGCTATTGCCCGCAAATACTGTGATCGCTATCCTGACATTGTCCGTCTTGAACAGAAAGAAAACGGCGGGCATGGTTCAGCAGTCAACCGCGGCTTAGAGGTTGCCACAGGGGCATATTTCAAAGTTGTTGATAGTGACGACTGGTTAGATCCTACGGACTACTTGTCGGTGCTTTCCTTCTTACGCAGCAATTCTTCCGTGGACCTGCTGATCACCAATTATGTTTACGAATATTCCTATAACGGCAAACATAAAGTGATGCGCTACAACAATGTTTTTCCCGAGGGTAAGGTTATTTCCTGGGACAACATGCGTTCTTTTCGCTTCGACCAATTGATGCTCATGCATTCCATGTTTTACCGCACAAAATTATTAAGACAGTGCGGCTTAAAACTGCCGGAACACACCTTTTACGTGGACAACCTCGTTGCCTATTTACCTCTTCCCTATGTCAAAAGCTTAATATACCTGGATTGTTCTCCCTATCACTATTTCATTGGCCGACCAGACCAATCCGTCAACACGCAGATCATGATCAAACGAATCGACCAACAGATCAAAGTAACACGCATGATGATTGAAGCCTACGATGTTTATAACAACATCAACTATAAAAGCCTTAGACAATATATGCTTTTTTATCTTTCGATGATGGTAGCTACCACCGTGACTCATCTCTATATAGCGGAGGATAAAACACTCAGCAGCAAGGCAGACGAGCTTTGGGATTATATCAAACAAAGCAATAAAAAACTGTATGCTGAACTGCGGGGCAGCTTTATCAATCTGTGTATAGACCTTGCTCAGAAAATTAACCCGCGCATTCTGGCCCATAGTCTGAAGCTCATTAAGCGTATTTATAAGTTCAGTTAAACTTACAATAGCTGTAATTAAACTCAGCCCCGGCACAATTCGACACGTGCCGTGGGCTGAGTTTTTTTATTGCAAAGTTACGGCAGAGTTTAATTTTCCTACAGTACTATTTGCCAGAACATAATCCACTTCCAGGGTAAACGTGTCATCCTTAGCAAAGGCTAAAGTATCCCGATTATTTTCACCGTTTAACTCCGAGATATATAAATCCAAATCAACGGCACCATTTACAGGAGTTGCTATGTAACCTATATCTCCTTGAGGTAATATCTGAGTTCCTTGAGAATCAAAAACCGCCATAACATAACCATCACTAGGCAGTGAAAGATTTTTATTATAGATCCAACCCCATTTAAACCACTTGCCGAATTCATTGTAACGTATCCAGATCGATTTTAGGCTTATTTGCTGGTTGATTGGAATCGTTATGTGAAAATGTCCATCCTTTTTCCCATCGGGCTTTAAAGCCGATGGGCTTAATTTATCCGCATCCAACCCTTTATAGGTGAAAGCAACAGAAGACTGTGTTAAAACATTAACCGCAGGAACTTGTGCTTGGGTAGTCTGCCCGGCCGAGAGGCCTTGAGAAGCCTGTGCAGAGGGCGATTGGGATGTCTTGGATTGTGAATTAGATACCGGTTGTTTATTAAAAGTATTGCATCCTGAAAGAGTTATCAGCAAGAATAAGAGCAGCGGTAACTTCATTAGCTTCATTAGCTTCATTAGCTTCACCTCAATCATTATCTTCAAGCCCATCAAGAAGACTATATAGCGATAGAATCCAAAATCTAATGCTAATAACATAACCTATTAATTATGGAACATAGAACATAAAACATAATATAAACCATCGAACATTGAAATTAGATAGTATTGCCGCCGCATAGGATATTTTGGGAAAAATCCAAAAAACCGGCAGTCGTATAAACCGTAATCGCAAGAAGCTTTTCAGCTGCAATAAAATAGTTTTCTTCTTTTATCCCTTTTTCTACTGAAACAAGAGGATAATAAGGTGCTGACAATTCCACATTATGTCTTATCCATTGGCTGGGGTGTGTAAACGCCTTATATAGTCCACTTTGTTTGAATGTAAATTTATCAAGATTATTGCTTGTCCAGCGTTCAAACTCTTGATGTCCGTCAAAAAGAACCCCCAACGCATGGTGAGGTACGCACATATCCTGTACAAGATGTAAAGCCGCACCCAAGTAAAACATGCCTTTAGATACATTCTGCTGACTCATAATAATAGCCTTGTTGAAGTAGTATTGACATTCCGCATCAGCTCCGGGCCAATGCAACCCCCCCTGTTTTTGGGGATCAGAGAAATAGTGGCAGACATTTTTCCAACGCTTATCTGCCCAAAACAATCCTTTTATTAGCATATCGTCATAAGGACGGAAATAGGTCAGTACATCGTTTTTGCCATCTCGTTCCAAAACATGGTAGGCTTCATGCAGACAGTGCCCATGAGTCTTAAGGGGAGCATCTAAAAATATCTGTAATGGCCCGACCGGAACCAGTAAAGCCTTCGTCACTATATTTAAGGTTTGTTCTGATAAAATCCGCAACTTATAAACACCCCTACTCTATTTTGAATAACTTTTACAAATGACATTGTCCGATTCACCTAGCGCGAATCGGACAATGAGTTGTATGAAACCATTTCGTGCTCTCAGTACTGAGAATACATCACAAACCTTTAACTATCCTTAAGAAATAAATAAATTTAAAAATCTATTCGTTAACATTTAACAAAGTGTTTGAACGAGTTCACTTGGTTAATGAGATATCATAGTGTTTCTCGTCCGAGAGAAAATCCCAAACTCAGCGAAATACCCAACAAAAAAATGACAATCGAAACCAGGTTAGGTGACTTCCAGTTTTCTAAAAGTTTGACAATGATAATCGTTATGGCTATGCCCCAGAAAATTCTCCAATCACCACAGAAAAAATCAAATATCTTCCTAAATATATTCATCAGCTGTTTCCCCCTGCCGCTAGTTTTCTCTTCTGCTCAATTCCATAAGGTTTTAACCATTTCATAATTATTAAACTTAAGGCTAAATAAAACATGATCAAAACGAACAAGAACCAATCCGCGTATGGCCACTGAACACCTAAACCCTCTCCAGTCCAGAAAGTGCCAAAGGTAACCAGCATTATCCCTACAGAAAATTTCAGGGTGTTTTCCGGAATCTTCGTCAACGGCCCTCGAATTAACAATCCCAGGATCACAACCATGATTAATGCCAATAAAGCTCCCTCTGCAGCTGTCCAAATCCCGCTGAGCCTATCCGCAGAAACTGTAGAACCGAAGGTAATAACAATGAATGCTACTTCCAACCCCTCTAAGAGAACACTTTTATAGGAAGTAAGAAAACCAAAGCCATTAAACTTCCGAGGTTCGGCTTCCCCGTGGGCCCGAAGTTCTCGCATCCGCTCTTCATAAATTGCTGCTTCATCATGCATGGATTTCAAACCACTATAACGGAGCAAAGCTTTTTTAAGCCATTGCATGCCAAAGAGGATCAGAATAATTCCAATGACTTGTCTCAATACCTCAATGGGAATAAACATGACTAAGGTTGAGCCGAAAACAGCCACCAAAACTGCCAGGGTCAAAGCCGCAGCACCGGCACCAAGCAAACTGCTCCTCCAATTAATTGTCACACCAACAACCAATACAATAGTAAGCGCTTCCACAAATTCGACCATAGAAGCTAGAAAAGGCGGTAAGATTGAAGACCAGAACATTTTCATTCTCCTTTCAATAGATCCACAACACAAGTTTATTCTTTAGAATCGTTATGGACGGCACTAGTGTAAAATAGTAATGTAACGAATGTTACATTACTATTTTACTATGCCTAATAAACAGTGACAATATCTTTAAAATATATTCAAGCGTAAGACTCCCATTTCTATAAGTGGGAGAGGTTCCGAATTCACTGACCGCCATTCAGCATATGGCAGCCATCTTACCATTATCCGACATCTCTCTTAGAATCCGACATCGTTCTGCCGACAGCCATAATTGGATAGGATCAGAAACCTCGATTTCTTGAGTACTCCATACCTCTAGCTGAATATCAGGTGCTTTTTCTAATGCTGCTCTGTATTGCCATGTGACCCCCTGAAAGGATCGTTGGAGAACTATGGCCCCCAGAAGCGCCCCAGGGTCCTGACCTTGAGTATTGATTAATATATCTCCCGAACGTATCATTACTTTTGCCTCTTGCCCCAGTGTGAGCTTTCCCAAGGTATAGATATTAAGTCCCTGACAATTGACTAAAGAATAGTCACCGCATCGTTCAATAACCCGACCGTGTAGTATATTGGAACAACCCAGGAAATTGGCAGCAAAAACCGTAGCCGGTTCACGATAGAGCTTGGTGGGGCTATTTGCTTGTTCGATCCTCCCCTGGTTCAGGAGAATCACCTGATCAGCCAGACTTAAGGCCTCGGCTTGATCATGGGTAACATAAACAGTTGTTATACCAGCCCCACGTACAATGCGCATAATCTCCCAGCGCATTTTCTCCCTCAGCTGAGCATCTAAACTGGACAAAGGTTCATCCATAAGCATTAAGGAAGGATGAGTTACTAAGGCTCGAGCAATTGCCACCCGCTGACGCTGTCCTCCTGACAATTGATTCGGGTATCGCTTTTCAAAACCATTCATCTGTACGGCATCAAGAACTTCAGCCACCTGTTCTCTGATCTTCTTAAGCGGACACTTTTTTAACCGCAGACTAAAAGCAATATTTTCAAAAACATTCATATGAGGCCAAAGAGCGAAGTCCTGAAAGACCATGCCTATATTTCGCTCTTCAGGAACCATAGTATAGCCCTTAGATGACCAAGTCAGCTCATCATAGCGAATTATACCGCCATCAATAGTCGTTAAACCGGCTAAAGCATTTAAGAGAGTGGTTTTACCGCAGCCTGAAGGACCCAGCAGGGCAACACAGCTGCCTTCAGGAATCGTTAGTGAGAGCTTATCAAGTACCAATTTGTTTCCGTAATGTTTTGTGACATCTTCAAGTACTATGTTCATATGGTTACCTCCCCATTAGCGAGCAGGACCGGCTCCTGGTTCAATTCCAAGTCTGAGTTTTCTTCGTACCCTTTTCCTTTGCCGAAATACTCCATCAAATAACGGCCAAGGCTATAAGCTGCCAGCAAGATAATTAACCCGATCACAGACAAGGCACTTCCCTTTGACCAGTGAGATTCACTAAAGTAATGCTGAATGGTTACTGAAAAGGTTGGACTTCCAGGCGGGTAGAGAAGCATTGAGGCCGGCAGCTCAAAAATAATCTTAGTAAAGGTCATGAAAAAGGGGGAAATAGCCGTTCCAGCTACCAAGGGAAGAATAATTTTGCGAAGGACAATGATCTCGCCCGCCCCTTGTACGCGTGCGGCCTTAATCAGATTGAGGGGCAGCTGTCCCATAGCCCCTAACTGCAGCCTGATCGAGTAAGGTAAATAGGTTGCCATAAAGGCTAAGCCGAGACAAATAGGAGTGCCATACAGAACGAGGTTCAAAGGAATAAGCCAAACACCATTCCAGGCAAAGACAAAGGCTGCCGCTAGGACAATACCGGGAACCGCAATAACCGACATGGTTAAAATATTGAGGAAGGAATTGAGAGCGGACTTTTTAAAGGACATCTGGTAAGCCAAAATCACACCCAAAATCATGGTCAGGACGGCCACAACAAACGCGTATTCCAGAGAACGCCCGAGAGCATTTACTCCTTCACTGCCTATCTTAAGTGCTTTGCTATAATTTGCGAAAGTCCAATTGCCTAGGCTTAGTCCATTGGCCCAAACTTTCCAAAGAGAAGCGATAATTGTACTTCCAAGGGGAACGAGCAAGGAGACAGACAAGATAAAAAACGATCCCAAAGTCAACAGCGGATTCTTCTTTGTCTTCGCAAAAATAACGGAATCTTTGCGAGCTAAAACGGTGCTGTAGTCTTTCTTCCGCATCCAGAAAAACTGAAGAAGAATCGCTCCTGCCGAAATCAGGATGACCAAAAAGGACAAACATGCTGCTGCCGGATAATTAACCGGAGACTGGCCAAGGGAAACATAAATTTGGTAGGGAAGCAACGATAATTGGGTCTGGTCCATAATGGCAGCAGGCAGGCCAAAATCACCGAAGGCCTCAGCAAAGGCAATAGAAGCACCGGCAAGCAAGGATGGCGTCAGCAAGGGCAAAACAATTTTGCGAAAGACTTGAGCACGACTGCCGCCTGACAAACGGCCGGCCTTGATCAAATCACTATTCACGTTTCTGATACCCTGCCGCAAGCTGAAATAGACATAGGGGAAATAGCTAAAGCCCATAATCAAGATCACGCCCCAACGAGAGAAGAACCAAGAAGACCAGCCGTTAGGCAGTTTCAGCAACTGGGCAAGAATGCCGCCATCCTGCATAAACATCACCCAGCCTTCAGCAACAATATAGGAAGGGAGGAAGAAGATCAGCCAGACCAGAGCGTCTATTAAAGTATGCATAAAACCGGAGTGTTCTTCCGCGGCAAAGGCAATAATGGTACCTAAAATTGAAGCTGCAATGGTTCCCGCGGCTCCTATAAAAATAGAGTTAAGCACTGCATTAAGATTTTCTTTATCGGCAAAAACTCCCTGCAATGAAGTCAAGGAAGGCACCAGGCTCATAGGCACACTATACAAATTGGGAAAGACAATTTGTAATAAGAGGGCTAATAGCGGATAACCAATGAGGATGGCGAGGAACGCCACCCCCGAAATATCGCAAAATGATGTTTTCATTTTTTGGGACTTAATTTTAGTGAATAATTGCATCGTTGAACCACTTCTTAATATCATTTTCATTTTGAGAGGATTTAACAGGATCAACCTTAAGCCAATTGATGCCATCGTTTTGACGGACAGAACTGCCCTCAACGCCGGTTATGACAGGATCAAAATAGGAGTCGCCGCCGCCATTCTTAGGATCAAGCATAACTTTTTGCCCTTCCGATGAAAGCACAAATTCCACAAATTGTTTGGCAGCCTCTGCATTGGGAGCTTTTTTGTTAATAGCAATGACGCCGGGTAACGTGAACACTCCAGAAGAGGGATAAATAATATCAATGGGATTGCCTTCTGCTTTCGCTGCAACCAGAGCCGAGTCCTGAATCGTTACAGCCTTTACCTGCCCGTTCAATAAAGATTTGATTTCCACATCATTAGTTTCCCCCACCTTCATACCATTGCCTTTCAATGAGGTGAAGAACTGTTTACCCTGGGCATCGCCCATCAGATTAAGTAAACCCGCTACATAAGGAAAAGTAGGCCCTGAAACGCTGGGATTGTTCATAGCCAAAGCATTCTTGAAGGTTGGCTTAAGAAGATCATTCCAATCCTTCGGATACTCTGAACGAGGCAGCAATTTTGAATTAACACCGATAGCTGCTGCAGCTGTGACACCTGTCGGATAATACGCTTTATCGGCGGGAACCAGTGATTGCCCAAGCTGCGTCAGGTTAGAAGTATCATTTGGAGTCCAGCCCTGCAGAAGTAACCCTTGATTATCGAGAGCCTGCATGGTAGCGTCACCGTCAAACCAGGCTATATCCCAATGAGAGTTGGACTTCTCAGCTTCAATCTTAGCCGCCAATGGGCCTGTAGACATGTCGACAAGCTTAACTTTGATGCCGGTTTTAGCCTGAAAGGCCTTTGCCACAGCATCATCGTAGCCCTGGGCGGAGTAAAATACGAGTTCTTTGGGTGAAGCAGCCGCAGCATTTGTCGAGGAAGTGTTGGCGGATACCTTGGAAGAAGTACCGCACCCTGTTAATGCACTGCCTATCACCGCAATTGAGACTAGTATGGCAGATAATTTCTGATAGCTATATCGATTCATGGTCTAAACCTTCCTTTCAATTATTAATTATTAAATAATTGCACCTAAATAAGTGCTGAAATTATCTACTTTTTTAGAAACATTCATCGTCACATACGCATACCGCCTTTTCAAAAAACTTTATAAATGTAATAACGGTTACATGAATTATAATTTAATGTGACAGGTGTTACAATTCATTTTCTGTAAAGCAAATGTTAAATTTCGGTAAAATGCTAATTCAATCCTCTGCTCCACAACTATTGTTTATCCAGTTTTTAAGACCCCCACTTCTATAAGTGGGGGAGCACAAAAAGAAGGGGACTGTTGCAAAATGCATAAACGCTCCCCATTAAACAAAACCCTGCATAATTGTGGTTTAAATCCTCCACTTATATGCAGGGTATTATTTATAAAAACGTATAAATGCTCATTATGCAACGGCCCCTGAAATTCCTTATTTCAATCATCAACAATCTTTATTTCCGACGGCGGATCGCTCTTTTCATTTTCGAAGGTTTTACTGTTAAAATCCTCAAAACACTTCCGACATTCTTCAAGTTTCTTCTCTGTTACTTCACGCAATGGGGATACAAAAACATCTCTTAATTTCACTTTTTCAAACCAGGATAGAAGTTTTTCTAATTCTTCTTCATTCTCTTCAGCTTCAGCAAAGGTAAAATTTTTCCGTTCTATTTCCTTATTAATTTCAGCAAAATAATCATTGCATTTGTCAATGATTTCTTCATATTCAATTTCTCTTGCTTTATTAAAACGTGAGATCATTGCCTTTTCATAGCTTTCTTCCATGGCAATGGTCTGCATCAAGAGAACTTCTCCATGATTCTCGCTGATATTTGAAGCAACCAATGACAACGCCGTATAATTCTCATCGTTCAATGGCAGCAGCCATAACGATTGATGAATATTGACAGCCCCCAACTTCTTCAAACTTCTCCAAGTACCTACTCTTAATCTTGATGGCTCTGACGGCAAATTGTAACTCATGATAAGCCATTTCAGCAAAATATCACCCTCCTATTATTGGGCCCTTTGTCACTTGATGTATTAAAGAAATCCTGCAGAGAACTATATCATTAATTCTTAGAATTTAATTCGTTACCTAAAATTATACTTTTTTGATTATACTTCTTACAATGTAAAGGGTTCTACAAGTTTCCTGAATTTCCTTTTATCCAGTTTTTAAGACCCCCACTTCTATAAGTGGGGTGGGTCCTTCGTTAACTTCAGGTGGGGTAAAGTCCTCCTTCGCCGCTAAGTATTCCTATTGGGAAAGGCAGCTCGGCAATAATGTTCACTGGACATTATTGTATCTGAAGCACCGATGTTCAGCTTTAGCGTAAGCGAGTTCACTATTCTTTAACCTACTTTTCCACAGAACCATCCGTTGATGAATTGTGACCTTCAATCTCAAAACCAGCCACTAAACTAGTTAGCTTTTGAGCGTGATTCGATAAGTTATCAGAGATCGCCCGCATTTCCTCAATTGAAGCATTCTGCTCTTCCGCAGCAGCAGCAGTGGTTTGAGTCTTTGCGGCAGCTTCCTCGGCTTCATTGCCTATGAGCTGCATACTTTTCATAATCGCTTGACTAGAACTTTCCACTTCTTGAACAAACTGCTCAATGTCCAGACTTTGACCGACACTCTGCTCAACCGCTGAGAGAATCTTACCAAATTGCTGTGAGATTTCAGAGAGAAAAGCGCTGCCGCATCCAACACTTTCCTTGCTCATTTCCATACTCTTCTCTGCCTGACCTGCAGTATTCTGTAATGTTTCCACACTAAGGGCTATTTCCGTCAGACTCATTTTCACTTGTTCAGCTAATTTACGTACTTCTTCAGCAACGACGGCAAACCCCCGTCCGTTCTCGCCTGCCCTGGCGGCTTCTATAGCCGCATTTAATGCCAGGAGGTTAGTCTGTTGAGCGATACTCTCAATAATTTGAACTGTAGAAGCAATACTTTGAGACTGACTTTTGACATCAAAAACCACTTGCCCAAGATCGGATATGCGATTTTCTATCTCATCCATCTGAGTTACTGTCTGATCAAGTGTATTTCGCCCACTGCGTGCCAAATCAGCTGAAAGAGAGATTGCTTCGCTTACCCCTTGACTCTTGCTGCCGGCTGCCTCAACTTGGTTCATCATCATATTAACATGATCTTGATTTTCTTTGATTGCTTCGGTCTGATGAACACTAACTGCAGCGATTTCGCCTGCAGCTGATGCCACCTGCTCTGCTGCTTTACTTGACTGCGCCATTCCCAAGTTTACATCAATTGCCATCCCTTCTAATTCTGTCGATGTGTCCCTTACTTCAATTATCACACGCTGCAGTTGATTTGTCATTTCATCCAAAGCGTCAGCCAGTTCTTCCCCTTCACGATTAAATCCCTTCATCCGCTGGTTTGTCTCATTGGACAATTTCCCGTCGGCGATGGCTTCGGCACGAGATACTAACTTTTGCATGAGATCACGCAGGCCTCGTCCCAACCAAAGGCCCAATATGACAGCAATAAAAATACTGAACAGCATTGCCCCTAAGACCATTAAAATTGCATTTCGATAGGTCACTGTATGCTGTTCCAATCGCGTCTTCGTAACCATCTGAAGCTTAATATCATACATTTGATCAGCCAAGGCTGCTGCCTGAACGCTCAATTGGCTCAACTCCGGCGGAATTAGGGCTTTGCTCCCCTTATTCTGGGGATTTTCGACAGCTGCTGCTTTTGAAGAGATTTGAACATAGTTCTGCCAGATTTTCTTGAATTGCCCCAAAAGCTCACCCTCTTGGCTCTTTCCCTGAAAAGTTTTTTCCAGAACATTGATGTTACTTTGCACACGTTGATCAATTGTTTTCATTTCTTGATAATGCTTGGGCTGATCGACAGGATTACTCTCCAAGAACATAAAAATCTCTGCCTGATAGGCTTGCGTATCATGACGCAAATCCTGCAAATGATCCATGGGTATAATTTCCATCTGATTAATATCAACCATGTCTGCATACAACTTATTCATTCCATTTAGCCCTATTACACCCGTTAAACTAGCAGCTAAAGCAATAATAATAAAAAGCACTATGACCTGAGTAGTAACCGAAATTTTATGTTTTGACATCTCTTGTCTGCTCCTCTCATCTAATGTTAAATTCAGGGCTATCCAATCCTAACGGTCTTTTAGTATCTTGGGCCAACAACTCCCTATTATTTTTACGTAAAATGTAATGATAGCCGATGAGTTAAGAAGTAAGAAGGGTGAGTTTATTAGGCTTCGTAGATTATACCATTTGAAGATTAAAAGCATATTAAACACCAACAAGTTAAAGATACAAAATGTAAGGTATGGAATATGAATGACGATTTCATACTTCATACCTTAAGAGTTTCCAAAAGATCCACCCAATTATTGTTCAATCATTATTTTAAAAGTTTTGATCATTCATTTTTAATCATTCTTTAATATAGCTAACAAAATTAACGGACATATTAACTTCATCTAAAATACCCAAGGGGGAATTTCTCTTGAATTTAAATTCCGGTGAAACTTATCTGATTGGATTAACGCGCAAACAAAAAATAGCTCTCTTTTTTTCAACCCTATTTGTATTTGCTAATATCTATAGTCCACAGCCGATTCTTCCCTCTTTAACTCAAGTTTATCATCAACCACCTCAAACAATCAGTTTGATAATATCTTTGCCCTTAATTTTAATTGCTTTATTTTCTCTTCTGTACGGATGTGTTTCAGACCGATATGGACGATGGATTGTTATGCGTTGGAGTACTGTAGGATTAATCATTCCTACTCTCCTATTAACTATCGCTCCGAATTTCAGCGTTCTGCTCCTTTTACGCGCATTGCAGGGGCTTTTATTGCCAGGGTACATGACAACCGTTATTTCTTATGTCAATGATATTTTCCTGCCAACGGAACGTGGTGCAGGTATGGGGATTTTTGCCGCTGCATCTGCCATAGCGGGGCCGCTTGGCAGAATCGAGATCGGTACATTCAGCCAGTTCTTAGATTGGAAAGCCGGCTTCTTCAGTGCCGCTTTCGACACATTAATAGCGTGGATTCTCATTGACAGAATCCTGCCCAACGAAATAAATCCAGCTGCAAACATCTCCTTAGTTGTCAGGGACTCGTCTCCCAAAGAAAACTTCAAAAATACTCTTAACTCCTTTTATAATCACCTGCGTAACCGCCATTTGGTGGGAGCTTATCTAGTAGGAGCTGCAATGCATGCCAGTTTTATAAGTGTGTTAACGTATTTGCCATTTAGACTGAGCAAAGCACCCTACTGCCTGAATCCTTCACAAATAAGTCTCATCTATGTGCTTTATTTACTGGGGGCAGTGGCAGCTCCGCGAGCCGGTCGTTTATCCGATTCCATGGGACGGCGTTTCGTTCTCGCTTTAGCACTATCTCTAATGCTTATAGGGCTATGGATCACGATATCATCATCCTTAATCCTTATCCTTATCGGTATCACCCTAACAATTTTGGGACTTTTTTCGGTACAATCTACTGCTACTTCATTAATTGGGGATTGGGCCAGAAAAAATCGGGGAACGGCTACATCCTTATATACTTTTTTTTATTATATCGGTGCCGGAGTAGGAACTTCTGTCAATGCTATGATTTGGATTCAAGCATCTTGGACCGGTATCATCATCGTCTGTATTTTCTCTCTGCTAATAGCTCTCCTATCCGTTGCTTTTCTTTGTTAAAACCTCCGCTCGAAAAACTCCTAATCTTGACAGCATCCCGTCTTTATGGACTTAAAGCGAGAAGGAGGAAGGTTCTGCGGCAAGCTGGGAATGAATAATCGGGGTTTAAGCTTATGAAAATTGGGAATTCTAATTGTGTGGATTATAAAAATCCAGGGAGGATTAAAATTTTATGTGTGGTATATGCGGGCAATTCGGCCCAGCAAAATATATCGATGTTCCTCGGCTCAAGCAAATGACGCGGTTGATGAAGCATAGAGGCCCGGATGAGGAAGCCTTTTATGTTTCGCCGACTCTTGCCTTCGGGTTTCGCCGGTTAGCTATTGTAGATTTAAAAGGAGGGCAGCAACCCCTGACGAACGAGGATAAGCGTATCCGTGTTATTTTTAACGGTGAAATCTATAATTACAAGGAATTGCGAGAACATCTCATCAGCCACGGACATTCCTTACAGCAGGCGGGCGATGGTGAGGTTCTGGCACACCTCTATGAAGAATATGGTTTAGATTTTCCCTCTAAATTAAGGGGAACTTTCGCCATTGCGCTTTGGGATGAGCGGCTTCGCCGCTTATTACTCATCCGTGATCGTTTAGGAGTAAAACCGTTATATGTTCGTTATAATTCTCAGGGTTTGGCATTTGCTTCAGAACTAGGTGCCTTGCTCATAGGAGCGGAGAGACCGGATATCAATCTTCAAGCCTTAGATCAATACTTAAGTTATCGGTATGTTCCGGCACCTAATACCATTTTTAAGGGTATTTGCAAGGTTCCGCCGGGGACAGCTTTATTGGTGACTTATAAAAAAGGCGAACTTCAAGTACGAACAAAAACCTTTTGGCTGGTACCAAACGCAAAAAAAGAAATTTCCTTAAAAGAGGCAAGTGAGCTCGTCCACACCACCTTAAAGGAAGCCCTGCAAATTCGCTGGCCGGATGAAGTCCCGGCAGCCTATTTTTTCAGCGGCGGTTTAGATTCGAGCGGCTTGATCGCAATGCATCAGATTCTCTGCAATGAGCGGGCACGAACTTACGCCATTGGCTTTGAACGTCCTCATCACACGCGGGACTTTCGTTATTATTCGGAATTAGATCAAGCTCGGAATGCGGCCAGAGCTTTACAGACGCAGCATTACGAAAGAGTTGTCCCTTTCGCTGAGGTTCAGCAGCGCCTTGGGCAAATCTTAACCGCTATGGATGAGCCAATTGCCGATCCAACGGCAATTCCCCTCTATTTCCTGAGTGAATTCGCCTCCTCGCGAGGAGAAAAGGTTGTCTTTTCAGGAGAAGGTGCCGATGAGTTATTTGGCGGATACACCACATATCTAGAGCCTTCAAACTTCCGCCGCTATCATCAGCTTCCAGGCTGGACTCGAAATGTTCTGGAACATACTTTTCCTCAGAAGACAGAACGATTCTCCCTCTCGCTGAGCGAGCGTTACTTTGGGGTTGGCGGACTTCTGCGATTCTCGCAAAAACAATCCCTTTATTCGGCAAAGATGCTCTCCGCACTGGCGGAAGAAAAATCCTATTTTCCGACTCAACACCTTCTGGACGACGAAATAATGTCTGAGGAAGAACGAATGCTGCAATTTGATATGTGTTCATGGCTGCCGGAAAATACCCTGATGAAATCAGATAAAATGACCATGCAGCACGGTTTGGAAATACGGCTGCCCTATTTGGATCATGAACTTGTTGAATTGGGCATGAGTTTTCCCCTTCCTTACAAAGTCACTTCCAAGGAAAGCAAGGTTGTCTTGCGCAGGGCCTTGGCCAGCTGCTTACCCAGGGAAATGGTAACCCTGCCGAAAAACGGGTTTCCTGTTCCCCTCACTGCCTGGTTAATGGACGAATTGAAACCGGATGTAAAGGATGTGTTATTAGACCCTGGAGCCCGCCTGCGGGAATTTTTCCTGCCGCAAAAAATTGAAGAGATGCTTCAAGCTGATTCTTCCCATTCATCCCGCCTCATCTGGGCGCTCTACGTGTTGGAAGTTTACTTAACGTTTTGGCAGCAAGCACAGGGTAACATCTGTATGAAACCGAGTCTGGGGATAAATAGAATTCCCAAAATAGGGGGAGGATCACTTTGAGAGGCCCTTTATTCGAGTTAGCAGTTCGAAGACACTGTCTTCGCACGAATTAGCGCTTCTTGCAGCCCCTAGCGAAAGCGCCGGCTAAGCTGCACTTATGCTGCAGAAAGTATTCAACGAAGTTATACTTTCTGACAGTAAAACAAAACCTACAGCTAAGATTTAATCATCTTTGTCTGTAGGTTTTGTTTTTTTATAAATCGCGACTACGATTGTTCGTTCTCTTTAAATCAGTTAGAGGCTGCGCATCTCCTCGATCGCCGGCCGGTGAAATAGGTGATTTGTACCGAAAATTGCAACCACCGTAGAAGAAATGGACGCTGCCGCCAATACTGCCAGATAACCCCAAGGTATAGAAAGAACCTCAGGCGGAGGGTCGAAAACTCCCGTTAGCACCTTGATCAACATTTCGGCCACTCCGAAACCCAACATGACACCCAAAAGGCTGCCCCCTGTTAAGACAACAAGACCTTCACTCCAAACAAATGCCCCGAGCTGTCTCTTCTTAGCTCCCAAAGCGGCGAGTACGGCCAAAGTCCGCCGCCGTTCAGCCAGACCGAGTGCTAAAATCAGACCCGTCGAGGCAGCAGCCAACAGAACGGCAAATCCCAATTCCAGCCGCGTAAGTCCATGCAGATCCACGGCCGTCAAGCCGGAACTGATCGTACGTTGGGTGGAATTAATATCAGTCACCTTGGCGCCGGCCAATGAACTCACTACGGTTTTTGCCTGGGAAGCAAGAGCCTCAGGATGACCCTTCGCCCGCATCAACACAATTTCTGAGGCGTCTGATCCGGTTTGCTGCCCAATGTAACTCCTATTGGCCACCAAAAAAGAGTCTTTCGGCGCCGTGGGAAATTCCCGGACAATACCGATAAAATGAAACGGTACCACATGATACTGATGGTCTTTATTATTCTGGAGACGAAGATTAATTTTATCACCAAGTTTAAGCTGGTAATCCTTCACCGTTTCTTCCGAGACCAAAACACCATCCGGTTGTTTTGCTAACTCCGCCAAAGTCCCCCGGGCATTTCCTCCAACAAAATAAGCATTGGCAATATTCGTTGCTTGACCAATAGTTTGCGGATCAATACCGTACATATCCTGTAAATCGTTGCCTACATAGACCAAGCGATGCTGCATCGGCTGTATAGCGGCAACCCCGGGCAGCGCTTTCAATTCCCTGTATCGCGTACTGGGAGCGGACATTATAGATCCGGTAACGGTTACATCAGCACCATTCGTCAATTCAGCATCAACATGAGACTGAGCGTTGTACGTTGTATTGAAAACCGCCGTCGATACGGCAAAAGATACCGCTAACGCTACTAAGATAATCCCGCGGACAATGAGTAATCTTTGCCGGGATAATGATGACGACACCACTCCGGAAAGCTCACGGGCAACAGGATTAAGCATCCGGGCCAGCATCTTGCGTCCTCCGGACATCCATCCTTCCAGAAAGCGAGTAGAAAACAAAACTGCGCCAAGCCAAAGACACAAGGGAGCTACAAAGGCTTCATAATTCACCGATGTTGTAGTGATCCCTTCCGGAGCCAGGACGACCTGATAACCTGTACTTGCCGTTCGCCAAAACTCAATCCCTGAGATAACCAACAGAATAATATCCAAATAGGCTTTCTGCCATAGAGCTTTGCGCCCCCGGCCTACTGTCGCTTGCGCCGACACTACTGTGGAATGGTTTATCTCTTTCCAAGCAGGATATAGAATGGCAGCGATGGCTAAGAGGAAACCCATAAGGGATGCACTTACTGTCCAGAACAGAGCACTCTTGCCTATTAGTTCATTTCCCGGCATGAACATCCTATTAATCCCAAGGGTCAGAACATTACCGAACACCACACCTCCAATCGCCACAATCAGAGCTTCAATAGCCTCCAGCCCTATGATGGTCTGCACAGAGGCTCCTCTAATCCGCAGCAGGGCTTGTTCCTTGCGCCGCCGATTCGTTCCTGATGATGCAATAGCCATAGTTAGCAGAACTGCCAGAATAGCCCCCGGCAAACCTAAAAACAAAAAGAGTACGTTGCCATAAGCTGCATCCGCTTGAACACTCCCGAGGCGGGTCGCCAAAATATCTCCTACGATGCCCCGGCCGGCAATTCTGGCTTCCAGATTGTGCGCCAATTGCTGCACAAATTGATTGGCAGCAGCGGGATCAGACGGTAAAACATGGCCAATCCGGACATGAAATTGGGTATGTACTGAATCGGGCCGCACTGTGGCTTGCGGTCCAAAAATCCCTTGCCACAGAGCATCGGGAAGCAGAAGTACATTATCCGGGGGAGCTTGTGGTGCTGCTCCCGCCGGTAAACCAATGGCTTGAAAGAGGGAATCTGCGTTAGGGAGATCCACAACACCATCCACAATTACCTCACTGGGAGGCAGCCCGACTCTTTCAATGGTCACCCGATCACCCGGCTTGACATGTAAGTTGGCTGCTGTTTGCTGGGCAACAAGCACGCCCTGGCTCGCCCCCACGAGCTGCCGAAATTCCAGGGGAAAGTTAGCGCGGTAGGCTGCACTGATTCCCAGCACTTTGCCTGGTCCTGTTGTTTGCACAGTCCCGCCGGTATTGGCAATTAACCCCTTGACATCAGCATATCCCACTTGTTCTAAGGCCGTATAAGGCGTTGACTTGCCGATAGCCGCTTTAACGGCATTGGCATCCGAAGGATGGGAAAGTTGAATTTGCCAGTCTGCAGGAACTTCTTGGACAGCTCGCTGGGTCATCGAAGCACCGGCAGAAGCAACAAAAGCTCCCAGAGACGCCAGCAAGGCGACGGTAAGCGCAACACCGCTGACAGCCCCCAGCAAACGTCCTTGACGATAGGTTAAAATCCCCTTAAACCATGTTCTTAACATTCCACTACCTCCATAACACCATGATGCATCTGCCAGATTGTGTTCATCCGCTCGGCAATGGCCTGATCATGAGTTGCTACCACCAAGGCCGTATCAGATCCTTCCAGTGAGTCAAGCAGTACATCAAACAAATGCTGGGCCGTGGGATGATCCAACTGACCCGTTGGTTCATCGGCCAGAATAAGCTGCGGCCGGGAGGCCAAGGCCCGGGCCACCGCTACGCGCTGGGCCTGACCGCCGGAAAGTTCCTCGGGAAGCTTATCGGCAATGGTATTCAGCCTCATCCTATTCAGAGTTTCTAAGGCAGTATTGCGAGCTTTGATCGCTTCTATTTGTCCCAGAAGCAGCGGCAGTTCAACATTTTCCACCACGGTCAGCGGGGGCAGTAAACTCTGCATCTGAAAAATAAAACTGATTTTCTGCGGACGAAGATTCCCGCAAGTTCCTAACCTTGGCCAGGAGATACTCCCTGTGCTTGGGTGATCCAACCCTCCCATCAGATGCAGCAACGTGGACTTGCCGCTGCCGGAAGGCCCTACCAAGGCAATTCGATCCCCTGGCTTTACGAAACAGGTTGCCGACACTAAGGCCGTCTCCCGCACCTCTCCACGATAATAAATCTTACCAACGTTTTGCATTTCAACGAGGGGCTCAATCATACTTAACAATCCTCCCGTCAAATACTCTGAGAATACGATTAGCGTGAGCTGCCAAGGCTTCACTGTGAGTTGCTATGATAGCGGCACCGCCGTTCCGGCGGTAATTTTCGAAGAGATCCAGAATTTTTCCCTCCGTCTCTGCATCCACTTCACCAGTCGGCTCATCAGCCATGAGTACCTTCGGGCTGTTGGCAAGAGCAACAGCCAGAGCAGCTCTGGCAAGTTCCCCGCCAGAAATCCGAGAAGGGCGGGCCTCCCGCCGTTTATCTAAGCCAACCTGATTCAAAAGCAAGGTCAGACGTTCTTCATCGACTTTGTGTCCCAATTGCATTTGTAAACGAATATTCTCTTCCACAGACAGATGATTGAATAGATTTCCTGACTGAAGAACGATTCCTATCTCTTGAGCACGAATAGCAGCCCGTTCTGCTTCCGGTCTTCTGGTCATACGTTTGCCCAATAACTCTACATATCCGCCGTCCGGTTCATCCAAACCGGCCAGGCAAGCCATTAAGGTCGATTTTCCGCTCCCTGAAGGTCCCATCACAGCCACAATTTCACCGGAATCCACATGGATATTTGCTCCGCGTAAGGCCAGGGTTTCTTCCTCTCCGGTATGATAAAAGCGATAGAGATCAAAAGCTTCAATGACTCGCATATTACCTCCACGTAAAGCTTGCAGACATCCTGTTCCACTGGTCCACGTTATCAGCGCCCAGCGGTGCCCAAAGGGTTAAAGCTGCCAGCTTTCCATTTTTATAAAAGAGATACCGACTGTTCTCCAATCTTGCCTGCTTACCGGTTACCGGATCGGGTTCGGAATTTGAGTCATAAGTGATTAAAATCGCCGTACCGCCGGACAAATGCACTTGTTTCACGCTTTTAATAGTAACGGCCCTTCCTGTTTTCTGCAGTTCCGCCGCCTGATTCTTATTCACGCCGGCCAAAGTAGGTTGGGATGATTCTTGGCTGAGGGCAACCTGCACACCATTTAATTTATCCTGGAATAAAACATCACTGCCCTTAATCGTGCGCCCCCATCCTTCCGGCACCACAAGATCATACCCGCCCGAGGCAGAAGTATAGTTTACAAAGGCTTGCGTATCCGGAATATCGCCGGTCGGATTTTTTTCCGGTGCCACGGGTTTTTCTGAACTTGATCCTGTCACAGCAGCCGTTTGCGACGGCTGAGTTGTACTGGTGTTATTTGCAGAAGACATGGCTTTTGGGGCCATGTGAGGAGCCGGAGAACTATTCGTTCCGCAGCCGCCGAGTAACGCAGTAATCGAAATCATAGTAACAGCAATGAGCAATCCTATTGGTTTAGACATGTATGTACCTCCTTGCTTCTCGATAGATTTCCATAGTTTTTCATTGTTAACATCGTCTCCTTTCGGCTTTAATTTATCACTGCTAGATTAAAGAAAAATGAACAAAGGATTTAAAATTGTATAAAAAAAAGACTGGACTCCACTAGAAATCCAGTTAAATACTCCTGATCCAGATCGTTTGTACCTTTAGACAACGTCTTGATCGACATTCGAAGCCCAATTATAGGTTATAAACGTAATGCTATTGACTAACCTCACAGGTCATACTTTGGCATCCCTATTGTACGGCAGATCCACGCAAAACCGAGCTCCATGGGGTTTCAGATTTTCTGCCCAAATCTTTCCTCCGTGGGCGTAAACAATCCTTTTGGCAATACTTAACCCAAGACCATGTCCCGGAATTTCGCGGGAACGGGCCTCATCAACCCGGTAGAATCGGTCGAAAATCAACTTCAGAGCATCAGGCGGAAAACCGGGCCCATTATCTTCGATAATAATCCTTACATTATCTTCGACATTCTGTAAACATATCCTGATCAGCCCGCCTGTCGGCACATATTTGCCGGCGTTTTCCAGAATGATTCTGATCAGCTGTTTAAGATAGAGAACATCTCCCTTTAACTCGATATCCGGAAGCAGGTCATATTTAACTGTAAAGGAGCGCAGAAAAGGCAGATCTCTGGCGCTTTCAATAATAAGCTCACTCAAATTATGAGGAACCAAATTCAGATACAGTTCTTCCCGAGCCAACGTCAAGAGATTTTCCACTAATTTCGTCATCATTGTTGTCTCTTCAATCATAGCGGTGGCAGAATCACGCACAATGACGGGGTCTTCAGCTCCCCAGCGCTGTAAAATATCTGCATGCCCGCGAATGACCATCAACGGAGTGCGAAGTTCATGGGAAGCGTTAGCTACAAATTGCTTTTGCTGTTGAAATGAAGTTTCTAACCTCTGCAGCATATGATTGAAATTTTGGCCTAACAAATCGAGTTCATCCCCGCTTCCCCGCAGCGGCAGACGCCGGTTAAGATCATTAGCTGTTAAGAGCGAAATCTCCCGATTCAGCTCAGCCAGTGGGGTCAGTACTTTCCGGGATAAAAACAAACCTCCGAGGGAAGCCAACAACAAGGCAGAACCGCCCAGCCACAGCAACTGGCGTAAGAGCACAGTTTCGGCGAGTTCTACATCTTCCAAATCGGCCGCGCCTTGAAGCGTACCTATTAGTTTCCCGCCGGACATTATCGGCCGGGCCATATAATAGACATCTTTGCCGTCAAGGTTCCTGACTTCAGGACCAGCCTGTTGTTCAATTGGCAGCAGAATCTGAACATTACCTCTTTTTTGGACTACCTTTCCCTGCAAGGAAGTCAGTTGTATTGTCACACCTTTGGGGACATTGTCATTTAATGCCTCAGGATCACGAATATCTCCCGCCTGCCCGTCCGCGGAATCATCCAGTGAGCCGAGAACACGAGAAACGGTAGTCTCAAGAACTTGCTTTTTTTCTCTATGTAAATCCTGGCTATTACCCCAATATGTGATTGTCGAGAGAATAAACACTGTCAAAAGAAGCAGGAGAATATACCAAAGTGTTATCTTCCAGGCTAAACCCCATTTCAATCCAGGCAGCCGTAATTTCCCAATCAACCTAGTCCTCGGCTCGTAGGACATAGCCCACTCCCCTCACCGTATGAAAATAATGAACTCCAAAGCGTTCATCAATCTTGCCGCGTAAAAAGCGTACATATACATCAACGGCATTCGATTCCCCATAAAAATCGAACCCCCAAACATTTTCCAGAATATGCTCCCTGGACAAAACACGGTTCGGATGCTCTAAAAACATGGTCAATAATTCAAATTCCTTTTTTGTCAAACTAATTTCCTCACCTCGAAAATAAACCTGATAGGCTTGAGTATCAAGTTCAAGTTCGCGAAAGGTTAATTGGCCTGAATTTTTCTTAAGCGGCGGATTTTTACGCCTTAATACGGCGCGAATCCGAGCCATTAATTCATCCATGGCAAAAGGTTTTGTCAAATAATCATCAGCGCCAAGATCCAAACCAAAGACTTTATCCTGAACTTCATCTTTGGCAGTCAAGAGCAGAATTGGAGTATCCTTGCGTGCTCGAATTTCTTTGCAAATTTCATAGCCATTGAGAAAAGGCAGCATAAGGTCCAAAAGGATGACGTCCCATTCCTGCGTTAAGGCCATATCAAGCCCCATCCTGCCATCCGCTGCCAGCCCAACCCGATGTCCATGATGTTCTAATTCTAAAGCGATGACTTTAGCAATAGCACGATCATCTTCAACCAATAATATACTGAGAGTTGTTTCCAGCATAATATCCGACAATCTCCTTCGTATCGCCATTTCCATGGCAACTATTATTCTGCGCTCTCTGATTTCTACTCTTAATTTCTAAGATAAAGCATACTGAATCTATCTTAAATTCGCAACCCAACCATTAATTTTCCATTACTCGGATTGGAATCGCACTATTCAACTTCGGCGAGGGTTCAAAGCAGACAACGCTGCTGCCTTGAACCCCCGACATAGCAAGTTATGCTAGATGATCGATCTTGTTTCCTAAATGGCTTGGACTTGCCATATTTGCCGTCTTAGCTGATGTAGATTGAGATTGAGATTGAGCTTCAGCCATCCGCTCACTTATGCTTTCCCTGGCTTCTTCGCTGGCGCCTGTTCTCGCTGGAACACTTTGGTTAACCATTGCCATTCTGGGCAACATACTGTTGCTGCCGATTCCTGTGATCATTTAATCCACCTCCTTTCATTCTTAATCTTAATCTTAATCTTAATCCTTTAACATTAAAGGAAGATTAAGACTGAAGTGGTTGTAACTCTACCAAAGTGGAGGCTCCTTGCTTGGTCAGTTGAATGAGCTCAGCACCATCTGCCGAGATATAATTCTCATCCCCGTGCAATTTAACCTCATTTAAATGACCTGAAGTTTCAATATAGGCCGTCTGCTGATTACAGATTATCATTTGTCCTTTAGCACCAATCAGGGTACTCGTACTGCTGCTATACGGAATCGTGCCTTGCCATTCAGTCGTCAGTGAGGGCCTGTTCGTCATGTGACTAAGGTCAGGTGTAGTTTTGATCTTTAGCAGTTGATTGTCTTGTACCTCTCCGATATACACTTTTCCATCTTTAATTCCTAGTATTCGATCATTATTATTTTCAGAGATAATTTGCCGTTTGCTGCCGTCGAGAGCGATAATCTGATGAACACCGCCTTGGTTACTGTCCATGAAAAGAGTCCCATACCGATCCGAAGCTGCCATATTGTCAATCGTCTCTCCTGTTCTGCTTAAAGTACGGACATTTTTCATTACATCTATTTCTAAAAGCAATTCTTTCGAGGAACTCTTAACAGTAAGGTACATCAAATTGGTGGATGTAGAGACAACAAGGTTTTCAATTTTGCCTCCTGCAGGGAACGAGTTTATCGTTTGATTAAACCGGTCGTCAGGAGCAGTAGTTTCATCACTATTAGGGAGATCCAGGGAGTAAAGCTCAGTAATTTGCGAATTACCATAGCGCTTTACAAGCTGAGGTGCCCCAGTTATCTCTTTAGTGACCGTTTTGGGAACTTCCCGAACAAGCTTTTGATTGGGATCGTCTGTTTTCGGCATTACCTGAATAGAACCAGACGTTGAAGCCGGTACTTGAATCGTTCTTTTGGAAGGATAAACAGTACTATAGGTGACCGGATGAGGATTTTTTTTGGCATAAAAATAGAGTAACATGTTGCGGTCCGGCAGCCATTGATACATAAGAACGCCTAAACTTTTATCATTGACAGGCGGTGCCTTTTGAAAGACTACTTTATTCTGTTTGAGATTAAAAACCTTCAAGGTACCGTTTTCCGTATAAGCCAAATAATCCTTGGCATATGAAATTTTAATATTTGTAAGATTGGCGGCAGGAATAGTAGCCTTAAGCTGAGTAGTAATCGGTTGAGCAGTAACCCCAAGCGGCGATATAACACTTTGAACTTGGTTATTTAAGATATAGTAACCACCAAATTGCAGCAACACTGAAATCAATGTCCAAATAAAAATAATGCGTATTCTCTTCCTCATTCGAGATTTCTCCTTTTTTATTATGCGGAAACTGCCTTAACGTTAGCAGGCCGAGCCTTTCTGTAAAACATAGCTGACAGTAGAACTGCAGTGGACCCTAGGGAGTTACAACAAAGGCAGTGGGAATATAGCGTTCCCCGAAAATATCCCAGAGCTTGTTCTCGACTTGTCCATTATAGACAAGTTCAGATGAAGAGCCGCCGTCAAGATTGACTGCATTGACTGCATGATAATTTTCGAAAACATTCATCAAGTCCCGTAAGGTCGCTCCAATGCTCCAAGTTGGCTGTCTGCCGTCAATCACCACAAAAATAACCGTTCCATCAGCCATTTGCCCGATTCCGGTGCGGGGTGCAATCCCCCAGCCACCATCTCCTGAAATAACAGGGTTTCCATCGACAATTAAATTCGGTCCAAAGGTGACCGCTTCAAGGATATGTTTCTCGGCTACTTGTGCTGCAGTCATATTGCCAATGATCAATTTGCCCTGATCATTAAACCCTACAATGTTAACCGCCTGATTGCCCACATTATTATGGACTATTTTTCCGTTTTGCACTGTGAGTCCGTCCGGAAATGCTCCGTTTCCTTTGCCATTGGGATCGTAGAATCCACCCGCATTAATACCGGCAACCGCTCCCATGTCCTTTACAAGATCACTGACTCTTTCACCCGTTACCCCAATCTCTTTGGTAACCGCTACCTTCACTCGCTTCGGGTCTTTAATCAGCATTACTTTCCCCTTGAAGCTTGGACCTTGAATATCTTCAATGGTAATACCGGAACTGGCATCAGCCATTACTTCTTTACGCCCAATGGTTTGACTGCTGCTAACTCCTTGGGAATTATTCAGATTCATAATTCGGTCGATTTCTGTTTGGGAGAGAAATGCCTTGACAACCTGAGGATGACGGGAAGTATAAACAGAACCAACCGCCATTACTTTAAGTGCCTGAAAAGGACCCCAGAACAAAATAAACGGAGCTAAGAGCACAAGAAGGATGAGGTTATAGGCTAAAAATGTGATAATTACTTTCACTCGAATTCTACGTTTTCTTTTCATGAAAGAATGTCTTCCCCTTTTCTAAACTAAATCACTGAGAACTGCTCAAATCCAAAAGATATGCTATTTTACCACCCAAAGATTAAAGCAAGATGAAAAATGACGAAAATTGATTAATCCAATAAATATGAGACTTCCTGGGAATACTTCTATTAACAGATTTTGGTTTATTCTGTAATAGGAGAGAAGATACCATGAGAAAAATACCTGAAATTACTCTTTTCTTTTGGATCATGAAAATTTGTGCTACTACTTTAGGAGAAACAGGCGGGGACTTACTATCCCAGACGATCAATGCAGGGTATGCTCTTAGCTCTCTGATTCTGATTAGTTTCTTTATTGTCACTGTGGTCTCCCAGCTTTTAGCAAAAAAATACCGTCCTTGGCTTTATTGGACGGTCATTCTTTCTACCAGTACTGCAGGAACAACCATGTCGGATTACATGGATCGCACCTTAGGTTTAGGGTATGGAAAAGGCTCGTTCATTTTGATTGTCATTTTGCTAAGTATTTTTCTGATATGGCATTATAGCGGTTGTTCCCTCTCGGTTGGGCAAATCAATACGCTTAAAGTTGAGTTTTTATATTGGATCGCAATTCTTTTTTCCAATACGTTAGGTACGGCTTTAGGTGACTTTCTTTCCGATAGTTCAGGCCTTGGTTTTGCAGGAGGAGCTCTTTTGATTGGCGGACTGCTTTTGGGCGTCGTCTTAGCTGTATATTTTTCGAAAATTTCACGTGTCTTTTTGTTTTGGGCGGCCTTTGTTTTGACTCGCCCCTTTGGGGCAACGATGGGCGATTTCCTGGTCAAAACTCATCAAAAAGGCGGGCTTAATTTTGGAACAGTCGGATCTTCTGCGATCCTTGCGGCCATTTTAATGGTTTTTCTCATTTACACAACACTCAGGGCAAAAACAAATCTCTGTACAGATGACCTGGTATTGAATGAGGAGCTTGATGCAGAATAAATTAACTTACTCGAACCTTAAAGCATCAATCGGATCCATTGAGGCAGCTTTCCGTGCAGGGAATACGCCGAAGATAATACCAATAGCGGCGGAAAAACCAAAGGCTACCAATACAGAAGATAAAGAAATACTGGTGCTCATTTTCAGCGCCGTTCCTATCAACAGAGAGCTTGCGGAGCCAAGGACAACCCCGATGCCTCCACCCAAAACACTTAGCACAATAGCTTCAATCAGAAATTGCAATAAGATATCGCTATGCTTTGCTCCGATGGCCTTACGAATCCCAATCTCCCGAGTTCGTTCTGTCACTGAAACTAACATGATATTCATGATACCAATTCCCCCAACCAAGAGGGAAATGCCTGCGATTCCGCCAAGGAGCATGGTCAGAGTTTGAGTTACCCCTTGCATGGAGGCCAAAACATCCGCCTGATTCTGAATAGTGAAATCATCTGCTTCACCATCTTTAATTTTATGAGCTTTGCGCATGTCTAAGGTAATCTCATTTTGTGCGGTTTGCATTAAATCCGGGGAGGCAGCCGAAATCAATATGCTGCGTAAGTTTTTCTTTCCGACTAAACGCTCCTGAACAGTTGTTATCGGTGCAAGAATCATATCATCACTGCTCTGAAAGCCCGTTGACCCTGTACTGGTTGTTACTCCAATGACTTGAAAAGGCACGCCGTTGATCTTGATGTTCTTGCCAATGATATCGGCGTTGGGATCTCCCATAAGATCATTGACTACATTCGGGCCCAGGACAGCAACCCGGGCAAATCTATCTACATCGTTTTGGGTAATAAATCTGCCTCTAGCCATGGTGACGTTTTTAATATATTGGTAACTCTCATTGGTCCCGCTAATTTGAGTTGACGTGTTTCCGGCACCCAATACTACCTGATAATCATTATCCGTATAGGGGGCTGCCGCTTTCACGGCAGCGTCTAATTTGATCTCATCGAGATCACTAATTGTCAGAGTTGTCAAACTGCCGGCTCCCCCGTGAACTCCTCCGAAGTTAGTTCGTGCAGGGCTAACGGTGATAAGATTCGAACCGAGTCCCTGAATTTGCGATGTGATTTGTGCAGTTGCGCCATTACCGATGCCGACCATGGCTATGACAGCTGCTACCCCGATAATCATCCCCAGCATTGTCAAAGCCGACCTTAGCTTATTTGCCCGCAAAGCCCTGAGAGAAATCCTGATACTTTCCAAAAAGTTCAACCCTATTACTCCTCCTTCATCTATAGGCCCTTAAAACAATAAATCTCATGCTTAATTTTGCAAATGTGTACTGCCGTTTCTCCTCAAATTCTGAAACATCTTCTGTTTATAGATTTGTTATGTAAGTCGAAGGATGAATTGTTCCTCCTCCATAACCTTACTATTAATGTCTTAAAAACAGCTTAAAAAATAAAATTTTATTCCCCTTGTCCACTGATAATAATAAGGGCCATTTAAAAATTTTTAATTCAGAGATAAATTCTAAGAAAAATTAAAGGTTGGTACTTTATCATAGGGATGAACAAGGTAAATCAAACATAAATTTGCCTTACAGATTTTAGAGGTTCGAAACTTGTTATTCAACATTTGTTACGACGGCAAACTCTTTTTTGGAGGTGAAGGCGATATCATAGGACATTTGACATTTAGTTAAAGAGCCTAAGAAATTGAATTTAGGAGAATCGAAGTGGAAACTATTCTATCCCACCTTGGGCAATTTGTTGTCAGTGTTATATCTTTATTCGGTTATCTAGGCGTTTTTCTGGCCATGGCCATTGAAAGTGCCTGTATTCCCTTACCCAGTGAGATTATTCTTCCTTTCACCGGTTATATGGTCTTTCTCGGCCGTTTCACTCTATGGCAGGCAACCCTGGCTGCTACTTTAGGCAACCTCTTTGGAGCACTTATTGCCTATTATATCGGACTGTGGGGAGGCAGACCGTTCATTAAGAAGTTTGGACGCTATATTTTTATCCGCGAGCGGGAATTGTCCAAGACCGAAGAATTATTTGAACGACGCGGCGAATTAACCGTATTTATTGGCAGGCTCTTGCCGGTAGTACGAACCTTTATCTCCCTACCCGCGGGAATCGCAGGAATGAACGCATTCAAAATGGCTGTCTACACTGTTGCCGGAGCCCTGCCCTGGTGCTTAATGCTGATTATTACCGGCCAGAAACTGGGGGAAAATTGGAATACCCTTAAACCACTGTTTCATCGTCTCGATTTAATCGTTGCTATTCTGATTTTGATGCTGGTAGGTTTCTGGATTATCCGAAAGAGAAAATCGCCGAAGTCTAAAAGATAGTCTATGGAGAATTAAAGGATCACCATACTCTCACGTTCTGAACATAACATAACAGATCAATCTTCCTTGATTAAATCTATTTACGCTAATTAACTGGAGGCAAAAAAATGAACAAAAAAACTATTGCCATGGCTGCGAGTCTAGCCATTGGCGGATCCCTGCTTTTTGGAGCTGTGTTAACAAACGCTTCTCAATTATCCGGCTATGAAACCTATAAAAATGCTGTAAAGGATACAAAAAATCTCCAGAATGAAACCATCGATTTGAAAGCTTCCCTTACGGATAATGGCGAGAGCTTGCTAAACGTTACTTCAAATTTAAAGCTTAATGAAAGCTCTAATGCCATGAGTAAAGTAACTGCCATAACTTCGGGTAATACGACCCAAACCGAAAGCAGTTATGAACAGGACGGAAAACGAATCACCAAAAACAGTAATAGTGATCAATACTTTGAACGAGACGACAGCCATTTTAATTCAAGCACTATGAAAGAAAGCCAAAATCCTGTGGTTGAACAAAGTATGGAAGTTGTGGTCGATACCTTGGCAGGAAGCATGCAAAGTAACGTAAACACTACCGCCAACCCAGACGGAACAAAAACCGTCGCCATCAACCTGGGGGAAAATGATGTAACACCTCTCGTCAACGCCTTAACTTCGTTAGCTTTCACGACAGAAAATCACAGAGGTTCCTATCATAACGAAAGCAATAATGCGAATGACACTAAAAATTTAAAGAACGTTATTCCTCAGCTGCAAAGCAATATCAAAGTTGTGAGCGTTACTTCTACCGGGAGTATCAATAAAGACGATATTATTACAAACCAGACTGCAACGATCGTGGTTTCAGGAACAGATGCTCAGGGAACTCAGCATGAACTGACCTTTAATCTTAATTTGAATCTGTCCAATATTAACAACACTACACCTGATAAAATTGATTTAACAGGAAAACAAGTAACAACCATGTCATTTCACAAAGAGTAACTCACCATCTAGTTATAAACAAGAATGACAGAAAATGAGCAATCTTATTTGCTCATTTTCTGCTAAATTAACAAAAAATGGGTGAAAATAATGGAAAAGGTATTAGAAGTGGCTGGGCTCACGAAGATTTACAAGAATGGACGCGGAGTGAAGGATATTACTTTTGACGTTTGCACGGGTGATATCTTCGGCTTTTTAGGTCCCAATGGGGCAGGCAAAACCACGGTCATGAAAGGAATTACAGGATTAAATACAATCCAAAAGGGACACGTTAAAATATTAGGCTATAACTTGGACTCCCAGTTTGAAAACGCCATGAGAAATGTCGGTGCAATCATTGAAACCGCTGACGTTTATGAATATATGAGTGCCTATGAAAACCTAAAATTTATTGCTCGTTTCTATCAAAATATTCATGAAGAAGATATCGATAACATTCTTGAATTGGTGAATCTGACAAACTATAAACAAGAAAAGGCAAGCAAATTTTCCCTTGGTATGAAACAAAGACTGGCCCTTGCCAGGGCTTTACTGCCAAATCCTAAGCTGATAATTTTAGACGAACCCACCAATGGCTTGGACATTGAAGGTACGGTCCAAATGCGGAATCTTATCAAGGAACTCGCCGCGAAAAGAAAAATGACTTTCTTCATTTCTAGCCATTTGGTTCATGAAGTTGAACTCATGTGCAACAAAGTTGCCATCATTCATGAAGGAAAGCTTGTTAACAACGGCGTATCCATCGAGAGCATTAAAGAATCTTATCATTCCTTAGAGGACTTCTATTTGAATCAAGTGACGGAAGGAGGAACGGTCTGATGGATAGCCTGAAAGCAAATATCATCAACGAAGTTCGAAAATTATTCCTGAAGAAAAAGACGATAGTATACCTGGTGCTCATGGCTATAATGAGCTTTTTAACAGCCTTCTTTATAGCAACCATTCAAGCTAAACTCATTTTTATTGCTGTCAATTCCTTCAGCTATCCCTTAATGCTTTTAGCCATCTTTACGAATATTTTTCTGCCTTTATTTGTTTTTATGGCGGCCTCAGATTTATTCTCCGGCGAAGTAGCAGATAGAACGTTAAAGCTGGTTCTAACCATGCCGGTCAGCCGTTTCAAGATCTATCTTTCGAAAATAGTGGCCGTCAGCATTTATGTCATTTTGAATTTCATCTTAATCTTTCTTGTTTCCATGCTCTCTGCTTTTTGCTTAAAGATAACTATAACCAGCATCACAAGTGTAGTCGTTGGCTACTTAGCCGACATTATTCCGGCACTCATTTTAGTTATTTTCGCATCATTTATTGCCCAATTTTTCCGGAGCGGAAGTACGGCTCTCATCAGCTCGATCTTCATATTTATTGGCATCAAGGCCTTGTCACTCTTTAACACCTTGTTAAATAACAACATTTTTACCACCTATTTAAATTGGTACTCATTGTGGCTTCCAAACGGAACAAATCTTTTACGAGGGCTAAACTTATTGCTGCTCCTCTTAGCTTATGGAATTATCTTCTTTACCGTCGGATACTACTTATTTGACAAAAAGGAAATATAACCGCTGAACCTGTGTTATCTATTCTTTAATCCAGTTTTTAATCTGTTTTTAATATTCATGTTGTATCATACTGCCTAACGCAAAAATACAGGCATACGCTTCTAACAAAGAAAAGAAGTACAACCAATCCTGTAACATTTTAAGGAGGAACCCGCTCAATGAACTCATTTGACCTTCATGGATACCATCTGTTAAACCAATTTGCCGGCCATCACGCAATACTTGATACGATGTTTTCTTTTTTCGCCCAATACTCGCTTGAGCTGTATATCGTGCTCTTTATTATCGCCTGGTTTTCCATGCCAAAATCCGAAATTAAACAACGGCATGCCCTTCTTATTATGGGCCTCTCCGGTGTCTTAGGACTCATCATGAACGTCCTGATATCACACGTTTACTTCCGTCCGCGCCCTTTTACGGTGCTTCAGAAAGGGACGTTTACTCAGCTTATTCCCCATAGTGCAGACGCGTCCTTTCCAAGTGATCATACCACCGGAAGCTTTGGATTTGCGGCCGCGTCCTGGGGAAAGGCACCCCGATGGATTACAACCAGCTTTACTATTTTAGCCATACTCAACGCGGTTGGCCGCGTGTATGTCGGAGTGCATTGGCCAACCGATGTCATTGCCGGAATGATTATCGGTACGCTCTGCAGCCGATTGCTTTGGAAATTTAGTTCATTCTTTCAACCAATCACCGATTTTGGGCTGCGCTTATTCCATTACGGAGCAGTTGAACGAAATGCTCTCAAGTAGCGGATGAACTATAAGATGAGCTATATGTAGAAAAGCAATATGGAAATTCAAACTATAAAGCCCCTGATGCCGTTCATTATGCATTAGGGGCTTTATAGTTATTTTGGTTATTTTTAATAAATTTGAACAACCAGACTCCCTCAGAGATAATTGCTAAACAATCTTTGTCGTCCACTCTTCTAAATTCCAGACATCCGTCACCCAATCCTCATAAAAATCAGGCTCGTGGGAAACAAGAACCACTGTTCCGCGATAATTCATAATCGCCTTTTTCAGTTCTGCTTTGGCTTCTACATCCAGATGATTCGTCGGTTCGTCAAGAACCAGCCAATTCACATCTTTAAGCATTAGCTTACATAACCGTACTTTAGCGTTCTCTCCCCCGCTCAAAACCATCATTTTGCTGGAAATATGCTCGCTGGTTAAACCGCACTTAGCTAAAGCACCGCGGACTTCGGCATTAGCCATGCTGGGATACTCATCCCAAACCTCTTCTAAGGCCGTCTTCTCATTCTTGCGGCTCGATTCCTGCTCGAAATAACCCGGATACAGGTAATCCCCAAGTTCCACAACTCCGGAGATCGGCTCGATAAATCCCAAAAGGGTCTTGAGCAGCGTCGATTTGCCCAGTCCATTAACCCCGCGAATCGCGACCTTCTGACCGCGCTCCAGCGTCAAATTCAAGGGACGGGTCAAGGGTTCATCATAACCTAACACAATATCTTTGGCCACGAAAATCATTTTTCCCGGTGCCCGGGCTTCACGAAACTTGAAGGTCGGCTTAATCTTTTCCTTTGGTTTCTCAATCAATTCCATCTTATCCAGCTGCTTCTGGCGGCTCTTAGCCCGACCTGTCGTGGAGATCCTTGCTTTATTGCGGGCAATAAAATCCTCCAGGCGATCAACTTCCTTCTGCTGTTTATCATAGGCCTTAAGCTCCTGCTGTTTGCGGGTTTCGGCAAGCTGGACAAATTGCTCATAGTTCCCGGTATAGCGAGTTAAACTGGCATTTTCCACATGATAAATGACATTAATCACATCATTTAAGAAAGGAACATCATGAGATACCAGAATAAAGGCATTTTCATAGTTGATCAAATAACGCTTCAGCCACTCAATATGCTCAGCATCCAGGAAATTTGTCGGCTCATCCAGGATCAGGATAGTAGGGCTCTGAAGCAAAAGCTTCGTCAATAAAACCTTCGTTCTCTGCCCACCGCTTAAATCAGTGACATCTTTGTCTAAACCGATTTCACCCAATCCTAAACCATTGGCGACTTCTTCGATTTTGGCATCCAGCATATAAAAACCATTGTGTTCCAAAATGCTTTGGATTTCCCCCACATCATCCAGAAGTTTAGTCATTTCCTCTTCTGAAGCGCTGCCCATACGGTCATATAGGGTCATAATCTCCGCTTCTAAATCAAACATCCCTTGAAAAGCTTCTTTAAGGGCATCGCGGATCGTCTTTCCTTTGCTTAGGACCGAATGTTGATCCAAATATCCGACGGTAACCCGGTTTGACCATTCGACTTTTCCTTTATCAGGCATCAGCTTCCCGGTAATAATATCCAAAAAGGTAGTTTTTCCTTCTCCGTTAGCCCCCACCAGGCCTACGTGTTCTCCTTTTAATAAGCGGAAACTTACCTCTTCCAGAATCCTGCGCCCGCCAAAACCATGACTCACGTTTTCTACATTTAAGATACTCATTGACCCTTACTTCTCTCCTTACTTATCAAACATGCCTCCGACTTTGCGTCGTTTAATGCCTTTGCGCGTTTCACCAATCTTTTGAGTTGACTTAACGGGGCCTCCCTGCTGCGAACTCTTCAGTTTTTTAGCGGCAAGAATCTTCTTCATCTGTTCAATTGTCTTATCATCCATTAATTTATCTCCTATCGATCTAATTTGCCTCTTTGCTCTATCTGATTTTTCTTTGTCCATTCATCAGTTCTTTACTTTGCTCTGAGCAATTTTCTCAGCCAACTCATTTAAATAGGTCCAGCGCTCAATCAGTTCATTGAGCTTGCCTTCCAACTCCTGCTGAGCCTTCGCTAACTCATTTAGTGTTCCAAAATCACTGCCCGCCTCATTCATCTTTTGCAGATTAATTTGCAATTCCTCTTCAACCTGAGCGATGTGCTCATCGATTTGAGCAAATTCCTGCTGCTCCTTAAAGGTCATTTTCAGAGGACGTTCTTTTCTCCCTTCACCCGTTTGGCTATCCCCTTGACCTCCTGCACCAGTACTTATGCCGGAAGACTTCGCGGAACTATTCCCGGTCTTGTTCGAATTGGCGATCGCCGCTCGTAAGGCCGCTTGCCGGGCCTCCTGAACTCCTTCCTGAACTGCAGCGTAGAGCTGCTCCCGATAATCCGAATAGTTTCCCACATATTGTCGAATCAAGCCTTCTCCCTCAAAGGAGAAAATCTTCTCCGCCATCCGATCGAGAAAATAGCGGTCATGGGAAACAGCAACAACAGCGCCCGGAAAATCATCGAGATAATTCTCCAGGACCGTCAAGGTCTGAATATCCAGATCATTGGTAGGTTCGTCCAAGAGAAGGACATTCGGAGCTCCCATTAAAACTTTTAAGAGATAAAGTCTGCGTTTTTCTCCCCCGGAAAGCTTACGAATGGGAGTCCACTGGGATGATGGCGGAAAGAGAAACCTCTCCAACATTTGCGAGGCCGTCAAAAACCCGCCATCCCCGGTCGGAATCACCTCTGCTACAGCTTTGATTTCCTCAATCACACGCCATTCCGGATTTAAAGTCGCATTTTCCTGAGCGAAGTACCCGATTTTGACCGTTGAACCCACATCAATAACGCCCTGATCCGGGCTTATACGACCCGCCAACATGTTCAGCAGTGTTGATTTTCCGCTCCCATTCGGACCAATAATACCTATCCGGTCATTGCGCAGCAAAACATAATTAAAATCTTTAATGACAGTCCCCCGGGTCGGAAACCCCTTTTCCACCGCCTGACATTCGAGGACTTTTTTACCCAAGCGAGAAGCCCCGGCAGTGATTTCCAAGCGATCGTTGTTTTCTGAAGGTTTTTCAGCCTGAAGCTTTTCAAAACGTTCGATCCTGGCCTTTTGCTTCGTCGAGCGAGCCTGAGCCCCTCGGCGCATCCAGGCCAGTTCATTGCGCAAGAGGTTTTGGCGTTTTTTCTCGCTGGCCTCTGCCTGTTCCTCCCGTTCCACTTTTAACTCCAGAAAACGGCTGTAATTTCCGGGATAAGGATACATCCTGCCTTGATCCAATTCCAAAATGCGCCCTACGACACGATCAAGAAAATAGCGATCATGTGTAATCATGACTAAGGCACCTTTGCGTTTATTCAAATATTGTTCCAGCCAATCCACCGTATCATTGTCAATATGGTTGGTGGGTTCATCCAAAACTAAAATATCCGCCGGATTGATCAGGGCACGGGCCAAGGCGACACGCTTTCGTTGTCCCCCGGACAATGTTCCCACAACCAAATCAAACTTGGTAATCCCTAATTTCGTAAGAATTGTTTTCGCTTCATTTTCCAGCTGCCAGGCATCCAGCTCGTCCATCCGTTGACCGAGGGCTATTACCTCTTGCTGAAGCTTGGAATCCTCCGGCTGGTCATTTAATCGTTCCAGAGCGCTTTCATACTCGCGCAGCAATTTCATAACAGGGGAATTTCCGCGAAAAACCTGTTGTAAAACTGTGGCCTGATCGTCAAACTCAGGATTTTGCGGCAGGAACTCCAGCTTGACGTTATTGCCCATAGTAATACTGCCTTGATCAGGCGGCTCAACCCCCGCCAGAATTTTAAGCAGAGTCGACTTACCCGTTCCATTTACCCCAATGATCCCGATCTTTTCCCCTTCATCAATGCCAAAGGAAAGATCCTGAAAAAGGATCTTATCACTATAACTCTTTGTCAGATTTTCAACAGTCATGATATTCATATTCGTTCCTCCAAATATCTCATTATATCATGCTTTCCGTCAGGATTCCCGCACAAAAGTCCCATAACGATGTCGCCGCCTTAGGACATTCGCTATGGGACTCACTCTTTAGGTTTCTTTACGTTTCTTGAGCTTATTTAAAGTAGTTACTTAACAAGAAAGATTAACTAAAAGATTTGATTAAAAAGTTTATTAAAAATTTAAAAGTCAACCAACTTTCTTATTAACCATGATATCAAGAATAATCCGATCCACTTCTTTGGTGCCTTGAGTCGCGAGGCGGCCAAGGTTAGCTATAGTTTGTTCGGCTGTCTGCTCAATAATGCCGTCGGTGGACTGAATGGCAAGCCCCTCCATCGCCATGATCGCGGACTGCACCGCAGTGCTCGTGCAGGTTGACAATTTCAGAGCACATCCGGCCTTTGCTCCATCACAAAACATCCCGGCCACATTACCCTGCATATTCTGGATAGCCCTTTGAATTTCATTCTTACCGCCGCCAAGCAAATAGGTAATACCGCAGCTGGCACCGGTACCCGACGCTGTTGCTCCGCAAAGGGCCGAAAGACGGCCGATTTTAGTCTTGATATAGATGGCGATGAGATTGCTTAGAGCCACGGCCCGTATTAATTGATCCTCGGCAGAACCTAATTTTTCCCCCACAGCCACAACAGGTAAGGTAGCTGAAATCCCTTGATTTCCGCTGCCTGAGTTACCCATGACAGGCAGGGGGCACCCCGACATTCTGGCATCAGAAGCACCAGCCGTTAAAGCCATAGCCTGGGTGATCAAATCATCCGCAAATAAGCCTTTACGGATATTCTCCTTGATCGTTTTGCCAACTTGTAAGCCATACTCATTGAATAACCCTTCTAAACCAATGGTTTTATTCAACTCTATCGCCTTCTTGATAATCGTCAAATCCTTAGAGTTTACTGCCTGCACAAAGTCCCAGATCGAGTCAAGAGATAAAAAGGAATACTCCGTCTCCTCGTTGTCATCCTTCTCCTCCTCAGGCAAAGTATTAAGAAGCGTTTGGCCATCGACTTGGATAAGAACAACACGGGTATGCTCATCAGCAACAACAACTCTGGCAAACGATTCAGGCGTCGCTAAAATCACTTCAATATATAGCTTCTTTGAGGTCTCTGCAACCTCGACAGTGACTCTTTCTTCCCTAATCATGGCCTTAGCCTTCTCAATATCGAGTGAACTCAGACCTTCCAGAACTTCCAACCCTTTAGTACAGTCTCCCGCGATTACTCCCAAAGCAGCAGCTAAATTAACGCCGCTGTTCTTTGTCCCGGGAATAGTGACAGACATTGCATTCTTAATAACGTTAGCACTTGCAAATACGTTTACGGACGTAACCTCTCCTCTGACATACGTCTTAGCTAAAGCGGCGGTGTAGGCAATGGCCATAGGCTCAGTACATCCTAAAGTAACGACAAGTTCCTTCTCCAGAAGCCCTAAAAATTCAACATCATTCACTAATTATCCCTACTTTCTCAGCTAAACTAAGGGTATTTTAATCTATTCTTCCCGATTAGAGAAAACTCCTTTATTTACTATTTATAGTATAGCTGATTTTTACTTTGTTTAAAACGAGAATACGAACCAACAAAAACAATAATAGATTCATTGAACTTGGGAAGGCTATTTTAGGATCAAAAAAATCTTGAGTAAGTTAAAGGAGGGTTACCGCTTATGTTATGTGCCGAAGTATCTGTATATCCGCAAAAAACGAATAGTTCCAGCGATGTCATCAACAAATCAATTAGCTCTCTGTCCAACGAAAATATCAAGTACGAAGTTGGTTCACTCAGTACTCACATCGACGGAAATGACGAACAAGTATGGAATGGCATCAAGAAAGTTTTTGAAGCTGCCAAAACCTCCGGAGAAGTCAGCATGGTCGTAACTATTTCCAACTCAACTCATTAAAAATCCCCAAAGAGAACCGCAATTGCGCAAATAACCTAAGAATCCTCTGGAAGCCTCTCACCAAGGCATCCAGGGGATTCTCAGGTTTCAGAATCATGCTGAGATTAAAAATAATTAACCAAAAATTGCATTAATGATTAGTAATTCAACGAGTCCAACAGCCCAGAAAATAGTCGTGGTCACTGACCATATTCTAATTTGTTCCTTGGCATCTTGTATACCCAGCATACGGTTTACAACCCAGTAGTAACTGTCATTAAAATAAGAGAAAATCAGAGAACCCATTGCGCAAGCCATAGCAGCAAATACCGGATTGACATCTAAAGTCGCGATAATAGGAGCAGTGATCGAAGCTGCAGTAATCATAGCAACAGTACCGCTGCCCTGAATGAGCCTAACCAGAGAGGCAATGACGAAGGGCAATAAGATAGCCGGAAGTGAAGTGTGGGCGATCAGCTTAGCAATATAATCTCCTGCTCCGCTGTTTCGCAGGACCATTCCCAGTGCTCCGCCACCGCCGGTAACCAGAATAATAATACCGGCCGATTTAACACCTTGTTCCATTTTCAAAATAGTTTCTTGGCGAGACATTTTATTGGTAAGGCCATAGATAGCTGTCAATAATCCTATGCCAACAGCAATAACGGGCGCACCCAGAAAATTGATCACGACAGCAATACTTCCTGTTAACTTAGCTGCCGTGGCCACCGTACTGAACAAGATTAAAATAATGGGAACAATAATCGGAGCAAAGGCCATAAACGCTGACGGCAAATTGTCATCGTTCTCTAAATTAAAGTTATGTACCGGTTCTTGATAAGCAGGTCTCTCCCAACTCTCCCCGTCCTCAGAGGGCACCTGATATATTTTCTTACCAATCCAGCGAGCATAAATAATGGCAGCAATCGTCATAGGAATAGAAAAAACAATTCCCCATAAAATCATACTTCCCACATTAATTTTAAAGAGTCCGGCAACACCCACAGGCCCAGGAGTCGGCGGGATTAAGGAGTGGGTAATAACCAATCCTGAAGCCAAAGCTACACCGAGTGTGATCACTGATTTTTTAGTTTTCCGGGAAATTGCCTTAGCCAGAGGCGAGAGGATGACGAATCCAGAATCACAAAAAATAGGGATGGAGACTAAAAATCCGGTAATTGCCAGGGCAATTTCTTCTCTGCCCTTGCCCAATCGTTTGACAAACGTTTGAGCCATTTTTTCGGCGGCTCCGGAGGCCTCAAACAGTTCACCCATCATGACCCCAAAACCAATAATGATTCCAATGCTGCCAAGGGTGCTGCCGAAACCACTGGTAATAGCATCGATAACTTTGTTCGGCGGCATCCCCCCGATAATACCTGTTGCTGCCGCTGCAATAATAAGAGCAGGGAAAGCATGAATCTTGGTTTTTAAGATCAGAAAAACTAAAACAATAATTCCAATAACCAGTCCGATGATCATCTGACTTCCCGCAACTTGCATACCCTTTTCCTCCTCAATAATTGTTTATCTAATATCAGTGAACTCGTTCAGCGGATACTATTGAAGCTAGGCGCATAATCTGCCGCCAGACGAATGGCTTCAACCATGCTGACCTGACTGACCTTTCCTGTACCGGCGATATCAAAAGCAGTACCATGATCCACGGAAGTTCGAACAAAAGGCATGTTATTTGTCACCGAAATTGTCCGTTCAAAATCGACCATCTTAGTGGCAATATGCCCTTGATCATGATAAAGGGAAAGAACCGCATCAAATCTTCCCAGTAAGCCAAAATGAAACACCGAGTCGGCAGGAACCGGGCCAACCACATTAATACCCTTAGCCTGGGCCTCTTCAATGGCCGGGGCTATCTCTCTCACCTCTTCATCCCCAAAAAGGCCATGTTCGCCGCTATGGGGATTTAAACCGGCAACCGCGATTTTAGGATTTTTAAGACCCAAAACACGAAGAGCTTCAACACATCGTTCAATAAACTCGAAAACACTTTCTTTAGTTATCAGTTCGCAGGCTCTCTTGAGAGAAACATGCCTGGTTAAAAAGAAAACGCGCAGATTATGGACCTGAAACATGGTTAAAGGATTTTTGGTCCTGGTTAAATCCTCCAATATTTCCGTATGGCCAATGTAAGGTATTCCTCCGGCTTTTAAGGATTCCTTATTGATTGGAGTCGTAGCAATAGCCTCAACCTTATTTTCCAAGGCCAAGTCTGTAGCGGCCTTAATATATTGGAAGGCAGCTTTGCCGGCTGGAGCTTGAACTTTCCCTAATTCCAACTGGTCGATATCGATATTTTTGAGATCAATCAAGTCAAGAGTTCCTTTAACAAATTTCCCTTGCTCCGGTTCTTCGACAGTATTGATTTCCAGGAAGATCTCACAGATTCTCATAGCTTGTTCGAGGGTTTTTCGTTCTCCAATAACAATGGGCCGGGCATACTCATAGACATGCTCATCATTCAAGGCCTTGACGATTATTTCCGGTCCCACTCCGGCGGGATCTCCCATCGGTATTCCAATTAACGGCTTCATCATTTGCTCCATCTCCAGTTAGTTATTTTTCCGGGTTCAAGTAGTATTCATTGGATACTTTGGTCAAGAGATAATCAACACATTTGCAAATAGCATTGTTTTCTCCTACCAAACCGCCTTTAGTAATAATCGGGGTATTGTCATAGTTTCCTTTACTAATTCTGCCATAAACCGCTAAAGGAATAACCTCGTCTTTAACTTCTATGCCCTTGGCCTCCAATTCTTTGCAAACTGCAACCGTAACATCACCTCCACTGGTATACAGCCCGCCTATAGCTGAATGACTTTCAGCTAAAACTTTGCTTGTTATCTTAGCTAAACCATTGCAGATTTTTTGAGACACCTCATCTTCAGTTATTTGGAGTTCCTGGGCAATAATTTTCAGGTCCAGGATTTCTTCCTCAAAGCCGCCGGAAACGACTCCAATCACATTGTAATTATGAATTTCTTTAATCAGATTTTCGGCCACCCGGTCAATCTCTGCCGCAGAGGTTTGGTCATTAAGAAGTTTTGGGGCGGCAACATCGACCAACAAAGCCGGATGGTTTAGCTTAAATTCCTCCAGCTGTACTCGGGTCAGCTCGGTTATACTGCCAATGGTCAGCATCACTTTTTGTCCGGGTCCTAATTTAGGCTGTCCCAAAAGTTGAAGAGCTAAAGCGGCGGAAAAAGGTCCGGGATCTACAGCGACAGTCTTAAGCTTAGACTCCCGAACTGCCCTGGCTATATTAGAAATATCCTCATCGGTAGTTGCATCTACCACAATGACTTTTTGACCCATTTGCTTTTCTTTGAGAAGTGCATCTTTAATGGCCTCGACGCCGCGCAGAGTTTTAGCTAAATCTATGAATCCGACGTTTTCTCTCAATTGACATTTAATTAAATCTACAATCTGAGAGGTATGAACGGGTGATTTGGGATCTCTGGCTACGCCTGTTTTTTCCAAGGGGACAGAATTTACCATCAGGTAACCGCCGATGCTTACCCGTCCGGAACCAGGAAAAGCCGGAACCACTACGGCAATGGTTTCGTCAGGCAAATTGTCCAAAACTGCGGCAATTTCCGCACCAATGTTGCCGCGCAGAGTACTATCGATGCGCTTGCAAAACAACCCAACGTCTGTTCCTGTATCCTGAAAAAACCGAACCGCTTCTTTGACTCTCTCGTAGGCAGTATCTTCATCAACGCCTCTGCTGTCGGTATTAATGGAAATGACATTCAAACCTGCATTCTCTTGTTCATCGTATTGATGCAAATCCAAAAAAGTTGCAGTCTTAAAACCTTGTCTGGCCAGCAGGACACCCGTTGCGTTAGCTCCTGTTAAATCATCGGCGATAATAACAACCTTTGGCATTAACTTCAGCTCCGATCTCAAATTCCCTCAAGACTTAAACTTGCCTTATCTCAAGATTGAAGTCTTTAATTTTGGTGACTGTTTCCTCATCCAGGTTACAATCGGTAACAATGATATCCAGATCATCTAAGTCACAAACCTTAGAGAAACTTCTTTTGTTAAATTTACTGCTGTCGACGACTAAAACACGGGTGGCAGCCGACTTGAGCATTTGTCTTTTGACATCAGCTTTTTCTAAAGTCGGGGTACAAACGCCCTTTTCCAAATCAATAGCATTAGCTCCGACAAAACAGATATCTCCGTTGATTCCCTGCAAGAACTCGGTGGATTTTGATCCCATACAGGTACCTGTCCGATTCTGGACATAACCTCCGGTACATAAAATTTGGAAATCCGAATGATTAGCAAGATAAGCAGCAATCATAACATCATTGGTCACAACCGTAAGATCTTTTTTACTCGTTAGCCTTTTGACAATCTCCATAGTGGTGGTTCCTGAATCCAGGAAAACGATCTGTCCGTCCTGTACCAGGAAAACTGCGTACTCGGCAATTCTTTCTTTTTCTTTTTTATGGCTGATACTTTTGTGTTTGTAGGGTACTTCAGCAGCTAAACGAGATTTTAGGACCGCCCCGCCGAACGTGCGAGTAATTATATTAGTGTCTTCTAAATGGTTAAGATCCCGCCTTATCGTCATGGGGGTAACATTTAAATGTTTGGCCAATTCTTCCACAGTTGCACTTTCGTGCTGCTCCAGGTACTGCATTATCAAGTCTCTGCGCTCAATCTGAAACATAATTCGCACCTACTATTTGTTTATTAGTGTTCTGTTGTGTTCGAGTACTAATGTCATTGTTCTACATAGTTCTATTATGTTTATTAATGTTCATTATACCACTTTTCACTCATTTGTAAATGTATATAATAATCAAAAAATTTACTCGCAACTATATTGGTATATTTTATGTATATTATATATATAATTTGTGGTAATATTATATATATAATAGGGGGTAAATATTACAATGATGTCATTCAGAAATGATAAATTACAGGGAATGACTTGGTCTAATGAGACAATGCAGCTTATAAGCAGAATCCAAGAATATAAAGGAAAACAGGGCCTTTTTAAACAACAACAACCAGAGGTACTTAGTGCATTGCAAAAGTCTGCAATTATTCAAAGTACTGAATCAAGCAATCGGCTGGAGGGGATAATCGTATCCGCCAAACGATTAAATTCCATTGTCAATAAGAACGCTATGCCACAGAACCGACTGGAATCAGAAGTGGCAGGCTATCGCGATGTCCTGGCAACAATTCATACATCAGCTGTCTATATGAACATTAAGTCCGGTATTATTCTTCAATTACATCGTGACCTTATGCAGTATGCCACAGAGTCAGGCGGCCGCTATAAAACAAGTGAAAATGAAATCACAGAGACACTCCCTGATGGAACTAAACGAGTGCGCTTTATTCCTGTTCCGGCTTGGAAAACAGCCGAAGCAGTTGATGAACTGATAGCTTCTTTTCTTAGAGAACGAGAACAGGGAACAATTAATGAATTGATTCTCATAGCTGCTTTCATTTTGGACGTTCTTTGTATTCATCCTTTCCCGGATGGGAACGGCCGCCTGGCACGCTTATTGACTCTGCTCCTGCTCTATCAAACCGGTCACGAGGTAGGGCGTTATATAAGTCTGGAAAAGATTGTTGAAGAAACGAAAAACCAATACTACGAGACGCTGGAGCAATCATCCAAAAGCTGGCATGATGGCAACCATGATCTAAAGCCATGGCTTAACTATTTTCTCGTAGTCATCCTCAAATCCTATCAAAAATTTGAAGAACGAGTAGGACAGATAACGTGTTCTGATCAACGCAAAGGATGGAAAGCCCAAAAGGTACAGGACGTTATTGACCACTTTATCGCCGACTTCACTATTCACGATATTCAAGATAACGCTCCCGGCGTCAGCAGGCCAACGATCCAAAGAATACTTAATAGACTTGGCCAGGAAGGAATTATCGAATGCATCGAACGAGGACGTAATGCCCGTTGGCGAAAACTTTAGGATATGGATATGGATATAAATCGTAAGCTGAAAACAAACAAAACAGAGCCTTGCGGACTTCAGAATTAGAAGTTCACAAGGCTCCTTTTAATATTAAGCAAATCTCAAAAAACACAATTGATCCCAGAAGAAAGCAGCCTCACCCACAAAAGTGGACTCATTAAACTCTCCAGACGATCCTGCCGTTCTTGATCACCACATCAACAGGATTATTGCCAAAATGGTAGGGTAAATAGTTGAGATTAGGAACATTCAGAACTAAGATGTCTCCTTGCTTGCCGACTTCCAGGCTGCCTGCCTGAGCGGCTCTGCCCACCGCATGGGCCGCATTGATTGTTGCCGCTGTCAAAGCCTCCTCAGGAGTCAGGCGAAGATAAAGACAGGCAAGAGTCAGAACAAAAGGCATTGATTCCGTCGGCGATGACCCGGGATTGCAATCTGTCGCCACAGCAACAGGCACCCCTGCTTCGATCATTGCCCGTGCCCGAGCATAAGAATTTTTAGCAAGATTAAAGGAGGTTGCCGGAAGGAGAACAGCAATAACTCCCCGTTCGGCGAGAGCCGCAATGCCTTCATCAGAAGCCTGCAGCAGATGATCGGCGCTGATGGCCTCCAGTTTGGCCCCTAATTCAGCGCCTCCGGAAGCTTCTAATTCATCAGCGTGAATTTTAAGCTTTAAGTTCAAATCCTTGGCTTTGCTTAAAATTCTTTTACTTGATTGGACACTGAAAACTCCCGGCTCACAGAAAACATCACAAAACTCTGCCAGCCCTCGGGAAGCGACTTGAGGCAGCATATCCTCCACAACATAGTCCGTATACTCATCTTCAGTATAACCAGAAGGGACAGCATGGGCGCCCATAAAGGTTGGAACGAGGTCCAAATCCTGCTCCATATTTAATTCCTTGATTAAGCGTAACATTCTCAGCTCTTCCTCAACGGTAAGTCCATAGCCGCTCTTAACTTCTGCCGTCGTCGTTCCATGACTTAACATAGTCTTAAGACGACTTCTGGTTTGCGTTTTTACCTCCGCATCAGAAGCCAGCCGCGTATCCCGGACCGTTGCATGAATTCCTCCGCCTTGCTGAAGAATTTCCATGTAGGGTACACCTTTTAATTTCAGGGATAACTCATTTTCCCTCGAGCCTGCATAAATGACGTGGGTATGCGGGTCAACAAACCCGGGTGTTACCACTTTACCCTGAGCATTAATTTGCACGGTATAGGGGCCTACCCATCCCTCTGCTAAAATATCCTCTGTCGAACCCACCGCAACAATCTGACCTTCGCGCAGGGCTACTGCGCCGTTTTCAATCAACCCGATCTCCGCCATTCCCTCTCGACGAGCCGGAGAGTCAGAGTGTCCTCTCATCGTCACCATCATATCTGCAGAATGGATCACAAGATCTGCGCTCGGCATGATATCATCTCCTCTAGAATCTGATCCATAGTTCCTTCTAATCCTAAAATCCTAAAACCCAAAAACCCTCTTCTCTAAGAGTTGCTCGCTGGAAAAATCGTGCAGCTTCAAGTAATATGTTGCCGCATCAAGCATAGCATCCAACGGAACAAGCCCCACGATTTCGCTGCCGATAACCGGAACGCCGTAATGGGCCGCTTCCGTTTGAATGAATTCCATGGCCCGATGGAGCGGAGTTCCCTGGGTATCAACCATGTTCATAGAGATTTGAATCATGCCCTGCTCAGAAAGATCGATCCCTAAGGCCTTAACATTGACAAACCCCCCGGAACTGCCGCGGATTCCTTTGGCAATCGCTTTGCCGATCGCTAAATTTGTTGTCCCCAGATTGACATTAAAGGCTACCAAAGGAGGCCGCGCACCAATGGCGATCGCTCCGGCTTTTCCCAGAACACTCGGTCCAAAATCCGGAGTGCGCTCCGGTGTTTCAATACTCTCTTTCAGTCCCTCGTACTGTCCTCTGCGTACATCGGCCAAATTCCGGCGTTCCGGCCGCGTTGCCGCTTTCTCATAGAGATAGACCGGAATGGACAGCTCCCGTCCAACACGTTCTCCCAATCGTTTGGCCAGATCCACACATTCCTCCATAGCCATGCCCCGAACCGGAACAAAAGGAACAACATCCGTTGCTCCCATACGAGGATGTTCACCTTGATGCTGGTCCAAATCAATCTTTTCGGCGGCTTTAACAATCAACCGCCAGGCAGCCTCCAGCACTTTCTCCGGCTCACCGATCATACTGATAACGGTTCTATTATGGTCGGCATTACTCGAATAATCCAGCAAAGTAACGCCCGGTACTTGTCTCACTTCAGCAATGACTTCTTCGACAACCTCCGGTCGTCGTCCCTCACTGATATTAGGAATACATTCTACGATTTTTACCACCATTAATCCCCCTAAAAAACTCTGCTTCTCTTTCATGACATTGATTAGAGTTATTATCTTATTCTATATAAACTCGATAATGTGCCTTTTATTTTAACTGCTCTAACACTTTCCCCTGACACGCTTCAAATAACCCATTTCCCTCGGATCGCAGGGCCTTACATTTCGTCAGTAAGTCCTCCTTCTTCTCGGGTGACTTTAAACCTATAGCATTGATCTGGACATTATACAAAGCCCCTTCTAAGCCGGACTTAAACATCAAGGCTGCCACTCCCATGTCACTTAAGGCATTAGGATTCCCTTTGTCTAATAAACCGGGAAGTTCACGCAGCCCTGCCAAACACTCCCGAGCAGTATGCAAGGGGATGACTGCGGCCATCAGTGTCGCCTCTTCCAAAGCCTCACGGCGCAGAGCTTTTTCCTCGTCGCCGTTCTTCGGGAGACTTAAAGCCTTCATAACAGCCTTAAACCCCTCAGTATCATCATCCACCAGCGCCAGCATAGACTCTTGTTTCTTCTCGGCAATGGCCAACAAGGATTTCATCTCCTCCTGAACGGAGGAAAACTTCTCCTTCCCGATAGTTAAGCGACAAACCATCGCCACCAACGCAAAGCCTTGGGCCCCGGCATAAGCAGCAACGCTCCCTCCCCCCGGCGCAGGTGACGAAGAAGCCACCTCCGAAGCAAACTCCCGCAAACTCATATTCTTTAACTCCAAACTCTGCTCCCCCAATCAAAAAACTCCCATCCAAGTTTAAAGCCCTAGTTTGACCGGCCCGGCGTATGGTCGAGCAAGTGTCTCGTTACCCTCTCTATGAGTTCCTCACTCGGAATAAACGGTATAGTAATATGCCCGGCACCATGATACCGTTCATTAAATTCAATGCTTGTCTCAACGGAATGACTATTGCGTGCCCAGGAACGGCGGGCAACGCCTCCCATAACATCCCATAAAAGAGCCGATTTAATAACCTTATCCACTCGTTCGCTCCCGTCAAGCACTAAGCCGAAGCCGCCGTTGATGGCTTTGCCGATGCCTACGCCCCCGCCGTTGTGCAGGGACACCAGACTCATTCCCCGGGCAGCATCACCGGCAAAACTCTGCACAGCCATATCGGCCATAACATTACTTCCGTCTTTAATATTAGCTGTCTCCCTGAAGGGGGAATCCGTACCGCTCACATCATGATGGTCCCGTCCCAGCATTACCGGACCAATTTCTCCCCGGCGGACTAATTCATTGAATTTAAGAGCAATTTTAATCCGCCCTTCGGCATCCTGATATAAAATTCTTGCTTGAGTTCCTACAACCAACTTATTCTTTTCAGCGTCCCGGATCCAAATATAGTTATCCCTGTCTTGCCCCCGGCGATCCGGATCAATGCAGGCCATAGCCGCTTCGTCCGTTTTATGCAGGTCTTCCTTTTTGCCGCTCAAACAAACCCAGCGGAAAGGCCCATAACCATAGTCGAAGAGTTCCGGTCCCATGATGTCTTCTACATAGGATGGAAAAATAAAACCGTCTTTCTCATCGACTCCATTTTTGGAAATTTCCCTGACCCCAGCATCATAGACCGCTTTCATAAAAGCGTTGCCATAGTCAAAGAAATAAGTTCCCCGTTTAACTAACTCCGAAATTAAATCAAAGTGGCGTCTCAGGCTTTGATCGACTCGCTTCTTAAATTCCTCGCGATTCGCAGCAAGCATCTCTGTCCGCTGGGCAAACGTTACCCCCTGGGGACAGTAGCCGCCTTCATAGACCACATGGCAAGACGTCTGATCGGAAAGCAAGTCAACCTTTATATTCTTTTGCACAGCATACTCCAGGAGATCGACCACGTTCCCGTGATAGGCGATGGACATGGGTTCCTGCTTCTGCAAATACTCCTCAGCAATTCTAAAGACTTCACCCAAATCAGACGACGCCTTAGTAACCCAGCCTTGTTCGTGCCGGGTTTGAATCCGCGATTCGTCAACTTCAGCGATAATCCCTACACCCCGGGCAATTTCAATAGATTTAGCCTGGGCACCGCTCATCCCGCCAAGACCTGAAGAGATGAATAAACGGCCTCTCAGATCTCCGTCATGCGGAACCCCTAATTTCATCCGCCCGGCATTAAGTAAGGTATTAAATGTTCCATGCACAATGCCTTGGGGCCCGATATACATCCAGCCTCCCGCGGTCATCTGTCCGTAATTGGCGACGCCCATTTGTTCAGCAATTTCCCAGTCTTTCTGATTGTCAAACATCCCTACCATTAGAGCATTGGTGATAATAACTCGAGGCGCTTCAGGGCGCGAAGGGAACAAGCCCACGGGATGACCGGATTCCAATACTAACGTCTGCTCATCGGTCAAGACTTCCAAATACTTTTTTATCAAACAATACTGCAGCCAATTCTGACAAACGCTGCCCGTTTCTCCATAGGTAACCAGCTCATAGGGATATAAGGCTACCTCAAAGTCCAGATTATTGTCAATCATCACCTGAAAAGCTTTTCCTTCAAGGCAGCTGCCTTTATAATCTGAGATAGGCTTTCCAGATAATCGACCTTCCGGGCGATAACGATAGGCATAAATTCTCCCCCGAGTGCGCAATTCTTCGAGAAACTCAGGAGCTAAGGTTTCGTGCAGCTCTTCCGGTACATAGCGCAGAGCATTTTTCAAAGCAATCTTCGTTTGTTCCGGGGTAAGACTATATCCCCGATCGGGCGCCCGGCGAATTCCTGCCACGAATTTCTTAGGCTCAGGCAATACAGCATCTAATTTAATGGTCATAGCTTGTGAGATATCCTGGTTACTGATCATCATTACCCTCCTTTTTTAGGCCGCTCGGAATTCCCGTCTTCACGTCTACTACCGCAGCAGCACAACACATCCGCGAGTTCGTTCCGAGCGAATGGCTTTTCCGGCTCCATAGGGTTCATCAACTAACAACTATCCCCATTTTCTTTCATTATGGTTTGCCAAACTTTCCCCTCTTACTATACCAGTTAATGCATCGATATCAAGATCTTTTGCCGGTCATTTTTAGGGCCAGGCCTCTCATGTAATCAATCGCAAATTTATTTGTTATTTAGACAAGTTTCCCCTTACTTCGCAAATAGATTATGAGATCATGAAAGATGAGCGCGAATGCACAATGAAACACGAAAGAGAGAAGAAACAAATGCTTGTTAAAAACAAACTAGCCATAATTTTATCCCTAGCAATAGTCTTCGCTGCGGTAAGTTTTGCCCTCCCTCAAAAAGCACTGGGGGCACAGAGTACTGTCATCACAGGCATTAAAAAGTTGAAAACGAATGACATCAACGCAGTCATTCTTGGCGATTCAATTGCAGTGAGCCGAGGCGCTTCAGATCCTTTAACCAAAGGCTGGAATTCAGATCTTAACACCTCTTTGAGCAAACTGTATGGACATCGTATAATCTGGGACAACAAAGGTTCCTCAGGAACACTTGTAGATTATTGTTTACAGCGAGCCGTTGAAATAGACAAAGATACTGACGCAGTGTTTATTTGCGTAGGGAGAAATGACCGAAATTTTTATCAGCCCAGCCAGTTCTCTTTAAAATATACTAACTTAATCCGTCTCATTCAAAAGGAAGCTCCCCAAGCAGATATATTCTGCATCGTCGAACCCCCGATGGTATCGACAGATGAATCCTTATTTAAAGCCATCAGATCCCAAATAATTATAGCTACTAACAATACCGGGGCACATTTGTTGGATGTTTGGAACGGTTTTCCAAGTAATCAAACGAATCTATCCGGCATCCTGTCAGATGGGCTTCATCCCCTGGACACGGGATATAGTCTAATGGCCAGTTACATTTCCGATCAATTGGCCAACATCATAAATAAAGACAATTAAAACATCAAAAGGTTTCGGGGAAACGCCCCCGAAACCTTTTTCATTCACTACCTGCTTCTAAATATATCTTCGTTATATATCTACGTCTGAAACTCCAACTCCAAGGATTCTCGCCAAAAGTCTTCTTTCCCCAGGCCCTAATCAGGCAAAACAATCTGCGGTTTTTCTTTTGACGGCCTGTAAAGCAAAAAATTCCGTCCGATGACTTGAACCAGCTCAGACCTTGTTTGTTCAGCCAGATTAGCTGCGACACTTTTGGGCTCTTCCAGGCAATTTTGCAGGACCCGCCCTTTAATCAATTCACGCGCTTCTAAGGCTTCGTTCGTCTGAGTAACAACACTTTCCCCAATTCCGCCCTTGCCGACTTGAAGAATTGGGTCCATTTCATTGCCCATCGCCCTTAAAAAACGTTTTTGCTTACCTTTTAACACAAAGTTTCCTCCTTAATTAAACGAAACGCCTTTGTTCCTTCTTTTTTAATCGGTCCTAATTCAATCTGTTTTACGCAAGCGTCATTCATATCTCAAAGCTGTAATCGGTTCAAGCTTCGCTGCCTGCAGCGCCGGGTAATAGCCAAAGAAAAGTCCGACTGCCAAGGAAAACGTCACGGCAAAGAGAATCGCCCACCCGGATAACAGAGGCGGCCAGTTTAAAAGATCCGCCGCCGTCAGTGCACTTCCCACACCCAGGGCAATCCCCACAATGCCTCCTGTCAGCGCTAAGACAATGGCTTCCAAGAGAAATTGCAGCAAAATATCGCGTTCTTTGGCCCCGACAGCTTTCCGCAAACCTATTTCATGCGTCCGTTCCGTCACCGATACCAGCATAATATTCATGATCCCAATCCCGCCGACCAGCAGTGAAATCCCGGCGACCAAGCCAATGATACTCGTTAAAATTTGCGTAATTTTATCAGCAGACTTTACTAACTGCTGGACATTATAGGCCTCATACTGATCAGTCGTTCCATGGCGCACATTCAAAATGCCTTTCGCTCTGGAAATTACACTGTCCAGATCAGATTCCTGATACGTTGCGCCCTCTAATTGGTCAACCCGAGTCGATTGGAAAATATCAGTCCAAGTCCCCCAGGGAACATAGGCATAGGAATTCTGAGGACCCACTTCAAACTGGGAAAAGGCCGAGGTATCCTTTGCCAGAACTCCGATAACTCTGCAAGGAACGTTTTGGATCATCACCTGCTGTCCCAAAGGGTTACCGGCTCCAAACAACGTATCAGCCAGGCTTTGGTCAATGACCACAACGCGGCGTTCCGCTTCATATTCCTCCCCGGAGAAAAAACGTCCCAAGGCCACATCCCGACTGCGCAAACCAGCGAATTCCGAGGTTGTTCCCACGATCATGGCCGAGGAATTTTTTTGATTGACTTCCAAAGCAGCATAGTTAACGCTTGCCGGAAGCAGCGTCTTTACTTGGGGCAAAGACCTTTTTAAAGTTTCACAGTCCTGCAGGGTCAAGCCGTTATCCTCAGATTGTGCCGTTTGGCTAACAGATTTTGGGTACAAGACAAAGAGATTGACGCCGCTCTTTTCCATTTCCTGCATTATGGCCGCCTTGCCGCCCAAACCGATGGTCACCACGGCAATAACAGCAGCAATTCCTATGACAATACCCAACATAGTCAGACCTGACCTCAGCTTGTTGGTCCGCAAACTAAACAGGGCTCCCCGCAAGGCCTCATACAGACTCATGCTCCTTCACTCCCCCAATCGGGAGTTACAGCCTGGCCTTCGGAAAGTTGATTCGTAGGATTGAGAACAATCAGATCCCCGGATTTAAGCCCGGCGGTAATCTCCTGATCGGTATCATTGCCGATCCCCACCTTGACCTCCGTTTTTTGAAGAAGCCCGTTCTGAATACGATAGACATAATTCTTGCTTCCCTCCTGAAATAAAGATTCCAGAGGAACCGCCAGAACATTCTTTTTCGTGGCCACAATAGCCTGGACTGTTACGGAATAACCCGGCTTCAACACAGCAGGCGCTTGATCCAAACGGACCGTCACCGCCACGGTTGGAGAATTGTTTCCCTGAGCGGATGGCTGAATGACCGCCTCAGGTGCGATTTCAGCAACAACTCCCGTCAGAGAGGTGCTTCCCAAAGTCTTGCTGGTTACAGTCACTTTTCCGCCCACCTTAAGCTTAGCGGCGTCCATTTCATTGAGCTGCAATTGCACATTCAGATGCTTCAGATCCGCTACCACCACTAAGGGCTGCTGGACCGGTGCCGGATTTCCGGCCTGAGCATTGACCTCAAGAGCTGTCCCGTCAAGGGTCGACTTGTAGGTTAATTGGTCTCTCTGGACCTGAGCAGCCTGCAAGGCTTCCCGGGCCTGCTTTAATCCGGCCTGGCTCTGGGCCAGAGTCCCTTCAGCCTGGTGAACAGAACTTCCCAGGCCGCTGCTTGCACTCCCCATATTACCGCTAATATTTCCGCCAACCGTTCCGCTGATATTAACAGTACCGACACCCGCTTGTGCAGCTCCGGCAGTGGCTGCAGAGCTTTGAACAGCATTCTGAGCTTGCTTCAAATCTGTTACATTACCTTGGGCAGCATTGACGGCAGCCTGCGCCGCATCAACATTCGCTTGAGCCTGAGCCACTTGGGCATTGGCCAAAGTCTGATCAAGAGCGACCAGGCCCTGACCGGTTTTGACAGAGTCTCCAGCTTTAACTGCAACTTTGGAAACAAGACCGGGGTTTAAGGCATACACATCCTGGCGCGAATTAGGAGCAACACTTCCCGTGGCATAAATGTCCTCCTGCATCGAAATCGGAGATACTTTGCCGGCACTGACTTTCAGTGGTGTCTGAGTATTTCGCCAAAGCCACCAGCCGCCAGCCGCTAGAAGGACAACTACGATTCCTATTCCCCACCAGAGACGTTTCTTCACAGTATTACCTCCAAAGGTCCAAATTCTTGTTGCTGCCTACTCCCATTCAAAGGTTACCCCTGCGATCTCCACGCTGTCTCCCTCTTTAATTCCCGCTTCACGCAGAGCATCGTCAACCCCCATGGCTTTTAAGATATTTTGAAAACGATAAACACTCTCTTCATGATCAAACAACGTCATGGCCACATGTTTCTCGATTTCTTTTCCTGTAATCAGATAATGATCATTATCTTTAATAATTTCGAAGCGCTTTTCCGGCTCAGCTTTCGTTATCAAATGTTCCTCATCATAGTTTGTAATTTCCGGCATCGGAATATCCGGCAAAAGTTGAGCAATCCGATAAATTAAGGCTTGCAGTCCTTCACCCGTTGCCGCGGAGATAGGGAAAACTTCCTGCCCTTCCTCCAGCTCATCCTTGAGGCGCTGAAGATTTTCTTCCGCACCCGGAATATCCATTTTATTAGCTGCAATCAGAAGAGGACGTTCAGCCAGGTCCGGACTATACAGTCTAAGCTCCTTCTGAATAATGCGAAAATCCTCCAGAGGATCTCGTTCTTCTGACCCGGAAATATCCAGGACATGCAAAATTAAGCGAGTTCTCTCCGTATGCCGCAAAAATTCATGCCCCAATCCCGCTCCGGTATGAGCACCTTCAATCAGGCCCGGAATATCCGCCATAACAAAACTCAGACCGTCTTCGAGATCAACGACCCCGAGATTCGGCACAAGAGTTGTGAAATGGTAATCGGCAATCTTAGGCTTGGCGGCTGAAACTTTAGAAATCAAGGTAGATTTCCCCACATTGGGAAATCCCACCAATCCCACATCTGCCAGGAGTTTCAATTCTAATCTCAGCCAGCGTTCCTCGCCTGGTTCGCCATTCTCTGCCAGGGTAGGAGCCTTGTTCGTATTGCTCATAAAGCGAGCATTTCCCCGGCCCCCTCTGCCGCCGGCGGCAACGATCACCCGTTGGCCATGTTCCGTAATATCAGCAATCACATTCCCGTTGTCATCATCCAAAACTACTGTGCCCACGGGAACACGCAGAACGACATCGTCAGCACTTTTTCCGGTCATATTCTTCGACTGTCCATGCTCGCCCCGATCCCCTTTATAATGGCGTTTATAGCGAAAATCCACCAGAGTACTCATGCCCTCGTCACCGACAAAAACAACATCGCCGCCCCGGCCTCCGTCTCCGCCGCTGGGGCCGCCTTCCGGCACATATTTCTCCCGGCGGAAAGCGACTGCACCTGCTCCGCCGTCGCCTCCCTTGACATAAATCTTTGCTCGATCATAAAATAACGACATGGCTATTCTCCTTGTATCCCAAAATAACTCATCTTCTCAAAGAGCACTTTTTCTTCATCCTCCAGAATAAACTGGCAAGAAAAGCCTTCGTTCTCTTCAAATAAATAGACCTCCGAATTCAAATCCGGCAATCCGTTATACTGCTGTACCTTCTCCAAACATTCTCTAGTGTACCCGAATAAGCTCTCTCCATATTCTTTTTGCCAATGATCCTGCCAAAAATCCTCCAGCCGCATCTCGTCCGGGAAACTCAAAGAGGTCGTAATATTAAGCTGCCTAAGGTGAATGACCCAGCTGAGCAGGATTGCCGAAAGCACCGGGACTGGAATTTGGCCAATCTTCTGCTCCTCCTGAGGCTTGATCACTTCGTGGATATAGGCAAGGGCCTTCTCCGACTGCTGGAGCTGTATATTCCCCATCACAACCTGCCAGTGGTTAAAAAAGTCATGCCGCTGCAGGCGATACCACTGGACCATCTCCGCTAATAACTGATGTTCAAGTTCTGACATTATCATCCTTTCCTCTCATTGGTAACTTAATTCCCCGTGAACTCCTTCAGCTCATGCTGAACAAGGCCTGGGAACCTCTCCCACTTTTAGAAACGGAAGTCTTACGATTGCATAAATTAGCGTGAAGTTTTGCCATGTATTTATGTATGTAATAAAAAACTTGGCAGGCGCCAAACATAGAAAGCCCCTGGGGAAATCCCAGGGGCGTAAGGGAAACAGCTTATTTTGCAGCAACTACCGGTGTTTTGCGTTCCGCATAAACGCTCACTTGTTTGTGCACCCTGTCTTTATGCTCAAATTTAACATAACCATCAATGAGTGCAAATAAGGTATCATCTTTACCGATGCCGCAATTTTTAGCGGGATGGAACTTCGTTCCCCGTTGGCGAACGATAATTGTACCGGCTGTAACGAATTGTCCGTCGCCTCGTTTTAACCCAAGACGTTGGGCATTACTGTCCCGGCCGTTTCTGGAACTACCTACCCCTTTTTTATGGGCAAAGAGCTGCAGATTCATGTTTAACATGGAGTCCACCTCCTTTGATCAATTAATATATATGCCGGCCCGTAGACCGCTTCTATTTGTTCGATACCAAGCTTTAGGGTTTGCAGAATCCACTGCGCCTGATCCAGTTCCTGCTCAGAAATTCCTGTCAGCTGACAAGAAAGAAAACCTTCGTCTTCCTGCACCTGAGGAGCCTGAGAAAGAAAATGTTCCAAACCATTGGCAGCAGCAATGCTCAGAGCGGAAACCCCTGCACAGACAATATCCTGACCTGCTTCGGCGTATCCGGAATGACCGGAGATCTCAAAACTGTGAATCCGCTTCTGCTCATCCAGCCAAACCAGGAAACGAATTCCCTCTTCTCCTTTAGGCTTGGAGTGCTTCGACGAGAACCTTTGTGTAAGGTTGACGATGTCCCTGTTTACGGCGATAGTTTTTCTTCGACTTATATTTGAAAACAATGACTTTCGCCCCTTTGCCGTGCTCTACAACTTTAAGCACTGCGCTAGCACCTGCTACAACAGGAGTACCAACTTTGACAACACCCTCTTTTTCCAAGAGCAGCACTTTGTCAATGGTCACCGTATCTCCAACATTCGCTTCCAATTTCTCAACGAGAATTTCGTCGCCTTCTTGGACTTTAAACTGTTTGCCGCCGGTTTCAATTACTGCGTACATAATTACATTACACCTCCCATACCCTAGACTCGCCATTGCAGGCCGGCTTTTAATCTCAAAAACCTGTTAATACCTGATTTGAGCGGTTGCGGTGAGAAGCCACCACATTTAGTTATTTTAGCATTTGATCACGTCATTTGTCAAGCAAACTCGTTTTGCTAAATGGGGACCTCTCACTTGTAGAAGTAGGAGCCTTACGATTGGCTAAAGTTTAAGCAAATAAAGTTAGAGCAGATGATTAATTGATTGAGAAATATTATACCAAAACCAGATGTAATCTAATAAACTTTAGAAATAATTCCAGGATATGTTATGGATGTAAAAGGAAAATTTAGCTCAGTGTGGAATATATACCTATCCATTTATATTATACGAGGAGTGAAAACGATGCCCTGGAAGCACCTTAATGATTCTCCCTTCCATCTGCCATCCCGCCAAGACTTATTAATTATTGCGGGGACCGTGGTTATTTGCCTTCTGATTATTGCATTTTTTGTCTGGCGTTCCTAATTTAGTTTCCCCTCCCCGAGCTCAGAAAGCCAAACTACGAGAATCCCCACCCCCATCAACGTTTAAACGTTCAATAAACTTAATGAAAGCGCCTAGCCCATAAAAAATGCTATCACGCTGAATGATGGACTCCATTCCCACCGAAGCAAGGTATGGAACCACTCCCACTTGTACAAGCGGGAGTCTTACGATTGGATAAAAGCGAAAAAGGCTCAGTTGAGTGAACATGATACGCTCCCTTGTGAACAGGGGACAGTTCAAAATCTCAGCTGAGCCTTTTAATTTTGTGAAACGATCTCTTCAGTTCTACAGTTTCTTCAAGGGTTTGTATCTTGGATAAGGCGTCTTAGGAGGGATCATTGCCTTTAGTCAATAAATTATAAAGGACCTCCAGCCCGCCAATTATCTTCTCGAGTTCCTCTTCACTGGCACCCTTGAGCGAATCCGAAATGTAATTGTTGAACAGTTCTTTAATGACGTTGTTTTTTTCAAATTCCGGGGATAGAGATAAGCGCACAATCCGGCGATTATTCTCGGGAATCTCGCGAATAACAACTCCCTGACCAACCAAGCGGTTGACAATTCCGGAAACCGTACTCTTAGATAATCCTATACAATCGCTCAGCTCATTTAAGGTAGAATAAGGGTGCTTGCTCAGACCAAAGATCAAACCTAATTGCGGACCAGTAAACCCATATTGCTGCGACTTTTCGAAGATCTGGTCCCGGTAGATTTTCTGAACCGCTTTGAATAAAAATACGATTCGCTCTGAAGGGCTCTCCGGAGGATTACTCCATAATTGCTGCGACTCCTGTTTCTGGTTCATGAGTCACCTTCTCTCCTTCCTGAGTTGGGCCCTTCTTCTGCCCAGTTGCTTTTTTAGGACTCATCATGAGAACCAGCACGATCGCCACGAAAACGATCGGCACAGTGAGAGCAACCGCATGATTCATGGCGTCCAGATAAGCTTGACCATAAATCACCTGTCCAATGGTCGCATAAGCATTTTCCATAGCATCCACTTGTGGTAACCCGTAACTCCAATAGACACCTTTCAACATGGTAATGACCGAGGAGGCCGTCCGATTAAAGGGAGTTATCTGTTCAGCCAGTCTGGCATAGTTAACATTAGTGGATCCGGAAATGATCGTCGTCATAAAGGTTACAGATACAGCTTGCAAAATACTGCGGATCGTCGTGGAAAGGGCGGTTGCTTTCCCGTATAAATGCCTGGGAACAGCGTTCATCGCAGCCGTGTTGACAGGCATCATAGCCAGACCAAGGCCGATTCCCCGGATTGCCGCAACAATCGTAATATAGGTCGAAGGGGTATCCATATTAAAGAGCGACATTTGATAGGTAGCAAAGGCAAGGATCAACAGCCCAGGCAGGGTAACCACTTTGGCACCGAACTTATCAAATATCGCACCACTGACAGGCATCATCAACCCTGAGGCAATGGCCGAGGGAAAAAGAATTAAGCCTGTTTGCATCGCCGTATAGCCTCTTAAATTTTGCAAGAATAAAGGAAGCACATAGACTCCGCCCATCAGAGCTAAGGTCGTGATCCCCGTAATAAATTGGCTGAGGGTAAAATCATAGATCTTAAGGACACGCAATTCCAGCATAGGGTTGGGATGGGTTAATTCGTTATAAACAAAGATCACAAGGCCAAAAACACCGAGGGCTATCAGCAGTGGAAATTTTACATTTCCCCAGTCAATAGTATCTGCTTCACCAAGGACATAGAGAAGGCTCACGATACCTACGATTGAAGACACTAAACCAATAAAATCAAAATCTCCTTTGTAGGGCACTAAGGGCGTGTCTTTAAGTAAAATACTTGCAAAGATAACCCCAAAGATACCGATAGGAACATTGACATAGAAAATAAAGCGCCAATCCATATATTGAATGATATAGCCTCCCAAGGTAGGACCGATAGCCGGAGCAGCCATAGAGGCAATCCCCCAGAAGCCTAAAGCTTTTCCCCGCTCATGAAGAGGGAAAATCTGCATAATATAGGACATCCCGACAGGCATGATAGCTCCCCCGCCCACTGCCTGAACAACTCGGAAGATAACCATCACATTATTGCTCCAGGAAAAACCACATAAGAAAGAACCAATAGTAAACAAACCCAGAGCACCAATAAAGAGCTTTTTGATACCAAAAGTATCACTTAAAAAACCGGTAATAGGAACGACGGCACCCATGGCCAAAGTATAACCCGTCAGTACCCATTTAATAGAGTCCAAATCCGTGCCGAAAACATTCATCATTTTAGGAATCGCAATATTAACAATACTGCTGTCCAACATAACCATAAAGGTACCTATGACAACCACAAATAAGGCTAACCACTTATAAGTGTTATCACCTGCGCCTTCCGGTTCAGGATGGTGATGTTCAGTCATACTTATCTCACCTCATCACTTGATGTGAATATGGACCACAGCATTTGTCCCTGGCAGAATTGAAGCATCGTTTTTATCAAGATTAATCTTTACTGGTATTTTTTGAATAACCTTGGTAAACGTTCCGCTCGTTGAGGTTGGCAGCAAAGAAAAGGCAGAGTTTGCGGCTTGACCCACATATTTGACTGTACCCGTAAATTGTTTGCTGCCAAATTGGTCAATCGTAAGATCGACTTTTTGGCCTGCTTTAACAGAACCAAGTTTTGTTTCTTCGATATTCGCCGAAACATAGAGCTTTGAAGGATCAATGAGGTAAGCAATGGTTTGACCCGGGGAAACAACCTCTCCCACAGTTGCTTGTTTCTTAATCACAATTCCATTGACCGGTGCTCTGAGAACCGTTTCATCGATGTTGGTGTCCGAAGGATTATCAATGCCCTGGCGGCCGATAATTTGGCCCTGAATCACTGTATCTCCTTCTTCGACATCTAACTCTACCAGTTTACCGGAGATCTGGGGACTGACAGCAACCAGGTCACCCGTTACGGTGGCATCCTCAGTGGAAACGTAATACGTATTTTGATACCAGTAATATCCTCCGATCCCGGCAAAGACCGCGATCATAACTACAAGAATTGCTAAAATCATTCTTTTACGCTTTTCGTTCATCTTATCGTATCGCCTCCTTACTTTTTAAGGCCTATTTCCGCCAGCATACCGGGTTTTAAAGCGGGATCCGGATTACTAATCTGGATTTTCACTAATACACTTGTATTTTGGGAGTCAACCACAGAGTTGACCATCGAAACAGTCCCTGTGAAATTTTTATCAGGAATCTCGGAAACTTTAACATCAACGTCTTGACCGACCTTAACACTGCCAGCAAGTCCCGCCGGTAAAGAGGCATTGACAAATAAAGAAGTATTGTTCGTAATCGTAAGTAAGGTTTCTCCGGGAGAAGCCAATTCTCCGATATTGATACTTTTGGCACTAATTGTTCCCGCTATAGGAGCCACAATGGTTCCATTAGCCAACATGGTTTTGGCATAATCCACGGCTGACTGAGCTTGTTGAACTTGAGCCTGCAGGGCAGCGATGGCTTCCTTGGTTTGCCCTTTCTTTAACAAATCCAACTGATCCTGGGCCGAGTTATACTGTGCTTGAGCAGCTGTGAGCTGAGTCTGAGCAGCATCTAACTGCGCTTGCGGAAGAGCTCCTGACTGTAAGAGCTGTTGATCCCGGTTATACGTCGTTTGAGCATTCGTATAAGCGCTTTTTGCCGCGTCTACCGCTGCCTGAGCCTGAGAAATCTGTTCGGGCCGCGCTCCGGCTTGAGCATTAGCCAAGTTAGCCTGAGCCGTTGCTACTGCTGCTTGAGCTTGGTTCACTTGAGCCTGAATATCATTCGTATCTAAGGTAACTAAAGTGTCTCCTTGTTTGACGACAGAACCAACGTCGACCGAAATCCCTGTAACCTTGGCGGCAATCTTTGTCGTGATATTCGCCTTATCATTGGCATTAATAATTCCCGCCATGACATAGACAGGTTTCGTCGTTTGAACATTGGTACTTGCTTTAGCAGCTGATTGACCTGCAGCCGGTTGACTCGTTGTACCACAGCCCGTCAGAACAACAGCCATGGCCAGCACGATTAAAGCAACTCTTTTCATTCCAATCCCCCTTATGTTTGTACTGCAACCGTTCGTGTGCATATTGTTTGCTAGCATGACTAATTTTCTTCCAAACTGGTGCACTTGTCAAGACCTAAAATTCATCATTTCCGGCATAATTTCTTCAAGTCTAAAAGCGAACAAGGCTTTTAATATGCCGCCTACCTATTTAATAACAGCCCTCGAGCACCACCTCAAGGGCATGTCCATATAATATTAGGATTAACCTATGAAGGAGGACCGAAGGTTTGAGTGAAAAAAAGGAAGCAGTCTATCATGGTCAAAAATTAAGACAAGCCCGCCTCAAAGCAGCAATTGGATCTCAGAAGGAATTAGCCGAAAAAACAGGCATTCCCGCTAATATTATCAGTGATTTAGAACGGGGCAAACGCCGCATGAGCCCTTCCTGGGCCCGGCGAATCGCCGAAGTGTTAGGAGGAGACTGGACAGATTACGCGGACTGAGCGAGGTGTGATTTCATTCCCAGTCTTTCCCCTATTGTGACAGGAAGTCATGACCTTCAATATACTGAAATTAGGACAAGCACTCTTCCCAAGAGTGAGGTCTAATAATTAAGAAAGGGGGTGAAATCATGCCAGTCGTCGCCAGTACCAAAGATTCCGTAATGGTCGTAACCTATCAGATCGGTTTGACCGATCAAGGTTCCCCGAAACTCAGCCAGCGCAGTTTCGCCAATATCAAATCCACCAGCTCAGACCAAGATGTCTATGATGTTGCCGCAGCCCTTTATAGCCTTCAGGACTACCCCTTAATCAGCGTCAGAAGAGACAACCGAGTCGACCTGACTCCGTAACGAAGGCCGAACAGGAATTTAATCACAAAAAGATAACCCTCAGAGAAAGGAGGAATCCCCGTGGCCAGTACCACTAAGAAAGTCCTGAGATTGACCTTCAACAACGCTGCCGGAAACGCCGTAACCATAACCATGCCCCAGCCAAAAGAAGGGTTGACTGCCGCCGACATTGAAGCCGTCATGGATCAAATCATTGCCAAAAATATATTCCTCACTTCCGGAGGCGAACTCATCTCCAAACGGGATGTAAAAATTGTTGATACGACAACCAACGACCTTTTCGATTAACTGAATTATGATTAATTGAATAGGTTACTGAAAATGTGATGGCGTCTATTAATTGCTTTAATTTATTGACGATAGGATAAAATAAAAGTGAAGGCACCGAGTTTACCGCCCGATGCCTTCACTTTTCGCAAGGTGTCTGACAACATTGCTTCTTATCACACTCAACTTTATTTGAGCCGCAGTGTTGGCAAATCAGCCCGCGTTCCTCATAGGTGACTGTCATCTCATTTCCACAAGACCTGCATTTGAAATAACAGACATTTTTCGTATAATGGCCGCCTTCAATCCTGATCGCTCTGTTGTCCATCAGTGCCTTGACAACCTTCCTCCGCGCCTCATCAATAATATTTTGAAAGGTTTGCCGGGAGATCTGCATCCGGACAGCACACTCTTCTTGGGATAGTTCCTCAATATCCTTCAGCCGCATGGCCTCTAATTCTTCTATTTTAAGCTGGATCTGTTTAAGTTGACTCTGTTCGCCCCCCTCCAAACAAGCGCATTTGCCCTTGGGGCAGGGAGCGAAAAACTTATTCTCAGGTATATGTTCAACCCGTCTCCATTTCACCGGTCTAGGCATAGGTCTCTCCTTTCGGTTCAATCTGCTCTTCCAGATACTTACTTGAGGATAACACGATTATTGTCAAATGCCAATAATCGTGTTATTATTTTCATGAATTCAGTTACCCCTTAGGGGTGGGGTTTTAATCTATAAGCCGAAGGAGACGTTGTGATGGGCAAGAAAGTAGTCATAGTCGGCGGAGTAGCTGGAGGAGCCAGCGCCGCAGCACGGTTACGTCGTCTGGATGAAGACATGGAAATCATCATCTTTGAACGTGGAGAACATATTTCTTACGCAAACTGCGGTTTACCCTATTATGTCAGCGGAGTCATTAACCAAAGGGACGCTCTGCTTGTTCAAACACCCGAAGGCATGAAAAAACGCTTTAACATCGATGTCCGAACCTTTAGTGAAGTCACCCGTATTTTCCCCGCAGAAAAAGCTGTGGAGGTCCAGGAAGCTTACGGTAAAACTTATCGCGAAACCTATGACCAATTGATCCTTTCTCCCGGAGCGGCACCGCTTCGCCCGCCGATTCCCGGAATTGACGACATCGAAGCATTAGTCGTGCGCAACGTTACAGATATTGACCGTATTAAACAATATATTGATGAGAAGCAACCTCGATCAGCTGCCGTCGTAGGCGGTGGATTTATCGGCCTGGAAATGGCAGAAAATCTGCAGCATAAAGGAGTAGACACCACGCTGATTGAAATGAGCAATCAGGTCATGGCTCCCTTAGACTATGAAATGGCTGCCATTCTGCACGAACATATTTTCAACAAAAACGTTGACCTGATCTTAGAAGACGGAGTAAAATCCTTCACCCAAGATGGAGATAAGACTATCATCACCCTGCAAAGCGGTAATCAGGTTGAGACAGAATTGATCATCCTGGCCATCGGAGTTAAACCCGAAATTAAACTCGCTAAGGAAGCCGGACTGGCTATCGGCGAATTAGGCGGAATCAAAGTCAACGAAAAGCTCCAAACCTCAGATCCTAACATTTTCGCCGTCGGCGATGCCATTGAAGTGAAACATTTTGTCACCGGAAAGCCTGCTCTCATCCCTCTGGCAGGTCCCGCCAATAAACAAGGCCGCATCGTCGCCGACGTCATCGCCGGCCGTGACAGCAAATATGAAGGAACTCAGGGAACCTCCATTGCCAAAGTCTTTGATATGGCAGCAGCCTCTACCGGTGCTAATGAAAAAATGCTTAAAAAATACGGAATTCCTTACGAAGTCATCTTCACTCACTCCGGCTCCAATGCCGCTTATTATCCCGGTGCTACCCGCTTGTCCACAAAACTTCTCTTTGACAAAAGCAACGGCCGAGTCCTGGGAGCACAAATTGTCGGCATGAACGGTGTCGATAAACGAATCGACGATATTGCCGGCGTCATCCGCCGCCAAGGCACCGTCTATGACTTACAGGAACTCGAATTAGCCTATGCTCCTCCCTTCTCCTCCGCCAAAGACCCGGTCAACATGGCCGGCTACGTAGCAGAAAACGTCATCAATGGTGATGTCCGCATGGTCCAATGGTATGAAGTCAAAGATATGAACCCCAACGATGTCTGTATTATCGATGTCCGTACTATCGAAGAACGACGCGGAAAATTCATCCCCGGCTCCATCCATATCCCCATCGACGAACTCCGCGACCACCTCTCCGAACTGCCAAAAGACAAGGACATTGTCGTCTACTGCGAAATCGGTCTACGTGGTTACGTTGCCTACAGAATGTTAACACAGCACGGCTTCACCCGCGTCAGAGATTTGACCGGAGGTTGGGTGACCTATTTCCCCCCAGTATTTGGTTAAGAAACAAACGTGTTTCAGATTTTAATAGAGATATATTAGATATAAGACATGTTAGTCATGTATTAGAGAATCTCTAAATCATATATAATTGTTAAAAAGGAATCCCTGAAGGCAATTAGTTTACGCCTTTCAGGGATTCTCTGTCCGTTTATCTGTTTTAAAGTTTATATGGTTATATGGTTATATGGTTATATGGTTATATGTTTATCTTTTATCTGTTTGCTTGTTTGTCTGTTTCTTTATATAAATTAGAGCTTACTGCTTAGCCCAGGATCTCCTACTTACATATCTCCCTATACTTAGATAACTCAGCAGTATACAGCTCTCGATCTTTTGTCATCTTTTTGGTCATTTCAACAGGATCAATATCAGTGGCCTGATTCGTCAATGTCAATTGTTTATAAATAAGCAATGCCTTGAAGTCCAGATTGTACGCAGATAAATAAGATTGTAACTCATATGGATTGATGGCTCCAGTTGGATCATTAGGTACTTTTAAGGCGTATAGTTTATCATTGATATTTGATACTTTATCTAAGCTCGCATTGACAGAATCAACTTTACTTGGGTCGGTCGTATTGGTGAGGTCATCTATTTCATGTAAAAAAACCTCCGTGTCGTCAAAGAACTTAGCAAATGCTGCTTTATCCAATTTCTCTGTTTTATTAACAGGGTTACTAGTATCTTGAGTTTTACCGACTTGTTGATTAGTGTCATTAGTTTTACTAACTTGACTATTAGTATCTTGAGTTTTATTAATTGGCTGATTAGTATCTTTAGATTGAGCCGACTGAGCAGCATCTGACGTCGTTTGTGGAGAAACCCCAGAACTTTGGGTTTGGGTTTTTGAACTTCCACACCCAGCCAAAACAATTGATACCATAATAATTGCAACGAAAAGCTTCTTCATGTTCACACCCTCCAGATTTTATTATATACTACTTTGACATTGAGGGCATGTGGTTTTTATCACAAACATTTTCTAACTTAACTCTGTAGTTTCCTGTGGGGTAACTCCTCCTCATTTAATAATTCCGGGCCCGAAGTAAACTGTTCAGGAGAAACATTTAATACCTTTAACAGTTTTATCCATTGATTTGGTGTACCTTTATATAATCCCCGCTCGATTCGAGTGAGATATTGCTTCTTCAGTCCCGTTTTCAATTCTAAATCTTGCAGAGTCATTCCCCTATATAACCGCCAATTTTTCAAATTCCGACCGAAATGATTCTCATCCATTTCATTTGTCTCCTTTAACTTTCCAGTATTTTGAATTAACAATATTAAGCATTATAACACAGATGTCCTAATTTGCGAACCTCAAAGGGTTTTATTTCTCTAAAAAAGAACATGACATTATAATCATTATTAGCAATCTCTTATGATTTTTAGAATAAATGGCAAGTATCTAAGAAAGGAGGGTAAACCTTGTGCCAGAACTCGGAAAAAAGCTTAAAGAAATTCGCTTAACAAAAGGTCTCAGCGCTAAAGAACTATCGATACGATCCGGGGTAGCTCGCAGTCTTATCAGTCAATTAGAAACTGGTAAACGTCAATCCACCGGCATAGATACCATTAGCCGTTTAGCACTGGCCCTTGAGGTTTCCCCTACCGTCTTTCTTAGCAGCGACTCTCTTCCAACATCACTAGCAAACTTAGGAACTTCCGAAGATTCTCAAAACAATCAGGAACCAACTCAATTTACGCTTAAAGAAGAAAGTCGGCCTTACCTGCGTGTCGTTCAAAAAGCAGAAGAAGCCGGTCTCTCGCCAGACCTTCTGGAAGATCTGCTGGACATTATCGTTAAACTCCGTTCAGAGTCTCGTTGACCTGAAGAATCGAACTAAATGATTTTATAAATGAAATAATCCCTGATGGCCAGAGACAGTGCCACAGGGATATTTCTGCTTCATATAAATTATTTAATCACCTTGGATCTGAACCAAATATTCATTATGATTCTTTGTCCTCTGGTTGTTCTAAATTCTTGCATGTCTTTAGAAGAATTGACTATTTAGTTCCCATGCCCTCTCAAGCATGTTCATCAAAAATTAAAAGAATCCTGAATGGAGGTTACTTCAGCCATTCAAGATTCTTAGTTTCAACTATGAATTCCTAATTTAAGACACCTTTCGCAAGAAGTATTCGGCAAATTATTAATTATCATTTTGCAGGAACAACACGGTTCGTTTAGATCCCTTGAATCTGTTCGATGCGAATCATTCTCTTTTCGATCTTTTCGTTCCGATAATTCAGATATTCTTTTTTCTTTTGAGTGAGCTCCATAATTAAAAAGTAATAAAATTGTCAAGAGAACGAGATAAATTAATACGAATTTCATGTCGATCCCTCCAATTCAGAAGATAACTCATGTCGATAATTTTAATAAAATAAATCGCTTACCTAAAAGGCAAAGCGATAATCAGCAATTTGTTCGTTTGGCGGCTTGGCAGTCATCAGCTTTACCTGGGAAGACCCATAGCTTTGCGTCCTTAGTTTTCACTAAGTTTGCCCTTATCGCAATATATTACTATTAAGTGTTAAGCAATTGTAACACGAAGAATGTAAATATTATGTCGAAATAAATCTTTTTAATGTAAAATTTTACTCCATTTTTTAATTTTCTACAACAGAGTATGACAAAGTAAGGGTTATTCAGGATGAAGTTTAAATAAAGGTTAGGGTCTCGGTCCCTAATTCTATTTAAACTTATTACAGTTTATAGCGGACTTCTTGCTTTAGGTTCGACTGTCTACAGAAAACAAAACCTCAAATCCTTGCGGCAAGGACTTGAGGTATCATCATGATTTTTCCATATCTATCATTAATCGTTCGTCATATATGAGCCATTCTTAGCATTGGACAATATTTTGTTTACGTCGTCTACCAATTTTTGAATTTCTTCTAACAGTAATTCAGAACCTTTGACTGATTTCGCTGCAACAATCGCCTTATCATAGTTACCTTTATATCTTCCAACAGCACCTTTTATCCCTGCTAAGGCAAAATCAGAAAATTGTTCCGTTCCATCGTTGATTAATTGTAAACTTCGAGGAGGTACAGTTGTTGCATTTACACTATTCACTGTTTTTTGAACTTCATCCAGAGTTAAGTCAGATCCCTTGGTTTTCAAGGCTTTCGCTATTGCGCTATCGTATTTTTCTTTGTCAGTTATAATAGCTTTTGTCACCCCAGCTATTGAAAAGTCATTATATAGCTCTGTTCCTTCATTAATTGCAGCTAAGGCAGTTGCTGCTCTTGCGTTTACATTGTCTACTGCAGCTTGTACTTCATTTAGGGTTAAATTTGAACCCTTTTTATTAATATCAGTTATGATTTCTGTATCATAGAATCTTTTGAGTGCGCCAATGGCTCCTTTTACTCCCGCCATTGCATAATTAGAGAAATCCTTTGTTCCTTCATTAATTAAGTTTAAGGCTACAACAGCAGCGGCCTTATTAACCTTGTCTACTTGAGTTTGAACTTCAGATTTTGTTAAAGGAGGTCCATTTGATTCTCTTGCTGCTTGTATTGCCGCATCATATTGTGCCTTGTTTTTGGAAAAAGCATCTTTTATTCCGGCCGTAGCGAAATCATCAAAACTTTCAAGTCCTCCGTTGATTAACAAAAGTGCGCTCCATGGAGCTGTAATATTTACTTCATCTACAATTTCTTGCACATTAGCAAGTTCTAACATCGAACATCGTTTTCCTCGTTCCGTCGCTATTGCAAGATCATAGCGTTCCTTGTTAGCCTCAGCTGCTTTTGTTATTCCCGCTGTTGCGAAATTAGAAAAAATCTCAGTCCCAGCATTAATTGACGCTAAGGCGCTTGAAGCAGCTGCTGCGTTAACGTTATCCACTGCTTCTTGCACTTCAGCTAATGATAAACTAGTCCCTTTCTTTTTCAAAGCTGACGCAATTGCCGTATCATATTCTGACTTGCTTGTTTTAATCGCTTTCTTTACTCCTGCCGTTGAGAAATCCGTAAAAATTTCCGTTCCTCCATTAATAGCAGTCAAACCGGCAGCGGCAACAGCCTCGTTTACTTTCTCTATTGTTTTCTGCACTTCTTTTAAGTTCAGATCTGATCCTTTCGTTCTCTGATCATCTGCTATGGCAGAGTCGTAACCTGCCTTGTTAGCCTTAAGAGCGTTCTTTATTCCGGCAATTGCAAAATCCGAAAAGTCTTCTGTTCCTTTATTAATAGCAGCTAAGGCTGCTGCAGCTGCTTTTGCATTTATACTATCTACTGCTTTTTGAACTTCAGCAGTAGTTAAGCTAGTCCCCTTGATTCGCAAAGCATCAGAAATAGCAGAATCGTATCCTGCCTTGTTCCCTTTAACGGCATTCTTTACACCGGCCATTGCAAAATCAGGAAAAGTCTCTGATCCCGCATTAATTGCGGATAAGGCAGTCTCGACATTGCTTGTATTTGTGCTTTCAACTATTTTCCGAACTTCAACCAGGGTTAAGTTTAAGCCCTTAATTTCCTTAGCATCTGCGATTGCCGCATCATATTCCGCTTTGTTAGCTTTAACCGCTTTAGTTATTCCGGCCTTTGTGAAATCTTCAAATAACTCTGTTCCACTGTTAATTGCTGACAGTGCATCTGCAACGATAGTTGTATTCACGCTATTCACGGTATTTTGCACTTCATTTAAGGTTAATCTGGATCCTTTAATTTTGAAAGCAGCTGCAATAGCAGAATCGTAGTTCGCTTTGTTAGCTTTAACCGCTTTGGTTACTCCCGCAGAGGCGAAATCATCAAACACCTCTGTTCCAGCATTAATTGATAATAAAGCGTTTGCGGCAGCTGTTTTATTTGCACTATCTACAGTTTTTTGAACCTCAGATAGGGTCAAGCTAGACCCTTTAATTTTCAGAGCAGACGCAATAGCGGAATCATATTCTGCTTTGTTTGCTTTAATAGCTTGAGTTACTCCAGCTGTTTTAAAATCAGAAAAATCCTCTTTCCCACTATTAATAGCTGATAATGCTATCACTTTTGCGGATGCGGATTTATTACTTTTACCGAGATCATTAGCCATATACCTTATGTTTCCTGATCCAATAGTTTGGGCTTGTGCAGACTGAATAGGCACACCATTTAAGAGGAGAAGATTCATTGTGAATAAAGCAATTTTAACCTTAAGTCCACTAGAAAGCACATTAGTTCACACTCCTATATGATATATTACAAAAAATACAATCTATCCCCCTCTTTCAAAGCTAAACCTTATATGTAAATTCTATCCATGATTTAAAAATCCTGTTAATATTTTTACTTTTTCTAAATATTAATGAACTTATGTGACAGAATTACTGCATCGATTAATGATCTGAATGCCCCTCCCACTACTATCTGTAACTGAACGAACAATATCGTTCTTCTTTAAAGAAAGAAGCCCTTCGAAGAAAATCTTCGAAGGGTTACTTTCTTAGCCTACTGAATTCTATAATGAATGTTAAGTCAATAGCTGCCTCACAGCCTCTTTGTATATTCAGAATAATTGAATCCTGCTTTGTATAGTTTTCCAGATTTTTTGGGTTGTTTTCATATTCCTCATAAATACGCTCAACACAACGCTCAATAATCGAGCATTTGTTATAAACCACATCATCCCCCATAGATCGTCCCACTCTCTTTTATCCTTTTTAGAATAAGTGCCCGTTCCTCATTAAGAAGAGCGTACTCTTTGTACGTACGAATGAAATAATATTTCCGTCGCGTCTCATCCTGACAATAAAGAACTTTTCCGTATCCAACCACTTGAACTTGAAACACAGTGCTAACTAACTTCAAGTTAATACAATCACAACTCTTACCTAGTAAATCGGCCAAGTCTTGAGCCATACAAAAAGACTGATATTCATTAACGACCTGATCGGTCAGATAAGCGATATCAATATCACTATCCCCGCGGGCTCTGCCCTTGGCATAGGAGCCAAATAGGATAATGAGCCAAGGAGCTACAGATTTTCTTAACGTATGGATAATAGTCTCTATTTGCTTTGAATGAAGTTCAAGATGGCCCTCCATTAAAATTAGCTCCTTCTCCAAAAAAATACAACCATATTATGCCAATAATATGGTTGTAAATAAAGCCATTATTTCAATAAGTCGGGATAATCCCTCATTCCATGAAGTACTCTGTATACTACGACCTCGTCATCAATTACCTTATAAAATGCGATGTAGCTATCGATAATCAGCATACGGTATTCCTGTTTTGCCAACTCATTATCCGGTACAATTTTACCAATATGCGGAAGCTCCGCAAGAGTATCTATTTTGTCAGTAATCTTGTTGATCACTACAAGCGCCGATTTCGGACTGCCTTCTGCAATATAAAGATATATTTCCCCAATGTCCTCTCGCGCAATCTGTAATATCTTAATCTTATACTTGCTCATTGTGCAGACCTCTGATATATTCTCTCACATCATCTGTTGAATAGGTAGGAGCGCCGCTAAGACGTTGTTGTTCAGCCTCTAAAAGTTTGGCCCTCAGGTTAAGCATTGCTTCCCTGCGTTCAAATGCAGCAATGCTCATTACAACTAACTCACCCTCACCATTTTTGGTCAAATAAACAGGTTCAGACTTTTCTTTACATATTCTTGTTATTTCACCAAGCTCTGTCCTTAATGCAGATGTGGGTTTAATAATCACGATCTATCACTCCTGTGCAAAATTCTGACTTAATTATGATCTTATTATATGCCAGGTTTAGCACAAATATCAATGCGATTTTCAATTGAAGATGACGCCATCTTCCACAAACCTTTGATATTTCAGCCTCTTGGGATCCTTAAAATAGCCCAATATCTTATAGGTATCTGCCAATGAATTCTCTATTTCCTCTTGAACGTAACTCTGGTAACTACTCCAGTTATACTCCTGTGGCCTTTCCACCATCTCTGCCTTCACTGGATTAAGATGAATATAGCGGCTAACTTCAAGGTAATAAGGATTGTTATCCACCAGTTCCCAACGAAAACGTCCTTGAAAAAGATGACCGACAAAGCTGTACTTCTGATTGAAATAAACCGCATAGTCCTTATTAATATGATACATGATCTTAGTGATGTCTACAGTGGTTGTCTCAATTAGTAAATGAACATGGTTATCCATTAGGCAATAAGCATGAAGTAAAAAAGGACAAATAACTTTCAACCGTTTCAAAACAATAAGATAAAATTCACGATCCTCGTCATCCCGAAAGATATTTTGCTGGTGATTGCCCCGGCACATGATATGATATGTATCACCTGGAACCCAAACCCTTCTCTTCCTTGGCATAACCCCACCTCATTTATCCCTTGTTCAAGTAATTCTCCTTATTTTACCACGACCAAAGTATTCCTTCTACAATAAAATCTACTCAACTCCAATTACCTAAGCCTTCTTTAAAATGTCGAATTTTCCAAGATATCGGAGGTTCCAGGAACCTGTCCGGAACGGTGACCAACGGGAGACGTTCCGGCGAATAAGCACGCCGTATGAGCGTAACTGTCAATTCCTTTGGCCAACCCACTAACCACGGTTACCCCTTGTTGAGCCAGGTCTGCCGAACGCGGACCATTGTCTCGTTCAGAAAGATTCAGGAAACCAACTGGTAACAGATTCGGAGTCTTTAGACATAGCAGCAGATGAGGCGACTTTGTACCGGCTAAAAAAATGGTTTCAAATACGGTTGCCATATTTTCTTGGCTGTCTTAGTGCAATCGCTATCCGTCTCGGACAAATCCCTGTGAAAGAGCCGTCCATCTATAAACGCTAAAATAAAAGTGAGCCAAAAATAAGGGAAACGCCAGGAAAAAAGTGAGCCACTTCTATAAAAAAACCTGTATAGTTCAGTAAAGAGAAAAGCTGACGTACAGGGGGAGAAAGGGTGTCAATAGAAGTGGATATTTACGAAAAGATACGCTATTTGCACGTACATGAGGGCAAGTCACAAAGGGCAATTTCTCAGATGCTCGGGATATCACGCAATACGGTCAAAAAATACTGCGAAGGATCACAGGTCCCCTGGGTACGTCAAGGAACAAGTGGTCGTCAGCGATATGTGGTTACTAATGAGGTCATGGATTTTATCAAAAACTGCCTAGCCATTGATGAAACAGAAAATATTAAGAAACAGAAACACACTGCTAAGCGAATATATGACCGCCTTGTGGACGAAAAAGACTTCAAGGGCGGCGAATCAACTATCCGGGAAATCGTAGCTGAACTAAAAGGCAAACAGGCAAAAGTATTTGTCCCATTGTCTTATGATCCGGGAGAAGCGATTCAGATCGATTGGGGCGAAGCAACCGCATACATCAGTGGCAAAAAGACGAAGTTGAACTTGTTTTGTATGAGGGAGTGTTACAGTGCAGATATCTACTGCCGGGCATATTACCGCCAGAACGAGGAAAGTTTTCTCGAAGCCCAAATCATCGGCTTTGACTATTTTGAAGGTGCCCCAAAACGGGTGATATTTGACAATGCTAAAGTAGCCGTTAAGGAAGGGTTCGGTACCCATGCCAAAGCCCAAGACAGATACCTTGCGTTGGCCGCACATTATGCCTTTCAATGCGACTTTTGTAATGTAGCGTCGGGGCATGAAAAAGGGCTGGTCGAGGGACTTGTAGGCTGGGTGAGGCGCAATGTTTTAGTGCCCATACCTCGAGTAGAAACGATTGACGAGCTAAATACAGAAATACTGCGCAGGTGCTTAAAATACCGTGAACATAAGATAACTGGCCGCGAGCAGACCGTCGGTGAGATGTCCATGACCACTAGAGTCATGCTGACATCACTGCCACGATATAGATTTGACCCAAGCAAGAGCATAACACAAAGAGTTAGTGATTTTTCAACGGTGAGGTTTGACTACAACCACTACTCCGTGCCAGTTAAGTACGCTGACAAAGAAATCAGTATTAAGGGCTACGGTAACGAGATAGTGATGATATACAGAAATACTGAGATAGCCAGGTATCCTCGCTGTTACGAACGAGGACAAACCAAATATCGTCTTGAACACTACATAGACCTGATTGAAAAGCGTCCTCGCAGTGTTTTCAATGCCAAGCCTGTAAAAAGTACCCTAACAACACAATTGCTGGAGATCGGCAGACGGCTTTCTGGCCCGCGTGAAATGGTCAAGTTGCTAAGGCTTTGTGTTGACTATGGAGAGGACAAGGTTCTGAGAGCAATAGCCTCTCTGAAAAGTCCCGAACTATCGGTCGATCACATAAGAGCTTTTCTAACGCCGATTAATACACCTGAAAAAATACCTGTAGAAATAGATATTCCGGTGCCCAAGCCTCAGTTTGAAAAGTATAACGTTCTGATGAACAGGGGGGCTGCGGTATGAGTGGGGCCCATGAAATCAACCCTGTTAAAGAGAGCATCAAGCTTTATGCTAAGCAACTCAGAACACCTGCATTCGTAAGCTATGAAAACGTTGTCCGGCAGCTCTCTCCTGGTGACGGATATGACCAATTTCTCTGTGAGACCATGAAACTTGAGGTCTCACAGCGACAGGTTGCCGGGCAAAGACGCAGGGTTAAAAAAGCTTGCTTTCCAGTCATGAAGACCCTTGATGAATTCAAATATGAACGACTCGAACATATAACGGACTCCTACATATGGGAGCTTGCCTCTTGCGATTATATTAAAAACCGACAAAACATTGTAATGATCGGTACCCCCGGCGCAGGGAAAACCCATCTTTCTATAGGACTGGGCATGAAGGCCTGCTATGCAGGATTTAATGTAAAATTCTATTCGGCGATCAACTTGGCGAACGAACTTGCAGAGGCTATTCAGTTTCACCGGTTGTCAAAACTCGAAAAAAGCCTAGCCAAGATTGATTTACTGATCATCGATGAACTCAGTTATCTTACCTTTAACCGTCACCAATCCGAAATGTTGTTTCAGGTGATATCGGAACGTTCCGAAAGGGGGAGTATAATCTTAACCACCAATCTAGAATTCTCACGTTGGACAGAGCTATTTGAGAACGAAATTATGGTTGCAGCATTGATTGATAGAGTAACCTTCCGGTCCCACGTATTAAACATGAATGTGAAAGATTCTTACCGATTAGAGCAGACACTGGCTAAACAAACCATGTGAATATAGGCATGGAGTTTGGCCGCGCGCGCCTGTAAAATCTCCATTCGGGCTACGCCCTCTTTCCGATTTTACAGGCGCATATCTTTACCAGTGAGTGGCTCAATATTCTTCCAGCGTTTTCACAAATATGGATCACCTTTTTACTGGCGTTAGTGGATCAATTTTTTTCTGGCGAATGGCTCACTTTTTTCTTGACATTCGCAGTCCATCCCTTCACTATCCGCACACCAGCGAATCGGACTTTATGTCGGCAACGCACCAGGGTGGCTCGCGAGAATTGTTCGACCCATTGCTAATTCAAATTTATGGCTACATACCCGTTCTGCATTTTTTGTCCGGAACCACTTAAGTTAGACTCGAAGAGAAGTCAACTTAAGGAAGGTGTTGGGGATGAAAGATCGGAAAAAGGCCGAGGAAATTGCTGCCGAGCGTGTACAACTTTTAGCACCGTTATTGGCGGATGGAATTGATGCGGCCAAAATACGGGAAATTAAGTGAATAAATTCAGGGTAAAAGTAGGAAATATTGTTATATAAGTAAGTAGTTTTGATTGATGGAACGCCGTATGAGGTGAAAGTCTCACGTACGGTGTGGAGCAGGGGAAAAAGTGGAGATTGTATCAAAGCCTTACCTATTGCTATGAACGACGACCGCCGGGAGTCGTTTCGGCGAGTACGAGTCCCCGACCGAGCGGGGACCGCGAGGCGAACATTACCAGATTTATCCTGGCGCAATCAGAATTGTTTCCCATTGTTTGAGGGTACGACCCCGTGGGAAGGTTGACCGGATGGGAGACCTTCCCTCGAGCAGTATCACCGTGAGGGTGGTTCGCTTTTTTCGTGCAGATGGATTACATTAAGCGGAATCTACACCGGGTAAGTTACATATGTGGTTAGATTATCCAAGAAACTTTTTTCTTAACAAAGGTAAAAATTTTATTAATCATATCTAAATTTAGCATAAAAAATATCAAATATGACACAAATATTGTTATTAAACATATTAGTTGGTTTTTAAAATAGTAGGCAAGAAGAACAACAACTAGTAAAAAGGAATAAATTACTAGTGTTTTGATTTTCAACTTTATTTTTACGTACTTTTGAATGTCAATTAATCTGTAAATAGCCATGGCTAGATATGCTACCAATGTTGATAATGATGCTGCATACAACCCTATTTTTGAAATCAAAATCAAATTTACTAAAAAGTTTATAATAGCAGCAAAAAAAGATGTCTTAGCTATCTCATCGCTTTTCTTTAAAGCAAGATAAACAGACCCAATTAGTGATACTAAAATATTAAAAATGGTAGAAATTAACAATATTGGTATCTGATAATAAGCATTTTTGTAGCCCTCACCTGTAATTAGATATTGAAACACAAAAGGCATGGTTGCAATTAAACAAATAATAATACCCAAAAAAAGTACAAATGCTTTGTCAATAATATCAGAAAAAAAAGTTCCACAATCATCATCGCGTATGTGAAGTGCAGTAGATTCTGACCATGTAAGATTAAAAATACTATAAATTGTAATTATTATTGCTGATAGTTTATTAGCTGCTGAATATATTCCATTAAAAGAAGAACTCATCATATAGGTTATTAAAATTCTATCTGAAAGATTTACAATCCACCAAGATAACATGTTTGGAATAAGAGGAACAGAATACCTCAATATCGCTTTTAATTCATTTTTATCAAAATCCTCTAGGTGAATGTAAATAAGCATTTTCTTTTTCAAAAAGACAAATAAGAAACATAGTAGATTAGCTATAAAAGAAGCTAAAAGCATTCCTAATGCACCAAGCCCAAACACTGCAATAAATATAACATTTAATGCAACGGTTGAAACACCAGCAATTAGACTACCGATAGAATAAGTGACGTTATCTCCTAGGCCTCTAGTCACCTGTAAACAATAACTTGAAAGCATAGAAATCACTACGTTAGTAGCCAGAAATATTTTATATTGATTAGTCCATAGTTTACCGATTAAAGAGAATACAATTAAATATAATATTGTTTGTATGCAAATCGATAAAAAAGAAGTTGATAATAGCTTCTTAATATGCCTTTCATCTTCTCTAGAATCGATCAAAAAACGAAAGATTGCTTGATCAATTTGTAAGAATACAACCGGCATCAAGAGTGATATGTATGTATTTAGGAGATCAACCGTGCCATACTCTTCAGTCGTAAGTAAAGCAGTATAAAGTGGCAGTAGAAAAAAACTTATAAATTTAGTACTTACTTGGCCAATTCCAATAATTATTGTATTTTTCACTAATTGTGATTTTTTATTGTCTCTCATTACTTTTGCCCAGCACCTTATCTAAGGAATCGAAATGTTTTTCAGCATTTGATTCCAAATCCGAGATATCAAGTTTATAATTCAAATCTAAACTTTCCATTTTTGATAGTTCGATAAAATTGCTTTCTCTTATATCGAATATTCGGTTTTCGTAACCCGCATCTTTTAGGGCATTGATTGTTTTATCACTATAAGCTAATGGGATAATAGTACAACCCAACGAGAGTCCAATGATATTGGCGTGAAAACGAGATCCAAATATAATAGAAGAACTACTCAATTCTTCAATAGCTTCTTCCACATTGCCATCATAATAAAATTTTTTTACATTATCTTTTGATAATAAAGAATTGAATATTATTTCTATTGCTTCTTCATCACCTTCGTTTTTACAAAAGGACATAAGAACTATATTATATTTCAATTCTTGCAAATTCTTAATCAGTTTAATCATGGTGCTTTCATATCTATCGGTTATAACTTTATCAAATCTACAGTAAGTATCAATTATTGATAATACAACTTTTTTTTCGTTTTTTCGAATCTGATTTAGTTTTCCAAAAGAATAAATAATATCTGGAGCAACTCTTACATTTTTCAATTTTTTAAATAACTCGTAAGAATAAGTATCTCTAAAGCAAACATCTTTAGCTAAGGAAAAGTATTCCCTGCTTTTATCAAAAAAATTTTCTGTTAAAAATGGGCCGAAATTGGCACCAAGAATATAATGTGGTTTTGAAAACATTAAATAATTTTTAAATTCTTGTTTTTCTATAAACATACTTCCACCCAGTGTAATAACTAGGTCACATCTATTAATTATTCTAATTCTAGTATCATATTTGCTTTTACTAAAAAACTTCATTAACTTTAAAGCTAAACTTTCGATAAAATAAACTTTTTTTGAATAAAAAGAGATATTATCATGTTTTAGATATTTAGCTATTTCGTCAAGATAGAAAATGTGGTCCTTATATCTTTCACATAGTATATTCAAAAAAATATCATCACCTAAATTCTTATTTATGTATGCGATAACATAGATTTTCATTTTCGTCATCCCTTTAAAGCAAAAAACTATTTTGCTTTTTATTTTTAATACTGTATATAAAATGTACAATAGAAAATAAATTATATTTTGAGAGCAACAACAGCACTTTGTCTTTACTCTTTAACTTTCCATCTATACTATCAAGATTAAACTTTAAATAGTTGTAATATTCTTTTATTGATACAACCGATTTTTTTCTTTCCCATAACGAGACAGCTGTATTTATTAATCTTAAATAAAATTCGAGGCATGTATAATTATACGCTATTCCATTATAACCGACCTCACCAAGATAATCCTTTAGAACTTTTAATATCAGTTTTATATCCGTATATTGAGTTTCATAGAATTTATTTGTAACCGAACTTGGATTTTTACAATAGTTATAGAATGTATACCCCAATAAAGATATTTTATTACATCCTTCTATATATCTTAGATTGAACATCCCATCTTCAAATGACTTTAATGTTACCGGAAAAAAAACTCCCTGCTTTTTTATTATTTCACGTCTAAAAACTTTTCCGCCGATACATCTGCAATTTCCATATTTTGTGTTGCAATGCATTTCTTCAAAATAGAAAGAAATTATAGAATTAATTATTTCGTTTTTAGGACATTTCTCTATATATTCTAAATTAAACAAAGGTCTTCTTTGGCCTTCAAAGCACTCTAGCATATTAGATAAAAATAAATCCACCTCTGGATCATAATCTACATACTCCTTAATCCTCACAAGGCTATTATCATCAATCCAATCGTCTGAATCTAGAAATAGTATCCAATCACCACTAGAAATTTCAAGTGCTCTGTTTCTTGAATCGGATACACCTGTATTTTTTTTATTAATTATCTTTATATTCTTATTGTTATTATATTGATTAATAATATCCAAGGATTGATCTGTTGAACCATCATTTACAATTATTAGTTCAAAATTATCAAAATCCTGATTTATAACGCTTTCGATTGCCCTTAATACATAGTTTTCACAGTTAAAAACAGGCATTATTATTGATATAAACATCCACTGACTCCTTATAATTTATTAAAAATCACCTTCATAATATAATTACATTTGGAATACTTATAATTGGTTTTTATCATATATTTAGTTAGCAACAAAAACTTATGTTTTAAACTCTTTTTATAAAACGAGAGCGAAATCAAATATTCTTTCATCATTTCTTCAACAAAGTTACTTTTTAATAATTCGATTGCACTATTGCTGGCATCATAGTCTGATTCTTTAAACCTATTGAGCATTGTATTATAAATTTTTTTATGTTGATTACTCATCCCTAATGTATTATTAGGATGCTGCCTATACTTAATATAAGAATCATTATCTAAAAACACCTTTGCACCAGAAATAATTGCGAATTTATATAAAAAAGAATCATGCATTGTATAATTGTGTATGCTTGAATCAACTACATTTTTTCTTAAAATTTCATCAAATACCATAGTACATCCAGTAGCTTGATTCCTCACCATTGCAGGATTAACAGAAGGACTATCCAACAGTTTTGTCTTAAATAATGGTTTCAAATTCACATCAACAACATTTAAAGAAGATAAATATAATTTTCCTTTCAGTGAAATCATCTCATCTAAATGATCTATTGCAAAACTAAGTTTATTTTTTCCCCAAAAGTCGTCTTGATCACAAAAAGCATAATAATCATATAACTTAGCATACCTTAATAATGTCATGAAACTTTCTGCAGGACCAACATTCATGTTAGATTCCATGACAATAATTTTAGATGAATCATATGTTTTCACAATGTTCGTAGTGTCATCTGTTGAGCCATCATCTCTTATTAAAATCGAAACATCAACTTGTTCTTGCGATAAAACTGAATCAATTTGTTCTTTAATATATTTCTCGCCATTGTATGTAGACATCAAAACTAATACTTTTCTCACTCTAATCACCTTGAAATACAGTTCGATACGGCACTGTTTCGTCTAATCTGTGATATCCGTAATAAACAAAAGAATAACTCATAAGAAGCGTTATGACGATAATTGAAATAATAACTTTGTTTTCCCTTTTCTTAAAATGATAAATGAAATAAGGAATGACAAAAATTGTAAAGTAATAAAAGTAATAAGAAAATCTATAAGCATATGATGCTTTTAACCCTACAAAATATAATACTAAATCAAGAACCAGAAAATAGAAATAAGTTCTTAGTCTAATATCTTTACTATTATATAATTTGTAAAAAAGAGAGACTATTAAAACAATGATTTTCAGCAATAATTCTATTTTAATAATTCCACCATCAGTATTGATATAAAGAAGGTACCTTGCATTGAGTCCTAAATTCGTAACCAATAGCATAATTATCTGATCATACCAAACTACAAACATAAGTGCAAAAATAAAAATTAAGACCTTGATCCAGTTTTTCATCTTGCCATTGTTTATCATATAGTTAATTGGATATAGCAACATAAAGAAAATAGCGGCCTGATGAAACAATGACGCAACGAGACATAAGACTACATATTTAATTGGCTTCTTTTCAAATAGATATTTTGAGGAAAATAATATAATTGCAATTGCAATTGATTGCCTAGTCATATTTAATGATTTGTTAAAAAATAAAATCATAAAGACTAAGTAAGCAACACTATATTTATGTAATTTAAACCTATTGTCGTAACATGCTCTATACACAAAATATTGAATAAGAAACTGTGATGCAAAATATACGACACCCACACTGGAAGTAAATCTAGAAATTACATAATTCATCAAAACATAGAGAAATTCTACATTCGACACCTCAGCAACTAATACTTGTGCTTGAACAAAATCGTTGCTTTTTAAACATATATCAAAAACATTTTTAATATAGCTATGAGTATCTGTACCTACACCAACCGCTCTAAAAGAAGCTAAAAAACATGGAATACTAATAGCTAATAATGAGAAGAATTTTCCTGCCTTTTTTTTACCTTTTTTAAATTTTAATTCTGCTTCATATGCAAAAATAAAACTAATAAAAAATGTGCAAAAATAAATTAGCATTTCTTTTCCTCCTCCATTTTGCAATTTGAGTTATACTTTCCTAAAACACCTTTTTTCCCATGTACAATCCCTAATTTCACCATTTTTGTCTTTTCTGACGAATTATCCTCTAAGAATTTAATTCCGATATAGGTTTTTGTTCTATAACCAAGAAAATGTTTTAGAAAAAATAAAGGATGCCCCTCCTTACAAGCTCTATAAAAACAATAAGTTTCATTTCTATACATATAGTAATCTCGCAACGGGGAGTGGTTCATCAATGGAATGCTGATAAACAATACTTTTTTTATCACCGGCTCTCCTATGACATGATTCATTAATATACGATTACATAAAACTATCTTCTTATTAATTTTAAAGAATTGATAACAAAGATCAAAGTCTATATGATCTATAAAAAGTTTCTCATTATAGCCCTCAATCATTCCATAACAATCTAAGTTAAGAACATTGCCCGAAGTAATCGTTTCTTTTACAATAGAATATCTTTCCTTACAATTGTGTTTCTTTAAACGAACACCATAAAGGGCAACATCTTTTATTTTACAAGTGCTTATTTCATTAAAGTATGCTGAAAAATCATCAAAAGAAGAATCCTGATCCATCGTCAACAGATGAGAAAATCCTGACTGCTTTGCTCTTGTTGCACAATAGTCCAGAGCAAAACCCAAACCTTTGTTTTCTTTAAAACTAATATACTCATACTTATCAGTGTTAAGTAATGAACTTATCATTACATTATTGTCTATTTCACTGTTATCAAAAATATATAAACATTTTAAATCTTCAATATAAGTATCAATATTTTCAATAATGTTCTCATCTGGATAGTATAAAACAACAACCCCAGCTATATTCAAATCGCTCATTTTTAAACTTCTCTCAATATATTCTTTAAAGTATCAATATTGGCATTAATTGAGTATTCTTCCTCAAGATATTTTCTTGCAAACCTACCCATTTCTTCAAATCTATCATAATTATTAATCATAGATTCAAATCCTTTTTCCCAATCATCACCATCTACTAAAAAACCATTTTTTTCTGAGACAACAACGTCTTTATTTGTACCAACGTTCGATGCTAATACTGGAATTCCTCCAGCATAATACTGAAGAGCTTTAAGAGCACACTTGCCACGTGACCAATCTGTATCGAACAAAGGCATAATTCCGAAATCAGAACTTCTTATTTCATCGTATTCTGTAGCGATATTCCAATCTTTTACTACAATATTAAAATTATAATTAGAGCTTTCTTTTTCTATTTCGTAACTGGCTCCTATCAACAACAGTGTGCAATTAGCAATGTTGTGATTAGTTATAACTTTATTTAAACCATCTAGTACTGTATATATGTAACTAGTATTCCCCGGATTTCCAATCCACACGATTTGTAATTTATCGATATCATTTATGTACTCTTCTTTTGCTTTTATTTTATTTGTATCGATAAGTGTAGGAAATATTGTTGTCTTGTTATTATATAAATTACAGTGCTTTTCAAGAAAAGAATTACCACATAGAATATGGTCTGCTAGCCTTATTGTTGTGTCAAATCGTTTTCCATATTTTAATTTATAGAGTAAACCATTGCCTCTAGAAATTTCAGAAGTTTCATCAACAAAAACCGCATCATCTAAATCGAGTATAATCTTGTTCCCTCTTTTACTTAATTTTTTTTCTAAAAACATAGGTCCAAAGGGTACAACGTCACGATGTATAAATACCAATGCATCTTTATCAATTCTATTAATTTCTGAAATTCTTTTAAGGTACATGAAAGGAAGTTTTAAAGCTAACTTCATTTTTCCTGCGCTTTTAAAATAAACATAATCTTCGTTACTCATAAGAGGAAGGACTTGAAAATCAAATTCATCTCCTAAATATGGTAAAAAATGATATACTCTATATCTCGAACTAGCTTGCATATCTTCGCAAGGGACAAAAAAAACGATTCTTTTCATCATATTTACCTCATACAATTATTTTGTAAAAAGATGATCAAATAACCATATAAAATGAAATCTATATAATATTAGTGATCTCTTTATTTCAATTTCTTCTTACCACAATCTTCAAACCAGTCCTTGAAGCTTTCTTCTAAACTCCAATGGAACTCATACCCACAATTCTTCAGCTTCTCACCATTGATATTTGTACAAATCATCAACTTCTTAACCCTTGCTGGATGAATTCCTACGGCCGTACCACCGATAGGACCGAGCACTCTTGCTGCTCCCATTAGTAGCCATCCCGGCACTAACATTATTCTTCTCTTCAATCCAGTCGCACTCTTCATTGCCTCGCAAATCTGCTCAATAGTGTAAGCAGGAGAGAAGGTACAATTGTACACTCCTTCAAACCCCTCCTCTAAACTGTAGAGGAAAAACCTCACAAGTTCTTTTACATAAATACAAGCCTTGATGGTATCTTTTCTTCCTGTATAAACGAAGTATCTACCCTTTATACCAGCGTATAAACGAGTCATATTTCCATACTCACCTTTACCATAGACAATTCCAGGTCTAACAATTACTAATTGCCTTCCCTCTCCTACCGCCCATTTCTCATGTATCTTCTCAGCAACTAATTTGCTGATACCGTAAGGAGTATTAGGGGTAGGAAGGGTTGTTTCCTTCTTCTCTTCCTCTGATGCACTATATGGTGCGATTGATGAGGTAAATAGGATTTTGGTGATATGGTGGTTTTCACACCACTCTGTTACGTTTTCCGTACCACGGATATTTGTTTCAAAATATTCTTCGTCTTTATGTCCTGGATTTCTATGAACTGCAGCAAGATTAAAGACTATATCTTCCGGAGTTGTTTCAATTTCCCACTCTATCTTTTTTCTCACATCTACTCTTTCGTAGATGACTCCATCATTCTTTTCAACAATTCCAGGAACGACTCCCTCTTCACCCGGCATGACCATGTCTAGGCAGTAAATTTTCGCCTCTTTTTTCTGCTCCTTGAGTAAATGGATGAGGTGTGTCCCTATAAATCCTGATCCGCCAAAAATAATGTAATTCATTTTATCTGACTCCTTTTAGGGACCTCGTCCCTTTCTTTTTTTGTTTTTGACTTTACCTCCCACTCTTCTTATCAACTACTAAACTCAACATCCCATCTTCTTACCTAGCCAATACTAACAATCCTCACAACTTCTCTTGTGAGGATTGTTAGTATTTAGGTTTTGTGGTTGATGAGGTGTTAGGTTAGTGGTTGATTCGTTTTCGTTTTCGTTTTCTCTACTTCACTGCCCCATATCCTTATCACCCTCATCGCTCCGATGAAGTGGATCATAAACCCACGGATAGTTGACCAAGAAGTATCACACTTACTCCTCGGCATTCAGAGCCAGAATCCAGACCACACTAAATGCAGTAGAGTTATGCACTCAGAGCACCATATTGTACAATCCCTACTTTCTTGCTTCCTTACTTATATCATACGTGCGCTTTTATTCCATTATCATATCAAAAATACCGATTTAATATTCTCATTACTTCAATAGCACTCAATAATTACGAATCCCACGCCAATTCTTATCTCTCTCACTTAAGCAAATCTTCATTTCCTCTTCAATCGGCCACTCAATCCCAATCTCCGGATCATTCCAAGCAAGTCCGCCTTCATCCCCAGGATGATAGAAGTCTGTACACTTATAACAAAACTCTGTAGTCTCCGATAGCACCAAAAAACCATGGGCAAACCCTTCAGGTATATAGAACTGTTTCTTATTCTCATCGCTAAGTTCTACCCCATACCACTTACCAAAGCTCTTACTGTCTTTTCTTAAATCCACCGCCACATCAAACACAGAGCCTCGAATAACTCGAACCAACTTCCCCTGTGGATGTTGTTTTTGATAGTGTAGTCCACGTAAAACACCTTTTACAGACATTGACTGGTTATCTTGAACAAATACCATATCCAGTCCCGCCTCATGCATATCCTTCTGATTGTAAGTTTCCATAAAGTAACCTCGGCTGTCTTCATGTATAGTGGGCTCAATTACATAAAGCCCTTTTATTGGACAAGTACTTACTTTAATCTGCCCCATATTAACACTCCTGTTAAAACTCTATTTCTTTAAGATAGCGACCCAAAGCATCCTGCCATGAAGGCATTCTCTTAAAACCGTTATCAGACAACTTTTCTTTACTCATTCGGCTGTTAAAAGGTCTTTTTGCCTTCGCTGGATAAGCACTGCTATCAACCGGATCAATTAAGATGCCCTTATAAATAGAATTGATCTCCGCAGCTTGTCTGAAAATTTCGCAAGCAAATTCATACCAAGAACACAAACCTTCATTTGTGGCATGATAACGCCCGTACGTTTCAGTCTCAACCATGTCAACGAGTAGTCGTGCAAGATCATACGTATAAGTAGGAGAACCTATCTGGTCATTTACAACTCTAAGTTGGCTTTGCTTTTTACCAAGATTCAACATCGTTTTAACGAAGTTATTGCCATTAACTCCAAATACCCAAGCTATACGAACAATGAAGTATTTAGAAAGGCTGTTTTCAACCGCAAGTTCCCCTTCATATTTAGTTTGGCCATATACATTAAGAGGACTCCGCTCATCATCGGGAAGCCACGGCCTTTTGCCTTGCCCATCGAATACATAATCTGTAGAGATATACATCATCTTAATATCCAGCGCTTTACATACCTTAGCTACATTTTCCGTACCAGTCGCGTTGACAAGTCGGCACTTCTCCAAAGCGTCCTCTGCTGAATCCACCGCAGTCCAAGCAGCACAATGAATTACTGCATCCGGATTGGCTCTTGTGATTACTTCGCTAACAGACTTATCATCGGTTATATCCATTTCATGAATATCAACACCGATTGCGGTATGCCCTCGTTTCCCAAGTTCATTAACAACATCGTATCCAAGCTGTCCATTAGATCCAGTAACTAATACCTTCATTAGATATTCTACTCCTCCATATAGACTCTTAATAAACTGTTAAAAAACTGCCATTACTTCTCAGAATTTAATCTCTTACGATACATCTTCTCAAAATATTGAGTGTATTCGCCAGTGAGAATGCCTTCCCACCACTTCCTATTATCCAAATACCACTGAATGGTTGTTTTAATACCATCTTCAAATCTAGTTTCAGGTATCCATCCTAACTCTCTATGGATTTTAGTAGGATCGATTGCATACCTCATATCGTGACCAGGACGGTCAGTTACATAAGAAATAAGGCTATCTGGTTTTCCCAATTCACGAAGAATCGTCATTACAACCTCAAGATTTGTTTTTTCATTATGGCCACCAATATTGTAGACTTCACCCGAACGACCTTTTCTCATTACTAAGTCTATTGCTTTACAATGATCTTTTACATATAGCCAATCCCTTATGTTTTCACCTTTACCATAAACAGGAAGAGACTGATTAGCTAAAGCACGACTAATCATCAAGGGTATTAACTTTTCCGGGAAATGATAAGGACCATAGTTGTTGGAACAACGTGTAATTGATACGGGTAGCTTAAAGGTTCTATAGTAAGCAAGAACCAATAAATCTGCTCCAGCCTTACTTGAACTGTATGGGCTACTTGCATGAATCGGAGTGTTCTCAGTAAAGAATAGATCTTTTCGATCTAAGGGAAGGTCACCATATACTTCATCAGTCGAAACTTGATGATAACGCTCAATGCCGTATTTTCTGCAAGCGTCCATTAAAACTCCTGTACCAATAATATTTGTCTGAAGGAAGATGGAAGGGTCTTTTATACTTCTATCCACGTGACTCTCTGCTGCAAAGTTGACTACAATGTCTGGATGCTCTTCTTCAAAGAGTTCGTATACAGCTTCTCTATTGGCAATGTCGGCTTTCACGAACCTAAAATTCGAAGTTTTCATAGCCTTTTCAAGAGTCGAGAGGTTTCCTGCGTAGGTAAGATTATCTAGGCAGATAATTCTATCCTCTGGATGCTCCTCTAATTCGTAATATATAAAATTAGAACCTATGAATCCGGCTCCACCAGTCACTATTATGTTCATAACTTTTTCTCCTAATAAAAATGACCTGAAACAATCTCCTAATTTAACCTTCGGCTACTAATCGCAGTTGAGGATTTTTCTCAACATATTTTCCAGTCAGTACATCCATCAAGTACTCGCCATATTGGTTTTTACTAAGAGGTTGAATTGCTTTGATTAACTGTTCTTTATCAATCCACCCATTAAGATATCCAATCTCCTCAAGGCAAGCGATTTTACGATGCTGATGTGTCTCTACAGTCTTAACGAAATTTGTTGCCTCTACAAGGCTTTCATGTGTACCAGCATCGAGCCAAGTGAAACCTTGTCCGAGTAACTCTACATTTAACTCCCCGTTTTTAAGATACATACGATTAATGTCAGTAATCTCGAGCTCACCACGAGCTGAAGGAGTTAAACTTTTAGCATAATCAACTACACGATTATCGTAGAAATAGAGACCTGTAACACAATAATTTGATTTTGGAATCTTTGGCTTTTCTTCTATAGAAATTGCTTTCCCATTCTTATCAAACTCGACAATCCCAAAACGTTCCGGGTCATCTACATAGTATCCAAATATTGTAGAAATCTTATTTTCAGCATTTTCCACAGCACTTTTAAGACGTGTCTTAAAACCATGACCAACGAAGATATTATCACCAAGCACCATTGCCACACTATCATCATCAATAAATTTTTCACCGATGATAAAAGCCTGTGCTAAACCATCAGGGCTTGGTTGCTCCGCATATGATAGTCTAACCCCGAACTGATGACCGTCGCCCATAAGTGCTTCAAATCTAGGAGTATCGGCAGGAGTGCTTATAATCAAAATATCCCTTATACCTGCATCCATTAATACACTTATCGGATAGTAAATCATTGGCTTGTCGTAAATTGGCAACAACTGCTTAGAAGTAACCATCGTTAATGGATAAAGTCTGGTACCGGAGCCTCCGGCTAGCACTATACCTTTCATATCTCGATTCTCCTTAACACTCATTTCATAAGTATTAATTCATTAGGTTTAGATATAAAGTCTATGTTTTTCAACTCGCACCCTTCCTCAACAACACCACTGGCACCGTCTTCGCCAAAATCGCCATATCCATCCACAACGACCATCGCTCCACATACTCAGCATCCATTTCCATCCACTCTTCAAAATCCACTTCATTCCGTCCACTGATCTGCCATATACAAGTGATCCCTGGCTTAACCGCTAACCTCTTCCGATGCTTCGGATCGTACATATTAACCTCATTCGGCAATGGTGGCCTTGGCCCCACTAAACTCATGTCACCAATGAATACATTCCATAACTGCGGCAGCTCATCTAAACTCGTTCTCCTCAAAAATCTCCCAATAGGAGTAACCCTCGGATCATTCGTTATCTTAAATACAGGACCGCTCATCTCGTTAAGATGAGCTAACTTGGCCTTTAATTCTTCAGCATTAATAACCATTGATCGGAACTTATACATTTTAAAGGTTCGTCCATTGATACCCACTCGATCCTGAGCAAATATCACTGGCCCCTCGGACGTCAACTTAATAGCAATTACAATAACCAAGAGAATCGGACTAATAACAAAAAGGCCAACACCCGTAAGAATAACATCGAATATCCTCTTGGCTAATTCATGCCAGGGACGTCTAGGTTTTCCGTCGTAGGCAACCATCGCCATTCCATCAAAATCAACGGGTCGGCTCCGCGTCAACTTAGCTACCAAATCATCGAGAAGAATCGTGACTGTCTTACCCATTTCATTGAGCAAATCCACACAAGTTCTAACTCTTTCATCGGATAATGGGGCTGTGATTACCGTAAGATCGACGATTTGCATATTAATCACTGTTTGAAGATTCGTGTAATCTCCTAAGTAAGGAATTTCTAAGCTGTTCCTTTCCGGTGCCAAATAACCAATAACTTTATATCCCAACTGAGGACTGGAAATAACCTTCTGCAGATATGTGTGAGCAGCCGCACCACTACCTAGAATTAAGACATAACGAGTATTACGGCCAACAGCGCGCCATGCTTGTAAGAACAAACGGACCATTATGTGAAAACTCAATGTTAAACACAAAGCCACTATCTCAAAGTAAAATACAAATCGGTTATGTATAAGCGTCGGTTTGTAAAACGTGACAATTGTAATTGTTACAACAAAGGTAGTTATATGTGTCTTAATTAGCTGCTTCATTTCCACGCTCAAAGCCATAAATCGCCGGGATTGATAGACACGATGAACATTAGAACTTATCAACCAACATAAGATATAAACTAAAAATATAAGAAAATACTGCTCCCATACTCTCCCATTAACAGATTGTTTGAATCGATATAGTTCAACACTAAAGTAAAATCCTAAACCGAAAACAATTAAATCTACTATCTGGGAAACATCATCTAAAATCGTCCCAAATTCTCTTATCACATTTTCTCCTCCTCTTGAAGATAAACCAAACTTCTTTCTTCAAAAGGACTACCTGATCTCAAACATTTGGCTTGAGTCGATCAATAATCCCATCTCATCCTAAATCTCCTTTCAAGCAATCTTTCGCCAACGATTAAAATGTATGCTCAAAACTAGTACCGTAGACCCAACCGTATGAGTCTACGGTACTAGGACGAATGTACTTCCTTGTTCTTTTTTCTAATTCGTCATTTGCCTTTAATTTCCTTTACAAAAAATAACATATTATCCTTTATAAAGTTACATGAATCGCCAATATTAATAATCTAGAGTTTAAAATAAAAGAAATTATCTCGTTAATCGAGATAACTTCTTTTATTTTAATAGTGGATAGCCTTTTATTTTATTTTATTCGACTCAATTCTCATTTCATACGATCGCTTTTTCATCTTATCTATGTTATATCCGTTATATTTCAACATCTTATTCCTGATCATGAGGTATCCTCGTCTTGAGCTCTCTATCCAGAATTAACATCTTTCAATGTTTATTTCACTTTAAGATATTCCGAATCACCCTAACCTCTAATCCAATCCCAAAATTTCTTCTTCCTTTTCTCACGTTTAACCGGCATATCCCCTAATGAATAATCCCCACCACTTAGTAGTATCTCTCCCTCAATCATCCTGCGAGGATTTGTAACGGCCATTTTCCGGAACTCTTCTTTTCCGACAAGCTTCCTTATGTACTGAAGAGCCTCCTGGTCAACAAAATCGCTGCTTGACACCCTATGAGCATCAGAACCTAGAAAGTGAATTATCCCGCTGCTCAGCATTCTTTCTGCAAACTGCTTGGGTTTTGAGCCGTATCTCCCTGTAACGCTTCTGTAGTCCAGCTGAAAGAGAACTCCCTTTTTGGCCCATTCGATCGCTCGCTCTGCTTCTTGGAACAAACTCAAGTATCTCTCAGGATGAGCCAGGATTGGTGTAATCCCTTCAACCTGGAGTTCGAAGAAAACTTGATCAACATAGTGGGGTATTTCCAGCATAGGAAGTTCTACGAGCAGATACTTTCCCGCATTTCCCAGAGTCAGGAGTTTCCCCTCCCGCAGCCACTTCGCCATGTCCGGGAAAATATAGTTCTCTGAACCGGGCAAAATCTCTGCGCTAATTCCGGCTTTCCAAGCCGCTTGACGCACTTCCTCGGCAGAAGCTAAAATTTCCTCAGGACTTAAGAAATCCTTCCCTTCCAAGACATGAGGTGTTGCCAGGATGGTCTCAAACCCGGCCTTTTGTAACTGGCGCAGGATATCCAAGGATTCCTCAACAGTTTTAGAACCATCATCTAATCCCGGTAAAATATGCGTGTGAAGATCAATCATCTGAAACGCTCCTAAACGATAACTAAGCAGAAAGCTTTAACAATTTCGGCCCATAATTTTGACATTGTATTGTTTATCAGAATCACTAATTAAAAAAGCAGCCCTTTCAGTTGTCTGAAATTAATAAGCTGCTTTTTAGTACATGTTTTTTATTACATGGATTAGCTTTTGAATAACTTCACACTAGGTTATGCTGAAGCTGAAACCCTATCTTTCCGATGATGCCGCTTTTTGCGCTTGTCTTGAGAGCCATGATAATAATAGTAGTAATAGTAATCACCGGCTTTAACATCAACTTTATTGAGAACTGCACCGAGGATTTTAGCCCCAACTTTGTCAAGCTGCTCTTTGGCAGTTTGGGCATAGTCCTTGCTTACTTCCCCTGAGGCCACAACCATAATAACTCCGTCGACTTCCTGGGCCAGTATGGACGCATCAGTAACTGCTACAACAGGCGGAGTATCAATGAGAAGCACATCAAATTCCTGACTGGCTTCCCGGATTAGCTGTTTCATACGATTTGAGCCAACAAGTTCAGCTGGATTCGGCGGGATTGGCCCCCCTGTTAAAACCGTTACACCGGTCACCTCTGTTTCTTTGAGATAGTCGCGGAAATCTTCGTCCTCAAACAAGGCGACAGAAAGTCCCTGCCCGTTATGTAAGCCAAAAATCTTATGCTGTGTGGGATTTCGCAAATCAGAATCAATAATGAGCACTGTCTTTCCTGTTTGCGCTATACTAACCGCTAAGTTGGCAACGGTGATGGATTTTCCTTCGCGGGGTCCGGCACTGGTCACCATGATCTTTTGGGTCTTTAAATCGATACTTGTAAACTGAACGTTCGTCCTAAGCGTCCGAAAAGCCTCCGAAATCGGTGATTTCGATTGCTCTACAGTAATTAAAGAATAGGTCAATTGAATCTTCTCCTCTTACCCTTTTCTTGCGACTTCATAATTTGGGATCACGCCAAGTACCGGAATTCCCAAAAGGGTTTCCACATCCTGCGAGGTCTTTACGGTATTATCGAAGTATTCCAGCAGGAAGGCCATGCCAACGGCAGCCATTAACCCGACAACAAAGGCGATTGCGATGTTTAAGGATTTTTTGGGTTTAACCGGGATATCCGGAGGTACCGCTTTATCGACAATGCTTACACTGTCGACCTTTTTAATCTCAATCACAGCTTTAGAAAACTCTGAGACCATGGCATTGGCTATCGAGGCTGCCTGTTTAGGGTCAGTATTATCAACCTTGATCTCTAATACTTCCGTGGTATTGACTTGATCGACTGAAATTAATTTATCCAGTTGTTCTACGGTCATGGTTAAATTCAGGTCGTTAATAACATTTTCCTCGACGGTTCGGCTCCGTGCGATAGTGGCGTAGGTTTTGGCGAGCTGTTGATTTGCCAGGAGAACATTATTATCCAGCATTTGGGCTGCTGCTGCACCTTCTTCGGTGGCCTTTTTGCCAACAATCAGGGTCGTGGATGCTTGATAAACCGGTTTAATGATAAAGTAACTGATTATACCGCTGGTCAGGGCCGCAATGAGAGGTATCGTAATGACAATTAGCCAACGTTTTTTTAGCACTTCCCAGTACTGTCTTAAGTCTATTTCTTCTTCCATTGTCATCCTCCCGAATCGGTGCTTTTAAAGTTGTTTGAATTATTATTTTATTATTCGCGGTAAATTTTGGTTTTCCTTCCACCTTTATAGATAGAAAAGAAGTTTTGGAAATCGAAATGTCCTCCCATCGCAAATTGGCCAAATTGAGACCGGATTTGTAATCTTAACTCTGTGGTAAAGTTTTGCTCTTAGTGAACTCGTTCGGCTAAAGCTGAACATCGGGACTTCGGTGACGAAAGTGTCCTGTGGACACTTTCGCCGAAAACGCCTAGCCCATAACAAATGCTATTGCGCTGAAGGATGGACTCTACCCCCACCGAAGCAAGGTATTGGAACCACTCCCACTTGTAGAAGTAGGAGTCTTACGATTGAATAAATCTGATCAAATTGATCCCTTATAAATAGGAAAGGATTCATAACAAAGGTCGACTGTTCCCAGGCAGTCGACCTTTGAACTCCTTATTTAAGGTCTTCTAAATTACTATTTGCTGTTACCAAGGTTAATGGTAAGGGTAACCGTACTCGCAGACGTTCCTGAACTTGAGAGAGTTCCCGTAAAGGTTACGGAGGAACCAAACAAGGCACGTAACGAACCGACGCTGACATCACCGTTAGTGATTAAGTTCCCGAAAATGTCGCTCATGGTGATCGTCCCCGGCAAGGTGAATGTCTGATTGCTGTACATTAATGAATTATCAGGATTGGTGGGAGAGGTTACAATTCCAGAGACAACCCCTGTTTTAGGAGAGGAAATCTGAGTTAAAACGAGAGTAGAGTTTGCAGGCACTGCTGAAATTTCGATATCACGAATCATGGTGCTGTTCGAACTTGAGCTGAGATCATAGGTATAGCTTGTGCCGTTTACTGTGACCGGTGTTCCATTATTGATAGCAACGGTAGAAATCTTAGCGGAAGCTTCTGTACTTCCTCCTCCGCCACCGCCGCCGGAACTTCCGCTGCCGGTGCTTGTACCCGTGTTACTTGTTTTCGTCGGAGGAGTGCTTGGAGTTGACGAGGTCATCTGCCCGTTGACATTACCGCCGCCGCTGGTCAATGTGCCTGTTGTTCCATAATCCAAACTGCCAATACTGGAACCAACAGGAACTTTAATCATTGCTTTTGTTTCTGCCTTCACGGTGTCGATCTTTGTATTTGACCCAAGAGTAAGGTCCACTTCCCCTTGGCCTCCAACGGTTACCGCTTGTTTAAATTCCCCGCTTAAATTAACTGCGGTTGTTTGCCCAGGTTCGCTGACGATACTAATTGAACCAAGGCTATTGCCTGTTCCGCTGGTAATCGTGATCGTACCCGTCTTAACCTTATTTCCTTGGGCATCAGTTTCGTAAACTTCGTAAGTTTGAATCGTTACGCCATCTTTGACCGTTGTTCCGCTGAGGACTACAGAGGTGTCATTATTCGAACTGACGGTTATCCCGCCGCTGACGGTTGAATTGGCTATCGTAACACTGTGTGACGCCCCGGAAAGAACAACAATATTCCCGGCGGTAACCCCATCAAGCTTAGCAGAGCCGTCTTTTCCGGGATCAATAAAGACCGTTCCTTGAACAGTTAAGTTGCTCAAAGTAACATTGTTCCCTTTAACATAAACACTGGCGTTGGCCTCAGCGTTTTTCAGAGTCACGTTATCTCCGGTAATCACAAGGTTATCCGTATATCCTGCCGGTTTTTTGGAATCCGTGGAACCAATAGTGGCATTGTCTGTGTCGTACATAACGCCCGAGGTCAACTCATTAATCTCAGCAGAAGGAACAACTGCCTCTCCTCCTAAGACAGTCATATCGGAGGTAGACAGATTTAATTTCACAAAATCCTTCGTCTCATTGTCCAACGATTGATTAACCAGCAGGAGAGGCGATTGGCTTGCAGCTGCAAGGGGTACCCCGGCTAAAGCATCAACTAAGCTTTCCCCGCTGGCAACATAGACGCTCTTGTTGCGGTAGTTTTGAGAAAAACCTTTTAAAATCTGCTTATTCGTATCATATTTTGTCAGCCCGGAATAGCGTTTTATAGTTCCTGTCAATTTACCCTTAACATTATCTGAGACAACAGCCGTTCCGCCAACAACATAAGAATCCTTGACCTTTGACTTAAGGCTGTCCAGAAAGGCCTGGACCTCAGCAGGAAGTTTATCTTGAGTTGTCGTCAAAATTGGCATACCCTGGGCTGCCGCAATCGGAGCAATAGAAAGGGCATCTGCCGGGCTTAACCAACCTGCGGCAAGCACAATTTGAGAAACGTCGCCGCCCTGATTTACTATTTCCTTAGCAATATTAACGGACGTTTCATATTGGTCATTTCCCCCCAGTTGAACCGGGGTAATACCCATCCCTTGGATTTCGTCAAGGACGGATTGTTTAATGACAGACGCGCCGCTCGTTATGTATGCTTTTTGCGGTTTAAGCCGTAGTAACTCTTCTTTGGTCGAAGAATTCAGACGTTCTCCATTATCCGTTAAAAGAATGGGAGCATTTAATTTTGCAGCCAAGGGGCCTGCAGCAAGGGCGTCGACTAAGGCATAATTCATTCCCGATGAAATGACTACGCTGCTGCAGGTTCCCGACCAGCCCTTTTCAGCCATCAGAGCTGCTGTGGCGTACTGATCAGCTCCGCCGATCCTCATTGCATTAGTTGTTGCACTCGGAACCGCAGCATTTGCCACTACTGGAGCTAACGTCGTTGACAATGCCACGGCAGCTGCTACGCAACCCTTTAGCAGCACTTGCTTTGTCTTTTTTCTCATAGGGGGGGCCTCCTCTTTCATTTTTCTTTTTCTTGTGCTTGTGCTTTCAGGATCTTCTCCTTGTTCTTCTACCTTTCCATATATGTTTAAAGGATCAGAACTATTCAGCGTCAATACTTTACCTTAATTTTGGAAAAGATGGTCTGTCCTAGGAATTGCCATTTGCTTTACTTCGCCGCCCTGCTTAATATTCCTGCAAGGATTATCCTTTTTTACCCATTTTTTGTTAATGTTACAAAATAAATGGTTTTTCGCCTAACTTCGTCATAAATATAACCTCCATTATATAGTAAAAAACATTGAGGCTCTGCTTTCACACAGCCTCAATGTTGCTATTGACCTGGTCTACTTTGTAGTTCTATTTATTCACTTTGGCAATAAATTATATTCCAACTATGTATTTCACTTATGTATGAAAAGGATTTAGAATAACTATAGAAACCAAGAGATGATATATATAGCAGCACAAGGAAAACTTGCCTATTCTTTACAAACAGACATTGCCAAGAATTAAGTTTGTGTCAAATAAAATAAAGGATGTGTTATATAATGAGAAAACAACTTTTAATGTACGTTATGGGTTGCCCTGTATATGTTGACGTTAAGGAATCAAAGGAAACATTAGCAACTATTGCAGCGAAATAAAAATGACCAATAGCAAACCATTTGAATTCTGAGGCACACAATAGCCAACTTTCAAAAACACATGTGGTTTTTAAGTCACACTTAAAGACCACATGTGTTTTTACTTTGGAAGAAAGGCGCAAAACAAAAATGGAGCGGTATCTACATGCCACTCCTAAACAAGACTATTACTAAGTTAAACCCTGCCGTTTCCGTCACAGGTCGGACAGGGCTCCGTATATCGCACCGCCAAAGTCTGGCCGACTTTCTTGCGGGTCATTTCCACCAAACCAAGCTGAGTCAGTCCTAAAACCTGAGACTTTGTTTTATCCGGGGCACAAGCCGCCTCTAAAGCTTCAATCACCTGCTGCTGATTCTCTTTCGCTGCCATATCAATAAAATCGATAATAATAATTCCGCCCAGATTTCTCAGCCGCAGCTGCCGGGCAATCTCCCCAGCCGCTTCCAAATTGGTATGAACGACAGTCTCCTCCAAAGAACGCTGCCCAACATATTTTCCCGTATTCACATCAATAACACTTAAGGCCTCTGTTTGCTGAATGATCAAATATCCGCCGCTTTTTAACCATACTTTTGAACGCAGGGCCTTACGGATTTCATCGTCTACTCCGTAGCGGCCAAACAAGTTCTCACCCGGCTCAACAAAAATTCGCTTAGCGGCCGGATGTTCTATTTCCCGTAAAGCCTGACGCAAGGTCTCAGCCGTTTCCTCCAGATCGACAGTAATTTTCTCTACATCCTGATCAACCCAGTCACGAACTAAGCGCGAAAGCAAATCAACATCCTTATGTACTAATCCCGGGACAGAGACATGGGGAATCTTGCGCTCCAGATCTTGCCAAGTCGTCACCAGATGAGCAATATCCTCGGCAATCTCCTCACCATCAATTCCTACCGCCAAGGTGCGAATAATCACACCCATCCCTTCAGGTTTGACCTTCTCCGCCAAATCCTTCAACCTTGCCCGTTCCTGCGCATCGCTAATCTTCCGCGACACCCCGATATAACTCACCTGAGGAAGAAGGACAACATACCGCCCCGGCAGCGTCAAGTTAACACTAATCCGGGCTCCCTTCGTGCCCACAGGTTCCTTAGTAATCTGAACCAAAAGTTCCTGACGGGACTTTACAATGTTCTCAATCCGCTCTTGAATCACCGAAGAACCCTTATCCTTATCCTCGTCCTCAAAACGGGAAGGGGAAGGAATAGCATCACCAACATAGAGAAAAGCATTCTTCTCCAAGCCAATATCAACAAAAGCCGCCTGCATCCCGGGCAAAACATTCTCCACCCGCCCCCGGTAAATATTCCCCACCAAATGGGAAGAACCACCCTCATCCTCAAAGACATCCATCAGATCACCATCTTCAAACACAGCCGCCCGAATCCTTTGGGATTTAGATTTCGCCAATTGTTCACTTTGAAGAACCAGTTCCTTCTTACAGCTCCCCAAGCTTTCAAGTTTCATAGATTGATTACACCTCCCCGTCGAACTATGCGAGAGAACTTTGCGTTACAACGCTCACCGTCATGATCTCGTGGGCCAAACTAAGGCTCAAGAGGTCTGATGCAAGAGGCGGGATACCCGGCATATCGGACGTCCTGTCCGAATGCCGGCGGAACACGCCCGACGGCCACGGATGGCCTAGTGCCCCTGGAGCCATGGATGGCGGGAAGGGGCCTGTGTTCCGTCCCGCTATGCAAGCACCTCTTTCACCAAGTTTGGCGAGCCACTCTATCAAAGAGATTCCCTTTTGTAAGCGCAAGTTCTAAGCTAATTCTGCCCCAAGCGTTTCTATTAGGAATACGAGCAGGAATGCCAAGGCGCCATCCGAGCTTCAGAGCGAGGGGCGCGATCACCGGCGAGAAACCTTTGCGGGAGCCGCTGCCAAACTTGGCTTTAACCCCTCTTTCATCCAGCAGGGCGGGAAACAGGACGTTTCCCGCCGGCCTTGCGTCAAGGATGACGCATAGGCCGGGAACCCTGCCCACTCCAAATCAAGGGGTTAAAGCCCTAGTTTGGCCGACGACCGCACGGTTGAACAAGGTGACGCGCCACTCCCTCCCCAGCAGGACCCGCAACGGGCCCCTACTCCGCGAGCCCCAATAGGAATACCCAAGCGTTGCCGCCCAAGCTTCAGAGCGAGGGGCGCGATCACCGGCGTGAAACCTTTGCGGAAGCCGCTGCCAAACTCGGCTTTAAATTCGCTTGCATCCAGCAGGGCGGGAAACAGGACGTTTCCCGCCGGCCTTGCGTCAGGGATGACGCATAGGCCGGGCACCCTGCCCTCTTCCATCAAGAATTTAAAGCCCTAGTTTGGCCGGCGACCGCATGGTTGAACAAGGTGACGCGCCCCTCGCTCCCCAGCAGGACCCGCAACCGCGTTTCCCCACTCAGCGAGCCCTGTAGGAATACCCAAGCGTTGCCGCCCGAGCTTCAGAGCGAGGGGCGCGATCACCGGCGAGAAACCTCTGCGGGAGCCGCTGCCAAACTCGGCTTTAAATTCTCATGCATCCAGCAGGGCGGGAAACAGGACGTTTCCCGCCGGCCTTGCGTCAGGGATGACGCATAGGCCGGGCACCCTGCCCTCTTCCATCAAGAATTTAAAGCCCTAGTTTGGCCGGCGACCGCATGGTTGAACAAGGTGACGCGCCCCTCGCTCCCCAGCAAGACCCGCAACCGCGCGGCCCCTACTCAGCGAGCAACTCAAACGGCGAACTCTTCCGCCCCTGATAACTCACATGCACACCCGTCCTCTTAACCCGCAAGTTATCCAAATCAAGCGGCAAATTCTCCAACTCCCGAAGGCTGCCCAGAACTTCCTCCGGCCGAACGCTGCCCGCATTCCCCATCTCAACTTCCAATTCAAAGACAACCTCATCGCCCTGAATATTCCCCGTTAAACTCTTCACCCAGGGACGAATATCCTTATCCGTCGGTCCCTTTTTCGAATAGCGTGAAAACGTCACATGGTCCCGGCCCAGCCAGGCTTGCAGCCCTTCCTGGAGGCGGTCCTCCTGAATCGGCAGAGCCATAGGCACACGCATCCGGTAACTCGCCGCATTCAAGACAGCCATCAACGGCTTAGCTCCCGTCGTCAAAACCTGACCTTCCAAAAGCCGGATTCCCGAAGGCAGCTGTTCCTGAATTCGTCCTAAGGCATCTCCCAGCTCCAGCTCCCGTTCCAGGTCAATATCCACATATTCCCGTTCCCCTTCTGTTCCCACCGCTAAAGCGAAACCGAAGGAGATTTTGGGCCGGGGGTTAAAACCTTCTGTATAGACCATTCTAATCCCTGCCCGCCGGATTGCCCGCTCAAAGACCCGAGTTAAATCGAGATGGGCAATAAACTTAGCATCTTCTTTTTTGGTATAGGCGATCCTTAGCCGCATGGCACTCACCCTTTCAAATCAATCTGAACTCCTCTGCCCGGGCAAATACCACACCCGGTACAGACATCATACCGACAATCAATGGTCCTCGCTTCCTGCAGCGCCCGATGATGCTCTTCAACCAAGAATTGTTTGGTTACACCGCTTTCTAAATGGTCCCAAGGCAGGATATCATCATAATCCATAGCCCTGTTGGCATAAAACTTAGGATCGATGTCCAGTTCCTTAAATCCTTCCATCCAAGTCTCCTGGTCAAAATGTTCAGACCAACCATCAAAACGGCAGCCATGTTTGAACGCCCATTCCAAAAGCGGAGCTAAGCGCCGGTCTCCCTTGGCAAAAACGGCTTCCATATAGCTGGTCTCCATGTCATGGTAATTATATTTTATGCGCCGATCCCTAAGTTTCTCTTTCAGATAGTTCTGCTTCAGTTTTACGGAAAGATGTGACTCCTGAGGTTCCCACTGAAAAGGAGTATGCGCTTTGGGAACAAAAATGCTGGTGGAAACCGTCACATTCACATTGCGTCGCCCGTGCTGGGTCCCCAGATTAGCCACTTTTTTGGCCAAATCCGCAATTCCGTCAATGTCTTCCTGAGTTTCCGTCGGCAGTCCCATCATAAAGTAAAGCTTAATGTTGGACCAGCCCTTTTGGAAAGCAGCCCCTACAGCAGCCAGCAGGTTTTCCTCAGTAACACCTTTGTTAATCACATTGCGCAAACGCTGAGATCCGGCTTCCGGAGCAAAGGTCAAACCGGATTTGCGGCTTTTTTGGATGGACTCGGCGAGATCCACATCAAAAGAGTCGACTCTCAGAGAGGGCAGTGAAACCCCCACGCCTTCACAGCTATGTTTTTCCATAATGGAATGAATCGTCGGCTGAATGCAGGTATAATCTCCGCTGGAAAGTGACGTCAGCGCAATTTCATCATACCCTGTGGAGCGTACCAGTTCTTCCGTCTGTTTAAGGAGAGTTTCTGTTGATCTCTCCCGTACAGGCCGATAAATCATGCCTGCCTGACAAAAACGACAGCCCCGGGAACAACCGCGCATGACTTCCAGCATCATCCGGTCATGGACAATTTCCATATAAGGAACAATAGGCTTCGTCGGGAAAAAAGCTTGATCAAAATCTTCCACAATGGCTTTTTCCACGACGGCCGGAACACCGGGTTCTGCTTTAATCTCCGCAATCCGTCCGTCCGGCTTATAGGATACATGGTAGAAATCCGGAACATATACGCCTTGGACTTGGGCCACTCGCAGCAAAAACTCCCGGCGCGGCAGGGGATGTTTCTTCTGCTCAGCAATCAGACGCAGCACTTCCGGCAATTGTTCTTCGCTTTCGCCCAGTAAAAAGAAATCAACAAATCCGACCAAAGGTTCAGGATTAAAGGCACAGGGTCCCCCGGCAATAATCCAGGGATCCTCCTCTTTACGTTCCTCGCAGCGCAGAGGAATACCTGCTAAATCGAGCATATTGAGAATGTTGGTAAAACTCATTTCATACTGCAGCGTGAAGCCGATAACATCAAAGGCTTGCAGCGGCTGAAAGGATTCGAGGGTATAAAGAGGAAGCTTCTTTTGCCGCAGCATTTCCTCCATATCCACCCAGGGAGCAAAAACCCTTTCACAGAGAAACTCCGGAAACGAATTTACCAAATGGTAAAGAATCTTAGTTCCCAGATGGGACATTCCTACTTCATAGACATCCGGGAAAGCAAAAGCCATACGGACCTCTGTTTTATCCCAGTCCTTTTTTATCGCGTTCCATTCCGAACCCAGGTAACGGCTTGGTTTCAAAACTTTAGGCAAAAACATTTCTACCTGCCGGCGAAGCTCCGCCGCAGTAAGTTCACTCATGATTTTAGTGAAGCCTCCTTGCACTCCTTTGTGAACTTACATTATATCACAGATAGTCCAAAATACCCAATATTTTGTCCAAGTTCCCTTAGGTTTCCAGATCATTAAAATCAGCCGCTCTTTTTCTCCAACTTGCCCACGGGAAAACGAATTCCTTCTCTTAACATGCCCTCTAAGACATCCGTTTCTGTCAGAATTTTTTCCAGATCCATTCCTTCCTTTGTCAAACTGATAAGGGTGTAACGATCTGGGGTAAATTCCTCAACAATGCGTACCAAGGGAGTATTGGGCTGAACCGTGAGCCACTTGCTGCGCATAAGTCCCTTCTTGAGCAGTTCCTCCTTCTTATGGGTTAACTGCCGGAGAAAGGTGATATGCGCAGCCGAAATTTCCTTGCTGCCTGCCAGCCAGAAAAATCCTCCCAGAATTATAAAGGTCAGAGGGCCTTCAGAAAACTGTCCCTTACTCCAGAGAAAGATTCCATAAAGAGCCAGCAGAACCCCCAGCCCTTTCCCTGCCCAAGCCAAAAACTTCGTCGTCCGCACAAAACCGAAAGCATCCGCCCAAAGTGCCCGCATAATCCGCCCGCCGTCCAAGGGCAAGACAGGAAATAAGTTAAACACTGCCAGCCAGAGATTATAGCGAACAAAAGCATCGGCAAAATCACCTGTCCAAATTCCCTGCCACCTTAGGCCTTGGGCTACAAACAAAAGTACGATATTAAAAGCCGGACCGGCCAGAGCCATAATGCTCTCCTCGGCTTTTCGCCCCTCAAAAAGATCATCACAATAGGCTGCACCGCCAAAGGGAAAAAGTTCCAGACCGACGACTCTGAAGCCATAGGCCCGAGCCGTTAAAAGGTGGGTCAACTCATGACCTAAGACCAAGGCGAAGATAAGAAGAGCCTGGGCAACAAGACCCAGGACCCCATAAATTGCCAAGAAAAGAAAGAATGTCGGATGGATTCGCAGGCTTATGCCAAAAACTTTAAAAAGCTCCATAATTAAACCCGGTTTTCGTAAACCGGAGATTTCACCTCTTTCTCTAGATTCAATAACCCGCAGGAGGTTAGCCCCTAATTTTTAGACTGAGGTGGAATCAAGTATGGTATCGGATCAAGGGGTTTGTTGTTCTTGCGCAGTTCAAAGTGCAGCCAGGGCTTCTTCAGAGGAGCCGATAAACCAACCGTCCCCAGAACGCCTCCCCGGTTGATCCGTTGGCCTTTTTCAACATAAACTGTGCCCAGATTTCCCAGCACCGTCGTCCATCCGTCACCTAAATCGGCTTTCACGACATTCCCTAACTGAGGGTCACTGCCCACGAAGGTGACGACTCCGTCGGCCGGCGCAGCCACAGGGTTTCCCAAAGCGCTGAGAACGTCAATGCCTTGATGGACTGTACCGGCAGCATTCGTTCCGCCTTCGCCTTTGACCCCAAATTTAGCCATCACTTGCCCGGAAATGGGCGGCAAAAACTGTCCCAACATCTTAGCATCAACGGGAACACTGTTATTGCTGACACCACCGAGAGACAGGGCATCTTTGGCCATTCCGTTCAGAGTATCATAATAATTTCCCGAGTCCATGGCACTGCGGTAGAGACTGTGGACCGCCTGCGAGATGCCGTCCGTACCATTGGCACTGAAGAAAACCAGGAGAAATAACATAGCTGCAATAAGTGTCTGTTTCTGGATTCCGTTCCAATGCTTAAAGATGTTGCCCCAGGTCTCCCTGGGCGATGGCCGCTGCCCAGCGGGATTGTAATTACGGTTCCCTGCCCTTCCCTGTCCTTTTCCTTTCCCAACCTCTTGGATCGCTCGTTCCCATTCCCAATCATCCCAACGTTCAAAAGGATTCATACTGCAAGGCCTCACTTTACCGTTGATCGCTATGACCAAGCTCGTACTAGTTCTTTACTAGTCTATGAGAGGGCAAAAAAAATAGAACTCCTGAGAGTTCTATTTCTGATCCAATCAGAACATTAGCCTCTGACTCCTGAGATTGATGCTCAGCAGCAGTCCCACTGCCGCCATATTGGACCACATGGCGCTTCCGCCAAAGCTTATCAGCGGTAAGGGAATACCGGTTACAGGCATAATCCCTGAAGTCATCCCCACATTGACTAAGATATGAAAGGTAAACATCGAGATAATTCCTGTTCCGATCAGCATCCCGTAAGTTCCTCGTGCTTTCATAGCAATACTGACACTGCGGAGAATAAAAATCAAGAAAATGAAGAGCAAGGTCACCGTACCGATAAAGCCAAATTCTTCACCAACAACGGAAAAAATAAAATCCGTATGGTGCTCAGGGAGAAAATTCAACTGCCCTTGTGTACCCATGCGATACCCTTTGCCCCAGAAACCTCCCGAGCCGATGGCCCAGATGGATTGAATGATATGGTAACCGTCACCTGAGGTATCTGCCGCCGGATTAACGAAAATCGTCAGCCGCTTTAACTGATAGTCCTGCATGGGAAGCGGAAGTCCTTGGGCCCAATGCAGCCACCAAGGCAGGTCCGTCGCGAAGTGAAGCCAGAGAGCAACGGCCACGATGCAGGCTCCACCCAATAACAAACCCCCGAATTTGTAGGGATTCGCACCGGCAACAAACATCATGCCGATGAAAATCGCTGCAAAAACCAAAGTAGTTCCCAAGTCAGGCTGTTTAAAAATCAAGAGCATGGGGATTAAAACGAAGAGAAAGGGCGGGATAAAATCTTTGAAGTCATTCAGTTTTCCTTGTCGCTCCGCTAAAAAGTCCCCCAGGGTAAGAATAATGAAAATCTTAGCGAATTCCGAGGGTTGGATCGTAATCGTTGAGGTGATGGGAATCCAGCGGGTTGCTCCCTTGGCGCTGGAACCGAATAGGATAACCGCTCCCAGCAGAGCGAGATTCAGACCGTATATCCACCAGCGAAAATGCCGCCATTTCTGATAATCAATACCGGCCAGAACAATCGCAATCACAATCCCGCTGGCTATCCAAATCGCTTGGGCTTTGACATAATGCATAGGGTCTGCCTTGTCCACATTGATAGAAGCGGTGCTGAGAATAAATAAGCTCGCTGCTAAAAGCAGGAATGTAAAGACTACAAACAACAGGTCTATGTTTCTATATACACGTTTATCCACAAAAGTAGTCCCCTTCAGTTATAATCCTTAAACATTATAACACAACTCGACTTTTCTCCCCAATATATTAAAAAGGAAAGAAATAGGAAAAGACTGCAGCAACTTATTTCTGTCGCTGCAGCGTTACCAACATTCTCCCAACATATTGACCTGCTTAATGACTTATTATTGACTTAACATTTTGCCGCATAATCGCGTTTCATCTTAATGACCGGAATATTAGCCACTAAGGCCACATCCCGTTCATCCTGACAAAGATTAAATTCCAGGGCAGATTCGTCAATTTCCATGTAGTTGGAGATTACTTGAACCAAATCTTCCCTCAACCGATTGAGCATGGCTGGTGATATACTGGCACGGTCATGAACCAAAACGAGCCGCAGACGTTCTTTGGCCAGCGACTTGCTCGAGGCAGTTTCCTTGCCAAGGATGCGGCTGATAAATTCTAACAAGGACGATCCCTCCTCTCACTACCGAACGATTAACGTAAGCCGATGAGTTTCTTAAGTTTATCCATAAGTCCTTCCGGTACCTCTAAATTCATCAGAGGAACCTCCTCGCCCTGAATCCGCTTGGTGATTCTGCGATAGGCCTCTCCAGCCTTAGAATTTTTATCCATAACACAAGGTTCTCCCCGGTTCGTAGAAATGACAATACTCTCATCTTCCGGGACAACCCCGATCAAGTCAATAGCCAAAATATCCAGGATATCATCGATATCCATCATATCCCCACGTTTTACCATCTGGGGACGAATGCGATTGATAATTAATTTAGGGTTTTTAAGATCTGCCGCCTCTAAGAGGCCGATAATCCGGTCAGCATCCCGCACCGAACTGACTTCAGGAGTGCAGACAACAACTGCTCGATCTGCTCCGGCAATAGCATTGCGGAAACCTTGCTCAATGCCTGCGGGACAATCGATAATTGCATAGTCAAATTCTTTCTTTAACTCCTCTGCCAAGGCTTTCATCTGCTCCGGGCTGACGGCTGTTTTATCCTTCGTTTGCGCCGCCGGAAGCAGGTGGAGATTGGGAAAACGTTTATCTTTAATGAGCGCTTGCTTTAAACGGCAATTTTCGCTCGTTACATCCACAAGATCATAGACAATCCGGTTCTCCAGTCCCATCACAACATCAAGATTACGTAACCCGATATCTGTATCAACTAAAACGACGCTAAAACCTGCCGACGCAAGTCCTGTCCCGATATTTGCTGATGTTGTGGTCTTGCCTACGCCCCCTTTACCGGAAGTTACGACGATTACCTCTCCCATAGTTTGACCTACCTTTCCGCTTAGTTCTTTATTCTTCTCAACGACCCTTAGCACGAAAACCAGTTAAACCGGCTGCTTCTACAATCAAGCGGTCATCTTTGATTCTGGCAATTTCCGGTCCACGTTCCTCTGCATCCTCATCCGGCGCTCTGGTAACTAAATCTGCGATTCTTAGCTGAGTAGGGGCAAGATGATAGGCGCTTACTGAGGCCTTCCGTTCACCGGTTGCTCCTGCATGAGCAACACCGCGCAAGGATCCTAAAACAACAATGTTCCCCGTTGCAATAATTTCAGCACCAGGATTGACATCACCCAGTACAACTACATGACCCTCATATTGCACACTATTGCCGTTACGCAAGTTGCGCTCTACGAAAAGGCAAGGTCCTTCCACCATTCCTTCATCTCCAAGTCGCGTTTCTTTCTCAATTGCCTGGGATTGAACTTTTCCTGGCACGTACACTTCCTCAGTCGTTAACCATCCCCCAAGTTCCAACTGATGCTCTTGTAAAAGATTTGTTAGCTGATCATGTTCATCCTCTGAGTATTCTTTGTCTCCAGCAAAACACCGAACCGTCGCACCTTGCAGGAATTGAACTGAATCCTTCAGCAGCTTGTTGAGTTCCGTTAGCAACAATCCAAAATCCGCGAGGGGATCAAAGTATAGCACTAATCCTTCGCGGGTACCCTTCAGGGCAACATGTTCTGTCCGTGTCAACCTGCACAATCCTCCATTGCTTCTCATAATCAATGCTTACTATAAATTCTACAAGCCTGTCCCAATTCCCTTTTCTTCTTAAAAAAAAACGAGGAGAAATTTCCTCGTTTTTTAGCCCCCATTCGTGGATTTCCACCCAAAATACTTCATAAATGCCGCTCTAGCGACGTATCCTGCGGTATCCCCGCCGTGACTGCCATATTCAACGACACCGGCAAAGGCAATTTGAGGATGATCATAAGGAGCAAAGGCCACAAACTCTCCATTATAGAGTTCACCCGAAATTGTATCTTTCGACCCGATTTGCGCAGTACCTGTTTTAGCACCCCCTGAGAATTCCGGAAGGTCGGAGAATAGAAAGGACGCTGTTCCTTCTCCTTGTGTCGTAGCCTTCATGGCTTGTTTAACAGTATTTAAAACATCAGGCGAAATGGACACCGTATTTGTAACTTGCGGCTCATTTTGTTTGACAACTTTTCCCGTAATGGGATCTGTGATTTTATTGACGATATAGGGACGATAGTGTTTTCCGCCATTCACTATAGTTGCTACATAATCCGCCAGTTGGAGAGGCGTATAATCATTATACCCCTGCCCGATAGCATTGTTATAGCTGTCATAAGCTTGCCAATCGACATTCTGGCTGATCATTTGCTGATACCAAACCTGAACCTGTTTTTTCTCCTGGTCTTCCTGGGCCTGGAGTTTTTGTTTAGTCTGAGCATCCTTCGCCTGAGCGATCTTGGACGCATATTTGCTGTCAATGTCAGCCAGTTTCTGATCCCTCTGTTTATCATAGGTAGGCTGATTATTGGCTTTTTTCCAGGCCGCTGACGGTACAAGTCCCTTCGCTTCTCCGGGCAAATCAACGCCGCTGTACGTACCTAAGCCGAATTCATGGGCAATCTGGCCAATAAATTCCGGATTTGAATCGAACACCCGCCGGCCTATGACCTCAAAATAAATATCTGACGATAAGGCTATAGCCCGATAGAGGTTTACAAGACCAAAGTTATTGCCGCCCCATTCAACAAACCCCTGTCGCTGGGCTACCATATTTCCCAAGGACGAAATGGTGTCATTGATCTGTTCCTGCGGATTCGTCACTTTCAGCTGTAAGGCAGCCATAGCTGTAATCATTTTAAAAGTGGAACCAGGCGGGTAAAGCCCGGCTAAGGCACGGTCCAGAGAAGCAGCAGGTGCATCTTTATTGGTAAAGTATTTATCCGATACGGCCTGAGAAATATTGCCGATTAAATCATTCGGGTCCATACTCGGGCGGGAAGCCATAGCCAGAATCTTGCCGGTATTAACGTCAATAACCACAGCAGCACCCGACTTGGCGTTAGGATTCGTCGTCTTCTGAACATCGGCGATAACCTGATCAAGGCTGTCTTCGACAGTTTTTTGCAAATCTGCATCAATGGTTAGCTGAACTGTCTTTCCCGGTTCGGGAGGCTGAACCACTTTTTTGGACAGGGGGCGGGCATTATTGTCAACTTCTACTTGTTGAACGCCTTCCTGGCCGCGCAGCCAAAAATCATAGCTTTTCTCCACACCGTCCTTACCCACCAAATCTCCTTGAGAATAAGTAAAGCCGGCCTTTTGGGCATCCGGGTTTTTATTAAACTGATCTATCTCGTTGGGACCAATCTCCCGCACATAGCCAAGAATCTGACCTGCCAGGGTATGCTGAGGGTAAGAGCGAAGCGGTGTTGCATCGACACTGACACCGGGAAGCTCATCCTGATGCTCAGCAATGATGGCTTGAAGTTCCTGAGGAACATTGTCCATAATCGTCACTGGACGGTAGCGTTCCCATTGATGGTTTTGGATGTTGACCAAAATATCCACATCGATGTTATCAACACTCTCATTGGGGTTAGTCCAATAGGGTCTAATAAAGCCCGCTAAACGTTTGACAACGTCCTTCCAGTTTGTGGTTTTCGACTGTTGCAGATCGAGCCAGTCCAAGGTTAAAACAAATTCCGGTACACTGGTGGCCAGAAGTTTATTGTTTTTATCAACAATATCCCCTCGGGTCGTTGGAATTTTCACAACCTGCATCACGTTGCCCTTGGCCATTTCGGAATAATAAGATCCTTCAGCAATCTGCAAGCGCCAAAGGTTAAAGCCTAAAATTAAAAATACAAGCAAAACCACCGTGGAGAGTCCCCAAAAACGATGTATATATGGCTTTCGTTCTTTGTCATCCATCTCAAAAACTCCTCCAATTTACTATACGTGGTTCGAAACGGATTCTATGAATCGAAGAACGGCAGTTACCAGTTAAACGTCACTTAAAATAGAGTCGATCCAACTGCTAAAATCTTTCTAGCCTTTATTTGTGAAGTAACCTTTTATTATTTTATTTGTGTATAGCCTCTATTATATGCATATAAAGGCAGCGAGTTATTATTTATTTATCGATCATACCTGGGGCGATAGCGCAGCCAGCCGTGCAAAAAGGACCTATGGATCAAAGGATAGGTTACAGGAACCAGAACAGCGTTATATAGCGCAACTCCCAAGACTAATTGAGCAATATCCCCCATGGACCATTGCAGCCCCGCTCCCAGTCCTAAAAAGGCAACACAGATTTGGCCAACAACCGTGACAATGAAAACCATGAAGGTGGTTAACAGAAAGTTATCACGATACCAACGTTCCGTCAGCCAATTGCTTAAGAAGGCCACTACCAATAACGTGAGGGTATACATTCCTATATACCTGCCTAAGTAAAAGTCTTCCAATAAACCTGCTCCCAAACCCCAAAGCACACTCGAAAGACGCCTGTGGTGCATGGCCATATAGATGGTTAACAAGATCAGAAGATCCGGTTTAATCCCCGACCAGGCCCAGAAGTGAAAGAGAGTTCCCGGCAGGATCAGACTAAGGATGAACATTAAAGCAATTAGGATGTAGCGCATTATTTCGCCCCCACCACTTTAACTATATACACCTCTTCTAAGGAGTCAAAATCAACTAAAGGTTCGATATAAGCTGTTTTGAGAAGTCCTGATGGATCAAGCTCGATTTGTTTGACTTTCCCGATGGGAACATCTTGGGGATATACTCCGCCTTGGCCTGAAGTCAGGACCAGATTGCCGACATTAACATTGTCGGCTCGACGAAAGAGCATCTCCAGATTTCCCTCAGGAGTCAGACGCGAGCCTCGCTTATACGTCCCCTGGACAATTCCGAAAGTACCGGTGCCGGTACTGCCGCGGACAACGGCGCTTACTTCTCCTTCACCATCGAGAATCATCAGAACTTCTGACGTCGTTGGTGAAACAGACACCACCTTACCTACGAGCCCCAAGTCTCCGATCACAGGATCATTAACCTGAACCCCGTCCTGACTACCCCGATTAACGGTCAGCGTCCGGTACCAAGTCGTCGGATTGCGGTTGATGATCGAAGCCCCCACTTTGACATATTTGTCAAGGGTCGGGCTGCGAAAGATCCCCTGATCGAGCTCGTTGTACCTTAATCCGGCTAAGACTTGTTGTTTAAGTTTAAGGTTATCACCGGTTAACTGATCAACTTTTTTTTGTAAGTCCTGGTTTTCTTGTTCTACATTTCTAAAATTCCACAAGGCTTTGGTATTATCCCGAATCCCGTTTCCTAACTGAAGAATTGGTTTTTCTACAACACTCAGCACTCGCTGCATCGCTCCCCCAACAGGGTTGGGAAACCGACTGCCGATACCTGTCAAGCGAATACTTATCAATACCCCTAGTAACAGAAAGAAAACGAGAACCGCAATTCCCGTTACATTAACTCTCTTCCCCACCAAGATTCCTCCCCGCTATCCTTAGCTTTTTTGCGAGGCAGCTATTTTACGAAGAACATCAGCGTGTTCCAAGACATGCCCTGTCCCGTGGACAACACAGGATAGAGGGTCCTCTGCCAAGTGCACCGCAATTCCTGTTTCATCTGAAATCAACCGGTCAAGATTACGCAGCAATGAGCCTCCTCCCGCCATCATAATCCCACGATCCATAATGTCTGACGATAATTCCGGCGGAGTTTTCTCCAAACATGACTTTACCGCATCGACAATAGCCATGACAGGTTCCTGCAGCGCATCCTGGATTTCCTCCGCAGAAACATCGATGGTTTTGGGAAGTCCGGTCAACAGGTCACGCCCTCGCACGGTGTAATTTCCAGGTTCGGACATGTAGGCATAGCCAATTTCAAATTTCAACGATTCAGCAGTCCGATACCCCACCGTCAAATTATAGCGTCTCTTAATATGAGCAATAATCGCATCATCCATTTCATCGCCTGCAACGCGGATGGATCGGCTGGTTACAATTCCTCCCAAAGAAATGACGGCAACTTCCGTTGTTCCCCCACCGATATCAACAATCATGTTGCCCGTAGGTTCACTCACGGGAAGTCCGGCACCGATAGCCGCTGCCATGGGCTCTTCCAAAATCATCGGATCTTTCGCTCCGGCGGCCATAGCTGCTTCTTTAACTGCCCGTTCCTCAACAGGAGTTACACCGGAAGGCACGCAGATTACCACCCTGGGACGAATAAACGGATGATCCGTGCCAAGGGCTCGGCTGATAAAGTATTTCAACATTTTCTGAGTTATATTAAAATCTGAAATGACCCCATCTTTAAGAGGACGAATGGCAACAATATTGCTGGGAGTACGGCCAATCATTTCCTTAGCCTTGTCTCCAACAGCCATCGGGGTCTTCGTCATAATATCCATCGCAACAACAGAGGGCTCGCGTACAACAATCCCTTTTCCTTTTAAATGAACTAATGAGTTCGCTGTCCCAAGGTCAATCCCTAAATCCCGGCTGAAAATACTAAACATGGTTTATAAAAACTCCTTCCAGTCACTCTCTATATACGAACAGTATACCCGTTTAAACCTTAAACTACCAAATCTTCTATTCGAACCTGACAAATTGATTGTCTAATTAATTATGAGCATATTTTGCTTGTCTCTATTAGAGGATTCCCCGTTCTTTCAAACTAACATAACGGTTATCTCCAATAATCACGTGATCAAGAACTTCAATTCCCAGAATCTTTCCCCCGTCTGCCAGACGGCGGGTAACGTCTATATCTTCCTTACTAGGTGTTGGGTCACCGCTGGGATGATTATGTAATAAAATAATGGCATTGGAGTTTCTCCGAATAGCCTCTTTAAAACATTCCCGCGGATGAACCAACGATGAATTCAGCGAACCAATAGAAATGGGACTGATCCCCAAGACATGATTTTTCGTCGAAAGAGAGACGACTCGAAAATGTTCTCTGTCGAGATAGCGCATCTCTTCCATGACAATATGGGCCACATCCTGCGGTGAATTAACGGTAGGCCTTGACATTGGATCTACAGAAACCGAACGGCGTCCCAATTCAAGGGCAGCTTTCAGCTCAGCGGACTTCGCCTTGCCTAAACCGTGAATTTGAGCTAATTCGTGAACGGTAAGCTTTCCTAACCCCGAAAGACCGCCAACCCCGGCTAAGATACGTTCTGCCAGAGTTAAAACGTTTTCCCCTTTAATACCGGTGCGCAAGAGGATTGCCAGAATTTCACTATTGGACAGCACCTCAGGTCCCAGTAAGCAAAGTCTTTCCCGAGGCAATAATTCCTCAGGTAAATCTTTCAGACGCCGATACTCCATGATACACCCCGCGTGAAGCGATATTTGTCTGCTCAATCCCCCACGCCTTCAACTGTTCCGTTAGATATTCCATAGGAAGACCAATGACGTTTGTCAGCGATCCCTCGATGGCTGTGACAAACTTTTTAGCTCCCCCCTGAATTCCATAAGCACCCGCTTTATCCATCGGTTCCCCGCTGCGAACATAATCTTTAATTTCCTTAGCAGAAATCGGGCGAAAAACCACAGAGGTTTCAATCACCTCAGTCTTTAATTTTCCCAAACTATCGAGCAAAGCCACGCCGGTCAGAACAGCGTGATTGCGTCCGCTTAATTCTTGCAGCATTTCTTCTGCTTCCTGCGGATTCGCCGGTTTCCCCAAAATTCGAGTATCCAATACAACCATAGTATCCGCACCTAAGACAACATCCAAGGAGTCTCCCCCAAGTTTCAGCCACTGCTCAAGGCCCGCTCTTGCTTTGCGTTCTGCTAATTCTCTAACCCCGGGCTTCGGTAACATTCCATTGGGCAGCGTTTCCGAAACAGTCGATTTAACGGTTTCGAATGTGAAGCCAGCCTCATGAAGCAACATTGATCTGCGGGGAGATGTCGATGCAAGTACAAGCATCTTACCACTTCCTTGATAACATATATCCGCCCAGGGCACCGAGTAAGGTAGCACTGGTAATACTCAAACGAAAACCAAAAGAAAGGGAAAGAAAAAAGAAATCGAGGTAAGTATGTGACGGAAAATCGATGACGGCCGGCTTTAAAAACGGCGCAAAAATGCCGTATTTATCCAAACCGAATCCGACTAGAGTTCCCAGGGCAGCACCAATCAAAATGAGCAATATTATTCTTCCTGTCCCCGAAGAATTACGCCCAACCGCCATAGTTTTTTCCCCTTCCATCTACAGAAATTCAGTCTTTTTATCTACAAATCCCCAAACTATGACTTCTCACTAAGTTTAGCATCTTCCCCCTGACTAAGCAAGTTCAACCCCTTGCCTGAAGCCTAAAAAGAACACCTTTGAAAAAATAAAAATCATTCTCCATACAATCGTTTACCTCAAAACCTCTTTATCTTTATGCCTTACTTTGGATAGGGGTTTCCAACTCTTAAACCGTCTTATATCTTTAAAAGAATATCTTCGAATTAACTTCCATAATATAACACCACCTCTTGGAATATACACACTTGATGTGTATAATATAGCCAAGAGGTGAAGCGATGAAAAGAAAGGATTTGATTAAACTTCTGGAGAAAAATGGCTGGTACTTCAAAAGAGAAGGTCATGACCATACAATCTTCACCAACGGCTTAGATAATGAACCGATTTCAAGGCAATCGGAAATTGATGATATATTAGCAAAAAAGATTATCAAGAGACGGGGGTTAAAATAAGCCTCGATACTACTAAAAAAGGAGTGCATAAAATGATTAAGGCCTACCCAATTATTCTGACTCCCGCAAAAATCGGTTACGTTGTGACCGTCCCTGATCTAGATATCAATACTCAGGGAAAGGATATTGCTGAAGCCATCTATATGGCTCGTGATGCAATAGGACTTTGGGGAATTACTGAACAAGACGATGGCAGGAAAATTCCAGAACCCTCCAGCGTTGAGCCGGAACATGAACCTAATGAAATGGTAACCTGGGTGGATATCGACTTTGACAAATACCGCAAGGCAAATGATATGACAACAATGCGAATCAACGTTTCTGTGCCAAAGTACCTCAAAGTCTTGGGAGATGAAGCCGGGGTGAATTTCTCTCAAGAACTACAGGAACGTCTAAAGGAAAAACTCATTAACAGCTAACTGAAGCAGCCGTAATCGGCTGCTTCACCCCAAATAGAAAAGAGCCTTTACAGGCTCTTGAAGCTTACCAATGACGATGTCTCCAACCAAAATGATGTCCCCAACCAAAAAACGGATGATGATGGAATCCCCACCCCAGATGTCCCGCATGGTGATAACCCCAATAACCAGGCATGCCGTACATATATTATTCCCCCTATTTCCTATAATGGAGTTAGATTACTATACAGTCCATAATATGGAAGGAAAATTTTGTCCCGTGCATGTACAGCACATTCGGATTAAGCTGAACGAATTCAATCTATACCTGTAAAAACCAGCTTCAAATCTATTGTTAGATTCGGGATAATATTAAGGGATATTTGATCTTCCTCTGAGTATACTTCTTGTCTTCCATAACGGCCATCCTCTTGAAGTACAAATACACTTACTATTTTCCCTTCAAGTTCAACAATACATGGATAAAAGATTTCGCTCTATAACTTCATCATATCAAGTAAGCCGGTAAAGGGGAACCCCCCAAAACCTGTGCTTTTGATCGCTAAATGAAGAATGAAGAACGGTTCTTTACGGCATGAAAATTAAGTTCATACAGTAAAGAACCGTCCCTTGTTTCTCTCGGAATTTCTCTTATTCTTTGTTAACCCACAGCTTGTCTGATTAGTGAAACAAAAGATATGAAACACCTATAACACACAATGCAATTAGGATACACACCCCGATGATAATTTTATTTTGCTTTCCAGCATTCATTTTATGCCAAGGTAATGGTTTATCCGACAAATCAAGATCCCCCTAAACAAAATTCTTACCTCAACTGTAGAATATAGCATAGAAGGTGTAAATAGTCCATATAGCCTATCTTTTGCTAAGGATCCGCCGGGGAAACAGGCCACTAAACCAAGAGAATCGCGTCACAACGCGTAAAGCCTTTGCGCAAGTCGCAGCCAAACTCGGCTTTAAATTCCCTTTCATCAGCAGGGCACCCTGCCCGCTTGCATCAAGAATTTAACGCCCTAGTTTGGCGCGACGAACGCATGGCTGAACAAGTGTGACGCGATTCTCTCCCTATTTTCTCTTCAACAACTCCGCCCCCGCAATACCGGGTTTCGTCATTTCATAGGGATGTAAAATTATATCAAGCTCTTCAGAAGTCAAAACTCCCTTTTCCAGCACAATATCCCGAACAGGTCTGCCGCTCATAATCGCTTCCTTAGCCACACCGGAAGCTACTTCATAGCCTACGTGCGGGTTAATGGCGGTAACAATCCCCACACTGTTTTCCACCATGTGTCTGCAGCGTTCGACATTTGCCGTGATCCCCTCCACACAACGTTGGCGGAAAACACGGATCACATTGCGTAATATATCTAAGGACTGCAGCAAGTTAAACACAACGACAGGTTCCATAACATTCAGTTCAAGCTGCCCGGCTCCACAAGCTAAGGCAATCGTAAAATCATTCCCCTGAACCTGAAAAGCAACTTGATTAACCACTTCAGCCATCACTGGGTTTACTTTTCCAGGCATGATTGAAGACCCTGGCTGCATCGGGGGCAGATTAATCTCATTCAAACCGGTTCTCGGCCCCGAGGCCATCAGCCGCAAGTCATTTGCCACTTTAGAAAGATTAACAGCCAAAGTTTTCAGAGCTCCCGAAACCTCCATAAAGGCATCCGTGTTCTGAGTGGCATCAACCAAATCATCGGCCATACGCATTGGCAGGTCTGTCCAGTCCACAATACGTTCCGTAACCTTCTCAATATACCTGGGGTCTGCATTCAAACCCGTACCTACCGCAGTAGCACCCATATTAATCACTTCAAGAGATTTGATCGCCTGCTTTATCCGCTGAAGATCACGGCCTATCATATGAGCATAGGCCGAAAACTCCTGACCAAGTCGAATCGGCACTGCATCCTGTAAATGAGTCCTGCCCATTTTAATGACACCGTCAAATTCCTGAGCTTTCTTCTCCAGGGATTGGCGCAATTCGTCTAAAGCCTTCACTAAATCCGTAGCCACATTCAGACTGGCGATCCGAATTGCCGTAGGAAACACATCGTTGGTGCTTTGTGCCATGTTGACATGAACATTGGGATGAACTTTAAAGTACTCTCCCTTTTTACCGTCAAGAAGCTCTATCGCCCGATTGGCAATAACTTCATTGGCGTTCATATTTATAGAAGTCCCGGCCCCCCCTTGAATCACATCAACAACAAACTGATCATCAAACTTCCCGTCAATAAGCTCCTTCGAAGCTTCAACAATCACTTTGCCTATGGCAGGACTTAGAGAACCAACAAACATATTAGCCTCAGCCGCCGCTCCTTTAACCATGCCCAAAGCACGAATTAACTCTCGATGAGGATGATACCCCGTAATGGGGAAATTTTCGGTTGCTCTTAATGTTTGAATCCCATAATAAACATCATCCGGAACATCATGAACACCTATCAAATCTTTTTCTTGACGCATACTTTGTCCTCCCCAATCATAAGCGAAGTAAGTATAATGTATTTTGTATACATTATACAACCATTCTGAAAGGTTGTCGACGGAAAACTAACAAGCATTTAAAGAACGAAAAGATCTTCCCTTTACTTATTAGCCAAGAGGCGCGCAATTATACGGCATTACTTTTGAAGGTGTCCTAAGAAAGCGGAATGTGCATTTTTCATCTTTTACATAAAGAATTGGTATTACATTCCTTTGTGACAGTGCCCCTAGACAAATGTACTCGATATTTCTTCTACTTCATTAAACCCTATCTTATTCTTATAAGTCTAAGTACATAACCTTACTTAGATCTTTAAAACCCTTCCTTGAATAAAATTTATCCGCTGAATTATTGAAAGAATACACTTTTAATTCAACCCTTACTATTTTCTTACTTTTAGCCCATCCAATAACTTTACTCAATAACAAAGAACCAATTTGATAATTCTGGTACTCTTTCTTCACAGCAATACCGTCTAACTGTACCCATTCCCTCTTCTTGATAACTGGGAAATCAGTTGATTTTTGAATACAACACTCCGCAAAAGCTACAACTATCGAATCAACAACTGCAACAAATAGGGTCTTATTACCATCATTGATGATTTCTGATATATATTCTTTTGCCCTTCCATAATCTTCAGGTTTCTTGAAAAGCTCAGGATGATTTAACCTGTGTTGTTCATCAAGTTCAACATAAATTTCACATAAGTCTTCGTAATCATTTATTTCTGCTTCTCTTATCTTAATGTCCAAAAGTAAGTCCTCCAGCGACTGATTAACTATAAATCTAGATTTTTTTGACTGGGTGCCTTAATACTGTTTTTAACTTTTCGGGTGTCGTCTTTCGTGGATCACTTAAATAAATTTCATGATGACGTCGAATTTGACCAGAAGAAAGTGTATCGGAGATCGCACATATATATCCATTATTCAAAAGGAATTGTTCCATTTGCCCAAGAGTAACCGGCTCGCTATCATAGGGGCCCTTATGCATCATTTGTACACAGAGTCCCTCTGTCAAAGATTCGAAGCGAGCTTTTGTTAGATCAAGCTTAGGCTTTTTCTGTTTGAGCACGCTAACAGCCCAGTTAAAAACTTCCTCGTTGACAAATTCAGGTTGACGAATCATAGAGGTCCATTGAAATTTAGATTTATCGATTAACTGTGTACCGTCAAAACTATTGTCCTTAGACCACCACAGTCCCTCCAAAGGCGGTACAACATATTCGAAATATCCTGCAGGTTGCTTTCCGCTCATCTTACTCATCTTAATGGCAAAGCTTAAACCGTAAAGAACTTCCAAGGCGTCCTGATATTCTTCAGAAGTATTCGGGTCCCCTGCACCATCAACCATAATGAAATTCATCGCCGGAACGTCAATAAGGACAGGCTTTTGTTTGGGCATATACAAATCCTTATATTCTTTTTTGTAATCGAATTTATCAGCCATAGTTTAACCCTCCTGTTCAATGGGAATCACAATTTCTGTAACATACTTATTGGGATTACCTTTAAAAACCAGGCCAGGCCCTTTATGATAAATCTCTCTCGAAGGCAGTATAGACTTAAGACTATGTTCTTTCGCATAATCCAACACAGCTTTGTAAGCTAAATTCAAAGTTTCATAAGTCCCGATATGCATGGTGCAAATTGCTCGTATTTTGGGCAACTGTTTTGAAGCAGTTTTCTTTCCTGCTGCCATCCCTTTAGTAGGAACGCAAAGTTCAATATCGGCCTCTTCCCTAAAATCGTCATCGTAATAGCAGCAAAACGGTTCTCCGGAAGTTTTTCCTTTAGCCTCTTGATAGATCATGCCTATGTATTTACCAACATTGCTATACTTTCCTTTAAATCGAATAGCTGTAACTGTCAGTGCGTTGAATTCTTTTAGCTCAATTTTGTAGTTCATACTACTTACCTCCATCTTTTTCGGCTGAAGGTAAAGGTCAATTTTGTTAATCAGTTCTTTTCCTTTACTGATCTGTTCAGCAATCATTTCTTGCTTCTCGGATAAATAATATGATAAATCATCATGACTATCACAATTGGCAATGATATCTCTAATTTCTGAAATAGAAAAATCTAAATTACGTAATAAAATAACAACCTTTGCTCTTTCAAAATCATTGTCATCATAATAACGATAAGCGTTTTCTGCACGGTAAGACGGCTTCAAGATATTCTGTTCATCGTAATACCTCAAGGTCTTGACCGTTAAATTCGTAATTTTAGAAAACTCACTGATTTTATACATGACCTCACCTCCTCGTAAGCAGTATAAACCCTCCATTGCAAGGGATAGTCAATAGGCGTTTCGGGGCAAAAAATTCCCATCCCAGTCTTACTATTATATTCCTTTAGAGATAAAACCAAGGCAGGTCTAGTTCCTCGCTGCTCATGACCGGCCTGGAATCCACAATGCAAATTTCCAGTATCGTATTTTCCAACTTGGAAACTCTAACTAAAAGGAGTGTGATAAGGTTGAAAAAAATAAACGATAGAATTTTCCTTGGAATATTATCCGGTATCGTTGGTTTAACAGCATTAATGGTAACTGATAATATCTCGTCAAAAATGAAAATTTCGCAACGGTCATTTGCAACCACAGCTGCTGGCGTGTGGGTATCTTCTCGTAGACAAGCAGAAAAATGGCAAGGACAACTTCTTGGAACATTAATGACATTAGGGTTAAGTATGGTCGGCGGAGTTTCAGCGGTTAAACTGTTAACTACTTATGGTCGAGACAAATTAGTCGCCAAAGGTATTTTTTTGGGAGTCACGTTTGGGGCGGTGATAACAGCTATACTTAGCGGCTTTGCTCAAAACAAAGTTAAGCCCAAAGATGCTAATAGTAATCTTTCATATCTGTTATCACATGCATTATTTGGTTTAGCAACAGTATTAACAGCTGCTAAAGCAGGTGATGATTCTTTGTTTGACACTCCCCCTATAAATGATTACTTGCAATCAACAAAACAAACAACCGAGCAAATAATAGGGGCGAACAATGATAATATTCAACCTGTCCAACCTATATACCATTAATAAAATATTTTGGCAGTCATACGAAAAATCGTATGAGTGCCTTCTTTAATAACAACGCCAAGAGAGGGTCGCAATTATACGGCGTGAAGCCTTTGCGAGAATCGCAGCCAAACTCGGCTTTAAATTCTCTTTCATCAGTGGGGCGGGAAACAGGGATGTTTCCCGCCGGCCTTGCGACAGGGATGTCGCATAGGCCGGGCACCCCACCCGCTTGCATCAAGAATTTAAAGCCCTGGTTTGGCGCGACGACCGCATGGCTGAACAAGTATAATGCGACCCTCGCCTGGAGAAGCAATCGAGCACCAAACCCCCAAAAGCTACCCCACCAACCGTCTCTCTTCTTAATAAGCCAAGAGGGTCGCAATTATACGGCGTGAAGCCTCTGCGGGAGCCGCAGCCAAACTCGGCTTTAAATTCTCTTTCATCAGTGGGGCGGGAAACAGGGATGTTTCCCGCCGGCCTTGCGACAGGGATGTCGCATAGGCCGGGCACCCTACCCACTTGCATCAAGAATTTAAAGCCCTAGTTTGGCGCGACGACCGCATGGCCGAACAAGTATAATGCGACCCTCGGCAGAATAAGAGACCCTTTAACAAACCTCAGCAGGGCTTAAACCCTCGCCCGCCGCGCCCCCTCATCAAACTTCCAAATCGTCCAATTAATCGCATCAAGCAAAGCCTGCGCACTGGCCTTAAGAATATTATTGGAAACCCCAATCGTCCCCCAAACCTCGTGCCCCAAACGCGTATCAATAATAACCCGAACAATAGCCTCAGTCCCTCGCGAACCATCCAAGACCCTAACCTTATAATCCACCAGTTCACTCTGCGCCAGAATCGGAAAGAAACTTGCCAGAGCCTGACGCAGCGCCGAATCCAGAGCATTCACAGGACCATTTCCTTCTGCGGCAATTTGCACGGTTTGTTCCCCAACTTTAACCTTCACAACAGCCACTGAATCAAGTTCACCGCGCAGCGGATCACTCCAGACATGATAATCTAAAACTTCAAAGGGAGACATAAAACGATTTAAGGTGCGTACCAGCAGCAAATCAAGACTTCCCTCAGCAGCCTCGAACTGGAACCCATTGTTCTCCATGTCCTTAATCTCCAGCATTGCCTTTTCCACCAAGGGATCTTCTTTAACAATATCCGGATCAAAACGACGCAGCCGTTCGTAAATATTCGCTTTCCCCGCTTGGTCAGAAATCAATATTCTCCGTTCATTCCCTACTTCGCCCGGATCCATGTGTTCAAAGGTCCGATGATTCTTAAGAATCGCATCAACATGCATCCCGGCTTTATGAGCAAAGGCGCTGCGGCCCACGTAAGGCTGTTTCTCGTCAAAAGGCGCATTGGAAAGCTCCGCGACAAAGCGGGAAAAGGGAGTAATTTTATGCAAGGCGGAATCCGGAAGAACGTCATAGTTTCCCTTGACTTGCAAAAGAGGAACTAAAGTACTTAAATTGGCATTTCCGCAGCGCTCACCGTATCCGTTCCAAGTTCCCTGGATTTGAGTTACCCCTGCCTCTACGGCCACCAGAGAGTTAGCCACTGCTAATCCGCTGTCGTTATGAACATGAACCCCTAACTCTTGAGGCGCAAATTCACGCCTTACCATTTCTACTCCCAAGGCGATATCTTTCGGCAAAGAACCGCCATTCGTATCACATAAGATGGCAATAGAGGCTCCGGCTTCAAGAGCCATCTCAATACACTTCAGAGCATAGTCCGGGTTTTCTTTAAACCCATCAAAAAAATGCTCGGCGTCAAAAAAGACGTCATGGCCTTGTTTGACTAAAAAGGAAACAGATTCCCTAATCAGGCGCAGATTTTCCTCCAAGTTCGTCCGTAAAACATCTCGTACATGCAGATCCCATGCTTTTCCGAAAATAGTAATAGTTTTAGCTCCAGAAGCCACCAGCTTAAGCAGAATCTCACTGTTTTCCGGCGCTTCATTCACTTTGCAGGTACTTCCAAAGGCAGCAATATGTGTCATAGGAACCTCTTGTTCCTTGAGAAGCTGAAAGAAATTATCATCTCTGGGATTGGCTCCCGGCCATCCTGCTTCGACATAGAGACTGCCCATTTCCCCGATCCGCTTGACATAACTTAGCTTATCTTGTGTCGAAAAATGAATCCCTTCTCCCTGCGCACCATCTCTCAAGGTTGTATCATAGATTGTAATTTTTCTTTTGACCCCATTTTGATCCATTTTTCCCCTCCTGAATTCAAAAGTTAACCAAATGGTATCTGAAAGCCCCGCAGCCGTTCCTAAGAACTTCCACAGGGCTTTTGTCCCACACGGTGTAGTTGGGTATTATCCAACCTGTGTTGCTCGGTCCAGACCCAGTACGGCGGAACCCTTAACACACTTCTTGCAGTCTATTATATGACACAAAACCCTTGATGTACAACAGTACATTTTCTATAACAATAATCAATTACGAAACAATAGCAGAAATTTCATAATCATTGAGTCTAATTATGTATAATTATTTTATTAAAGGACACGCATATTTATTTAAATGGTTTAGATAATTATTTTTTTAATCCACCGGCGCTTAAAAAGCAGAACCTAAAAACTATTAACAAAGAACTAATTTTCTTTGAAGAAACAACAATGAGAACGGTCTATGCCTATTTGAAGGCATTTGACCGAACTCATTAGTTAGCAACTATTTTCATATGAGGCTATTCCATTAGTTAATTCATTATAGTCAATTTCCTATAGTGAATTAACTATAGATAATTTCCCTTGAGTTAATCCCGATAGCTAATTTCTCATAGTTATTTCTTACAGCATAGTTCCTTATGCATGACTCTAGAATCTTTGAGCCCCAACGTTAAAGGTAAGTACCTCAAGGTTAACAGCAAGATCCACATTCCTCAGTTCAATCTCAGGCGGAACATTCAAGACAACAGGTGCAAAATTTAATATTGCCTGCACACCGGCCTTAATAAGTTTATCCGCAATTTCCTGAGCGACAGACGAAGGTACGGCTATAATCCCGATCTGGGTATGATTTTGCCTCGTAACTTCTTCAATCTGGTCAATTGGCAGGATTTCAACGTCACCAATTTCAGTTCCTATCTTGCTAGGATCTGAATCAAAAATACTGGTAATGATGAAACCCCGCTCACGAAAGCCTTTGTATGAACTTAAGGCCAAACCTAAGTGCCCGGCACCGACCAAAGCAACGCTCCAATCAACACTTAACCCAAGAATCCTTAAAATATGCTGACGAAGATCTTTGACGTTATATCCTACACCCCTTGTTCCAAACTCTCCGAAGTAGGCAAGGTCTTTCCGGACTTGTGCGGGGCTGACGCCGACTCCTTCCGCGATATCCCCTGATGAGGTGGTAATTATTCCTTTTCTATCGACGTCTGTCAGATGTCGTGAGTAAACTGAAAGTCGAATAATGGTAGCCTCTGGGATTTTAAGCGTTTTCAATAAGTTCCCTCATTTCTCATCTGATATTTAAATCAAATTAACTTAATCGGTTAATAATTAGATAATTATAAGATAGTTATGTTAATTATATCACTATTAATTAAAAACGCAAATAGTTCCATTTTATAATCTTCTGACAATAAATCATCGCCTTTAATTCTCTCCCTTTAGCATTTTTTCGGCTTATATCTTATAGTTATTATTTCCCAGAAAACGCATTTATAATCCTCGTGGCGGCAAAATATAGAGCCAATCCTAAAAGCTGCTGATCTTGCGGATCATTCTTCGACCGCAGCAAATTATAGAGATTATGAAGCTGAACTAATTGGGTAGGGGAATGCTCTCCGGCCAGACTATTCCATAGTTGGAGTTCCTGAGCTAAGCGTTGAGAACTGATTCCTTCCTGCAAGAGAGCATTGACGTTGGCCAGGAGTTCTATCGTCAGACGAGAGCCATTCCCTAGAACACGAAACGTCCGCTCCGGAAGTTCAACTTGTTTAATCACAGCGGGAATACCCTTGGCAGCAAGAGCTTCTTTAACACCGCTTAATTCCTTTGCCGTATGGCCAAAACCGATAGCGACAATCCAGGGGTTCCTGCTGATAATGCCGCCCGCATTCGCTAACTCCTGAAGCTGCTTAAGGCAGGACTGAGCATTTTCTTCACTCTGAAAGACACCAATTTGGCAGGTCCAGAAGGTTGCTTTGGGCAGCACCAAGGTGTCTGCTTGATTTTTTATTTGCCCGTCAGATGTGGTTTGGGGAACGCTTACCTTTGCCGAATGCTCTACAAGTTCTAAATAGGCCTTTCCGATTCCCCAGGTCAGTAACCCCAGAGCCATCATCGCCAAGAGCACCAACGTGAGAATACGCAGCCGCTGAAAATAATTCATCCTTCTACTCCTCCCGCAGGGTCCGGACAACCCTTCTACCGGAAGATATGTAGCAAAACCGAAAATTAGACTCCAAAATTCAAAAAGGGGCTGCCGCAAACGCTTAACAGTTTACGGTACCCCTCTTTAGCTTCTTTATCCCCATCTAAGACCCTACTTCTCCAAGTGGGAGTTATTACTTCGATTTCACTCCTACATAATTCTTGAAACAATGAGATAGTATAGGGCCGCTATCAGCGAAGTTGTGGGAATTGTCACAATCCAAGCAATCAGCATTTGTTGGGCAACGCCCCAACGCACAGCCGAAACCCTTTTGGCACTGCCGACTCCCATAATAGAACCGGAGACAACATGGGTCGTCGAAACCGGAAGGTGAAGACTTGGAAATACAGTCGCCGTCCAGATGACAATTGAAGAGCTCAGATCGGCAGCAAAGCCATTAATGGGTTCCAGTTTAAAAATTTTCCCGCCCATAGTATGAATAATTTTCCAACCACCGGCAGCCGTCCCCAGAGACATGGCCAGAGCACATGCCAGTTTAACCCATAGAGGCGGCGCCAGAACCGTTTGAGCCTGAATTCCGGTGGCGATAAGCGTCATAGTAATAATCCCCATGGATTTTTGGGCATCATTGGAGCCATGATTAAAGGCCAACAAGCCTGCAGAAAGGACCTGCATTTTCTTGAATCCATGATTGACACGTGACGGTGATAATTTACCAAAGGCCATATTTAAAATTTTCATAATGATAAAGCCTAAAATCATACCAACAATGGGAGAAAAGATTAAGGCTGCCAGGATCTTGCCTAAACCATCCCAATGCAGAACGGCAAAGCCGGCTTTGGCGGCAGCAGCACCGGCAACGCCTCCGACGATAGCGTGGGAAGAGCTGCTGGGAATTCCTAAATACCAAGTGAGTAGATTCCAGGTAATCGCGCTGAGCAAGGCGGCAATTATAACCTCTTGGGTCGTTAACTTGGGCGAAACAATATCCTTGGCAATCGTTTGGGCGACTCCCGTACTAACCAATGCTCCCAGCAGATTAAATGCCGCAGCTAAAACAACGGCATGCTTCGGACTCAAAGCCCGAGTCGATACGCTGGTGGCAATGGCATTCGCTGTATCATGGAATCCATTAATATAGTCAAAGCATAAGGCTAAAAAGACAACTACTACTAATAATACGCCAATATTAGTCATATTTGAGAACCACACTTTTTAGAAGATCGGCAATAGATTCACAATGATCTAACGTCGTTTCGATATGCTCAAGAATCTCTTTCCACTTAATAATCTCTATGGGATCCTTTTCAAATTCAAAAAGTCGAGCCACTTCCTGGCGATAAAGTTTATCTCCCGCGCTTTCCAGATGATAGATTTCCTCTGCTGCAGCTAGGATCGTGGTCTTTTTGAAATGAATATTGCCTAAACAAGAGAAGGCTGATTGGATTTGCTGTGTTGCCAGTTCCACTAAATGAACAAGTTCTTGGGCACCAAGGGAAGGTTTTCCGGTTCGGTAGAGAAGCATGCGTTCCACAGTACCTTCGGCGAAATCAACGATATCATCCAATACTTGAGCGAGTTTATAGATGTCTTCTCGATCCAGGGGCGTGATAAACGTAGAATTAAGACGTTCCATGATTTGATTGGTTACATTGTCCGCTTCATGTTCAAAACGATGCATTTGAGCCGCATCTTCCGAGGATACTGAGTCTTGCTGCATAATATCCTGGAGTCTCTTTAAGGTCTTGGAAACGATTTGGGTACTTTGAGTGAAAAGCAAATAGAATTTATCTTCTTTAGGCGACAAACCGAACATACGAAATAACCCCCAACGTATTTTTTTCAGCTCCCTAGAAAACGCAAACTATTTCATGTCATTCCAGGGAGTATTGTATCAAATCTTTGGGGGTTTGTGTAAAAAAAATGTTAAGTTTTTCGAAAGAGTTTCCAAAAAAGTGACTTTTATCAGGATTTTTGGGCCTTTATTATGTTAAGGAAAAGTTATCGTTTCTTTAACTCCTCAATTAAGGCTTGACGGGCATCGGCAAGCATATAAAGGGAACCTGTAACACAGAGCATATCCTTTTCGCCCAGGCGGCTAAGGGCATAAATAACTGCCTCTTTAGGATCTTCGATACATTGAACGGGACGGCCGTGCTTTTCGGCCAGCCTCCCCAGAGACGTCCAATCTCCGGCCCGAGCAGAATTGGGGCGGGTGACGATAATCTCTTCGGCCATGGGCACCAGCATATCCACGACCTTTTCCCGCTCCTTATCGGCCAGCATGCCGAAACAAAGGATGAGACGATCCCGGGAATAAAGGGGCAGGGCTTCTGCCAAAGCTTGAGCCCCATCAACATTATGAGCCCCATCCAAAAGAATTTTAGGTTTAAGGGAAAGTAATTCTAAGCGCCCGGGCCATTCGACATTGCGCAAGCCCGCATAGACAGCCTCCCTCGGAATTGTTACTCCATAATTGCTCTGCAAAAGTTCGCAGACGGTTACAGCTGTTGCGGCATTGCGCAGCTGATGAAGACCTATGAGGTGGAGGCGCAATTTGTAATACGTCGAGTGCAGGCCCACCAGATCAAATTCCTGCTCCAGTTCACCGCTCCAAATGCTCTCCCAGTTGACATCCTCGCCAACCAGGTATAGGGGCACGCTGTTGGCCTGTGCCGTGTTACGCAGGACTTGAATAACATCAGGGTTTTGCGCAGCCGTTACCACCAAAGACTCCGGTTTAATAATCCCGGCCTTAACGTTGGCAATGGATACCAGGTCGGGGCCCAGATAATCCATATGGTCCATGGCTACATTGGTAATCACAGAAATTAAGGGGGTTACTACATTGGTTGAATCTATGGCCCCGCCTAAACCAACTTCAATGAGAGCATAATCAATTTCTTCTTGAGCGAAGTAAAGGAGCGCCAGAGCAGTGCTCACCTCAAATTCTGTGGGATGCTCAAACCCTTCTGTCACCATCGCCTCCAATTGGGGACGAAGGTCATCAATGATCTGGATCATTGTTTCTTTGGGAATCATTTGCCCGTTGATTGTCATACGCTCACGATAATCGTGGAGATGAGGCGACGTAAAGACACCAACCTTATAGCCTGCTTCCCGTAAGATCCGGGCAATCATCACCGTCGTTGAGCCTTTGCCATTGGTCCCCCCCACATGGACGACGCGCAGTTTCTTTTCCGGGCTGCCTAACCGTTTCAGAAGCTCCCGGATTCTGTCCAAACCAAAGTTCATCCCAAATGTTGTCAGGTTGACAAGGTAATCAAGACTCGCTTGATACTTTTGCTCAAGTTCCATTGATTTCATCTCGTTTTCCCCCTGTAACTTATTAACTCTGCTGCAATTCCTTTAGACGCTCTTCTAAAGCAATTTTGCGGGCAGCTAAACCTTCTGCTCTTTCCCGTTCTTTAGCCACAACAGCTGCCGGCGCTTTGCCGACAAAGCCTGGGTTATTAAGCTTCACTTCCAGTACTTTCTGTTCTGAACCCACGAGAGCGATCTCTTTCTCTAAACGGGCCACTTCCTTATCCAGATCCATGAGCCCTTTTAGCGGCAGATAAATTTCCACACCTTCTAAGACAGCACTGGCCGCTTGTGAAGGTTTTTCGGCCGTAGCTTCGAGCAGTTCCACACTCGCTCCTCCGGCAAGCTTGAGGATATCTGCTTTTCCCTGTTCCAAAACCTGACGCTGACTGGGATCAGCGGCCAGGATCAGAATCTCCACTTTCTGGCCGGGTGAGACTTTCATTTCAGCTCGAATATTTCGTATGGCTTTAATAGCATCCATCAAAAGCGTCATGTTTCTCACGGCATCTTCTTCATGATAAGCCGGTGCCTCAGGCCAGGACTGCATCATAATGCTGACTCCCTCAACGGGAAGGTTCTGCCAAATTTCCTCCGTCAGGAAAGGCATAAAGGGATGCAATAAACGCAATGTCCCTTCGAGGACTTCCAGGAGAATAGATTGGGCAGTATGGCGGGCAAGCGCATCTTCTTTGTTATAAAGGCGGGGCTTGCTGAGTTCAATATACCAATCACAGAATTCATTCCAAATAAATTCATACAGAATTCGGCCGGCTTCACCGAGATCGAAGGATTCTAAGGCTTCTGTCGTTTTCTCAACCATGGAGGCATAACGGGTCAGGATCCAGCGGTCTGCCAGGGTAAGCTCTCCCCTTGGACCGGCCTCGTAGTCTTCTAAGTTCATGAGCACAAAGCGGGAAGCATTCCAGATCTTATTGCAGAAATTCCGGGTTGCCTCCAATCGTTCCGGATGAAAGCGCAGATCATTGCCCGGAGTATTGCCGGTAATTAGCATAAAGCGCAGAGTATCGGCTCCATACTGTTCAATAACTTCAATCGGGTCAACACCGTTGCCCAGGGATTTGCTCATTTTCCGGCCTTTAGAATCGAGAACCAAGCCGTGAATCATTACTTTCGGGAAGGGCACTTCTTTCTTGAACTCCATAGCCATAAAGATCATCCGCGCCACCCAGAAAAAGATAATATCCCTGCCGGTTACCAACACCGACGTCGGATAAAACTGCTTCAGTTCCGGTGTTTTTTCCGGCCAGCCCATGGTGGAAAATGGCCACAGTCCTGAGGAAAACCAGGTATCCAAAACATCAGGATCTTGCTTGAGATGAACTCCTCCGCAAGAAGGACAGCTTGTGGGATCTTCCTTCGCACAGATCTCCTGACCGCAATCGTCGCAATACCAAACCGGAATGCGGTGTCCCCACCACAGTTGACGGGAAATACACCAATCACGAATATTTTCCATCCACCCGAGATAGATCTTATCAAAACGATCCGGCACAAATCCTAAACGTCCGTCCTTAATGACCTCAATGGCCGGCTTAGCCAAAGGCTCCATTTTCACAAACCATTGTTTGCTGACCATTGGCTCGATAACCGTGGCACAGCGATAACATTCACCGACTGCATGAGCATGAGCATCGATTTTAACTAAGACGCCTAAGGCCTTGAGATCCTCGACGATCACTTTGCGGGCTTCAAAACGGTCTAACCCTAGATATTTCCCGGCGTGCTCATTCATTTTGGCTTCTTTGTCCATCACGGCAATTTGAGGCAGCTGATGGCGCAGACCAATTTCAAAATCGTTGGGGTCGTGGGCCGGGGTTATTTTCACGGCACCAGTACCAAACTCCCGATCCACATACTCATCGGCAATAATCGGGATTTCTCGTCCCACCAAGGGTAAGATCAAGGTTTTGCCGATTAAATGCTGATAACGCTCATCCTCTGGGTGAACAGCCACTGCTGTATCTCCCAGCATCGTCTCCGGCCTTGTCGTGGCAACAATTAAGGTTTCATCACTATCTTTTACAGGATAGCGCAAATGATACAAGTTTCCTTCGCTGTCCACATGTTCAACTTCAATATCCGAAATCGTGGTGTGGCATTTCGGGCACCAATTGACGATATAATTTCCCCGGTAAATCAGCCCTTTTTGATACAAGGTTACAAAGGCCTCTCGAACCGCCCGGGAACAGCCTTCGTCCATGGTGAACCGTTCCCGCTCCCAGTCACAGGAAGCACCTAAACGGCGCAGTTGCTGGGTAATCCGCCCGCCGTACTGATTTTTCCATTCCCACACCCGGTCTAAAAATTTCTCACGTCCAAGTTCCTGCCGGCTCGTCCCTTCTTTGACGAGCTGAGCTTCCACTTTGGCCTGCGTAGCAATCCCGGCATGATCCGTCCCGGGCAGCCAAAGGGTATTAAAACCGCGCATGCGCTTATACCTTGTTAAGATGTCCTGGATCGTTCCATCCATAGCATGACCCAGGTGCAGAGCGCCTGTAACGTTCGGCGGCGGCATGACAATACTAAAAGGGTTTTTCTTCTCATCAACCTCCGAGTGAAAGAATCCGTTTTCCTCCCAAAATTGATACCATTTCCCCTCAACTTGACTTGAATCATAGGCCTTAGCCATTTCTATCTTTTCCGGATTTTTATTAAGAATTTCATCCATAATGTGCCAAACTCCTTCCTGCATTGTTGAATTAAAAAAGCTTTTCATCCTGATAAAGGACGAAAAGCGATCGTGGTACCACCTTAATTTAGTGAAACAACCTTAAAGGCATTGTCGGTTTCACACTCATTGTTTTGTCTAACGGGTTTTCCGTCAGAGAGTACTCCATTCCCCTCTGCCCCTCCTGTGCGACCCAAGCGCTTCTCCGTAAAGACCTCTCAGCTCATAGTCTTTTTCTCTGGACGGTATCCTGATGCTATTCCTCACAATCATCGAGTTTAACCAATATTTGATTTGAATACATTATACTCAGCCGAATGACTATTGTCAAAATTTATAAATCTTGAAATGTATAAGCGGGTTTTACGCCGGTGACTTTCGCCGTCCATTCGTCCAAGGCAACCAAATCATTAAGACCAAGCTCAGCCAACGCTGTTTTTCCCAAAGCCCGTACACCCTCCTCCATTTCCTTGGTCATCGACTTGAAAACATTGGCGACGCTTTGGCTGGCCAAATTAATATCCAGGCGGTCTTTATAAGGAGAATTATACCAAACCAATTGAGTTAAGGGTTCCCAAGGGAGAACCTTATGAACCTGGCGATGGACTAAGGCAAATAAAGGCACCGTTCCCAAATAAACAGCGTCGGCTCCCAGGGTTAGGGCCTTCAAACATTCTCCGCTGGTAGCATACCCGCCGGCAACCACTAAACTCACCTCTTTGCGTGCTCCCTGTTCCACTAAAAATCGTTCCGCACGCACCAAGCCTAGCAAGCTGGGGATTCCTAAATCGTCGCAAATCATGGGGGAAGCACCGGAAGCTCCCCCCTGTGCTCCATCGACAACGATTACATCAAAACCAGCCTCTAAAGCCACTGCTAAATCCCTTTCAATTGCCCCTGTCGCCATAATCTTTAAAGCAATGGGTTTTCCCCCCGCCTGAGTCCTCAGATTCTCCACGTACTTAATCCAATCCCAAGGACTTTGGATCCCCGGAATAACTGCAGATGTAACGATCGATTCCACCGGCGAAATTCCCATCAGTTTTTGGGCTTTGCCTTTCACAACACACGGATCAACGGTGAAAGGGCCCATACGTGCCCCTTGGCCCATTTGAACTTCAAGCATATCTGCAGCCGCAATGGCCTCCGGTGAATGTCCCCAGGGACTTCTGCTGATTTGCCAGATAAACTTTTCTGACTCTTGCCGTTCTTCCGGCAAATAGGGACCCTCGCCGGAATTAGTGGCCGTCTGAAGCTGCTTGGAGGCCTTTGCCAAGGCCCTCTTGGCTTGTTCACTAAGACCGATACCATAACCCATGCCGCTGATCATCAGTGGGATTTCGATGGTTAAAGGTTTTTGAGCCTTCGGTCCAAGAGTGACCTTCATATCGACAGGAACGTTGCCCTCTTTAGGCAGCCGGGCCATCTGGCCGGGGACAAACATTAACGTATCAAAATGAGGCAGGCGTTTAGGGGACCCCAGAGGCCGCTCAATAAGACCGCCTTTTTCGGCCCGTAAGCTGATTTCCACTATGGTCTGGACTGAAGTTCGGCGAACGGCACTCCAGAGTTCCATTAGATTCTCGTGATACTTATCTTGAAGCAGCCTATCGATTACCAGGCCAAAAAGCCGCTGCACGATGGTGCGAAAAAACCGTTTTCCTATAAAAAACATCAGCACCAGGAGCAAAACTCCCGCCAGGAACGCTCCCAAGGCTGAAAGGGCAATAATCAGCAGAGCAGTCTGCAGCAACAACGACAATCCCCCATCTTTGCAAATATGTTACTATCTTAGAGTAGTCTGCACCACAAGTTAAAGAATATTCGCTGAGTCCCCTGGCTTTCGTGGGGAAACGCAGTCATAGATTTTGCCGTACAACAAATGCTATCGCGCTGAAGGATGGATTCTACCCCGAAGCAAGGTAGGGGAACCACTCCCACCTGTTGAAGCGGGAGTCTTACGATTGGATAAAAAAGAGGCGGACATTATTTCCACCCCTTGACGTTATAAATTGATTTACTTATTTCAGTATTTACTTTTAAGCATTTACTTATTTTACTTATTTGAATTTATTTCATAAATAGTATTTTCATCGAAATAATTCAATTATCCATTTATCCCACATATTTAGCTTCTTTATTACTTCGAGTTATTTTTGGCCCCACTTGCCATGGAAAACAATCTCCTCCATGGCTTTGCGGGGGCGCGGGCGGCGTTCTTCTGCAGCATATCCCAGGGGAGTCATAGCCAGCACACGAACATTCTCAGGAATCTGCAAAGCTTCCCGAACCTTCTCCTCAGTAAATAAGCCTTGCCAACACGTTCCCAGCTCTTGTTCCGTCGCTGCTAAGACCAGATGCTCCATAGCAAGGCCTGCATCAAGCATCATAAAGTCCTTGCCTTCCCAGATTTCTGATTCCTTAGGCACTGCACAAAGTACTATAACGATGGGAGCCCCCGTTAACGCCTTTCGCCCGGGATTTGACTCTCCCATACAGTCGGCCAGGGCTGCTCTTCCTGCTGCCTCTTCCACAACAATAAAGCGCCAGCACTGCATGTTCTTCCAGGAAGGTGCCAGGCGAGCTGCTTCCAGAACGTACTCCAATTTTTCCTTTTCCACAGGCGTATCTTTATAAGTACGCAAGCTCCTGCGGGTCTGAGCTAATTCAAGAAAATTCATCATTAATAGTCTCCTTTTCTGCTGCTTACACTCTAATGATTGTATTATTCTCAATTTCGAGTTCTTCTTTCAGAATTCTCTTTAATATTTAAGATTCCTTCCCCCCGCAAGGTCCTTTGGTAAATTTAATTTTCTCATTCCCACCACGGCTTTTCGTCCTTCGTAATATGAAAATTATCTTTCGTATTATAATGATCACCTTTTACAGGATCAGCCTTCCCCTTCTTTTCATCCTCTAGCTCCCTATCCCAAGGCCATTCAATCTGCGAATCAGGGCGCGAATCAAATGTTGAATTCAGTGAATCTATTTCGAAATTTGAAGCAGATGTTGAGTCTGATTTAATATCTGATTCAAGATCCAACATTGAATTATCCAACATTAAATCCAAATTCGAATCGGGTTTAGAATTTAACAAAAAATTAGAACCAGACCTGGAACTAGAATCAGAATAAGAATTTAACTTAGAATTAGACGTTGTACTTAAACCAGAATTAAAATCCTCTTGATCCAAGTCTGTAGACCAATCATCAGTGTCAGGACCGCTGCCGGCAGCCGAAGATCCCTCTCGGCTATGCAGATCATCGTTCATATCCCAATCAAGATCGCTGCCCGTCGGTTTTTCACTGCCATATCCGGCATAATACGGCCTATAGTTGGTATTAGCTTTTCCTCCGCCCCAAGAACTTCTAACGCTTCCCTTCGAACCTCCTGCTCCAAAAGCCCCTGCAATGATGCCTAAAATTGCTCCTTCCCCCAAAATCTGAATAAAACCCCAGACCCGAATCGGAAGAAACAAAGCCAACAACAGAGTCCCAACAGTTACATAGCCTAAGCCTGTGATCCCGCCCATTATCCATTCTCCGCTTTCCCGCGACGTACGATACCCGCCTATCAGGCAGCTTGCCAAAAGTCCAATATCTACCAGATTGGAAACGCTCAGTCCTCCTAACCCCATGGTTCCCCACAGCATTCCGGCAACAAGGGTTAATAGGGTAACCAGCAAAGCCGTTGTAATCCCCCTCAAAACGCATGAAAGCATGAATAAACTCCTCCTAACATTATGAATTTTTCAGCCTTGAAACACTCTTATCTATCTATAACTACGCCGAACCCGTCCCATACATTCCATCTATCTCCATAATTATCCATTACCACGCACCCTGTCTGGCGAATATAGTGTATTATGCCGTAGCAAAAGGAGGAGTCCTTATGGATTATGCACGCTATGTTGTGCGAGCAGGGGATACCATTTATAAAATCTCTAAAGCATACTCAGTTGAAATGTCCGAGATTATTCAGCTCAATCATTTAAAACATCCCGATCGTATTTATGCCGGTCAAATACTATTGCTTCCAATTACAAAAACTCTAGAACCAGTACCGGGAGAAATACCTGAGCCAAATTTTACATATGCCATTTGGCTCTACGATGCTTATGCGGGTACAGATTCGGAACTAACCGCTATTACCACATATCTTTACCAGGCCGTATTGCTTGATCGTCCGGAATTTGACGCCTTATTAAGGCCCATCGCTTATGATGAACTCCGCCATTTGGAAAAGCTAGCCCTTGCTTTACGCCATCTTGGTGTCGATCCCAGGTACGGGGCCTTGAGCAGCGGTCACTGGGTTGACTGGCGCTCCCGTTTTATCAACTATACTAGTGAGCTTTGTGCGCTCCTTGACGCAAATATTGAAGACGAAGCCAAAGCCCATCGTCTCTATCTTGAACTGGCCAAAAAGATCCCCATCCCGGAAATTCAGGAAATTTTAACGGAAATAGCATGCGATGAAGAGCGACATTATTATCTGTTCTGCCAAGCAAAGGAACAATTCTGCAGCAATTGTGCCTGCCCGCCACCGCCCCCTTGCTCTCCCGATCCCGCTTATACCCCCTCTGAGGATCCTGATCCGCCAGAACAATCGGGACCCCCTGATGGAGCCCGAGGCTAACTTTTTCTTTTCAGTTCAGGTAAGTTCCGCTATACTATAATTGCGTGATTATCAGGCAAGACAATCTGTAACAGCAGAAAGGCCGTTGCGTCTCAATACGCCGCGGCCTTTTCACTTTAAAGCATGTAAAGGGGCTGAACCGACTTGAAAATAACTCGTACTCAAGGGGCTGATTTTTCGCTACTGCTCGTGGCTTTCGTTTGGGGCTTGACCTTTGTCGTCGTTAAATGGGCTATCGCCGATCTGCCGCCCTTTCCCTTTCTCGCAATACGTTTTTTTCTCGCCTTCATCAGCTTGCTGCCTTTCCTCTGGCTGCAAAGAGCTCATATCTCCAAAAAAAACATCCTCAAAGGAATGGCCGTCGGCGTCTTTCTTGCTTCCGGCTACATCTGGCAAACCATCGGCCTGCAATACACATCTGTCTCCAATGCCGGTTTTATAACCGGACTTTCCGTCGTCATAGTCCCTACCTTAGTCACCATAACAACAAAGAAAATTCCTCGTCCCAGTTTGATCCTGGGAGTCTTAAGTGCTTTAGTCGGCTTAGCATTGCTCTCCCTGGGAGACCGTTTACAGTTTAACAAAGGGGACCTCATGGTTCTGATCTGCGCCGTCAGCTTTGCCCTGCACATATTCTTGGTCGGACGTTTTGCTCCCGATACCAACGCAACCGTACTCGCCGCTTTTCAAATCCTTACAGTCAGCGTTTTAAGCGGCTTTTTCTCCCTGATTTTACCCCAACCCCCACTGCATTTCACAATGGCAGCCTGGTCAGGACTGCTCATAACTGCCATTCCAGCCACTTCCCTTGCCTTTTTCGTCCAATCGAAAATGCAACAATTCACAACCTCCACCCATACGGCTATCATCTTCTCGATGGAACCCGTCTTTGCCGGCCTAGCGGCCTATTTCCTGGCGGGAGAAGTACTCACCCTTAAAGGCTTAATCGGGGCAGGATTGGTTCTGGCAGGCATGATTATCGCCGAATTCAGCGGTTCGGAAAGCGCAGCACCGTCAAAATAAACATCAGATAAAAGACTCCTCCCATGAGAAGACCCGTAGGATGAATCGCTCCTTTACGGCGAAGCGAAAAAACCGGAATCATCGCTGAGCCAACCGCCAGAAAAGCACTCCAAAGAGCTAACGTATCTAATTTCCAGGAGGTCAAAGCAATGCCAATAGCAGGAATAACGGAACTTTGAAAAACCATCGCTCCTGTTAAATTCCCTATAGCCAAGGTATCCTTGCCGCGCATAATCCAAAGGACACTGTTAAACTTCTCCGGCAGCTCCGTCGCCACAGGAGTTATAATCAAGGAAAGTACAAAAACCGGAATCCCCAAATCGGCTGCAATAGGCTGAACAGCATTGACAAAACCATGGGCCCCAAAGACAATAGCAACCAAAGCCATGGTGATCTGCAGCAGAATAGCCGTCATCTTAGGATCATCCGCTTTGCGCGCCATGTAAAGAGAGGCCAATTTTTCCGCCTTATGCCCGCCCCGATTGGAACGCAAGGTTAAAACAACGTAAATCACATAGGCTAAAACCAAAGACCCGGCAGCAATAGTTTTGTAATTCTGGTTTCCTAAAAAGGACGCTAAAATAGCAATTGTAAATACGAAAAGAAAAAATTGCAGATCACGCTGAACAACCTTAGTATCAAGCTTTAAGGGATCATTGCTCCGGCGAAATAAAAGAGCAGCCAGTCCGGTTATAAAAAACGCCAACGTTGAGAGCATAAAAGGCGCCCCAAGAATCGCCCCAATCCCAATATCCGATCCCTCAGTTCCTTCCCGAAAACCAAGGAAAGCAATAATCGGAACAACCGTCTCCGGCAAAGCCGTCCCCACAGCCGCCAAAAGACTCCCCACAGCCCCCGCCCCAAGCTTCAGCTTTTGTCCCAGCCACTCAATACTATTCGTAAAGGCTTCCGCGCCAACAAGAATTATCCCTAAGCTTACTACGAGCATTATGACATCCCTCAAGCCCCTCTCCCCCCTTCATCCCCGCTTAAACCCCTGAGACATTCCTTACTGTAACTATACGAGGTTGCCTATACATTTATAACGAGAACTTTCAAGCATAAACAAGAAAAGCTCAATTGAAGTTGAGCCTTTTTTATTGCCAAAAGCATGTCCCAAAAGTGTCAAAGGGACGGTCCTCTTAACACGCCTTAACGTGTCAAAAGGACCGTCCCCCCCGACTCACACACAAACAGTATTACAGACAAACTTCACATGAATGTGCCGACTCTCCCTGACTTGATAGCAAAATTCAATATGATGACACAAGCCAGACGTCTTTACATGAGAACAGCAGCCTTCACTCAAGCTATGGAAAATACCTCTTTTACAAAAGAAAGATACTCCGGAGCATTTTTGATGTTAGGCAAACCGTTACTTTGAGCTATTCCATGCCGAATAGCCCGTTTGATCACAGTGTCAAAAACCTTTATATCCGAGTTTTCAGCAAAAGATTTCCGTAAATTTTGCAGCATTACATTATGAAGGTTTGTATAATCCTGAACCATTGTTGGTAATACCCCTAAAATATTTATCTTCGCACCTTGTGCCCGGATACGCTTGACAAGGTTAATCGTGTCATAGACGCCATCAATAGCTAAACCCTCCGGAAGTGCAGGGATGATGATATCCGTAGATGCTAACAGGGAATTCATCGTTTGCAGATCATTACTCGGTGAAGTATCAATTAAAATATAATCATAGAGAGCTTTTATCTGACCAATTGCATTTTTCAAAAGATAATTAGGAGCAGGAAATCGCTTGTCATTAGAATGCGCCATCACAATCGGAGTTAGATCATTCAAAAAAGTGTTTGATAAGTACAAATCCACACCAAAGGCATTTTGCTTGATTTCACTCATTTTTGCTTTACCAATTAAAACATCATAAATGGTTTTCTTTATATTAATTTTCTTAATCCCGAAGGAAAATGCGATGTGCCCTTGAGCGTCCATGTCAATAATAGCCGTCTTATATCCGAGACTAACCAACCCTACGGCCATGTTTGTAACAGTAGCCGTCTTGCCAACTCCACCTTTTTGTGATGCAACGGCAATGATACGTGCAGTTTTTATCGCTTTCATAGATTTTCCTGATCTTCTATCCCTATTCATGCCACACATCCCCTTTAACAGTTGTATACTGGTATATTTTACCATATATAAGGTCGAGTGTATATACTTGTTACTTTTAGTTAAAGGGAAAACCTGCATTCAACAGATAATCTTAAAACTGATATGTATAAGACCGAACGACAATGTGTATAAGCCGAGCTTTTCTTATCGGCCTAGCTATAAACAAAACCAGTACATAGACGATAGCACATGAAATGTGCCGTCTTCCAAACGTCTCTACCGGACCCCATAGCAGGACGCAGTGTGACACAAGCCCGACGTCCTTACGTGAGAAAACGAGCAAACTCCGTGAAAGCGACCGCCCCCAGACAAAGCGTGTCAAAAGGACCGTCCCACCATCACATCCACCTCTCACACGCCTCCGTCACACACACAGCCACAAAAAAGAAAAGCCCAACTCCCACACAAGCTTGAAGCTGAACTCTTCTTATCAGACTGCCCACAACAAAAACAGTACTACAGACGATTGCACATGAAATGTGCCGTCTCCATAACGTCCCCCGCGACCCCATAGCAGGATGCACTGTGACACAAGCCCGACGTCCTTACGTGAGAAAACGAGCAAACTCCGTGAATGCGACCGCCCCCAGACAAAGCGTGTCAAAAGGACCGTCCCCTTAACACGCCACCGTCACAAGCACAGCCACAAAAAAGAAAAGCCCAACTCCCCTAAGATTGGAGCTGAACCTTTCTTTTCAGACTGACCAAAACAAAAACAGTACTACAGACGCATTGCACATGAAATGTGCCGTCTCCCAAACGTCCCCCGCGACCCCATAGCAGGACGCAGTGTGACACAAGCCCGACGTCTTTACGTGAGCAGACCAGCAAACTCCGCGAAAGCGACCGACCCCAGACGCGGGGCGGCGCATAGGACGTGCGCCGCCGCCATAGCGCCATGGACGGCGCTTATGGCACGATAATCTCCAGTGGAGATTATCGCCGGAGGCGGGTTCTTCAAAAAATACTAATCGCCGTAGGATGAACCCCGCCCCCCAAAGCCAGTCGCTTGAACGGTAGTTTGCTCTGCGAACGTATGACTGGGGGCTGTGTCACACAAGTCCCATCTCGGAGAGCGACTCATTCAGCTCCTCCACCCCAGCCCCCGTCTGCGCGGAAAAGGGCAGAATCATCGATGCATCATCAACCTCCAGAGCCTTGGCTATAACCGTCAAATGCTTAAGCCACTGTCCCCGGGAAATCTTATCCGCTTTTGTCGCAACAACCATCGTCGGGACCTGCCTCAGCCGCAGCCATTGATGCATTTCAACATCCTCGCGGCTGGGTGCATGCCGGATATCGACAATTTGAATCACAGCGCGCAGAGCCTCCCGCTTTTTGAAATAGGTTCCCATCATAGAGCCCCATTGGGCATTAACCGACTTGGCCACTTTGGCATACCCATAACCGGGCAAATCCACGAGGAACCAAGCATCATTGACACGGTAAAAGTTGAGAGTCTGAGTCTTCCCCGGCGTGTTCCCCGTTCGCGCCAAATTTCGCCGGCCTAAAAAGCGATTGATTAAGGAGGACTTGCCGACATTAGACCGCCCGGCCATGGCGATTTCGGGCAAACCTCCTGTTGGATACTGTTCATATTTAACTGCTGATGCCACATATTCGGCTTTGCGAATAACAATCAAAACCTCATCGTCCCTTTAAAAAAATTAAGACACTACCGGGCGCTCTCCTGGTCCGCTATCGCCCACAGGCACTCCCTTACCTCCATAAACAGTATGTCTCGAGTCATTATTGTTAACCTCATCGGATTGTGCTAAAGGAAGCAGCGCCAGTTTCAGAACTTCTTCGATGCGGCTGACAAAGTGGAATTCCAAAAGTTTGCGAACCTTCTCCGGAACTTCTTCCATGTCCTTACGGTTCTCCTCAGGAAGCAAGACCACTTTTATACCGGCCCGATGGGCGGCCAGAACTTTCTCTTTCACTCCGCCGATGGGCAAAACATTGCCTCTGAGGGTTATTTCCCCGGTCATCGCCAAATCGGCACGAACGGCACGTTTGGAAAGAGCAGAAGCCATTGCAGTAGCCATCGTAATACCGGCTGACGGACCATCTTTGGGGACAGCGCCTTCCGGCACGTGAATATGAAGATCGGTATGCTCATAGAAATCCTGTTCAATCCCTAACTCTAAAGCATAGGCCCTGATAAAGGTCCAGGCCGCTTGAGCAGACTCCTTCATGACATCTCCCAGTTTTCCAGTCAGGGTTAAATTCCCCTTACCGGGCAACGGAGTTACTTCAATAGTCAGCACAACTCCGCCGACTTCAGTAAAGGCCAGTCCCGTTACTGCCCCGATCTCAGGAGCTTTAGCCGCTACTTGGAAATGATAACGGGGTGCCCCTAAGGCATTCTCGATATCCTCAGGAGTCAAAGCATGGGGTTCCCAGTCTTCCTTCACCACACGAACGGCAATCTTCCGGCAGACATTAGCAATTTGTCGCTCTAAATTACGTACTCCGGACTCCCGGGTATAGTTCTGAATAAGTTTTAGCAGTATTTCCTCGTCCATGGTGAACACTTCATCCTTAACTCCGTGAACTTTCATTTGTTTAGGCACGAGGTAACGCTTAGCGATATTAACCTTTTCGTCCTCGGTATATCCGCTTATTGAAATAACTTCCATACGATCCAAAAGGGGGCGCGGGATCGTATCTAAGTTGTTCGCCGTTAAAACGAAAAAGGTCTGTGACAAATCAAAAGGAACTTCCAGATAATGATCTGTAAAATTGGCATTTTGCTCTGGATCCAGCACTTCAAGAAGCGCGGATGCCGGATCACCACGAAAATCTGAAGACATCTTATCAATTTCATCCAAAAGGAAGACGGAATTGCGTGTCCCTGCTGTGCGAATCCCCTGAATAATTCGTCCCGGCAAAGCTCCGATATAAGTACGGCGATGTCCCCTGATCTCGGCTTCATCCCTTAATCCGCCCAGGGACATACGGACAAACTTACGATCTAATGACCTGGCAATAGATTTCGCCAGGGATGTCTTGCCGACTCCGGGAGGCCCCACTAAACAGAGAATCGGGCTTTTCATTTTGGGCGTCAGTTTGCGAATCGCCAAGAACTCTAAAATACGTTCTTTGACTTTCTCCAAGCCATAGTGATCTTCGTTAAGTATACCCTCAGCCTTAGCCAAGTCTATTTTATCCCTGGTGGTTTTGGTCCAGGGAAGTACCAGGAGCCAATCCAAATATGTGCGCACAACCGTACCTTCTGCCGAAGAAGGAGGCATTTTTTCCAAACGTTCAATTTCCTTTAATGCCTTTTGCTCAACTTCTTTAGGGCATTTGGCTTTGGCCACCTTTTCGCGGTATTCATCAGCTTCAACTTGACGCTCATCCTTATCGCCTAACTCTTTCTGGATCGCCTTAATCTGCTCGCGCAAATAATATTCCTTTTGAGCTTTGTCCATCTGTTTACGGACTCGTAAACCAATGCGGCGTTCCAATTCCATAATCTCAATCTCACGCATGATAAGCTCTGTCAAACGTTCAATACGCTCGTCAATTTCTAAAGCTTCTAAGATCGTTTGCTTGTCAGGAACTTTGAGATTAAGATGCGAAGCGATTATATCCGTTAGCTGCCCCGGCTCCTCCACTGCTAAAACAGTTCCCAGGGTTTCAACAGGTACACGTTTACTGAGTTTGGCATATTCCTCAAATTGATGGGTCATTCCCCGAACTAAGGTTTCAGTTTCGGTGGACATAGCTTTCTTCTTCTCAGTTAATTCCTCAACTCGAACTTTAAAATAAGGCTCCTCTTGAAGAAATTCGAGCACATGACCTCGAGCGATCCCCTCAACTAAAACACGCATGGTGCCCCCTGGAAGTTTAAGGAGCTGTTTAATTTCCGCAACCGTCCCCATGGTGTACAAATCAGCCGTCGTAGGAGAATCAATTTCCGTCTCTTTTTGAGAGGTTAAGAGAATAATCCGATCTCCCAGCATAGCTTCTTCAATAGCTGCCATAGAACGCTCTCTACCGACGTCAAGGTGAATAACCATATATGGAAAGACTAGAATTCCACGCAGCGGGAGTAATGGTAATTCACGCTCTTTGCTCATTAATATCCCCCCCTAATAGATCTATAGAAAAAGACACACTAAAGCTAGTGTGCCAAACTTATCATTAACTATTCTAACATGTTTTGCCTCGTTCAGGCAAATTTACTGCGGCATTATTAACCACTTTATTTACCGCAAAATCTAAACAGCTTAATACTTCTTCAAGGGGCGGACGCATTTCTGTTTTCTCCAGCTTAATCTCCGAACGAAGGGCAAGTTTCAAAACTTCAGAAAGCTCCTCAACCGGAATTATCTCAATTTCGCCTTCATATTCGGCAAAACGTTCCTGCCAATTTTCCTTGGGAATTAAAACCCGTTTGCATCCCGCCTGTCTGGCCGCTTCAATCTTGGCCGTAACCCCGCCGATGGGTTTTACTCTTCCCCGAATGGACAGTTCCCCTGTCATCGCCAGGTAGTTATCCACGTTTTGCTGCAGAATTGCGGAAGCCGTTGCCGTGGCAATGGCAATCCCTGCAGAAGGCCCGTCTATAGGGGCGCCGCCGGGAAAGTTGACATGGAGGTCATAGTTGCCGGGCTGAATCCCCAATTGTCGTCTTAAAACCGTAAGAACGTTTTCGACCGAACTGCGTGCCATGCTTTTACGCCTAATCTTTTTCCCGGCATTTCCTTGTTCCTCTTCCTCAACAATACCTGTGACCAGAAGAGTTCCTGTGCCGGGAGCAACAGGCAGTGCCGTTACTTCAAGTTCTAAGAGAGCACCCATATTAGGTCCATAAACGGCAAGGCCGTTAACAACACCAACGCCGGCTTCTGTGGGAACTTTCCTCTCAGGACGGGGAGTATATTGTCCTGTCGTTACCACCCATTCCACGATTTCTACGTCAACTTGCTTCAGACAGTCTGTTAATGCGACCCCTGCAGCTAATTGGACCATATTGACCGCTTCTCGTCCGTTGGACGCATACTGTTTGATAACTTCAATAGCCTCGGGAGTAAACAATATATCCATTTTCGCTGCAGCTACGCGAGCAATCTCGGAGATTTCATCAGGAAGCAAACCGCGAAAATAAACCTCCATACAGCGAGAGCGTATGGCCGGCGGGATTTCCTCCGGGCTGCGGGTAGTAGCCCCAACAAGACGAAAATCTGCCGGAAGGCCATTCTGGAAGATATCATGAATATGCTGAGGAATATTTGGGTCCTCTGAACTATAATAGGCGCTTTCCAGGATTACTTTACGATCTTCCAGAACTTTCAAGAGCTTATTGATCTGAATTGGATGAAGCTCGCCAATCTCATCAATAAATAAAATGCCTCCATGAGCTTTGGTCACAGCACCCTGTTTCGGTTGAGGGATTCCGGCCAAACCCATAGCTCCAGCCCCTTGGTAAATAGGGTCATGAACTGAACCAATCAAAGGATCAGCTATCCCCCGTTCGTCAAAGCGTGCTGTCGCCCCGTCAATCTCAGTGAAGCAAGCATTTTCATTAAACGGAGACAGGGGGTTTTTCTTAGCCTCTTCTAAAATCAGGCGCGCCGCCGCAGTTTTTCCGACGCCCGGAGCTCCATAAATCAAGACATGCTGCGGATTAGGACCGCAAAGAGCCGCTCTCAAGGCCTTGATTCCTTCTTTTTGCCCGATGATCTCGTCAAAATGTGCAGGGCGAGTTTTTTCAGCCAAAGGCGTTGTTAAGGCAATTTTGCGCATCTTCTGCAGTTTTTCAAGTTCTTTACGTGATTCGCGTTCAACGGAGATTTTATTCCCCTGTTGTGACTTGAGCATTCCCCAAAAATACAGCCCGATGACAACAGCGAAAACCAACTGAACGACCATGACTATTCCGCTCAGTCCACTCATATACTCATTCCCTCTCAGTTTTTTCTCACTGATAGTATTGCCAGCAGGCTGAAATTCAAACATTTTCTTTCACAAAGTCCGCAAAATAAATAACCTATTCAACTAAAGCCAAACACTGGTGCATCGGTGACGAAAGAAGGTATGGGAACCACTCCCACTTGTTCTCATAAAAAGGCTGCAATAAAACTGGAATAACCAGTTTTATTGCAGCCTCAACGTTCTTAAAGAATATTAATCTGTTATAGCTCGATTAGCTTGTTCAAGCTTTGAATATTAGGCAGATTCTTCTTTCTTACCTTTTTTTACCTTGTCTGCCATAACGAGCACCGGCTCTTCCTTCTTCTGAACCACTTCCTGGGTAACGACGCACTTCGTAACATCTGTGCGTGAAGGAAGATCATACATGACGTTAAGCATAAGCTCTTCCACAATGGCTCTCAAGCCCCGAGCTCCGGTATTGCGTCGTATCGCCTCACTGGCAATGGATGTAAGAGCTGAGTCTTTAAATTCCAGCGTAACACCATCTAATTCCATCAGTTTTTGATACTGTTTAACCAAAGCATTTTTCGGTTCTGTCAGAATTCGAACCAAGGCGGGTTCATCTAAAGCTTCCAACGTTACGATGACCGGAAGACGTCCCACAAATTCGGGAATAAGACCGTACTTTTGCAGGTCAGCTGGTAAAATTTGTTTAAGGACTTCCCCAATTTTCATATCCTTTTTATTTTTGATATTAGCCCCAAAACCCATGGTTTTTTCGCCGGCACGGTTTTGAATAATCTTTTCGATGCCATCAAAAGCTCCGCCCACAATAAACAAGATATTTGTCGTGTCTAACTGGATAAATTCCTGGTGGGGATGCTTGCGCCCGCCTTGCGGAGGAACACTGGCAACAGTTCCCTCAAGGATCTTGAGCAACGCCTGCTGAACACCTTCGCCGGATACATCTCTGGTAATGGAAGGATTTTCAGACTTACGGGCAATTTTATCGATTTCATCAATATAGACAATACCTTTTTCAGCTTTTTCGACGTCGTAATCAGCTGCTTGAATTAATTTCAAGAGAATATTTTCGACGTCCTCACCTACATAACCGGCTTCTGTAAGCGAGGTGGCATCGGCGATAGCAAAGGGAACATTAAGAACCTTAGCTAGAGTCGAGGCCAGCAAAGTTTTTCCCGAACCCGTTGGGCCAAGCATAATAATATTGGACTTCTGTAGTTCTACATCATCAATTTTCATGCCAAGATTAATACGCTTATAATGATTATATACCGCTACGGAAAGTGCCTTTTTCGCTTCTTCTTGACCAATAACATATTGATCAATAATAGCCCGGATTTCCTTAGGCTTTAAGATCTCACCAATTTCAACGCCGAGGTCGTCTGTGAGTTCTTCCTCAATAATTTCATTGCAAAGTTCAATACATTCATCGCAAATATAAACACCCGGGCCGGCAACCAGTTTCTTGACTTGTTCCTGAGTTTTACCGCAAAATGAACACTTCAGTTGATTTTTGTCGTCGGTGTACTTTGCCATCCTCTCACCTCTATACCTCAGAATTTCCCTCTAAGGCGCTTAGGCATTCTGTTCCACTAAGAAGTTGACAGTTTTTTCCTGAATCAAACTTTGCTTATAGAACTCCATCTGTCCACGCTCTAGAAGGGATTGTTTGAGCGACGCAGGGTCTTGTTTAAAACGCTCCCCAAGACTTTTTAGTCCCTCATTTACTTCGTCTTCCGTAACCGTAATTCCTTCTGTTTTTGCAACAGCTTCTAAAACTAAATCTCTTTTAACGCTTTCTACGGCTTGAGGGCGTAATCGTTCACGCATAATTTCTTCGGAAGAATTCGTAAATTGATAATACTGATCCATGTTCATTCCCTGCTGAATAAGGCTCGTGTTTAATTCCTCGAACATCTCATCAATTCGTTGGTTAAACATTACTTCTGGAATTTCAACGCTGGCATTGTCAACTACTTTGGAAATAATCGCTTTAAGGTGATCATCTTTAACTTTTGATTCAGCGATCTTCATTAATTTATTCCGCAAATCGTTTTTCAATTCATCCAGAGTATCAAATTCACTAACATCTTTTGCAAATTCATCATCTAAAGGCGAAAGCTCTTTACGCTGGATTTTATTGACATGACATTTAAAAACAGCATTTTGCCCTGCTAGCTCTGCACTATGATATTCATCTGGGAAGGTAACGTTGACATCAAGATCCTGACCGATCTCTGCACCAATAAGGCCTTCTTCAAAACCGGGAATAAACGTTCCCGAACCAATCACGAGTTCATAATTCTCAGCTTTGCCGCCGGCAAAAGGCTCGTCACCTTTGAAGCCCTCAAAGTTAAGGGTGACAATATCTCCCTCTTCAATTTTACCATCTTCTATTGGCAAGAGTCTAGCATGCTGCTGCTGTCTGCCCTTTAATTCTTCCATAATTTCTTCTTCAGTAACGCCGGCAACATCTTGTTCAACACTTAACCCTTTATATTCACCCAAAATAACTTCCGGGCGTACAACAACTTTGGCTTTAAAGATCAGTTCCTTGCCTTCTTCGATTTGAACCAATTCCACATCAGGCCGGTCAACAGGGTTAATTCCGCTTTCCTCAACAGCTTGAGCATAAGCTGGTCCAATAACATGATCGAGGGCTTCATCATAGAGAGCTGCTTTGCCCACTTGAAGTTCTATCATCCGGCGAGGAGCTTTTCCTTTACGGAACCCAGGAACATTCACCTTTTTAGCCAAATTTTTGGCGGCTTGGTTGACAGCATTCGTAAATTTTTCTGCCTCAACTGTGACTTGCAAAGCCACTACATTTTTTTCCACGTTTTCTACAGAGACTGACATATGTTCTCCCCCTTAAAACACTAATTACTCTATGTGCAAGGCAAGTTGGGATACTAGGATAGTCTTACCTTTTTTTCAAGACTACAAACCCCGCTTAAGCCAAATACATCCAAAAAAAGTTTTGTTTCAGCTATTATAGCTTAAATCCGCCTAAGGGGGAACATATCGTTCCCCCTTTAACACAAAGTTCCCGTTAAATGTTCAAATATTGATTCTAAAAAATTCACTAGCCAATTATACCAGACTTGGGCCTTGTAATCAAATATTCGATCTCCGGTAAATCCAAGTCAGGAATTTAGGTCATGAACTATTTTTTTAGCGGATTTGAGATCCTCAGCGGCATAAGAAAGTAACTTTTCGCGGCTAATCCAAACCAACTTCGTTTTATGGCCTAAACGTTCATTTTGGCGCTCTTTGCCTGCCGGATGATAGATACGCATAATCATCATCTGCAGAAGGGCTATACCCTTGCTCTTCCACGTATCCGGCAAATCCTGAACCGTAAAGCCAAACCCCTTAACCCCTCGATAGAGCAACGTCTCACCCACAAACACTTTAATGTCGGCATATCTGGGATTATCCGCGATATACCGGGCTAAGTCCGGCATTGATATCCGAGCTTTACGCAAGGCCTTAAGAGCCGTTTTCTGCATATCCCGGCCTTTCGCCTGAAGCCGAATATTATCCATATGAATTTCCGCTGCCGGATCTCCTTTCTGCGCTAATAACCGTCCGTCTTCAGAATAAAGTTCCGGTCCATCATAAATTGTTTTTTCCAAACGGAAAATATTAGTATCGTCAACCCGGTCTACATGATGTGTTTTAGCGTAATAGTGTTCCCATTTTTCCCAGACTCTGAAGGTCAGCCGTTGACCAAAGGACCAGTCCGGAAAGTCCAGGGGTACAAAAGGTAATTTCATGTCGCGGGGAATTCGTTCTGCTAATAAATCCAAGGCCGCCAGAGTATTTTCCGGAGCTCCGCTTTCTCCGCCGCTGTCATGCATCACGACGATTGAACCTTCATTAACCCTTTTCATAATTCGGGCCGCGATGTCTTCAGGTGAGCGCCGAACCTCCCAATCGTGACCCTCCACGTTCCACAACACTGCCCTCATATGATGTCGTTTGAGCCACAGCCAGGTCACAAGACTAAAAGTTCCCCATGGCGGACGCATCCAAGTTATCTTTTGACCGAGGATTTGCTCCAAGATACGAACACTGTCCGTCCATTCCTGGTTGGTTTTCCGAGGGGAGGTGAACCAGGCATAACGATGGCTGAAAGAATGAACACCAATTTGGTGTCCTTCCCCAACCATCTGCTGAATCAATTCCGGATATTTAGCGGCCTTTTCGCCAATCACGAAGAAGGTTGCGGAGATCTTATGGCGTTTTAGCACTTCCAACAAACGGGGAGTAAGCATCGGATCCGGACCATCATCAAAGGTAAGAGCGACTCCCGGGCTGAATTGTCGTCTCCAGCTCCCGATTCCCCAACGATGGAGAAACAAGTCAGGAATGATTGTATAGATCGCCGCACCTATTAAAATAAGACCAAGCACCAAAGTTCCCCAAACCATGATCTATCTCCCTACCATTAAGCTTAACTAGTGAACTCGCTTACGCTAAAGCTGAACATCGGGGCTTCAGATACAATAATGTCCAGTGGACATTATTGCCGAGCCGCCTTTCCCAATTGGAATACTTAGCGGCGAAGGAGGACTCTAGCCGATCCTTTGAGCACTCCGCCGCTCTTCCACAAGCCGCAGAATTCCTTCCACGGCACGCTCTGCAGCGCGGCCAGGAACTGCTTGAGCCGCAGCCCGGCGCATTTGCTCTACAGCCTCAGGATGCTGCAGAAGGCTAAAAATTATCTTCTCTAACCCTTCTTCATTATCTGCCGCTCGGCCGGCCCCGATTTTCTCCAAATAGCAGGCGTTCTCTTCTTCCTGACCGGGAATAGGTTTGAAAATTACCAGCGGCAGCCGTTTGGTCAAAGCTTCCGAAACTGTAAGCCCGCCTGCCTTAGTAATAATGATATCCGCCGCACTCATTAACTCCTCAACATTGTTAACGAAACCAAAACGCACCAGCGGATTCTTACAGTCCTCAACTAAAGAATCCAAAGCCTTGTATAATTTTTCGTCCTGCCCGCAAACTACGATAGTCTGAAGAGGTATTGCGGCTTCGGAAAGAATTTTGCAAATCCATTTGGCACCGCCTAAAACTCCGTAGGCTCCACCCATTACTAAGACCGTTGGCAGCTCTGGATTCATTGTTAGCTTCTGCAAGATCATCCGACGGTCTAATTCAAATTCAAACTTAGGACTTACCGGAATTCCGGAGATATGAATTGTTTGGGGATTTATTCCCCGAGCCACTAACCCTTTATAAACGTCTTCACAGCCTACGATGTAATGATCAACCCCCGGGTGAATCCATTGGCTATGTACCGCATAATCCGTAACAACAGTCACCAAAGGAACATTTAAAACTCCGCGGAGCCTCTGTTGAGCCAAAACACCTGCAACTGTCGGATAAGTACAAATTACAAGGTCAGGCTGCAGCACCTGAATAAATCTCACGAATTCGCGGCGTCCCAAGCCATTTAAAAAGCGCTGAAATAACGAATCCGGGGGAATCTTAGACGTCCGATAGTAAAACTTGCCCCACAATCTGGGGGTATGTTTAATAAGTTCAATATAAGTATTTTTAACAACTGAATTAAATGTCTTACTTAAAAAAGCTCCAAAGTCCAGGTGGGTAATTTTGACGTTCGGGTCCTTAGCACGCAGGGCTTCAATAATCGCCTCTGCGGCACGAACATGCCCAGCGCCAAAGGACGCCGAAAAAATCAGCACATTTAAGTGTTCCACGAACAAACCTCCTCATTTTTGACTGTATGTTTGTTAGATTTGTTACAGGAAGAATAACCCTCTCAAAAAACTCTGTTCTTTGACCATTATACCGTGAAACTGGCAATTCACCAAATTATGGTGGAAACGCTGAAAAGGAATGGCTGTGCAAAAGGGATAACAGGCAAAATTTGCGGGAACTATACCTTTTGCAAGGAATCGTTAATGGTCAAATTGTCCAAGAAGGAGTATTGAAAATGATCATTGTTGTACTTAGGACTCTGATATTATATGCCTTAGTTATTATAGCCCTTCGTATAATGGGGAAAAGGGAAATAGGTCAGCTGCAGCCTTTTGAACTGGTCGTTATTATCATGATTTCGGAGTTGGCTGCCATTCCAAGTGAAAATATCGGTGTCCCTCTCCTTAGCGGTATCATTCCCATTTTAGTTCTGCTTCTAACAGGCATCACCCTCGCCTGGATTTCTTTAAAAAGCGAACGAGCCAGGACTATTATCTGCGGCACACCAAGTGTCCTTATCGAACGGGGAAAAATCTTAGAAGATGAATTAAAAAAGAATCGTTATAGCCTTACTGATTTACTTGAAGAACTGCGCATTAAAAATGTACCCAACATCTCCGAAGTCGAATTTGCAGTTTTAGAGACAAACGGACAACTAAGCGTTTTTCCCAAATCTCAAAATCGGCCTACAATTCCCAAGGATTTTATGCTGAAAACTCAATATGAAGGACTGCCCTTAACAATGATCATGGACGGAGTTTTAAATCAGAAAAATCTGCAGCAAAGCAATAAAGATCTCAACTGGCTAATGACTGAACTAAAGAAACGAAAGATTGACCGTGTAGAGGACGTCCTTTTGGCCTCTTTGGATAGTTCGGATACACTCTTTGTTCAAGTTAAAAGCAGCTTTAACATTAATAACAAGTAAATAGAACCAAAAACCAAATCATTAAGAAAAAATATCGAGGTGAAACTTTTTGCGCACCCATCTAACGATCGTCATTATCGTTATCCTCTTACTCGGAGGGTCTTTGGTGTCTTATCAATATATTCAAAGAACAACCCAAAGTCTTGGCACTCAAATCTCGACCGTCGAACAATCAATATCCGGCCAACAATGGGATATAGCTCAAAGAAAGTTAAAGGAAACTCAACAACGCTGGGATGAAAATAAAATCTGGTGGACCATCCTGCTCGATCATCAAGAAATCGACAAAATTGAACTCAGCCTATCTCGCCTTGACAAATATGTAGAAACCCAAAACCTTCCCCTTTCTCTTGGTGAAGCTTCTACCTTAGAACTCTTGATCAATCATATTTCAGAAACTGAGAAATTTACACTTGAAAACATTTTATAGAATTCTTTTGCCATTTGCCTATTATTCAATTACAAACTAACACACTATACTATTCCGTTTTTCACGTTACTATTCATTTACATACTATTCATTGGTATATCAATATAATTCCACATACATTTTGACCCTCATAATTCTTCAAACTGCTATAAGAGTTTCAAAATGGTTTGAATTTGTTCATGTACAGTTAAAAATGCTATGGCTATAGCCTGTACTGTATCAATTTTAACACTTATGCGCTCCTCTAATATCTTCTATAATTTCGACTAACTGCCTATTTGGACATTTCGACATTAGTGTTATAAATAGCCATGTCGTTTGACATCATATGAAAAAATATATTAGAATTTAACAGGATTATAATTACTGAGGTGAGATAGCGTGAAAAAAGCATTCTATTGTTTAATGGTATTATTGATCTTAACAACCGTAGTTTCATGTGGCACCAAAAATCCTACAACAACAACAAATAATGCTGCAAACACTTCTTCAAATTCCAGCAGCGCCATAACCTATACAGAAGATTTTTCATACCTCCCCGCCTACAACGGTGTCAAGTCATCAGTCTCCCATAAACCTGCCAGCACGGCACAGCCCCTCGGCGAAGCAACATATGTTATCCAAAATGTAAAAGATACCCAAGTATTTAACGATTATGAAGCCCTCTTAAAGAAGGATGGCTGGACAATTACTCAAGAAAAAAAAGTCATTAGTTTTTCAGCGAAAAAGCAAGACCATGTCGCCAATATTTCTCTTTCCATCTTTGGCAGCGGAGTGATTCTCACAGTTCAGTCAAAGTGAGTGAAAAGTTTCAACCATCAATAACAAAGGAGTCTCGATTATCGAGGCTCCTTCGTTATTGATGGCCACTTTTATATAGCCACGATTTTTCTTTCCAAACTTGCATTTATCGTCACATTTCGTGCTTTAGTCCTACTTTACTCATGACTTAGGGCAGATACACCTATTAGGCTTTTTCTTGTAAACTGTTACAAAATAGCCGAAAAGGAGTTACCTCATATGTATGCTAAAGCAAAAAAGCCAGGCACTTTGCAAACAGCACAATTAATATGCGAAAAAGAAAGCTCTTCTCTTGTAAGTGATTGCTTAACTCGATTAATGACACCGGAAGATTGGGAAAAATACGGACCCTTAAATATAAGGAAACTAAAAAAAAAATAATAAATCTTAAACCCATCTTCAAATGCAGCAGCCCATTTGTCCAAGTAGGACGAATGAGCTGCTGCTTCGTTTCACAGGAACTGTAAGTGTTCAAATAAGGCTTATGACGTAATGGCCTCTCCGTTCCCAAACAATACCTAAAACCATCTTTAGACCAAACACCTCGAATGTTCAACTAATGTCTCCGGCTGCGCTTCTAAAATAGCAGTAAAGAGAGGGCGTTATGCCCTCTCTTTCTCTGCCGTCATATTCATTACAATGGTTAACTGATAGAAAACTCAGCTTTATTTTATAATAAAGAATTTAACCAGAAAATCCTTATAGACTTAAAGTCGCAGTTGTTGTAACATTGCTGGTTGAGTCAACACCGGATATTGTAACATTAGTAAGTGATTCAGGATTAATATTAGAGAAAAAACTTAATGTGATTAAACCACGCTTGGCTGTAATTGTTCCCACATTTGATGTAAATTGAATATTATTGGCCAGCGAAGTACTTGTAATATCAGCGCCGTACTGATCATACACGGTATATGTTGCATAACCCACCCTTTGACTACCGTAAGGTAAGGGGATTCCCAATTTCGTTGAGTTAATTGTAATTTTACTGACCTTTTGATCTGAATATTGACTTGAGCTTTGATTTCCAGACGTTGAATTATTAGCAGGAGCTGTATAACTTGAAGAGCTCGAAGCGCTTGTGCTGGAAGAAGTATCAAGGCTCACAACTCTGCCGGTGATTAAGTCTACAAGAGTAATAATCGGTTTATCCGTATTTGAAGAAGAGGTGTATGTTATCGTACCGATGCCTTTGCTTGGATCTAAGGTAATTGATGAGCTTACAGAGGTAACGGCTGATAACTGAGCAGCCGGAACGGTTGACGTAATATCTTTCCCGGTTTCATCGAGCACCAGGTACTTAAAGGTTGCAGTAGTTGCCCCAACTTTTGAGAAATTGCTCAAACCAAGAATTCTATTGTTTCCAATTATGGAATCTCCATTTGAAGTTGTATTGGTCGAAGAAGAATTATAGCTCACAAGTCTGCCGGTGTTTAGGTCCACAAGGGTAATAATAATCGGCTTATCCACATCGGAAGAAGAGTTATACGTTATCGTACCGATACCTTTACTTGGATCTAAGATAATCGATGATTTTAGAGAAGCAACAGCAGATAATTGTGTTGCTGGAACGGTTGAGGTAATGTCTTTCCCGGTTTGATCAAGTACTTGGTACTTAAAGGTTGCAGTAGTCGTCCCAACTTTAGTAAAATCACTTAACTTAAGAGTCTCTTGATTTGATGTATTTCCATTTGCAGAATTGGACGAATTCAGATTAGTAATTACAGATTCAGGAATAATCCCTGTTCCGCCAAATACATAAACCTTACTGGCATTGGTAAACCTTTGCTGATAATAGCTTCTCGTAGTTGCCGGTGAATCAGTATTAATAAGGACTATAGGTTCAGATAGGTTAGCACAGAAGGCTGTTCCTGTTAACGCATCGGCAAAACCTTCACCTGTGGCTAAACAGATACTGTCCGCCTTGAAATCAGTATTAAACAATTGATTGACGGCTATATTTCTGGCATATTTATCAGCCCCGGAGATCCGTTCGGCATTGGGGAACTGTTGGGCTACTTGATCGCTAATGATATCCGAATCCCCGACAATATAGGTTTTACTGATATTAAGCGTTGAAATGTAATTCTTAACGACGTCAGGTATGGCATCATGTGGTACAAGAATAATTGGACTTTGCTTTATGGCAGCAATGGAGCCCACGGATAACGCATCGGGATAGTCCTCGCCGGTGACAACAAACAATGTTGAAGGATCTGAAGTAACTTGCTGGGCAACTTGAATCGCTGTCGCGTACCGATCAATTCCGTAAACTCTTGTTGTCTCAAGTCCCATTGTTTGAAGTTCAGATTCAACTTCTTGAGAAATTACTGCTGTTCCGCCAATAATTACTACGTTTTTCACTTGCAGGTCTAACAGGGTTTGTTTCGTAGCAGATGGCAAACTGCTAGTCGTCGTTAATAAGATAGGAGCATCATATTTCTTGGCTAAGGGGGCAGCAGACAGCGCATCAGGATAGTCTCCGCCGAAAGCCAAGATAGCATAATTAGACTGAGACCAGCCCGAACTGGCAATCTGGGCCGCTGTTTCATAACGATCAATACCTGCCAAGCGAGTAATCGTAGGCGATGAATTTGCTAATGTTGCTGCAGGAAAAACTAAACTGATAAGGGTAATCAGACTTAAGATTATACATAACCTTGAGTTTCTTATCCGAAGAGACATAATGATAATTCACTTCTTTCATATTTAATCAGATAAAGTATAATACTTTGCACCGCAATTTTTTTGTCACAAAATGTAATATTTTGTCCTTAATAAAAATTTAATATTTTAGATTTCATAATCCTCACATTTTCCTTAAGTCCATTCAAATATTATGCTCATTCCCTAACCCTCCAGAATCGTATTCCCTGATTGTGAAATAATCAAACGTAACCATTTACGGACATGCTGAATACGATGTATCAAAACCTTCTCGATCTCGTCTTATGTTATCTAAAAAGAGGAGGTGGAACGAATGTTTATTTTCGGATTAATTGGTGCAGCTTTAGCCTTGATTATAGGTTTGGTGTTAGTTATTCTTCATGTAATCTTCGGCGGCATAGTGGCAGACGCTTAATTCAATAGTCTAGGTTTCAAACCTAGGCTTTACATAGATTCTTGAATGCCTTATTCTTCCCCATCATCCAATTCAGTCTCTCAAGGCTCTGATATATTAAGTGTATGATGTGATGAGAGGCTGTGAGGAATTTTGGAGAACCAAGAGTTTCAAAAGTCAGTTCTGACTCACTTTGAAAAATTAACAGAGCGACTTGGTAATATTGAGGAATTTCTTAAGCAACACCACGAAGATACGGAGAAAATTGCTGTGCAAGTAGAGCAAATAGCGACTACCCAGGAAAAAATGCAACACGATATGAATTATTTACTTAGGAAGACTGCGGATCACAATGATGCTCTCATACTTCTAAAAAAAGCTAAATAAATAGAAATAGTTGAGGAATGACTCGTATATTTCTGATACGATGCGTAAGCGTTTAATGCGTAAGCGTTTAAAATGATAAAATACCCCAACTAATGAGGAGGATGCCATCCCGCATCCTCCTTTGGCATATTTAACATTGGGTCTATGCCACTCCGAGCATCCTTTTAGATCAATTAAATGATATCAGGAAGTCCATTATCTCTTGTGCCAGAACTAGGATACATGAAAAAGTATTAGTCTAAAAGTCCTTACTTTTTAGGCCAATTTCCTGAATTATTGAATTAGTCTAGATTAGCTAAATTTAAATCGTTATAATTTAATAAAATTCAACTTGGGAGATGGTCATCAATGAAAAAGCATTATTTTCTTACATTCGCCTTATCCATATCACTTACTTCTCTCCCCCTTATCACTCCTCTAGCCCTGGCTGAAGATAGCGTTCCGGCGAGTACAAACACGGATATAACTGCAACAACAAGTGTAGATACCACAACTGATTCCTCATCAACTGAATGGTTAACACCACTTATCGATAAACTTCAAACCATATTAGGAACCGATTCTCCAGTTACTCCTGACTCGCAAACGGATCAAACTTCGGAAAATACATCTGAAACTAGTACTTTAACTGAAGTTGGGGATACCGGAGAAACGCAAGTACCTACGGATGAATACTCCAAGAAACTAAAGGAAGCTCAAGACTTTTTAGAAGGACTTTCCGCAGAGGACTCGGACACAATGCAAAAACTAGAGCTTGCCGTTAATAATAATCACGCGCAAAATATTAAAGTATTAGGAAATCTATTAGATAAACTACCCACCCAGGCCTCTGAAAGACTGGCTTTTAATATTGTTCGGTCTATGGAAAAGAGCGTTAATAGAACAGAAAAGACTGATCAGCAAACCCAAGAAGTGACAACTACAACAAATGAAGTTACAACTACAGCAAATAGTGTTGAAGACGATTCCTTAAGCGAAACAGAAACGAGCAGCTTAACCGAGGAAGAACAGACTGCCCTAGATTCGCTTGATCAAACCTTTGGAATAGATGAAGCTACCTCCGGAACCGCAGATACGACACCCCAATTAAATGCCGCAGCGAAGGTACACGCTGAGCAAAAACAAGGCGGACACAATGAAAGAGCCGGTGGTGGAGAAAAACATCAGCATTCCAATAGATCGAAAGGGCATTAAAAAATCAACATTCCCAAAATCACCAGGAATACATAATAGAGAGTCTTTCATCCAGAGGAATGATTGACTCTCTATTTTTTTGCTTGTTAATGAAATCGGATCCAGCATTAATACTTGTAAATCTATGATATTCACAAAATCCTCACAAATTTTTCAGCAAACATTCAGCGAACGTTCAGCGTACATTTTGAAATCATGCCTATACTTAGATAAACTATAAAAATTGATTTCAAGGAGTGTTTGACTATGAAATTCACCAAAACAACCAAAATTGCTCTTGCCTCAGCAGTCATTACTTTGTTATCCTCCACTGCAGTTTTTGCAGGAACTTTGAGTCAATCATCGACGCAAACGCAAATACCGCAAATGTCTCACTCAAGAGGTCTTGATGGAGGATTGAAAAGTCGATTAGACAACTTAGTGGCTTCGGGAACCTTAACCTCTGACCAAGAAACGGCAATTAACGATGCTCTAAAAGCATCCATGCCTCAACGTGTCAATCCATTAGATAGCCTGGTAAGCGCAGGAACCATTACACAAGCCCAAGAAACGGCAATCGAAACTGCTATGCAAACAGCTCGCCAAAATGGTACCAAAACAGATATGAAAACCGTTCTTGACAGCCTAGTCACAGCAGGAACCATTACCGCCGACCAGGAAACCGCAATTACAAACGCTATGCCACAACATAACGAACAAGGCGACAAGGGAAAAGATCATAAAAATCCATTCGATAGTCTAGTCACTGCTGGTACTATTACACAAGCTCAAGAAACTGCAATCGAAACTGCTATGCAAACAGCCCGACAAAGTGGCACAAAAACAGATCTGAAAACCGTCCTTGACAGCTTAGTCACAGCGGGAACTATTACCACTGACCAAGAAACCGCAATTACGAACGCTATGCCACAACGTTCTAACCCATTAGACAGCCTAGTTACCGCAGGAACCATTACATCAGCCCAAGAAACGGCAATCGAAACTGCTATGCAAACAGCCCACCAAAATGGTACCAAAACAGATATGAAAACCGTTCTTGACAGCTTAGTCACAGCGGGAACCATTACCGCGGATCAAGAGACAGCGATTGCAGATGCTATGCCTCAACATAAAGAGAACTCTGATTTAAAAACAGCTTTAGATAACCTAGTTACAGCCGGGACGATTACTCAAGCTCAAGAAGATGCTATCTTAACAAAATAGACAGTAAACAGCAAAAATCCTCCTTTTAGCCGTCTAAACTCAAACGGTTAAGAGGGGGATTCTACTTTTTCTAATCAACGAAATCTCAATCAGTACTCCACTGGATTCTCAAAAACAGCTTCACTGGATTACTAAAATCAACTCTCTGTGTAAGGCATAGAAAAAGCCCCAGGCCGAGCTGGGGCTTAGTTTTCTTGCGTATAATTTAAAAAGGGCCATCAACATGGTGGGAACAGAGAAATTAGTAGCTGCGATGAAGGCTTAAAGGCCTTCTTTTTTTATGTGTTTGGTTAAAAATGGGGTTCAAGAGCCTCTATAAAAACAGTTAAACCCGCATGAATAGCGGGCTTTTAGACAAATTATGGTGCGGGAGACAGGACTTGAACCTGCACGGTTGCCCGCTGGAACCTAAATCCAGTGCGTCTGCCAGTTCCGCCACTCCCGCATGTTGAAATCACGTAGCAGAAAATATAATATCATATATCTTACAAAAAGACAAGGGATAGAATATCAATGAAAATTATTTACCTTAACCTTATTTTATCATTTACCATAACTTGCCTAGCTGAGCTTATCTATTACACTATTACCCCATGCTCCGTAATAGCCAAAAATATTCGGATAGTAAAATGATCAGATCAATTCCTATCAAAAACAGCAAATTCTTCAGCCAATTCTCCGGATAGTTCCAAAAATACAAAATAAGATTGATTACGACAAGGACGGCTGAACTAATACCCCAACGCCAATACAAGCTTGAGTCTTTGGAAAAAAGATGAATAAACCAAATGATGGGCAAAAAAAGAAAGACACCCAAAAAGGTAATCATATTGTATCCAATTTGACGACGCAGATCATCAGGGGTAGGTTTAGCTTTGCCCAAAATCTTCTCTCCTTATCTTATCCGAATATGATCTGATTATTACTTGAGTATCAGTATACCATGATTTATCAAATCCGAGTAAATCGAAGAAGTGAAGCAAGATATGGGAACCACTCCCACTTGTAGAAGCGAGAATCTTACGATTGGCACACATAGAAACTCCCGCACACCACTGCCGGTGCGGGAGTTCTTTTTTCAGCTATTGTTCCCTTGCCTTCTCAGAGGATTCAGCTACCCCATCTCTAATCTCTTTGATGGTTTTCTCTGCCGCCTCTCTTACTCTTGGCCATACTTCCATGCTCGGAATTTGTTGATCCTTTTACAGAAGGATGAACAGAATTGGAACTAGCCTTAAGGCCAGACATCGTGGTTCCTTGAGTCATCGGAGTTTGCTGAGCAGACGTAACTTGCTGAGCCCCGGAATTATCCTCGTCCTGGTCCTGATCATCCAGGTTAAGCTTTACATTTTGCTTCAGGGACTTCTTAAAGTTTTCTAAAGCGACTTTAGCATCCTTTTCTAATTGCTTATTATTATTTGTTGTCGGTTGAGTATTTGTTGGACTCGAGTTTGCTGTCACTGAGCCGGAATCAGCCACAGATCCTGAGGTTGATGCAGAAGTACCGGAAGCGACCGTCGTACTTGAAGTCGTACTCGCGGTGGAATCCGTTCCTTCAGCCTGCAACTTGGTTACATCCTTTTCCATAGTTTCAACAATATTCAAGGCTAATCTTTGGGCGGCTTGAGGGGGAAGCTTATCCAATAAACTGCTCAACACCGCAATATTATTTGAATTCACATTTGCGAGGGCTATGGAGAGAGCTTTAGCCGTTTCGCTGTTTGGATCTTTTGCTTGGTTAATAAAATTTTGAGCCTGGCTGATCTTGTCTGAGTATTGAGATAGACTGGCTTCAGCAGCTTCAGGATCTCCTTGCTGCATAAGGTTTTTAGCTTCGGCTAAATTTGCTAAAGCATGGTGCTCATTAATAGAAGCCTTATTAACAGGGTCAGACGTCAACATCAGCTGAATTTTACCTAATAAATCTGTGAACCAATTTTCGGCTGTCACGGTATTGCCATTGCCATCAACAACAGTCGCCGGAGATACCGTAACAGGCACTGTCGGGTCTAGAGGAGGCGCAGCTGTAGTTGTACCTGTAGTTGTAGCTGTGGTTGAAGCTGAAGTTGTTGGAGTTGTTGGAGTTGTTGTAGTTGCGGTTGTATCGGTTGCCGAAGAGGCAGAAGAAACGGTATCAGCGAGTGTTAGAGCGGAACCAATAGGCAGGGTAAGTAAGGTAAAGGTTGCGGCGATAGCTATTCTTCTTTTCATGTGTTGCATTTTGTTCATTAATTATCATAGTCCCCTTTTTTTGAGCTTTAGTACGTACTATTATTTCTTACGAATATAAAGGACGTTTTAAGGGGGCATGAAAATTATTTTTATTTTAAGGGCAATCCTCAGTGAGCTTTTATCAGGGGAACATCAGCTACAGCAAAACCCTTTAGAATACCGTTTTTCTTTTGTTGAGAAAATAACTGGTTCCCCAGAATAGTGCCAGGGCAGCAAATCCCAAAACCAGCCACAGCCAGGTCGCCCGCGCAATACCCAAAAAAACAAGAGCTGTGCCTATATAATAAGGAATCATGGACACTGCAGCGGTCCAGAGATATGTCCATAGCTGCATCGAGGGCATGGCACCTGCTATGTAATTAACGGCAAAAGCAGGGATAGGCAGCAGCCGGGCCACTAATAAACCCATTGACCCTTTGCCTTTGACCCAATTATCGACGGTATTGAACCGTTCCGGCGAAATAAGTTTTTTCATCAGGGTTTGCCCGTAATAACGCACAAGAATGAAAATAACCAAGGAACTAAATGTAGAACCGACCCAGGCAAAGAATACCCCTTCATACACTCCAAAGACTTTCAGAAACATAATAACCAGCCCTTCTGAGGGTATGGGCGTCATGCAGATCGCTGTCATCAGTAAAATAGCAAAAGCAACTCCCCAAATGCCCCAGGCTTGAATAACGTCAGAAATCCGGTTCTGACGATCATAGTAGAAAAAGGCCACTAACAAGATAATAAAAGCCACAGTAATAAGAGCGGTCAGGCCATACTTTCCCAGCTTGTTTTGATCTCCCATCGTTAGCCTCTCAGTCCTCCTCTTTTTATCCCCTCGTGAGAAATTACTTGAAAACACTGATCGTTCCTTTGTCTTAAAACAATGAAGCCTAATTCTCGTTTAGTAATGTTCCCAAAACTTATAACCCGGATTCCTTAAATTTACGCTCCATCAGTTCCGTCAGCCTGTGAAAAGGCTTCTTTAAAATCCCCAGGCAGAGAAATACCAGGCTAAAGATCAGCAGAGCAGCTGCATAGTTCATCACTTTGCCCCATAACGGACCTGCAATCGCTTCTCTAAATCCTCCGATTGCATAAGTAAAAGGCCAGAGAGGCTGCAGGATTCCGAAGATTCTTGGGTTTGTTTGAATAGGATAAATTCCCCCGGAGCCTGCAATCTGAAAAACCATGATGACCACGGCAATTGCCTTCCCAACATTACCGAAGATTGATACCAAGGTAAAGATTATACTGGTAAAGCAAATCCCCGAAAGCAAAGCAAAGCCCAGCATCAGGGGCAAATTTGCCGGACTGACTCCTAAGATGAATTTGTCACCTAAGGTTACGATGACCGCTTGCACAAGAGAAATGGTCATAAATAAGAGCATTTTGCCATAATGTCTTTGGATCAGCGTCAATGTTCTTTTGTCATTATCCCCATAAGCAGTATGTTCAACACTCAATAATGATGAGGACAACAGACCTCCCACCCAAATAGCCAAGACAGTGTAAAACGGAGTTAAGCCTACCCCGAAAGTCTTCATGTTGTAAATATCAACTTCTTTGACATCGATGGGCGAGGAGAGAAAGCCGGCAGCTTGAGCAGGGTTCATTTTCATCAAATTGATCATAGTATTAAGGTTATTTTCGTTTAAGTCCTTCAGCTTAGCCTGTAATTGATTTAATTCGTCCTGAAGATTCGCAAGTTGATTGTTTAAATCATTAGCCTCCTGTACAGATATCTCACTGCCCGCTATGCCATAATTGGCTAAAGCATTTAACTGAGGCACAATAACCTTTGTGGATTCCAGGATCGTATTAATATTATCTAAGCCGCTCGTTAAATTATCCGAGAGATTGTTAAAAACCTTTAGTCCCGCAGAATAAAAATTATTAGTTATTGGAACAAGATTATTTGCGATCTCCTGGTTTAGAGCAGCAGCTTGATCAATGGCTGAATTTAGAGACGCTTGGGAGACGCCGTTGCTAAGAAGTGTTTTAAGTGCGTTTACTTTGGTTTTCTCATCACTGACTAATCCCTTCAAATCCTTAAGCATGCTTATCAATTGGCTTATGGAGCTGTTGGGATAATTTTTATTGATGGATTCTAAGCTGTTAATATCGGCATCGATTAAATTAGCGGCCGAATTAAGTGGGCTTGACAGTTCATCGATAATAGTTGCCAGATTGCCAGCATCTGAAGTCGCGGCCATTTGCTTCAGGGTCGACAACAACTGCTGATTTTGCTGATTAATGGCTTCCAGCTGAATCAAATCGTTATTAATCTCTGTAGCTGTGTTGTTAATCGCTTGCTTTGTGGAGAGCACCAGAGATTTATTGGCTTCGGAGGCACTTTGTAAATTGTTAATTTGAGCCGTAATTTGAGGCAGATTTGTTTTAACAGTTTTTAAATAACCCTGTAACGCTTCAGAGTTAGTATTTGCCTTAGCGATAAATCCTCGAATCGCTTCCAGATCACTGCCGGCCTGAGTCAATGTATCTTTTATCTGCAGAATTTTGGCCTTGTTGGTCTGAATATTTCCTGCCACGGGATTTAAGGTTTCTAAGACTTCCTTCGTAACTGTCGCCAGAAAATTACTCTTAATATTATCGGCTAATTCCTGTGTTGCCGCATTAGAAATTTTGGAGGCGATAGCATTCAGTTTTTCATTAACCCTATAGATAATATCGGGTTTGGGGGCAGTTACACTTGTCAGGCTTACTAACTTTTGCGAAAAATCACTGGGAATCTCTATGAGAGCGTAGTAGTATCCCTCATTGAGCCCATAGTTTGCCTGCCAGGAATCAAGGATAATCCAGTGGATCGATTGATTCTTTTTTAGTTCCGTAATAATCTGATTTCCCACGTTAATTTCCCGGCCATTAAAGGATGCGCCTTCATCATTGTTCGTTACCGCTATAGGAAGATTGCCCGTGTTGGCATAAGGGTTCCAACTGGCCCGGATATTTATCCAGGCGTATAACGAAGGCAAAATGCATAAGCCTATAATGATTAAAATTGCTGCTTTGCTCGTAATAATGCTCTTTAAATCTTGCCTAAAGACTCCGAATACCTTTTTCATGCCCGCTCCTAACTATTACGAAATTCAAACTTACTCTCCGATTCCCGACAACTTAAAATTCGTTTCGAACTTACGAACGCGCTCGTCTAACACCTTTTTAAGGAAGAAGCCCAGCAGGAGGAATATAACCGCAATGAGGATCAGCATGAAAAAATCCAAAGCAACACTGCTAATTAACGGGCCGGCCATGGCCTCCCGGAAAAGGGCAATAGCATAGGTAAAGGGAAATGTCGGCTGGAGTATTCTCAGGATTAAAGGGTCAACCTGGATAGGATACGTTCCCCCGCTTCCCGCTAATTGCACGATCATATAAATAATGGCTAAAGCTTTGCCAAGATTACCCAATAGAGAGACTAAAGTATAGGTGATAATGACAAAGGTTAATGATGATACTAGAGCAGCTACAATCATCAGAGGTGTACTGACCGAATACACGCCTAACAATAGCTTATCTCCCAGGGAAACAATGAGTCCCTGCACAAGGGCTAACGTTATAAAGGTTAACATTTTGCCAAAGTATTTCTCACGGATCGACAAGGTCTCAATTCCTGCAAAATAGGCAGCTTCCGTCTTGAGCAAGGACGTTAAGATAAGTGTCCCCACCCAAAGGGCTAAAACCGTATAAACGGGAGCCATAGCAGAGCCATAGTTTGGCACTCCATATATAGACTCCTCCCGCAAATTAAAGGGTGAAGCAATGTAACTTCCCATTAATTCAGGATTACTCTGGAGTATGGTTATAATTTGCGCTAAGTCATTATTGCTGACCATCTGAAGTTTATCGCTCAAAATGGCAATGATACCTTGATACTCTAATAACCTGCTTCTTAAATCGCCGGATACTTTGGCGGCCAATTGACTGCCTTGAATTGCTGTTCCCATAAGATTATTGATTTGAGCTTGAAGTCCTTGAGCCGATGTTATGAGATTCGAAGCATCGTTGGCAGCATTGATCAGGTTATCCGCGATAGCGTTTAAATCCTTTCGGGCGCTGGCATTATAGGAATTTGCAGCCTTAATAATTTGTGAGTTAAGATTTGTTGTTGTATCGTTTAATTGCTGCCAGAGTGTTTGATTGATTGTATTGGCCTGATTGAATTGCTGCTGTAAAGAATTTAATTGATTGGTTTCGGCTGTCAATGAGTTTTTAATGCTTTGCAACGAAGCAATTAGATTAGCCAGGTTTGCACTGGGGCTAAAATCATTAAATTTCTGCAAGTAAGTAATAATAGTGCCTATTTGGCTATTAAGGGCCTCCAGCTCCAGGTTTATCTGCCCTATGGCGGAATTTATCTGAGATGTTGACGCATTGGCTGCTGAGGAATTCACGCTTTGCAGCAAATCATGGATTCTGTTCACTGAAGCTTGAGCATTATTCAAACCTGTGTCGATCGTATCAAAAGATTGGTTTAAAGTAAGCTGAGTCGTTTTAAGCATTGCCGAATTGTTGTCGTTAATTTGCGCAAGACCGCTTAATTGATTATCCACCCCCGGCATGGCAGCCTGGATTTCTGTCAACAATGAGCTTAAATTACCTGACCGTCTGTTGATGTCCTGAAGCAGCGGTAAGATTACACCCATGTTCCGATTAACCTGGATTATTTCATCCTTCCATTGAATTATTTTGCTTTTATTCGCTTCTGCATCTGCGCCTACTTTATTAAACAAGGTGAAAATACTGGCGTTTACGGTAGATATAAAGTTGGTTGAAATCTGATCCACCAGTGAACTTTTGGCTGCCTCCGTTATTTTGCCGGCAACGGGATTGGCCTTCGTATCCACCTTATAAATTATTTCTGGTTTCTTCGTAGTATCCGTTAGAAAACTAACAAAACTGGCCGAAAAATTGCCGGGGATCTCGATAACTGCAAAATAGGTCCCGTCAACGACCCCCAAATTGGCTTCAGTGTCAGACACGAATTTCCAGCCCATCTGTTTGTTGGTCTTTAGTGTAGTTACAATGGTATTGCCTATATTAATCGCTTTTCCTTGATATGTAACACCTTGGTCCTGATTCACTACCGCCACCGGAATTGTGCCGGTGTTTTCATAGGGATCCCAACAAGCCAGTATATTAACCCATGCATATAGGGAGGGTAAGATGCATAATCCAGCAATGATTATTAAGGCCATGGGATTTGCTTTTATCCGTTTCAGGTCATTGCCATATAGTTTTAAGATATTCTTCAAAGGATCGACTCTCCTTTTTAGAATTATTTGCTCTTGTGAACAGTATTTCCCTAACTAATATCGCTTATCAAAAAAACAGTCTGCATGTAAAATCAGCGAATATTTCCAAGTTTCTCCGTAATTATATCTTGAGATGAATAACTTTTCCAGATCAAGGAGCAACTTGGCCAGTTCTCAAAGGCACTGAACTTATTAACCTCTGCCGAAGGCGGAGGTTAACGGTGGTTATCGGAGATTTGCAACACTAATACTAGAGGAACGTACTTAACGCAAGTCGAACTCTTTGATAAGGGGCTTCTCGCCGCAAAAAAATAACAGCAAACCTTCCCATGATTTCCTAGAAAACCGAGAAGGTTTGCTGTAATAATAATTATCAGATATACAGTGAATAGTTTAGAATTAAGCTCTCGTAAAAAAAAGTGTATAGCCGTATGCGATTGATCATTCTATCCGCCCATTACAATTGCTTGCTTTTCCAAACAATAAAAAAAGCCAAGAACAATTCTTGACTCAGATTTTCCTGATATGGGGTGGGTGATGGGTTTCGAACCCACGAATGCCGGAGCCACAACCCGGTGCGTTAACCGCTTCGCCACACCCACCATAGTGCAGTGAACTTAATTGGTGCGCCTGGAGAGACTCGAACCCCCGACAACCTGCTTAGAAGGCAGATGCTCTATCCAACTGAGCTACAGGCGCAGTTTTAGAGATTACGATTGTCAACCCAGGTTACTCCTAAACCTAAACAAGTTGGGAATAATGGTCGGGGCAGAGGGATTTGAACCCCCGGCCTCCTGCTCCCAAGGCAGGCGCGCTAGCCAAGCTGCGCTATGCCCCGATTGGTGACTTGATTAGTATAGCTCATCTCCAAGTATTCGTCAAGAATTTATGCTCAATATTTTAAAGTTTTTCACCGATTTTTCAATGACTCGAATTTTGCTGGTTCATAATGGGGAGCTAGCCTTTGAGGGCCTGCAAGATGGGAATCGCTTTACGGAAGGCCCTCGCTCTGTGACTCAAATCATTCTTCTCAGCCAAGGTTAATTCTGCTAGCGTTCTTCCCAATTCCGGAACCAAAAACAACGGGTCATAACCGAAACCATCCGTCCCCCGCCGCTGCCTGAGGATTTTCCCTTCAACGGTTCCCTCCGTAAGATATTCTTTCCCCTTGGGAGCCGCAATAACCAGGGCACAGCGAAAACGGGCCGTTCTCTTATCATCAGGGATCCTTGCCAAAAGGTCCAAGAGCTTGTCATTGTTGCGTTCATCGTCTTTAGGCTCTCCGGCAAAGCGGGCAGAAAAGACTCCGGGAGCACCGTTGAGAGCGTCTACCTCTAAGCCCGAATCATCGGCCAAAGCAATGAGGCCAGTTCTTTGAACGGCTGCTCTTGCTTTTAGGGCCGCGTTCTCAGCAAAGGTTTCTCCGTTTTCTTCAACCTCTTCCCAATCCGGAAGATCCCGTAAGGAAACTACTTCAATCTCTTCATCAGCAAGCAAATCCTGCAGTTCTCTTACTTTACCTTGATTTTGGGTAGCTAATAGTATCTTCATGAATTCGTCTCTATTGCTGTCTTCTGGACTTCCATGAGGGAGCGAATCCCTTTTTCCGCTAATTGCAGAAATACATCCAAATCCGTACGATCAAAGGGAACTTCTTCTGCAGTTCCTTGAATTTCTACGAATTTCCCTGCTCCTGTCATAACCACATTCATATCTACTTCTGCTTTTGAATCTTCCTCATAGTCTAAATCCAGGACTTGAACTCCCAGAACCTTGCCGACGGAAACTGCCGCCAAGGTATCCATAATAGGATTTGTTTTGATAAGTTTCTTGTCAAGCAAATACTGTATGGCATCCAACAAGGCTACATAAGCTCCAGTGATGGACGCTGTCCTTGTACCGCCGTCAGCTTGCAGAACGTCACAATCCAGCCATATCGTCCGTTCACCTAATTTTTTTAAGTCAACAACGGATCGCAAAGCACGGCCGATTAAACGCTGGATTTCCATAGTGCGGCCTGTGAGCTTTCCTTTAGTCGCCTCGCGCTGAGTTCGAGTTTGGGTGGCCCTGGGAATCATGGCATATTCGGCAGTTACCCAGCCTTTTCCCGACCCTTTTTGGAAGGGAGGAACCTTTTCTTCTACACTCGCCGTACATAAAACCCGTGTCCCGCCAACTTCGATAAGGACCGACCCTTCCGGCGCTTTTGTAAATTGTCTTGTAATTTTAACAGGGCGCAGCCCATCTGCGGCCCGACCATATGAACGCTGCATTATTAACCTAACCTTTCTTAACCTATAACTTGTTAGTTTAGTTTACCAGATCACTTCAATAAATGCCAATAATACACAAATAATTTGTTACTTGCCGTCTGGATTTTGATTTCTGCCGGCAAACAAATCAATCGAACGAGTAATCATCGCCGCTTCGCCAACAATCCCCGCAATGGTATAAAGCCGGGCAATAGGATCAAAGCGGAATTCTTTAAGGAGGTGAAAGCCTTTAATGTCACTGGTCCTGCGAATGTGGATGCGCGGACCGGTACAGGGATACTTCATTTCGCCCACTCGGATGTGCTCATCATCGGCAAAACAAATCGCCAGATCTGCTTTGATCAAATCCAAGACACGCTCTTCCACTAAGTCTAAATCAATGTCAGGTTTCTCCGGAAGTTCCAAAACAAAGCCATGCTTAATATCACTATGCACTTCGGGCCTTTCCAAGCCCATTTCTTCTAAAATCATGGATGTCAGATCTTCGGCACTATGAGCCATGCGCCGAAATTTGATAGACTCAAAAACAATATCTGCAATACTTTGCGGCTCAGGTCCAAATACCGTCGGACGTGTCACTATGACTTCTTCTCCGACACCGATTAAAACTTCGGCATTTGCTCCCAAGTGGGGATACACAAGATCAAAATGCTCAACAACAACTCTATGCCCTTTAGAAATGGCTTTCTGAATTGCCTCTGCAATTTGCCAGGGCTGGGTGAAGGCTGACTCAAACCGGACATCCAAATGGTAGGTATGACATCGAAAATGGTTACGCTCCGCATCTTCCATTAAGGGCAGCGGCCGGATATTAATACCGTCATCATCATTGGTCAATTCCAGACCGGGAAACATTCCCCGAATGAGCAGCGACTTACCGGCACCCGCATCTCCAACAAAGCCAATTAACTTATCTTCTGGGCTTAAATAACGCTGCTGTATATTTGTTCCCAAAAACAACAACCGCTTTCTCCCTCGCGGGGCAAAATATACGGCTTGCATCAAATGTTCATGGACAAACATCGTTTCAATACCTACTCCCTTCTATGATCAGGTTTAAACCAAACTCCGGTACTTCATCATTATCTTATAAATGGTTGCTTATGTATAGGAGCAGCAAAAGAATCGGTTGATGAATTAAATAGATCCCTAAGGAATTCCGACTTAACCATTGTATCCATCCCGGAAGACGCCAATTAATTCTCGGCCAGCTCCAGACAAGAACGTTTTGCGAAGATCTGCCGCTTCCGGCTCCTTCGGAATAAAAATGCCGGTAAATAAGTATGCCGATGATAGTTACCGCTAAATTAGGGAACAGCGGGTAATAGTCAATGGTGCTGAATCCCCAGTACATCAGACCCAAAGGGAGGAAGAAACTTGTTTGGACCACCAGTGTATTGAACCAAAACCCTAAGCAAGCAATCAAAGCGGCTATGACCCAAAGGAGACGCGAGGACAATCTCCTGAAGAGAGGAGACAAAATCATGGCTGTCCCTAGAAAATGTAAAATTCCGAAGCGGACATACTCCTCTTTCATAACCAGATACGTCACTAACGTAACAACCATTCCGTAAAACAGAACATTTAACCCCCGGCGAACCGGGGAACTACTTAAACCGCTGGACAACCCGGATAAGAGAATAAAGAGCAGCGCCGACGTCTTCCCGAGGATAAACCAGAAAGGCGCTTGATAATCGACAGCCGCTCCGGCAAACTCATGCAGGTCATAAACCGTGTGAAAAATCACCATAAATACGATAGCGACAGCTCTTAAAAAATCGATTTCCTGAAATCGCTGGGATGACCTCCGGAGGGGCTTCCTTTCTCCCATAATTATCTCCCTTTTTCAGCTTTCCTGCTGACAGATACGCCGTCCCCAAAAGGCAGAACCGTAGTCACATAGTCAGGATTAGCGCAAAGTTCCCGCAGAAATTTCCTCAATCCCCCGACCATGCGCTCATATTTCGGTGCAAAATTACTTTCCGGTACTACCCAGCCCCGAAAAAGAACATTGTCAACAACCAGGATTCCGCCTGGGATGATTAAATCATCGATCAGCTTTAAGTAATCCAAATATTCTCCCTTAGCCGCATCAATAAAAACAAAGTCATACCCTGAAGTCAAGCCGGGCAGAATCTTACGGGCATCGCCTTCCAGAGCTGTGATAGTTTCCAGAAGCCCCGCACGCTGAAAATAGCCTTTAGCTCTTGACAAGCGGTCCTTATTCATGTCGATGGTCGTAACATGACCTCCGCTCTTCTCCACCCCGCGGGCCAGCCAGATCGTGGAATAACCAATGGCAGTGCCAATTTCCAAAACTGACTGGGCCTTATTCATGGCGGCCAACAAACTGAGAAAATTCCCCACTGTCGGTGTCACCACAGGTATAGTTTCCTGGAGAGCTTGTTCTTCCATCTCCCGCAGCAAAGGGTCCCTTTCACCCAACAAAGTTTCAAGGTAACGTTCCATTTCAAAAGGGTAAAACACGGTGATCGCGCCTTTCTCTATTCAATAGTTCCACTTTACCACAAATCCGACCTGAAATAAAAAATAAGTATGTGCTTTCTATAAATTGTTTGATCACCGAACAAACAGCTACAGCAAGACACATACTATCAATATATAGTCATCATGAAGACAAGCAATTTGAGCAATCAAAATGCTTTGTCTTAACGACAGAAGAGCTGACTCCTAAGTGATTGTCCGCTGCTGATCAGGCCGAGTACCGTTCGGGGCAAATCCCTGCAGCACTCTTTTGGCTAAAACAATCAATTCCCCATCAACACTAGTGCCTGCACCTCGCTGAATAATATCGAGGGCTTCAGTTGTTGACATGGCAGGCCGATAGGGACGATCCTCAGTCAAAGCAGCAAACATATCTGCAATCGTCATAAGACGGGAGCCAACATCAATTTCTTTGTCCTTAAGTGCAAAGGGATAACCTTTGCCGTCAAGACGTTCGTGGTGATGAGCAGCCCATTCGACCATCCTCGTCGGGAAACCGGCCTCAGTCAACAAACGATGGGTATAATAAGTGTGAGTTCGGATGACGTCTACTTCCGAGGCATCCAAGGGTCCTTGCTTGTCTAAGATCTTTTTGGGAATTGAGAGCTTGCCCAAATCGTGCAGCAAACCAGCTACATAGATTTCGTGACGTTGTTGTTCACTCCAACCCAGGCCTTCAGCTAAACGTTCCACAACCTCTGCAACTGATCGTGAGTGGCGAGCTGTAAAACTGCTTTTTTGGTCGATGAGATCTGCAAACGTCGCTGCCAGCTCGTCAGTGAATCCCGTAGTTTCTAATTCTCTAGTCAAGGGAACATGCCAATTCCCAAACAAGAGTCCTAAAACAATTTGCAGCAAATCCGGCTGCTCGATATCCAGCCAAAAGGCTTCTTTGACGGCTAATTGTTCAAAGGCTGCCGCCGGTTCAGAGAAAAACAAAACTTCCTTTTCCCTGGAAATCCAGTTTAATAGTTCATCCCGTTCTTTACGAGTATGCTGACGGCGAGACAGACGCAAATCCACCTGATCCGCTAAGGATAAAATCCTGGCCATCAGCGGGACTTCAGCAGCAGGAACACCTAAGGCGCTCCGGGCTGAACGCGGCGTTTCATGGTGATACTTTATCGCAGGGGCCAGAATTGCTCCCGAAGGAAACCGCTCGACGATCGCTGAACCGACCAGACAGTGTTTACTAAGAAGCTTTGGGTTGCCATAGTGGGTCCTAAAGGAACCCATGGCCCCAATATCATGGAGCAGCCCGGCTACCGTTAAATGCACTAATTCCTTTTTATGAAGTCCCAAACTGCGCCCCAGACGCATGGCAATATAAGCTACCCGTTCGCCGTGCTGCTGCCCGACTGCGAACTTAAATCCTCGTTCAACCTCTTCATCAACTAACCCGAGGTCAAGAGCTCGAGAAAAACTCCACATTCTCCGAATGTAAAAAGCATCCTCAGGCAAAGTCATTATCTCCACCAACTTTATCCAATCATAAGGCTTTCACTTCTCTAAGTGAGAAGCCCCGATGTTCAGCTTTAGCTGAACGAGTTCACTCCCTCATGCCCATTTGCGCCAGCGACGTGGCCGAATTAGCGACATCTTCTGAGGCTGCTCCAATTTGCCCTGCCGTCGTGGCTAAGGCATCAATCTGCTGGGCAATTCCCTGAACTTGTTGAATACTGGAATTGATTGCTGACATAATATCACCGAAGCGATTGACGACTTCTCCTGCCTCTACTGCTGCGTTTTTCATAGCATCTGTCGTTTCCTCAATGGACTGGTTAACGGCTATGGTATTTTCTTTGCTCTGGGTGATAAGGGCACTAATTTCCCGAACCGATTGTTCTGAATTTGTGGCCAGTTTCTTAACCTCTTCAGCAACAACACCGAAGCCCCGGCCGCTGTCCCCAGCCCTTGCCGCTTCAATAGCCGCGTTTAAGGCTAAAAGGTTAGTTTGCGAAGCAATTTCCCGAATGACATCGGTAACCGAAGCAATGCGGGCTGAACTTTGATCCAACTGGTTCATTTTTTCCTGCATATCAGAAGCCATATCTGCCAAACGCAAAATGGTTTCGGAAATCATTTGAATTTTACTCGCACCTTCTTGAGCTAAAGCATCGACTTTCCTCGAAAATTCCGCCGCTTCTGAAGCATTATTAGAAATACGCGCCGTCGCTTCGTTCATTTCAGCCGCAGATGCAGCCGTTTCCTCCGAAGTTGCCGCTAAAGCCTGACTCGCTTCATTGACTCTTCGCTGCAAACTGTCAATCTCAAAGAGCGCTTTTTCCAATTCAGCCTTCTTATCAATTTCAGTCATATAGGATTGAATATAACTTGCCATAACAACCTGCTGGTCAAAACTCAAAATTCGTTGAAAAGCTAAAGCTGAGCGTAACGCCACATCGGTTTTTTTCTTAAAATGCTTATAGATCAAGGGAATAATTTCATCACATAAGATCTGATTGGCGCTTAGATAATAAAAAGGCGGTAAATTGATGCGATTATGTACTTCTCCGATCGTCACGCGCCACTGCATAAATTGTTCATTAATCGTCTCCGGGCAAATTGAGAGCAAATATTTCTTCATGGTAATTTTAAGCTTATCTACCGATGAAAATTGATCAATAATTGCTTTTAAACCCGGAATCGTCGTAACATGGGCATAAAAGTTGGTCACGATTTGATCGGCATTCTTCTCGATAATCGCCCGTACCTCTTTAAGAAGGCTTAACTGCTCGGAATCGATCTTCAACAGCTGAGTAGATTCTGTCAGCTCAAATTGATGTAATTGTATCAATGTCATGCACCCTTTCTTAAGTTAATTACCCTTTTCCTTACTAAGTCTTAATGAACTATCTGATTGAATAATTTCTTTGGTAATCATTTAAAGCCATGAGCAATGAACTCGTTCAGCTAAAGCTGAACATCGGTGCCACTCCCACCTGAATTCTATTAATAGTCGACAAAATCCTGCTTTTACTATTAAAATCCAATGAGAATTTTCCCAAAATGAAAAGAGAGCCCGCTTTTGAGCTCTCTTTCCTTAAGCTGATTCTGTTGTCATGTACTTATGTTAAGCCTTAGTAAGTAAAAACCTCTTGCTATGCTTTAATTAATCTTCAAATTTAAGTCATCCGGCTCGGCGAACGGCGCGATGAGATATAACATGAGTGATAGGTTCATGGTCAGGGATCAGTGGTTCAACCGATCCGTCAGACATAACCTCATAAATTCTAACCTCTCCACCTCCCTTAGTCCACTCGTGACAACACTCGCTGCAATAATAACGTTCACGGCCAATTCTGCCTACTTCACGCGCTCCACAAAAAGGGCAATAATCCATAGTTAGCACTCCTATCAAGGATTTCCAATAATATCTTATTATATCTTAAAATCCTTAATTGTACTTTAAGAAATTGTGAAGCTTTTGTGACCAATTCTGAGCTTAAACCGTTCTATACTGGGCTTTCCCGCTCTCATACAGATTCGTTCCTTCTTGATCAATAATCACAATTGCCGGGAAATCTTTGACAACCAATCGTCGAACTGCTTCCGGTCCCAGTTCAGGATAGGCAATCACTTCTGCCGAAACAATGCGTTTGGCAATGAGTGCGCCAGCCCCGCCGATAGCTCCAAAATAAACGGCACCATGCTCTTTCATAGCTTCTATGACCTCAGGACTGCGCAGCCCTTTACCTATCATTCCTGTTAAACCTTGAGCAATTAACTTGGGGGAATAGGCATCCATCCGTCCGCTTGTCGTTGGTCCTGCTGATCCAATCACTTGCCCTTCCTTAGCTGGAGTCGGCCCCACGAAATAAATGACTTGGTCTTTCATAGCAAACGGCAATTCAAGCCCTTGCTCCAAGGCTTCCACCATTTTCTTGTGAGCAGCATCTCGTCCCGTATAAATAACACCACTTAATAAAACATTATCTCCGGCTTTTAACGTCTTGAGTTTTTCTTGCGTAAGAGGGGTTTCGATGCGTTTTACATCACTCATTGACTTTCCCTCCCTTGTAAGGTGATTTCCTTATGACGTGTCGCATGACAGCCAATGTTTACGGCCACAGGCATTCCGGCGATATGCGTGGGATATACTTCTAAGTTGACAGCCAGCGCTGTCGTCACTCCGCCAAATCCTTGGGGTCCAATGCCCAAGCGATTGATACGCTCTAATAATTCTTTTTCAATCTTCGCCAAACGTTCATCTTGGTTATGGATTCCAACTTCACGAAGCAAGGACTTCTTAGCCAAGAAGGTAGCCTTTTCCATAGTTCCTCCGACACCCACACCGACGATAATCGGAGGGCAAGGATTTCCGCCGGCTCGGTCAACAGTATCGACAACAAAATCCATCGCGCCCTGCAAACCTTCTGAAGGCTTACACATTTTCAGGCCGCCCATATTCTCACTCCCAAATCCTTTGGGGGCAACAATAAGGCGCAAAGCATCACCGGGTACAATATCGTAATGAATGATCGCCGGAGTATTATCTCCAGTATTGACTCTATCAAAAGGATCTTTGACAACCGATTTGCGCAGGAACCCCTGCTCGTATCCCTGTCGTACTCCTTCATTAAGCGCATCCGTCAGGCTGCCGCCTGCTATGTGCAAATCCTGACCGATTTCCACAAAAAGCACTGCCATCCCGGTATCCTGGCACATAGGGACTTGCTCTTTGTGAGCAATATCGGCATTTTCTATAAGACGCTCCAAGACCTCCTGACCCAAGGGCGAAGATTCCCTTTTAAGGGCTGACTGAAAGCCTGTCATAATGTCCGAACTCAAATTATAGTTTGCTTCCATACAGAGGGTTCGGATAGCTGAAATAATTTCATCCACGTGGATTTCTTTCATTTAGATGCCTGACCTCCTTTAATGTCTATTTATTTTAACTCGATGTCGTCGCTGAAGCAACGGGCGAAAACTGACTAGTAGCAGAACCGTTAACTGCCTGGATTTTATAATAATAGGTTGTATTGGCCCACAGACCGTTATTAGAATAACTATTTGTTGTTACTGTGGCAATATGGGTAAACGTACCCGAAGAGGATGTTGAGCCGAAGATATAATAACTTATCGCACCGCTTACGGCATCCCAACTAAGGTCTATTTGACCTGAGCTTACAGCGGATGCCGTAGCGAGTCTTGGTGCAGATACGGTTGTGGATACATTTGTTGCGTTTGCACCATTAATGCTGGTTAAAACGCTGTCCGGCACAACAACTGTTCCGCCGAAGACAACTTCTTTTTGAATACTGCCGGAGATGCTTCCCAGGTAATCAAGAGTTGACTGCTCCACTGGATTGCTTACCAAAAAGACCGGGGAGTTTGTCAGAGAAGCCAAAACCGAACCGGCTAGAGCATCACCATAGTTTTCACCTGTCGATATATAGCAGGTGCTAAAATCCAATTTGTCAGCAAATGCTTTAATAACACTGATATTTGTATCATACCTATCTTGACCGCTAAGTCTTGTCGGAGAGGGAAGCTGATTAAGAACACTATCACTGATAACCCCTGTGCCCCCTACAACATAAGTACTTTGTATCCCCTGCAAATAGGTTTTCACACTTTGAGAGAGAGTATTCTTCGATGTAAGCAGAATAGGGATTCCCTTCATAGCCGCGATGGGGGCTATAGACAAAGCATCCGGGAAGGTTTCGCCGCTTGCGACGACTGCTTGACTCGTTGGCTTCATTGCCTGTGCGATTTTTACCGACGTTTCGTAACTGTCGTTTCCCGCAATTCTCGTAACTTGAATTCCCATATCTTTAATGCTTTGCTCAACTGCCGCAGAAATAACGCCAACTCCACCTACGATAAAAACACTTTTTACTTTCATACTCGTAAGCTGGGCCTTAGTTTGTTCATTTAACGTATCCTTAGTCGTCAGCAATAAGGGTGCATTATACTCTGCAGCCAAAGGGCCGCTGCATAAAGCATCAGAAAACGTTTCCCCGCTGACAACAACAGCATAGTAAGAGGTTTTCCCTTCTTCTTTGGCGACCTCTGCGGCAGTCCCGTACATATCTTCCCCGGCCAGTCGTTGGGAGGGAATTTGTGAGGGATTCGTCGGTGCAGTGCTGCCCGACCCGGTAGTCACCGCCGAGACGATGGCCGAAAAGGGGCTTGATCCTAAACTGCCCACCGCCTGAATCTTATAATAATAGGTTGTATTCGAAGTTAGATTGGAATCCGTATAATTCAAGGTGGAAACCGTAGCAATATTTGTATAGGTGTCCGAAAGGGAGGATGCCCGGTACACATAATAGGAAGTTGCATTACTGACGGAATCCCAGGTCAAATAGATCTGACTGGTACTTAAGGCCGTCGCTGTAGGGTTGGCAGGAGCCGGCAAGGCACTATTGGTAAGCATTGTTGTGGCAGGGACGATGGCCGAGTCGGCACTGGGACCGTTGCTTCCTACCGCAACCACCTTGTAAGTATAGGTGGTGTTCGCTGCCAAGCCGGAATCAGTAAGGCTTGTACTCGTTGCCATCCCTATATTGGTATACGTCAGCGAAGGCGAAATAGCCCTGTAGACATTATAATAGGTGGCATTGGGAACGGCACTCCAAGTCAAGTATATTTGACTGGTGCTTTGGGCAGTAGCCGTTACATTGGTCGGCGTCGGCAAGGCGCCATAAGAATATGTCGTTGTTACATTGACAATGGCCGAATCCGGGCTGGTAGCCGAACTGCCGACAGCTACGACCTTATAATAATAAGTCGTAAATGCCGAAACTGTGGTATCAGTATAAGTCGTTGTCGTCGGTACGCCAACAATGGTGTATGTTCCGGTAAGAGAGGTGGACCTGAAAACCGAATAATACGTTGCATTAGTTACAGGTGCCCAATTCAAATAGACTTGAGTGCTCGCTGCAGCCGTCGCTGTCAGACTTGCAGGTGCAGCTAAACCGCCGCTGGCGACGGTTGTCGCATTAACAATAACAGAATCCGAACTTGGTCCCGCATTACCAACAGCCACTACTTTATAATAATAGGTTGTATTGGCCGATACGGTGGAATCATTATAATAGGCCGTTGTCGGCGAACCAACAATAGCGTAAGTTCCATAAGGAGATGTTGACCTGTAGACATAATAAAAATTCGCACTCACAGCGCTCCAGGTCAGATAGACTTGAGTGCTGCTGACAACCGTAGCGCTTAGATTACCGGGAGCCGCCGGGACTGTGTTAGAGACTGTCGTTGTCGCGTAAACTACGGGAGAATCTGCACTTGTCCCATAGCTGTTTCCAGCCTGAACTTTATAATAATAAGCTACGTTCGGAGTTAAGCCGGAATCAGTGTAGTAAGGGGTACTGGGTACAGCAATCGTGGAAAATGGTCCTGACGGCGAGTTAGACCTGTAAATATAATAGTTGGTTGCATAACTAACCGGATTCCAGGTCAGGCTGATTTGAGTTGTACTGGGGGCTGTAGCGATAAGGTTTGTCGGGGCTGCAGGAACGCCAGTTGAATTCATCGGTGTCGCAGAAACAACGGCAGAATATCCGCTTACAGCACCACCGCTTACAGCCTGAATCCTGTAATAATACGTAATATTCATCGACAAACCGGTATCCGTAAAACCTGTAGTACTGGGCTGAGCAACAAGAGTATATGTACCTGAGTTCGCTGTTGTCCTGTAAACATAATAGTAGGATGCACCACTCACAGCACTCCAAGTCAAATAAATCTGACTTGTGCTCGCTGCCGTAGCCGTTAAATTTGTCGGAGCGGACAACGTGCTGCTTGAAGTTAGAGTAACCGCACAAACTACGCTGGAATATGCGCCTCCTCCAACGATATTGGCGGCCTGAACTTTATAATAATAGGCGGTACCCGGAGACAAACCAGTATCTGTATAATTCGGAGATGTTGTCGTACCGACAATCGAGTAATTCCCGGAGGAAGAGGTTCCCCGGTAAACATAATAGGCTGTCGTACTGCCTACCGAACTCCAGGTTAAGGAAATTTGACTGCTGCTAAGGGTGGTAGCAGTAAGACCTGTCGGCGCTGGGGGAGTCGTTAAAGCCAAGGCTTTTTGGGGAAAGAATAACGTAGTGATTAATAAACACAACACTAACGCCACAAACTTGAAATTACGTTGTTTCATCAGTTAACCCTCCTGAGCTGCTTTTACCTCAATTTCTTTTGCCTCAGTGTACAAAGACATTTAATACCTTTTTTCATTATTTATCTCGCTGAACATTTCGAGATTGTTATTTTCTTATTAATCGTTGCATAATGTGTATTATTCTTGTTTCAAGCCCTATAATCCTTCTTGTCAAGACAAACATTTTCAGAAATCGATACAAGCCATCTCTGTTTTGTCTTACTCATTAATCACTCGCCTCGCTGCCCTTAATACAACATCCTATGGCCCCATTATATTGAGGTTCTTGGGGAATAATAACCCGCTTCCCTGTACCTTCCTGCAGAAGCCTTGTCACCGCCTGATTATGGGCAACGCCCCCGGTAAAGACTAAAACCTCCCCCTCAAAAGAACGCAAAAGGGGCAGGATTCGCTTAACGATCGTGGCATTAACGCCCGCTGCCAGTTCTTTTATCGGATAGCCTTCAACGATCTTGCCAATAAGTTCGCTTTCTCCAAACACCGCACAGGTAGAATTCAGCTCCACAGGAGCATCTGCATACTGGCCAAGCTCCTCAAGAGACAAATCCAAGATATTAGCCATGTTTTCCAAATAACGCCCTGAGGAGGCCGCACACTTATCATTCGTCAAAAAGTCAATCATTTTACCTCGGCGAACTTGAATGATTTTGCTGTCCTGCCCCCCTAAATCAACGAGCGTGAAATCCTTAAGCCCGGTTTGGTGAACAGCACCCAGAACATGAGCTTTTAATTCCGGAATCGCTTCTCCTCCGGCAAGCTCTAAGGTATTTCGGCCATAGCCGGTCGATACAAGACTGTCAACTTCAGGCAAACCCAAGGCTTCAAAATTCACGACCAGTTTCCCATCGTGCTTACGTCCATATTCTCGATAAAAACGGATAGTATCTAACCTTTCCAGCCGCTTAATCTCTAAGGAATCAGATTCCGTTGGGGATTGCATGAGGGCGATCTTAACACTTCGACTTCCTAAATCAATACCACAAATCGTTTGCATAGACATTTTAACCTCACGAGGCAAGAAGTCTCCCACCGCTTTAGGCAGGGGATGAATTGCCGCCTTTCTTCTTGATATTCTCATTCATAGAGCACTAAAATATAGTAAAACATAGTTGCCAAACCTTATAAAGGAATATAAAAAGCTTTGCGTACATCCTGATTCTTAGGGCTCATTTAACCTGAAAAACTACTATTGTTCGATGTAACACTTCACTGGCGAAAAATCCAATGCCGCCTAACGCTCAAAATCCCTAACAAACAAGGACGACTTTCTCTATTCTTTCAGCATACTTAAAAATGACTCGATCCTCATTTTGCTCCGTGCGTCCAGCCCCGTTGGATTCTCGCCTTCCAGCGTTAAGATCGGGTAGTCCAATTTTTTACGAATAATCAAGTCCTCGATTTGACGGTAACAAAAGCTTTGCGTATAGTGGATAATTCCATCCAGCTGACGTCGTTCCCCTTCGCAACGAATGTCCTCAATCCTCTGAAAAACTTGATAAGGATAGGTGTAGCGCCGGTATTGTTCAACGATATCCTCCGTTGGAAAAGGCATGGAAAATTGCCTTTGAACTTCATTAAAAACAACACGCGCCCCCTGCTCCTCGATAAAATCATACATCTCGGGAAAAATCGGAGGAACTCCGATAAAACCTAATCGTACTTCCCGTGCCTTTTTCCGACCTTGGGACAGATTCCTTTCCGCTAACGATTCTCTTTGGCGAGCCTCTTGGATAAACTCCTCCATCTCGCGGGCAAATCGTTCTGGATCACCGTTAAAATCCGAGCAGGAAACTTGATAAAGATGATTTTCGAACCCCCTTACCCGATTTTCTTCCCAAGTCAGCCGATCAATCTCCCAGGCCAAGGCCCGGACTTGGTCAAGCCGCCTTTTCTGCTCCTTTACACCCTCCCAGGTTGTTCCTAGAGCAGCTATAAGTTTGTCCATTTGCAGCCTAAGCATGTCAGGATCACCATCATAAGGAAACGCAAAAGGTATTATATCAATCCCCTCAACTTCCCACGTCTCCATCAAAGCATGAGTATTGCTGCAATCTCCTTGAGTAACAGCTATAATACGTCGGATTTCAGGGTCCAGCAGAGCACTGGAATACAATCCCTTAATCCAACCGCAGACATTCCTGGGAAAACCAGCCAACTCAGCATCCTCAACACGCTTCATCGCATCTGAAGCAGTAATAAATATATTATTTAAATCAATCGGAGTTTCACCTGCCGCATAAATAACCTCAACCGGCACCGTCGTCGTTAAACCAATCTTACCCATAAAGGCCCACTTCTCCTTGTCCTTGCATAGCTTAAATTGCTTATACTCTTTATTGTAAAGGTTTCAGCCCGAAAAGTTAAGTCCGCGGCCCTTTTCATCATCTAACATCGCCGCAAAGCATCATCATAACCAGCGGTCCCCTCTCGCCGTCCATGGTTTCGGCGAACACACTGCAGGGGTATGCGTAATGAGACGCGGAGTGGCGATAAGCCGTCCGCCTACGTCATGGCCAGCAGTTGACATCGGACATCACCCATGGGTTTGGCACGAAAGTATCCAGCGAACATCTTCGCTCGAAGCGGCTATCTCCAAAGAATACTTATCCGCTGAAGAGCTCCCGCGCAAGCAAGTGAGTTGGCCTCGGAATACCAATGAGCGATATGGGCGCAGCTCCCCGACCCGAAGGATCTATATTTATCCCTCGATGGCGCCATCAGGTCGACTTTAGCGTCGACTTAAAAAAGAGAAGACCAGACCCCTTACTATTAAATCAATAAGGAAATCCAGTCTTCATCCTAAGATTGTTAACCCAAAAACACTATAGACCTAAGAGGAAGGGAGCTTCACCCACAAGAGTGAACTCATTGCATGGAGAGGCGGTTAGGCTCACAAAGTTTGCGTAGGAGAGCGGAGCCGTGGTTCACATCAGGTATTACCCTGAGGTTCGGCAGAGCTCCCACGCAAACGAGTGAGCGAGCCTCGGAATGCTGAGTGAACGGTGTGGGCGAAGCTCCCTGACCCGAACGGCTCAATTTCCGTACAACCCCATTTGCAAAGAAGAACTAACGTGCCGACGCCTTCCTTCCTAACAGCGCCAACGTCCGATTCATCTCATTATGCACGATCATATACCCCTCATCAACGCCCATCCCAGGCTTAGCCAGCATCTGATCCGGACGGCTTGCCAAAGCAACATGAACAGCCGTACGTCCGCCGGCATCAGTTTCGTTGCAAGACCCTCCGACATAGGCGCCTACGCCATACTTTTTGGCATAAATCACTGCTTCAATAGTATTTTGAATCCCGCCAAGATCCGGCGTTTTGATTTGTACCATATCCGCCGCTTGAGCATCCACAAACTCGACAATATCTTCATAGGTGTTGCACCACTCATCGGCGACGATTTCCACCTTCACGCCACGCTCTTTCAAGGCCACCCGCAGGGCTTTCAGTTGGGCAATCTGTCCCTCAGTACTGCCGGCATCCATGGGGCCTTCAATTCGCAAATGCAGAGGGGCAGCCGCTTTTTCCAGTTTTGCAAAATACTCGGCCATTTTTTGCGTATCATCTTTGAAGGCAATCCCAATGGTTCCATAAACGTCAATATGCAAAACCGGCCGGTAATCATCTCCGCCAATGGTGAGAATACGATTTCTCAGCCAGATGACATAGTCTAAAAGCAGTTCCCCGTTAACACCAAGCTTTGTTTCAACGTTATTGATTAAAGCATGCGGCAATACTCCGGCACGCTTAATAATAGCCTTATCGGCATTATCATAGCGGTCATCACCTGTCTGGGCAAAAATCGGAACAGGTTCCAGAATCATAGGGAGATCATATTCTTCCAGAATAACTTCCGTCATGGTTTTCTTCTTAGCTTTGGCAACAGCATCAAGAATTGCTTGGCTGACTCCATAGCGAATGGCCGTATGGTAACGGTCTCCGTTAGGGCGTTTGGAATTTTCCACTAAAGCTGCTAAGTGACGGAAAGAATCGAGTTCCTGACCCAAAAGCTTAGGTGCAATTTCCTCCATAATAATAGGGATAAATTCTTCCGCCAAAAAGAGAGGATCACGGCCGCCCGCTCCTGAATATTGAACGGCAGCACAATCTCCTGAAGCAACTTGACCATCTTCCAAAATCAACATCACGGAAATAGACTCCCCGCGCTGTCTAACAGCTTTAAATCCCGGGGTCATCGGTTCTCCGGTATAAGCGAAACCGTCATGGCCGGCCCCTGCTTTAATGGCCTGCTGATCATCAAAATAAAATCCTGTCAGTCCCGGCGAAGCAATTATGTCAACAATTTTCATGATAGTGTTCCTCCCTCATTTTCTGCATTTTTATCAAGTTAACTTGTTCAGTTAGAGTATTCCGATCCCATTTGTCTTACCTTGGACGTCCGACGAGCATTCCTTTACCGATAGCATAAATATCATCGATGACCATCTGGAAGGAAGGATCCCGGCCCTCATCCCGTCCCCGTTGGGCAATGCGTTCACGGTGGAAATCCTTGATCGTCTCATCAAAGGGAAGGTTACCGAAATCCAGCATTCTTACGGCTCCCGTAGTATCCCGGGCCGGTAAAATTTTGCCGGCATTAAAACGGCTGGGAGCAAAAGGAACGTCGATAACACCTGCCTGGAACGCTCGAACGGTACCCACGGCCATGTCTCCTTCACCGAGACTTAAGACGCGATCCAAAATGGCCCTGGTTTCCGCTAAGATCATCTGTTCTTCTAAAGCCAGTTCCTCTGTCATCGGCAAGGTCTGGTCTTTTAACATGTTCAATACCTGTTTTGTAGCCCGGATTCCTGCCGCATTAGCTTCTTTGGTCGGAATGCCCAAAGCTTCGTGAGGTGTTTTAACAATAACCTTCGTCGCTTTGCCTAAGGCAGCCGTAGCAGCACCCCAAGAAATAACTCCGAAAGCCTTGGCTTCGTCTTGGGGGAATCCACCCATCCACTGGTGAAATACGGTGGTAATCATAGCCTTGGGATACCCAAGCTTCTCCATATATTCTTCAGCAAGGACCGGCAGAGTATGCAAAGCGGCGACATCTTGAATTAGGTTGCCGCATTGACCATAACCCAAGGTCAAACTGCGAACTCCCTGAGCCACTGCCAGAATTCCTTCAATTACAGCCACAGCATGAGAAACTGCCGGAGGAACAAGTGTCCCGGTCAAGGGACCGAAGGGTTCGCGATTAATTTTTACCCCTTGTTCTTCATACAAGCCAATAAGCCGGTCAACATATTGCCAATACTTAATCGTGCTCTCAATCGAAACATCTTTGGAGTAGGGTATATTATAAGAAATGCCTCCCCCTTCAAAATCCGTAAAACCTCCGGCGATGGTTATTTCGGCTAACAGCCGGGCATCCGGAGTCCCATGACGCACCTGAACAGGTACCTGAACGCTCTCAGCGACTTGCCGGCAAGCTGCAACTCCATGGTTTACCGCCGGAAAGCCATTCAACATCGAACGTCCGATTGTTCGGCTTTCTTCAATCCCGGATTGTGCTTCTGCATAGCGGTTCTGCCGCGTATAGGAGTCAATCGTCGTGGGCAGAAAATCTGCGCCTCCTTCATCCTGGAGGCAGCGCAGCAATTCAATATGTTCCGTGATTAGTGCCACACCAGCACGCGGTTGAGCAAAGGTGATCCCTTTCTCTTTGCCTTCTGCCAGTTTCTCAGCAAAAATTTTGCTTTTGGGCAGTCCCTTATGGTAGGCAACTGCTTCTTCGAAATTGACGTCCTTACCGGTCTCCCATTGCCCTAAGACTTCCTGACGCTGACGCTGAAATTCTTCAGCATCCATTTGCCGGACTGTTAATTCCATCGTTATACCCTCCTATAGTTCAACCACGTATTTTTTCATCATTCGAAGCGCAGCTTGGGGTGCAACTTCACGCAGCAAACCCATGGCCGCCAAGATATAATCTTTATCCAGATAGAATCTGGGTTTTTGAGGTTTCAGCAGAGTTGGTTCGGCAGAGTCAAAAAGGGAACCCTTGAGAATTTCCAAAGCATTCGGATGATGAAGCAAAACTCCTCCGGTCCCAATCACCACAGGCAGCGGTGTCAAATCTTTGCCGTGCTGAACATAGGTCGCTCCAAAAGGCGTATAAATCACTTCAATCGTTCCAACATGCCGATCGACAGCTAAACCAACGGCCATGCGGCCCATGGCTGCATCAAATTTAGCTTCCTCCTCGGTCTGAGGTATTCGCCAGGGGTTTTCTTTGAATAGCCGCAGCTGACTGGCTACTTGCTCATCCGTCCAACCCAAATAATCATACAAGCGCCGGCCTGAAGCTTCCACTAAAGCCTCTGAGCTGTAACGCATGCCCAGATCGCCTTCAACGGTTCGTTTGGCAAAAGGTTCCGGCAATCCTTTGAGGGTGACGCTCGGTTTACTCGGATCCCCTTTGGCGACTGAATGAACGTCTGTCGTAGCTCCCCCGACATCAACAATCATCAGTTCACCCAGTCCACGCTCTGATCCGGATCCTTCAGCCAACAATTCCGCCGCCGACAATACCGCCGCCGGGGTAGGCATCATAATCTGTTCTAAAAACTCTTCCGCCTTATCTAAACCTTTGGCGTGGACAATATGGCTGAGGAATATATCACGAATCGCCATACGGGCCGAATCAACTGCCAAAACTCCCAGATCAGGCATCACATTGTCCGCCACTATCACAGGTGCATGCCGTTGTCTGAGCAGGTCTGCAGCCTGAACCGCTGCGGCTTTGTTGCCGGCGACCACCACCGGCAGACTGATAGGCAGCGTGCTCAGCAGTTCGGCGTTTTTAAGCAATATCTCTTTATTTCCGCCGTCAGTACCTCCTGCCAACAGGAAAATATCCGGCTTGGCAGCAATGATCTTCTCCAGATCCCGGGCCGTTAACTCGTAGCTAAAGACTTCAAGCAATCTGGCCCCTGCTCCCAAAGCAGCTCTTCTGGCCGCTTCAGCGGTTAATTCTTTGACCAAGCCGCTGGCCATCATTTTCAAACCACCTGCCGCACTGCTGCAGGCAAGTTTACGGACAAAATTCCATCCTCCCGACGGCTCAGGTATCTGTGCCAGCGCCTTATTCAAACCATCCATAATATTAGTTTCAATGGTCGTTCCGGCCCGGGCGGTACCAAGGATCTCTTCCGTATCAAGGTCAACAATCGTCACTTTCGTGTAAGTACTGCCAAAATCAATGAGAAGGACTGCTTGCAAGGCTCATTCCCCCTTTATTCTTCGCTTATCCCCAAATCTTCCCGCAAATCTTTAATGGGAACTTCAGGCATGGTACCCGGCGGGTAGACACGATTAAAGCCCATTGCCAAGAAGCGTTCTTTAACCGATTCAAAATCTTGTTTCCCCACAACCAGATTACCGCCGACATACATTAAAATGTCACCAATTCCTTTTTCCTGACATTTCTCACGCAGTCCCCGGCAATCCATCTCACCATGGCCATATAATGATGAAACCATCAGGACATCGGCATTTGTTTCAATGGCAGCATTAATGAACTCTTCCTGAGTTGCCAGCACTCCGATGTTAATGACTCTGAAACCTGCATGAGTAAAGGCATAATCCAGGATGCGGTTTCCGACAGCATGAACATCTGAACCGATTACCCCTAATACCAAGGTCTTTTGTTTCACGATTAATTCCTCCCGGCTTTTTCAATTATGAAAACTAACTAAGAATTTGTCCTGGTATTTTTAACTTGGAAACGAAATGACTGGACCGACAATTGTAACAGGAATATACGGAATGTAAATTAAAAGGATGTTTATTTATAATGGGCTTAAGTTTGGGACATCTAAATGTTCAAGGAGCCGTCCAAAAAATGGACTTGTTCAACGGATTCTATCGAGTCCTGCAGAAGTGTATTGCCAACTTGTCTGAAAAGTTCCGGGTCTCCGCTGACAAAATAACGGGCCCGCCATTGACTTTTACCTGAAGCATCAGACGTTGATGCTAATTCTAAGGAAGGATCGGATTTTGCTTCATCCCGCTGCTTCATCTGAGCCAGCAATTCTTTAAGTTCCTCTAACACGGCCAGAGCAGGGTCAACAATCAGAACATCCTCGCCTAAAATTTCTTTAAGAACCGGTTCCAAAAAGGGATAATGGGTACAGCCGAGAATCAAAGCATCAACCCCGGAGGATTGAAGAGGCGCCAGATAAGTCTTGGCAATTCCCCGAGCCTGCAAAGAATTGGCTAACCCAGCTTCGATCAGCGGAACGAAGAGGGGACAGCCCTGTGCTTTGACCAAGGAAATGGCCTGTTCTCCATGCTGCCAAGCCGAGCGCAGGTCAGCATTCTCCGGCACACTTCCTCGGGCCAGGGCGCGGCTGACCCCTAAGGAATAGGCCTTGCTGCGTACCGTTGTTTCCGTAGCAATCAGCCCGATTCGGCCTGCTATGGTTTTCTTCACGGCTAAGCGGGCACCGGGTTCAATCATTCCGATCATCGGAATATCAAATCTCTCCTGAAGCGTTGGAAGGGCGGTGGCAGAACTTGTATTGCAGGCAACGACGATGGCTTCTGCCCCTTGCCCGATCAAAAAGCTGACGCTTTCTTCCCCAAAACGTATAAGTTCCTCCTGGGAACGGTTTCCATAAGGCACTCGTGCCGTATCTCCAAAATAGACAATTCGCACATCAGGCAGCTGCTCCAGAATTTGTTTGGCCACAGTAAGTCCGCCAACTCCCGAATCGAATAAACCAATGACCCGTTGTTTGCTCAACGTTTACCCTCCTTTATTTCCAATAAAGCACCGCGCAGCAAATTTAAGCTCCCGGTATCTGGTTCGAAGCGAAATTCTATACATTCCATATTATCCGGAAGAACTTTTTCAACCCGAAGGCGCAGCTTCGGCGCAAAAATTACTGCCCCGCAATCGGGCAGAGCCTCACGTAATCTTATGTCATCAGGTTGTATCAACGTCCGAAAGGCAGGATGAAGCCCCGCTTGATTTAGAGCGCTGATAACCTTATCCGCAAAATGACTGCTCTCGCAAACTAAGGCCAAGTCCCGTCCTGCCGTCAATTTAGCGATCCGGACAATCGTTTCCAGCTTTGGCTGGAGTGAAACACCCAAAATAGGCAAGTGAAACTTCTCAAATAATCGTTTAACCTCTGACAAATGAGCTACTCCTGTGACGAGCATATCCATACTAGCTAAACGTTTTTGAACCGTGAGTGAATCCTGAAGTTCAGAGAGCAAAAAGGGCAGCAAACTGACACCAGGGCCAAGGTTCCAGCGCGCCTCGTTTAATTGCTCAGGGTTGCATTCAATGAAAGCGACTTTCACCCGTGACAGGAAATGCTTTTTCTCCATCCCCCGCACATGAACGAAAGAGACAAAGTCATCAATGCTGAAGCCTAAGCCAACAGCCTCTTCCATGGCGACATCAATGATACGCAGGACCTTCTCTTTGCGTCCCTCCTGCTGCATGATCAGTAACGTATCGGCTACAAACGTCCCTTTTCCTTGAGCTGAACTTAATACCCCTTCGCTTTCAAGCTCTTTGTAAGCTTGACTGACTGTGTTGCGGCTTACGGATAAACTCGCGGCCAGTTCCCGTTCAGTTGGCAATTTCATACCTGCAGCCCAAACGCCCTGAGTAATGTGACGTCTAATTTGTTCCTTGAGCTGTATGTAGTAGGGAACTCCGCTCTTACGATCGAGATCCATTTACCCACCTCTTAACCAAGTTTCAGCCCTTTGGCTTAGTCCTTATTGGCATGGTCAATTAGTCCAATTTTCTTACGCTATTATATTCGGCATTCCTCCAAGAATCCCTTCTCGTTTCCTAGTATTTTATGAAAATTAATTTATAATTCGCTTACCATTAAAAAGGAGTGGAAAATATAAACTGAACAATGAACAATTATTGATTCACTGCTGTAAGGCTACTGTATCGGAAGTTTCAGAGACTAAACCGTGAGGGGGATGGCTAATTGCCTATCCCCCCAGTTTTTATCCGATCAATTTTTCCCGTTAAGTTGTTTGGAATAACAAATCTTCTCCTATAGCATAGCTAAATTGTGAAGTGTTTAAGATTGACAAACCAAATACTACATAAAGGTTATATTCGATACGTACTTATTAAGGCTATATTCACTACAAATATCATGATTTTTTCGAAGATCGGAAAAATACTGTTGAATAGCTTCTTTAGATATAATGTTTGTACAGCGTTCGTTTTGATCGATTCCCGTTCTTGCATCTACCCAAGGTTTTTCGATATGAGTTAGCCTTTCGAGATATTTAGCATCATACTTACCATAAACAGACCACACTAAATCAAGGACAGTAAGTTCATCTTTTTCAAACACGCCGGGATCGAAAGAAGAAACCTTTGGTATATTCGAAGAACCATATTCTTTAAAATAAATATATAAATCAGGGATAACGGGTCCATGAACCCAGGCTTGAAAATCTTCTTCGAACAAGGATTTATGAAAGGTTAAGGACCACGCCTGGGCATAATATACCAACTTTTGCAATTTTAGCGGTGTAATGGATTCCCCCGCTTCCGGTTCTATTTTATTAAGAAAATACTCCGCTACACTAACAAGCTTATTTTTGTGTGAACTCTTTTGTCCGTGATCGAGAAGTTCCATAAGTCTAGCATATAGTTTTCGTTTAGAAACAGGCGTGAGCGCACCTTTGTTTGTATGATATAAGTCAAGCATATTTTGGGAATTCATCAATTTACGAAGAGTCTCACTATACTCCCTTGTTGGCGTTAAACCATTAAGATATCTAATAATAGTCGTTTCTCCCCAACCCAATAATGAGGAAAGCGGTTTTCGTCCTATGTTGTATTTGATTAGAAGATTTTCGATTTCATTAACTTGGATTAACCCTTTTAATTCCCTATATATCTTATTGGCAGACTTCACATTTTCGTCACTTAATTCAGAAATATAAATTTCCTCTCCACAGTCATTACAATAAGCGATTTTCGCAAGATACGAGAAAACAACATCCTTTATTTCAGTATCAATCATTAATTCTTTAATGCTATACTCAACATCAGCATCGCAGTGATAGCAATACTCTCTCATCATCTTAAACCTCCCACTATCCAAAAATTAATAACTCATATTAATCCCATAGCCCAAAATCGCTGAAAGATCAGCGACTCGCACCGATCACTTATATTGATATCTCAAAGGAAACTCGTTCGATGAAACGATAAACAAACGACTCTTCCCTGTAATTTAAGTTTTATGTAAATTTCGGTTTCGTTGTTAATGAGCGGTGGTTTAAGAACCTTGCCGAAAAGCCATACCTCTCCTTTGCGATTAGGATCTCGATCTGTATCCGTATAAGAGTAATCTTTAAGCGTCAAAGTTAATAGTACTTCGCAAATAATATCATTAGTGAGTCCGTTCTCAATCATGAAATTACCCGTCTTATCCTCACTATTAGTTCTTTTTACAATATATAATCCTTTAGGGGACTCCCCTAAAATAGAAAACACCCTTGAAAGAAAGCCTTCGACTTCTGATTCAAAAGCTACTCTGATTGCAATCCCCTCCTATTAATCTTCTTCTATGATACCATTATATAGTAATTGGGGAGGGCTGGCAATAAAACAGTATCAATTGATACCATATTTTTATTTTACCAGAATCGTGTAGAATTATTCAACTGTCAATTTGTACAGGTATTTAGAGATATTACCTAAAGCTTTAAGTATCTTAATGTAATGTTTGACATCTCCGCTAATACCTATGACTATATCTTCGAAAGTTTTTCACTACTCTCAAATTCTCTGTTATACAAAAATCACTGATTTCCATTAGGCACAAAAAATAAGGGCGGACCGATTCTTGATACAAAGAATCGGTCCGTCCAAATTTAGTATGATCAGCCGAATGTAAAGATAACCTGATGCAGCAACCGGCATTAGACCACTCTAACATCCCTCAGCATCTGATGGCCCAAATAACTACATGACATACCCTGAAAAAAAGGCCACAGAGGAAGGGAGCTTCGCCCACAAGAGTGAACTCATTGCATGGAGAGGCGGTAAGGCTCACAAAGTTTGCGTAGGAGAGCGGAGCCGTGGTTCAAATCAGGTACTACCCTGAGGTTCGGTGCAGCTCCCGCGCAAACGAGTGAGCGAGCCTCGGAATGCTGAGTGAACGGTGTGGGTGAAGCTGCCTGACCCAGAAGATCGCTTGTTATCCTTCCGATACCGCCGCATTAGCCACATGGGTATCCAGTTGTACAAATCTCGGCCTAATGCGCCAACAAATCCTTAAGCTCCGATTCCAAATCCAACGAAACACTGCTGTTAGTTCCAACAACTGACGATTGCTTAATATAACCCACATTATATAACAGGAAGTAATTCAAACTCGAAGGAACAGTATATTGCGGAACCATAGCAACAAACCCACCTTGTTTAGCAGCTAAAGCCGCTGTTACCAAAGCATCCGCCTTGGGATTTCCCGAGCTTACATCACCTTGGCGTACAAGTCCGGAAGCGAAATAGAGAGGGGTTTGAGGCTTCGAGGTGTTAAAAAGATTTTGGAAGATGATATTTTGCGTGTCATATTGATCATAGCCGCCCCAACGCTTAACGTGATAGTTGGAGCCTAATTGATTCTGCACAGAATTTCCAATAACCGCCGTGCCTCCCAGCAAAACGACGTTACTTGCCTTAAGGTCTGCCAAAGCCTTGGCCGTGGAAGAGGGTACGGAATCCTTTTCCGTGAGCAGAATCGGGCTTCCTTGTTCAGCGGCAAAAGCGCTGATGGCGATTGCATCGGGAATCGCGGCATAATTAGCGATATAAACGGTCTGGGTGGGATCAATCCCCACAGTCGCAGAGATCTGGGCCGCAGTATCATATGCCTGCTGGCCGGCAATTCGGGTGACGGTAAACTCACCGTTCAAACTGTCCTGGATCCCTTGGGAGACTGCAACAGTCCCGCCGACAATATAGATATTTTTTGCTCCCAGATTGCGAATCTCCGTTAACGTGCGATCATCCAATTGAGAAGAACCAGTCATAAGAATCGGTGCATCAAGCTTTTTCGAAAGGGGTGCAGCGGCAAGAGCATCCGAAAATTGGTCGTCTCTGGTTAAAATGACATTTAGAGAACCGGAATTCCAGCCGCTTTGTGCCACACTGATGGCCAAGGAGACATTGTCCCCGGAATTCCCTCCAATACGGGAGCTTTGCGTGTAAGCCGGAAGAACCGGTATGGTACCGATAATATGCCCGGAATAGAGAATATTGACATTCCCGAATTGGGTCGGTGTCATATTGAAGGTAAAGGTTCCATCGCTAAGAGTTGTATAGGAGACTGAGGAAGCGCCGACTAATGAGCCGTCAATCGTTCCGGATTTACGCATCAAAGGATTACCGTTGGTATCCGTTACTTTGACCCTGATCGTATTATCCGTATTAATATACATAGGATCGGTGACGATAGTCTTGGCATCTAAAACTGTGATCGTTCCTGCGGCATAGGCTGTTCCTATGGCACCTTGACGAATCACTAACTGATAATCACCGGCTGTATCGAGCGTTACATTGCTAACTGTATAATCTCCGCTGTTTCCGGAGACTTGATAAATTTTCGAAACTCCGCTTGAGTCTGTGATCGTTGCACTGGCAACTGAGCCGGAGAAAGGATTAGAGTTATTATCCCAAAGCTGAACATTAATGTCACCTGTTTCTCCGGCAATCAGTGTGGAATCAGCACTGGTCGCAAAACTGAGATATGCCAGCCAAGTACTGTAATCGTCGGTGGTACTTGCAGCAGATGCTATCCCCGGAATCATCCCGATCAGCAAAATCACAATGGCCAGTACACTCATCACCACTTGGGCCCGTTTACTTTTCCTCACGTATTTTTTCCCCTTTCCAACTTTCCGATAACTAAAAATTGCACAATCGAAGCAAATACCTGAAACAAGCAGCAAAACCAAAAGAATTGATAGATTACTCATACCTTAAAGCGTCAATTGGATCCATCGAAGCCGCTTTTCGAGCCGGAAAAACCCCGAAGATTATGCCGATGGCTGCAGAGAAACCGAAAGCGACCAACACAGACGTCGGGGAAATGCTGGTACTCATTTTTAAGGCTTTCCCAGCCAGGGTTGATCCTCCAAAGCCGAGAACAATACCTATTCCGCCTCCCAGAATACTAAGTACGATGGCTTCAATGAGAAATTGCATCATGATATCGAGACCTTTAGCCCCGATGGCTTTACGGATTCCAATCTCCCGCGTTCGTTCGGTAACCGAGACAAGCATGATATTCATGATGCCAATTCCTCCAACCAGGAGAGAAATTCCGGCAATACCGCCAAGGAGCATAGTCAGGGTTTGAGTTACTCCCGTCATAGTTTGTAACATATCCGCCTGATTTTGAATATTGAAATCATCATTTTTCCCGGCTTGGATATTATGAGCCCTTTCCAGCTCGGCTGTAATCTGATTTTGAGCGGCTTGCATTTGATCCGCCGATGTAGCGGAAACCAAGATATTACGAACGGTCTTTTTCCCCAGCAAGCGCTGCTGAATGGTCGAAATCGGTGCGGTAATCATATCGTCACTGCTCATAAAACCGGTTGATCCTGTTGATGTTGTCACTCCGATAACTTGGAAAGGTACATTGTTGATTTTAATGACTTTGCCGATCACTGAAGCATTGGCATCACCGAAAAGGTCTGTAACTACAGTAGGGCCAAGGACAGCCACACGTGCGGCCTTATCAACATCATCTGTTGTAATGAAACGCCCCGTTGCCATCGTTACGTTTTTAATTTCCTGATAATCCTGGGTCGTACCCATAATCGTGGTCGAGGTGTTTCCCGAACCAAAAACCACTTGTCCATTGGTGTTCGCGACAGGAGCGACTGCTTTCACAGCCGTTCCGATCTGGATTTTATCGACATCCGTCATTTTTAAAGTGTCCGAACTGCCCATTCCTCCCCGGACTCCTCCGGAATTGGACTGTCCCGAGCTGATGGTCAGGAGGTTCGAACCTAAACCTTGAATCTGAGAGGTAATCGAAGCTGTAGCCCCGTTGCCAATGCCCACCATGGCGATAACAGCCGCTACCCCGATAATCATCCCCAGCATGGTTAAGGCAGAGCGCAGTTTGTTGGCCCGCAAGGCCCGGAGAGAGACCCGAATACTTTCCAAGAAGTTCACTTTGCTACTCCCTCCTCTACGATCTGGGCTCGAGCTTTACGGGGATTGGCGACTTTCTCATCCCCTTCAATATTGCCATCACGGAAATGGACAATCCGTTCCGTAAATTCCGCAATATCCGGTTCATGAGTTACCAGAACAATCGTGTTCCCTGACTCGTGCAGCCGCTGAAAAATAGCCATAACCTCTTCACTGGACTTGCTGTCTAAATTTCCCGTGGGTTCATCCGCTAAAATGATCGAAGGTTTGGTAACAAGGGCCCGGGCAATGGCTACCCGCTGCTGTTGACCTCCTGAGAGTTCTTTAGGTTTGTGATAAATCCGGCCGCCGAGGCCGACAGATTCCAAGGCTTCAATGGCACGAGTCCGCCTTTCTTTGCTGGGTACTCCGGCATAAAGCATGGGAAGCTCAACATTTTCTACAGCCATCGTGCGGGGCAAGAGATTAAATCCCTGGAAGACAAAGCCGATCTTACGATTGCGAATCACTGATAACTGGTCACCGCTTGCTTTGGCCACATCGGTTCCGTCGAGAAAATATTCTCCTTCTGTGGGGGTATCCAAGCAGCCCAAAATATTCATCATTGACGATTTACCGGAACCAGAGGGTCCCATAATGGAAACAAACTCACTAGCCCCCACGTGAAGATCCACCCCAGCTAAGGCAGCAACTTGAATATCACCGTTGGCATAGATCTTTTTAATCCCTTTAAGATCGATCAAATTGCATCCCTCCTAACGTATTCTTAAAGCTAGTCACTTAATTTCCTCTGGGACGTGCACCGCCGCCACCGGTTATTGCTCTGGCAGCGCCGCCGCCAAGGCTAAATCCCGATTTGGAACTGGAATTTGAATTGGTCGTCGTTGTGTTGGAAACGGTACCGGTAATGACTTCCTGCCCTTCTTGTAAACCGCTCTTGATTTCCACATTGGTGCCATCATCAAGGCCAACCACGACGGGAACCATACGGACATTAGCCATGGCATTTCTGCTGCCGGCACCACTTCTTGTTCCCGAATATCCGCTGCCTGAGTTTCTGGCACCGGAATATCCGTTAGCCGCGTTGCCGGCTTGGCTGGTACCGGTTTTAGATTGCCCTTGAGATTGAGACTGTGCTTGGGAATTGGCTGTTCCGGAAGTAGTGCCCGGAGCTGCAGGTACCATTACATAGCTTTGCGTACCTCTGGTCTTAACCGCTTCACTCGGTATCGTTAAAACATTTTTCGCTTCAGAGACAATAATATTGATATTGGCATTCATACCTGCCCGGAGAAGGTCGCTGTTTTGATCAACTGTCGCGGTAACCTGATAGGTGGTAACATTTGAGGTCGTTGTGCCCTGCAAGGCAACCGCATTCACTGTCCCACTGATATGGTTATTCGGATAGGAATCAAGGGTGATATCTACTTTTTGTCCTACTTTGCATTGCGTAATATCTGCCTGGTCTATTGCAGCATCTACTTCAAGTTTGTCGCCTACAGGAGTGATGGTAATGATGGATTTGGAATCTGAATCTTGCCCCAGTTGAAGCGGGCAATCCACGACCACAGCATCCACCGGCGCAATAATCGAAGCATTAGCTAAGTCCGCCTGAGCGCTGGCGAGCTGAGCCTGAGCGATTTGAATACTGGCCTGAGACGATTGAACATCGGAGGATTTCGGACCCTGCTTCTGTTGATCCACTTGATATTGAGCCGCAGTAACATCAGCCTGAGCAGCAGCTAAAGCTTTTGCCGCCCCTCCATTTTGATTGTTCTGAGCTGTCGTTAAAGCATCCAAAGCTGAATTCAGAGAGTTTTGCGCCGATTGAATGGAGGAAGAATTCGTACTCAACTGCGCTTTCGCCAAATTGTCGCTGGCTTGTTTGACGTTATTGTTGGCCAAAGTCACTTGATTGGCCAAATAACCAGGATCTGCATTCTGCTGAGCAGTCGTTAAACTCTGCTGCGCTTTGGCAAGGGTCGATTCAGCCTGCGCAACAGTTTGAGCATTATAGGAATCCTCCAGGTCCTGATACTTGGTTTCGGCGGAAGTCACATTGGCTTCAGCCTGCAAAACAGAGGTTTTTAATTTTGTATCGTCAATCTTGGCAAGGACTTCCCCCGCTTTAACCGTATCCCCTGCTTTTACGTTCAGTTCTACGATTTTTCCGGCAGAAGAGGCGTTTCCTGAGGTTGGAAAGGTTAAGGTAATCGCGTGGGGATAATTAACAGTTCCGGTTGCCGTAATCACTTTTTGAACATCACCCATTTTAGCCTTGGAGGTCGTATAAGAAGCCGCCGCCGGTTTCGCCGTAAAATGCTTATACGCCCAATAGCCCCCTCCCAAGACCAGAAGAACACCAATTACCCCAATGGTCACCTTTTTTTTGTTCATACTCTTTCTCCTTTTTCGCTCATTTAAACAACAAATCTTAAGTATCTGCTTATCTTAAAAATAATTCTTGCTTAGAATACCATAGACTTTTGTTCAAACAAGGAAGGACTTCTTAAGATATTGTTAAGGATTGACATCTAACGTGTTTTTGGGCTTCACAGGCAGTAGAATCCGAAAACTGCTTCCCTCACCAAGTTCACTCTCAACCTTGATTCTTCCTCCATGTGCTTGGATGAATTCCTTGGCAATAGCTAAACCCAAACCAGTTCCGCCGTTCTCTCGTTCGCGTGATTTGTCAACTCGATAAAAGCGATCAAAGATATGGTCAAGTTCTTCCGCAGGAATTCCTTCGCCGGAATCTTTTACGGTTACCTGCACCCATCTTCCGGCTGATTCATCCCCGGGATTTTTATCCCTAGAACCTGCTTCCTCGGTTTTATCGTCCTTTCTCCGGAAGACATCCCGCAAGCGCCGTGAGACATCCTCACCAGTTATTTCATTTTCCGGAGGATTTTCCACTTCTTCTAATAGAACGTTCAGAGTTCCTCCTGAGGGAGTATGCAAAAGCGCATTGCCAATTAAGTTAACAAAAACCTGAGTTAATCGATCAGCATCTCCAATGATCTCAGGAATTTTCCCGCCGCTGATGTTGATGTTTAAACCACGTTCCTCAAATTCTATTTGAAATTGTTCAATAATTTTTCCGACAATAGTACGAAGATTAACTGTACTAAGGGCCATAGGCAATTTGCCCGCTTCCGCCAGACTTAGCTGCTGCAGGTCGCGAACCAAGCGAATAAGTCTTAAGGTCTCATCCTGGATTGGCAGAATTGTCTCCGGAGTTGAAGGCAGCACTCCCTCTTGAATGGATTCCAGTTTACCAAGAATAACCGCCAGAGGAGTCCGCAATTCATGGGCAATATCTGCCACCATGTTGCGTCTTACTTCTTCATTGCGATTCAATTGCTCCGTCATTTTATTAAAATCACGGGCCAGAAGGGCGATATCGCCATTGCCGTCGACTTCGACACGAGAAGCCAGATCCCCGTCACCAACCCGCCGCACGGCTTCCATCAGGCGATTTAAGGGCTTGGTAAAATGCCGGGTTAATAACAGTCCTAAAAGCAGCGCTATTAAAGACGTAATAATTAAGCCGATAATCATTCCTTGAATAATGGACGTTCCAATGGTTTTCGCCAACTTGCTGTCCACCACAGAGGTGTGTATCGCCTGCCAATAATGCCCCACTGTTTTCCCATTGACTGTAATCGGCTGCCATTGCTTTTCGATTTTGCCATAATCAGGAAAAGTAGTGAGCTGTTTACCCAGCTCGTCATTCGAGGGATCAACGATGACTTTGTTGTTTTGGTCGAAGACTAAAAAACGTTGAAAATCTCGGGGAGGGTGGGCAAATTTAGGATCAGGCGGTGTTGTCATAACCTGGGAAACGTGGTCCTGAACCCCCTCCCAGCTGTTGTGCCCCCCATAATAGACGCTGAGCAGTTGGCTCAAATGATCTCCAAAAGACTGCTGCACATAGGTTTCAGCATGTCCAATCAAAGCCTGAGTTGAGGTAAGAGCGATACCGGCAAAAACAATGGACATAAAAACAACCATGCCGATTAAAGCCAGAATAAACTTACGCCTTAACGTCATAGGTCCTCACCAAACCGATAACCGACCCCAAATACGGTTTCAATATATTTAGGATCACTGGGATTATCTTCGATTTTTTTACGCAAGTTCGAGACATGGGTATCGATAGAACGTTCATAATAAAGATACTCTTCTCCCATTGCCTGCCGCAGAAGTTGGAGCCGGCTGTAGACCGTCCCCGGACGCAGGGCCAATAAGTGAAGGATATTAAACTCCGTCGGTGTAAGTAACAATTCCTGTCCTTTTTTCGTGACCTTATGGCTTGTCACATCAATGGTCAAGTCTCCCCGCATGAGGAGAGATGAATTGGAGTTCTCCTGAGCGCCCCCGGCGGACCGCCGCAGCACTGTTTTTATACGGGCTGCCAGCTCCCTCAGGCTAAAAGGCTTAACGATATAATCATCTGCGCCAAACTCAAGGCCTAAAACACGATCGATCTCCTCTGACTTGGCCGTTAACATAATAATGGGGATTGTGCTTGTCTCACGCAAGCGCTTACACATTTCTAACCCGCTCATTCCCGGCAGCATCCAATCAAGCAGCACCAAGTCCGGTTTTTCCTTTTCAATGAGTTCAATTCCCTCAAGACCATTCTGCGCCGTCACAACATTAAAACCATCCCTCGAAAGATAGTCTCGCACGAGGGTTAAAATCTCAGCCTCATCATCCACTAATACAATTTTGGTTCCCACGTCCACAGCTCCCTCCAGCTCTCGATCTAAAATTTAATAGTCTCAGTATACCGCGTAAATTTTAGTTGTATTTAAGATTATTTTAAAGATTTTATGGAGATTTCGCTACCATATTATTCTGGGCAGATGATACTCACTTCTTAATATGCCAAAAAATACCTCCGCTTAAGCAAGCGAAGGCATTTTTTGGCATATTAATTATTATAAGTTCATCCGCTGTTCCAGAAGTTCTAAGCTCTGAAGCAGCTTCTGATATTCCTCTTCTGAATAATTCCTGAGAACGTCTCCCAGAAAGTTTTGCCGTTCAGAGATGACAGCATCAACAATTTCATTGCCTTTGCCCAATAAACGCAGCCGAACCATTCTCCGGTCATTTTTATCCCGAACCCGTTCCACCAGCTGCGCTCGTTCCATTCGATCTGCTAAATCTGTGGCAGTGCTGCAGGCTACAAATAAATGTTTTCCCAGTTCACCCATGGTTAGCGGCCCAAATTCCCAGATACTTAAGAGTGCATTGAACTGAAGTGAAGAAATTTCCATACTGACTAGAATCGATCGTCCGCGCTTAAACAAAATGGTGTTTGCTCGTCTTAAGGTCTCCTCTAATTGTTTGGTCAGATCTTCCGTTGACGCCATCTCTCGTCCCCCATTCCCCATTTAGCTCTATTTTAGCATAGATTCGGGGGTTGTACACAAGGAAAATATACCTTTAACCCTCGTTAGGTAGAACTCGGCGGGTAATTAAAGAGATTGATGGAACTGGGAGAATCAGGGAGCGCACCGTTCGTTTTATCCGACTGAGAAGTACCGCTTCCCGAAGGCTGGGAGGATTGGGAGGATTGAGCACTGCCTCCGAGATTGGGAATTATCGTCGTTACAGGTGTTGATCCCTTTACCAAACTCGGCTTGCTGACTAAATTCGTGGCATCAATTGTGCCATACTTCGTAAGGGGTTTACCTTCGATGCGGATTTGGACTTGTTTTATCGTCGAATATTGGGTCAGAGTATCGACAAGTCCGTAGAGTGCTGCTTCCGGTGTAACTTTGGAACTAGGCTGCAAAAACTCTTTGCTTAAATCCACGACCGCTAAATCACCTTTCACAGCGATATCCAAAAGTGTTGTTGAGGTCGGGACAGCGGCTTGATCTGTTGTTCCTTTCGCTGCTGCCGGTCCTTTTAACCATTCAGTTACCGTCTCTCTGGCGACACTTATAGTCTTAGGCAATGTACGTTGTTCTTTGACAAGATACTTTCCTGTCGAGTCCGGAAAATAGAGACTAATTACCTTGTTATCCCCCGGAGCTGAAGCTGAAACCGCGGCCGTGGCTGCTGCAGAAATTGCTGCCGTTTTGTCCCCGCCAATAAAGTTTCCGAAAGAGCTGTCAGTCCCATCCTTGTTGACAAGAGTCTCCAAGGTACCGCAGCCTGTCAGAGACAACAGACTTAGGACTATAATCCCAATTAGTAGTTTAGACCCTGCTCTGATTTTCAATGATTGATGCCCCCTCCCAGATCTTTTAACCTATGATCCCATTGTGGTTTCCTCACAATAAGCCTATGCTTTGTCCGCAGAAATAGTACAAGAACTCTGTCTTGAAGATGAATTTGGCCTGCAGAAAATATTTTGTATAAAGCTCAGCTTTACACATAAATATGATAGCGGTTAAATGTTTGGAAAGGAGATCCCCTATGCAGGATCTATGGGAAGTATTTAAAATCAGTACCATCGCAGGGCTGGCTACGACCTTAGGAAGTTTGCTCGTTCTTCTGTTCGGTAAACCGCAGGAACGCATTCTGGCTTCGCTGTTAGCAGGGGCCGGCGGAGTGATGCTTGCAGTGGTAAGTGTTGATCTGCTGCCCAATGCCTGGAAAATCGGTCCGCCTCTTCAGGTTGGCTTGGGCTTTGCTTTAGGCTTGCTCTTCATGTTGTTTGCCGATCGTCAGCTCAAGACACCGGGAAGTGACTCGTCACTCCCTTTGACAAGACGTCAGCGTCTTAAACGGGCCGGCCTTCTCGTCGCAACAGGGATTGCCTTACACGATATTCCGGAAGGAATGGCCATTGCTATCAGCCAGGAAGCCGCTCCCAGCCTCGGTCTTCTCATTGCCATCGCTATTACCTTGCATAATCTGCCCGAGGGAATGGCTACGACTGCACCCTTAACCATGGCTGGAATCCGTTGGTGGAAAATATTAGCTTTAAATATAGGAATTGCTGTCTTCACGCCTTTAGGAGCCTTAATCGGTCTTCTGGCACTGGAGGGAGCAGCAAACTCCCTGGCCTTTTTTCTGACCTTCGCCGCAGGAGCTATGGCCTTTCTTGTCTTCGCTGAACTGATCCCCCTCTCACGGGAACGTCATCCTCATTATGCTCTCCTCGGCGGAACCATCGGTTTCCTTTTCTTCGCTCTGGTCAGCATGTTACTTCCGGCGTAACTGTCTTTATTTACTTCAAGAGTTTGGCCGCATAATCTCCCATTTCTTCATAACCTTTGGCATTGGGGTACTTTCCATCTTTAGAGACTAAACCATCAACGGATTTCTTGGAGCTATCAAACAGCACTGTCGTAAAATCCAAGGTCATGAGCGACTGTTTTTTGGCGTAATCAATCTCCCAATCTCGAAATTCCTGGATATTCGTTTGATACTTTGGATACCAAACGGGCAAGGCCAATACAGGAATAATGTTATTGGCTTTTGCTTTTTCGACCATCGCTTGAATATTCGTTTGATAATCTTTCAGAGAAACGCCTTGGATCGCGTCCCCGGTGCCGACAAAAATAATCACTCGGCCCGGCTTTTCACTGACCACATCGGCATCGAAACGAGCCAGCAAATCCTTGGCTGTCTGGCTCCCTTTTCCCTTATTGACAACACTTATCTTCAAATCATCGGCTAAGCGCTGAGTCCAAGAATGTTTTGTGTCCAAGGGATATCCCAGGGTAAAGGAGTCCCCTAAGGCTACGATCTTTGAATTGCTGGGAGTTTGCGCGGAAGCAGCAGTTCTCTGAGTTTCCGCAGCACCTGCTGTCGATCCCGATGGCTGACCGGCTTGACCCCACAATCCGAGAAATCCGGTGATAACGACGATTAAAGCCAGCGCAGCGGCGGCTTGAATCAGACGTATCTCCAATCGATAAGTTCGCATAGAAACTCCTCCTTTTCCTTCTAGAAACTACTTATTCTACATCGTTTCCCTCTTTCCTTCTAACAAATTTTAGAACTATATCCCAGAAACCCTCTCCTGAAGGTCAATACCCCATACACCAGCAGGCTTCTCAGCGCATATTTTATAGGAGGAAATAAGGAGGTGCCCCTATGAGTTACATTGATAAGGCCCGCGAATTGGGAGAAGCCCTGTCTCAGACTCCCGAACTTCAAGGACTAAAGGCAGCAGAAACTGCCATTATGGCTGACCCTCAGACCAAAGAAGCATTCAGCGAGTACCAGGAAAAAGAACGCAATCTCGTCACTGCCCAAATGATCAGCAAAGTGGTTCCAGAGAAAGAGTCTCTAGCTCTGCTTGATCTTAAAGTCCGGCTTATGAATAAATATCCTCTGATTAAAACCTACTTTGTACAGCAGCAAAATTATGAGAAACTTATGGCCATGGTTAATCTGACCTTGACAACTGCAATGCATGGGCTGCCTTCAGCAAGCGACCTGCCCATTCCGGAAGAGCTAAAGGGCATGGCCCAGCAAATTCTTGACAAAATCAGCGGCGGAAACCCCATGGAAAAAATGCAGATCACCCCTGACATGGTAAAAAACCTTAAAATACCGCCATTAACTCAAAAATAGTCAAAGGCAGGAGTTAACATGATCAATGGTTATCGGGGCCCGCATTTTATCAATGATATAACACATCCTGTAACATTCATAGCTTTCCTGATTGTCATTATCTTAGGAAGCTGGGCAACGATTTGCACCTGGTTCTAAAACGTAAAGGAGAGGAGGAGGGCCGTGATTCAAAGAACTGAATGTGCTCCCCCCTTACCGGCTACTTCTTTCTCCTTTACTATTTTAGTCGATAGCCCCATTCGCCGCAATTTACCCTTCTGCCCTGTCAGTGCCATGTTATTTCCGATAGCCACAACGGAAATCGAGTTTGCCTCCATGATTGTTGCCGGTATTGATGTACTGATGACGTTTCTTTTTAAGCGCTCATTAGCTCATCCGCCGAACTTGGGCCGTCCAACACCGGAACATTATCCCGTGACTCTTACCCTGCCCCAGCTAACACAGCTTATGCAGGCCTCAATCAACGGTCAAATACCTATGCAGCCGCTCCCTCAGCCTGTCCCCGGCCAGGGTTTTGGCCCTGTCGGCACTGATGAACCTCTATTCCCTGATAACCTAAGCGTTTCCTTAGTAATTTCTGCTCCTTTTGCACCATTTGATGGAAGTCCTGACACATCCTTTAACGTCCCCTTATTTGAAATTCCGGGAGTCCCCGGCAACTTAATCATTGCTATGGGAATCATCATCGCCCAGTTCTTTATCGAGCGCAGCGGAATCGGTATTCCTAATGGAAATGGGGGGGATAGCATTGCCACTTTTTAACAGCTTGAAAGACGAATGCTCAAGACCCCCGCTCTGCAGCTATCCAAATCCTAAGTCGCCGGCAACCTGGGATTATGGCTTTAACCGTCTGGTTCCCGTACTCCAGTCCCCAACCGTCGGAGCAGGAATGTTAGCCGTTACTTTTTTCCTATTCATCGCCTTCTTCTCCAACGTTCTCTTAGCTCAGACATCGTTAAAAACCCTTGGCATTGCAGTAACAGTCACGACCTACAGCTTAATGGCTTTAATCGTACTCATTTTGTTTTTACTGTAACGATCTCGGGCATCCTCTTCAAATAAATCAGAATTAACTCAGAGCGCAAAAATAGCCAGATTTCAATCCTGGCTATTTTTAAATTTTCTGAACCCTTTACTTTCTTTTTTCTCCATACAGAAAAAAGTTAAATTTTATTATAGTTTTTGCATAGAGAAAAAAATTAACAAACTTCCAGTTACTCCGAGTCATTTAATCATACAAAAATTGCAGCGGGTTCTTTAGAACTGCTAAAACTGTGTTAAAAATCTGCCAACCTTAAGAAGGCCCTGCTATTTACAGGGCCTCCGTGGGATAAAGACCGGGAATATGCTTAAGGCGTTGGCGGAGGAAGTATTGTTTCAGTAGGTGTCATGGCTTCAGGAGCCATCATTGTTTCCGAAGGCACTCCCATCTGACCTGGGACAGGCAGCACCTGCGGTACTCCGGGAAGCCCTTCAGGACTGACCGGCGGTTTCTTGCCTCTGAACAAGTTGGAGACCTTACCCCAGAAGGATTGGGCCGTATTCTTCATCGGACTGAGAAATGCCGCAGGTCCTCTGGGTTCTTGGACTTTCAAAATAATAGGTCCGTTGGGGGCCTGCCCCAGTTGACCGATGCCCTCGATAGAAACTACCGTTCGAGTGTAGGGGTACAAAGGAACAGGACTCTGAAAATGGGCCCTATAAACACCATTGCCCACAGGACGAAGAACACCTGCTAAAAAACCCATCTTCCCTTTACTATCAACAAGATAGGCCGCATACTGACCGAGCTGACCTTGCCCCAGGAAGGTTTGCGGCGGCGGGAGATTAGCTACTAAAAGAAAACTGTTATCAGGTGATATGGTCGCCAACCCGTTAGCAGCAATTCCATCTTGAGCCGGTTGAAGAATAAGCTGTCTCGCCTGATTCATCCCTTGATTTGGCCCTTGAAACTGGGGCTGGGAGAAACCGCCTGGAAATTGGCCTTGTTTAGGGCCGATAAATCCGCCTCGGAGATTTTGAACTTGACCGTCCTTTTGAAAAATACCGTTGGCTTTGAGTCTTGACCCCAAAGTATCACGAATCGTTCCGGGAGAGTATCCCGGACCTAATGGAGCATTAGGTAATGTTGGGAATCCCTGCGAACCCATGGGTTCATAAGGATTTGAAGGAGTGTTCCCGCTGAACTTCACCTTGCGCCCCTCCTTTATAAATTCAAACTAACCTCTTAACATGATATGATTAAATGAAAGGAAGAGTTCTGATATACTGTTAAGAAAGGTAAACTATTCTTGGGGAGGCCGCTATGCCGGATAAATTAACCACACTATTTACGAAAAAAATATCCCGCCGGGACTTTTTCCGCGGAGCCGGCGGCTTTATCGTCAACCACTGGCTGCTTTCACTGCTGCCCGTCGGAGGCGCCGGACTGCTCGGCTGGGCAGAACATGATACCGAGGAATTACAGAGCGAAATGTGGGATCTAGCCTATCCCAAACTGCCAAAAGCCCTGGAAGGAAAAACCATCTGCCAGCTCAGCGATTTACATCTGGAAACCTTGAAAATAACACCCCAACGCATCATCCAAACCGCAATGGCCCAAAAACCAGACCTACTCGTCCTGACCGGAGACATCATCTCAACACGAACCGACCTGGATAAAGTCGACTCCTACTTAGAAAAACTCTCCGCCCCCTACGGAAAGTATGTCGTCCTGGGCAACAATGACTACGGCCACCTCTCCCATTCTTTAATGAAACGCTTTCTGAAACAGCTTCAGGGCCTAGGCTGGATCCCCCTGCTCAACGAATCATCCTTCATCCCCTCACTCAATCTCTGGATTATCGGCATCGACGACCCAGCAACCGCACACGACAACGTCGATCAAGCCTACCAAAACCTCCTCACCCCCCAAACCTCACCGCCAACATCCCCCTTCCGCCTGGCCCTGGCCCACTCCTCCGACTGCCTCGACGACGTCGCCTTCTACGGAGCCGACCTCTTACTGACAGGACACACCCACGGAGGCCAAATTCGCATCCCAGGCCTGCCGCCCCTGGTTACCAACACCTACCTTGGCGACAAAGGAATTTACGAAGGATACCATGTCATCCAAGGCATCCCCCTCTACATCAACCGCGGCATCGGCGAAAGTGTCATACCGCTGCGTTTCAACGTACCCCCGGAAATCACCTTCTTCACCTTCCACCAAGGAAATGAATCACCCAAACATCAAACTAAAGACGCCAAGTAGCCCCGCAATAGCGGGGCTACTTCATTTCCCAAGTCAGACGGTGCACATAAAATGTGCCGTCACCCAAAAACCGTTTCTCTTATTCTCGTTCCGTTACCAAGCCCAGGACGCAGTATGACGCAAGCGCGAGGCCTTTACGTAAGCAGCCCAGCAAACTTCCGTTCTAGCGACCGACCCCAGATACGGGGCGGTGAACAGGGATGTTCACCGCCGCCATGGCGCCAAGGACGGCGCCTATGGCACGATAATCTCCGGTGGAGATTATCGCCGAAGGCGGGTTCTCCAAAAAATACTATCGCCGTAGGATGTACCCCGCTCCCCAAATCAGTCGCTCGAACGGTTAGTTTGCTCTGCGCATGTACGGACGAGCGCTGTGTCATACAAGTCAGATACTGAACGTATGGTTCCCAATCCTCTTAATCACGGGCCTGCTTTTTATCCAGCGATCTTTCGTAAGCCGCGGATTATAATAATATATTGCCCCATCGGTGGGATCATCACCTGAAAGCGCTGCTTCCGCAGCCTTGTAGGCTACGTCATTCGGATCGAGATGAATCTGCTGATCCTTGACGGCCGTAAAAGCACCGGGTTGATAAATAACACCCCAAAAGGTTTTCGGAAAATGAGGATCCTTAAGGCGATTTAAAACGACAGCTCCAACAGCGACTTGACCTTCAAAATTCTCTCCCCGCGCTTCTCCATAAATTACACGAGATAACAGATTGACTTCCTCTTCTGTTACGAAACGCCCCAAACTGCGGGAGAGAACTTGATGCCCTGTATCTGGCAGTGGTCTATCTTGAGACGATTTATCATTTTGATACTGATCATTATTTACAATAATATTATACGTTGGAATTTTGGTTGTCGACTTTGTTGGCTGAGACTCATTGGAACGAGATGGTTGGGGTCCGGTGTGAGAGTTGGCAAACATGATTTCATATATATCATCTTGACCCAAAACAGGATAGATCTCGGCTTGCCAAAGAAACAAACACATCAACCCGCAAAGAAAGATCGCCCAGGACTTCCGACATCGTCGGTGTGGCAAAAAAATCACCTCTTAAGTTCTAAACTATTTCTAGTCTTTCCCAACAAAGGCGATTTTTATAACATGAGAAATTTTAATGATCAAAGATGCTCTTTTTTATCCTCTTTAAATCATATCCAGCAATCTATTTACATATACTTAGGCAAACCGAGCAAAGCTAGAGTGAAGTCTTATAATTAGAGCACGCAAGTAAAGTGAGGGTGATGATATGCGAGCTATAATTAAAAACCTCTTTTCATCGTATTCTTCACCGAACGAACCACCGCTGAGCGAGGCTGAACAATTATTGGGAGAAATTGAGGAATCTCGGGAAAAAATCGAATATGCCTGGAATCATTTTGATTTTGCAAATCCCGAGTATGTGGAAGTTGCCGTCCTTGAACTTCTTTTAGCAGAAACTCAATATAGCATTCTTAACAAACGTTATCGTCTAATGTTGGGCATACAGGAAAAATCATTATACCTGGAAACATCTGAAGCCGACGTACCCTCATTTTCTCTGGAAAGCCAGCTCCACAGCCATGCCTTCTATGGAACGTTCTTTAAGGGCGAGGAAAATCCTGCCCCGGTAGTCTCTCAGTTATTATCCCAGAATCAGAGTTAAGCTCCAGACACCGCCAGTTCGCAGCACAATACTGTAACAGTCAATTTTCAGTACTAATTTCTGTGCTAATCATTCAATAATTCTAAGAGCCAGTCTTATTCGGAGTCTAGCAGCATTTCTCCTAACATATGTAAGGAGACAAGATCGGACTAAGAAACGAAGAAAAACCTAGCACATATTAAAAGAGGTTGGTTAAGAATCATCCAGATTCTAACCAACCTCATGCCATTTGGTTATTAAAGCTAATAATTACTATTTACATAACAACAACAGTGACTTCTTCCCTTAATCTTTAGTCAGCTAAGTCGTTTTGGAGATTTGCCGCAGCAGTCATGTAAGCATTGATATCTTGTTGGAGAGTATTTTGGTCATTTAAAAGCGTGTTTTGCAAATTAATCAAGTCCAGGCTGCTTGCTGTTCCCACATCGACATTTTTTTGTTTCGTGTCGAGATTAATCTGATCGGCTTCAGCAGTCAATTTATCGGCTGCAATACTATTCTCCAGGGATTTCAAAGAATTATACTCTGTCCGTAAATCTACTTCTTTGTTTGTTCCTAAGTTTGCTAAAGTCTCTTTCTTATCCTCGATGCTGATTTCAAGTTGATCTGCTGCTTTGTCGTCAAATTCAAGGTCGATATCGTGTTCAATTTGAGTAATGTCAATATCCTGGGTGTATTTTTGAATATTATAGTCGTTCTTAATGGCTTGAGCAATTTGATCAGCAAATTTTGAGTCATCAAATTGCGCATAGGGAATGAGACTTGACGTCAGCACAACATTTCTGCTCAGATCGATTCCCAAATCCTGTTTCAGGGTAATCATATCGCTGTTGATGCTATTCTGAACGGCTTTTTGGGCTGCTTCCAGCTTGCTTTTCGAAGCGGTGTAGGAATCGATAGCTGACGGAATTTGTAAACCAAGCTTGATTTGGAGATTAACTTGAGCAATAACCTTGTCAATATTAGCAAGCTCAGTCGTATAGTTAGTCACTTGCGTCTGAAGCGCTAAAATGGTCTCGTATTGATTCGTGACGTCAACCTTGAGATCTTTTAATTGGGTATCTCTGTCATGCTTAGCATTGTCTAAGGTCCATTGTGAGCGTTTGTAGTTTAAATAGATAACCTTTTTAGAGTCCTCATCAGTGACTGCCGTACCGGCACTATGCTGCGCCAAATCGGTTTGATTTTGCTTATCGTAGATGGCAATTTGACTGTCGGCTAATTTCAGGTCCGGATTGCCTGTTTCTACAGCCTTCAAAGCATCATCGAGGGAAAGATTTAAAGTCGATGTATCTGCTGGTGTGGCAGGCTCCGTTGTACTTGAAGAACTCGAATCGGCGGAGGAAGTATCCGTTGCAGCTGCACCTGTCGATGCAGACGTTGTATCCGTTGAGGTACCGGTTGCCGTTGTCACTGAAGACGTAGTTGAAGCGGTTTGAGCTGAACTATCCAAGGCAAATGTCGGATGAGTCGACAATACGATAGAAGCTGATAAAACAAGAGTAAATAATGTTAAATAACTCTTTTTCAAGTTAGACACCTCCAAAATATTAGTGACGATTGGCTGCTTTATCTGGCTTAGTTGAGACAGTTTTATTAGAACCGGTGGTTTGAGCAGCACCTGATGTCCCAGTGCTGGGAGGAACATAGCCGGCACCGCAGGCTGAATTCATCGTGGCTTGCGCTAACCAGGCGTCTAATTGGGCATTTTTGTAGTTCACGTCGGCTTGGGCTTTAGCAACTTTGGCGTCATCCAAGTCCTGCAGGGAAATCTGAGCAGTCTTATATTTCGTTTCAGCCGCAGTATAATCTGCCGCTGCTTGATCATCGAGATCCTTCGCTGCTTCCATGAGCTTCATGGCACTGTCTAAGGATTTGTAAAGAGTGGTAACACTTTGCTGAACTGTTATTTTAGCAAGGTCCAAATTATTTTGGTCATTATCCATGTTGTAATTTAGCTTCTGCATGGCGAAATCATAATCGGTAACTGGGGCAGCCTTAATGTAGTCATATTCTTGTTTAGCCACATCCAAGGTACTCTGAGCATTCTTGACTTCTGATCGACTAGCCACAGCTATGGCAATGTAATCAGATAACGATTTGATTTGAGCTGCAGGCTTAACGTTATTATCCTGCAGGGTTGAATATTGCTTGGCGAGATCCGCGCCCATCAAGTTATCGATGGCCATGGAGGCCGAGTCGAAACTCTTTTGAGCACTGTTATAACTATATTGTGATTTAAGATAGGTAATTTCAGCTAAGCGCAAATCGGAGGCTGAAAGCAAACCCAAGGATTCCTGTTGCTTCGCTGTTCTGAAATCAGCATCAAAGCCATTCATCAGACCTTGCTGGATGTTTAAAGCATAATTTGCTTTTAAGAGGTTGATATAAGCTTGATAGGCAGAAAGCCTGACAGCATTCGTCACCACTTGTTGGTTATTGGTATACTGATCCATGCTGCTTTTGGCCTCTATCGGAAGAAAAACAATTTGTTCTAAGGTACTGTATGAATTCTGATACTGTAAGAGACCTTTCATGGCCTCAGCGCCTGATGTCGCATCCGAATAATATTTCTTGGTCAGGTCTACCATTTTATTGTAGGTTTGAAGGTTTTGGGAGTTTTTTATGGTTTGGATAGCAACTTTTTCAATATCCAAACTATTATCCTCAGCCAAAACCGAATTGGCGGAAGCGAGCAGCATCAATCCTACGAATAAAACTGATATTACTTTTTTCACATGAAGTTCCTCCTTTGCTGATGATAAACTATTCGCTATTCATTTAGTTGTATTGTTATGCAGTTAATTCTCTCCACCCTTCGACGTTTTGTGGGCAATATGTTAAAATACTTTAAATGTATTAACTATGGAAGGAGGAATCAGAAAACACGATGGATAAAAACGAGCCGAGAATGCACCTTAGTACTATTGCCGGGATTGCTCTCGCCGGCTGCCTTGCCGGAGCTGTGGCCGGGGTACTGCTCGCACCGAAACGCGGCAAGGAATTGCGTCAGGATATTCGTAAATTGATGAAGACCTTCCATAAAGACTCTCAAGACTTCCCGCAGCCTGGAAAAACAGGTTACATTACTCTAAAAAACCCCAAAGATACTCGGTTTTACATGCCGGAGATCTGAAGAGAAGTCCCGGCCGCCCCATTCAGCGGTCAGGGGCTTATTTTTTATCTCTGAACTCCTGCCAAAGTTCCTTAAGCTGCTTGATTGTCTCTAATAAACTCGTAATCAGATACAAAGGGTCCTTCCTCAATCTCTCTAAACCAGCCGCAACTTCGCTGACCGTTCCATTGACTTGCTCCGTAGTTTGTCTCACCACGTTAGTCATAGCGTTGACATCCTGCAGCATGTGCGGTATATAGGTGTTTATGTCCTGAAGAGTATGTTTAGCCTCATCCGTAAGTTTTCGGAGTGAGCGAATCCACATGACTAATTCTATACCAAGCATTCCTAAAATAATAGTGGCTACGAGAGCACATACTTGATAAACCATCTTCCTGCCTCCAGCATCCTCCAATAATCCCCTCTTGATTCCATCAAGACGGGTTATTTCTTCGTCAAGTCCTGTATAGCCCAACCATAATCAGGATCATTGGTATTGGTCAAAGGTCTCTCGCTTAGAGGCCGGAAAGATCCAAAAGACTGAGTCTTCGCCTTTGGTTCAGCTGCAGACCCCTGGGTCGTATGCAGAATAGTCACGGTTCCTCCGCTCATGGCCTTTCCTGAGGTATCTTTAACCGTAGGATGAACAACCAGCCAGTAAGTCGAATCCGGGGACAGGTCTTTCTCCGGAATCACTTGAACATCAGAGGGACCCAAGGTCTCAAACGTCGTCAGGATTCGTTCTCCGGTCATACTATTAATCAGCTCGATCGTCGAATCGTTGACGCTCTGCCAATCGACAGCCTTATTAAAATGAACGTTAAATAGTTGATTCAGGGAAACGTTGGCTATTTCAGCCATCTTCTGATAATCGGGATAATAAAGGGAATAGAGAGCATACTGTTCCGGTTTTACGTCAGAAGACGTTGTGTTTACCAGTTCTCTCCAAGCCTCCCAATAGTCCGGAGTCTTAGCCATGTCTAAAGCAGTTTGCTTATTCGCGAGCATCAGTTCAGCCGCTTTGAGCGAGTCCGAATTGACGATATTGACATCCGGAGTGACACCCACTTTATTGATTTCATGACCAAAGGCAGAGTAAAAATGATCAACTGTCATTTTCAGGACACCACCGTTGGAAAGGGGGAACATGGTCTGAACGGTCCCTTTGCCATAGGTTCTGGTGCCGACAATAGTGGCTTTCTTGTAGTCTTTCACTGCCGACGTAAGAATTTCGGAAGCACTGGCGCTGTATTCATTGGTTAAAAATATAATTGGTTGATTCAAGGTAAAGGGTTGATACGGAGCCTGGTATAAATGAAGAACCCCTGTCCGGTCTTTGACCTTCACTGCAACATTAGAACCAATGAAGAAACCGGCAATGTCAATTGCTGAGGTTAAGTAGCCGCCTCCATTATCCCTTAAATCAACGATCCAACTGTCAACGTTTTGATAATCGAGCTTTACAACAGCGGAAGCGAACTCCATGGGTGTCGAGTCACCGAAGGATTCAAGCTGGATATAACCGATATGTCCGTCCAGTACTGAGCCTTCTACTGTCGGTTCTGACACAGTTCGCCGGGCTACCGTGAACTCTTTGGTTTCAGTTCCCCGCTTGACGCTGATTTGAACGCTGCTTCCCTCAGGACCCCGCAAATACTTCACAGCTTCTTCGTCCGATAATCCGGCTAAAGACTGTCCGTCTGCGCTGACAATCACATCTCCCGCTTTTAATCCGACCTCCTCAGCCGGTGAACCTTTTACTACTGAAACCACCTTGACACCCTCGGGTAACATCTCAATATGTATTCCGATACCCGTAAAGCTCATGTTGACGCTGTCCACAAAGTCTTGGTATTCCTGAGAAGAAAAATAAGTGGTATGCGGGTCTCCAAGTCGTCTTAACATTTCATCGATCGTCGGAGCGCTGAGGACGTCTTGAGATACTGGGTCTGCATACTGCTTCTGCAGCAAGTCACGAACTTCGGGCAAGACGTTATCATTCGTTGCTGCCAGAGCAGATGTTGATGTACTCAAAATTAGCGTCAAGACCAGCAATAATGCGGTAAAACGGCCTAGTAATTTCTTTCGCCAAAAAAACTCTCTCATTGTTTTGATTATCTCCCTCCAAGATATAGACAGAATACGAATATTGATTCGACATAGGAACCCATTTTACCTTCGAGGTTTTGAAAATTTCTTTTACTTGATAAAGAAAATTATTTGCCATTCGCCCTATCTCATTCCATTTCTGGGATAAATTTGGGGATATGGCCTTATGCTTTCTGATTTGGCATTATCAGAGTAATGAAAATGGGTCGTTCGGGTCAGGTAGCTTCGCCCACACCGTTCACTCAGCATTCCAAGACTAGCCCACTCGCTTGCGTGGGAGCTACACTGAACCTCAGGGTAGTACCTGATGTGAACCACAGTTCCGCTTTCCCCACGCAAGCTTCGTGGGCTTTACCGCCTCTCCATGCAATGAGTTCACTCTTGTGGGCGAAGCTCCCTTCCTCTGTGGTCTAGAGGTTTCCCTAGAGCAGGCAGTCGTGCCGCTGAGGCGGCACCATCAACCCATGGGCAAAACATCTGTATGAACCGCTGGCCATGATAATAAGCGGACGAGCTTATCGTCATACTGCGGCTCATTACGCATACCCCTGGAGTGTGGATTGGCCGGGTGTCCCCGAAGTCATGGACGGCGAATGGGGCTCTTGGCCTCGCTTTCCCCAAGCAAACTTTGTGAGCCTTCCCGCCTCTCCATGCAATGAGTTCACTTTGTGGGCGAAGCTCCCCTCCTCTGTGGTCTAGAGGTTTTCTGTTTGTGAATATTTTAGTTTATTGAGGCAGCCTGGAAAGAATCCTGAATGTTAAAAAGGCCAAAAATGGCCTTTTTCTTAGATCATTATATATTATTGATCATTCTTAGAACCGTTCCGTCTATTGTCGCGGCTTCTGGGTGCTCCTCCGCGGACATCGTGGTTCCTTCTTCGCGGCCAGGTATCTTTTTGGCCATAGTTATTTCTATTATATCCGCCTTTGGGAGATCTGGGGCCGGGGTTGCCTAGGCCTCGAACTCGGATCGGGGCGGTTTCGGTTAGGTGGACTTCTACTGTTTCCGGTTCTTTGGTAATAATTTTCAAAGCGGCGGATAAGAGGGTGACGGAATCATTTTCGGCCAGAAGTTCTTCGGCGATGGCTTTATATTTCTCGATATCCTCTTCGGCAATAACTCGCAAAATCTCATTCATGGTCAAGCGCTGTTGTCCTTGGACAGCTTCAACTATCGTGGGGATTGGCTTGCGGATAATTTTCCGTTTGATGACTGATTCGATGAGTCTTAACATCCCCATTTCACGAGGGGTTACGAGAGTGATGGCCAGTCCTGTTTTTCCGGCACGTCCTGTTCGCCCGACGCGGTGGACATAGCTTTCCGTATCTTGAGGAATATCGAAGTTGAAAACATGGGTTACACCGCTGATATCAAGGCCGCGGGCAGCTACGTCCGTAGCTACCAGAACGTCAATTGTCCCGTCTTTAAATTGCCGCAGGACGCTGTCTCTTTTGCTCTGGGTTAAATCGCCGTGAATCCCTTCGGCGGAATAACCGCGTTTGCCTAAGCCTTCAGCAAGTTCATCGACGCGGCGCTTAGTACGGGCAAAGACGATGGACAAGTCGGGAGATTGGATGTCAAGTATTCTGGTTAAAACATCGAATTTAAGTTTTTCCGCAACTTCAATATAATGCTGCTCAATGTCTGAAACCGTGACGCCCGTGGCCTTAATTCTCACCATTTCCGGTTCCTTCATAAAGCGCTGGGCGATCGCCTCAATCTGCTTGGGCATGGTTGCAGAAAAGAGCAGTGTTTGACGTTCCTCAGAAATCTCCTTGAGAATGGTTTCAATGTCTTCTAAAAATCCCATATTGAGCATCTCATCGGCTTCGTCTAAAACAACAATTTTAATATCGTTTAAGCGGATAGTTCTTCTCCTCATGTGATCCATCAGTCGGCCGGGAGTTGCTACAATAATATGCGGTTTCTTTTTAAGAGCACGTATCTGCCAGTCAATCCCTTGGCCGCCATAAATCGGCAAGGCATGAATCCTCTTGAATTGGCCAATTTTATTAAGCTCCTCAGCGACTTGAACCGCTAATTCTCGTGTGGGTGCCAAGACGATGCCTTGAATTTGTTCAAATTGAGTCATAAGCTTCTCGACGAGAGGAATTCCGTAGGCAGCAGTTTTCCCCGTTCCTGTTTGCGCCTGCCCGATGAGATCCCTTCCCTGAAGGGCGATGGGTATCGTTAACTCCTGAATCGGGGTTGTTTCCTCAAACCCCATGTTAATAATTGACCGGATAACAAATTCACTCAACCCTAAGTCTGAAAACGTTGCCAATAGTTTCATACTCCTTTTTAATAGTCTTTAATTATAAGTTTTCCAAAGGCGTCTCTATCTAAACTGCAGGCAAGAAATAGCTATCCTGCGGTCAATAATTCTACTCTATCACTATCACTAAAAGTGAACATTTACCGGCGCGCGTGAGCTCGCATCCAATTACAAACGCCATTGGGACTTAAAAATGTATTATATCACATTATTAGCATAATATACAAGAAATTATCCAATCGTCACTTTCGTCACCGAAGTCCCGATGTTCGGCCTTAGCTGAACGAGTTCACTGCAGCCTGACCGAACTAAGCCGGCCGAAAGGATCTAACGTACTGGCAAGAACCCTACAGAGCGGGAAGGGAGAAAGAAAACAAAATGGCTGTAGCAAAACTTTTTCAGTTTTTGTTGCAGCCATTTTACAAAGTCGCTTATTCAATTTCTACAGTTCATTTTTGGCTTATTTCAGATTATCTTCAGTTCGTTAAAGACTTTTATTGTCTTCTCTGAATTCCCATTGGAAAATTGCCAAATTGCCTTCTTTTAATAATTCTGACCGTTGGCTCACGGTTTGAAGGAAATAGAGTCGGTAGTTTTCCCGTCGACAATGACTTGAGTGGTAATCTGGCGTTTCGGGTAATTGACCTTCAGTTGAGTTAAAAACTCATTAGCCAATTCATGGGCATATGCTTTGTCAACTCCGGTTTTAAAGGTAATCCTGCCAATCATAATTCCTTTTTCTTCGGAAATCTGAGTACCCAGAACATCCTTCTGCGCCATCAGTTGTTTAGTTACATTATTATTGGAGGTAACTAAGGCAGTTCCTTTGGGAACGGGCTTCAAATAATCTTTCTTAACTTCCTGAGAACTACTAGTGCCTTGTTGAGTTTTATTTGTCGAAGTACCGCAACCCACGAGGGTTATACCCAATACTAACACTATTAACCCCAGCGTAATTTGTTTCATGGTAATTCGTCGATTCATGTAACCACTTCCTTTAGATCAAGATTAACTCCAAGCAACTTTGACTAGTGCTATTATAGCACCGCAAGCTGTGGCCTTCAAAACAAATCGACATCAACAAAACAACAAATTTCAAAAATCAACATCCATTGAACTCGAAGCAAGGTATGGGAAACAAAGATAACTAATTGTTACTCCCCGGAATACTATCGTTCAAGTCTTGAACAGTAACCGTCGGATCAGATATATTCTTCGTCCGAAGATCATAGAAGGATGCGGCGACATGATTTACCAGCCATCGTCCTCCGCCGGCGAAACTGACTTCATTCTCCGGAAATTGGGGTGAGGCGTAATAGGGATAATAGTCTTGATAAACAATGTTGCCTGAAAAACTTCTGCCGGGATAGTTTTTGGCAAGATCATTATTAATCTGCACAAAATAGGCCATTATACTTCCTTTTTGATTGGCCTTGAGCAGAGCAACCCAGTTAGCATAATCCTTTGGATTCATATAACCCAGAATGCTGAGATTCGATGTTCCGGACTGATTAACAGTAACCTTCCAAAGGAAGTGGACACTCTTATTGTCAATCGTCATGACACTATAGGAACTATCCAGACCCCTTAAATTATAAGAAGAATTAAGGTAGTTGTCCGGATTTGAAAAATCTGCTGAAGTCAGGTCCGTCTCTACAGGTATTGAAGCGGCAGAACTGTCATGAGGCAGCTGAGCCAAAGTCTTATTGATATCCTTGGTTAACAAGGGCTTCAAAGAATTACTCGGCATTGCCAAGTAGAAGTTCTGGCCATCCGACACATTGACTGTCGTCGTGCCGATAACTTCAGCCTGTTCATTGACGAGGGCTCCGCCGCTCGTTCCTTTAGATATGGCAGCGGAAATTTGAATAAAGGATGCTTCATTGACTAACTCTGATTTAGTGCTGACTATTCCATCGCTCATTGTATCATCGGTTCCTGAAGTATTCCCCAGGGCGTAAATCTTATCTCCTGTGCTGATTGAATCAGAATCGCCCAAGGTCACGGCGGACAGTCCTGCAGCATCTATTTTAAGTAAGGCAATGTCCTGATAGGGATCATAGGCCAGAACTTTGGTGACATCATAAGTCTTGCCGTCTTTGGTGGTGACTTTGGCTGAGTTGGCATTCTTAATCAGCTGATAGTTTGTGGCAATCTTACCGCTGGGATCAACAATATATCCGCTGCCGCTGGCAATAGGCACACCGCTTGAATCGCTGGTTTCGATATAGACAATCGAAGGACTGAGCTTTTTAGCAATTTCGCTGGCGCTATAGGCTGCAGCAGGTGTCGTAGGTGTCGTAGGCTGTGCTGGATTCAGATAGCTTTGAACGAGTGCTGAGGGCATCACGACCTCGCCGCCCAAAATATCCAATTGCTCAATTTGACTGCTCTTAGAGTTTAAATACTCTCCGATGGTCTGCTTATAGGCATTATCGACCAGCAAAACAGGGGCGTTCAGGGCAGCAGCATAGGCCCCTCCGGCGAGAGCATCTGCAAAACCGTTTCCGGTTGCCATAAACAATTTGCTGAAGTCCAAACTGCTGTCAAACCGATTCAGCACGGCAAGATTACGGGCGTACTTATCACTGCCCGTTATTCGTTCAACACCAGGAAATTGATCGGCCACCGACTCATTGATTTGATCGGTGCTGCCAATTATATACGTATGAGAAAGCTGATGAGCCGCCAGATAATCCTGGATACTGTTGGTCAAATGATCTTTTGGTGCCAGGATAATCGGAGCATTTTTTTGAGCAGCGATGGGGGCAATAGATAAGGCATCGGCATAACCGTCACCGCTGACCACAGCGGCCTCCTGCACATCCCCCAGCTGTTGGGCAACTTCTATAGCCGTATCATACATATCTTCTCCGGCTAGACGTGTTACATTGATCCCCAGATCACGGACCTGGGCTTCCACGTTCGTGGATACTACAGCAGTCCCCCCCACGATAAACACGTTTTTGACACTTAGATCCTGTAACGTTTGCTTCGTTACGGCGGGCAGGCTTTGAGCTTCGGTCAGCAATATGGGAGCATTGAACTTTTTGGCTAACGGAGTTGATGCCAAAGCATCAGGAAAGTTTTCCCCATAGGCTAAAACAGCATAATCCGACTGTGTCCAGCCTTCCTTAGCGATGGCAGAAGCAGTATCGTACTGAGTATAGCCGGCGATGCGCTGGCTGGTCGGTGCGGCTATAGCGGGACGGACAAAGGCCATCTGAAGAATACAGACCGAAATAATCAGCAGCAGTGACAGAGAACTCCATCTGGCCCGCTGGGCATTAAGCGTTCGATAGTCCATGGTTAAATATGACTCCCCTCCAAGTAATCTCCTCTCACCATAATTTCTACGTTAGTCCTTTTTTCCCTCTTTTCCTTTGCTTAAAATTAATGGAAAAGCGATTCCATGAAAGCCACTATAAAAGCTTTGAATGAAACCGAAATGCCGGATCAACTAAAAGTTATCCTTGTCGGAAAGAAAAAAAGCTCCTCAATGTAATAACCCGTTTTACGATGAAAACTTGGTTATTACAAAAGGAGCCTATCACAAACGCTATGAAACGCTGATTATAAGTATTTGCCCTAGTAGATTAGCCTACTACCGCAGTAGCGACACGTTACTTAACGGGCAACGTCCGTGTAAATTGACATATAGCCGGGATCGGTTGCAACGACATGAATTTCAATGGATTTAACCATACCATTGGCTGCAACTCCCGTAAGTTTAAGGACATCTCCCACGTTAGGAGCATTAGTGATCGTACCATCCGAAGCCATTTTAAACTGACTGGGATTTCCCTTAGCGTCAACAGCCGAGTTTACAATAATCTGAGCCAGGGGCATTCCCTTGGAGCCATATTGATCTACCGCTAAGAAATAGACGGCGCCGCGGCCTATAATATTTAAATTCGGTGTGTTATCATAACCATTGCCCGTAGGTCCATATTTACCTACTGTTCCATCTTTGTCAAAGCGCGCCAGGAGTTTATTAGTGGCCAGCCAATTTTGAGCAATTGTGGCAACATCGCCGGTTTCATTCAAGGAATTGCCCGGTAGATAAGTACCCACCGCAGCAACAAGAGCCATGGCCGAACGAGTTGATGATGAGGATTTAAGCGGTGTCGTAAGGCTGTGCACCAGTCCATCAGCGCCTTGCAGGGTGACCGCTAAGGTCGTGCTAGATTCCGTGACACCATCGGCTAATTTATTGGCGACAACCTTCACTTTATCATAGGCAATGGGGGCTGAAGAAGCATTGTCTGCAACACTGAAATCCTTGGAGTCAACAGATACCCCAATGACGGGTTTTCCCTTTAGTTTTACTTTAGAACCGCTTGATGTTAAGCCATAGACATAGGGATTAGCCGCATAATCCTTATCTAATTCAGAAATTGCCGTATTATCGTTAATTGTATAGATGGGCTTGGGAACTGCTGCCATGGTGTAGTCAGTAATGTCTTTATCCGGCAGAACGGAAATCGTTACTGATTTTGAATCGATGACCACATGGGGATCTGCCGCATTACCTGCATGGCCATCCCGGGCATTGACCAGATTGAAGATCACCGTCCCGCTGCCGGCTCCTGTCAGATTATTGGCATTTGCCCCCGCAGCTTGAATGTTAATGCCTTTTGCCCCGGATGCGGCAGGATCACCCACGGCATTTCCGTAAATATCCGTTCCGGTAAGTGTGAATTCCGAACTGTCTTTCGTCGTGGCTAATACTTCGTAATCATAAGCCGGAACAGCTAAAGCACCGCCGACATATTGATCCGGCTCAGTCGCCTTCCCGACCATATCAAGCACCCGGCCATATTGATCCTTAACAACAAGGCCGCCATAATTGATTCCGAAGTCGATAAATTGATTGGCTCCGTTTTGCATGTTCGTTAATAAGATATCCGGATTCAAAATTAAAGTGTCGGCCTTGGCGGGTTTTTGAATATTCAACGTCAGGTTGCTGACCTTGCCGGTTGACGTTGAGGCCGTCAATGTTTCCGTTATGCTTTGGCTTCCAGTGTTGGCAAAGGGTTTGTTTAAGATGCTCGCTGTACCATCGGCATTTTCTTGCAGGATACAGTTCGTCAGGATCAAACCGCTGACGGATTCTTTCAGGTCAGTGTATTTCTTTAATTGAGTTCCATTTTGATCGTAAGCTATGAAAGGAATTACCTTAGATTCCCCGGACGCTACATCATAAGAAGGAGCCATCAAGCGGATCGAATCAAGCTTTGAGGCTTTATTTAAGGTTGTGTTAAGGGTGGAGGTTGTTCCTGTCCAGGTCATGGCGGTAATAATAGTCGGCATATCTACCGTAATGGCATTGCCCGACGTATTATTGGCAACGACCTTAATGACTGCCTTCGAGGAATCGCTGGGATCTTCTTCAACAGAAGCTGTGACATAAGAGTTGGAGGTTGTAAGCAGATTATCATTGCCGTTGTTATCGGAATGCAAAATCAATCCGCCTTTAATCAAATCATAACTGGTTGTGGGATTACCGCTGATATCCTTTGCCGTATAGGATGCATAGAATACGCTGGTGTCTCCGTCGGTCAAAGTCAAATCATTAGCATTGGTTAAGGTCCCTAATTGAAAATCACTCAGCGTCCCAAGCTGTGTCGAGGTTGTCAGGGTCGCACTTGTTGAAATCCCGGATGTCGAGTCATAACCTGTTATAACAACTGTGGAGAATTGCATCAAGTTTGTAATATTTGAACTGGGGGTTAAGGTCAGCAGTCCATCTTTTGGCTCTACTGCCCCTACACCACTTTGAAAATTTAAGCTGTTGGCGAGCCCCCCAGTAGTAATATCATTTCCATATTGGTCTAAGACGTTATACGTCGCATATCCCTTTTGGCTGTTGTCCTTGGAATTTGTGACAACTCCTAATTTCGTGGACGTAATCGTTAGAGAAGCAATCTTTTGTTGATCTAGAGTTACTTCTGAAGTTCCCAGATCTGTTTTGTCATCCTTGACATTGACCGTATACTTTCCTTGCGGAAAATTGGCCGAATACTTCAAGGTCGCTTCTGTTTTTTCGGTATTCCAGGTTGGCGACACCGTAAAGGGATTCGCAAAACTTTCAACTGTAAAGATGATTTTCGCGGTATCTGCCGGGGCGTGATTAAAGGAAACTTTAATACTGTCCGCGCCCACTGCCTTGACAGAGGTTACAGTCAAACCCTGAGACGAGGAAGACGTATCCTGTCCGGCTACTCCTAAGCGAACCTTTTCAGGTACCACTGCCGTACCTCCGAGAGCCGTTACCACTGTTCCCTCGGTGAGTTTATTTTTTATGAAGGAAGCTGCAGACGGAACCGTCCCATTGGTTAAAACGATGGGAGATTTCGTCTGCGCTGCGAGAGGAGCCCCGGCCAGAGCATCGATTCGGGTTTCACCGTTAGCCACATAAATATTGGTATAATGAAGGACAGAATCGAAATCCTTGATAACTTGGCTATTGGTGTCATAAGCTGTAGTTCCGGCATGACGGACAGCACCGGGAAATTGAGCCTTTACGGCATCACTGATGATACCTGTTCCGCCGATAATATCGCTAGCCGTAATACCTTTGTTGGCGGCAAGATACCCCGCAACGCTGGCTGGAACGGCGTTTTTGTCTGTCAAAAGGATGGGTTCATTGGCTGCTGAAGCAATCGAAGCAATTGAGAGCGCATCCGGAATCCCATTGGCCACGGCAACTTTAGTTACCCCGACCATTTTTTTGGCGATATTGACAGAGGTATCTGCTCTGTCGGTGCCGCCAAGGGAAATAACAGTAATACCCATACTTTGCAGCTGATCGAGGACTGCTTGAGGAATAACTGCCGTCCCACTTGTTACATAGACTGTTTTAACCTTCAGTTTAATAAGTTGGGCTTTCGTATCGGACTCAAGTGTTTTTCCCGCACCGGTCAAAAGGATTGGAGCTTTCAGGTATACTGCCAGTGGCCCTGCCGTCAAGGCATCTACCATACCATAGGAAGTGGACGATGCCAGAATCGCCGTACCGCTGTATCCCGTCTGATCAGCAATCGCTGCCGCAGTTTGCGCTGCAGTTGCACCAGCTAAACGAGTTGGAACTGTACCTTCGGCAAAGGTTTCGCCAGGAACCATTGTTAAGGCCATAACCGCGATGGCTAGAGTGGCTAAAACTTTCTTTGGCTTTCTCATGCACTGAATTTCTCCTCTCGATTTAGATCTTTGCTTTTCACAACCCAGAACGTCAATTTCGGAATCCCATCACCTCCCTAAGTAATCTTTGGGTGTCCGGTGGTCTATGAAAATCTGATCTCGGAATTATTTCCAGTTCATGGCTTTAACTTTAATGGATGTATTCTACGTAAATTTGCGTAATCCTCTATATTATTCTGATTAATCCAAATTTAAATTATTATATAAATTTATTACTTTATTCAGATATTTGTGTGAATTATGATTTGCATTTGCGATTTTGCCAAATAATTTGAAAGGTAAGAATTTGTTTTTCTACAGTTACGGCTTAAGCGGCGGATAAAATAGCGTAGCGAATTAATCTCTTAACTCTGTTATTCTATTAAAAAGAGTCAGATATAGGAGGCTTTTTATGGGTAGAGATGTGGCCCTAGAACAACGTTGGCGAAACTGCATCGACGAATGCCGTCAGAGTGGACTGACAGCAAAACAATGGTGCTTACAGAATGGACTCAATATTACACTTATCGTTACTGGAATTAAAAGTTTAATAGAGTGGCACAACAAGAGACAGAAGATAATTCATTCGCCGAAGTGGTTCTTTTGCCCGAAGGCAAACTCCGCACTAACGAAACATGGTCCACAAAATCGGAAATTTCTTTACGCATTGGAGATTATTCTATCAGTGTACCGGATGATTTCAATCCAACTACCCATAGTCGAACTGGTAAAGGTTCTGCAGAAACTATGATTCAGCGTATAGCCGATAGCGCCGAACATATTTATCTCGCACTTGGATATACGGATTTTCGGCGGCAGATTACTGGACTAACCGCTATGGTTGCTCTACCTCCCCTATGCTTACTTGCTCTTAGGATATCAGAGAGGAGGTTGTTCTTCACACCGTTTTGTATTCCACCGATTACTTTAATTATTATTATAAATCCCTAATCTTTCGTTTTACTAAATTTTCGAAGATTAAAATAAAAATTTCCCCTCACAATGAGGGGAAATTCCATGAGGAACTATCTTATAAAAAGTTGTTTAATTCTCTTTGATAGCTTAAAAAACGTTGTATGTTTGCTATAGCAAAAAATTATTGCCAACGGTTTTGAAACTCTCAAAAAGTTGGATAAGCAGGTTTTCCTATACCTACTACATAGAAATTAACTTGCATTCCAAAGCCCATTAAACTACTGAACATTGCCTGTAACTTCTACTGTTAAAATTACATATCCATCATATCCATCAACCAAAGCATAATAATAATAAGTTCCTACTTCACTTGTATCAACAGTAGCTGCATTCCATTTAACTGCCACGTCCCTCCCGGGAATCCCCTTATACACCTTCGCTTTTACAGTTGATGGTAGCGTATAACTATCATTTTGATTCACAGATATACTAATGTTATCAATTAAAATTAAATCCTTCCCAAAGTTTCTAGAATTAATTATTTGAGAGCAATTATAATCACCTCCAGTTAAATCTCTTAAATTGAGATTTTTAAGGCAAATATATTTTAGAGCATCAAAATCATTATTACTATTATTTAACTGATTATCATTCAATTTGTTACCTTCCAAGTGTAGGGCTCTTATATTTGATAGACCTTTCAGGGCACTAATATCAGTAATTTGATTATTCTCCAAGTATAACGCCGTTAAATTTGTACAATTTTCTATTCCACTCAAGTCTTTGATTTGTGAACCATTTCCATAAATACACTTTAAACTTTGAGCATCCTGAATAGTTATATCCCCGTTATTCTTATGAATAGTTTCCCTGACTACATTCTCAAGGTTATGATCTTTAAATTTGCAAATGGTTTGTGGTGTAGAAAGAGATTTCTTTCCTATATCTTGAATTAAACTATCGGAGACAACAGCTGTACCTCCAAATACATTAATCGTATTTGTATTATTTAACCGTTCTTGATAGTAACTCTTGTTATATCTTGTGGGGAATTCTTTACAAGAATAATAGGGGCATGTAGTTTTGCCGCATATACTGATCCCGCAAGTGCATCCGCAAAATTTTCTCCAGTAGCTAAACAAAGACTATCTGAATTAAGATAGGTATTAAACTTTTGATTAATGGCTATATTCCTTTCATATTTATCTTCTCCAACGATTCGCTCAGGCTTAAAACCAATAAATTCTTTGAAAACATCATCCATTTATGACACTAGAATCTCCTACCACATATGTATTTAGCGGACCCGTTCCTGATCTGCTATAACCAATATAATTCACATAGTCCTTAACGCAATCTGGGATGACATCCTTTGGTACCAATATAATTGGATCTTGTTTTAAAAACGAAAGTCTGGTAAAGCCAAAAAAGTAAGGCAAAAGTTAAGAAGTTCCCTTGTTGAATCCGCCCGAGCTGCGTCCCGCACGAAAGAAACATATTCATCGTCACAGTACCACCGAATAGCCGCCAGTAAAGGAGCAAACCGAGCTGCTTTGGCTGTTGCCCATAGCATTTTAATCATCGCGTACTACATCCTAAAGAGAAGACCGCCCTATATTGAGCTTGGTACAAACTATTATGCAGAACTAAAGCGTCTTACAGTGCTAAAACAGTCAATTAAGAAACTTGAGGTTTAGGATACAAATTCACAGTTGAATAGGTAACATAACGAGAAATATTTGAAATTTTGCAGGAGCCAAGTTGTAACCAGATTTGGATATGCAAGTTGATTTTTATGGGTCTTGTTTTTTGACTATCTTAGGGTCATTTAATTTTCAGGATAGAAGAGGAAACCAATAAGTACGATTATCTATCCGATGCACAGTTCAAGATGCTTATCCGTAATCACTACAAATATATCAAAGATGTTGCCAGTGAAGGATTTCCTTATGAATGTGACTTAGCCCCGATTATCAAAAGCTGAAAATCGGGGCTAGGTTTCGTTCGACACTATTTGTTCCACCGCTTATGCCACGGCTAACCTTTCTCTTATTAGATCAAAATAATCCTGCGTTCTTAAAACGCAGGCCTATTAACGGTAACATTAGAAAATCTAATGATTTTCATTATTCCGCGTAAGTGCTATTAACCGAACTGATGAAAAGAGTAAATAACATATCAAAAGGTTCTGGACTATGAACGAAGATCCAGGTAAATATTAAATTAACATAATATCCTTCGCTAACTAAGGAGAAGACATGGACAAATCCACTTAGTATCAATTTATGGGTATTACTTTAACTTGATCAATTTTACTTAATATAATTCCCTTTAAGCTTACTATACGCTAGCTTTGGTTTATTTTTTTAAAAGTATTAGGTTAAGACTTAACTTAGGTTGCTATCATAGAATAGGATAACACCTATATATTTATTAGCCATAGAAAATTAGAACATAACCCTCAAACCAAATCGGTGTGAGGGTTATGTTTCAGTCAGTTCGAAAAACCTTACTTATAGTTAAGCTTTCTGTCCTTATTATGCTACAGTTGCAGTGGCTGGTGCACTAATCGTATCAGGAGCTAATGTAGCTGTTACTGAAAGAGCGTCTCCAGAAACCAATGCCGGTACTGTTACAGTCCAGTTTCCAGATGCATCAGCTGTTACAGGAGCTTGAGCTGTTCCATTGACGCTAAGCACAATAGTTGCTCCTGCGACTGATGTACCACTTACGGTTGTAGCACCTGCCGCTGGTGTTCCAGTAATAGCTGGCGTTGCCGTTGCGACTGGAGGAGCAGCTACAACAGTAGCAGTGGCAGCAGTACTAACTGTGTTAGGAGCTAATGTAGCTGTTACTGAAAGAGCATCTCCAGTAACCAGTGCTGGTACTGTTACAGTCCAGTTTCCAGATGCATCAGCTGTTACAGGAGTTTGAGCTGTTCCGTTGACGCTAAGTGCAATAGTTGCTCCTGCGACTGATGTACCACTTACAGTTGTATCACCTGCAGTTGGCGTTCCAGTAATAACTGGTGTTGCTGTTGCGACTGGAGCCGGAGCTACGCTAGCAGTAACCGTAATATCGATGGTTTTGACATATCCACCGGCAACGCCAGATAATGTGATTACATCACCAGGTTGCAGATTAGTACCAGTCGGAATTCTTCCGTCAGTCAGTGTAAGAGTCGAAGAGGTTGTGGCACCACTTCTGGTCAATTTGGCGCTGAGATATGACAATGCCATAGCTTTTGTGCCATATTGATCCTTAGCATAGATGTATACTGGGGCACGGTTAGCGCCTGATCCGGCACTATCATATCTTTCGAGGAGAGCACCATCATGCATGTAATCTACGCTGACAGTAGCTTGGTCGCCTAAATCATTAAGTGTTACACCATCTTTAAAGGTAGCTGCGGATACATAGATACCGGATGCTACAGGATCTGCAGTTGAAGATTGGATAGGAGTTGTTACTGAGTGTACTACACCATCAGCACCATTAATGGTTACGTTTAAGGTGGTGCTGGAAGAAGTAACATTGTCTCCTAATTTCTTCGCATAAACATAAACGTTTTCCCAATCATAAGGTTCCGAATATGGATCTGCAGGATATGGGGTATATGCGGTAAAGAAGTCTTTGCTGTCAACACTAGCTCCAAGAATACTTCCGTTTTGTAAGATTACTTTTGAACCGCTTGCAGATTTACCATAGACATATGGTTCAGCTGCATATGCATTTTGTCTAGCAGTAGCAGAAGCTTCATCAGTAGCATCAGCAACATAGATCGGATCTTTAACCGTATCTACATAGTAATCCTTGATATCGTTGTTTTTCAGGACGGAGATGGTTACTGATTTGGAATCAATAACGGCGTGCGGATCTGCAGTAGTTCCAGCATGATTGTCGTCGAGGTTAATTAAATCGAAGCGAACTGTTCCGGAACCGCCATTGGCTTCTAAGCCAGTCTTAGCTTGAATACGAACACCGTTTCCGCCGTAGATTACTGGAGCGCCATTCGTCAGATTCTCGCCGGAATCCGAACCGACAACCGAAAGATCACCGGTAGCAGATGCTACAACTTGATAGTTAAAGTTCGGATCAGCAGTTGATCCCTGACCGCCTTTATATTTACCTTGCATATCAATTACTCGGCCGTATTGGTCTTTTACGGTGAAGCCACCATAGTTCCAACCAAAGTCAACGCCTTGCAGTGCACCACTTTGCATATTGGTAGCTACTACGGATTGGTCTAATTGTAAGGTATCAGCTTTAGCAGCTTTTTGAACATTAATGGTAATGGAGCTGTATTTACCGGTTGCAGTATTGGCTGTAATAACTTGTTGTCCGTCAATGCCAAATCCCTTGCCAGTATTCGGACCGCACCACAGGCTGGCAGTTCCATCGGAATTTTCCTTCAGGAATGCATTCGTGATGGTAAGATCAGTTGTGTTAAGATCAGACCACTTGGTGAGTTCTTTTCCGTTTTGGTCTAAAGCGCGGAAAGGAACTTGCTTGCACTCGTCAACAGCAATGCTGTCTGCAGGAGCCATAATTGTGAAGCTGTCAATCTTCGAAGATTTGTATAAGGTTGTGTTCAGAGTTGAAGTTGTTCCATTCCAAGTCATAGCTGTAATAACAGTCGGCATGTCCACAGTCAGGGAATTACCTGAAGTGTTGTTAACAATAACCTTGATAACAGCTTTGTTGGAATCGCTGGGATCTTCTTCAACGCTGGCTTGTACGTATGAGTTTGAAGTGGTAAGGAGGTTATCGTTGCCATTTCCATCGGAATGCAGGATTAAGCCGCCTTTAATCAAATCATAATTGGTTGTTGGGTTACCGCTGATGTCTTTTGCGGTATAGCTAATGTAGAATACGCTGGAATCTCCATCAGTTAAATTCTTGCCATCAGCATTGCTTATAGTACCAAGTTGGAAATCACTTAAGGTACCAACTTGAGTAGAGGTTGTTAAGGTAGCACTCGTTGATACACCGGAAGTTGAATCATAACCGGTAATAACGACGGTTGAGAACTGCATAAGGTTTGTGACATTTGGGGTTAATGTGAGTAAGCCGTCTTTAGCATCTACACTACCAACACCACTTTGGAAGTTTAAGCTGTTAGCCAGACCGCCGGTTGTGATGTCGTTGCCATATTGGTCTAATACTTGATAAGTTGCATAACCTGTTTGGTTATTATTCTTATCAGTTACAACACCTAATTTGGTAGCGGTGATGTTAATAGCTGCAATCTTTTGTTGGTCAACAGTTACTGAGCTTGATCCCAGATCTGTTGTGTCGTCTTTAACGTCAACAGTATAGGTTCCTTGCGGAAATGCTGCTGAATTTTGGAGGGTAGCTACTGTATTGTCGGAGTTCCAAGTAGCAGTTACGGTAAAAGGAGTATTGAACTCTTCTACATCGAAGGTAACTTTTGAAGTATCAGCAGGTGCATGGTTGAAGACAACTTTAAAGCTGTCAGCTGCAGTTGCTGTTACGGAAGTTACGGACAACGGACCGTTGTTGTTCGGACCGGTTTGACCGCTAACAATTGCGGTGCGTACAGTTTCAGGAACAACAGCTTCGCCGCCGAGAGCTGTTACTACAGCGCCAGTAGCAAGTTTGCCGTGTACATAGGTAGTAGCTGCAGGAGCGGTTCCGTTCGTAAGAACGATCGGTGAGCTGGTTTGAGCAGCGAGGGGTGCTCCGGCAAGAGCGTCAATTCTGGTTTCACCGTTAGCTACAAATACGTTGGTGAATTTCAGAGCTGAGCTGAAGTCTTGGATAACTTGATTGTTGGTGTCATAAGCAGTGGCTCCTGCATGACGGGTAGCGCTGGGCAATTGTCCTACAACTGCGTCGCTGATGATGCCTGTTCCACCGATAACATCTGAAGATGTAATTCCTGAGTTAGCAGCTAAATAAGAAGAAACGCTGGCAGGAAGTGAATTTTTATCGGTTAAGAGGATCGGCTCATTAGCAGCGGAAGCGATAGAAGCGATTGAAAGAGCATCGGGAATGCCGTTTGCAACTGCAACTTTGGTTACACCGCTCATTTTCTTAGCAATGTTTACAGAAGTTTCAGCACGGTCAACACCGCCGAGGGGAACAACCGTAATGCCCATGCCGGTAAGTTCATCAAGAACTGATTGTTTAATAACAGCAGTTCCGCTGGTTACATAAACGGTTTTAACGCTCAATTTGGTAAGTTCAGTTTTGGTGTCAGCATCAAGTGTGCTTCCTGCTCCGGTCAAAAGGATAGGAGCTTTTAAGTAAGTAGCGAGTGGTCCAGCTGTAAGAGCATCAACCATACCATAGGAAGTAGAGGATGCAAGGATTGCTGTACCAGTCCAGCCGGTTTGATCGGCAATTGCATTTGCAGTTTGAGCTGCAGTAGTACCTGCCAAACGGGTTGGAACTGCACCGTCAGCGAAAGCGTTGAACGGTACTGTCGTCAAGGCCATTCCAGCGATAGCTAAAGATGCTAAGGCTTTTTTAGTTTTTTTCATGTAGTGAATATCTCCTCTCGTCTTTGGATCTCTTCTGTCTGGTGAATGACTATCTCTTTTCCTTACCTAAGGACGTCTTTTAGTCGTCCCTCACCCCCTTAACATGAGTAGCACAATCTTTAGACATTGCGCAATATCTAAAAGTAGACCTAGGACTTTAGCGGGAGCGTCCCCCCTGAAGATGAAATCTCATCCGCCCTGGTTACCCTTTAGAACCGCATCGAAAATTTGAAACCACAAAAAAGGGTCTACATTAGCTATATGTATTCTCCATAATAACTAATATTCCTGCTTACTGTCCGAATTTTTTTTAAGGTCTCTTCAAACCAAACCCCAATTCTCGGACGGGTTTCGAATCTGGACTTAATAGCTTTTGTCTCAATGTAGTCTAGTTTACACTAAAAACTATTAGTTTTCCACCATTAGCCAAAAAATATACGTAAATGACCAATGAGATAATTGAGTATACCACAAAATTTAATGTCAAATGTGGAAATTTTGTTAACATCCCATAAAAAATTTGTTTAGAAGATTTCAGAGATGTAAAATCTGGCTTAATTACGTTTTAGTCTTTACTGAAATAGCTAGTATCCTTTGTACTTTAAAATCCCCTTATATATCCCCTGGGCTGTTTTCTGCTGAAAATCCGGTGATCCCAAGAGCTGCTCTTCCGTAGGATTGGAAATGAAACCAATCTCAATGAGAACCGCCGGCATCTTCGTGTTTTTGATGACGTAAAAGGGTGCATCCTTTACTCCCCGGTCATATAAACCAATCTCTTTAACCAATTCACTCTGAATATTGTTACCAAGAGTCTGAGATTGACCGGCAGCGGAACTGGCTGAACTATAATAGGTTGTTGTACCGTTTGAACTTGGATTGCTGAAGGAGTCGTTATGGAGGCAGATAAATAGATCTGCATTGGCATCATTCGCTATTTTCGTTCGTGCCTGGAGGTCTGAAAGTTCGGAGTACTGTCCGACAGCCGGAGATACGTCGGTAGTTCTGGTCATAATGACTTGTGCTCCTGCGGCTCGCAGGACACTGGCCAGATCAAGACCAACAGCCAGAGTATTATTCTTTTCATAGGTTCCTGAGGGGCCGATAGCTCCCGTATCCGGGCCGCCATGACCTGGATCGACAACGATCTTCATTCCTGCTAATAAGGAAGGAAGCGGTATCGTTCCCTCGAGCATTCCTTTGACTTGATCGGAAATAACCGCTGTTCCCCCGACAATGACGACAGAAGTCGAATTTTCGGTGGGTTTGGACAAAGCAGAAGAGGTTGCTCCGGGCAAGGTGTTCTTTTGAGTCATAATAAGCCCTGCGCTTTCTTTGGCGGCCAACGCTCCGGCAGCCAGGGCATCGGGGAAATTCTCCCCGGTTACGATGTATGTTTTAGGGGCGGTTAAATCGTCTTGAGTAAAGTCATAGACCTCCGCCGCAGTCTCGTAGCGGTCTTCACCGGCAATGCGCTGGACATCCGGCAATCCGGTCAGTGTTGAACTAGAGACCACCGCCTCTCCGCCGACGACGATGGTATGAGTATCACCCTTTTGCTGAAAGGCCGTAAGTTCTTCTTTCGTAACCTCTGGCATGGTCGTGGCTTTTGTCAGGAGAATCGGGGTCTCGGTCTTACCTGCGTAAGCAGAAATGGCCAAAGCATCCGGGAATTGTTCCCCGCTGACTAAAATAACCTGACCTTTAGACCCGACACGCTCGGCAACCTTTTGAGCCGTTTCATATTGGTCCTGCCCCCAGATTCGCTCCGGTTTAGCGAGGCCGGCATTTTCAAGGTCTGTTTCCACTTGAGTGCTTAAAGCCGCTGTTCCTCCCAAAAGAATAGCTTTTTTAGCACCCAGACGTTTAATTTCATCCAGGACATAGGGATCGACTCCCTGCTTCTGGGTCAGAAGAATAGGGGCATCCAACTCGTGCGACAGCGGCGCTGCAACCAAAGCATCGGGAAAGTGATCACAGTTCGCCAATAAGACAGTATCCGCCTGCTGCCAACCTGCCTGAGAAACTTGTATGGCAGTGTCGATTTGCCTCGCCCCGGAAATCCTGGTGGTTGTAAAGTTTAACTCAGATGCCTGAGCAGGATTTTGCAGCCCTATCAGGAAACAGAAGGCAATAATCACCATTCCTATAACTTTCCATTTTAAATGTGACACATTAACGACCTCTCCTTTTCTACAAAATACTTTCTAATTCGCTATTAATGAGCGATGTCCTGCAAGAAAATATGGTATTTTATCCCACGCTTACTGAAGTAATGCTTCCACGCTTTGCACAACAGCATCCGGCAGTGCAATTTTTCCTCCCAAAGCCTCTATTTGCTTGCCTTTCCACGAGGTCAGCAGAGTAACCAGGCTGGAGGGCAGCTCCGACTTGGTCGGGACGAGAACGACCATCGAACCTTGCAGCGCTGCCCTGACTGCTCCCGTCAGAGCATCGGGAAAATTCTCCCCTGTTGCTAATTCCAGTTTCAACGAACTGGGCGGATACGTCTGCAAAACAGCAGCTGCCGTGTCATAGGCCGTATTTCCGGCAATTCTTTGGGGGAGAGGCAGCTGATCTTCAACGGCAGAACTTATAACGGCAGTTCCGCCAATGATCAATGTCTGCGAAACCTTAAGTTCCTTAAGAGATGTTTGAGCATCTTCCGCTAAAGCATCTGCGCCTGTCAGCAAAATCGGAACCCCTTGACGCGCCGCCCAGGCGGAAATGGCCAAAGTATCCTGAAAATGATTGACATTGGCAATCACAGCTCGTCCTTCTGTACCCAGTTCTTTTGCAATAGCCCCCGCGGTACCCTCTGCCGTATAGCCGTAAAGACGTTTTACCGTGTAGGTGCGCTGAAGCTCCAGCTCAATCTGCGCTGAAAGAGCAGCCGGACCGCCTAAAAGATAGATGGTTTTCGGAGCAAGGCGCTGGATTTCGCTGCGAACATCAGGTGTGAGGGCGGTGCTGGGGGTCAGTAAAATCGGTGCCTGCAACTTATAAGCCAAGGGCGCCCCGGCTAAAGCATCAGGAAATTGATTAGCTTGAGCGAGAATTACCGTATCCGCTCCGGTGGGAAAGGCAGCCTGAGCAATCTGAATCGCCGTTCCTTCGGCCGTTGTGCCTGCAAAACGCTGTACTGACTGACTTGCGGCCTGTATTGTTCCCACGGTGTAAATCCCCGGCTTAAAAAGGCCGAAATTGATTTCTCCGTTTTGCAGCTCTCCTCCTAAGGTGATCCAGCGTGCGCCGTCCCAATGATAAATAACGGCGTCTTGCATTCCTTCCAGGGAAGGATCGCTGCAATTTAAGGCCAGCATTTCCTTTGGTGTCTCGCTTCCCCACTCGACGTCAAAGGCCGGCGTTAGAAATCTTGCCTCATTCGGAAGGGCTTGCGGGATTGATACTGATGTCAGGGAAACATTGGCTGAAGCTGCGAAGGCTTGCGCAGGTACTGACAACGTTAAGGCAGCGGACCCCTCAATCGCCTCAACACTGCCGCCCAAACTAGTGACATCCGCCGGTGAGGGACGTGTTTCTTCGGTTTGCGCGGCAAGGGTTACGGCCCGGGTGACATCAACTAAACCGTAACCGTAATCATTGTCCCGCCCAGGCGTTCCCAAATCTTTGACGCCGGCTTTCAGAGCCTCAACAACCTGGTCCCGTGTCCATGTAGGATGCTGCCCCCAGACAAGAGCCGCCTCTCCGGCCACAAAAGGCGAAGCCATCGAGGTTCCGCTGGCATCAGCATAGCCGGAACCCTCAGCCAAACTCCACCAATCGCTGGTAATTTCGTCCCCCGGTGCGGCTAAACTGACTTCCGGACCGGTTGCCGAATAGGAAGCAATGTCGTTATTTTGGTCTGTTGCCGCAACAGCCAGGACATGCGAATCTGAGGCAGGATACGTGACCCCGGGATTTTTTGCGGAGGAAGGATCGTAGTTCCCGGAGGCAGCGACGAGCAGGCATCCTTTATTGTAGGCGTGAAGGACCGCTTGGCCGATCACCTCTGAGAACGCCTCATCATCTGAGCCCAGACTCAGATTGATAATTTTAGCCCCGTGGTCGGCAGCCCAGACGATTCCGCTGGCAATAGCATCGTCATAGCCATCTCCGTCGAAATTCACTGCTTTGATGGGCATAATTTTCGCCTGATAGGCCACACCGACAATACCTGTATTATTTCTCTCTGCCGCAGCGATGCCGGCAACATGGGTGCCATGTCCGTTATCATCTTGATTCGCCCCAGGTGCGTCACTCTGGGTAATCGCATTGTACCCCGGGACAATATTATCCTTCAAATCGGGGTGGTTTAGGTCTATGCCCGAATCCACGATGGCGATGGTTATTCCCTTGCCTGTCGCCCCCATACCCCATGCTCCCTGAACATCCCCGTTCACGACAGACCATTGATCCTTAAAATAGGGATCAGAGGGCAAGGCAGGCAGGGATGCTGCGGCTATCTTGTGCAGGTGATTTTCCTGGGCACTGAGAACCCCGGGAACCTTTTTTAGGCTTGCGGTCATCGCCGCTATGTTGACCGTTTTCTCAAACCCCAACGTCGCAAAATTCAGCGGTCCCTGCCGCAAAACCGTGGCCTTAAATTCTTTGGCCAGTTTTGTAATATCGGTTTTAGAAGCTAAGGAGACGACAATCTGTGGGGTGGGCGGGGAAACAGAGCTTGCTGACTTGGAATCCTTGGCTATTGATTGAGAAGGAATCAGAGCCTGTACTTGTTTTGGGGAAGTAATTGACCCCGAAGACGCCACAGGTAATTGAGTTAGAATTTGGTTTTGAGTTTGTGACGTTCCCGGTGTAAGATAGTTTTGTTCTGTTAAAGTCACGGACATAAGGCTTACATTCAATCCTATTATTAAAAAAGGAACAAAGAGATATTTAACCTTATTAATGAAGAAACTTTTTTTAATACGAATATTTGCCACCTCTTTATGTACGAATTGATGCTAACCATGTATTCGACAAAAATCGGCACTTTCCTTTTCTCTTTTTTGCCATGAATTGAAAACAATCTCCTATAATTTCCCTGATTGTTTGGATATTGGCAACCGGACTTAACTAAATTTCGGCAGGTTTTCTCATTTTTGTCACGAATACTTAATGTCAATTAGTGATTTTAGCTATGAACAAAGGAGGGGAAGATGATTAAATTCTTCACAAGGAAATCTGAGCAAACTAATCACAATCAGCCATATAACACCAAAAAGCATAAATTACGCATGGTCTCCTGCCTCATTGCCCTTATCTGCGGTGTAGCCCTCTTGACCAATCTGGTCCCTTTTCAGTCTGTTGATGCCCAGGCTGCTTCTACTGATTCCATCACAGATCGAATCTATGGCACTACCCTCTATGATACGGCCATAGAGATCTCCAAAGCTGGGTGGGATCAAGCTCCTGTTGCTGTCCTCGCTACAGGTCAAAACTTCCCGGATGCGCTCACAGGATCTGTTTTGGCGCATAAAGTAAATGGACCCTTGCTTCTGACAGAATCCGATCATTTAGATCCTGCTGTTTTAAGCGAGCTGAAACGGCTGGGGACAAAAAATGTCTATCTTCTCGGCGGAACCGTTGCTCTGAGCAGTTCTATTGAGCAAACCCTCAAAGATCAGGGAATTACTCCGACACGTCTTGCCGGGACAGATCAATATGGAACTGCTGCAGCGATTGCAGGTGTGGCAACTCCGACCTCAGACCAGGCTTTCATCGTTAATGGTGAACATTTTCCCGATGCTTTAAGTATTTCTTCTTATGCGGCAGCTCATGGGATACCGATTTTGCTCACGCGTCCGGATTCCTTACCTGCGGAAACTGTCTCAGCTCTTGCCCAAATGGGTGTCCAGAAGGTCACTCTGATCGGCGGAACGGCCGTTATTCAGAAAACCGTAGAAGATCAGCTGGCGAAACTCCCGCAGCCGGTTACTGTTACCGCCCGTTATGCCGGGTATGATCAGTACGAAACAAATAGTATCGTATTAAATCAGCTCCCTTATGACAGTTCCCATGTCTATGTTGCCACAGGCGAAAATTTCCCCGATGCCTTAGCAGGTGCGGCCCTGGCGGCAAAAACGAATTCTCCCATCTTTTTGTTTCCTTCAAAACCATTAGCTTCTTATACATCATCTTATCTCGATCAAAAACGATCTTCCGGCACTGCCTTTACAATTCTGGGGGGGTGGGGCGTAATTAATTACAAGATGGAAAGTATCCTGCGGACAGGAGTTGTGCAGCCCCGGATTTCCCTGCAATTTACCCAAGGTGCACTCAGCGGGACGAAGGGAATGCTCAGCCAGCTCCAATCAATTCCTTCACCGGCTACCGATTACGCCGATCTGATCGGGCCGAGCTGGTATTACCTTGATGACGCAGCCAATGGCAATGTCACCGGAGGCTGGGATGCCACCGCGGCAGACTATACTCAATTCACAAGCGCTGTCCATGCCCGCGATCTTAAGGTTCTGCCCGTAATTCAGTCAAGCTGGTCGACCCCTAAAACCGTAGACACAGTCTTGTCTTCAGCAACAACTCGGGCAGCCTTGGAAAACAAGATCATCGCTTTAATCCAAAACACCAATTCTGACGGAATTGTCATCGACTTTGAACTGATCAGCGACAGTACAGGGCCCTATCTTACGCAGTTTATGCATGAACTCTATGCCAAACTTCACCCTCTGAACAAGTTGGTCATTGAAGCGGTTATGGCTCGCACAGGCTCAGAGTCCTGGCTGACAGAATTTAATTACTCTGCTTTAGCCCAAAACGTGGATTACCTGGATGTTATGACCTATGACTACAGCCATTCAACCCCAGGACCCATTGCACCTCTGGATTGGATGAACAAGGTTATGCAATACACCAAAGCTCAAGGTGTTGATATGCATAAAGTGCTCCTCGGCATACCGTACTACGGCAACGACTGGTGGACTACGGGCAGCGGAAGCAGCGCTACCTATCAGCGAAAATCCGGCGGGATGGCCGAACTTCAGGCCTTAGCGCAAGGTCCCATTCAGAGAGATTCCTCGCAAATCCCTTATTTCAATTACACGGATTCTTCCGGCACCCACACTGTTTATTACGACGATGCTCAAAGCTGGAACGCCAAACTGTCCCTGCTCAACCAATATAGTCTTGGCGGAATCGGAGCCTGGTCACTCAACTGGTCACTCACTCCTGCAAGCTCCAACGCCATATTCCCGCTCCTTAAGCAGTATTTGCGCTAAGAGAAGAGAATGAAGGCTCGGCCATCCGTGGCCGGCAACAGGTAAAAAGGAGAAAAGTCGCCACTAATTTACTGAATAAAATAGTGGCGGCTTTTTGGGACAAAATCTGAGTACATATTTGCTATAAAATTTGCACTCGCACTATTAGGATTAAATTACAAAGTCTCTTCGTACCTATATAGAAACATCAGACTGCTCAGTAGTCTGATGTTTCTGTTTACTCGGGCCAGATCCGGCTCATCATTGAGTTAAGAATGATGGCTAAACTCACCTTGAACATATAGTACCCGCTTTTAAAAGGGGTAATTGACGAGTTTCCGGAAATACGGGCGTCCATCTCCACAGAGACTTCTATGACCCTTACTCCGTTTTTGATCAGGGTTACGATGGCATCGGGTTCCGGGTAGTCTGTTGAATAATGGGCCGAAACCATACGCAGGGCTTTCTGGTTATAGGCGCGGAATCCCGAGGTGGGGTCCGTATATTTCCTGCGCACCACGGACTGGATCGTTTTGCTTAAGAGATAGATTCCCATGCGCCGGGACCAGGAGGATTTATAGGCCGTTTTACTCAAAAAACGCGATCCGATGGTGACATCAGCTCTGTCCCTGAGAATAGGCTCAATCAATTTCTGGATCTCTTCAGCCCGGTGCTGCCCGTCTCCATCGACTTGCAGGGCAACATCATAGTGATTTTTAACGGCATAGAGAAATCCTGTTTGCACTGCTCCCCCGATTCCCAGATTCACAGGCAAGGAAATGACGTTTGCTCCATGACTGCGGGCAACCTCCGCCGTTTGATCCGTCGATCCGTCATCGATGACCAGAACATCCAGCCAAGAGGACACTTTTTTTAGATTATCCACCACGGCGCCGATATTCCGGGCTTCATTCAATGCCGGAACAATCGCTAAAATTCGTTGCATACCTTCTTTTTACACGTCCTTATGCGGACTCGTTTCCGCTGCTTGTTTCTGCTTCCTGATTTGCGGGGATTTTGTCTGAGGACTCTGCTGCAAATTTCTTAAGTCGTCTTCTAGTAAAGCAATTCTCTGCACCAAAACACGATTCGTAGAACTCAATCTGGAAATCTCCAGGGAAAAATGGACACAAAGAATAAAAACCAAGACCCCGAAAATTACAAAAATCGCGGAGGGTGCGTAGTAAATTCCCATGAGATTCGCCAAATACTCGATCCCGTTTCTCCATAAGGAGAAAAAGATCATGCCAAAGCCCGCAACAATCCAAATTAAAGAATATTCAACGGCCAGACGGCGCAGACGTACTTGTTCGATAATAAAACCTGTGACCAGAATGCTCATAATGAGTACGACGATTTGGACACGCGACATCGTTTATGCCAACCTCCCATGGGCTCTTCCCCGTGTTCCCAGCAGCTTCCCGGCTCCTTTAAGGAGCAGTACAAGACCCAGGGACCCCGCCAAAATCATCGCCGGCATCACCGGCAGGCGATAACGTCCTCCTGAAACGACTGTGATCATACTCACGATAAAGCTGTAGTAAAGGATATAAAGCAAAAGGAAGCTGTATTTTTTCAGCCAGATGATACTTAAGATAATCCCGCTTAAGCCTAAAAGCAGATACCACTTGTCAAGGAAGTCCCCTTTCATTTTATAAGCCTGCCCTTCTTGGGAACTTACGGGCTGCCAAAACAGATTCTTTTCTTTGGCCAAGGTGCGCTCCAGAAACAGCACCGGATGACTGACAATATAGGAGACTCCCAGACTTTTATACTCCTTTTCCTGCTCCAGGAGAGGAAGTTTATCAATCCTTGCTTTGACCGCCGGGTCATAGCTGGGCTGATCCATGACAAAGTAACTATTTGTGATCGTGCGAGGGTTATTCCCTAAATAAAACTCGTAGGAACCATAATTGGAAACAGATATAGACTGGTGATATTTTAACTCATTGCGTATCCACCAGGGACTCATGACTAAGACGGTCATGAACAGGATAAGCATAAAATCCCGCAGCGCTTGCTTCAGCCGCCAGCCTTTCATCCAGAAAATCCAAAATCCCATAACCGGAAAATAGAGCAAAAGAAAGGGACGAACAAGATTAGAAACTCCTATCACTACTCCCAAAATTAAAAGAGTGGACATTTTAGGCCGGCCGATTTCTCGGGCATAACGTGCCGAACAATAGAGAAACAGCCAAATGGCAAAAACATAAGTCGTTTCTGTTAAGACATACATCCCCCAGAAGGCAAACAAGGGGTAGCCGAGAGTCAAGACGTAAGGTATCCAGGCATACCTCTTACCAAACAGAAGTTCCCCGGTTTTAAAAGCAAGTACCGCGCTGGCTGCTCCAAGCACACCATGCAGAACCACGATCACCATGGCATAACTTTTAAAACCAAAGATTCCATAGATTAAGGCTAAAAGCAGGGGATAAACCGGGCCTACTACATAGTCCCGGGTCTTAGGAAAAGCTTGGACAACATGATTAACGCCTTCAGCGAAATTCGCAGTGTTCACCAGTCCTTTGCCCTGGAGAAAGTTTTCAGCGATATTGGAGTAAAGATACCCATCCGGAGAGATAAAATAGTGTACCGAATAGGATTTGATATAAAGAAGCTCAAGGCCTAAGGCTATGAAGAACAGGAGGCCTGTTATCCATAGCCTTTTATATTGCTGTGCCAATGAATGTCAAACCTCCGTGTTCTTCTCCGCTAATTCCGCGTTCTTCTCCGCTAATTCAGGAAGACGTCAGCAGACCTTCTAAAATCTTCTCATTAGAACTGGAGATAACTCCTGTTCCACCAAGTATATAAGCCTTGGTCGTTTTTCCGCTTTGAGCCTTCAAGTAGGCCTTTGTATCAGCGTTTAAGTCCCCTTGAGGAATTAAGAGCAAGGGACTTCCCGTAACGGCAGCAAAGGCTCCACCCGCCAGTCCGTCCGGAAAGGTTTCTCCCGTCGCTATAACTAATGTTGCTGGGTCCTGCTGAAAATAGTTTACAATCTTGATCATCGTATCATATTTTGTCTCCCCAGCCAAGCGCACCGGCCCGTAGCTCTCCAAGGGGCCTCCTGTGCTGTCAAAGGACGTGGAAACGGCGTATTTCCCGCCGACGATAATCGTTTTCGTCACTTTATAATCTTGCAAAAGCTGCAGTGTCGAGTCAGGCAGCGTACTTTTCTCCGTCAACAGAATGGGAATCCCCAAAGCGGCAGCCGGAGCTGAGGCACTTAAGGCATCAGGGAAACTTGTGGCAGATGCAAGGATAACTTGAGTGCTGGGACCCATTCTGCGGGCAATTGCCGCAGCGGTATCGGCGGCGGAATTGCCAAAAATACGTTCAGAGGGCAAATTGGCCTGGGTAAGGGCATCCGTTACGTTGGGGCTGATGGCGACTTCTCCCCCGATAACAAAAACTTTGGTCCCTGCACCCAGTCGTTTCAATTCCTGTAAAACGTTGCTCTCCAGTTCGTCAGGGGCTGTTAAGAGTAAGGGTGCCTTTAATTTTCTGGCCAAAGGGGCTGCCGCCAGGGCATCCTGGAAGCGGTCGACCCGGGCCAAAAGGACAACAGGGGCAGAATTATCGGCCCAGCCTTCCTGGGAGATCTTAATTGCCGTATCTTCGGCACGGGTCCCAGAAAGACGAGTAACTGCCGCACCCGCAGGCTGTGGCTCAGCGGGCGAAGTCGGCGTTGAACCGGAAGTTGAACCTGAGGTCGAACCCGGGGTTGAGCCTGACGACGGAGTCGTTCCGGAGCTTGCCGAACCCGAACCACCGGCTGCCTGATAGCCGGTTTGAGCACGCTCTGTCAGACCGGCATCTAAACTAGGGCCTTGCAAAACTGTTTGATAGTAACCCGCCGCAGTGGCTTTACCATCTGTTGTCCCTGCAAGGACCAATTTGTCGGCTTCGTCCAAAAGTTTATTATAGGCGGTGAGAAGACCATTGTCTGCCCGTTGAACAAGGTCGGCATCGACACTGGAGCCTTGTAAAACAGTCTCATAGTCCTGAACCGCGCTTTTAGCTGCTGAAGCATCTCCCGTCTGAACCATGTTGTCGGCTTCATCCAATAATTTTCCCAAGGCATTCTTTAAGCCTGTGGCAGCCTGGGAGGCAGCATCTTGATTCAAACTTGGTCCTTGGAGAACCGTCCAATAATATTTGGCGGCACTGGCATCGGAGGAGTCCTTCCCTTCCTGCACGAGGGAATCGGCTTCAGCCAGAAGATTCGTTTGAGCACTTTGGATTTTCTGCGTAACAACGGTTTTATCGGCGATCGCGGAGCTGTCATAAGCCGTATTATAAAAACCCAGGGCATAGTACGATGCCCAGCGGGCATAGTTGAACCAATAGTCTCCATTCGCGGCATCACCACCGCTTCCGCCGCCCGTCGCCAACAATTGATCCTGATCAATCTTCAGGTCACCGGTATGGGTTTCGGCCGGTGTGCTGTATCGACTGGAATTATTGGGTGGATTTACAGAGGGCAGGAGGTTTGCCGGGTACTTGGCAGCCCCGGGAGCAAAGGTAACTGCGCTGTTGTATTTTTGACCCATGAGGCTGAAGATCGAATCCTGATAGGCCGGAGATCCTGTGCTGACATTCGGGTTGTTGCGCGAGCCCCAGTTGTTGTAGGCCCAGACTGCAAAATACCAGTTTTCCAGGACATTGCGGTCGCCGTTGCCAATTTTAGGCGCAGCCCGCCATTTTTGATTAAGTAATTGACAGCCTATTTCTATGTTATAGTCAATATCGGTTTTCAGTTTGTCAATCGTCGCTGTATCGCTGGAACTGTAACTCGAGATTTGCATAATCCCAATTCCTATGCCGTCCTTCCCGATTAAAGGCTGGTCAAGTATGGGCTGTCCCGAGTCATCGAGTTCATATTGTCTCCAGCCGCTTTCCATCCAAGCGATAGATTTCAAAAGTACCGGAGGGATATTGTATTTGTCTGCCCAGTATTCCAGTTTTTGTCCGATTCCTGTGTAATATGCTGTTTTATCTACTGCTGCCGAAGCTGTCCTGACGGGTACCAGCTGCATAAAAAAGAGCGCGGCCATAAAAATGGCCAATAACTTTTTGTATCGGCGCCAAAACATTCTTTCTTCTTCCCCTTCCAATCCTAATTCTTGTCTCTTTACTCATACATCATCATATATTCGACAAGAATTAAGGCAGTCCTCCTGGGGAAAAAGAAAACTCGAGTATAGACTAGAGTACAAAAATACTTAGAAAGAAGGCATTTTCTCTAGAGTGAACTCGTTCAGCTAAAGATGAAAGGCTATTCTTCTAGAAATAGACAAAATAAATTGCCTTAGTCCGACTAAGTTCCGAACTAAGGCAACCAGGCTATTTTATATCCAATCGTAAAAATCTCACTTCTAAGGGATCGATACCCCGTACTGCAAACCGGCAACGGCAAGGACAGAGACTCTCCATCCTCGAAGTCTCGATGTTCAACTTCCCTGAACGTGTTTATTACTATTTTGCTCTAAATGATGGAGCGCATAAAACTTACCGATGAATCATTACTCTCTTCCACAGTCCAGCCATCTTTTTTGTAGAAGCGAATGGCACGCTCGTTCCAGGGTAAGGTTGAAAGGCCAACTTTCTTAATGCCCTCTTGTTTCATTTGCGAACAGAAATGTCCGGTTAATCGATTAGCAATACCCAAACCCCGAAAGCTGGGAACAACCCCTATAGCCAGGATTCTTGCCGGCGTGAACAAGCTGCGTTCATGAGAACGTTTACTTCTCCTGGGCCGCCGCCGGAAAAAGGAATTTAAAGCATCTGAAATATAGCTGCGTCTGCTCTTGATATGTTTACGGACGTAATCATCTTTAACGTATCTCGCCATGACTAAAAAGACCAGCTTCCAGAAATTCTGGCGATAAAAGCGGGAAAACGGCCGGCCATCGATTGTCCCGAAGACAAAGCCAATGATTCTGCCTTTGTTTTTTGCCACGTACCCATAGTTTGTGGGAGAATTCATGAATTGGGCACAAAAGAGTCTCAAAAATCCCTGACCCATGTGACCTAAGAAATGATCACTAAAAACCTCCTCATACAATTGAGCAACTTCTGGAATATAATAAGGACTTAAGATATCGACCTCAATATCTGATGTATCTAACGTATATTGAGGCTCTTTATTTAACACTGGTCAAAACACTCCTTACGTTTGCTTACAGATTTAACCTTGTTTTCAAGAAATAGCATGCCCATTAGAAGAAAAAGTAACCATAAGTTAACTTTTAAAACATAATAGATTATTGGCATCAGGCAGCTTCCTCTATAGTCTATTGTTTTTCCGAAAGGATTCTATATAAATCATAACAGGGAGTTCTTAGCATTTAATGTCTCTTTTGTGACGATTCTATGAGTATCTTCTTAAGGCCTAAAAGCCCAATCCCAGAAATGGCAAAATAAAGAAAGGCGATGCAGCGAACTAATGGCATTCGCTGCTCCCCTTTCAGTTGTTTCGTATATAATCATCAAATCTGTACTGTTCTGCAACTGTACGACTGTTTGTGAGCTCCCGGTTCCGGCTTTAGCTTTAGGTGAAATCTGTGTCAATCTGTGGTTTCTCTTATCGCGTATTTACAGCGTTTCTTCTTGTAGGTATAAAAAATGCGGGATTTTAGGATCTTAGTATGCACCTTTCCCGCTGAAAACTACGAAAACCGTTTGCCAGAGTATTTTTAAATCCAACCAAAAACTCCAAGTCCGAACGTACTCTAAGTCGTAGTTCATGGTTTCGCCTAAGGTTAATTCACTGCGTCCGTTGATTTGCGCCAGCCCCGTGACTCCGGGCAGAACATTAAGCCTTTGCCGCTGCTGGGGCGTATAAAGTTTGGCGATTTCCGGGACTTCCGGCCGCGGACCGACCAGACTCATGTTGCCCAGCAGAATGTTCAGCAATTGAGGCAGCTCGTCTAAACTGGTTTTTCTGAGAAACCGTCCGCTGCGCGTAATTCGCGGGTCGTCTTTCTCCTGAAAGACGAACCCTTCGAGATCCTTGACCTGGGCCAATTTGTCTTTGATTAGGGCGTCGGCGTTCTGAACCATGGTGCGAAACTTGTAAATTGTATAAGGTTTCCCATGCAAACCCACCCGGGTCTGCGTGAATATGGCAGGACCCTTGGAATCTGACCGTATCCAGAGGACGATGAGAAGCCAAAAAGGCGATATAAGTACAAGGAGAAATAAAGCGACCACAAAATCTAACAACCGTTTTAAAACAAGCTGCCACTGGGGGTAGGTAAACCTAAGGCTCTCTACGGATGCCGAAGATCGCTGATTCATTGTAACGTCTCCTTCCTAATCAAGGACAAATACTAGAGTCCACGGTATTAACGCTTAGTTATTGTTTATATCTCAAGTATCGTTTATATGCCAAGCTCTCTAAGCCAATGAACAATTATTTGCCTCCAGGCATAATGCTCTTGGACAAATTTTCGTCCTTGCTGCCCCATTTCCCGCCGCTGCGGATTCTGCTTTAATTCCAGAATCGTCCGGGCTAATTCAGCACTGTTTTCCGGTTCGACAACAACGCCTCCACCGGAGGATAACACCAAATTAGCTGCTTCACCTTCTCCGGAATAAATCACCGGAACTTCCGACCCAAGGGCGGGAAACATTTTCGAAGGACGTGCTCCTTCAAATAGTTTATTCTTTTTTAGCGGAACAATACTTGCTGAAGCCAGAGAAAAATATCTTGGCACTTCCTGAACCGGCTGAAAATCAACAAAGCTTACCTTCTCCAGGCCCTTTTCCTTGACTAAACCTTCCAGCATAGGTTTCTCCGTGCCGTCACCGACGAATAAAAAGCGAATCCCCGGTTCCTCCCGGAGGAGCTCCGCCGTTTTGATCACGGATTCCAACCCCTGAGCGTAACCCATTGTCCCGGCGTAGATAAGAACAAAGTCTTCCTTTTGAATTCCCAATTTTTCGGCCAGTGCTTCATCCCGTTCCCGCGGAGCAAAAAGATCCAGGTTCACCCCGTTCGGTAAAAAAGTAACTTTATGGCTGGGTACGCCTCGTTCCAGTAACGAAGAACGTATTCCTTCCGTCTGACAGGATATTTTCCAGGACCGACGGTAAAGCAGCTTTTCAAGCCATTCGGCGGCACTGATCATCCAGCGGCTGTTGACCAGTCCCAGGGCCACCGCTGATTCCGGCCAGAGGTCTGAGATATTCATAATAATCTTTGTACGAGTAAACCAGCCATAGATTAAGGCTGTAATTCCCAGAAATAAGGGTGGTGATTCAAAGAACAAAATATCTTGTTTTCCGGCTTTGCTTAGACCCCAAAAGGATGAAAAAACGAAGGAAAAATAGTTCAGCAGACGTTTCCAAAAACGGCCCCGCTGAACGGGATAGATCCAGGTCCGCCAAAGGGGAATGCCATCGACCTCGTCCTTCATTCGCCAATGCCCTCGATATTCAGGGGGAATGATGCCGCTGGGATGGTTGGGGAAGGCTGTAACCACTGTCACTTGATGACCGTTGGCCTGCAGCCCCTTGGCAACTTCTTTAAGCCTGACCTGTGCTGCCCCGGACTCAGGCGGAAAATATTGTGTTAACATTAAAATACGCAATCGGAACGCCGCTCCTTTTTTACTCCTTGGTGAATGTTTTACTCCATTTTAACACGACACACCTGCTTAGCCAAAGGGAGCCTCGATCAGGAGCGTTTGAGGAATTTCTTAATCGTGTCACTGTGCTTGGCATATACAGATCGTCCGAGTTTTGCCGCCACAGTCCGGTTACGGTAGGCATAGAGATAGTTGCGCTCTGTGCTGCCAAAGCTTTTCTTAAATTTGGCGATGCTCGGAATGTTGGCACCTACCATATCATAGAGTTCAATCCCCAGGGCTTGGGCCCGTTTGAGATATTCCCACTGCACAAGGTTGTTGGACATCACTTTACTGTATTCCCGATCGGATACCCCGTCTAAATAATAGGCGACATTTTTGTCCCGGGGAAAAATACCTCCCGCTATTATCTTACCCTCATAGCGAGCCAGCAAAACGACTAAATCTCCTGGCGGATGTAGTTTTTGCCATAGCGCTGTGAAGTATTCCTTGGTGAAAGGCGGCTCTTTATCCTGGCGGCGATAAACCCCGACTGAAAGCTCATAATAGGGGTCCAGCCATTCTTCCAAAGTCGCCGGTTCAAAAACTGCGACGCCGGATTTTTCCGCCTTGCGTACGGCGTTGCGGCAGCGTACTTCCAGGCCGGCCCATAAGGATTCTTCATCATGGGGCATCGCCAGATCCAGCGTCAATAATTCTTCGACGGTATACCCCTGCTCTTCGAAAATATCTTTTCCCGCCATATCCGGAAGCCGAACCTCGACATAATCGATATGTTTCTTCATCAAATAATCTTCCAGGGCCGGGAGTACGTCCTGCAGCGGCACCGCTCCCCAAGGTCCTGCGTGAGGAGTTGCCGCACCGGACAAGGCACTTCCGGCTAACTTTAAGAGACTCATCTTCCGTTCTGCTAAAGGAAGCAGCCCTCTTAAGACCCCTTCTTGATCGAAAAGGCCCAGCCGGTTAACCTTTAAACCGAAACCTATTTCGATAATATCCTGCCATTCCCAGCGGTGAAACAGCGATCCCTGTGTAATTCCTTTGAGGAAATCGTCCCATTCCTCACGCTCAATTGGCTGTATCGTTAAACTCACGTCTATTTTCACTCCCAACTTTACCCACCAACAGGTGCACCATCATTCCCATGCTGATCCAGATCATAGGATCTTCAAAAAACCGTGCTTCAGACTGTGAACTGATAAAGACGGCAGCAATCCATAAAAAATAGCCGACACCCAACAGGTAGTTTACCTGATTATGATTAGTACCGTTAAATCCTGCACCTGTACTGCTTACATTTGTCTCGACTTGTCTGCTCCTGCGCAGCTTCCACAGGTCTCGGAAAATAGCCAGCCAAACTAAAGCCAAGGCTGTCAGTCCGACTATACCTAATTCCGCCGTAATGGTCAAGATCGTTGTATGCGAGAGAGTCACCCCCTGCACATAAGGAATAACTGTCTTATAACTCGGGTAATTCGTTAAAAAGGATTTCTGAAATCCGCCTAAACCGACCCCGAAGATGGGGTGATCGTGAAACATGGCCAAAGAGACCTTAATCAGATAGGCTCGCTGCGCATCTAAAGCCCCCAAGCCGTTGCGGATGGTCAAAAGCCGATCCCAAACCGTCGGTCTGAGGACCACGATCACGACACCGACGACCCCCAGCACTCCAATAGGCTGAACTATTCCTTTGCGGGGAATAAGCAGACACAATAGAACCAAAACAACCACCAGGGTCACCACACCGCTGCGGGATAAGGTAATGTCTAAGGCACCTAATAAACCTATGAGTGTTCCAAAGTAGAGAAACCGCTTGCGGGACTCCTGGCACATATATTGAAGCAGCAAATTGGCCACAATTCCTAAAACAAGATAACGGGCAAAGATATTAGGATCGACAAAGGTCGCGTTAACCCGGGCGATCATTCCCTCGGCTAAATACCCCCGCCACAGAAAATGCTTCGTGGCACCTTCATAGATTGTCAGGGGAATCAAAGCCACACCCAGCCAATGAACAACCTGCAGCGGGAGCAGACCGGTATTCTTTTCTGCCAGCAGGTAAACGCCCAAATACAGCAAAAACATGGTCAGAAGCCGGATGACACCTATGATTGTATCGGCTTTGCTGATCGTGTAGACAAGACTGAAAGCGCCGACCGCGATATAAATCAGCAAGGCAATGGTTAAAGGATGCTGCAAAAGCTTCTTTAATTCCCGGCGTTTCTCAGGTTCCCGCCCCAGAGACCAGAGGAGTACCACTATAATTCCTACTGTAAAAAGGCGGGCCAGACTGTTAATTTGGGAACCGATGCCCCCGAGAGGGGGAAACCAAGTAATGGAGACATCTAAGGCAACGGCTCCGGCCAAAAAGGAGATTAAAGCGCTTGGCTTTTTCCAGCCGCAATAAAAGACAACGGCCAGACTGAGAAGAAAAAAGCACCATTGCAGAACCAGCATCACCGCGGTTCATCTCCTTCCACTTCTAAGGTTACCAGGGGCCGGGCCGGGATATCGATATACCCTTCGCCTGCCTCATAAGCAACAGAACATTCTTTAATTCTGCCTGGATCCAGATAAAGCCGGACTCGCAGAGGAGGCAGGGGAGTATCTGTTGGCCCATAAGAGGCTTCCCCTGCGGGTTGAGTACAGAAAATCTGCCATTTTGATCCTTCCCTGGTCAAGGTTACCTCAGCTTCCCGTCTCAGGGCAAACCATTTCAGCACCTGGCGGGGAATGGCAATCCAAGCACCATCCTGCTTCCCTTCGGCAATCAAACGTTCATAGACTTCTCCCCAAAAACGAGGCGCCGTAAAACTCTGATTGTGCCAAAGCAAGCTGACTGCTCCGCCGAAGCGCTTGGCCCACGCCAAGACCGGTTTTGCTTGCTTAAAAGCCTCTTCCCGTGTTAAATCAAGGTGTTCCTCAGCCAAAAGAGCTCCGTCTTGGATGTGTAAGGGTAGTTCCCATAGGGTTTGGCAGTTCAAGGGATGATAAGGCTGAAGAGTTCCGGCTCGGAAACCTACAACTTCATTATAGCCAAAGGTAGCATCATATAAAAATCCGCCCTCTTCCATGGCCCGGAAAGAAGCAGGGGTTTCAAAATAGAGCCAGTGCATGCGCACCCCCAGTTCCTTCTGTCCTGTCAGCTGAGAAATTCTCTTATACTCTGCCCGGGCTGCCGGTGCCGAATGCCAGGAATCAATGCCATGAACTCCGGCTTCCCAACCCTCTTCTTCCACGCGGGTTATCGTTCTGCGGTGTTTAGCAGCATCATAAAAAGAGGCCCGATTGGCAGGAGCGGCCGCTTCAGCCTCACCTTGGTTTTTGCCGTCTTGCAGCGCTTGCGGCAGCAGGCCGGGCTTACCCGGGAAAGGCATAAAATATAAACTCGAGCGAACGCTCAAGCGTTTTTCCAAATCCAGGAGCAGCGGCAAGGCCCTCTGCCAGACATCCCGGCCAATACCAAGTTTCGCCGCCAAGGTGCGAACCATTTCCCAAAGGGTCTGGAGAAATTCCGGGGTCGTCACCTTGCCGGATCGCCAACGCTTCCAGTTGACAAGGGAACTGCGGTAAAAATACCCTAAAAACGTGCGGGCGACGGGCATTTCCCTGAGACTTAATATGTCAAGATCGTGAGTGAGAATCATAATGTAATCATTGCCCCAAGGCTTCGGCGGAAGTTCCAGATAGTTTTTAACTTCCTGGCGCAAAACACTGCGGAGTGTCTCAAGCATCAAATCAAGAGATGGCTCCTCTACTCCCGCTTCCCTATACTCCCGCCCCTCCATGAGTAGACGTGTTCCCTCTTGGCCAAGATTAAAAGGCAAGGTCGTAAGACGAAGACCGGGGTTTTCTCCTTGAATTGGTCCGCAAACAATAATTAAGGGGCTTGTCCCTGCTAATGGCGTTGTTCCTGCTGCTTTAAAATCCTCCAAAGAAATACCGTCTACGATAACAACATCACAAGCAAAAAAAGTCTCAGTCTCAGTTTCACTTACAGACTCAGTCTCCGTCTCAGACTCAGCCTCAGGCCCTCCTTGCCGGGCCTTTAGCCATACAGGTGCGGGGATTCCCATCAGGGCTGTCAGCTCCTGATAGACTCTCTCCAACTCCTCGGCTACGAAAATCCCAATCTTTCCAAGTTCGTTACGGCTGCTCACCCAACTCACCTTCTTTGCTTTTCCAGAGCCGCTGCGATTTCTTCGCTGGCTCGGCCGTTCCCATAGAGATTCTCTTGATAAGGGGGTAAGGGATTCCGGCGATAACTTGCAACTGCCGCCGCAATCTTATCAGCAGAAGCACCTGTGAGGGTATTCCAGCCTATTTGCACTGTCTCCACCCATTCCGTTTCATTTCTCATGGTTACACAGGGTACCCGCCAGAGGTAGGCTTCCTTCTGAACTCCCCCTGAATCTGTGAGAATGAGCTCTGCTCCTTTTTCCAAGAGGATCATTTCTAAATAGCCCACGGGCTCAATCTGCTTAACATTTCCCGGAAGGGAGATTTTATGGTCCTGCAGAAGCTTTTTCGTACGGGGGTGAAGGGGAAGAACAATCTGTCCCTCAATGCGGGCGAAGGCTTCCACAATCCCTCGCAAGTGCTCGGGGCTATCCGTATTTTCGGCGCGGTGAACCGTAGCCAGAAGATACGATTTTTCCGGATAGCGCAGATTATCTCCCAGCTGGCGATCTTCAGCCCTCCGGGCGTGATAATAAAGAGCATCTGCCATGACATCCCCGGTGCGTACGACGCCTTCAGTTAATCCTTCCTGGGCCAAATTTTCCACAGCCCGGTCTGTGGGGCAAAAAAGCAAGGCTGACAGATGGTCTGTCAGGACACGATTGATTTCTTCAGGCATTTGGCGATTATAACTGCGCAGCCCAGCCTCAACATGTGCAATGGGAATATGAAGTTTCGCTGCCGCCAGGGCCCCTGCCAGGGTTGAGTTCGTATCCCCGTACACCAAAACCCAATCCGGTTTTTCTTGCAGTAAGACCTCTTCCACTTTAGTTAACATTTCCCCGGTCTGAGCTCCGTGCTGTTTGGAACCCACTCCCAGAAAATAGTCCGGTTCGGGAATGCCTAATTCTTCAAAAAAAACATCCGACATCTGATAATCGTAATGTTGTCCCGTGTGGACAATTTTCTCGTTATGGTTCTTGCGCAAAGTCTCGGAAAGAGGTGCCGCTTTAATAAACTGGGGCCGGGCACCGAGGACGGTAATGATTTTCATATTAGTTCTTACCTCAATTCTAATTTATTCGAACTATCCCTGCCCTAAGGCAACACCTATTTTCAAATTACCATCATTTATTTTGGATTGTGCTGTCTTTTTACTTCATATTTATAAAACTTGTTTTGCCCGACGCCAAACATAGCCGCCGATGCGTTGAAAGTCACGATCCAGGCTGATCAAAACTGCAAGATAAACAATCCCTGCAATTCCTCCTGAAAGTAAAGGATGGAGATAACGCAGGAAATGAGCGACTGCCGCCATAACTGCGGACGCCAAAACAATAACCGGCAGCTGCCGCCAGATGCGTATGTTATAGACTTTTAACCTGACAACTCCGTAATACATGACAAAGACATACAGCTCTGTAATAAGTGTTGCCACACTGGCGCCGTAAATACCATAACGGGGAATTGCGTAAAGGTTGATCCCGATATTTAAAAGTGCAGCCCCGCCCTGAATCCAGGCCCTGGTCCATTGCCGGTTGGTTGTCGTTAAAACATCACCTAAGGAGAAGCTCAGGCATTCAAGGGCGAAAAACCAACAAAGAATCATCATAATGGGAATTGATTCCTGATAGCGATGACTGTAAAGCCAGGATAATAAAGGGTTGGCTAAAACAAACAGCAGCACACTGCCCGGAATCCCCACGGCGCTGAGGACCTTAAAGATTTTTTCGATGGTTTCCCTGTGTTTATCGCGGCTCTCTACCCCCAGCTGGAACAAGATGGGATAAATCACACTGGTCAAAATGCCCGGGATAAATAAGAGTACAGCGATCAAGCGATAGGACGCTGAATAAATTCCTATTTCCCGGTTAGTACGCATTAAGGTAAGCATGAACATGTCAATTTGGAAATAGACATATAAAAAAATAGCCGCTGCTCCAAAGGGCAAGCCCTTTCTCAGCATCTTAACCAGAAGCTGTCCATTAAACTTAAGGCGAATGCTTCTTCTCAGGTGAATATAAAGCAAGATTGAAATGATCAGGGTCGCGGCCAGTTGAGCAAAGGTAATCATCACAACTTTCCCTTTGCCTAAAACCACCAGGATCGTCAGTAAGCCGATGAGAAACGTCGATAAGAATTGGTACAGTGCCGCATAATACATTTGCTGTTTAGCCTGAAAATAGTTGTAAACCGAACTGTCTAAGGCATTTAGCGCACTGGCCACCCCAAAAACAATAACCATGTCCCTGGTCGCTAAACTAAATTTGGCAGGCATCAGAATAAGCATGAGTGCGTAAATAGCCAGTGAGGTAAATGTCTTAAATGCCAAAGTGTTTCCTAAATAAAGGGGCAAAACACTCTCATCGCAGGAGCCTTCCTGAACCATATAGTTGCTCAGGCCAAAATCTACAAAAAGGATAAACGTACTGACAAAGGCCAGGGCAGCATTATACTCCCCATAGATGTCCGGTCCCAAATAACGGGTAACGGCAATGGCCACAACAGCAGTGATAGCTTTTGAAAGTACACTTGCCAGACTTAAGGCGGCAGCATTCTTAAGAACTAAACGAAGTTCCACTCAGGTTCACCTTTCTATTCAACCATTAATCAAAGACGTTCTCTGGCCTTCTCATAGACTGCGAGAGTTTTCTGAGCATTGGAGCGCCAGGTAAATTCACGAGTCACAAGCGCTCTCCCCCGAATTCCCATTTCCTTCCGCCGCTGAGGATCTCTGAAAAGCTCCCTCACTGCAGCAGCAATCGCTTGAACATCCTTAGGGGGAACGGCTTTGCCCACGTCATTGTGATCTAAAATTTCGGCAATCCCCTCACCTTGAGTGCCTATAATCGGCTTTTCATGAGCCATGGCTTCAAGATAAACAACTCCAAAGGCTTCTTTCCAGCTGGGTAATATGAAAACATCGCACCTGGACATCTCACGCATAGCCTCAGAATGGGGCAGACTCCCTAAGAAAACGACATGGTCTCTCAGGCCTAATTCCTCGGTGAGAGCCTCTAACATCGAACGTTCCGACCCATCTCCCGCAATCCGGTATTCTAAGTCAGGAAATTCCCGGATCAGCTCCGGCAGAGCCTGCAAGACCACAGCATGGCCTTTATCAGGGCGCAAGAAGCCGACACTTAGAAGGCAGCGGCGGCCGCCGCTTTTAGAATCGCCATCGGAAACATCCATTTCAGCCTGCCTTTCCTTATCGTCAGAACTTGGAACGACATCCTCCAGATCAACGCCATTGTAGATGACCTGATATTTTACTAAATTATCTGCCCATGTTTCCAGACCGTACTGAGTTTTAAGCTTTTGACTGACCAGGATCACCTGCGAGGCCCCTTTGAGGGTCTTTTTCACACTGTCTGCGCAGACACGGCTCCGCTGCAACGTATAGGCAAAGTCCTGGCCATGAATCGTAACGACAACAGGAAGATGGTACTTCAGTCCGAATTTTAAAGCGACTGCTCCGTCGGGATGAGCCACGTGAGCATGAATCACGTCTACACCTTGCCTGATCTGTTCGGCAACTGCCTTTTGCAGCCCCTGAGCAAAGGTTTGAGGATAATACTCAAAAAACAGGGAACGGGGAAATTCCAGAACACGAGGATGAAATACGGGAAATCCATCGGGTTCCTCTAAAAAAGGAACAGACGGATATCCTCCCCATTTTCCCCGCCCGGACATAAAAGCCGGCACCCATGGTACCGGAGCTACCACCCTCACCTCTGCGCCTAATTGAGTCAAGGCGGCAGCTTGTTGGCGGACGAAAATCCCCCCTAAAGGAGATACGGAATTCGGGTACATGTGAGACAAGATTAAAACACGCATCTTACAGCTTCCTCGCAGACAAAATTCTCTCATAAAGTCTGAGCAGTTTGTTTTGTTCTTTCTCCCAGGTATACTCGCGCTGAAAGGCGTCCCAGCCATTTTGGGCATAGGTTAAGGATTCTGCGGGATTTTCAATGAATGTACATATCGCTTGGGCCAGACTCTCCGGATCACCGGGTTTACAAAGCAGCCCACACTGGTTCTTCTCAATAATTTCTTCAATATAGCCAAAACGCGAGCCTGCTACTGGCAGTCCGGCGGCCATGTATTCCAAGAGCTTGACAGGAATTGCTTTCCGGTAATTTAAGGTGGGCAGCAAGGGAACTAAGGCTATGGAACTCTGAGCCAGGATTCCCGGAACCTGCTCATAGGGCACTTTGCCCCGCAGGTGAACGTTTCCCCGCTCTAACCAGGGGGTAAGATCTGAAAAGTCCGGCCCCAGATCTTCAGTTTCTGCCGGCCCCACTAATTCGCAGACGGCCTCAGGATGCTTTTCGCGGACTAAAGGCATCGCCCGCAAGATAATCTCCATGCCTCGTTCCCGATTGATTCCGCCGAGATATAAGATGACCGGTGGTTTGCTGCCTGCCGGCCGGGAAAATTGGAATTGCCGCTGCAGCGGATAATTGTGCAGGATCTCTCCCTCAGGGTTTTCCCGCTTAAAAAGATCTGCCATATGATTGTTCACCGTAATAATACCGGCAAACGAACGTGCCGCCCGTTTTTCAACCCGATCCACAGTTTTAGCCACAAATTTACGCATGGGTTTAGGCAGCCAGTAACGTGTGAGAAGACTGTCGCCGTAATATTCATGAACATCATAAATGACCGGCTTCCGATGTTTCCGGCTCAGCCGCAAGCCTACGGGAATCAAATCCGGATCATGGAAGTGATAGATATCCGCCTTTTCCCGCAGCGCCGTTCGGTATAAAGATCTCAACCGCCAAATTCGGTCTGACCTGGAGGATAAGGGCGGCACGGCCTGAATCCTGATCCCGTCCTTAACCATTGAGGCCGTGTAAGGTGCAGCAATGACCACTTCGTAACCTGCCTCAGCTAAGCTGCGGGCTTCCTTATGAAATATTCGCTCATCAAAAGGAGAATGGGCCGTGGTTAATATGCAGACTTTCAATCGTTTTCCCCTTCTATCCTATAAATCAAACCCATAAACAAGGCAAAAAAAGTCATTAATTGAAGATTGTAAAATATCCCGGCAGTAATATTGTAAATAAAGATTGCCCCTGTCGCAGCCACGTAAGCGATGCTGAGCAGCGTTTTTGTTTCTCTTAAGCCTTGATCAGGACTTGAGAAATCAAAAAGTCTGACCTTTCCAAGAGCACCTTTGAGAGGACGCAGAAAAAGCCAAAGATACATGGCTAAGCCAATCACACCATAGCGCCGGGTAATCAACGCATACTCATCATCAACCAGCGTCGTCATCGTAGTTTTAGCTGTACCCCAGCCCAAAATGGGCGATTCCTTAATATACCCAAAGGCATTCCCTGCTCGCAGAAGATGGCCCTGAGCTGACGTGCTTGTGTCAAAATTCGTTGCTTCGTTAATTCGCGTCGTAAAACCGCGCGGCGAGGTAAAGAAGATGAGTAAGGTTAAAACGAACAAGGCCCCTACCTTTATAAGCATGTCCTTTTTCCAGCGGTGTTTAAACAGAGCCCAAAGGCTTAACAACGTGAGGACAAAGGCTGTTCCCAAAAGAGCGGTGCGGGAAATTGTCATAAAGACCAGTTTGATCGTCAAGCCGACAGCTGCAAAGAGAAAAATTGTTTTCGAGCGTTCATTGTTGCGAAAATAAAAGAGCGCAACAAAGATTGCCAACGTAATGACAGAAAAGATTCCCATAACATTAGGGTTGTCAAAGGTCCCTAAAACCCGGGGAGGATTGGCGTTCACGAGATTGTCCAGATGTGACTGGGCAAAGAACGGCGTCAGCCAGGCATTGACATTGGCAATATTTAAGAACTGCCCCCAGGACAGAAGGATTATGAAGCCAAAACTCACAAGGAAGGTATTACGCAAAAGACTGAATTCCCCATCCTGCAAATCCAGGGAAATGGCCAGAGTGGCAGCCAGATAGTATTTCGCCAGGGTAACTCCTTCCATGGCATCCCGCAGACCAAAAGGTGTCTTCAAAAAAATACGGGCAAATATATTGGAGACAATCATCGCTCCCAATAAGAGCAAAAAAACAGTGGTAATGGCCCTTATCCCTCGAGACTTCTCCTCGTGATACGACAATCCCAGATCATACTCTGAAGGTGTGCGGTGGATTAACCAAAGAATGATATTGAGGGCAAATACCCCAAATATCAGAACATCATCCAGACGCAGACGGGGTAAACTGGAGCGGATTTCTATCGAAGGCAAGAGCATGGTGGATAACATGATTGCCAGAATAAGCAGCAATTTGTTTGAGTTCGTACGTGTAACTCCTGTGTTCCAGAACATCTTTTTCCTCCTTGTTGCCTAACCTTTTATTAAGGCTGCGACCCTATTGTTACTATTCAATACTAAATCAGGAATAACAAGGTTCAAGGTAAGAGCTCCTCCTCTGGAACTTCTCGAATCTCTCTTGCCGGAAAACCTTTAAGAACACGTTTGGCTGTGGTATCTTTCGTAACCAGGGCTCCTGCTGCCACAAAGGTTTCGGGAGCGACCTTCACTCCCGGCAAAAGGATGGACGCGCCGCCAATTCTGGCACCTTTTTGAATCGTCGCACCTTTTATCGATTTGAAACGTTTTTCCGTGCGTCCCATATAGTTATCATTGGTTGTCGTAACCATGGGAGCGATAAATACCCGTTCCTCAATTTCCATATAGGCTGTGATGTAGGAACCTGTCTGTATTTTGGTAAAGGAGCCAATCTTAGTATCATTTTCGACGACGACTCCACTGCCAATCACGACGTTGTGACCTACCGAACATCGCTCCCGGACTATAGCTCCGTCACCGATAAACGCTTTGTCTGAGTAAGTTGTTCCTGCATAGAGAACTGCTGAACAACCGATAGTATAACCATTCCCCATTTTAAGGGGGGGAAGGTCTGCCTGGGTTTTAACCGTACTGGTAGCAGCAGCTTTGGGCAAACGTCCGATCGAAGAGCTGCTGCCAATAAAGCCTTCATCGCCGAGCTGAGTCTGCTGATATATCGTAGTGTGGTCTCCAACCCGGGAACGAAGCCCCAGTTTTGCTCCTGAGCCAAGGGTCACATAATTTCCGAGTTCACTTCCAGCTCCTACAATTGCCCCATCAGCGAGAACACAACCGACTCCCAGAACCACATTTTCGCCCAGTATAACATTTTCGCCAATCACACAAAATGGCCCAATTGCTGCGCTTGAGGGCACTACGGCACTCAGGGCAATCTGCCGCGGCACGTTGTTTTGAGACATAGACTTTTCTCCTTTTTTAGTTTTCTATGAGCGGAAACACAACGGGCTGTTTTGTTTCTTGGCATTTATAAATGGCCAGAATAATTTCCAGAGCTTTTCGTCCTTCCTCTCCGGGTATAGCCGGAACACGGTCTTCACGAATAGCGTGTATCATATCCAAGATGAGTTCCCGGTGTCCGAAGCCATAAACGGTAGGCGGGTCAACTTCCTGACTGGCAAAGATTTGTTTCTTCTCGTCTTCGCTGTCCGGGAATTCCCAAACTTCAATGCGGTTAACTGCAATTCCGCCAACAATAACGGACCCCGTCTCTCCGAAAACATTGATGGTCTCTTCAATGTTCTTGGGATAAATGGTTGAGGCGGCTTCAATGATACCGATTGCACCGTTCTTAAACTTAATCACGGCTGCGCCCATGTCTTCCATTTCAATTTTACGCAAAAAGGTTGACGTATATCCAAAAACGGAATCTACGGGGCCGAACATCCACTGCAGTAAGTCGATGTTATGGATTGATTGATTCATAAGAACCCCGCCGTCTTGAAGCCTTGTTCCGCGCCAGGGAGCCTGGAGGTAGTAATTGTCATTGCGGTTCCAGCGCACGGTAGCTTGTCCATGGGTCAATTTGCCGAAACGTCCATCGTCTAATGCTTTACGCACAAGTTTAATCGAAGCATTGAAACGGTTTTGGTGAATTACCGCTAATTTAACGCCGGCTTTTTGGCAGGCAGCAATCAGAGCGTCAGCGGTCTTCAACGTCATGGCCATAGGTTTTTCCACCATGACATGTTTTCCAGCTTCAGCAGCGGCAATTCCGATTTCGGCATGCAAACCGCTGGGGGTGGCAATCGTCACAACGTCAATATCCGGCCTCTTGAGCATTTCCTGATAATCTGTATAAGGCTCTGCCCCATATTTATCCGCAAAGTTTTGGGCATGTTCAGGTACTATATCACACACAGCCACTAATTCTGCTTCAGGTAAGGCCACGATAGATTCCGCATGTTTGGGAGCAATTCTTCCGCAGCCAATAATAGCAAAGCGGATTTTCTTTTCTTCGCTCATCAATCCACATCTCTTTTCTTTAAAAATTTATTTCATCTAAACCTATGAATTCCAGATCGTAAAATTTCCAGACTATTGTTTGCCAGATTTGAGAACTTTATTTAACCGATAGCCTTCTGGTAAAAAATAACTATTACGATATACAGGTTTAAGGGGAATCATGAAGATTCCCCTTAAGCACGTATTTCAGTCAGGTTTCCGTTTCTCCACCGGTATCCGGCGCAGCAACCTTATATTTTGGCGATTTTGTCCCGATTCTCCTGGACTTCTTTAGTAGCATTGCGGGTATCCACGACCAGTTTCGCCTTTTCCGCCACCCGGGCATAATCCACCACGCTATGATCGGTTAAGATCAGAACTCCGTCGGCATCTGACAATACTTCATCTGTCAAAGGTACGCTCTCCAAGTGCACCGTACTTCCGCCATGAGGCTCAATCACCGGAATATAGGGATCATGGTAGGAGATATTGGCTCCCTGTTTGCGCAGCAGCTCCATGATTTTTAAGGCCGGAGATTCACGGACATCGTCAATATCCTTCTTATAGGCTACACCTAAAACAAGAATTTTGGCGTCTTTCAAGCTCTTATTTTCGCTGTTGAGGGCTCTGACCAGTTTATTAACCACATAGTAGGATACCTCAACGTTGATTTCCCCTGCCAATTCAATGAACCGCGTATGGAAATCGTACTCCCGAGCCTTCCAGGTAAGATAGAAAGGATCAATAGGAATACAGTGGCCGCCTACACCGGGGCCGGGATAAAAGGTTTGAATACCAAAGGGTTTCGTTCCGGCGGCTTCTACCACTTCCCAAATATCAATCCCCATGCGGTCACAAAGCATCATCAGCTCGTTGACCATGGCAATGTTGACGGCCCGATAGGTATTCTCGAAGACCTTAGTCAGCTCAGCTGCGGCCGGGGAAGAGACGGGAACAACGTTCGTGATGGTTTGCATATAAAGCGCATAGGCAATCTCTAAGCAAATAGGAGTCATGCCCCCTACGACTTTAGAGGTGTTTTTCGTACTGAAGCGTTTATTGCCTGGGTCAACCCGTTCCGGCGAGAAGGCCAAGAAAAAGTCTTTTCCCACTTTAAGACCTGACTTTTCCAAAAGAGGTAGAATGACTTCCTCGGTTGTACCGGGATAGGTGGTGCTTTCCAAAGTAATTAATTGTCCTGGGCGAATATATTGGGCAATCTTCTCTGAAGAAGCAGCGATGTAGGAAATATCCGGATCTCGTGTGATGGTTAAAGGAGTAGGCACACAAATGATCACGACATCACATTCAGCCAAACGGGAGAAATCTGTAGTGGCAGTTAATAAGCCTTTGCCCACCATATCTTTCAGATCCTGATCTTTAACATCACCGATGTAATTATCGGCAGCATTAACACGATCAACCCGAACAGAATTAATGTCAAAACCAATTACCGAGAAGCCGACCTTACTTTTTTCAACAGCCAAGGGGAGGCCTACATATCCCAAACCCATGACCCCGATACGAGCTTCGTGTTTTAGAATCTTTTCTTTAAGGGCCTTGGCAATAACATCCTCACTAGTAATAACATTTTTTACGGTCACCATAATGACTCAATTCCTCCTTATTTGGCTACAGCGTTAGTGTTCTTCTTGCGAAAGGTTGGAATGACAGTCTGCAACAAGGAGATCACTTCGTCACGTGTCAAAGAACTGCCCCGCTCGCGAACTATATGCGTAAGTTCTTCCAAAACACTCACGTCAATAAAGCTTGGTTTTGCGACAAATATTCGACTGTGTTTCGTAGACGTGATGCCTTCCTCTGCTGTCAATAATTCCTCGTAGAGTTTTTCTCCCGGCCGGATTCCCGTGAATTGTATCTTAATATCGACATCAGGCTCAAAACCTGAAAGCCGAATCAAGTCTTTAGCTAAGTCTAAAATTTTAACCGGTTGGCCCATATCCAAAATGAAGATCTCTCCGCCCTGAGCCATAGCTCCGGCTTGGATCACTAACTGGGTCGCTTCCGGGATGGTCATAAAGTAACGTACCATTTCCGGGTGGGTTACGGTGACAGGGCCTCCTTTGGCAATTTGTTTCTTAAAGGTTGGAATAACACTGCCACTGCTTCCTAAAACATTGCCGAAACGTACCGCCACAAATTTCGTCTGCGACCTGCGGTCTAAATTCTGAATCATTAATTCAACGGTCCTCTTGGTTGCTCCCATAATACTGGTGGGGTTGACCGCCTTATCCGTAGATATGGAGACAAAGGTTTTAACTTTAAATTCATCGGCAGCTTCCGCCAAATTCTGAGTACCCAGTACATTATTTTTCAGGGCTTCTTCCGGATTCCGTTCCATTAGTGGAACATGCTTATGGGCTGCGGCATGAAAGACAACCCCCGGCTTATAGCGGTTAAACACCAGGAATACTTTTTCCCGGTCTTTAATATCCAAAATTTCAGTAACGTAATCAATACCCGGCCGCTCAGAGCGAAGTTCCTGTTCAATATCAAAAATACTGTTCTCTCCGTGCCCGATCAGCACCAGTTTCCCCGGATTAAACTTAGCAACCTGTCGGGAAATTTCCGACCCGATGGAACCTCCGGCACCGGTAATAAATACCGTCTCGCCGGAAACATAGCCTGCCACCTCTTCTAAATCCACGGAAACAGGATCACGGCCCAATAAATCTTCAACTTGGATCTGCCGAATGGGTTTGATATTAATATCTCCGCTGATGACGTCATATACACCCGGCATGATTTTTAAATCAACACCGGACTTTTCGCAAATTTGCACAATCTCGCGGACGGAGTCGCCTGAGGCTGAAGGCATAGCAATAATAACTTCATCAATATTATGACCTTTGACGACACGCGTAATATCTTTACGCGTTCCTAAAACAGGAATCCCCAGCAGCTGGAGCTTTTGTTTCTCGCGGTTGTCGTCGATAAAGCCGACCGGACGTCCATCGCGATAGTTGCGGTTTTTCAATTCTCTGGCAGCTAAAACCCCAGCATCCCCGGCTCCGACGATGAGCACTTGCTTTTGGGAACCCGGGACATGCCGGTCAAAGACATTCTCCTGCACTATTCGCCAAATGAAGCGCGAACCGCCAATTAAAATAACCATGACCAACCAGAGCAAAATGGCAGCGGAGTTGGGCATTCTCAAGGGAAATCTTGCCAGAACAACACTATAGTAGTATACAACTGCTACTGTACCACCTGTTCCAACGGTTACCGCAAAGATAATGGAAAGCAGTTCTCCGGTGCTGGCATATTGCCAAAGCCTGTTATACAAGCCAAATATGTAAAAAACAGCAATATACAAGATCGTAGCCGTTGCGGCTGTATGGTAATAGGTTTGATAGTACTCTGACGGAATATGCCCAAAGATCTCAAAACGCAAATAAAAACTGCTAAAGGCTGCTATGTTGATTAACAGAGCATCAATCAGCATAAGAATTAATGTACGTTTACGAAATAACACTTAGTTCAGCCCCTTCTGATATACCTAAAGAAAACATGGCTGACGCAGGCGGCAGCCTTAGTTGTACCTATGCAGAGGAAGAATACAACGAAATTATATTTACTGACCGTACAAAAGCGAGTAAACTTTATCGTTCTAAAGTTTACTACAACTTATATCCTTTTACAACTCAAACATCCCGTCATTCTACAGCCTCTTAGTATTTTTTTCCGGCTTAATGCTTAACCATTTTTGGCTGACTGAAGCCGATTAAGTAATAACTAAAGGGCAAATAGCTGATGACGCGGACTCCTGCATAGCTTAATATTAAGGTTACTATAAAGACAATTGGATAAAAAACCCACTGATTGGGACCTATCTGATGGCTGTTGAGAATATTAATCGTTGTTTGATTAAAAAAGAGATGAATGAGATAGATCCCAAAGGAATAATCCCCGAGTTTCATCATGACCTTTGCCCAAAGATTCTTCCCTTGAGCCAGTCCGCCGGCCAGGTTCCATAAGAAAAGAAAGGTTACCAGTCTCAAAACCGGATAAACCAACTCCGAACCCGTTGTAAAATAGGGCGGAATTTCATCATAGGTATGACCGGTGGTTAAACCTATGACAATAAAAAAACTGGCTCCAAAGGTTAAAATCAGGGACATCGTTCCCCAAATTGGCGTCAGGCTCTTAGGGAACGCTCTTAATTGGGCGAAATGGTCAAAGGAATAAATTCCAATCGCGAAATAGAAGAGGTAAGCAATTCCATTAACCTTAATGACATTGGCATAAGAGGTATGGGTCCCCACCATCCAAAGAACTTGAATAGCGAGCATTCCCGCGAGGAAGTATTCAGATTTGCTGTGTGCTTTGCAAAAATCATAGCCTTTAATAATTAAAGGATAAGCAATATACAGCTGAATAATAATGGCAAAAAACCATAAATGATAGGATGCATCGGAATGCCATATGCTTTCAGCAATTCGCTTAAGATTAGCCGGCAGCGAACTGTTCTGCATTTCCTGCCAATGATTAAAAGCCGTATATAAGACCGAGAAAATCACATATTGGGGGAGTATAGAACGAGCCCTCTTAACGTAAAACTTACTTACAGCAAAATTCCGGCGGTAATTCTTTGCTAAAACGAAACCGGAAATCGCAATAAATAAAGGGACGGCAAATTGCGAAAAAACATCCGTCCAAATACCTAAAAGAGCTAAGGTTTTATAAGGCTGAACTTTTGTAAAGTAGCCTGTCGTATGGATTGCTAAAACCGCTAAAATACTGAATCCCCTAAGAACGTTAATTTCCGCGATTTTTTCCGTCTTGGCTTGAGCCCCTTGATTTTTCATTAATCTCTACGTTTCCTCTTTTAGTATAATCACTCGTTTATCTGATCTCATCATTGGGGGTGGAGTCCCCCGATGTTCAGCTTTAGCTGAACGAGTTAACTATTATAATTATACTGATTTATTGGAAAGATTACAAAAATCGGTCTGGTTTTGGTTATCATCTTTGTGAGTCTCACCCATAGCAAAAAAGCGTCCGTAAGGGACATGCTGTATAACCTGATAAAAGAGAAGTGGGACAATTATCCCGATAACAAAAAAACGCTGAGGTGTAATGGTTAGGAAGCGGCGAGCAAAAGCAGCTGCACCGGGATGCAAATACATAATCACCATGGATGCTTCCCCAATATAGCTTAATCCCTGTTTCAAACCCTGAATGTGTTCAAGGAACATGCTCAATTGAACAAAAAGCACGGTAAACGCTGCCGGAAGCAGAAGATTTGTTCCAAAATAATAGTATTGACGGTGTTTCATATCCAGACCATAGTCCAGTATATGGTGAGCATATAAATAGATAAAGCCTAAAACTATGATCCAAGAAATTCCGAAAGCCATTCGCCGTATTTTCGGATCTTCCAGAAGCTTTCTTTGTCTCATGAGATGTCCGAGAGCATAAAACACGATGGCATAGAGGCCCACATCTAAATTCCAAGGCACAAAACTGTTAGGCAGATACCGGGATTCACCATAAGCCAACAAAAGGCACCCTATGATTATCACTCCTCTCACCAAGGGTGAAGAAAGCTTACGGCAGAGACCATCATAAACGACCTGAACAAAGAGCAAAACTGTAGGAAACCAAAAGGTGGCATAAATTCCTCCTAAAAGGCTGCCTCCCAGTAAAAGGGCCTCCCAATTCTGATGCCAAAATTCCAGCATCGAATAACCTCTCCAGACATTAAAGGCAAGAACGGGCAGAGTCAAAAGGACAAGATAAAACACATACGGGACTAAAAGGTGCTTTGCTTTGCGCCGGACATACTGAGTGCCTTTGGACATGGGTTTAAAGCTGTATAGATAGCCGCTGATCCAAAAAAATAAGGGCATATGAAACCAAAACATATAGAAGGAGACTTTGCTTCCGGCGTGTCCCCAGACAACCGCCAAAATTCCCAGGCCTTTTAAAATATCGGCCCATTCAAGATGTTTCGTTTCCTGGGTTAAGTCGGTTCCCACCTTTCCCTTCGGCCTCCCTTGTACTTTTATTAATTAACAGAATTGAGGATAGTTTATCATAGACTAACCGTTTCTGCACGTTAAAGAAAGCCCGGCCGTGAACTCGTTCAGGTAAAGCTGAACAGCACATTAGCAGGCTATACCAAGGTTGGCTGTTGCTTACAATAGAAATGCTCCGCTTAGCAGCCAGCAGGTTTGAATGTAAACCTAGCTGGTAGAAGCGGAGCATCTAGCGTGGGAGTGAACCCGTAGGGGCCCACTCCCACTTGTTAATTACTGATGGAGCTCTCACCGGTAATCATCCAATGTGAATTCAGTTTCATCAGGTTCACGCGAACATGTACGTTCTGTTCATGTTCTTCCCCAACGGGAACGCTCTCAGTGATGTTGTAATCCCTGGCAGTGTAACGGTAGTCTACCCGCAAAGTTGCTGTATTGGAGTCAGCACTTTCTACATCGACCCGATCAAAGTTAACGGAGGTAACGTCCAAACCTATGCCCTGAACCAGGAATTCTTCGGCACGCCGTGCGTGTTTTTCAAATATTTCTCCGGAATAAGCCTTGGCAAGCTTTAAGCGGAAAGTGTCAATATCCACCGACTTCCAGGCATCAAAAAACGTCCCGATATCTTGTTTATAATCGGCTATTATTTGATTCTTTGAAGCCTCGGGGACGGAGGTCCCTTTTGCCTGTCCTTGTCCTTGGCTGACTCCGTTTTGAGCTGCTGTATTGGCGCTTAAACTTGAGTCGCTCTGACCTGGAGTGGAAGAGTTTCCCGATGTTTGATCCGAGGTCGGGTTATTTACGGAGGTATCCGTCTCTGTATTGTTAGTTTGCGGGACTTGACTTGAATCAGCAACTGGGACGGAAACTGTATGAACATTTTCTTGCCCCCGCAGCTTGTTAATAAAGGAGGCAGCCGAACTGGAATTTGTAACCAAAGACATTCCAATTGTCCCTGCCAAAACTCCCACACCTAACGTCAGCCCGCCTATTAGGTAATTCATTTTACGCATAAAGACCAAAATCTCCTTCAACTGGATTTTTACTAGTATCATGACCAGTGAATCAGACTTTTAGACATTTATGCGTCATTATTTTGTTAAATAAATCGCAAGGCCTGTCCACTCGGGCAGGCCTTGCGATTTATTCAATTGCTATGGGTAGTTTATCTTGCAACAACTTAATTAGTTTTCAACCTTGTCGAACAAGGTCACAGTCTACTGAATCAAGTTATTTATTCAGTTGTCTAAGGGTAAATGAAATTTCCTCTAAGATCATCCCTTTAGGCAGCGAAATTCTATTTTAAAATCAGGTTTTCCATGCGTCATCTCAACATGCTTTACCCTTATGTCTTTTAAAAAATAATCTATGCAAGATACCTATTGCCGTTTACACCATGGAAAAAATTCTGCGCATTCCTTACCATTTTACTTGCTGCGACTAAGCTGCATACCCCTTCTGTTAATACTGCTCAACAAAACCTCGAATTAGTTCCGTTTGGTTGCAAACGGCGTTGCCCCGTAGATTTTAGAATTTGTGTCATCGCGAAAGATATGACTATCCAAGTCGTGAACTCCCTGATGGAATTGCTCAATGCGAGCCTTATCTTTCGCATCAAAGGCGTCAATCCCCGTATTTAGCAGAAGGTCGAAGTAGTTCGTGAACACTGCTGCTTTGCTTGCATTGGGCTCATTTTTAAGTTGCTTGTCCCAAAGAGTTTTGTGGAAGATGATGTACTTTTTGATATCCTGTTCGTTCATCTGAGGACCTGCTGCCGGTCCATACAGATAGCCATCCACGTATTGATGGATGTTCCACGCGGTGCCAAACGCTAACGTTTTGGCATCGTTGCTTAAAGCGTTGTCTCCGAAGTAAGCTGCAACCGATGGCGCCAAGTCGATTTGGGTCGTATCCGGTTCCTTATATTTATTTTTGGAACCTGTGTCACCTTGGGCAGGCGTGTTAATCGTACTGGGAGCAATTACGGTTGGCGTGGCTTTACCAGGTGTTGCCGCACCGTCAGGCAACGACGTGCCAGTCCCAGATCCAGCTCCAGTTCCGGTTCCGGTTCCGGTTCCCGTCCCTGTACCTGTGCCTGTGCCACTGGCGGCCGCGTTGTTGCCAGGTGTATTGGTGTTGTCAACTACTGGATTCTGAATAACTACTTGGTCTGATGCCGCGCTTTGTTGCCGAAATACTTTCCACACACTGGGTCCATAAACCCCGGCGGCAACAACAGCGCCTGCCAGAACCAGAGTTCCCGCGACAGTCGCTATCCGTTTCTTATCCATTGGCCTCATTGGTCTCTTCCCTCCTTATTTCTTTTTTCTTGGTACGTGAGTATTTTACCAATTATTGGGAGAGAAGCTTGTCACTTTTGCTGTATGACATGACCTATTTTCCGTCTCTAGAAGTATTGATTTGCTAACAGATGCTTTAGAGTAATACTTTTTCGCGAAAATGATTCAGCATTTATCATAATAATTTGTTGATTCCTATTCATTGATACCAATATTTCGTACGAGATTTTGTAAATAACTTATTAATTCTTCGGCAAGATCTTCCCGACGCAAGGCATATTCAATAGTTGCCTCCACAAACCCCAACTTATCACCCACATCATGCCGGCGTCCGTCAAATTCATAAGCCATAACTTCCTGAAAGCGCCCCAGTTCCTTAATTCCATCGGTAAGCTGTATCTCCCCGCCTTTGCCCGGCGGCAGGGCTTCTAAAAGATCAAATATCTCCGGATTTAAAATATAGCGTCCCATGATTGCCAAATGAGTCAGCGGGGCATCTTCCGGCTGCGGTTTTTCTACCAGATTTTTAGCCCGGTATAAGCGCTCAGCAAACTTTTCACCATCGACAATCCCGTATTTAGAAATATCCTCTATAGGTACTTCCTGAACCCCGACCATGCTGGCCCCATAGCGTTCATATTGGTTCATCATTTGCCGCAAGGCAGGTACTTCAGAAAAGATAACATCGTCACCCAACAGGACAGCAAAGGGTTCCTGGCCGATAAATTTACGCGCACTGTAGATTGCATGGCCTAAGCCCAAGGCTTCTTTCTGGCGAACGTAATAGATATCCGCCAACCTCGCTATGTCCTGCACTAAATCCAGCAGTTCTTCCTTAGAATTTTTTTCCAGATAGGTCTCGAGCTCCATGGAGCGGTCAAAATGGTCCTCAATAGCCCGTTTATTGCGGCCGGTTACGATAATAATATCTTCTATCCCGGAATTAATGGCTTCTTCTACAATATATTGAATCGTTGGTTTATCGACGATAGGCAACATCTCTTTCGGTTGGGCCTTCGTTGCCGGTAAAAATCGAGTACCCAGTCCCGCGGCAGGTATTATGGCTTTACGAATTTTACGCATAGTTGACTCTCCTTTTTCATAACACTTATTTCCATCCATTATGTATATAATAAAACTCTCTTACACATTCGCCAATAAACCAAAAAGTTCCTTCCATATACCTAATAATTTAGTATAATCAGGAAAACAAGGGATCGCAAGCCATGTCTTCCAATAGATACTTATCAATCCTATGTATGGGCCGATTCTGATCAACCATACTAACCCCATGAAAACATTAAAACATTTTCTGATCTACGGCATAATCGGCCTCGTTCTTGAGGTGATCTATACAGGGATCGCCTCTCTTCTTAAAGGCGATTACAGTATGCAGGGATTTACCTTTTTGGTAATGCTCCCAATCTATGGGCTTGCTGTTTTTCTCGAACCCCTGCATACCAAAATTCGTACTATCCCTTGGTGGATACGCGGTGCCTTTTATTTAACGCTTATTTGGCTCATTGAGTACAGCAGCGGTTTAATTCTCGCAATCGTTCTTGGGCACTGCCCCTGGCACTATACCGATCCTTTAAACATTAACGGACTTATCACCTTAAAAATGGCCCCTGAATGGTTCCTGGCCGGATTGGGCTTTGAGTATCTTCATGATTATTTAGACAAAATTACTATTTAGTTAATGTTCGGAATTTGCGGCCTAATAGCAGAAAAGGCTGGAACAAATCGGGACATCGATTTTGTTACAGCCTTTAATTTTGTTATAGCCTTAATTATAGTCTTTAACTTAGCTATAAGCCTTAACTTATATAGCTTTAATTTAGCTATAGCCTATAACTTTTAGGACTAAACGTTAATATTAGCTATTTTCTTGTGTGTCTTTCTTCAAGTCAGCCTTATCGACTACTTGGTCCACTATACCATACTCTTTTGCTTCTTCAGCAGTCATATAATAATCCCGATCTGTGTCTTTTTCAACTTTTTCCAGTGGTTGGCCAGTTCTTTCGGCCAAAATTTTGTTCATTTTCGTCTTAGTACGCAGCAATTGTTTGGCATGGATTTCGATTTCCGTAGCTTGCCCGGATAGACCATGTCCGCCGATCAAGGGCTGATGAATTAACACTTCTGCATTAGGAAGAACAGCGCGTTTACCTTTAGTTCCGGCAGCCAGCAGGAAAGCTCCCATACTGGCAGCCATCCCGATGCAGATAGTGCGCACGTCAGGGCGAATGTATTGCATGGTGTCGTAAATAGCCATTCCGGCTGTAATTGAACCACCTGGACTGTTGATGTATAGATTGATATCCTTTTCAGGATCTTCTGCTTCAAGGAAAAGCAATTGCGCTACAACAAGATTAGCTACGTCGTCATCGATTGGGCCTCCGAGAAAAATGATTCTGTCTTTAAGGAGTCGAGAGTAGATATCATAGGAGCGCTCTCCGCGATTGGTTTGCTCCACAACCATTGGAACGAGATAACCCATTTATAATTCCCCCTATTCACTGTATTAATAGTAGCATTTAACCTAATATATTCTGGCCGATTACGTTTATTTTATAACAAAGGTCAGTTAAGGTCAAATGATTTAAGCTTAAACTTTACTAAAAATGTTGTTCCCTGCGAATTTGTCTCCACGTCGATGCTGGCATCATGACGGGCAGCAATGCCATAACAAACTGCCAGTCCTAAACCCGTCCCTTTTTCTTTTGTTGTCAGGAAAGGGGTACCCAAACGGTCAATAATTTCGGGGCTAATACCTGTTCCCTCATCGCGGACCGATAAGATGACCGCCTTCTCATCGTCCTTCACAAAGGTTGAAATAAACAGACGGCCGCCTTCTTTCATGGCTTCCAAACCATTGCGGGACAAATTAAGAACCAATTGCCGTATCTCTTTATCATTCAATAACAAATCCGGTACCTGTCCTTTTTCCAGGACTACCCTTTTGTCCTCGCGTACAGAGTCCACTTCCAGCAGAGGCATGATGCACTCTAAAATGTCATTCAGGTTTCCCCGGGCAAACTCGGTGGCCTTCGTTCGGCTGATGAATAAAAACTCTGTAATAATCGAGTTGGCCCGATCAAGTTCACTGATCATAAGGGGGATATAATTTCTATAATGTTCAGACGTTGGATTGGCTTCAAGGAGCTGCAAAAATCCTCTAACAGTTGTCATGGGATTTCTAACCTCATGGCCTATGCTCGCAGCCATTTCCCCGATTAAATTCATATGTTCCATTCTTGTCATTTCTTTTTCCAATATCTTTTGGGTCGTTATGTCACGAACGATTGTCGACATGCCTATAATCTCTCCCCTCTGATTCTTAATCGGGGAAACTGTCAGGTAGACATAAATTAGTTGTCCGTCTTTTTTTAAACGCTGGGTCTCGCTATCGGTTACTGAAATTCCGTGCGAAACGTTCTCAATAATATCTCCAAGTCCCTGCATTCTGTCTTGAGGAATTAAGCATTCCACCGATTTGCCAATAATCTCCGCTTTAGTATAGCCGTAAATTCTTTCTGCCCCCCGGTTCCAATCCATGACAATTCCTTCTAAACTCAAACCAATAATTCCTTCATCTGTAGACTCGACGATGGATGCTAAGCGTAAAATTCGTTCCTGAAAGGCTTGCCGTTCCTTGAGTTCCTTCTTAAGATGCTGATTGGTTATCCTGCTCTCAACAAAAAAGAGTATCAAACTAATAATAGCAGTCCCAACAATCCCTCGGCTAATAATCTCCATACGTTTCTTCGCGGCATCCTCCAGAATCAAATCCATAGGAACATGAACTGACACAGACCAAGGAATTGTCGTTCTGCCAATCGTTAGAGGTTTATATATTTCATAAAAATTGTCATTCATTGTACTAAAACGTTTTCCTTGTTTAATCGCCTCTTTTGCGCTGCTGTCTTCGACGGTCAAGCCTATTTTAGAAGTATTACTGCTCGCCACGACCCGACCCTCACTGGACAAAAGGCTTATATATCCTTTTTCTATAGGGCCGGCAGCAGTTATCGCCTTCTGAAACGTTTCAGAGGAAATGTCAATTCCGACAACTCCATAAAAGGTGCCTTCGACCATAATGGGCACAACCGCCCTGGTGATTAAGGTGTTTTTACCCATAACCGGATAACAACAAGGCTGAATCACTGTTTCTGTATTTGTTTTCTTAGGAATTAAATAATAATCTCCTGCTCCGGGAGTATCATAATTCACGAGGGGTTCTAAATGAATATTGCCATTTAGATTAGTATAATAAGGTATGAAACGGCCGGTTCTGTCATAACCCGGCTTGTTCCTATAGTCTGCATCCTTACCATCAAGGGCATTCGGTTCCCATAGTGTCCAAACTGCGGCGAACTGAGGGTTATCTTGCAGGACTTTAGCTAAAATCCTGCCCATTACTGCGCGGTCAGGATGACGGGTAAGCCTGACTTGCTGAAATGTATAGGAGAGTGTTCTCGCCGTATCCATAGCAAAATCCAGGTTAGCTTTTACATAGGCGCCATTTTTATCAGCACTTTCTTCTGCCAGGTGGTAAGCCAAAGACTTTGTCATTTTACTCGTTTCTGTCGATAGAATAGAAGCAACAATCACAAAGGACAGTAAGGTAATTACGCCAATTGATAGTAAAATTTTTGCTTTTAAGTCTATAGTTTTGTGCACGTATTTATTCTCCTGCTGCTTTAGGTCTAATTAATCCATGGATGATGAATTCTCTAAATTTTTCAATAATCCTTTCTATAATTTGATTTTATATCCTACCGTTGTGAAATCTATAGTATTTATTTTTTAAATAGGATTTTAAGAATAACCCTCGGAAACCACAGCAGGGATGTTAAGGCGATTGAAAGGACAGCAAGTATCCTCTGGAGATTTACGCCTAATGGAAAGATGTTACTGCTTACCTTAAAGTTAATCCCGTCAAACGAGGATCTGCTATGTCTGCCTAATTGTAGCTATCTAAAGAAAAATTAAAAGGTTGGGATCTGATTTCATTTCATCAAATTCCAACCTCAAAGTTTTTGCAATCGAAACTATGTGTATTATAAAGCGTTTTCTCCGACATTTCCTGTTCTGATGGTAAAGGCGTTTTCCACAGATGTGACAAAGATCTTCCCATCTCCAATTTCTCCTGTCCTTGCTTCCTGGACAATCGCCTGGATCACCGCATCGACATCCCCATCTTTAACTACAATCTCAATTTTTACTTTGGGGATAAGATGAATATTATACTCAACACCCCGATAGACTTGGGTATGCCCTTTTTGTTTGCCGCAGCCAATGACCTGCGTCACCGTTAAACCATTAACCCCGTGATTGCTCAAGACATCTTTAACAGCATCCAGCTTTCCAGGCCGAATGATAGCCTCTATCTTCTTCATCAAGGTCCCTCCCTGCTATAGTTTGTTTAAAATTGTATTCATCTAATCAAATGAAGTCCGGATAAGCCTCTTCTCCATGGAGCGACAGATCTAAACCAACAGCTTCTTGATCTTCATCTACACGCAACGTCGTAAATAATCCAATGATTTTTAAAAGTATCCAGGAACCGATGACGGCAAATGCCACCGTTGCTAAAACACTCAAGGCCTGAATTCCCAATTGTGAAGGGTTCCCGTACAATAGTCCATTGGCGCCGGCAGGATTAATCGTTTTAGTTGCAAAAATACCGGTAGCCAAAGCTCCCCAGGTTCCGCCAATTCCATGACAGCCAAATGCATCTAAAGCATCATCATATCCAAATTTCGCCTTCATGACACTAATGGTCAGATAACAAATAATTCCGCCGATAAAACCGATGAGAATTGACGAAAGAGGCGTTACAAATCCGGCTCCCGGTGTAATGGCAACCAAACCTGCCACGGCTCCGCTGGCTGCGCCGAGAACCGTTGATTTTCCGCGATGATAACGTTCTACTACAACCCAGGCGATGGCAGCTGCAGCAGCAGCCGTATTGGTATTTACTAAGGCCATGCCGGCGAGGCCGTTAGCCCCTAAGGCACTCCCGGCGTTAAAACCGAACCAGCCAAACCACAAGAGTCCTGCTCCCAAGACGGTAAAGGGGATATGGTGAGGCGCCATGGAGTCTTTGCCCAGGCCTTTACGTTTTCCCAATACCAAAGCTACAATTAAGCCTGAGTAACCGGAACTGATATGAACCACGTTTCCGCCTGCAAAATCTAATGCCCCGAGTGTTCTTAAGAAACCGCCCACTCCCCAAACCCAATGGGCAAGCGGATCATAAATCAGAGTAGCCCAGAGCAGCGAAAAGATAATAAAGGCCGGGAAGCGCATTCGCTCCGCAAAGGAACCGCTAATGAGGGCTGGGGTAATCACAGCAAACATCATTTGGAAAGCCATAAAAACAATGGCAGGAATCGTTGCTGCGTAATCCGGATTAGGAGCTGCCCCTACTCCGTTTAAACCTAACCAATTTAAGCTGCCGATAATACCATGGAAATCCGGTCCAAAGGCTAAGGTATAGCCTATTAAAATCCACTGTAATGATATAAGTCCAATAATAATCCAACTATGCATGATCGTACTAAGGACGTTCTTTTTGCGAACCATGCCTCCGTAAAAGAATGCTAAACCGGGCGTCATTAACAGAACAAGCGCTGTTGACACTAAAACGAATGCTGTATCTCCTGTATCCATTTGTTATTCCTCCCTATATAAATTTGATTTTTCTTGGTTTTCCTCTTGTTTTCATAGAATTGCTAATTCACCAAAAGAACTTATCAAGGATAGAACTTGCATTGAATGCTTAATTCAGAGAAATTGAGTATGGC
>NZ_NADJ01000005.1 GCF_002196705.1 Desulfosporosinus sp. FKB
TAATGTCCTTGACGACACGGATGATCTGAGTCTTTTGCGAGACACTCTGATTGAACAAAGGCGTGAGTGCAAAGCAGATAAGTAAAGAAAGCACAATGCAGATTACTCCAAGCACCGTGCGGTTTTTCAGAAAGGCCATAGGGTGTTCCTCCTTAAGTTAAAAAGTAGGCTGCCAGGCAGCCGAGGGAAAGAAATGGCGCGAGAGGATATGCCTTTTGAGCAGTCCTCCCGCGCAGTTTTTGAATTATGGTATTGCCTGTATGGAATACCAGCAGGGCGGTTAAGCCTATGACCGCTGCGGCCATACTTTTGCTGAAGCCCAGCACCAGTCCCGCAGCCGCCATGAGCTTGATATCCCCGCCCTCCATACCGCCAAAAAGAAGGGCGGCTGTGAGAAAGAGCGCGGCAGTGAAAATTCCGGCCAGCTTCACCGGTTCAAAGGTGAGCAGTCCTGTTAGGGTGATCCCAAAGCAGATGCTGTCGGGGATGATTTTCTTTCGGATATCGAAGACCGAGGCCGCCAAAAGCAGGGCAGCAAATAAGCCGCCCTGCACAAGCGGCGCCAGCTGTGCCAAAGCGTCCCGATCAGTTCCCATAGTTAAACATATCGATAATGCGCTGCTTCAGGGTCGGCAGGACAGTTTCGCCGAACAGGGCGTAGAGACCACCGAGGACGAGGGCGCCGATGACGACCGCCATCAGGATTTTAATGGCGGTATCTACGAAGCCTTCTCCGCGCTGGGAGAGGAGAAGAGTCTGAGCCATAACAGCTTTTTCTGTGATCTTAGCGTTTACCTTGTTTGCGAATTTTTTCATTGTGGTTTACCTCCAAATTCTTATTTTTATTGGCAATTTTTAATTTAGATACCGTCCATACGCAAGGAGCCGCTTTGCTCCGGCACTTCTTCCGAAGCGGGCGGATCTGCTGCCGCACTTTGCTCAATGGGTTTTTGTTCCTCCGGTTTATCTTCCCGCCCTCTTCGCTGCTGCTTATAGGTAAAGGCGGGCGGAATGCCTTCCAGGTCTTTGCACCGCTTGACCCTGTATCTTTCCGTGTCATTTTTGTAAAGGTAATACCAGTCCTCGTCAAAGCTGTATACTCCTGCCACACCTGTGGCCATTCCATCCCTGTAAAAAAGCTGATACTTAAAAAGAGGGTTGGGATCACGGACAACTCTGATCAGATCCAGTTCCAGCTCTACTTCTTTCGTATTTGCCACCTCCGTATGGGCAGCAAAAAACATCGGTGGTTAGTCCGGTGTTAAACTGCCTGTCAAATCTTATCCGGTTTCGTATTCCTGTGCGTCATCCACAAGGAGAAAGCCTTGGGCCGCATCTTCAACAATTTCTGAAGTCACAAGGGATGCGGGCATGTTTCCTTACACAGGAACCTTTCACTGATTACATAGTTTTTCCGGAAGCTTCGTGTTGGGAAGTCTGAAATAATAGGTTTGGCCGGTACTCAGAGGTATAAGGCATTGCTCTTTGCGCATAGGCATCATATCCAGAAATTTTCTAAACATAGACTTTTCCTGGATTATCCCATCTGCATGCCGGATCTTTGCTCCAGCGCCTGGTCAAAAGAGGGCGTATCTGCCGCCTTCTGCTGCCGGCTCTGCGTGAGTGCCTGATTGTATGCCTCAATGACCGCATTGTTCAGCTGCTCCCTGAATTCCTTGGTGACCGGGAAGCAGATGTCCTTGTACTCGCCGTTTCCCGCTTTATAGCTGGGCATCGCGATAAACAGCCCCTTGGAGCTGTCCACAACCTTCACGTTCCGGATGGCAAAGCAGTCGTTGAGGTTGACGGACGCATAGGCGCGGACGCTTCCCTCCGGACGAATGGAGCTGATCTTGACGTCCACCTTCATGGGCAGTTCCTGCTCGTCTGCAGTCTGTGTGGATTCCTGCGCCTTTTTGAGCGCGCTCTGTGTTTTGCTCATGGTATTTCCTCCTTTTTTAACCGAGAATAAAAAAACAGCCTTCCGGCTGCGGGTGATGGGTTACAGGCTCATTGTCGGTCCCTGGTACAGCTCCTGCTCCGGTGGCCGGAAGGATACTTCCTTGAAGCCGAAGCGGTCCACATAGTGAAAGCTGCTGCCGGAATCGTCATACAGTTCGATAACATCGGACATAGAAAGGCTGTGTCCCTCATAACCGGGCGGGTGGTCGAGATTGAATTTGGCGAAGAGCTCCTCCAGATCGTTGGTCTCCGCCTCGCCGTCGTAGACCACCCGGTAATTGTCCGGGTCAGGCTCCCCGAAATGCTCCAGCAGCTCGTCGTATCCGATGAATTTCATCATGGGATCAACATCGGGTCTGAGCTGCCAGATACGACAGCTCTTGAGGATTTGCGCATTGCCCTCCGGGTCTGTCCTGCCTTCCGCCAGCCGTGCGAACACGCCGTCCCTCCATTCCACGTCCAAACCATGCTTTTCTATAAGATAGGATTTCAGCTCGTCGGCTTGGAACAGCGGATCGACAATGGCTTTGCCCTTTTCGACATAGCCTGCCGTGTTACCGTAGTAAAAGATGCGGTTGTTTTTAATCTGAATTCCAATCATGAGGCTTCCTCCTTTCCCGACAGGACTGCCGTTTTACTGAAAATAGAAGTCGACGGAATAGGTGATGTTGCTCTTGTTGTACATGCAGTCATGGTTGGTATAGTAGTAGAACTCCAACTGACTGTAAATTCCCGGCGACAGGATGCGGCTGAAGGTGATGCCGTTGGTCGTCGGCGAGTAGTCCAGCTGATCCCACTGCCCGGTCAGCACGTTGTAGCCGTGCACACGTCCATAGTCCTGCCCGCTGTGCCCGGAAACAGGAGGCACCGTAAAGGTGTAATTGGTAATAGTCGCTCCCGCGATGCCTTGCTCCAGAATTACAGACTCAGGGCCGGTCAGCGTCATGCCGCCGCCTCTATTTGGATCAGCCACAAAGAACACGATGGCAGCCCATGGCGATTCAGCTCCGGTGGAATCCACGGCTTTCACGCGCACCACATTTTTCCCCAGCGGATAATTGGTACTGGTCTGTGCCGGACGTCCTTCCCATACATAGGTGATGGCATCGCCGTCAGGATCGGTGCTGGAGGCGATGATTGTGATCGGTACGCCGGGCGCGATGCTGTTGCCGTCCGGAGTACGGGTGATCACCGGCGTTGTGGGAGCGGAGTTGTTTACTGTGAAGATTATATCCGTCCAATCGGAATACAGTCCCCATGCGTCCTTTGCCCGAACCTTCACGGTATGGGTTCCCACAGCATAGTAGCTGTCAGCAGTGTTGCCGGAATATTCCAAGCTTACTGCGTCGCCGTCAGGATCGGCGGCGTAAGCCGAGATGTTCACCAGAAGCTTGCCGTCTTTTGCGGTTCGGGTGACCGACGCGCTGCCAGTCGGCTTGTTAGGCGCGTTATTGGTGACGGTGATGTTCTGAGAATAGCTGAATGTCCTGCCTGCGCTGTCAGTCGTACCGGCAGTCAGGGTATAGCTGCCGGTGGCGTTGATACTGATGCTGCCACCGCTGTTTGAGAGGCTTCCGCTGTAGCTTGCCGGGGTGCCTACCTTGGTCAGCGACCATGTGAGGCTTCTGCCCTCCAGTCCGGATGTGGCCGGCAGGGTTACGCTGAAGCTGGAGCCGATATGCACGGAGGACGGAACGATGAACGGGAAGCTCGCAATTGGCTTGACGGTCGCTGTGTTGGACGTAAAGGTGAATTTCCTGCGGTTTGTGTCCGTAGCTTCAGCAATCAGCTTTACCGCAATGGTTTTATCCGTGCTGATGGTAAGACTGCCGCCGCTTGCTCCGACTGAGCCTGCCGCGTATTGGGTGTAGGGCTTTGCTTCGCCGCCATCCACAGAGATGAGCCAGTTGACGTTCGCTCCATCAAGCTCCGCACCTAAGGCGGTGACGGCTATGGACTCGCCGCTGTAGGTTAACGGAGGGACGCCGATGCTCATGGTCGGGATGGGAGATATTATGAAGCTCTGTCTCTTAGTAAAGGTGCGGCCGGTGGGGTCCGTCAGCGTGAGAGTCAGTTCATACTGTCCTTTTGAGGGGAAGGTAATTATGCCGCCCGCTTTAGCCAGGTTTCCGTTGGCATAGGCTGAATATGGCTTTACCTCACCGCTGCCCTGACAGATCGCCCAGTCCGCTGTGAGGTTCTCCAAGTCCGTTCCGCTGACGCCGACCGTTCCGGCTTCCCCGGCGTACCATGGCTCTGGGATACTGAGCGAAACGGACGGAATGGGATATACTGTGAAACTTTGGCTTTCGGTGAAAGCACGGCCGTTGGTATCCGTCATCGTGAGGATCAGCTGGTACTGTCCTTTCGACGGGAAGGTGATTGAGCCGCCATCCTTGGTCAGAGCACCGGAAGCATAATCAGAGTAAGGCTTCTCAGCGTCATCTCCTTGCTTGACTGTCCAACCCGCTGTAAGGTTCTCCAGATCCGTACCGTTGACGCCGATCGTTCCGGCTTCCCCGGCATGCCAGGTCTGCGGGAGGCTCAGTGACATCGATGGGATAGGATAGACCGTGAGGTTTCTGCTTTGAACAAAGGTGCGGCCGGTGGGGTCCGTCATGGTAAGAGTCAGCTCATACTGTCCCTTTGTCGGAAAGGTCAGGCTGCCGCCCTCTTTTGTGAGCGTACCGGATGCGTAATTGTAATACGGTTCGGCACCGCCGTCATCTTTCACGACTGTCCAGTCCGCAGTAAGGTTCGCCAAATCTGTACCGCTGACGCTGACTGTTCCGGCTTCACCGGCATACCAGACCTGCGGCGCGCTGAGTGAAATCGTCGGGATCGGATAGACCGAAGTGGATGCGCTGTAGGAGAACACTCTGCCCAGCGCATCTGTCATGGAGGCGGTGAGGGTATAATCTCCGACCTGCGTAAAGCGTATTTTTCCGCCGTAGGCGTTCAGGCTTCCCTCCATGACATTCGAAGACTCAACCTGCTCGCCGTCCTTGGTGATTGTCCACTCCACCGGCAGCACGTTATTGTTGCCGCGTGTTCTAAGGTCAATGGTGCGGTCGGTATGGGTCGCTTTGGGAAGCTCAAAGGAAATACCCAACACCGGCAGGACTTCGATCCTGCCGCCGTTCTCGAATAAAAATACCCGGCCGGTTTCATCGGTAATGCGCGCGATCAGTTCATAGGTCCCGGCATGCTTGAAGCAGATGGAGCCGCCTTTGTTATCCAGCATCCCGTCGACATACGTCCCAAAATCCTGGAATCCGAGGCCGTTCTCCAGCAGCCACTCAACCTTCAGGCTGCCCAGCTCGGAGGTTTCCGGAACCACGTTAACTGTGGTATCGGTGTAAGCAGTTTCCGGCAAGGTATACGTGATACTGGGGACGGGGTACGCCTTGACCGGTGCGGTATAACTGTAGGTTCTGCCGGCCGGGTCGGTGAAGGCAGCATTCAGAACATACTCGCCCTTGTCTTTAAAGCGGATGAAGCCGCCGCCGTTAGTCAGATCGCCCTGAACCGCGTCGGCAAGGTCAACGGTTTTTCCGTCCTTGGTCAGCGACCACTCGATTGCGGCATCGCCGAGGTTCTCAAAGTGTGTTTCCACATGGACCGTTTCGTCGGTGTGGGTGATCTCCGGCGCATAAAAGCCGATAGAGCCTACAGGGTATACGGTGACCGTATCAGAAGCTTCGAAGGTTCTGCCGGTTTCATCGGTGAGCGTCCCGGTGAGCATATATACGCCCTTGTCCTTGAAGCGGACTATGCCGCCATCGTTGGTCAGTACGCCGTCAACCGCATCCGCAAGGGCAGCCGCCTCGCCGTTTTTGGTAAGACTCCAGTTGACTGTCAGTCCGTCAGCCTCCGTCAGCACAGTTGAGACGCCGAGGGTTGTATCCGTATGGGAGGCAGACGGGAGTTCAAAGGAAATTCCGGCAACCGGATAAACCTTGGTGCTTTCGCTGTGGGTGAATACGCGGCCGGTATTGTCTGTTATGGACGCTGTGAGTGTATATTCACCCTTATTCCTGAACACAAAGGTACCGCCTTCATTTCCGAGCGTTCCCTCCAGAATGTCGGTCGTCTGGACGGTTTCTCCGTCCTTCGTTGCCGTCCACACAATGTCGTAACCGTAGAGCTTTTCCAACGGAAATGTAAGCGTGATTGATTTGTCCGTATGGGTGGTTTCCGGCAGGTCAAAGCTCAGGTCGATAACCGGATACACCGTGATCTGCCTGGATAGCACGGTTTCTTTTCCTCTGGCGTTTTTCGCCGTAGCGGTCAGAGTGTATTGTCCGTCCTCCTTGAACTGGATTGTACCTCCCTCCAGGCCGAGGGTTCCGCTGACGGCGTCCGCCAGCTCTACGGGCTGCTGAGAGCCATCCACAGCGGTTTTGGTCAGTGACCAGGTGTAGCTTTTCATATACTTCCATACAGGCATCACCTGTATTTCGCTGTCGGTGTGAGCGGTTTCGGGAAACTCAAAACGTATCTGAGCATCAGGATAATATGTGTGACCCCCCGAGCCTCCGGAACCGCCGCCCGGATTACCCGGTGTGGGCGAGGGAGTCGGTGCAGGAGTTGGGGTTGGCTGACCTTCATCCGGATTCGTCGGTGTGGGCACCGGCTTCTCTGTGGGGTCAGGCGTCGGGCTCGGCGCCGGTGCTCCTGGAGTCTGTGATGGATTTGTCGGCGTCGGTGCGGACGGTTCCGGCTTGGTCTTGTCGTTCAGATCCTCGGCTTCGCCCTTAGTCACCGGATCGTTGGGATGGAATTTATTATCATCCGTGTCCCCGATGATTCCGTCCTCGCGGCCGATGATGACATATCCTTTGTCATCATCCTTGATATCCGACTGATCCTGATACCCGCTGTGCCCCTGACTGTTTTCGGCTTCCTCGTTTTTCCCCTCCGCTCTTACGAGCATCTTGATGATTTCGGCACGGGTGATGGGATCATCAGGATGGAAACCGTCAGGGTAATCGGCGGGGTCAATGATTCCGACGTCTATCAGCGCCTCGATATATTTCTCCGACCAGTGACCATCTATGTCGGGAAAGCTGGGCGGGTCTTTTTCCGCGTTTGTGGTGTCAATCGAAAGATCCCGCGCCAGTATCGCGGCGTACTCACCGCGGGTGATGATATCGTCCTGCCCGACAAAGCTCTTCGGATGCAGGCGGTATACCGTATAGATGCCGCCGCATATCAGAAGAAGCAGAGCAAGGGCAATAATGACGATGCGCTTTCCTTTCTGTTTCATGGGTTTTTAGTCCTTTCTTTAATTTTTGGTAACGAAAAAACCGGAATCATCAATCTGACTCCGGCCTTAAGTCCTTATTGTTTTCATAGCTTCATATCCATACCGCCCTGCTCCTGCCGCTCCTTTAAGAATGCATCCAGAGCTTCCGGAGACGGATGAATGAGCTTTCCTTCAATCATCTCAAAGACGCAGAAGTCATCCCGGTCGCAAATCATCACCCGTTGCTGGTAGTCCTTCTGCATCTCGATATAGTCCTGTACCTCCTTGGTACTGCACAGCCACACGCCGGAGGTGTATCTTCCGTCCGGCAGAAAGCAATAGCCGCTGTACTTAGGTTCGTGGCTTTTCAAATCCAACGCATCAGCCGGACGGATCTGTGAGAGCTGGAGCCGAGCATGGTCAGACAGGATTTCCGGCTTTGCGATGCCGAGGACATCACTACGGTTCCAGCGAACCTGCTCACCGTCCGCTAGGGAAACGGCGAAGACGGATCGACCGCTGGGATTGGGTTTACTGCCGAAGCCTCCGGTACAGAAATACAGCTGGTGCCTGGTATTTCTGAATTCCTCCGACAGCACAGAGGGTCTGAGGACTATAACCTTACCGCCTATGGGCATATCAAATCCGGTCTGCAGGCAGTCTTCCTGTGTAAATAACGTTTTTTCACTCATGATGCTGCCCCTTTCTCTGCTCGATCATCTCCAGCAGTCTTGCGGCAATGCCGATCTGTGTTTCCTTCGGCATATCGCGGATGGCGGCGCGTACGAACGCTTCCACTGCCTCCGGCGACTGGTCACCGATTTCGATGAGATCAACCTTTTTTGCTGTGACGACGCCCTTCTGAACGCCGAGCCGCACGATATCGCCATGCTCTATTTCGGCGGCTGTGCGGAGCGCCTTTGGGATCAGGACACGACCCTTATCGTCAAGGATTTTGTAAATTGGTTTTGCTTTCATACGAAGTATCCCTCCTCTCTCATAACCTCCCGAACTGTGCCGGGGTCGAAGCCAAGCTCTTCAAAAAATTCACGGAGCTCGTCTGGCAGGTTGTCCAGAATATCCGCTTCCATGATGACGATGGCGCCGGCCGTGCAGATGATCTCCAAGTCGCTGCCCTCCTGAATCTCCGCCGCTTCCAGCAGAGTGTTGGGCAGAGTCAGGTCGACGTCCCCATCATTTTCATGATAGCCGGACATCTGTGCCGAAGTTTTCCGGTCGTTGGGAGTAATAACAAGCTGCGGGCAGAGATTTTCCGATTCCTCCTCCCTCACAGCAAGAATGACCTGCACCTCGTCGCCGGGCTTTAGTCCCGCGGCATCGAGCATTTCCGTCTGCAGGGTGATGCGGCCGTACTTGTCCACGGTCGCAACCGTTTCAAACAGTTTCATATCGATGTACCTCCTGATAGATTTGATTTGTTATTCCATGCCGCAAAATCCAGCGTGATCAAAGAGCCCCAGCTGAGTCGGCATGTCACTCAGCCTTTCGTCGGTATCGTAATTTGAGATCAGGACTTCGGCGTATTCACAGCCGTTGTCATAGCGCTGGGCAAGGTTATTGATGCGGCTAACCGCTTCGACGTTGAAGTCTTTATATAGCTCCCGAATGAATTCGCAGTCATTGTAGCTGACCAGCCATTTACCCTGACAAGATGCCAAGGTGTCCCGCAGACGGTAGTGATCGTCTTTTTTAAATTCCACGGAATAGTGACCTTCCGTCTGATAATATGGCGGGTCGCAATAGATAAAGGCATTTTCACGGTCGTACTGTTTGATCAGTGCTTCAAAGTCCTTGTTCTCAATGACTGTATCTTTGAGCCTCCGGCTGCCCTGCCAGAGAAGATGAAAGGTTTTTCGGATGTCGAAGGGCTGACATCCGTAGCTGGTGCAGCCGCTTCCGTAGCTTAGCCGGATGAGACGATAGAAGACAGCGGCACGTTTTACATCGTTCATCTGTGCGTTTTCCAGAAGGATCGACTTGATTTCCTCAAACTGCGGTTCACTTAGAAACCTCTGCGCGATATCCAATTCCTCCCTCAGGTACTCATTTGTGAATTCCTCCCTCTCCAGATATTTTTTTAGGACATTAAATTCGTCGCGCCCGTTCAGCGGAAAGAAATTCAGCTCCCTGAGCAGAGCAAAGGGACGGTCACGGACGCAGCGGAACAGATTTGCCAGGTCTGAATTGAAATCGTTGTAGACCTCCATAGCGGCGTCCGGAGGCCGTCCGAACAGCACCCAACCCCCGCCGCCAAAGACCTCAATGTACCTTCCGAATTCCTTCGGCATACGCTGATAGATCATATCCCGCAGAGCCTTTTTGCCGCCCACCCAGCTGATGATGCTGTTCAATCCATCACCTCCCTTTGCTCCGGCGGCTGAATTTCTCAACATCGGTTCTCATGCAGGAGCCGTCAGGACTCCAGCAGATAAAGCTGACGCCGGGATAAGGACAGCCGGCACAGCGTGCGGTATCTTCAGGCAGAGGCAATGAATGCTTTGCAGGAGGAACGTTTTCTCCATCTCCTGTTTTTTCTTCTGGTGTTACATCATGCTTCATGGTTCAGCTCCTTTCTCGGAAAAACAAAAAAGGCGCTGCCTTTTTTGTAAGACAACGCCTTCTCGTTCTTTCATTTATAATAGTTGTATTGCTTACCGCAATCTGCTGCAACAAAAAAAGCGCCCTTCAGCTTCATAAGAAACCAAAGAGCGCTATTTGTCCGTTCATTTTTTCATTCATCCCATCACCTGACTTCCGTATCCAAGGTCAGGCGAGCTGTTTTTCATCTCCTGCTCAAGCTTTAAGGAATAGTTTTCATGATTCCAGAAGCTGACGTAGATCTCGCCGTCAGGAGTTTTAATAGGACGCTGTTCCAGACCTTCGCCGTAGCCGTCGCTGTTTTGCCCAGTCACAAAATCAAGAAGCTCAGCGGTTTCCTCTCCTGAGAGGGACTCCTTCAGCCCGACTGTCATGACTCCCCATAACTCACCGTCGACGATTTCCACTGACGGATACAGGCTATACACCTTTTTATTTAGAGTTTCGTCGCGGATGTATTCTGCAAGTCCTCGGTCGTTTTCAAAGAGACGGTTCACCTTTGCGATTGCGGCGAGGATAGCATCCTCATAAGACACCGCCTCCGCAGGGGTGATTACCATCGGACTGTCCTCCAGCCCATACTCGCCCTCGGGGTAGGTGAGTATCTTTAGAGGGAAAAAGATACTCATTGTCTCGTTTGCCATTTTGTTTCCTCCATTCTTTTTCGCCACATCAGGCAATAAAAAAAAGGCTACGCTTTCTGAAAAAGAAAAACATAGCCTCGTGTGCTTCTGCCTGACGCAGGTGTAAAAAATTGTTTTGGGATTATATAATAATAAAGTCATCAAGACTTTTCATCCTAATGGCTTTAGATTTTTCGACCGTCCGACACAAAGCCTGGATAACAGGTGTATTTGGGTCTTTAGTGAGGGTTAATAATAACTGTTTATTTATTGGAAGGTGAAGTATATTCGAATAAAAGGACAATTAATCCAAAAATTTTATCCTTTATTTCAATTTTGTTTAATTTAAGAAGGTAAATTTAAGAAAGGTGTTGAAGGTTAAATATGGTGCTTCTTAGGAAGAATTATTAAAGCATAAGAAAGGTTGCAGTGAATATGGTTGATTGTTTTTGTGGTAGTGGTTTGGATATAGAAAGATGTTGTTATGGGAAATATCCGAGTATAAAACCTTTAGATGATTTAAATCTTGCAACTACTGAATATGAACTTTGGTCAATAGAAAGAAGAGCGGTATATCTATCACTATTTAGACTTCTCAAAGAGTTTCCAAACCTAGAAAAAGAAAATATAATTATATATGGAGCTGGTAAATGTACAGACTTACCAATGGATTTTATTTGTGAAAAATTTTCGGATGTTGTTCTTGTAGATATTGATGATGTCGCTTTAGAAGGAGCAAAACAGTATATACCAGAGAGGTTTATTGATAAGATAACCTTTGTTCAATTTGATGTAACAGGATTGAGAGAGATTTTTAAGGCTGAACTAAAAAGAAGTAATATTAAAACCGTTGAAGGAATATTAAAGTTTCTAAATGTAATGACGAAAAGAATTCCTTCATTAATTCTTCCTAATGAAATACATAATAAAATGCCTTTTGCCATATCCGTTTCAGATTTAATTCTGACTCAATTATTCTCTACTTTTTATGTTAACGATTTATTTCCATATATGTTCATGAATATTGACTCTAAATTTTGTGTAAATGACATTTTTAAATATACTGAACCAACAGATTTTGCAAACGGTTTAACATTCCAGCACTTAAAGTTGTTATATGATACAACAAAAAAAGAAACAGGCAAGATTATGATATTAACTGATACTTTTGTTTTTGGAAAAGATAATGGAGTCGAGTCTGAGTTTAATAAAGAAATAATGAATAATCCCCAATATCTAACTGAAGATGGAACTGTGACAATAGAATTAATTAGTAAATGGTATGAAAAGTACGCTATAGCGGGTAGCAATATTTATTCCCCTTTAAAAACTTATAATTTCAGAAAATTGAAGAATGATGTCATGAGATGGTGGTGGTGGTTAAACCGCAAAGATCGATATTACTTAGTAATGAATTATATTTTTACACCATTAATCCAAGATCTCGATGATTTTTAACTTTAGCTAGGAATGATATTATTAGAAGAGTCCTCAACCACATTCCATTTTCTCCGTAACAATTTACATGGTATTAACTTCCCATTGGTACAAATGCGAATCAGTGTGGACTTTTGCCCTTTGCTCTTATCACTATCAAAAATATTCAATGTCATCTATGAAACGCCCCAAAAAATCGGACCAAAAAATGCGCATTTTAAGCCCGATTTTTGCCCCTTTTTTGCTCCGAAACCACTACATATAGTGGTTAACATACCTTATTTGCCCTTAGAACCACTATACGTCATCATTATTATACTCTCAACGTGCCTTGAGGATACAAAAAAGATGCCGTATAAATCTGGTATCCCCTTGGCGGTGGGTTATATTTCAGAGACCATTGCCTGGACAGGCCAATTTTTGAGTGTTTCGGCACCTGCTTTTGCTTAACAATTCAAGTTAATTGTAAGCAATAAAACCTTCAAAAGCGTGCTTATCTCTTGAAGGCTTTATTCGATACAATTTTGTCATCTCATGGATACTCCAAGTATTTTTATAGTTTTGAGAAGTTTAGTCCAGTGAATCGGGTACCTATTGCTTCCGTGTATTTTCAATGGTTTCCCGTTAAGGAAAGATACAATCAGTTCCCACTGCGTTCCGTCTAGAACATGCGGATCAACGTATCGTTTCTTCCAATCAGTAATATAGCAGCGGTAAAGGCTATGTATGAACGACAACCATTCATCTGCGCTGAGTTGTTTTTCGATTGTTTCTGATTCAGGAGCGTGTCCTAGCGTGTATATCATTACTGCACCGTTGTCTATCTTTGTAACGGTTACTGACTGATAGCCATCAAAATAACCTCCAAGGCTGAAATAAAAAGAAGTGGTATCGGTTTCTAAATCAGCAGTTGGTGCTCCAAAATCTTTTTTGCATTTATTGCACCGATACACAGGATCACACCGTGTAATACAGCATCCGCCAAGCACTATACCGCCCTTGTTTATCTGTTCATCTAATTTAGGGCTCCATGCAGGCATGCCATATAGAATTTTTGCTGTTTCTCTCGATCCGCATTGCGGACAAATCCGTCTTGCCATAGGCTTTATCCTCACTTATTACATCTAAAAATCAATTCTCACCCATCCCCAACTTATAAATTACAACCCAATTATGAGCCAACAGATTTGGGCGAAGAATCGTAATTTTACATCAATCATCTAACAGGTTTTCAAAAATCTTCTTATATATAGTATCATCTGGTTCATTTTCTATTAGCCTAATCTTTGCATGCTCTGGAATTCCTAAGTCATCTGAAATATAGTCTTCAGGAAGTCCTTTCAAAACTAGCATTTCCTTTGATGTTAGTATTTTAATTTCTAACTTGCATTTTTCAATGTCAGAATCTAAATTTATTTGAAATCTCTCTCTTGATTCATCTAGAAAATGTGAACTGATTATCTTAAGGATTAAATTAAAAACTATTTCTGATATTCTTTTATACAATAGAATACAAGAAGCTTCTTCTGTTAACGGATATAAAATGTCTCTATTATCTTCATGATTTACTAAATTAATTGCCGAAATGTTTGCATGAGCAAATAAATTTCTTATTTTTCTTATACAAAACTCATCTTGATTTAGAAAATGATATTCTGCTTCTGATATAGAAAGATTCTCTTTAAGCTTTTTAACAACTTCATAAAAACTAGAGTCATAATCATTTGTTACCGACTTACATATATTTCCAAAGCAAGAAAATAGCAATGTAACTGCAGCATATCCTTTTCCTTCTATAGAAAATTCCTCACATTCAAAAAGCCTTTGTGAGTAAAAACGAGAATACTGCCATAAATAATCAAGAACTCTAGACTTAGTAAAGGTTAAGTTTTTCATACCACACCTCCATATTATGGTGAGAAATGACTTAATCCTCTACATTACCACCAGTAGCTTCCGGCTTTTTTCAGAGCTTTCTCATTCTCATTCTTTTCATGCTCCCGCTCTCCAAATAATTCATCTTCTCTCGCTACTGTCGGATCAAACCAATCAGCTTTTTTCTTCGCCCAATCAATAAATTCAGCTGTTTTTTCATCTTTCATTTCGACTTTGGGTTCCAATGCATTAATATAAGCTCTGATTTTACATGCCATATCATAGTCTTGAGCCATGTTTGTTAATGCAGCAGTCTTATCAACTTCTTCGTTATATCGGTTTCTACGTTCTTCGCGGAGCCTTTTCTCTTCAGCTTCTCTCCTTTTTTCTTCCTCATAAGCTTCGCGATTTTTACGAACTACTTCAGATTCTTCGTATAGCTCTATCAGCATATCACCGAGCCTGGATTCTACTTTTTCCTTTTCGGAATCCCTGAAATACCGGCTTTGACGAATACAAATTCTTAGTTTCCCGTTGAAAATATAGTCATATTTTCGAATGTTGGGTTTGCTTGCCCACTTGTTATGACGCATTGCATCCTCATAAATAATTAATTCCTGAGCTTCCTGCCTGGTAATTTCATGTTTTATCTCATCCTGGGCCTCAGATATTTCAAGACTCACATGTTCATTTCTAATCTGGAGTGAAAGGTCATCATTAACAGAACCACCTAGAATTTCGACCTGACGATACAAGGCATCAAGAATACGGTAAACGCGAGGAAGTGTTTCACTCGAAATAACACCTGCCAAAAATGGCGGACGATCAGTATAGTTTTTAAAGCCTCTTTGAGCGCCTTCAGATTTTCTGTCGTTTTTGTTCCATTCCTTTACTTTAGAGTGATAAGCTCTTATCTTATTATGCAGCTTTGCATTTTCATCCGGCAACTGAATTTGGTCCGCTTCAAGCAACACCTTTTGGCGTTCATCTTCTGTCAGAAAAGAAAGTGTCTGCTTCGGCGCAGTCGGCACTTTAGTACCTTCAAAAGTTTTCAAACCAGTTTTTTCGCTAATCCCTTTCGCAGCAGGAAGGGGAGGCTTTTTTATTTTCTCTCCTGCACGAATCCTTGCCCAGTATCCTCGCGGAGGAACCGGCACATTGAGAGATTTACAGATTTTATGTATCGCTACATCGGAAACACCATATTGAACTGCAACTTGAACTACTGGTTTGGCCCATACTTCCTCGTACAATTTTTCTCTGTTATACGTATTCCATTGGCCTGACACTGTACGATAAGTAAGCTGACTATTATTTTCGTCAGTAACTTCATCTAGTGATTGTCCCTCAGTATCAGCTTGTATTGCAACTCCGGCTTCTGAATCTATTATTTTTGATTTATTATCATCTTTGTTTACATTATCGGTAGATTTCGAAGTGGCAGAACGCTTAGAACGTCTGGATTCAACGTTATTTATAGGAAGTACTACTTCACTTTGTGACGATAGCGGCAATGGGCTTTTTTCAACTAGCTTTCCAAAGTTTAATTTGGTCCAGTATCCAGAGGGCGGAATCGGAATTTCTACCTCTTTGCATAACCTGAGCAGTTCTGCATAAGGGACATTATATTTCTTCGCAGCACCGGCAGCTGAAATCTCCCATATTTCATTATATAAAATTTCTCTGCTTATTTTAATGAACTGCTCTTCCGGCATAGCACCCCTCTTTTCACTAACTTCTTCAGATTTAATACAACTGCATTTTAGACTCAGATATCTTTCTCTATATTGAGCGAAAACGCGTATTCAAATAATTTCAAGTCTCTTGTTCCGCGTTTTCGCTTAATATAAAAAGCAAGTCTTTTTTCATTTCTTCAAACTGAGAAATAATTGTGTTGAGGCTTTTTTCGATATTTTGAACCTGAACTTCTGATATTTTCCCATATTTATACGCAATCAGCCTTTCAGCAATGATTTGGTAGCTCCAGCTGTCTGAATACTTATCTTCATTATGGATGGCGAACCCAATTGGAAGCAGATGATTTCTCATGCCGATACTGACTGCCATTGGCGATATTCCGAGATAATCACCGGCTATTTTACAAGTAATCTTGGGAAACTTTCTTATTTCTTCATCTGTATATTTTCCCATGTATTTACCTCCGATCTTACTGGGCCAAAGATGTAATTGACAATCTTTTTTGAATAAATTCTAAAATAAACTCTATTATCATAACTAAAAGTGTTAATATTCTACCTTTATATATCTTGAATCAAGCAGAAGTCCAAGAATCCCTTCTAAGAAAGATATCGTGCATCGACATATGCATAAGGTTTTCCATGTAGCACAAAAACAGCTATTTCGCAAAACAGACAAGCACCCCAACCGAGAAATATTTTCGGAGAGACTTGTCTGCTTGTCTTTAATATCTATTTGCGTCAAAGTCATTAATAATTGCCGTTATCTCATCATAAAGCTTAGCAAGTCTTTCATCGCGCAATGTTTTTTTTAACTCACATTCCCAAACTACAATTACTCGCCAACCGTTCTTTTGTAAAACATCAATATTTTCAGCGTCCCGCTGACGATTACGTTCCAATTTAGGCTTCCAGTATTCGAGATTAGACTTAGGCATTACAAACCCTGGGCATCCGCTGTGAGAATGCCAGAAACAACCATTGATAAAGACAACTGTTCGATATTTGGGAAAAACTGCATCCGGTTTGCCGGGATAGCGTTTGTCATTTTTTCTATATCGAAGGCCCCTTGAAAAAAGATACTTTCGCACGATTTCTTCAGGTTTGGTATTTCCGCTTCGAATCCGCGACATATTATAATTTAAGTTTCGCACCCTGATAGGAGTTATTTCCCGGCGGAAACTTGGTCACCAGTTTGAGTTCTTGCATCTTAACTCAGACAATTCCATTGGAATTTTACTGTTTAACAAGCTTTATCAAGCA
>NZ_NADJ01000006.1 GCF_002196705.1 Desulfosporosinus sp. FKB
GAGATCTGGTGATCATGCCGGAGGGGTTCCACCCGTTCCCATATCGAACACGGAAGTTAAGACCTCCAGGGCCGAGAATACTTGGGGCATTGCCCCTGGGAAAGTAGGTCATCGCCAGGTAAAACAAGCGATAGACTGCCATATTGGCAGTCTATCTGTGTTTCATGAAAGTAAAGGTTAAGTTAAAGTAAATATAATAAGTGTTTAGGGAAGAAGTCCGGGGCTCCACCCGTTCGGATCCACATTGCTGGAGAATGTGTCACAAGTCGCAATGTGGCGAAAAGCTCGTACTTCGCCATGAAGTGATTCTCTGGGGTTGGTGGCTCGGCGAAACCCTCCACCGGAGGCTTTCGTGCTTTTCGTATATCGAACACGGAAGTTAAGGATCCACACTGCAGGAGTCTGCGTATCGGGACGCAGTGTGGCGAAAGGCTCATCCGCCTTTCGTTCCAGGGCCAAGGATACTTGGGGCATTGCCCCTGGGAAAGTAGGTCATCGCCAGGTAAAACAAGCGATAGACTGCCATATTGGCAGTCTATCTGTGTTTCATGAAAGTAAAGGTTAAGTTAAAGTAAATATAATAAGTGTTTAGGGAAGAAGTCCGGGGCTCCACCCGTTCGGATCCACATTGCTGGAGAATGTGTCACAAGTCGCAATGTGGCGAAAAGCTCGTACTTCGCCATGAAGTGATTCTCTGGGGTTGGTGGCTCGGCGAAACCCTCCACCGGAGGCTTTCGTGCTTTTCGTATATCGAACACGGAAGTTAAGGATCCACACTGCAGGAGTCTGCGTATCGGGACGCAGTGTGGCGAAAGGCTCATCCGCCTTTCGTTCCAGGGCCAAGGATACTTGGGGCATTGCCCCTGGGAAAGTAGGTCATCGCCAGGTAAAACAAGCGATAGACTGTCATATTGGCAGTCTGTCTGTGTTTCATGAAAGATATGATTCCCACGAAACGATTGGTTGCTCGTCTAGGTATTTCCGCCTATGACGTTAAAGCCCCTCTCAGTGAACAAGAGGTTTGGGCGAGTGAAGTAAAACTGTTTTTTTCACAACGCCTTGGAGCTCCTGCTCAAGCGGTTGTGAAAGCCGGAGATAACGTCGTCAAAGGGGATCTTATTGCTGTAATTCCTGAAGGTGCAGGCCTGGGCGCTAATTTGCGCGCCAGTATTTTGGGACAGGTCAGCAGGGTTGATCAGCTTGTGCTGCCGACACCTCACAGTGCTTTACAAAAATCAATTTTATAGAAGATGAACTCTTCTGGGCAAATTCTGAATTCTTTGACAAGGAATTTAGAGATTTGTGGCGAATTCTTAATTATTAAGGATCGTTGAGGAGTTTGATGGATGAAAAAGAAGTTATTTTTATATAAGTCAGCAGTTGTAACAACAGTCGGTACCTTTCTACTCGTATCTTCAGTTATTCCAGCACAAGCAGATGATTTGCACCAACAGTTAATACAATCACAGCAGCAAGTTGAGTCATTAAATGGGACCTTGAGTGCACAAAAAGACAACGTTTCAAAAGCTTCGGCACAAGTCTTAGGCTTAAAACAATCTGTTCAAGTTTTAAATGACAGCATTGCTCAACAACAAAAATTATTGAATCAGGAGCAAAGTCATCTTCAGGATTTAGAAAATCAACAAAAGAAACTTGAAGATCAACGTCAGGAACATGTAAAAGCTTTGGGGCAGTTCGTAAAAAGCAATTATGAAGATGGTGTAACGGCTTACATTTCTGTATTGCTTGATGCTACCAGTTTATCGGATTTCATAGATAGAGCGGAACAGGTTAAAATGATCGTAGGAACATATGGTAAAATCCAAAATGAAATAGCCACTCTGAATAAGTCCTTAGATGGCCAAAAAGAATTAATAAATCAAAAGAAAATGTCTATTCAATCGACAATCCAAGAAAAAGCACAGTCTCAACAGTCTGTTCAAGTGGCTTTAGCCAAGCAGCAGCAAATTCTTTCACAGTTAAGTTCTGAGGAAAAAGCAACGCTCACCCAATCCGTAAATGCAAAGGCAAAAGTTAACAGAATTCAACAATTAATACAACAACAAGAGATAGAAGCTGCCAATGCTGCGAGAGACCCAGGGGCTATTGGACAGGGTGATACCGGTGGGGTATCTGGGACAGTCACAGTCTCCGGCGGCGCGAAGCAAATAATAAGCTATGCTTCTCAATTTATGGGTATTCCTTATGTCTGGGGAGGGACATCTCCGTCTCCTGGATTCGATTGTTCGGGATATGTCCAATATGTATATCGCCATTTTGGCATTTCCTTAAGTCGAACTTCTGAAGGACAGTTTACAAATGGAGTAGCCGTTTCCAGATCAGATTTGCGACCAGGTGATTTAGTGTTTTTCCATACGTATGCCTCTGATGCATCACACGTTGGGATATATGTTGGAAATAATACAATGCTTAATTCTTCTAACGGCGGTGTTTCTTACGATGATATGACAAATTCATATTGGTCAGTGCGTTACTTAGGAGCTCGTCGTGTAATCGCTCAATAAAATTTGAACACGCCTTAAAATTCCATGAGATTGTAATTTGCTCATTGAATTTAAATGGCGTGTTATTTTTTCAGGCACTCTGAAATCAAGAGTGCCTTTCTTAGATACCATATCTCGCATGACGGGAACCACTGACAACAATAGGAAGCATGTCTTTTCAGCGATTTATGTTATAATTAAACGTATACTTAATATTTAGTCAATAATTTATTCGATCATTTTAAGTTGTCAATTGATAGGCTGGTAGGATTAATTATCGAAGGAGGATACGTTTGAGAGTACTCGTTATAAATCCAGGGTCGACATCGACAAAAATTGCGGCCTTTGAAAACGAAACATGTCTCTGGAAAACGGGAATTGATCATCCGTCCCAAGAAATTGAAGCTTTTGCCCGGGTTGGAGACCAATATGAATATCGGATTACAGCTGTTCTGAAAACCCTTGCCTTAAAAGGTGATGTCCTGGAATCTTTTAACGCTATAGCGGGACGAGGCGGCTTGCTTGCTCCCCTGATCGGCGGCACATATTTTGTAGATGATAACCTTGTCCGTGTCTTACAGGATGCACCAGTCGGAGAACACGCATCGAATCTAGGGGGAATTATTGCCTACCATCTTGGTCGACGGATTAATGTACCCGCTTTTATTGTTGATCCCGTTGCTGTTGATGAAATGGAGCCTCTGGCCCGTCTTTCCGGGATGCCTGAATTACCTCGAATAAGTCTGTCACATGCTTTGAATATGAAGGCTGTTGCCCGCAAGGTTGCTCGTCAGCTGGGAAAAACATATCAAGAAGTCAATTATATTGTCGTTCATTTAGGTGGGGGGATTTCCGTAGCTGCTCATTTTAAAGGCAGGATGATTGATGTCAACAATGCCAATAATGAAGGCCCCTTTTCTGTGGAAAGATGCGGTACTTTACCTGCTTATCAACTTGTAAAACTCTGTTATTCAGGTAACTATAGTGAACAGGAAATGCTGAACAAAATTACCAAAGAAGGCGGCATGTTTGCGTATCTTAAGACGAAAGATGCCCGTTTGGCGGAAAAGCGGATGAGCGAAGGTGACTCTCAGGCAAAATTGGTATTAGAAGCACTCTGTTATCAAGTTTCTAAGGAAATCGGAGCTATGGCCGCCGTTATGGCCGGCAACGTGGATCGAATCGTATTGACCGGCGGACTTGCTCATTCACAATTCATCATTGAAGAAATCAGTCGACGAATAGCTTTTATTGCCAAGGTAGAAGTGGTTCCTGGCGAAGAGGAAATGGAAGCCCTGGCTTTAGGGGCTTTAAGAGTTTTAAGAGGTGAAGAACAGGCGCTGGTTTATCAGGCATAAATCTATGGCGTGAAACCTTTGGACTGAAAATGGAGTGATAACATTGCGGTATTCCGGGTTTGAGTCCCTGCTTGAAAAAGCGAAAAGTATGGGGCGGACAAAAGTTGCAGTTGCCGCCGCCGCTGATAAAGAAGTTTTAGAAGCAATTAAGCTTGCCGAAATAGAAGGCCTTATTTCTCCTCTTCTGATCGGGGATACAGAAGTCATTAAACAATATGCCGCAGAAATAGAATTCAGGTTAGACCAGACAGAGCTAATCCATGAACCAAATCCTATTGATGCGGCCCATAAAGCGGTAGATGCTGTCATTGACGGACAAGCTAGTTTTTTAATGAAAGGCTTAATTAATAGTTCTGATTTTCTTCGGGCGGTTTTAAGACCGGAAAGGGGGCTAAGAACAGGCCGTCTGCTCAGTCATATGGCTGCCTTTCAAATACCGGGTTATACCCGCTTGCTTTTTGTAACGGATGGCGGAATGAATATTGCTCCGGACTTAAAACAAAAGATAGAAATTTTAGAAAATAGCCTATTGTATTTAGAAGGAATTGGAATGGAATTGGTAAAAGTTATTGTTTTAACTGCCAATGAAGTTGTAAATCCTAAAATGCCGGCAACCGTTGATGCTAAGGCATTAGAAGAAATGAACCTAAACGGAGAGTTTTCCAATGCTGTGGTGGAAGGTCCTCTTGCCCTTGATGGTGCAGTCAGCGCAGTTGCTTTAAAGCATAAAGGAATTTCCAGTAGGATTAATGGAAATGTTGACTTGTTTTTAGTACCTTCGATTGAAGTTGGAAATGTCTTGGGGAAGTCTCTGGTCTATTTCGCAGGCGCAACGATGGCCGGAATTATCCTGGGTGCACAAGTTCCCATAGTTTTAACGTCACGAAATGATACTCCAAGAAGTAAACTAATGGCCTTAACGATGGCTGCCTTAAGTCAAAAAGGACAGAGGTTGCCCTGACTAAGATCAGTCAACTAACTTTAACTGGGAGGGTAAGTGTACGTCAGAAATAAATCTACTTGATCGCAGAATTGTAGTTTTAATGGGAGGATATGGTGCCGGCAAAACCCAGCTGGCCATAAATTTAGCGTCCCAATGGGCGAAAAAGAATCAACGAGCAGCTTTAGTAGATCTTGATTTGATTAATCCTTATTTTCGTTCGCGGGAAGCTGCAATTCCTTTGGAAAACGTTGGGGTTGAAGTGATCCGTCCACAAGGTGATTTAGCTTTGGCTGAAAATCCCTCTCTAACTCCCCAAATAGAAGGCGCCTTAAGAGATACGAACAAGCGAGTTCTCCTTGATGTTGGTGGGAATGAAACCGGCGCAACAGTAGTTGGAAGATATCATACCTTTCTGGAGAGAGAGGATGTCGCTGTTCTTCAGGTACTAAACGTGTTTCGTCCCTTTAGCAGTACTCTGGAGGAAATTGAAAACTTGAGGCGCGACATGGAACTTAAATCGCACTTGAAGGTTCAAGGGTGGATCAATAATTCAAACCTGCAAGAGTGGACGACAGTAGAAGATTGGCGTAAATCTGAAGAACTTTTGCATGAACTAGAGGCTCAAACTAAGATACCAAAGGTTGCTTGCGGGATGAATCCGCAATGGGCTGAGAAAGTGGGTCTTCCTTGGGAATCTGATTGGATTCCCGTTCAGCGGTTCTTAAATCTTGGCTGGAAAACTCCAGGGAAACGTTCATAAACCGAGTAAAGGAGGAGAGTTTGATGAAGAATGTTGTTAAAATTAACGTGGAACGCTGCAAGAGTTGTGGCCTCTGTGTCCATACTTGTCCTAAGAAAATCTTAAAGATCGGTGACAAGCCAAACAGTAAGGGCTTTTATGCCGTAGAAATGACCGATCAAAGCTTATGTATAGGTTGTGCTTTTTGTGGTTTAATCTGTCCTGACCTGGCTTTAGAAATTTATCGTGAGGAGAAAGGAGAGTGAGTCTGGTATGGCAATGTTAATGAAGGGAAATGAAGCAATCGCCGAAGCTGCGATTCAAGCGGGCTGCCGTTTGTTTTATGGGTACCCGATCACTCCTTCAACAGAAATTCCGGAATACATGTCCAAAAAAATGAAAAGTTCAGGAGGAACCTATTTACAAGCTGAGAGTGAAGTGGCAGCCATTAATATGGTCTATGGTGCTGGAGCGGTCGGCGAACGAGTCATGACAGGAACCTCAAGTCCTGGCTTCAGTTTAATGCAAGAAGGACTTTCCTATCTGTTTGCTGCAGAAATTCCCTGTGTCATTGTAGATGTTATGAGAAGTGGGCCGGGCTTGGGTGGTTTAGGTCCCACACAAGCAGACTATTTTCAACTAACAAAAGGCGGAGGTCATGGAGATTACCACGGCATCGTTTTAGCCCCCGCATCAGTTCAGGAAATGGTGGATTTGACGAAAGAAGCCTTTGATATCGCAGACTATTATCGGAATTTAGTGATTGTCGCTGTCGATGGGATTTTGGGACAAATGATGGAACCAGTGGAGTTTCCTCCTTATCAAGGCAGAAAGCTAAGTCCGAAAACCTGGGCTGCCAGCGGAGCTGAAGGACGGCCTAAAAATAATGTAATCAGTTATTATCTTACTCCGGATCTGGGCGAATCGGAAAACCTTCGCTGGGGCCAAAAAATATCCCTAATGAAAGAATCTGAACAACGTTTTTCCGAGTATCTCATGGATGATGCCGAATTTGCATTTGTGGCCTTTGGGACAAGTGCCCGCATCACTGAAACAGCTGTGGACATGTTGCGTGAAGAAGGCATAAAAGTTGGTCTTTTCCGGCCTGTTACGTTATGGCCTTTCCCGGAAAAAGGTCTTTCAGCTCGATTACCTCAGATTAAAGGCTTGATGAGTGTGGAACTCAGTTCTGGTCAAATGGTGGAAGACGTAAAGCTGATCGTAAACGGTCAAGCTCCAGTTGGCTTATGCAAACGTCAAGGCGGTATGACTCCCGAGCCGGAAGAGGTTGTTGATGCCTTTAAGAAACAATTATTGGGGAGGGGACAGGGATGAAAACAATTTTTACTAAGACATCAGGTCTAACCGAACGACCTTTTCATTATTGTCCAGGATGTACCCATGGGATTATTCATCGCCTGATTGGTGAATTGTTAGAAGAAATGAATCTAATTGAAAAGGCGATAGGCGTAGCTCCTGTGGGATGTGCCGGTTTTTGTGAAAACTACTTTTCTTGTGATATGATCGGTGCCGCACATGGACGTGCAGTTGCCGTAGCGACAGGAGCCAAAAGAGCCCGTCCGGATCGTTTTGTCTTTACCTATCAGGGAGACGGTGACGGTGCCTCCATTGGACTTGCTGAAACGGTATCTGCAGCAGCCCGCGGCGAAAAGATAAGTTCCATTTTTGTCAATAATGCCATCTATGGAATGACAGGAGGGCAAATGGCCCCAACCTCTCTCGTAGGACAAAGAACATCGACCTCTCCGTATGGTCGAGATGCAGTAACGATGGGTTTCCCTTTAGATCTCCCTAAGATTTTGACCCAAGTGGAAGGGGCAGTTTACGTAGCTTCAGTATCTGTTGAAAGTCCTCAAGCCATTAAAGAAACCAAAAAAGCTCTGAGAAAAGCCTTTCAAATTCAGTTGGATGGTTTGGGTTACTCTTTCGTCAGTATACTTTCCACCTGTCCGACGAACTGGGGTGTTGATCCGGTTGAAGCATTGGATTGGTTGACGACAAAAATGAAACCCTATTTTGCCTTGGGTGAGCTGAAAACTCCGGCTCTGGAAGGAGGGAGCAATTCATGACTTCTGGAATAACAAAATATTTATTCGCGGGGTTTGGGGGCCAAGGGGTTTTATTTATCGGCAAAGTTATGGCTCAGGCAGCTATGCTTGCTAAGCGTCAAGTTACCTGGATTCCTGCTTATGGACCGGAAATGCGCGGTGGGACAGCTAACTGTTCGGTAATTATCTCCAATAAGCGCATTGGTTCGCCGACTGTGGGTAAACCAGATATAGCTTTAGTTATGAATGAAGCGTCCTACCAAAAATTTATTGCCAGCGTGGTTCCTGGCGGAACCTTGTATGTAAATTCCTCAATCGTGCCGGATTTGCCAGGCAGAGATGATATTCAAGTTGTTCGCGTTCCGGTTAATGACATTGCCCATGAAATAGGAGAGGCGAAAGTAGCCAATATTGTGATGCTGGGAGTTATACAAGCCTTGACCCCAACTCTTGAGGATGAGATTCTAATTAAGGCACTGGTTGAATTAGCCGGTAAAAAGCCCGAGCTAGCCGATTTGAATTCCAGAGCTTTCAAGGCTGGGATTGAATACGCTCGAAAACATGTTTAAAAATTCTCTTTATAAAATCAAAAAATAAATAAAGTAAGCCCTTCCAATTGCACATTAATAGAATTGGAAGGCTTGCTTTTTTATTTGGAGAAATGTAGAAGATTAATAATAGCCGTAATTGGTCATTTTATTATCGACAATGAATGGGAAAAACGAACAAGTAGAAAGGAGTCATTTAAATGACCCAGGCTAAATTACCGAAACCGACTTTTCCGGCCCAGCATCAAGAACTGCAGCCTGGCCTCGAAACGTTAATGAATCCATTACCTTTGGCTGAAGATCCGGCTTATCAAGGTAATGGCAAGTTAGAGGGAAAAGTAGCTATTATTACGGGCGGGGATAGTGGCATTGGAAGAGCTGTCTCGATAGCTTTTGCCAAGGAAGGCGCCGATATTGTCATTGTCTATTACAATGAACATCTGGACGCGAATATAACGAAAGCCCGAATCGAAGAATTAGGAAAACGCTGCTTGCTTATAGCTGGTGACGTTGGCGATGAATCGTTCTGTCAAGGGGTTGTAAATACTACTCTTCAGACCTTTGCCCAAATAGACATTTTGGTGAATAATGCCGGAGAACAACATCCTCAAAACAGTTTGCTTGATATATCGAGCAGTCAGCTAGAGCGTACATTTCGCACAAATATATTTGGCTGTTTTTATTTAACTAAGGCAGTATTACCCCATTTCAACCCTGGAAGTACTATTATCAATACGACTTCGATTACGGCTTATGAAGGGCATGACCAACTCATTGATTACGCCGCTAGTAAAGGGGCCGTGGTTTCTTTCACCCGTTCGCTTTCGGAGTCTCTGTGCAAATTGGGAATCCGAGTTAATGGCATCGCTCCCGGGCCAATCTGGACTCCCTTAATTCCATCTACGTTTCAAACGGAACAAGTAGCTGTTTTCGGCAGCACGGCACCGATGCAGCGAGCAGGTCAGCCGAAAGAATTAGCTCCAGCCTATGTATTTTTGGCATGTGAGGATTCTTCATACATTTCTGGACAGATTTTACATATTAATGGCGGTACAATAATTAATTCTTAAGTTTAGTTTTATTAATAATCAGGGTGATTTATCAAATTGTAAGAGGGGCTGTTTCAAAATGCATAAACGCCCCTCATTAAACAAAACCCTGCATAAATTGTGGCTTAAATCCACTTATATGCAGGGCTTTATTTATAAAAACGGATAGATATTCATATGCAACGGCCCCTGATTCCAATACCTTGCTTCGGTGGGGTATAGACTATCCTTCAGCGCGATAGCATTTCTTATGGGCTAGTCGCTTTCAGCGAAACTGTACACAGGATACGTTCTGTGACAGATGCCCCTTAAAATTGTGACTTGTATCACATACTTTTAAAAACTTATTTGTTATAATAATCTTTGATCGAATTATATTTCAGAAATGAGGGATTCCATGTTTTCTAAACTTAAAAAACAAATGTCATGGAGACATGGTGTTCAATTGTTCTTTGCGCTTATAGTTGCTTATATTGGTATTGACTTTATCATGTTTGTAAATCAAATAACAAAGCAGACATCGGCAATTATAAATAGACCGCCCGGAGTTGAAGCCTTTCTGCCTTTAAGTGCTTTGGTTGGTCTGAGGGCATGGTTAGCAACAGGAAGATTCGATCCTGTCCATCCGGCAGGTTTAGTAATTTTTCTGGTAATCCTCGTAACTTCCCTTTTATTTAAGAGAACATTTTGTTCCTGGATCTGTCCAATAGGAACCCTTTCTGAGGGGCTTGGAAAGATAGGACGAGCTTTATTCGGCCGAAATTTTAAAACACCTGTTTGGCTTGACCTTATCTTGCGCTCTTTGAAATATGTTCTCCTTCTCTTTTTTCTGTTAGCCATTTTCTGGGGAATGAGTGGGACAGATGCTGCTTCCTTTGTTCAATCACCGTACAATAGAATGTCAGATGTCATGATGCTCGAATTTATAGAACATTTATCCATTATTGGCTTTTCAGTGTTCGGAGTTTTGGCATTGCTTTCGGTCTTAATTGAAAATTTCTGGTGTCGATATCTTTGCCCCTATGGCGCTCTTCTGGGATTGATTAGTTTTCTAAGTCCAGTTAAAATTACTCGAAATCAAAATACTTGTATCGAATGTGGAAAATGTACGAAGAGTTGTCCAAGCCGCATAGATGTTGCACATGAAAGTCGTGTCTTTTCTCCCGAATGTACGGGTTGCCTCAATTGTGTTCAGCAATGTCCTGTTAAAGATACATTAACATTGAAGGCATCTTGGGGAAAGAAAACCCTTTCCATTCCTTTGCTCACAATAGCTATCCTTTGCCTTTGGTTGTTGAGCATTGTTGTTGCTAAACTGACAGGTCATTGGGGATCTGATATGACTGTAGAAACCTATAAACAATTGTTGTTGATGCTGTAATCAATCTATGATTGTCTTATCTATGCAGATTATAATATAATCATAATAAAGGATTAGGCAATGCTCGACAGTCGCGCACATTGACTGTTGAGCATTGTTTTTTACATAACAGTCATATTTTGGAGAATTCCCGAATAGTATTTTTGTTATAAGACTAGCTAATGACGACGACTTCGACAGAATAAATAGAATGTTATCTAAAGACTGAAAATTAAAGCTTAATTTCTTGTCCAAAAAGAGGTATAATAAGATTAAAGTGGCAAGGTATGTACATGAATATCGAGGAAAGGGAGAGGAACTAAGAGATGGAAAACAAGTTCAAAGAATCACTACTCGACAAAAATACATTGTCAGTAACTTGGGAGCTTGTCCCGGGAAGAGGTGCCAATGAAAAACCCCAGGAGGTTGCCATTGCCTCAGCGGAACAAGCGGCTAAGGGAGGGAGAGTGCATGCTCTAACCATTACAGATAATCCAGGGGGTAATCCGGCAATCCTTGCTGATTATTTAGGAATGGATATTCTGAAACTTGGGATAGAGCCTCTTGTACACTTTACTTGCAAGGATAAAAATCGGAACCAAATGGAAAGTCAACTTTATGCTTTAGATAGAGCCAACATCCGTAATCTCTTAGTAATGACAGGTGACTATCCGGTATCCGGATTTAAAGGGCGGCCGAAACCTGTTTTTGACCTAGATCCTATAAACGCTCTTCAATTAATTTCGGATATGAATAAGGGCTTGGAAATCCAAGGTATGAAAGGGCCGGTTTATCACAAAGCAAGTGATTTTTTTGCCGGGGCGGCAGTTTCCCCCTTTAAAGCTGCAGAGGCTGAACAAATGGTTCAATATTATAAAATGAAAAAGAAGATTGCCGGCGGAGCGCAGTTTATTGTCTGTCAGCTTGGTTATGATGCACGAAAGTTCCACGAAGTTTTACAGTTTTTAAAAGTTAACAACTTTGATACTCCTGTCGTCGGCAATATCTATATCTTACCCTATGGTGCTGCTCGAATCATGAATCAAAACCAATTACCGGGATGTGTTGTAACCGATAAATTGTTAGCTGAGCTTGAGGCTGAAAAAGGTGCCCCGGATAAAGGGGTTGGAGCACGTATGCTGAGAGCGGCCAAAATGTATGCTGTCATGAAGGGAATGGGCTTTGCCGGTGTGCACATAGGAGGACATAACATCAAATATGAACAAGTGGAGTATATCATTGATCAAGGGGAAGAACTGAGCAAAAATTGGCAGGATTACATTCGTGAATTCGACTATCCGCAAACGAATGGTTTCTATTATTTCGAAAAAGACGAAAAGACAGGATTAAATAGCGATCGCCCAGCAAATCGTGCTAACCTGCCGCTGGATGCGCCTGTTAATTTCGGTTATACTATGATGCGCGGTATGCATGCCTTGATGTTTACTCCCAACAAAAAGTTATTCCCTGTCATGCGAAGTTTTTATCGTGCAGCAGAAGGAAAGAAAAAGAGAGAGAAACGTTTACATGCTCTTGAGCATATTGCCAAAGTCGTTATGCTTGATTGCAAGGATTGCGGAGATTGTGCAATGTTTGATATAGCCTATTTGTGTCCAATGTCCCAGTGTCCTAAAAATCAGCGAAATGGCGCATGTGGAGGAAGTTTAAACGGCTGGTGTGAAGTATTTCCAAATGAGAAAAAATGCATTTGGGTAAGAGCTTACGCCAGACTTAAGAAGTATGGCGAAGAAGCCAATATTGATGTCCCTCCGGTTCCTCCGGCTAATTGGGACCTCTATCAAACGTCTTCTTGGTCTAATTTCTATTTAGGGAAAGATCACTCTGCACCTATTTTGGGAATAAAGCGCCCGGAAAGTAAGGTTCCTCAGACTAAGAAATGATTCTGGCAATGTAAGGAGGGCATTTATGGCAACAGGAGTTATAAAAAGCGGCATTTGTGGCTTTACAATAACCGTTAAAGCAGCGAGCGAGGGCGATGAACATATAAAATTGGAGATAACGAGTGATTGTCCAAATTTCCAAAAAATAGCCCCTGAATTAACGGAAGTCGATGCTTATCAAGAAATGTTTAATAAACTCCATACTGGGAAAGTTTACGAAGTGTTTGCCAAATATAGCCCTCACCCCAGCTGCCCGGGGCTTTCGGGGATTCTTAAGACAATTGAGGTTGCTTCCGGTTTAGCTCTTCAGCAAACGGCAAGCATGGCTATTTCCAAAGAATAGAAAAAAACGCGCTCCTTACTTGTATCTGATGATCATAGCAGGGAGCGCATTTCTTTTCAAAGAGTCTTCAATGAACTAAATATATAAATGAATAGTGAACTCGTTCAGCTGGTGCTGAACATCGAAGGAATAATAAACGCCACCTATAGAAGTGAGGGTCTTAGAAGGGGATAAAGCTGAACTATAACTATGTGAAAACAAAAAAAGAGGGATTATGATGCAGCTAAGCAGATAATCCCTCTCCAGAATTTAAATTGTTATTTAATTAGAGTATGAACAACATTTGAGAATAGGTAGGCATTGGCCAGAGATCTGCATCAATCATGGTTTCAAGAAGATCTCCGTCTTGACGCAGGTTATTCATAGCTTTGAAAACAACATCGCGATAGAAAGCGGCTTGTTCATAAGCATCTTCAGTCTTGTCTGCTGCTTCTTGGGTACTTTTCTCTAGGACGTTCAATTTTGCTTGGAAGGATGCGAGCGTAGAGGAGACATTAGTAAGCAGAGATTCTTGGACTGAAACATCGGCGGCACTGGAGGCTGATTTAATCGCATTAATTGAGTTCGCCAATTGAGTGGAATATTTTACTCCTGCGGGAATAATTTGATGTTTAGCCATGTCAATCATGGTTAGTGCTTCGATATTGATCTGTTTGATATATTGTTCCATATTAATTTCGAAGCGAGATTCAATCTCGGTTTTATTCAGAACCTTGTGTTTTTCGTACAAGTCAATCGTTGATTGACGCTTGAGAACGAGTGAGGCATCAACGGTAGAAGTGATATTGGGTAATCCGCGGCGTGTTGCTTCAACAACCCACTCATCGGAATAACCATTGCCATCGAAGAGAATCCGTTTGTGGTTAGTTGCTGTTTCGCGGAGAATTTGTTTGAGTTCTGCGTTAAAGTCAGCGGCTTTTTCGAGACGATCAGCAAATTGGGAGAGAACTTCAGCTACAATCAAATTAAGAACGACGTTTGGTCCTGAAATTGATTGTGAAGAGGCCACCATACGGAACTCGAATTTATTTCCGGTGAAGGCGAAAGGTGAAGTGCGGTTGCGGTCGGTTGAATCTTTACGGAAAGAAGGAAGTGTCTCAACACCACTTAATAGTTTATCGCCATGGAGAGATCTCTTGAGGCCGCCGTTTTGCAGCTGATTAAAGATATCGGTAAGCTGATCCCCTAAGAAAATTGAGATAATGGCAGGAGGAGCTTCATTCGCACCAAGACGATGGTCATTTCCAGGAGTTGCAGCAGATAATCTTAAGAGTTCAGAATAATCGTCTACGGCTTTAATGACTGCAGAGACAAAGGTGAGGAATTGGTAATTTTCATGCGGGTTATTACCTGGGTCAAGAAGGTTGCTTCCATCATTGGTAGACATTGACCAGTTGTTATGTTTACCTGAGCCATTGACGCCGGCAAAGGGTTTTTCATGGAGCAAGCAGACCAAGTCATGCTTAAGAGCAATTTTTTTCATAGTATCCATGATGATTTGATTATGGTCGGTGGCAATGTTTGTGGTTGTAAAGAGTGGGGCAATTTCAAACTGTCCGGGGGCAACTTCGTTATGTTGTGTTTTAGCAAGAACACCCAACTTCCAAAGTTCTACATTGGCTTCACGCATGAAGGCGGCGACTCGTGTTTTAAGGCTTCCAAAGTAATGATCTTCAAGTTCTTGTCCTTTTGGAGCCATGGCGCCGAATAAAGTACGACCTGTTAAAATAAGATCAAGTCGTTTATCAAAAAACTTTTTATCGACAAGGAAATACTCTTGCTCCGCACCAACTGTACTGGTGACTTGGGTAGAAGTAGTATTGCCGAAAAGCTTTAACATACGAATTGCTTGTTTTGAAAGTGCTTGCATGGAACGTAAAAGAGGTGTTTTTTTGTCAAGAGCTTCTCCGGTATAAGAGCAAAAGGCTGTAGGAATACATAATGTTAATCCTCCGCCGTCCTCTTTAAGAAAGGCCGGTGAGGTGCAGTCCCAAGCCGTGTATCCTCTAGCTTCAAAGGTAGCCCGAATTCCGCCGCTGGGAAAGGAGGAAGCATCAGGTTCACCTTGGATGAGTTCCTTACCGGAAAACTCCATTACAACTCGTCCGTCACTTGTTGGAGAAATAAATGAATCATGCTTCTCAGCAGTTATGCCAGTCAGCGGCTGAAACCAGTGGGTAAAATGGGTAGCGCCTTTCTCAATAGCCCAATCTTTCATGGCATTAGCAACAACATCAGCGATGCTAGGGTCCAGAGGGAGTCCTTCTTCAATAGTTTTACGTAAGGATTTATAAGCGGCCTTCGGTAGACGTGCTTTCATAACTGTGTCATTAAAAACGTTTTCCCCAAAAATATCCATGTCTGTCTTTTCCCCTTCCTAAACTAGCAAAATTTCCTCAGATAAACAAAAAGACTCCCCCCTAAAGATTGTATTTCAATCTTTAAGAAGAGCGTCATTGCTCCATCCAATATAGTCTTAATTTATCACGTTACATAAGATCTGACAAGAGTGAAATCAAAATAATACTGTATCCCTAAACAAAGGGCAAGGTTTTATCGAGTTTTTAAGACCCCCACTTCTATAAGTGGGGGTGGGTCCTTCGATAACTTCAGGCGGGGTAGAGTCCTCCTTCACCGCTAAGTATTCCTTTGGGAAAGGCGGCTCGGCAATAATGTCCACTGGACATTATTGTATCTGAAGCCCCGATGTTCAGCTTAAGCTGAATGAGTTCACTTTATGTAATTCAAAGTGTATTTTCACAGATACTGATTTCATGAATCAGTTCAGCATTTAAATAAGAAGAAAGCAGGGGATTTGTTGATGATTACCATCATTCAGATTCACACGGCGGCAATAGCCGGTGAAGACAAATTTAGGTGAATGTTTTGCACCAAGCTGCACACTTCGTTATAATGAGTGAGTATGATGAGCGAGAGGGGCTGGGTAGATGGCCGCAACGTTTGCCGTCGTTGATGATGATCTGGCGTCCCAACGTATGCTTGCAGATATTTTAAATACTCGAGGGGACGTAATTGCAGAATTTTCTTCAGGGCAAGAGGCTCTGAGATTTTTCGAAAGTGGTCGCAGAGTAGATGTTTGTTTTATAGATCTCTTGATGCCGGACCTCTCAGGGATTGAAGTCGTAGAAAAAGTTCTCTCTATGTTTCCGGAGACCTTGTTTGTTATGATCTCCCAGGTTGAAGCAAAGACCTTAATGGCCAAAGCTTATACAGTAGGGATTGAGTTTTTTATTCATAAACCGATTAATCGTAACGAAATATTAGCCATTGCTGAACGTGTATTAGAAAAACAGCGTTTAAAATCCACTCTTGATCAGATCGAGAAATCGCTGGCGGAAATACGAGCTCTTAAACCAGTTAAAAGCTATCAACCGGACGAGCAGATAATAAAGAAGAGGTTTCAAGGCATCTTTGCAGATTTAGGGATTGTTGGTGAAACTGGAAGCCGAGAATTACAAGCCATTGTTTTACGCTTTAAAGATCATGAAGAAGAGCTGATAAATCTGCCCCTACGATCAATCTATCAAGCAATTGCTGGAAATGAAGAAGAGATACAAAGCATTGAACAAAGGATTCGCAGGGTTATAAAACAAGCACTGGGAAATATAGCTTTACGAGGTCTGGAAGATTTCTATGATGAATATTTTGAACGGTATGCCTCGAAATATTTTGATTATGCTGAAGTCCGCGACCGTGTGCTGGAATTACGTCAGAAGCGAACAAGTTCGGCAAGAATAAATATCCGCAAATTTTTAATAGCTTTATATATGGACGTGCTTCATGATATCTAAACCTTATGCCTCCAGGAATGTTTGTCAGTTCCTGTAGGATTCTGTAGTCCTCATTGTATAGTGTTATCAGAAACTTTCGCAAAATTATTATCTGGGGGGGTTCTGATGACGGAACGAAAAAAAGTGGGACTGGCAACAAAAATCATTATTGGTTTGGCTCTTGGTGTTCTCTATGGATATTTTTTCCGCAACTATTCAGGATGGCTTAAACCCGTTGGAGACATGTTCATTCGCTCTATTAAAATGATCGTAGTCCCGATTGTCTTTTCCACGATTGTTATTGGTATCGCAGGTGTCGGTGACCTGAAGAAGGTGGGAAAGCTAGGAGGCAAAACTCTTATTTATTTCGAGATTATCACAACGATTGCTATTTTACTTGGAGTAACCGTAGCCAATGTAACGAAGCCCGGAGTCGGTATTAACTTAAGCAGCATCACAAAGGTTGATATTAGTGCTTACACCAGCACGGCAACTCATCACACGACAACGGACTTATTTGTAAACCTGATCCCTACGAACATCGTAGATTCCTTAGCTCGTGCGGATTTGCTGCAAGTGATCTTTTTCGCCGTTCTTTTTGGTGTGGCTCTGGCCGGAGTTGGAGAAATCGGCAAACCTGTCCTTCATTTTTTCCAGGGTGTTGCCGAAACGATGTTTAAATTGACAAATATCATTATGGCTGCTGCACCTTACGGAGTCTTTGCCTTAATGGGATTCACTGTTTCTCAGTTTGGTTTAGCAGTGCTTCTTCCTTTAGGAAAATTGGTGGGAATTCTCTATCTGACCATGGCCTTTTTCGTGGTGGTGGTTTTCGGACTGGTCGCCAAGCTTGCAGGTATAAATTTATTCACAATGCTTAGAAACCTTAGTGCCGAGATGTTGATCGCTTTCTCAACAGATAGCTCCGAATCTGTTTTTCCAAGAATCCTGAAAAAGATGGAGCAGTTTGGAGTTCCTAAATCCATCGTTACTTTTGTTGTTCCAACCGGTTATACCTTTAATTTAGATGGCAGTGCCCTTTATCAAGGGCTGGCCGTACCCTTTATTGCGCAAATGTATGGAATTCATTTGACTTTTCTTCATACTTTAACGATTATTGCCGTATTGATGATTACTTCAAAAGGAATGGCTGGAGTTCCCGGAGTATCCTTCGTCGTTTTAGCATCGACATTGGCATCTACAGGTCTCCCGGTGGAAGGGTTAGCACTAATTGCCGGAGTTGACAGAATTATGGACATGGGGCGTACCGTAGTGAATGTCATCGGAGTTTCTCTTGCCTCAGTCGTTATGGCGAGACTTGAAGGAGTCTTTGATCGCTCGAGAGCAACTTATCCGTTACAACCCTTACCAGAAGACATAGAAAGTAATCTTGGAGATCTTGATCAGCTTAATGAAAAATCATCGATGACAGAATCCTTTGCCAAGTGATCGCCAAAATAGTATAAAATTATAAACTGCGCATTAAATTTGTCTTCAAAGCGTATACTAGAAACTATTTAAATATTGTTGTTCTTTTGGGGGATGTAGACTGGGGTTTCCGGCTCTGCATCCTCTTGCATCTGGAGGGTGTTAAATGAATCTGGAGAAATGGGTGAACTGGTTAGCTAACTTGCAAAAAAAGATGCCGTTTGATACTCAGCGAGCAGCTCTAATCGCGGGAACGTATATATTGGGTGAAATAGGTTTTTTTCCTTTTGGATCAACATTTCGTTTAGGATTAGGCAGTGTATTTTATGTTTTATGTCTCTACTCTTTCCCAAGATTGGCAACTCTCGCCAACGGTTGTTTAACAGGTATTGCAGTTGTATTTATCAGAGTTATTGCCGACCGTCTCATCTATGTTCGCCCATTATCCTGGCAGATTCTTCTCATGGAAAATGCGCCCGCTCTGATTTACTATCTAGCTTTGACAGGCGGAATTCTTGTTTCAAAAGTGAAGTATTGGAAAACAAATACCATAAAAACAAGTTTGTATTTTATGGTATTTGATTTTATTGCTAATCTATTAGAACTGGCTTTTACGGCGCATGTTCACACGACTTGGCATAGTATTTATGTCTTACTCTTGGGGGCAGGCGTAAAAGGGCTATTTTTCCTAGCCTTTATTGCTACTACTGAGTTGTTTCGCCAAAGAATTTTGCAGGAAAAAGAAAGAGAGAAGTTTCAGGGGCAGCTTCTTATGGGTGCAACTCTTTATGCCGAAGGATTCTTTTTGAAAAAAATCATGAAAGAAATTGAAGAAGCAACGGAAAAAAGCTTTCAGCTTTACCAAGATTACTTACCAGAAACGGTTGGCATTAGCCAGCAGAATGAGCTTTTGAAATTAGCCGAGAAAATACATGAAATAAAAAAGGATACGCAACGCGTTTTTAGCAGTTTAGAATCGTTGATAGAGCCTAACGATTACACAAGAATAGACCTCGGAGAGGCCCTGGACCTTGTTGCTGAGAGTCAGCAGCGTTATGCTCTTGCTCATCATAAAGAGGTACAGTGGCTGCGTTCATCGGGCTCCAATCATTACTTTGTTGAAAATTTCTTTCCTATATTAGTTGTCGTTAACAATATCTTGGCAAATGGGATAGATGCAATTGCAAGGTCGGGAGAAATTGCTGTCGTGTGGCATGTACGAAAGGGGACCTTGTATCTGCATCTTGGCAATACGGGAACACCAATTTCGCCGGACGTTCAAGAATTAATTTATTTGCCGGGATTTACTACGAAATACTCAGATTCGGGAACTGCATCGACAGGAATTGGACTTACCCATGTGCTACATGTCTTGGCCGAAGTAAAGGGTACTGTGAGCATTAGTCAAACTGAAGGCAGACTAATCTGGACTTGGTTTCATGTTCAGCTGCCGTTGGTTTAGAACGTTCAAAAAATAATAATTTGTATTCCTGCAATCTATCCGGATATAATTATAATAAGCTAAAACAGTACACAAGGTTGTTAATAAATAGTTAACAACCTTGTGTACTCATGTAAAGGAGTATATATTGTGCTGGAAATCGGTAGGTACTATCAACTCAAAATTTATAATTTTACACCCTTCGGGGCTTATTTGGATGCCGGAACAGGAGAAAGGAAGGATAATGTCCTTCTGCCCCTGAAACAGGTTCCCGAGGGGGCCAAAGAGGGTGATGTCCTTGAGGTTTTTATTTATAGGGATTCTGAAGACAGGATGATTGCAACACGTCAAAAACCTTATGCTCAATTAGGGGATCTAGCTTATCTTAGAGTCAGCGCTAGAACAAAAATTGGGGCCTTTCTTGATATTGGGCTGGAACGAGGTTTATTATTACCCTTTCATGAACAGAAATTTCCCGTCCAAGTCGATAAATACTATCTAGTTAAGGTATACGTGGATAAAAGTCAGCGCCTATGTGCTACAACGGAAATTTATGAGAATTTATCTGCAGATTCTCCCTATCAAAAGAATGACAAGGTCACAGGGACTGTTTATAGAATCAATCTTCCAATTGGTATCTTCGTTGCTGTTGACAATAAATATTATGGTTTGATACCAAGCTCTGAGTGTTATACTGACATAAAAGAGGGTGATCAAGTAGAAGCACGTGTGATCAGAGTTCGCGACGATGGGAAATTGGATCTTTCTCTTCGAGAACTCTCCCATCTGCAAATTGATAAAGATGGAACGAAAATATTAGAACAAATTCGTCAAGGTGATGGTTATTTGCCTTTGCATGATAAAAGCAGTCCCTTAGAAATAGAGAGTCAGCTTCAAATGAGCAAAGCTGCCTTTAAGAGGGCTGTAGGCAGGCTGCTTAAAGAAAATAAGGTGGTAAAGTTTGAGGACGGTTTAAAGGAGAAACTGCTTGAGCCCCAACCGGTCAAGAAGGGATACCAATGAAAATACTTGTTGATGCTGATGCATGTCCAAAGTCAGTCTTGCAAATATGCCTCAGGCTTGCTAAAGAATATTCTATTCAGGTCTGGACCATTGCTAGTTTTAACCACAAGATTGAATCGGATTTTCACATTGTTGTAGGTAATGCTTCTCAAGAAGCAGATATACGCCTGATGAATCTTGCCCATGCTGGTGATGTCGCTGTAACTCAAGACTGGGGGTTAGCAGCTATGTTATTAGGCAAAGGGGTACGGTGTCTGAACCCTACAGGCAGAGAATTCAGCAATGACACAATAGAGTTTTTGCTTGAAGAGCGTGAAGCTAAAGCAAAGTTTCGCAGGGGCGGCGGGAGAACAAAAGGTCCTAAAAAAAGGAAGTCTGAAGACGATCGGTTCTTTGAGGACAGTTTACAACGACTATTACAGGAGATAAATGGATTAACAAGTGGCCACGATGAGATATAACACTGATCACAATGGACTAATAATTCAAAGAAATCATGTGAAGACAAGAGAGATTTCTAAATAAAAGGATGTAAAAACAACTAAAAGGCTTTGCACTTTTGGACAAAGTTGATTACACTATTGTAGGAGACTGCAAATCAATCTTAGTCTGCCTTATTTAATGAATTTCATTTTTAAATTGGAGGGTTTGTAGTGAGCAAGGCAGTAGAAACCAAGGAATTTCAAACCGAAATTCGGCAGTTATTAGACATTGTCATTCATTCTCTTTATACTGAGAGAGAAATTTTTTTGCGGGAACTTATCTCAAACTCCGCAGATGCTATGGAGAAACTCAGGTATACTCAGCTGACGGGGCAAGACGTTTATCAGAAAGACTTGCCGTTAGAAATCAATATTGATACTTCTGAAGAGACACATACACTCACAATTACGGATAACGGTGTCGGTTTGACCCGCGAAGAACTTGCTGAGAACCTCGGAACCATTGCTCATTCGGGTTCCAAAGAATTTATTAAACATTTAAGCGAAAAAGGGAATCAAAATGATTTAAATCTCATTGGTCAATTTGGGGTTGGGTTTTATTCTGCCTTTATGGTTGCAGAGCGGGTAACAATTTATACTCGGACCTTTTTGCCGGAAGGAGAAAGTCTGATTTGGGAATCAGACGGGGCAGGAAGTTATACTATAAAACCCGGCGATGACTATCAGCGCGGTACGAAGATGGTCCTCCATTTAAAAGAGGACGCCTATGAATTTGCTAAAGTTGAAACAATACAGCGAATTATTAAGCAATATTCCAGTTTTGTTCCTTATCCTGTAACCGTTAATGGGCAAAAAGTCAATACCGTCGATGCCTTATGGACCAAAAATAAGAATGAAATTACTGATGAACAGTATAATGAATTTTATAAGTTTATCGCTAATGCTCATGATGAGCCTCTTTATCGCTTACATTTTTCCTCGGATGCTCCTCTAAATATCAATACGCTGCTTTTTGTTCCTCAAGAGAACTTTGAACAAGTTGGATTTGGACGTATGGAACCGGGAGTTAATTTATATTGTAAAAAAGTCTTAATTCAAGAGAAATCCACTGCAATTTTACCAGAATGGCTGCGCTTTTTAAGAGGCGTTATTGACAGCGAAGAGCTTCCTTTAAACATTTCTCGGGAAACTATGCAGGATAGTGCCTTGGTTGGCAAACTTAATAAAGTAGTCACGACCCGATTCATAAAATTCCTCGAAGGCCAGATTACTTCGGAACCGGAAAAGTATAAAACATTTTGGGAGAAATTCAACTTATTTCTTAAAGAAGGTGCTGCCAATGACTTTACTCATCGCAACGACCTTCTTAAGCTCTTACAATTTGAATCGTCGAATACCCAAGCGGGTGAACTCATTACCCTTAGCCAATATGTCTCACGGATGAAAGAAGGTCAAACAGCAATCTATTATGTTAATGGACCTTCCCGCGAGACCATCGAAACTGGTCCGTATTTAGAAATATTCCGGGACAAAGGCTTAGAAGTTATCTACACTTATGCTGCTATTGACGATTATATTTTTGGCTCGATCGGGGAATTCGAAGGTAAACGGCTTGTATCCGCTGATGAAGCCAATCTGGATCTTATCGACAAAGAACCGAAAGATCGAAGCAAAGAAGCCTTACCTGAAGAACAAGTCGCAGCTCTGACAGCTTGGCTTAAAGAGGTATTAGAAGCAAAGGTTACAGACGTAAGGGAATCGAAACGTCTAATTGACAGTCCGGCCGTCGTGTTAAGCCCTTATGGAACGAACAGTATGCAAAGAATGATGCAGCTTATGAATAAGGACTTCGACAGTGTTGGTCCCAGTGTTCTGGAAATTAATGCTGCTCATCCAATGATCAAACAGTTAGATACGGCTCGGATTAATGAAGATCCTTTTGCCAAAGTCGCCGCAGAACAGATTTTTGAAAATGCTCAGATTGCAGCAGGGCTAATCCTAGATCCTCGGGGTATGGTCAACAGGCTTAATCAAATTATTGAGCGAGCCCTCGCTAAGTGAACTCGTTCAGCTAAAGCTGAACATCGGGGCTTCGGTGACGAAACTGTCCTGTGGACACTTTCGCCGAAAGCGCCTAGCTCATAACAAAAGCTATCGCGCTGAAGGATGAACTCTCTACCCACCGAAACAAGGTATGAGAACTACTTGTAGGAATGGGAGAAAGAACGAGCAATTATATTTGTTCTTTCTCTACGAGTAATAAAAATATTATATGGAAAGCAACCTTGTAACTACAAATATTATTGGAATTTCCAGCTAATCCTTAGGTTATGCTATGCTTAAACTTATATTGCTATGGAATTATCTAATAGTACAATTAGGAATAAGAATTTTACAAGCAGGACAAAAATCCTTAAACTGAAAGTGATAATAAGAACAAACACAATCCGAATAGTTGAAAATCTCCAAATTTTGATTGGCAAAATTGTTTTTTTACCCCTGGTAATTGCCTGGAGATCAAATATTAGTTAAGGGGAAAGTCGGTGTTGGATGGAGAACATGACGCCATTCGGCATCGACTCAGTTGTCTTAAAGAAATTATTGACAAGGAGTGGTCATCGTGGACTCAAAGTTAAAAGACCTTCTCGAGAAAAAGAGATCAGAACTTGTCTCAAAATGGATTGATGCAATAATCAGCACCTATCCCAATGATCCATCAGGCATGTTGAAAAACAAAAAAGACAGATTCGAAAATCCTATAGGGCATACGATCACGAATGTAACGCAGAATCTGTTTCAAGCTCTCTTAGACGAAAAAAGTTTTACTGATTGCAAGCAGCTTTTGGATGATATTATAAGAGTAAGAGCTGTGCAAGATTTCGCCCCTTCAAAAGCAGTAAGCTTTATTTTTATGCTTAAAAATGTGGTTAGAGAAGAACTCGGTAAGGAAATCAGGCAGAACCAGATCTACGAAGAAATTTTTAAATTTGAATCTCAACTTGATGATCTGGCTCTTTTTGCCTTTGATATATATTCGGGTTGTCGGGAACAACTCAACCAGCTCAAAACGGACGAACTTAAACGAATGACATTCACACTACTCAAAAAGGCTAATTTGATGTCCGAGATCCCAGCTCAAGAGTTTGAGCACAAAGAATTAAAATTTAATTTGTAAAGGAAGGAGGTCGTAGAGTGAAAGCCTTTTATTCTTTCCTCGCAGTAATCGTTCTTATCCTTGTTGCCATTATTGGAGGCAGTATCGCAAATTTACATTTCTTTTTTGGTATCATAATACCGTATGTGGCCTTTGTGTTGTTTGTGGGTGGGTTTATTTATCGAATTATTAAGTGGGGTCGTTCGCCGGTTCCCTACCGCATTCCAACAACTTGTGGTCAGCAAAAATCCTTACCTTGGATCAAACAAGCGAAGATTGAAAATCCGACATCGGCCCTTGGCGTTATAGTGAGGATGGCTTCAGAAGTACTCTTGTTTCGCTCGCTGTTTCGAAACACTAAGACCGAATTAAGGGAAGGGGAAAATGGGCCGCAATTAGCGTACGGCTCGGCAAAATGGCTCTGGTTAGGAAGCTTGGCGTTTCACTGGTCGTTTCTGATTATCGTCATAAGACATCTAAGATTCTTCTTAGAACCTATCCCAGTTGCTTTGCAAATGGTTGACAGCGTTGACAGTATGCTTCAAATTGGATTGCCGCAAATATATATTACAGACTTATTATTCCTTGCAGCAATTACGTTCCTATTCTTAAGAAGAGTTTGTGTTCCAAGAATCAAATACATTTCTCTTCCTGCCGATTATTTTCCTCTTTTATTGATTTTCGGTATAGCGGTTTCTGGAATTCTCATGCGTTATTTCGATAAAGTGGATTTGATTTCGGTTAAGGAATTAGCTTTGGGGATAGCTACATTACATCCTGTGTTACCTTCGGATATCGGCGCTATTTTCTATGTGCATTTATTCTTAATATGCTGCCTCTTTGTGTATTTCCCAACAAGTAAGCTGATGCACATGGGTGGAATTTTCATGAGTCCGACTCGTAATATGATCAGTAATAATCGCATGGTTCGGCATATTAATCCTTGGAATCATGCTGTAGAAGTTCATAGCTATGCTGAGTATGAAGATGAATTTAGAGAGAAAATGAAAAAAGCTGGTATACCGGTGGAAAAGGAGTGATCACGGATGGCGAAATATAAGCTTCCTAAACCTGGAGAACTATCATCAAGCATCAACTATAATCCTCCGGCAAAGGATTGGATGGATATTCCGGTTGAGTTTAAACCAGCTACCTATCCTGCGGCTGCAAAAGAGAAAGATTTGTTAACTGTAGGCTTTCCCAATGCTCATCAGTGGACGCCGGAAGACGAAGATTGGAACCTGCCGGATGGCTGGGAAGATACTGTTATCAAGGGTATTGAAGAGAGACTAAGTAAATATCGTTCGTTTAAGTTATTTATGGATGTCTGTGTAAGATGCGGTGCTTGTGCCGATAAATGCCATTTCTATATCGGTACAGGCGATCCTAAGAATATGCCGGTTGTCAGAGCAGAATTATTAAGATCTGTTTACAAAAGGTATTTTACTAAAGCCGGGAAAGTTTTAGGCCGATTGGCTGGGGCACGCGATCTCGATGCTGATGTTTTAAAAGAATGGTGGTACTATTTCTTTCAATGTACTGAATGCCGACGTTGTTCTGTCTTTTGCCCTTATGGGATTGACACAGCTGAGTTAACAATCATGGGCAGAGAACTGCTCAATTTGTTAGGCTTGAATATCAACTGGATTGCCGGACCGGTAGCGGCTTGCTACAGCAAGGGAAATCACTTGGGTATCGAGCCACACGCCTTAAAAAGTAATATTGAACTCATGATTGATGATATTGAGGATATAACAGGAATCAGAGTCAATCCAACCTTTAATCGGAAGGGCGCTGAGATTTTATTTGTTACTCCTTCAGGTGACTACATGGGCGAGCCGGGGATTTATACCTGTATGGGCTATCTAATGCTTTTCCATGAGCTTGGTTTGGATTATACCTGGAGTACCTATGCTTCAGAGGGGGGGAACTTTGGGTTTTTTACCTCCAATGACATGGCTAAGAGATTGAACTCTAAGATTTATGCCGAAGCTAAACGTCTAGGAGTAAAATGGATTTTAGGCGGAGAATGCGGCCATATGTGGCGTGTTTTGAACCAATATATGGATACTTGGAATGGTCCTGCCGATTTCCTTGAAGTGCCAGTTTCCCCAATCACCGGTACGAGATTTGAAAACGCAAAATCTACCAAGATGGTTCACATTACTGAATTTACAGCTGATTTAATTAAACACAATAAACTCAAATTAGATCCAACCAGAAATGATCATTTGAGAGTGACTTTCCATGATTCTTGTAATCCAGCTCGTGGTATGGGGTTATTTGAAGAGCCGAGATACGTAATCAAATCAGTCTGCAATAATTTCTTTGAGATGCCAGAAAATACAATTCGTGAAAAAACCTTTTGCTGCGGCAGTGGTTCGGGGTTAAATGCAACGGAAAATATGGAAGAACGTATGAGGGGTGGTTTCCCCCGCGCCAACGCTGTAAAATATGTCCATGATAAACATGGTGTGAACATGTTGGCTAATATTTGTGCTGTAGACAGAGCTGCTTTCCCGGCACTTATGGATTACTGGGTTCCAGGCGTAGGTGTTACAGGTACTCACGAGTTAGTAGCCAATGCTTTAGTTATGACGGGTGAAAAAGAACGGACAACTAATTTGCGCGGTGAGGATTTGCCGGGGAAGGAGGGCAATGAATAATGTATAAAGGCGGAAGAATTATTGCTTCGCTGGTAGTTTTTGTTGCTATTCTTGCATTTCCTTTCTTCTATAATTTAGGTAAAGCAAACGCTGGTCCTGTCATCAACGTCCCAACAGGCAGTCAGTGTGTTGAGCCAGTAGCTTATATGAGAGCAAACCATATGCAGCTGCTCAATCAATGGAGAGATGAATATGTGCGTCAAGGTAAGACGGTGTATGTAAACAGTCAAGGTAAATCATTTAACATTAATATCGACACCTGTCTCCAGTGTCACTATTCTAATTCGTCAACGACTAGCGCAACTGCTGTAAGTCACCCGGCGGTGAGCACGACTGGAGCAAGTAACCCTGCGGTTAATACTACTGAAGCGAGTAACTCCGTAGTCAATCCGTCTGATCAATTCTGTGTCACATGTCATAATTATGCATCAGTAGAGCCGACCTGCTGGAGTTGCCATAATTTACCAGAGGGGGCGAATCAATGAGCATCAATAGACGTCAATTCTTAAAAAGAGCCGGGGCTGTGACCGCCCTCGGTCTTGGAGGTTCATTTGCAACCATAGGAATCGGTGATCGTTTGGCTTCAGCTGCTTCGGAGTATGAGGAAGCACCTAACGCTGATAAAATCAAACATTGGGCCATGGTCGTCGACATGAGTAAGTTTAAAACCGAGGAAGATATTAATAGAGTTATCCAATCATGTGACAAGATTCATAATATACCACAAATGGACAATTCTAAGGATGAAATCAAATGGATTTGGTACGATGATTATGAGCATACGTTCGCAGATTCTGAGAATGAGTATCTCGATGAAACTATGAAAAAAATGCCATTTATTGTGATGTGTAATCATTGTGAAAATCCAGCATGTGTTCGTGCATGTCCGACAGGTGCGACTTTTAAACGAGAAGATGGTATAGTAACGATGGATTTTCATCGCTGCATCGGCTGTCGTTTCTGTATGGGCGCATGTCCTTTCGGTGCCAGAAGCTTTAATTTTAGAGATCCCAGACCTTTCATCAAAGATTTCAACCCGAATTTTCCAACCAGGACCCAAGGGGTTGTGGAAAAATGTTTGGGTTGTTATGAGAGATTGGAAAATGGGGAACAACCTGCTTGTGCTGAGGCTTCGAATGGAGGATTAATTTTCGGCGATTTAAGTGATCAAAATTCTGAGGTTTATAAAATTGTCAGTACAAAATTTACGATTCGCCGTAAGACACAATTTGGAACCCAACCGAATGTCTATTATCTGGTAGGAGGTGGGGACCGTGCTTGAAAAAGCTTTATCAGGCAGTAAAAAATATTGGGCCTGGATTATTTTTCTGCTAGCTGTCATCGCCGTTGGTTTCTTCTCTTATATGAGACAGTTTAATTACGGTCTCGGACTCACAGGTATGAGCCGTGATGTTTCCTGGGGTTTGTATATAGCCCAGTTTACCTTTCTCGTTGGTGTAGCAGCTGCTGCTGTTATGCTAGTCACACCTTACTATCTACACGATTTCAAACGTTTTGGCAAAATGGTTATCTTAGCCGAATTTCTGGCTATTGGCGCCGTGATCATGTGTATCTTATTCATCTTTGTTGACGTTGGTCAGCCAATGCGTATTCTTAACGTGTTGTTGTACCCACAGTTGCACTCAGTTATGTTTTATGATATGTGTGTTTTGTGTGGTTACCTGGCAATTAACTTAATCGTAGGCTGGACTACTTTAGGTGCAGAACGCAAAGGAGTTCATTATCCGAACTGGGTTAAGCCGATCATTTATCTCTCAATCCCGTGGGCATTTAGCATTCACACAGTAACAGCTTTCTTATATGCTGGTTTGCCTGGCAGGAGTTTCTGGATGAGTGCAATTATGGCTGCCCGCTTCTTGGCCTCCGCTTTTGCAGCTGGTCCGTCTCTTTTAATCATCTTGGCTTTAATTGTGCGTAAAGTTAGTAAATTTGATCCTGATCCGGATCGCAATGCAATACCATCTCTTGTTAAAATTATTCGCTACGCAATGATCGCCAACGTGTTTTTCTATCTTTGCGAAGTATTTACTGCATTTTATAGTAATGTTCCAGAGGAAATGGCTTCATTCAAGTATATATTCGTTGGAATTGACGGACATGCTACACTAGTGCCTTGGATGTGGACAGCAGCATTTCTAGCGTTCCTCGGTATTGCTTTGCTGGTCTTCCCAACCAGGAAAAATCCGGTTTTATTACCAATTGCCCTATTATCCATCTACTTCGCTAACTGGATCGATAAAGGCGTTGTTCTGATTCTTGCAGGATTTGTTCCTAATTCGTTTGATAGAGTTGTAGATTATATTCCTACTGCTAATGAAATATCAATTGTCCTTGCTGTTTATGCGGTAGGAGCATTAATCGTAACAGTTCTGTATAAAGTTGCTATCTCTGTTCGTGAACAACAGCAGGCATAGGATTTAGTTATTTGTTTATGTTATTTTTGTTGATAATGATTGAGTTAAACATTAAAATAAACTCATCAATATCAATTTTATAAACTCATAAAAGGAGGATATTTAAAATGTCACAAATTACTGTGGGGGATTTAGTCGTAGAATTGGATGAAGACGGTTTCTTAGAGGATCATAAACAATGGACCGTTGACGTAGCAAATTTCCTTGCCAAAACTGAAGAAATCGAAGAATTAGGTGAAGAGCACTGGAAAATGATCAATTATCTCAGAGAATACTATGATCAATTCGGTGTTGCTCCAATGGTTCGTAAAATGTGCAAAGACACAGGTTTTGACCAAAAGAAAATCTATGAATTATTCCCAGCTGGCCCTGGAAAGGGAGCTTGCAAAATTGCTGGCTTACCGAAACCGACTGGTTGCGTGTAAGAACTGCTTAAGCCAGTTTCTCTGCCCCAGGGTTATAATGAGTTCAGGAGTTTGGAGCCGATCGTTAATGATCGGCTCCTTTCCATTTTGCAGCCCAAAAGTATAGGCAGGAATTTGAAAATTTGACGTAGAACACATACAATGGTAAAAGGAATTCTGCTTATTTCGCATTTGAATAAGTAAGTTAATTAATTTCCTCTAAGACATGGCCTGATTTATAAAAAATGCAAACAAAGAAAGATAGAAGAAATAGATATCAACGTGTTTTTGAAGTCAGTAAAGGGGAGTTATATATGAAAGATAAACGGTTAGAAGATCAAATTAAGTTTATTGTGGAGATAGATCGTTTAAAAAGAATTTTTAGACAGAATGTTGTGATAGGTACGACTGAACAGGAAAATGATGCCGAGCATTCTTGGCATATGGCAGTTATGGCAATACTATTGTCTGAATATGCCTCAGAGGAAATTAATATCTTAAGAGTTCTAAAAATGATTCTTATCCACGATCTCGTTGAGATACATGCCGGTGATACATTTTGCTATGATGAAAAAGGAAATATTGATAAGTTTGAGCGTGAACAAAAGTCTGCTAATCAATTGTTTAATCTCCTGCCTTCTGACCAGGCTGAAGAGATTATGAATTTATGGCATGAATTTGAGGCTATGGAAACACCTGAGTCAAAATTTGCAGCCAGTTTAGATCGACTTCAACCCTTACTATTGAACTATAATACGAATGGACATACCTGGAAAAAACCTGGTGTAACGAGTGAAAAAGTGCTGAAACGAAATTCCGTTCTCGAGAATCCGGTTCCACAACTATGGGACTTAGCAAAAGAAATTATCGAAGACTCTATCAATAAAGGCTATTTAAAGAAATAATAGGATGATTTTAATTTTCGTAGCTTAATGGAGGAAAACATGGACATGATAAACGAACGGGTAATGGAACAAATATCAATATCCCGTCAAAACGTTGTTGCTAAAGGAAAAGAAATCCTTGCGTCAAAACTTACCATTGGAACATGGGGAAATATTAGTTGCCGCGTACCGGAAACTGATTGGTTTGCGATTACACCTACGGGAATGAGCTATGACACATTGGTTCCTGATGATATTGTCGTTCTTGACAATCATGGAGTATGCGTTAAGGGAGCACGCTTACCATCTATTGAATTACCGCTTCATTTAGCGGTCTATCGTGGTCGGCAGGATGTACAAGCAATCATCCACACCCATAGCACTTATGCCACTGCCATGGCTGCCGCGCGCAAAGAAATTCCGGGCGCTGTTGAAGACTTGGTTCAGATCGTGGGAGGAAATGTTCGGGTTAACGAGTACGCCCTGCCAGGAACCGAGCAATTGGGCCTTAATACCTTAAAGGCACTTGAAGATCGAAATGCCGTATTGCTGGCTAATCATGGCATGTTGGGTGTGGGAAGTTCCTTAGATGAGGCACTTAAAGTCTGTCAGATTGTTGAGAAAGCCGCTGAAATAATAATCGTTGCTCAGCTCATGGGCGGAGTTGTAGAATTGTCGCCAACGGACGTCGAGGGAATGCGGAATTTCTATCTTCACAGCTATGGGCAGAGATAATTTACGATTATAGATCAGCTATGGAGAAAAGTTCAGGAATTAGTGTATAATTAAACTCTAGAAAGAGAAAGAAGGTATCAGTTTATGAAATCAACGATTCGTGATATATCCTTAGCACTTTTAGGACAGAGCAAAATTGATTGGGTCGCACCAAGAATGCAAGTCCTTAATATTGTTCGTCAGGAGTTTGAAAAAACTCAGCCTTTTGCCGGTAAGAATGTTGTTATTTGTCTTCATTTAGAAGCTAAAACCGCCTATCTTGCTCATGTGGTTCGAGCAGGTGGCGCTAATGTAACAGTAGTTGCCAGCAATCCACTTTCTACGCAGGATGATGTCGTTGCGGCCCTCGTTCAACAAGGAATCCAAGCTCATGCCTGGTATAATGCCACCGATGAGGAATATAAACATCATCTCCAGTTGGCTCTTGATACAGAGCCTGATTTTATCATAGATGATGGCGGGGATCTTGTCTCAACCATTCATACTACCCGGCCAGAATTATTAAAAAAAGTCAAAGGCGGGGCAGAAGAAACAACGACTGGCGTTTTACGGCTGCATTCAATGGCGAAGGACGGAGTGCTCAAGTTTCCAATGATCGCTGTCAATGACGCTCAATGTAAGTATTTATTTGATAATCGCTATGGGACTGGTCAATCGGTTTGGGATGGTATTATGCGGACAACAAATTTAGTCGTTGCCGGAAAGACAGCTGTAATCGCAGGATATGGCTGGTGTGGCAAGGGTGTTGCCATGAGGGCTAAAGGTCTGGGCGCAAAAGTTATTATCTGCGAAATAAATCCTATCAAAGCTAATGAAGCCTTAATGGATGGTTTTGAGGTCATGCCTATGATCGAGGCAGCAAAGTTTGGGGACTTTTTTATAACTGTTACCGGGAATACCAATATCATTAACAAGGAACATTTTGGGCAAATGAAGTCTGGAGCTATTCTTTGCAATGCAGGTCATTTTGATGTGGAGGTTAATGTTGCCCAACTTAAAGAGATTGCACTCTCAGAAAGAACTGCTCGCAATAATATTACTGAATACACATTGCCGACAGGTCAAAAGCTTTACCTGTTAGCAGAAGGGCGTCTGGTAAATCTGGCTGCCGGAGATGGCCATCCCGCAGAAGTTATGGATATGACCTTTGCTCTCCAAGCTTTGTCCCTGGAATACGTGGCGGTAAATCACAATAAATTGGCACCTGGGGTTTACCAAGTGAATTCTGAGATTGATGAAAAGGTGGCTCAGTTAAAGCTTCAGTCTTTAGGTTTATCCATTGACACTTTGACCCAAGAACAACGGACTTATCTCGCTTCTTGGAGTCCTGAAGCCGATTAACTTGAAACAATTGCCCAGCGACTAAACGAAAACACCGTTTACGAAACGGTGTTTTTTTAAAATCATTTAGTAGGAGGCTAAGGTGTGGGAAGAAGACTCATTATTGCGGAAAAACCTTCTCAAGCTCGTGAATATGCTAATGCCTTAGGTGTTAAAAGCAGAGCAGATGGTTATCTGGAAAATGAGGAGTATATAATTACCTGGTGTTATGGCCATTTATTAGAATTAGAACGACCTGAGACCTATATGGATTTAGCTCGTGTTGGTAAACGGTGGAGCTTAAAACGTTTACCTGTACTTCCCAAGGCGGCGGAATTTCGGAGAGTTGTGAAAGCGGGGGCCGAAAAACAGTACCAGATTGTCTTGCATTTGCTCAGATCCTCAGAGATTGCAGAGGTGATTTGTGGTACAGACGCTGATCGAGAAGGACAGCTGCTTTTCCAGGAAGTTTGGGAGGCTTCCAAATGCCAAAAACCTTTAAAACGACTTTGGATCTCATCCTTAACTGTGGCCTCAATTCTGGAAGGCATGAATAACCTTCAACCGGCCCAAGCCGTGGCAGGTTTAGCAGCTGCTGGTCATGGAAGAGCTTATGCTGATTGGGATTTTGGTATGAATTTAACCGAAGGATTTACGTCTCTTTTTGGAAGTTATGATACGTTAAGAAAAAAGCCAAATGTTATATCTATTGGACGAGTCCAAACCCCGACCCTAGCTCTCATCGTTGAGAGGGAATGGGAAATACATTCCTTTATCCCTCAGCCGTTCTTTGAAATACGGGCCGAGTTTGCAGCAAGCAAGGGGAACTATATCGGTAGATGGTACGATATAACCAATGAAACCAAACGAATAGCAAAGCGCGAAGAGGCTGAGGAAATTATTAAAAGAATTCAGGGAAAACCCGCTTTTATTGAGAAACTTACGAAAAAGGGCCTTCAAGAACCGCCGCCTTTGCTCTTTGATTTAACCTCTCTAACCGTTGCTGCATCTAAAAAATATGGATTTAGTGCCGAGAAGGTGTTAAAGATTGCCCAATCTCTTTATGAAAAAAAGGGGATTACCTATCCTCGTACTGATTGTCCATACCTTTCCAAAGACCTGATCCCTAAGCTGGCGCATCATTTGGAGGCGGTCAACCAAGAACCCTACCGAAAATTAGTGACTGAAGCGATTCGTTTCGGAGTACCTAAAGGGAAAAGGGTGATCAATACAATTACCGCGCACCATGCCATAATCCCAACAACCGAAAAGACCGCCCAAGATAGACTTACACGAGATGAACAAAATCTTTATGATTTGATCGTACGACGTTTCATCGCCGTATGGTATCCTCCGGCGAAGTATAGCCAGACAGACGTGGACACAGTAATCGAACGAGAGCATTTTACTGCAAAGGGAAAGGTACTGGAGAACTCTGGTTGGAAGGCTGTTTACAATTACGATAAGGAAGAAATCGAGGATGGAACGACAACTGTCTTGCCACCTCTGAAGCAGGGTCAAGAGGTTGAAACGAAGGCTCTTTCAATTGAGGAAAAAACAACGAAGCCCCCTAAACGCTATTCTCAGGGAGACCTACTCAAAGCAATGGAAGGAGCAGGAAAACAAGTTGACGATGAGATACTTCGGCAGCAATTAAAAGGAAAAGGGTTGGGTACCGTTGCCACCCGGCCGGCAATTATCGAAAGCTTAATTGATCGTGGGTACATTTATCAAGAACAGAAGGTGTTGAAACCTACTGTCAAGGGAACCGAACTTATCCAACTTATTAAGAAACGCCTTGCCAAAGCTCAGCTTTTGATAAGCGCCGAAATGACAGGACAAATGGAATTCAACCTTTCTAAAGTAGAAAAAGGTAAATTAACCTTGGAAGCTTATATTTCAGAGGTTGAAATAGCTATCCGTCAGATCATTGAGGAGCTGCGTACGTTTGAACAAACTAATGGGAAGATGCCTATAGCAGTAGGTTCTAAACCATTGGCACCGAAATCTCCACAGGGAGTTGACCATAGATCACTGGATAAGACCGATAAATCAGGACCTAAAAAGGCGGACGAAGGATTGACTTTACTCGGCAAATGTCCAAGGTGCGGTCACGAGGTGATCGAAGGTCAGAAAGGGTTCGGCTGTTCAAATTGGAAAAATGGATGTCACTTTGTAATTTGGAAGAAACAGCTCTGTGGGAAAACCATAACTCCAAATCAAGTCAAAAGCCTGCTTAAAAAGGGCAGGACTCCACTCATCAAAGGTTTTAAATCAAATACCGGTAAAAAGTTTTCAGCCTATTTGGTTTGGGACAAACCAGAAGAAGGTAAATTGAAATTTGAGTTTGAACAATAAAGCAACTATAATTGTCGTAAAAAATACTGTCTTTTGCTTAAGCTAGGGAAATATTAGCGGATAGGACGGAGAACAAAATGCCAACATCCTTTGCCCAACTCGGATTAGAAGAAAGGTTAGTTTTTGCCCTGAATCAACAAGGAATCAATGAGCCAACTGCTATTCAAGAACAAGCAATCCCTTTAGTTTTAGATCGCCATGATGTTGTAGGGCAATCTGAAACAGGAACAGGTAAAACCTTGGCCTATTTGCTGCCAATTTTTCAGAAAATAGATCGTTTAAAAAGAGAGAATCAAGCCTTAATTCTCACTCCGACTCATGAATTAGCGTTGCAAATTAACAGTGAGATAGGGATACTTGCTAAAAATTCCGGCCTGCCAGTTACTTCGGCTGCTATAATTGGGAACGTGAATATCACTAGGCAAATTGAAAAGTTAAAAGAAAAACCACATATTCTTGTAGGCTCAAGTGGTCGAATTTTGGAGCTCATTAAAAAAAGAAAAATATCGGCTCAGAGTATTAAAACAATTGTTCTTGATGAAGCAGATCGTTTATTGGATGATGATAATGTCCACGACGTTACGGCTGTTATTAAAACTGCTTTGAGGGATACCCAATTTCTTTTATTTTCGGCGACGCTTCCGGAAACAACGATCCAGCGAGCTATGAAGTTTTTGAAAAATCCTCAAGTTTTGCGAGTTACTAAGACAATAAAGATTAACCCGACAATTTCTCATGACTATATTGTTGCAGAACAAAGAGATAAATTTGAAGTTTTAAGAAAGCTCATCCGTATTATATCTCCAACAAGAGCCCTAATCTTTGTCAATAAAAGCGAGGAAATTGAAAAAACCGTTGAGAAACTTAAATATCATGGAATAGAAGCAGAAGGAATTTATGGGGGAGCAAGCAAAACAAATCGTCACAAAGCAATGGATGAATTTAGGTCGGGGAAACTACGCATCTTGGTAGCTTCCGATTTAGCATCTCGGGGTTTAGACATACAAGGTATAAGTCATATTTTTAATCTTGATTTACCGGAAGATCATCAAGTTTACCTTCATAGGGTGGGGCGGGCCGGCAGGGCAGGGGAAGGCGGAAAAGCTATATCTCTTGTTACGAAATCGGAAATTTCCTACCTGAAAAAGTTGGAAAATGTTTATGGAATTAACATTAATCCTAAAGAGATGGCCTTTGGGAAAATTGCTGATCCGCAGAAAAGGCAATTTTATGGGAGAGCAAAAACCCGAACCAAAAATCCAAGATAAACTATAGACTATTTTTGTTTGGGTCTGAGATCTACTTCGGTTTTATAAAGGTCTTTGTACATATAAATGACGATTGATATAATTTTCTGTGAGCATAGAGAGTACTCAATAGTTATAAATTATATGGGACTATGGCAAGACTTTTATTTAGGAGGTAAGCAATGCATACATCTCCACGTGAATTAGCCCAGGCTTTAAAACAAGAAGGATATTTGCTTGACGAAGAAACAGCAACAACGTTATTCTTAAGCCTTTATTTAAAAAAACCTTGCCTTATTGAAGGACCAGCCGGTGTTGGAAAAACGCATCTAGCTATAGCCTTGGCAAAGGCAGAACGCCGAAAATTGATACGGCTGCAATGCTATGAAGGATTGGATATCACAAAAGCACTTTATGATTGGAATTATGCGAAGCAGCTTTTACGTCTTCAGCTTGCTAAAGCAGACGATTGGGAAGAAATTAAGCTGGATTTGTTTTCTGAGGAATTTTTACTGGCCCGTCCACTTCTGGAATCTATTCGTTCTGAGGAACCTGTCCTGTTATTAATTGATGAACTGGATAAAAGTGATGAAGAATTCGAAAGTTTTCTTTTAGAGTTGCTTGCTGAGCAGCAAGTTACAATTCCGGAATTAGGGACCATAACTTCAAAAGCCAATCCTATTGTAATTTTAACAAGTAACAATAGTCGGGATTTCAGCGACGCTTTAAGAAGGCGATGTATCCATATCTACCTGACATATCCATCTCTTGAACGAGAAATCTCCATCTTAAGCTCACAGGTTCCTGAGCTTTCTGAACAACTCGTTCTAGAGGTCTGCGAATTTGTTGCTAAAGTTCGCAAGCTCCCCTTGCAAAAGTCACCGAGTGTTTCAGAATCCATCGATTTTGCCTGTGCTTTAAAAGCACTTCAGAAAGACAAAGTTAATTATGGTGACTTAATGGGGTTACTTAATGTATTGTTGAAATACCCTAAGGACATCGTCAAGTTGGAGGAACGCCTAAAAAAGTGGGATTCTGAGCTTAAGGTTAGGATGGACTAAACGATGAACGGGTGGGATTTTCTTAGGGTTATTAATGGTCTGAGACAAGCTTCGATTATGATATCTTCTGAAGACGTTCGTGATGTTCAAATCTGTTTTGATCGATTTCCGATGATAGCGGAAAAACAGATAATGAAGGCTCTTTTAATTCGCAGACCTCAAGACCTAATTATGTTTGAAAGTGTTTGGAGAATCATATTTGACGCAAATTTGTTGGGTAAGGCTGATGATGCTGAAAGTTCAACCAGGATTATTAACGTTGAGGATAAGAACAGTCCCGGTATAGGCGGACAAGGAGTCGGTCGAGGGTTCGGCGGAATTAGTCTATCGAATTCAGAGGGGTATAATGGTTCTAAAGATCTTGCTCTAAAAATTAATCCAGCGAAACTTGAAGCATTAATGAACAAGAAAGAGGCATTTGAAGAGCTAGTTAAAACTGTTTTAGCGGATATGAACTATTATACTTGGATTAACTCCTATGATTTGGCTTACCAACGAGGAACACTGACCGAAGAGGAATGGTACGCTCATTTAAACCTTCGCACATCGATAATTGCTGAAATCAGACATCAGGTATTAGCACTTCAAGTGCATCAAGAAAACTGCTGGCAGCCTTTAGCTCGGCAACATTTTCTCTTCAAATCACTGAGCAATCTAACAGATGTAGAAAAGAATTTAGTTAAATCGAGTATTCGAAAATGGACGCGAAAATTAGCCGTACGACTTGGACAACGCTGGAAGTCAAGTACGAGGAGAGGGCTAATCGACATTGCCCGAATTGTACGTCAAAGCGTTCAGTGTAAAGGACTAATTTTTAAGATAAGTTATCACCAGCGGATCCCTCGTGCTCCTGAGTTAATCGTTCTCTGTGACGTTTCAAATTCAATGGCACCTTTTGTGGAATTTCTTATCTTTTTAATTTCTTGTTTTAAACAGCGTTATCGAAAAATCCGAGTTTATTTTTTTATTGAAACGGTTTGGGATGTTTCGGATTTCATTTGGGATGAAGACTTTGAGAATATCAGGCAAAAGATAACCAGTTGGGGACATAAGATTAGTCTTGGGTTCTCAGATTATGGAGCGGCTTTTAAAGAACTCGCCGAAAATTATTTAAGCAACATGTCTGCCAGAGGGACGATTGTTATACTAGGTGATGGTAAGAATAATTATCGTTCACCACAAAAAGAGTATGTCGCGCAAATTTCTGAACGAGTTAAACAGATCTTCTGGCTGAATCCTTTAAATGTTGAGGAGTGGAATGATCCGGATAATATCATGAAAGATTATCAACCTTTCTTCAGAAAAGCTTATCGTTGCCGTTCAGCGGATGACTTGCAAAAAATTGCTAAAGATGTTTTTTAAGGAGGGTTCTGCCTATTTCCATCCTAGTAATAACCATAGCCTTAATTACCATAGCCCAATTGATTATTCTCGGGTCCGTTGTATTTTTAGAAAACAGAGATCCGACAAAAACTATTATTTGGTTATTAATTCTTGGTGCTTTACCTATTTTAGGTGCTCTAATATATCTCATGCTCGGCAGATTGGTACGCAAACATCAACTTTCTCATCATACTCAGCTTTTGCAGGGACCCACGGAAGAAATTTTAATGGAACGACAGGTAAAACAAGCTGGGGACGACGATGATCAGACCACAAACATTACAATTAATCGCAAACTTGCAAATATTTTAATGAATGATGCTTCAGCCCCCATAACCTTTAATAATCGTTCACAAGTGCTTACCAATGGTATCGACACCTTCAAAGCAATCTTTGAAGCCATCGAAGGCGCCAAGAATCATATTCATCTGGAATTTTTTATATTTCACAATGATAGCATTGGACGGGATTTCCTGAATTTACTGATACGCAAAGTATCTGAAGGTGTCAAAGTCCGAGTTCTGGTCGATGGTTTAGTTAATCGTTCTTTGCGAAAACATTTTGGCGAATTACGAGCAGCAGGTGTTGAAGCAGAAGTGTTTTATCCGGTCCGCTTTCCTTTTTTATCGCGGCGTCTAAATTTGCGCAATCATCGTAAAATTGTTGTTATTGATGGCCGAATTGGTTTTCTGGGCGGGTTAAACGTCGGAGATGAATATTTATCACTTAATCAACGAATTGGTTTTTGGCGGGACACTTTTCTAAAACTCGAGGGGGATTCCGTTAATTTTCTGCAAGCAGTATTTTTAAATGACTGGAACGGAACCACTCGACAGAAACTATTCGATGTTGAGTACTTTCCTGAGGCCGAACCAATGAATGTTCAAATGACGCAAATCGCCGCAACCGGTCCCGATTCTGATTGGGGTTCGATGCTGGAAATTTTCTTTGTAGCTTTGACCAGTGCTGAACAAACGATTTTTATTGAAACACCTTATTTTATACCCGATGAAGGTTCAATAATGGCTTTAAAAACCGCAGCTTTAAGTGGCTTAGATGTGCGGGTTATCCTGCAAGGAGTGCCTGATCATAAAATTACCTATTGGGCCTCTCTTTCCTACGTTGAAGAGTTATTAGAAGCTGGAGTCCGGATATATCAATATAGAAAAGGAGTTCTTCACGCCAAAATCTTAATTCTGGATGGAGAAATTGGAGTTGTTGGCTCGACTAATTTTGATATTCGAAGTTTTAGTTTGAATTTTGAAATTAGTGCTTTTATATATGATGAACCTTTGGCTCATCGCTTAGAAAAGGACTTTTATCAAGATCTTCAGGATAGCAAGGAAATAGTTCTTGAGGACTATAAAAATCGTCCTTTCTCCAATCGTCTGAAAGAATCAAGTGCTCGTTTGTTTTCTCCGCTCTTATAGAGTTGTCCATCAAGGCCCCAATGTTCGGCTTTGGCTGAACAAGCTTAGTGTTTAAAGGACTCTAAAGAATAAAGGAGAAACTATTTTAGAGAAGGAAATTCCCGATTATTAGAGAATACTGTATAACACGGTAGGTTATGTCTAATCAAAAGGAGGAGCTGACTCACTTCTAACGAGGTGAATTTTTGATCAAAGCGTAAGACTACCTCTTTTACAAGTGGGAGTGGTTCCCATACGAGTTCGCTAGCTTAACGCTCTGCAGAAAGATTAAAGCTTGGAAATAGGAAGGAGTATGACGATCTTGTTAACATTAAAACAAAATTCTAAGATTGGCTTTGTTGGCACAGGGGTTATGGGCAAAAGCATGGCAGGACATTTATTAACAGCAGGCTATGAAGTGAATATTTACACCAGAACTAAAAGTAAAGCAGAATCTCTCCTATCTGCAGGAGCCGTTTGGCAAGAAACCGTTGAAAAGCTAGCTCAAAATAGTGATATAATCATTACTATGGTGGGCTATCCTAAAGATGTTGAAGAAATCTATTTAGGAGAACATGGAATTGTTAATCATGCTCAAAGCGGAAGTTATCTAATAGATATGACAACTTCGTCGCCATCATTAGCTAAAAAACTATATAAAGAAGCGCACGCTAAGGGAATGTTTGCGTTAGATGCTCCGGTTTCCGGAGGGGATGTGGGTGCTAAGGAAGCACGTCTGGCTATTATGGTCGGTGGTGATGAAGAAGCCTTTAACGTTCTACTTCCTATTTTGAGTTATTTGGGGAAGAATATTGTCTATCAGGGAAAAGCTGGAGCGGGTCAACATACTAAAATGTGCAATCAAATTGCTATTGCGTCTAATATGATTGGCGTGTGTGAAGCAATGGCCTATGCTTCTAAATCCGGCTTAGATCCTGATACGGTTCTTAAAAGCATCGCTTCAGGCGCCGCCGGAAGCTGGTCATTAAGCAACTTAGCGCCTCGTATGCTAGCAAATGATTTTGCTCCCGGATTTTATGTCAAGCATTTTATTAAGGACATGACAATTGCCTTGAATGCAGCTGATGAAATGGGGTTATTGACTCCGGGCCTGAAGCTTGCAAAATCCTTATATGACAAATTGGCTGCAGCTGGTGAAGAAAACAGCGGCACACAAAGTCTCTATAAGTTATATACTTCTTTGTCATCAGTCGTTAACCAATAATTATTATATGTTGCTAAAGCGGACAAATTAGTTATTAAGAACTATTGATAAGGACCATGGAGGAATTCTAATCTTACGTTCCTTCGTGGTCTTTTATCTTTCACAACATTGGTTTGTTAATTCCATAATTCATTATTCATATGGCCATTTTAGATGTGTTAATTTGCGCGCAGATGCATGTGAATATTAATCCCCAAATGCAACCCTATTATTATAATACATCCAGGATTCGACCCAGCTCGACAAATAAATTTGGACATTAATTTATTTTGGAAATTTGCTATTTGAATTCCCAATAGAATTATCTATTTAATTAATTCACTATATAATATATTAATTATAGTAATATTGACTTCTAGTAACCTCAGTGCTAATCTTAAATATGTAAACAAACAGGTAAAACATTAAAAATTGTATATTAATTTTTGAACTTATATTATTCTGCTTAGAAGAGGGGCCTTACTGGTCTACTTATTTTTTTTAGTTCTATATGTGAAAGTATTCATATTCCCTGTGGTTGATATTAACCATCCAGGGGATTAGATTTAACGCGTAAATAATCTTAATAATCTAAATTTATATTATATTTACAATATAAACCGAATTCGCTATAGAAGAAAGCAAATACCTCCATAATCATCTTGGAGGAGTGCTATATGGTTGGTCCGGGAAACCAGACTGACTGGCTCGACGTTCGTCGAGATTTTACTGGCATATTAAGGGAGGTAAAAGGATGGCTTATAAGAGTATTCTGGTGGTTGGAGGGGGAATCAGCGGACTTACCGCCGCAGTAGAAGCTTCCGAAGCGGGAAGTGAGGTCTATCTGGTCGAAGAGAAATCCTATCTCGG
>NZ_NADJ01000007.1 GCF_002196705.1 Desulfosporosinus sp. FKB
GAGATCTGGTGATCATGCCGGAGGGGTTCCACCCGTTCCCATATCGAACACGGAAGTTAAGACCTCCAGGGCCGAGAATACTTGGGGCATTGCCCCTGGGAAAGTAGGTCATCGCCAGGTAAAACAAACGATAGACTGCCAATAGGCAGTCTATCTGTGTTTATGAAAGAAATGAAAGAAAGCTACCGGGGTTCCACCCGTTCGATCCACGCTGCAGGAGAATGTGTCACAAGTTGCAATGTGGCGAAAAGCTCGTACATCGTCACGGGATGCCGTTTAGCTGGGTAACAAACACGAGACTGTCAAAGAGGCAGTCTCGTGTTTTTATTCAGTGAAGTTGTAAACCGTTAGTATTTAAAGCAGTGAATGAATAACTGTGGCCAGGATTCGAAGGGGATTAGGTAATTTAATACCGATAATAAGCAAAAAATTCAAGAGAAACCCAATACATAAGAGGCTTATTACCACGATAAGTTCTTTACGCTGTTTATTTTTTATTAGGGGAGGAATTTGTGAAAGCGATATAAGTGTGAAGATAAAAATCAGGACCATGACATAAATAAAAACCTTCATCAAGCCTCTTCTCCTTCATTATGTAGTTGGATGAACCGGCTTTTTAAGAAACCCGGACCAATGGAGCTTGGCATCGACAACGATATTGACTTGAATTTTTCTGAATTCCTCTGGCCAGTTCTTTTCTAATTCAGGCCATTCTTGGGGATACTTGCGATGCACGTCTGGGCCGAATTTGAAGATGTCCACATCCCAATCTTGAGCTTTGCTAACGGCGCTGTTGATTTCTTCTTCGATAACTGTGTCCAATCGTTTTTCGAGCTCATCAAAGGATTCAGGTTTCACTAAGTCGCTGCTCCCCATTTCTTCTCCAAGATTACCGTCCATATGAACATTAATTGTCATTTTGAGATTGCCGTCAACCAACTCCGGTACAACGTTGCTGTTAGCTCTAATAATTTCAATTCCCGATTTTTTGCGTTCATCTCCTGGAGTTGCAATATCAATGATTCCGCTTTTTACCTTGCCAAGAACCCATAAGACGCCTCTAGTTTCTTGTGCATTGAACCAACCAACCATACGATCTCGTTTTAAGATCGCCGTTCCATCAAGCTTTAGGCTTTCTTCGTTTGTATTTTTGGTTTCCCCTTGGATTATGTCAATCCCGGGAACGATTGAATCATTGGTTCTGCTGGCAAAATTTTTGAGGAGATCAATTAATTGGACTTTGGGTACTTTAGAAGCTGCATATGTTGATTTTGCAAGTTTCTCGATTGCTTGGGCTGGTATTTTCTCTTGTTCATAGTCACTTCTTATAATATCTTCAGCTTTTCTCCTGGTAATAAAAACATAAGTTGATTTACGAAATTCGGGATCACGAGTGAATAGATCCAGTTCGTCGCTGATTCCATTCCGGGCGAGTTCTTCAGATAAAACGTAAACAGTGTTATGAGAAAAATATGCTTTGCGATCCGTTTGCAGTGAAGCATTTCGTACGGCATCAAATACTGTTTCTCCTTTGCTCGTGACGACCCAAACGCTTTTTGAGCCACTAGCTTTTTCTGATGTTGAAGATTTAATTGCGCTAGGTTTTAAAATCTGAAGGGAGACATCGATTTGTCCGTCTTCAGTCCGATCAACACCCACAGCTTCAACAATTGCCATAGTATTAAGTTCTCTTCGGTTCCAGCAACCTGGCAGAAGAAGTAATAGAAGAATAGCTAAGATTATTAAAGTAATTCTTCTTCTCATATGTTCTTTACACCTTGCTTCCTAAAGAAGGCTATAGCAAGAAGTAGATAGGGAATAACAATTATGAAAATGATATTAATCCAAATGGATATGGGATAAGACAAAAAATCATTGAGATCGGAAATGTTGCTTTGAACGGATAGAGATACCGGAAGAAGTACGGTAAGGGTTGAGATAACAAGGGGCCTATAATCCTTTATCCCAACTAAGTGACTCAATCCGATCAGGATGATATAGAAATATAAGATGGTTTTCAGATAACCACTGAGGATCCATATTGAGAGATGAATAGATTCTATGCGTTCAATAAAATCACCAATGTTCACTAAACGAACGGCGCTAAAATAGGGAAACTGAAGCATCTTACTTAAATCAAGCCCTAGAGTTCCTAGAACAGTTACAGTTGTAATAAGCCACAAAAGTGCTATAAGAGAATAGCTGGATATTAGGACAAGCTTTGCTTTCTCTTTCTTAGATTTTAAATGGGGAAGCAGCATAGCGAGCACTACTATCTCGGATGTTTTCAAAGCAATCGCGAATCCACCCATTCCTATAGATATCATGCTTTTTTCCATGAATGGCATAAAGACCTTTAGATCCATATCTTTGGCTAGCAGGAGAGATATGACCAGAATTCCACCGAAGACTAAAGGCGCTAAAAATTCAGCAAACCGTGAAATTACTTCAATGCCCTTGAGAACTGCATAAGCACAAAACGCGAAAAGAAAGAGAAGAACGAAAAGAACTGGAGTTTCAGGCATAACGGCAGTTGTCAAGAAGGCGCTCCATTCGTACAAAAATAGCGACAGTCCATGAAAAAAATACAAGATATAAAGGAGGACAACGGCTTTACCAGTTTTACCAAGGAGTGTTTCAGCATATTCAAAGAGTGACTGTTCAGGAAAGCGCTTCCATAATAGATAAAATGGAACTGTTAACAATAGACTGGCAGGCAGACTTAAGATTTCCGATATCCATACATCCTGATTTCCTGGAGGTCCAGTGAAAACAGGGAAAAACGTAATCGAAACGATAAGCCTGCTTATTGCTACAAGGAAAATAAGTTGTTTGGGGGTGATTTTTGCATCTTCTAACATAGGATCTCCTTTATGGAGAGGTATATTGATTAATTATGTCCTAATTGCCGGGATTTTCTGGGGGACTGGGGGCTAATGAATCGGCCTGTCTCGTTCTGTTTCTGCTTAAACTAAGAGGCCTTGAAGTCATAGCCCACCAAGGTTTACGAATAATGACATCATTAAGGCCGGCACCGTTAAGTGGTACAAGGGGAGACATATAAGGCACTCCAAAGGAGCGAAGCGAGAGTTGATGAATAACAAACCCCGCGAATCCGAGCATTACTCCATACAAGCCGGAAAAGCTTGACAATATGAGAAGAACAAAGCGGGCGATTGTAGTGACATCTGTAAAAGCTGGGACGACAAAGGAGGAAATTCCTGTTAGGGCCACCACGACAACCATGGGAGCTCCAACTAATCCGGCGGATACTGCGGCTTCCCCAATGACTAGTGCGCCGACAATACTAACGGCCTGCCCAACTGCCTTGGGCAAGCGAAGGCCGGCTTCCCTTAAAATTTCATAAGCGATTTGCATCAAAAGTGCTTCGACAATCGTAGGAAAAGGAGAACCTTCGTTTGCACTGGCAATGCTAATCAAGAGTGAAGTCGGCAGCAACTCTTGGTGATAAGTTGTGATGGCAACATAAAGAGCGGGTACGAATGTAGAAATAAAAAAAGCCAGCCACCGCAGCCAACGAATAAACGTTGCAAGATAAGGCCGTGAATAATAATCTTCACTATTTTGGAACGCTTCTATGAATAAGTAAGGTACCGTTAAGGCCAAGGGAGTTCCATCAGTTAATATTGCAACTCTCCCTTCCAATAATTTCGCACTGACAATATCAGGCTTTTCGCTATTACCAACGGTAGGAAATAAGGAATAAGGGGCATCCTCGATGAAGGACTCAATATAACCTGATTCGAGAACAGAGTCTGTCTCGATTCGGCATATTCTTTTCTTGACTTCCTGAACGACTTCGTCATTGGCAATACCCTGAATATGGACGATGGCTAATGAGGTTTTTGTCTGTCTGCCTACGGTCATTTTCTCAACCATTAAATTTGGATTTTTTATTTTCCTGCGGATAAGAGAAATGTTTGTGCTCAGAGACTCAACAAATCCTTCTCTGGGACCACGAATAACAGATTCAGTACTCGGTTCTTCGACACTGCGTGCTGCAAAGCCGCGAATTGAAGCAATAAGTATACTATCTGTTCCATCAAGGAATAAGGCAGTATCACCTGACAAAATTCCTGTAACGGCATCTTCTAGGGTTTGAACTTCCTCAACACTGGAAACAGACAATATACTTTCCTTAACAATTTCTAAGGTAGTTCCTGTAAGATGATTATTGTGTACAGATAGTAATGGCTTAAAGAGATTTTCGTTAACGGAATCTTCATTAAACAGACCGAAGATCATAACTGCAAAGGCCTGAACGGGAGTTTCGGTTCCAATAGTGAACTCTCGAATTACCAGATCGTCAGCCTTGGGAAAGATCTTTAGAATTGCCTGCCGGTTATCCTCTAGTTTTTTAGATAGAGTTGTAGGATTTTCCGAAGGATTTGGTAAGAGAGGCTCAGGGGATTGGCGGCGTTTCTTCCTAGTAGATGTTCTAATAATTTTTGTGAGCATGATCCACCTCCTGTTCCTCAGTTGTTTACATAGTTTTTGCGCAAAGAGGTAGATTTATTACGAAACAGGCAGGAATATCGGAAATATACGATATTCCTGCCTGTTTCGTAACATTATAAGGTAACTCCTGAAGTGATACATCCTGATAGGATTCTTCGCAAAAGGGAGGGGCTACAGATAAGGTGCTGCAGCCTCTCTTAGAAAGCAGGAAGGGGTTACTTCTTAGCTCGTAAAGCTTCCTCTTGAGAAAGGCCATGGTTATCCCTGGAATCCATGCTCGGCTGATGATTAGGCGGCGCTGGTTTTGTATTGGGGTTAGGATTTTTTTCAGAAGGCATCTTTTTTATCACAGTATTGTCACATCCTTTCTCAGATCATGGTTTAGGTTCTAATTTATTTTGTCCTTTTTCAGAAGTAATACTACGGAATAAAAAAACAAGAAAGACGAAGATAGCAAGAAGAAACAAACAATGATTAGAAAGTTGGACTCAAAACATGACTAATGGCCAGTTGACATACTACATATAGTGTGTTTAAATGTAAAAGCACACTATATATTGGGGGTGAAGGGGTGCGTTGTCCATTCTGCGGAAACGAGGACACGAAGGTTTTTGATTCGCGTCAGGTTGACGAAGGAACAACTGTACGAAGACGCAGAGAATGTGATCGATGTATGCGTCGGTTTACTACCTTTGAGAAGTTTGAGGATTCACCGCTCGTAGTTGTCAAAAAAGACGGGAGACGTGATGTTTTTTCCCGTTCTAAAATGATGGCCGGCATGCGAAGAGCATGTGAAAAACGGCCAATTTCAACAGAACAAATTGAAGAAGCCGCCTATAACATTGAAAAGACCCTGCGCAATACGCATGAGCGTGAAGTGACGAGTGCTGAAGTCGGGGAGGCAGTCTTAGAGCAATTATTCAGCTTAGATGAAGTGGCCTACATACGCTTCGCATCTGTATATCGTCAGTTTGGGGATATACAACGTTTTTTGGAAGAGTTACATGAACTTATAGAAAAACGGGGAACGTTAACAGATAAGGAAAGAAAAGAGATATAAGGAAAGTTGGGGGATTCTAGTTGATTTTCGAAGGACAAGCACCAAAAAACTGGCCAAAGGTAAATTTAGCGCCTAATGCCCGTGTTGTTTTGGAAAAGAGATATTTAAAACAAGTCGATGGACAAGTTATCGAGACACCAGAGGATATGATTTATCGAGTCGCCAATGTAATTGCCTCCATCGAAGAGGAAAAGTATGGCAAAGGTGAGAAAGAAACACGAGCTTTGGCGAAGGAATTTTATACAATTATGGCCAATCTTGAGTTTATGCCTAATTCTCCAACCTTGATGAATGCGGGACGGGACTTGGGGCAGCTGAGCGCCTGTTTTGTCCTGCCGGTTGAAGACAGTATGGAGGATATTTTTGATGCGATAAAAAATGCGGCAATTATTCATAAGTCTGGCGGAGGAACGGGTTTCAGTTTTTCACGTCTGCGTCCTAAAAATAGTATGGTTCGTTCAACAGGCGGCGTGGCTTCGGGACCAATTTCCTTTATGAAGGTTTTTAATTCAGCTACGGAAGCCGTGAAGCAGGGCGGAACTCGACGCGGAGCCAATATGGGAATACTAAGAGTTGACCACCCGGATATTTTAGACTTTATCCAATGCAAAGAGGACAATAAGGAAATTACGAACTTTAATATCTCGGTTGGAATTACGGAAGAATTTATGAAGGCTGTCCGTGAGGGGCGGGATTATGACCTCATTAATCCCCATTCTGGGGAAGCAGCAGGTCAATTATCTGCTCGCGAGGTTTTTGATAAAATTGTTGATCATGCATGGCAAAATGGAGAGCCGGGAATTGTCTTTCTTGATCGTTTAAATGAAAGCAATCCTACCCCCAAACTTGGTAAAATTGAAGCGACGAATCCCTGTGGGGAACAGCCTCTGCTTCCCAATGAAGCGTGCAACTTAGGCTCTATTAATCTTAAACTCATGGTAACTGAGAAAAATGGTAAAATGGTCATCAATTGGGAGCGATTAAGTTATGTTACCCGTCTGGCGGTACGCTTTTTAGACAACGTAATCGATGCCAATCAGTATCCTTTAAAGATTATTGATGAGGTTGTAAAAGGAAATCGTAAAATTGGCTTGGGAGTAATGGGCTTTGCTGATATGTTGATTTTGCTGCAAACGTCTTATGCTACGGAAGAAGCTGTTGACTATGCGGAAAAAGTCATGAAATTTATTCAGACAGAGGCACGCATCGAATCCCAACGTCTGGCCGAAGAACGAGGAACTTTCCCCAATTATGAAAGTTCTATTTATGACGGAGTTATGAAACTGCGTAATGCCACACTAACCACAATTGCCCCGACGGGAACGATATCGATGATTTGTGCTGCTTCGAGCGGAGTCGAACCTCTTTTCGCAGTGGCCTATACGAAAACTGTCATGGATGGAACTTCGTTAGTTGAGGTAAACCCTCTTTTTGAATCCTTCGCGAAAGACTACACTTTTTATTCGCCGGAACTTATGCGCAAAATTGCTGAGAAAGGAACCGTTCTTGGACTACCGGAAGTCCCTAACTGGGTACAGGAGGTCTTTACGACAGCTCAAGAAATTTCTCCGGAATGGCATATTCGCATTCAGGCTGCTTTTCAAAAATATACCGATAACGCAGTTTCTAAGACGATTAATTTTGCTAATTCAGCAACGAGAGAAGATATTGCGGAAGCATATCGTTTGGCAGACGAGTTGAACTGCAAAGGGTTGACGGTTTACAGGGATGGAAGCAGGGAGGAACAAGTGCTTTCTACCGGAACTACAGTGCCGGCAGCCACCGATGCCTCCAAACAAGCTGCAGGTAGAGATCAAGGACAAGTCCAGACCTCTTCTGGTCAGATAACAGCCCCCATTACCCCGTTTGTTCCTGAAGTGAATACCGTAATGCCTCGTCCGAGACCAACCACCACTATTGGGGTTACAGAGAAGATTAAAATTGGCTGCGGCAATCTTTATGTTAGTGTTAATGCTGATGAAAAAGGAATATGTGAAGTATTTACAAATACCGGCCGGGCCGGAGGATGTTCTTCACAATCAGAGGCTACAGCTCGCTTGATTTCTATCGCTTTACGTTCGGGTTTGTCTGTTGATGCCATTATTGAGCAAGTCAAAGGAATTCGCTGCCCTGCTTGTATGCGGCGTGAAGGGGTCAGCGTCACTTCCTGTCCGGATGCAATTGCCCGTGTCATTAAGAAATATAACGAAGTTGGCATCAATGTTACACAAGTACAGGCTGTTGAAGGGCAAAATGCAAGCGGACTTTTAAATGTTACGGGTCCCTCAGAAAAGATATCTGCAAAGAAACCCCTTCCGGGCGTAGCTCCAGCGAATGCCTGCCCAGAGTGCGGTATGCCGATTAACCATGAAAGCGGCTGCGTAGTCTGCACCCATTGCGGATATTCGAAGTGCGGATAATAAATTTTCACTGATAATAAAGTCGGACACTATAGGATAACCGACATCCACTATAAAAAATTAATAATTATTTGACTAACCAAAACGCACCTTAGCCAATAACTGAAATATTACGGTTATTGGCTTTTCCTTTATATTATGTCTCTGTAGCCGAGCCGTTTTGTCTATAACTGGAAGCTTAGATTAGCTTAGGCTAAGTTATAGTTAGTAGGATTAATGGAAGTTTGCTAAAAGCACCAAACACTCTGAACCGTGAGAAGTCTATGTCTAAGGTTGCGATAGACCAGGAAAAAAGCTATTTCAAGAGGTGGTGTTTTGTTAAAGTTTTTTAAATGGCTCTCAATAATTGTTGTGTTTGTTCTCATTGCTGGGAGTCTGTTCCTATTTGCCAAAATTCATATAGCTTCAAATGGAGCGACTTTTCAGGATAAAAGTGCTTTGAATAGGATGAATACAATAATTGAGACTACAAACGCTTCAGCAAAAATAAACCCTATCGTTGCTATTGTGGATGCGGTAAAAACTTATCATATATGGGTATTCAGCGAAGATAGAATAAATGTAGAGTATCAATTAATGACCGACCCGGCAGCAGGAGGCCATAGGCTTTCTAAGGAACCGGTATATATCGTTTCTTTTATAAGTAATAAGGGATGGTCAGGTCCATCCGGCGGGCCAAAAGGGAGTCATGTCGTGTTACCTTTGCATCATGAATTTAATACTGTGGTTGATGCTAACACTGGTGAGGCACTATTCGCTTTTGCGTATCGATAATGCTTGATTAAGTGTTGTGTAGCATTATTCCGATTATATTCAGTAAAAGACCTGTACTTGATATAAAAATCAAGCAGGCCTTTTATTGCACAGTAGACCCAAAATGTGCAGCAATAATATTTAAAGGAGTATGATGAATTTGAGAAGAAAAGATAGAGAGATAACAGAACTAAAGGAATTAATGCAGATTATTGACCAGTGTAAAGTTTGTAGAATTGCTATGCACGATAAAGCAGGGCTTTATATTGTGCCAATGAATTTCGGCTATACTTATGTAAATAGTCAATTGGTGTTATTTTTCCATAGTGCAAAGGAAGGAAGAAAAATTAGTGCATTGAGAGAGAACAGCGATGTATGTTTTGAAATGGATTGTGAACATAGACTTATTACAGCGGATATAGCCTGTAAATATGGATATTACTTTAAAAGTATTATTGGAAAGGGTAGGGTTGTCTTTATAGATGCCATTGAAGAAAAGAAAACAGTGCTATCGTTGTTAATGAAACACCAGACTGGACAGGATTTTTCATTTGATGATGGAACAGTTAATAGCGTTTCTGTATTTAAAATTATCGTTCAAAATTATACTGGAAAAGACCATCATTAATTCACATTTTTCGGATATAGCGTCGCAAGGGAAATTTTAATGTAGGATAATCTAAAGCATTTAAAAGGGGGGAATTTCCATGGGTAATGACATCGCCGTTTTTGTTGTACCAATGATTATCCTGTTTATAATTTATTATAAAGTATTTCGAATTGCAGACGATGTAAAGGAAATTAAAAAAATACTCAAAAGTAATGTTGAGTCGAAAAGAAATTAACTTAATAACAGCTAAATATTTATATCCATAGTATAAGTAATACTTACGCATTTGGATTAAAGAAGTTTTCTCCTTCCTTAAACTGCCAATTATTCTTATTTTACGACGTATTATGTGAATATAAAAGCTTACCGGGACCTGAGTTGCCAAAAGGCCACGGCGCTGGCTGCAGCAACGTTCAGAGAGTCCACGTTATGGGACATGGGGATGCACGCGGTGTAATCGCAGTCAGCAATCGTGCAGGGCGCCAGTCCATTACCTTCTGAACCCAATACGATAGCAAGCTTTTCCTCTGCCATGAGCTGCGGATCGTCTATGCTGACAGCGTTATCATTTAAAGCCATGGCAACGGTCTTAAAGCCCAGCTTGCGCAGACTCTTCATGCCCTGCTGCGGCCACTGCGAGGGTTCGCTGCCAATACGGGCCCATGGCACTTGGAAGATGGTACCCATGCTCACCCTCACCGCACGCCGGCACAGTGGGTCACAGCATGAGGGGGTAAGCAACACGGTATCGATGCCTAGCGCCGCAGCCGAGCGAAAAATGGCACCGACGTTGGTAGAGTCCGCAATACCTTCAAGCACAGCCACTCGACTTGCACCGGCACACGCCTCTTCAACGCTGGGTAGATGAGGACGCCGCATGGCACACAGCACACCGCGGGTCAACTGAAAGCCAGTCAGCCCTGCTAGCAGGTTGCTATCGGCAGTATAGACGGGGACATCTCCACAGCGGGTGATTATACCGTGCGCCTGCCCTGCAATGTATTTGCGCTCCATCAAAAGTGAAATAGGCTCGCATCCAGCGTCGAGGGCAAGTCCAATTACCTTGGTACTCTCCGCAATAAAGATGCCCATCTCCGGCTCCAACCGGTTGCGCAGCTGCGTTTCCGTCAGGCGAGCAAAGATATCCAAATTGGACGATGAAAAATCGCTTATCTCAATGATATTTGACATCTTATCTCCTTTTATGTTCGAGGTTAGTGGTAACATATCAACCTTTATTTTTTTGCAACATAAAATTCTCTTTTTACCGTAAGTAAGAATTACACCACCATCAATATATGAATTTAAGTAGTATTTCGCACTTTCCTACCAATGCGTCACAGTGTTCTGCTCAATTATACCCCATAACATTGGTTTGTAGATACAAAAAGGGCCCAGCTCTTGCTGAAACCCTTGGTACCAAGGCTTCCGCTAATTCTTAAACCTTCTAGTTGCAACTAAATCCTCATCCTTAAGCGTAGGCTGGCATCAACTTCAAAGCCACAAGGGAAAACTGATACTTGCTGTAATTAAAGAACCAAAAAGTGATTGTTCTGATATCCAGATAGATAACAGATTTAGGTTCTATGGATATGATTTAATTGATGACGTAAGAATAAGTGCTTTGACTAATTGTGGAGGGTTTGATAGGGCATTTTTACCTGATGATATTTCGGAATATGGGTTAAAGAAAGATGTCGATAAAGCTAAACAAATTCAATCTATACTTGTTACTGAATATCCTGATGAAGCACATGCCTATTGTTCACTTTGGGCTATCTGGAGGATGGAATTTGAAAGATAGATGTGAACAATTAACTTTCGCAAATTCTTAAACACGTAAGTAGATTGCATTTGCTAATCATCTCCTTGCAAGTAGTATTGACTTAATTTGCAGAAGACTACAAGTGCTTATAACCGGAAGTTGGAAGCTGCTTGCGTAATTATTTTCGCGGCAAAACATTGTTTAATAACGGTAATCGAAATGAATCATTCAATTGTTGAGTCGGGCAGGAATCTTAGGAGTGGTTAACATGGGAAATTATAATTTGAACTACAAGTTGAATAGACTGTTGACCAATGCTAATTTTTTATTACTAAAGAGCTTACAAAGCAAAAGTAATTTGTTTGAAACACTAGCAGTATCACACCTAGAAATGTGGCATAGTGCATTTGTTAAATGGCTAATTGATCCAAGTTCTGATTTGGGATTATCAACCTTTCCAATAAAACGGTTTCTATACATGATAGCCTATCACGGGAAGATGAGTGAACGAATTAATGAAAGTTTTAAGCTGGAATTGACCATTTTTATAACTAATCAGTGTTATAGTTTGGTGTGCCCGAAATCCGGATGATATCCGTCTGAATTTGGAGTACCCGGATCAAATTGATTGGTAGTGTAGGATTGGAGAAAGATAACAAAGATGCAGGCACAATCTTTATTGAGTACAGATGTAATCTCGATTTTGCTATGATTGACATTGCACTATACAATAAACCATGCGTCCATATGATATAATTCTTGGTGCATGAATCTAATTTTTGAGGCATCAGGAAGTAGTAAAGGTGTTACAAATACATAGTGGGAGATTTAAGGTGATTAGCGAGAAGGATTTCTTTGCAGAGATCAAGGCTAGAGGTTTTGATTTAACTGAACAGCAAAAACAGGCTGTGGTCCATAACCTGGGCCCTCTTTTGCTTTTAGCTGTTCCCGGTGCAGGCAAGACGACGGTTCTCACCGTTCGTTTAGCCTATTTGATTCTTGTTAAAAACATAGACCCTCGAAGGATTCTTTGTCTAACCTTCGGACGGGCAGCAGCCAAGGAAATGCGTGAACGGTTTATTGCGAATTTTGGGGCAATGGTCAGCAGTCAAAATGAAGGCCGTGGGGAAATTAAATTTTCTACGATCCACAGCTTTGCTTATGAAGTAGTTCGAACCGCTTTTCGACAAAGGGGTACCAGATTTGAAATTATTGAGGAACAAACAGGTGCTGAAAGCAAGATGGGAGTTCTTCGTAAAATCTACGAAAAGCATAATACTTCCGCAATTACCGATGAGCAGCTGGAAGGGTTGCAGAATTGCATTTGTTACGTAAAAAATACTTTAAGCAAACCTGAAGAGCTTTTGAATTGTGACATTAAGAATTTCCCACTTATTTATAAGGATTATGAGAACCATAAGCAAAGCAGCCGGCCGCGTCTGATTGATTATGACGATATGCTTTCCCTTGCCTTTCAAGAGTTAATGGAAAATCCGATGTACTTAGCGTATTATCGAAAGCGATTTGACTATATTCTTACGGATGAGAGCCAAGATACGTCTCTTCTACAGCATAAAATCATCGAAATGATCGTTAAACCCAAGAGTAATATATTTGTAGTGGGGGATGATGATCAGTCTATTTTTGGGTTTCGAGCGGCTGAACCAAAGTATCTTTTAGAGTTTGAACTGACTTACCCCGGTGCAAAGATCCTTCGCATGGAGCAAAACTTTCGCTCGACTCCGCAGATTGTGGAGGTAGCCTGTGGTTTTATTCGTTCTAATAAACTGCGATTCTATAAAGATATGTTTACTGAGAATCCCAAGGGAGACGTTCTTCGGGTTGGGCAATTTGAAGGAATTAAAGAACAAAATCAATTTATTATTCAGAAACTCAAGGGTCAAAAGGATTTGGCAAAGGCAGGGGTTTTGTACCGAAATAATTTATCCGCCATTTGTTTAGCGGATGCATTAGATCGGGCTAATATTTCCTTTTATATGCATGAATCAGGTAAACAGAGGTTTTTCACCCACTGGGCCATTAACGATATGTTAAATTTCCTTCGCTTTTCATTTAACGATAAAAGCTTGTCCGTTTTGGAGCGAATTTGGTCCAAGTTGAGTTGTCCTATACGTAAGCAACATCTTGATTTACTAAAGCAAATGCCAATCGATCGCTCAATCTTCGAAATCTTGGCTGAACAACCGGGAGTGACCTTAAAGGGAAGATCAGAGTACTTAGACCTCAAAAAGTGGTTTAAGGAGCTTAATACTCTTTCACCTGCTCAGGCTATCCATTATATCCGAAACCAACTGGATTATGATAAAGCAATGAAGAGAATATGTGAGACGTTAGGTTTTTCTGAAGAATATGTCAGAAATCTCTTGGAGCTTCTGAGTTCAATTGCACAGAACGAATGTACAATTGTGGATTTTGCCAATCGTTTAACGTATCTTGAAGAGCAGATGACGTCTTCGCATAAAAATAAGCACAAAAATGCCGTGACCCTTTCAACCATCCATTCTGCCAAGGGTTTAGAATGGGAACAGGTCTACCTAATTGATCTTGTCGAAGGGATTATTCCTGAACGGGAGACGATCAAAGCTGAACAAGGGGGAAAGAACGAATTATTGGAAGAGGAGAGACGTCTTTTCTATGTCGGCATGACCAGGGCTAAACGCCAGTTAACCTTATGCTCTATGAATTATTATCATCATAAACGAGTGAAAGCTTCCCGTTTTATCCGTGAGGTCAATCTTGTGATGCAAGGTAAAAACCCTCAAGAGGTGATCCCCCAGGAAGTATCAGGCCCTATGAGCGATTTAGTTGCAGGGTTGGTTATACAACATAAATCATTTGGAGAGGGAGTCATTGTTAACGATGAGGGAAATGTAATGGTAGTTCGTTTTAAGAACGGATCACAGCGTTCGTTCATGAAAGATATCTGTGCCAAACAGAGGTTAATTTGGGCTATCTAATTCGGGATGTCCGTTGTAAAATCATACCATAACCTTATTGGTTTCAAAAGGCGAATTAGAATTTGAATCAGCCCACACAATATTATATAAGCGTTGAGGGAAGGTGTTTTACTAAAAATGGAAGACAGAGTACTATTCACTTTAAATCATATTTTACAAAAGAAGAAGAGAAAGATAACCCTGGAGAGCCGTTTGCGGGAAGACTTATTTGTGGATTCTTTAGATATGTCGATGATTATTGGGGACCTGGAGGATGAATTCGAGATAACCATTACTGATGACGAATTTGCAGATGTGGTTACCGTCAATGATATTGTAGAAAAACTGAAAGCTAGAGGTTTATCCGATTACTGATCGATTATAAATTCGGAGTAATTTCATAACCTGTCGTTCCCGGTTCGATTGACGGCTAAAACCCATACGCATCAAGGCATACTTCATCTTTTAGAGGGTATGCCTTGTTTTTTTGAAAATATACCATAAATTCCGTTATTAAAGTTTATTTCGTGAAACCTTAGGTTGAGTGGCGAAAAGATGGAATGTAAGAGTAATGAAGGCATTAGTATTCGACAATAATGGTAAAATTGCTGGGTATTTTGTCTATATTTTCAGGTCAATATCCTATTATTTGGCTATTTGATGGACGTAAAGGCACAAGAATATTGATAATGGGAGCCAAAGATTGTTAAATTTTGAATGGGGTTGCTGTTAATATGAATAGGTTTATAAGTAAGATTTTTGGGTATGTGACATTTTTCCTTTGCCTATTGGGACTAACCTATTTATTTAATGAATTGTGGGAATGGTTTCAAGGAGATGATCTCATTAGAAATGCAGCTGCATCAACAATAGCCATTATATTGATTGATTTGTGTAGATTATTGTTCGGGAAAATTTCTAAAATGCATGATAACTCGACTTAACCACCTTAATCTGCTTTCTAACCTGGATCGGATTATTCATGGGCAATAATCTACGGCATTTGCAACACTTGTAAAGATGTAAGTTGATGGGACGTGCAGTAATCGTATGCTGCCCTTGTAAACAGGTTTACATAATTCTTAAACCGTTAATCAAATCGTTGTATACAGGGTATCCTAGATGTTTGCTGTTAGGTGGGATGTTAATGATAAAGGATAAAGCAAAACTTCTAATACTATTAGTTGGTATTCTATTAATAATTGGGTCTTGTGGATTTTCCTTTTATACCAATAGTAAAGCATACATTGCTAACAAAGATTTAACACACGATGAACTAGTGAAATGTATTGACCAATACTGGTTTCAGGGTAAGCCAATAAACTTTACTATTGAGTTAGAAAAAGACATTGACAATTTGCATTTACTGCTTTTAGCATACTCGCCAACCCCGGATTTTCCTCAAGTGACTGGATTAGCAGTATTTAAACGTCTGCCAAATAATAAATACAAATATGATATCTTCTTTCAGGGGTCCCCTACGGTATTGGTTACTAATGAAGGGACTAATTCAGAGAAAGATTACGGCGTATTTTTCGGTATGATTACCGATGATCAACCAACCAAGTATTTAATTAAGGTTGATGGCGGTAAAGAGTTTACAGATACTATTGAAAAGAACAAGTATGTTATCCGGGTATATGATTTGAACAAGCATAAAGGGTTTGGAATAGGACCAATTTAAGCAACTTATAAGCAACTTAGCATTAATTCTCACCTTTCTAAGTTAAGTAATTTATTATTGGTACACATTATTACTAAACCTAGTAGTAAAAATGCCGTCCAACCTCTATGTAGTTGGACGGCATTTGTAAAGGATTATGCTAAGTTCATTTGTAATTCAGTTATTTCGATTGTGGTAGAATGAAAGTTTTAACAAAGAAATTTCCTCAGTACGCTATTAACCGTGTTGCATCCTATTAATAAATATTATTAACTGTAATGATTTAGGTCTCAAGCAAACCAGTATTTTTATTTTGTTCACTTACTTAATTACTTTCGAACACAGTCTTCTATCAAACGATAGTGGTGGCTGTTCCATCCAGCCCCGTTCAATCAATATTTTCAAGCCTTCTTCACCATATTTCATTATTTCCATCATAAGTGTAGCATAGTGCAATGCTAAATCTTTTCTAAAAGAAAGAGACATTGCGTACGCACATAAATAAAGTCCTGCGGTGACAGATGTGCTAACTAGAAACATAATTAACTTATCGGAAAAAGGTGAAACTGTTGTATCAGTTACTTCCATACTAACTGGCAAGTTGCCCAAATGTTCTTCTTTCTTCAAAATTTTATTAAATATATCAATTTGCTTTTGTGCAAGGCCTTTTCCCCTAATGAGATAGTCTTTAATTTCTTTATCATGCATTACTTGAATGAAACCCATTAACATAAGCAGTCCAATATAATTTCTTTCAATAATGTAAAATATCTCACCTAATTCCATAGCATTTAATGGTCTATGCTCACCAAACCATGTTTCTAATAGAGAACCTCTTTTTTGAATAAATTCGACTTGTCGAGGATAAGGCATTTTAGGGGGCCTGTCATAGACACCTTTGGATAGCATTAGATTTAATGCTTTTTTAAATAACGCACCACTCAAATTTAAACATTCATAAAAAAATTCAACAATATCCTCACGAGCTACTTTTGTTATTATAGTAGCATAATCACTAAAAACCATTTGATTAAACCTATAGACATAGCTTAATCCATATAGGTCTGAGTAAAGGGCGGGTGCGGATAAAATTAAATCATCATCAGAAAATCCTTTTGGTATAGGGAAATTTTCGTTTGTAAATATTTGTTTAATTTTATCTATGAACTTTTGCGATAAATTTATTTGTTCTTTTACTAAAGGCATAATTTCCGAGTCCTGCATATTTTGCTGAAAATGTTTAAACACATATAAATTTGAGATATTTTGCATGTAAGCCTTCCATAAACTAGAAATTTCGGGAGTTGTTAAATTAATGTGATGCTGTTCCATAAGCCCTCCTTCAATTGAGAAGTTAAATCTGTTTAATATAATTCTTCATACACTATTTAATTATTCAAAGAAACTTTAAAAGAAATAATTACTTCGGATAAAATTCTTATTCATGATCAAATGTAGGATAATGCGAGGTGGTTATTAAAATAGTTATTAAGGAAAGGGTAGGAGGTAACTAAAATGATTATTAGGGAAATGGTTGCTGATGACATAGGTGACCTTGCAAAGTTATATAGACAATTCTGGAGTGAAGAATCCTGCGTTAAAACCATGCATAAGCAGTTTATTAAATTTCAAAAGAATAGTTCACATATACTACTAAGTGCTATTGAAAATAACAAGTTGATTGGTTCAGTTATGGGAGTGATATGCGAGGAATTATATGGTGATTGTAAGCCCTTTTTAGTGCTGGAAAACATGATAGTTGATAAAGAACATAGGAACCAAGGAGTAGGAAAAGCGTTAATATCCGAGCTTGAGGAAATTGCAACTACAAGGAATTGTACCCAAGTGATACTTGTAACAGAAAGCAATAGAATTGATGCTTGTAAATTCTATGAGTCAGCAGGATATAGCCCTCGAACACATAATGGTTTTAAAAAGAAGCTCAAAATGCGAAATAAGAGCCAAGGCTCATACAAGTAAAACCGTACGCGGGGAAACTATTGAAGTTTTTCTTATGTTAAAAGGGGATATTGAAAATGAGATCATCACTCCATGAACAAATATACGATTTAGAAGACAGACTATTACAACCTGAGATTCGTCGATCAAGAGAGGAAATCTCAATGCTTTTAGCCGACGATTTTGTTGAATTTGGAAGCTCCGGGCGCATGTATGATAAAATACAAGTTGTTGAGGAATTGCCACATTCTCTTCCTGGTTCAACGATTATTGAGGGCTTTCAAATAAAAGTCTTATCGCCATATGTGGTACTAGCTACTTATCGTGCAGTAAAGACAAACGAATCTAGAGAAGAGATGAGGAGCTCATTACGCAGTTCAATTTGGAGGTTCACAGATGGACGGTGGCAAATTGTTTTTCATCAAGGAACTAGATTAATGGAGTCCTGCAAGTGACACTATTCTTGTTGCAAGATGGGTAAAGAATATTGATATAATCCCCACATTCGGTAGGTTTTCAAGTTTTAAATCAGATAAATTTTGAAAGGAGGATTAGTGAAATGTTAAAGAGTGTTCCAATACAAACTATTAGTGAATTACTCAGAACTGGGGTAAAGTCCACAGAACCAGCTAATTTTACACGATTCCCTTACTTTGAATACTTTGAAAAATTCAATCCCTGCGATGTAATACTATCCAATAGTTATTTGCAGGTTTTAGTTGCTATGAGTTTTCACAATGATTATTATTCAGTGAGTCACGTTCCCTTTCAAATGGAATTTATAACACCTATGTCTATAATAGAATTTGTGAGTTTACCAACAATACAACTCTTTCCAAGTATCTTTAAAAATCTCAGAATATTTACCAGAGATAAACTGATCACAGGAATTTGGGCCAAAGAACTTACTGATGGGACGGTAAAGGCTTACAGATCGTTAACTGAGGAGGGAAAAATAGATAATTGTCTGACAACTCTTTTTCGCACAAACACAGCCCCTAGTCCATTATATGGAGAAGATAATCATGATAAGGTCAGCATTTATGAATTTGAATTAAATTCTGAACAAGAAACTATAGATATAAGTGAACCTAATGTTTTTAGAAATAAGTATTTTATGTATTTACTATCAGAGCTTTCGAGAAACAGTAACACTGTCGGAGGCTCATCTTTACAGGGCTGGTCTAAAGATGAGCTGGATTCCTGCAAATATTTTTGTGAATTAAAGAAGTTATTTAAAAGGGTGTTGGTTGTTGGGCGGGGCAAACAATGGCAATCGGAACATCTCTTTGTTTCAGAACCTTTGTTATTCCGCAGTATTGATACGGCTTTAGGCAAACAGTGATGCAGGAGAGGGAATGCTGATGATGAAATTTGTACTGGACCAAAAATATTGCTGGGCTGAGCAGTTGGGGCCGTCGGATCAGCCGGTGCCATTGGTGATTTTGCTGACCGGTGACGACAGCGTGCAGCAGTTGTCGGAAATCCGTGAAATGCTGTTGCTCCGGATCGAAGCTGGGGAGTGCCGGCCGTTTCTAATTACGGGATTTGGCCCCATCGACTGGGACCGTGACTTTTCACCATGGTATTTGGAAGGTACTGGCGGCCGGATTTTTGCCGGGAAAGCCGATAAAACGCTGGGCTTTATGAAAAATGCCCTGCTGCCAATGCTGCAGAGCATTTTTTCCCTTAGCGGGGAAGTATATCCGGTAGGCTATTCTCTGGGAGGATTGACTTCTTTGTATGCCCACTGCAGGTCGGGTTTTAGCGGTTGCGGCAGCTGTTCAGGATCGCTCTGGTTTCCAGGATGGCTGGAATTTTTGCAGAAGCACCAGCCTTCCGGCAAAGTCTACCTGAGTTTGGGCGGCAAAGAGGAAAAGGCCAAAGATCCTTTAATGTGTGAAGTGGGCAAAGCCACACAGAAGTCCAAAAAGTTGGTTGCAAAGTCGGCCAAAGTGATTTATGTAAAAGAGCCCGGCGGTCATTTTCGGGAAATATCCCAGAGAATCGGCAGGGCCATTTTATGGCTGCTGGAGCCGATTCAAAGGTGAATAGTGACTCGATCTCGACAAAGCAGATCGCATCTTTGCCGGTAACTGAAATATTTCGGTTATCGGCTTTTTGCTAAGGATACAGCAACATAGATAGAGTGAAACGACATTGAGGATGAAGAGCTATCTACAAGAGCTTGAGAAGAAACATGACCGACATTCCGAAACCCAGGGTAGCGATAATATTACGGCTTTTATAGGCAACAAAAGCAGCAACAATGCCCGCAATTAAGTAGTGATTGTTTAAACTAATATCCAAATGTCCTTTGGGTAAAAGTAATGACGGTATGATTAAGGATGTCAGGATGGCAATGGGGACATATTTTAACCACCTGTTTAACCAGGTTGGCACCCCGGTAAACCGGAACAAAGCCAGAGCGCCAATCCTGGTAAAATAAGTAACTAAAGCCATTCCGATAATGATATATAAAACTTCACTGCGCATGTTTGCTGTCCCCCTCTAATAAACCTCCTATTAAACTGGCGGTAAGGCAGGCGATAATAATATACCACTTACCAGGTAAATTCAGGGCGGCAAGTACCGAAACCACTGCAGCCGCACCAAATACAATTAGGCTGATGCGGTTTGCCAAAAGGGGTATCAGCAATACCAGAAAAGTTGCCGGCATGGCAAAATCAAGCCCCCAGGTTAAGGGGTCGGAAATGTAGCTGCCCAAAACTACCCCGGCTGCTGTAGCCAATATCCAAACCAGATAAAGCATTGTGCTCACGGTCAATTGATAAAGCACGCTGTATTTAGCTTTGTGAATTCGGCTTATAGTCAGGGCATAGGCTTCGTCGGTTAAAAAGAATGACAAAATTGCTTGAAGGGGAAACGGCAGTTCAATCATATAAGGAGACAGAGATGATCCCATAATTAAGTGGCGCATGTTTACCAACAAGGTAGTAAGTATAATCATTCCTGAGCCAGTTATGCCTGCGCCCAGCATGGTAATGCCAATGAACTGTGAAGCGCCTGCGAAAACAAAGACCGACATGGAAATAGTTTCGACTCCTGACATTTTAGCTGTAAGTCCCATAATTCCGCAGGTGATACCAAAGGGCACTACCCCGAGCATGACTGGAGTACAATCGCGAAGTGCCGTCCATGTTTCTTCAGCAAGTTGTTCCTTGCCGAAGAGGAGATTGGATTGCTGCATAATCATTCCACCTATCCCGTTAATATTTCTCTAAATATTAACGAGTAGGCAAAGCATTGTAAATATCCAATTAATGATATAAGATGAAAATTGGATATAAAATAAGGAGAAAATGAAAATGGACATATCCAATCACCTAAATAGTTCAGAGCTGAATACTTCGGATAAGCGGCCGCTCTATTTGCAAATTGCCTTAGTGATTGCAGACAAAATCCAAAAGCAAATACTTCCTCCGGGTACTAAACTTCCCCCTGAGCGAGAATTAGCCGATCTTTTTGATGTAAGCCGTACAACTGCGATCAATGCCTATCGCAAGCTGGAGCAAGAGGGATTGGTCTGGACAAAAGTAGGCAGCGGGACTTATGTGGCGCAAGAAGGCGAGGGGGAGCTGGTCTCTGAAGTGCCCTGGCCCCAATTGTTTACTGCCTTTCCCCAAAACCCTTTGGCCTCAATTTTAAGGAAAATAGTTGCTGCTCCTGCTCCAGGTACTATATCTTTAGCACCAGGCATGCCTGATCCGGCCTTTTATCCTATGGATGCCTTTGCCGAGTTGTTTAACGGTAATATTGGAAGGACTCCACCTTCCGATTTTGGACATATCCCTATAGAAGGTTACGACCCCTTTAGAAAGGCAATCACCACTATGTTGAGCGAGAGGGGCATATTTGCCTCGAAGGAGAATGTAATTGCTCTCTCAGGGTCCCAAGAAGGATTATATTTGCTTAGCAAGGTTTTGTTAGAGCCCGGCGATTATGTGGTGATGGAAGTACCAACGTTTATTGGTGCTATTCAGGCTTTTCAGGCTGCAGGAGCAAAGGTTTTAAGTCTGCCCTGCACAGGAAGGTTTTCATTAGAGCTGTTGGAGGACTTTCTGATTCGCTATCGGCCAAAATTGTTATATCTTATACCTACTTATCAAAACCCGACCGGCAGGGTTTTGTCTGAACAAGAGCGTAAAGATTTAATACAACTAGCAAAACGTTATCGTCTTGTTATCGTTGAAGACGATCCCTATAGTGATTTGTTTTACGGTGAGCAGCCTCCTCGGGCTTTAAAAGTTCTGGATTCCTATGGAGGAGTCGTTTATCTGGGGACTTTTTCGAAAATTTTATTTCCTGGTTTACGTACAGGGTATCTTGTGGGTCCGCCTGTTTTAATCAACCGGCTGGCCTTGGAAAAACAGTTAGTTGACCTTCATTCAAACAATATAGCCCAATGGCTTTTGGCGATGTTTTTAAATGAAGGGAAGCTTGCTCAACATCTGACCATGGTGCGCAGGGAATATAAAAAACGCCGGGATACAATGGCTACGGCTCTCCGGCGTTTGTGTGCAAACGATATTGAATTTACTGTACCTGAGGGAGGTTTTTATTTTTGGTGCAAGTTAAAGCATGAGGCCACTTCCCATCAACTTCTACAAGAAGCTGCCAAAAATCGAATTTCTTTTGTACCTGGCCAAGCGTTCTATACAGTGCCCACTAATGATAATGAGTTTCGCCTCTGTTTTACGAGCCACAATGAAGCTGTTTTGCTTGAAAGCGTACAACGCTTGGCTAAAACCTTAGCCCAAATATCAAAAAGGAATAAAGAAAACGATGTAATGCCGAGTTCGTTATGGCCGATTATTTAATACATTAAAGCCAATAACCTAAAAATTACGGTTATTGGCTTTGGCAGCAGAATCGGCCTATTTTTTTTCTTTGAGGAATTGACGAAGAGCAGTGTCACTGACGACATAGATATCGTCGAGGAGGTAATAATGCTGAGCGCCGGCGATTAATTCCTCGGCCTCTGCCCGCCCCATTTCTGTGTAGGCAGTTAACTCATCATTTTTAATGGTGATCAGGATGAAGGTCTTCTCTGGGGAATCGTCAATATCCGAAAGCTGAGAAATCCCCTTCATGTTAAAGGCAAATAATTCATTCTCCTGAGATACTGCTTCGACCTCCTTAAAGATTTTGCCCAGATCATCAACTCCTATATCTTCGCGTATGATAAGATTTCCTTCCTTGCCAGGATAAAAGATACAATACCTGGAACGTTCTGGCTTCGGCACTTTCTTCAACACCTTTCTATGGTCCTTGAATTAATATATTATAGATCTAACTGCGGACAAACAAAATACAAAGCGATAAGATTCTTCTCAATCTATGTGACGCTGATATTGACCATTTACCTATTGATATTTTCTCATATATATGATTCACTCTTATTATAGAAAGAAGATAACTTTTTTAAAAGAAAAATTTTTAACAGATTTATTGTATTCAATCGTAAATCTTCCACTTCTACAAGTTGGAGTGGTTCCATACCTCGCTTCAGTGGGGGTAGAGTCTATCCTTTAGCGCGATCGCATTTTATGGGCTAGGCGCTTTCGTCTCCGAAGCCCCGATGTTCAGCTTTAGCTGAACGAGTTTACTTTTAAAATAAGCGTTTCGATTATTTTTATCATGATAAATATTGATTATCTTCGCATGGGAAATACATAATAACGGAATTGTGTAAAATATCACCTTTTGATGCCTCAAACTCTTTGCAGTATGGTTTAGAGTAAAGGGAGGAATTGTGGGGAGTCGTAAATGGCAAATAGCACAATTAATAAAAAAAGGAGGGACTAAGGAATGGCTCGTAAAGCTAAAATATTAGGCTCCATACTGATATGTATCTTTTTTTTGCTGGGATGCAGTACTCAGAGTTCTGAATTGGCTAAGGAAAATTCTCAGCTTAAAACCGAAATACAATCGCTAAAACAACAAGTTGATACCGCGAATAACAAAGTTAAACAGCAGGAGGAACTATACAACTTAAGAAATAATTTGGATAATAACCTTCATTTGATTTTAACATCCCTTATTAAGGGAGATTATACAACGGCGGAAAAGTACCTTGATTCCTCGATGCGCACTGAGAACCACAAATTGATTACGAAATTAAGCTCCGGTGATTACGAATTTATTATTCCGGACCGTATGATGAACCTAAGGCAAAGAGTCTATTCGAGGAATGGAAATACCTATAATGCAATCTATGAGATCTATGATGCGGGGTATACTTCGGGTAATAAATATGATGACAGGATATATACTCTAAATGTCACGTATACATTGATCAATAGCGAATGGAAATTAAGCAGTTTGATGATTGATGAATAGATTGATGAGTAATAACTGAAACTGCAATGATTAATTGGGAAAAAATGAAGAAATAATTATAAATAAAGAAGGTATTTGCCCTGAACACGGCGAATGTATCTATTAATGAGCGGAATGGCAGGCCAGAAGGCTTGCGGCTTGCGTTGCCGTAATTATTCAGCTACATTATTAATACTAACTATATTTTAATACTAAAATGAGACCATGGAGGTCTGACCCATATAGGGTCGCTCCATGGTCTTTTTTATTTAAAGAGGAGGATAAACAATGTGCGAAGCTAATGCGTACTTTAACAGTGATGGTCAAGAGGTCTTGTTTATGGAAGCGGTTGATGTTATTGAACCTTATGAAGATGGCTTAAAGTTGGTGGATATATTCGGACGACAAAAGTTTGTTAAGGCTAGGATCAAAGACATGACACTGCTTAATCACCGAATCGTCTTGGAAGAGACTGCCGGGTTTAAGCATGATTCGGACTAAGGAAAAAGAGAGAAAGCTCAGCGACATTAGCGAAGGGGGCTAACCTAAATGGAACTGCCTGACTGGTTAAGCGAAGCAAGTCCTGCGTTATGTCGCTGCGGTTGCGGTGGCAGACGGAAAGGAAACTTTATTGAGAAAACACTGCGAGACATAGTCAAGATTATTCAAGATGCGGTTTTTTCTGAGGAAATTGCCCGGCGGCCAGGATTCCTACAAAGATTGGACGCGCGAATCAAAGTGATCTCCCTGATATATCTTTTAATTATTGTTAACTTATGTGCGCACCTTTCTCTATTATGGGGCTTTTACTTAGTTTTGCTGGCTATAGCGGTGTTATCTAAACTCCCCCTGCGTCAAGTGGTGGCTAGGGTATGGCTGGTCATACCATTGTTTACAGGGATTATGGTACTGCCTTCAATCTTTAACTGGGTACGTCCCGGCGACCCGCTATGGGTTATCGCTGACTTCCCTCACCCCCTTCACCTGGGTTATTTATCGTTCCCTTCGGTTTTGGCGGTTACCAGGCAAGGATTGTGGGGAGGGATAATGCTGATCAGCAGGGTGGGAATCTCTGTTTCTTTAGCGGTGGTACTTACGCTGAGCACCCGTTGGATGGACTTTTTGCGTGCCTTACGTACCTTCTTTGTTCCCAAAATTTTTATTATGACACTTGAGATGACCTATCGTTATATTTTTGTTTTAGTAAGCGCCATGGAAGAAATGTTTCTTGCTCGAAAGGCCCGTGACGCTGGTCAATCTGCTCCTAAAGAAGAGCGGCGATTCGTAGCTTCAGCAGTGGGAGGATTGTTTGGCAAGTCGCTGCAAATGAGTGAAGAAGTCTATTGGGCCATGACTGCACGCGGTTATTCCGGAGAAATACGCCTCCTAAAAAGTGCCAGCCTATGTTGGTCAGATGTCTTAGTTTTGTCACTGGTTGTCTTAGCGGGACTTATCTTAATTGTTGCCAACAAAGTCATGGGCTGATGAAAGGAGATCTCTGTTTGGACAAGATTTTCGATATTCTTGATGTATCTTACTCATATCTGCCCGGTTATCCCGTGCTTTCTGGGATTTCCTTAAGTATTAAGGAAGGTGAAGGTTTAGTAATTTTGGGGGCCAATGGAAGTGGTAAATCTACCTTGCTCAAAATGCTTTGTGGCCTTATCCATCCTGAGGAAGGTCAAATTTTGGCCTTTGGAAAGGAGCTGACCGAAGACGCCTTGCGTGATCCTAAGTTCTTGCAGGATTTTAGACAAAAGGTAGGTTTTGTATTTCAAAACTCGGACGCTCAGCTCTTTTCAGCCACTGTGCGGGATGAACTGGCTTTTGCTCCCTTGCAGGCCGGGTTATCTAAAGAAACTGTAGAAGAAAGAGTTGCAGACATTGCTCAATTGGTTGGTATTGGTAATCTCTTAGACCGGGCTCCTTATAAACTGAGTGGAGGTGAAAAGAAAAAGGTTGCTCTGGCCTGTGTTCTCACGGTTAATCCGGAGGTATTATTTCTGGATGAACCGACGAACGGCCTTGACCCTCGCACCCAATTCTGGCTGGTTGAGTTCCTTCAGGCGCTGCAAGCAGCCGGCAAGACGGTCATTATGGCAACCCATGATCTATCAATTGTTGAAGAATTAGCCCAGCGTGTCATTATTTTTCGAGAGGATCACACAATTGCTGCGGATGGTGCGCCGCTTCAAGTGCTCTCGAATCGTCAACTATTGCTGGAGGTAAACTTGATCCATGAACGGTCTCATTTTCATTTGGGTGGCAGTCGGCAGCATGGTTAATGTTGAGAGGAAAGAACACCTGACTTAATCGTGGGAGGAGGAATTTTTATGCATATTCCGGATGGATATTTAAGTCCGCAAACCGATGCCCTTTTAGGTATTGCCAGTGTGATTGCTGCGGCAGGGGCGGCCTATAAAACGGCTCATACTCTGCGCGCCAAATATATTCCCATGCTTTCGATCGGAGCGGCTTTCTCGTTTACAATTATGATGTTTAATATTCCCATTCCTGATGGGACAACGGCCCATGCAGTCGGAGGGAGTCTCTTGGCGATTCTGCTTGGTCCTTGGGCCGCAATGATCAGTATTTCAATTGCGTTAATTATTCAAGCTCTCTTTTTCGGAGACGGCGGAATTTTGGCTTTAGGGGCCAATGTCGTAAATATGGCTGTTGTGCTGCCCTTTGTCAGCTATGGTATTTACCGGCTTGTTGCGGGAAAAAGCGTTGTTTCATCGAAGCGCCATTGGATTGGAGCGGCCATAGCAGGGTATGTCGGTCTATCAGCTGCAGCTCTTTGCGCCGGGATCGAATTTGGTTTACAGCCCTTGCTCTTTCATACTGCCAATGGCACTCCGCTGTATAGTCCCTATGGTTTGAACATTGCTGTACCGGCCATGCTTTTTGCTCATTTAACGATCGCAGGTCCGGTTGAAGGATTGGTTGGTGCCTTGGTCGTTACATACTTACAACGTACCAATCCGGCAATGCTCCAACTAAAGTCGAATACGGAAAAATCGGCCGGCAGTTTCCGGTATAGAACATTGATTATCGGGTTACTGGTTCTGGCAGTACTCTCTCCTTTAGGATTATTGGCTTCTGGGACTGCTTGGGGTGAATGGGGCGGTGAAGAATTGCAAGCCAAGTTTGGTTTTATTCCCAACGGTTTGCAAAAATTTGGAGATTTCTGGCATCATGCCTTTCTGAAAGACTATGGCATTTCGGGCTACGACCACACCTTTTGGCAACAAGCTCTTGGTTATCTTCTTTCGGCGTTTTTCGGCTTGTTGGTCATTGGCATGATTGCTTTAATCGTTCAGCGTTTCCTGGGCAGGTCTCAGGGACGGACAAGTTAGTGATCTAGCGTGCCGCGATGCGTTTCATACGGGCTGCAGGATGACTTTTCATAAAGAAGCCAAAAAGACCGGCCAGAATGGGAAGCAGAAAAATAACGGTAACAGCTGATGTTAGTCCCCATGTATCACCAATACGACCGATAAGTATGACGGCAAGGCCGCCTAATCCTCCGGCAAATCCCATGGTTAGTCCTGCGGCCAGGGCCTTGTTTTCCGGGATTGCTTCCTGAGCAGCTACAACTGTTACTGAAAAGCTAGACAATAACGCCGCTCCGGCAAGCCCCAAAAAGATTGTGCTTAACGTGCCTTGAGTGTAGAGAAAGCCAAAGAATAAAGGAGTTGAAAGGACCAGGGAACCAACAATCAGAGGTTTTCGTCCGTAATAATCGGAAATGAATCCGCCGATAACACCGCCGACTGCTCCGCAAGCAAGCATAATAGTTACGAGTTGACTTCCGGCAATATTTGATAGATGTTGAGCTTTAAAATACAAGGGGAGGATCGTTAACATTCCTGTATAGGCCAGAGATCGAATTGCGATGACGGCAATAATAGCCGCAAGTTCCGGAGCCGCTGACTTAAGAGAGCGTAAAACGACAGAAAGCGGAGTATTTGAGCCGACTAGAACATTGTTTTTGGGTGCATAGAGCAGAAGCAAAATGGCCACGAGAATACCGGGAATCACAGTTACAAGGGTGGCGTGTAAACCATAGGTTTGAAATAAGGGAACCAGGAGGAGCGGACTTAAGGCAAAACCGAAATTCCCGAAGGCCACAAAACCAGACAGCAGAACCGCTTTGCGATCGCCGCTTAAAACATTGACCATCGTAGATGCCTGGGGATGAAAAGCCGCTGTGCCAAGCCCGGCCAGGGCCGCAAGAATAACAAGCAGCAAGTAATTCTGGACTATTCCGGTTAAACTAAGCATGATTCCCATCCAGAGAGTTCCAACATAGACCAGCCAACGTTTTCCTTGACGATCAAGAAAATATCCGAAAAGCGGCTGAACTAAAGATGAGGTGATCGTGAAGGCTGAGACTAAAATGGCTGCCCGTGTAGCTGAAAAATCGGGCCTAAGAGCCACTAGAAAAGGGAGCATTTGGGGAAGATAGTTGCTGTATAAATCATTTAGCATATGAGCTAAAGAAAGTACGCCGATTTTGGAATACTGGATTCTTTGATTCTCACTCATGGAAAGACTCCTCTCAAAATAGCTGTACATTTATTGGCGGATAAGTTATTTTTCATTACGATCTTGGTTATGATCTTCGTAGTGCGATAGAAAGAATTCAAAATTGGCAAGTCGTTTACGAATGTCTTCGGCTTGTTCTCTCAGCTCCTGGTTTCCCTTAGACGTAATAGTGTACCATTTTCGAGGTGGACCGCTCTCAGTTATTTCCCAATAAGTTTCGAGGGAACCGTTTCTCTCCATGTCCTGCAGGCTGCGGTAAACATTTGAGCTATCACTAAAACAAAAAGGAAGCTCTTTCTGTAATCTTGCTAAGAGTAACGCCCCATAGCTAGGTCCTTCAGTTAAGAAGAGAAGCAAAAAGGCTGGAGTATGTCGTCCGTGTTTAATCGTTATTCACCCCGTTTCTCTGAATTTTACGCATTTAGCAGAAACACTTTAATAGGAAATTTGGAATTAGAGTAAATGTTAGACTGTTATATTCAGTATACTGTTTTAAACAGTATACTGAATATAATGTAACCATATGATGTTAAATAGTCAAGTCTAAATATTTGATTCAATCCCACCGAAGCCCTAATGTTCAGCTTTAGCTGAACGAGCTCACTGGCTTAATAACAACTGATTATCCAGTTGGTGGGCGAGTCTTGGAACGCGAAAGTGTTCAGATATGGGAACTAAAATTTAAGCCTCCGGCCAAACCGGGGGCTTTGACATTATTCTAAAGTAATTGCTTCCACAGGACAGCTGTTCAGAGCGTCTTTAGCCAATTTTTCAATTTCTTGGGGAACAGGATTCAAATAGGCTTCGGCAATCCCGAAACTGTTCATCCTGAAAACCTGTGGGCAAATCGACTCGCAGGAAGCGCATCCAATGCAATCAGAATTTACAGAAGCATACATAGCGTTGCCTCCTTTCAGTAGTCTAATCGGACTGACTTATCATTTTAACTAAGAATACTTGGGAATCCCTTCTTAGTCAATCATAGATTTTAGCTTAAGGCGGCTGTAAAAGATAAGGCTGATTTGAGTTTTTGTCTGGACAGGATAAGAGGTTCTTGAACCGAAGTTGAACTTGCTGAGGAAAATGGTTATAATCAATCCAATATTCCAACATTTTATAAAGGGCTATTTTTAAGACTAAGGAGAAAAAACCATGGCACATAAATTTAATCCGGCAAACAAAAGAAAGCTTGATGACCAGTGGCGTCGACAGAATCTCCCTCCAAAACTTACATTAGAAAAACTAGGTCTTAATTCTGATGATACTCTTGCTGATATCGGGTGTGGGATAGGATATTTTACTATTCCAGCGGCCAAAGTGATCAAATCAGCACATAAAGTTTTTGCATTGGACATTTCAGAAGAAATGTTGACTGAGGTAAAAAAAAGAGCAGATGCCGCCGGTATATCAAATATCGTCTCAGTCAAGACCGAAGAATACGACTTAAAGCTTCCTGATCAATCTGTAAGTTTTGTACTTTTAGTCAATGTCCTTCACGAAATTGACAACCAAGGAAGATTTCTCGGCGAGGTGTATCGCATATTAAAAACTGATGGTAAAATAGCCTTAATTGATTGGGAGAAGAAAACAACGGAAATGGGCCCTCCCTTAGATCATCGGATAAGCAGTCAAGATGCTAAAGGTTTGCTGCAACCAGCAAGCTTTGAGCTCTTAAAAGAAATGTCATTCGCTGAAACATTTTATGGTTTAGTAGCTATCAAGAAGTGAACTCATTCAGCAAATGCTGAACATCGAGCTTCGGTAACGAGAGTGTCCTGTGGACACTTTCGCCGAAAGCGCCTAGCCCATAACAAATTCTAGCGGGCTGAAGGATGGACTCTGCCCCCGCCGAAGATGGTACGAGATACCATTACTCCATTTTAGAATTTGGAGCCTTGTGATTGGACAAAAGTCTTATACCGTAGTGGATAGAGCCGATTTTTTTGGGATACGGTATACCATTTTTCTCTTGCCTTTTAATGTATAATAGACTTATAATGAATTTCAGATGAAGATTTATTCTAAGGGGATAAAGCAATGGACTATCGATTTCCACCCATTAAATTTAATGATATGGGCAATATCCGTGATTCAGTGTTTTCCATTCTGAGGAATGCCATCCTTGAGAAGAAACTAGAACCAGGGGAGAGACTTGTGGAGCGGAACATTGCCGAACAACTGGGAGTTAGCAGAACCCCTGTGCGCGAAGCAATCCGTAAGCTTGAATTAGAAAAGTTAGTCACTCATATTCCACGGAAAGGAGTTGTAGTTTCCGAATTTACGAAGGCCGATATTATTGAAATTTTACTTATCAGAGCCTCTTTAGAAGCGTTGATGGGCAGTATCGCAGCGACAAAAATCAAGCCCAAAGAGGTAGAGCGTTTAGCAATGCTTGCTCAGCAGATTTCCGATGAACAAAGGAAGGGAAACATTCAAAAATCGAATCAATTAAATGATACTTTCCACGAAATCGTCTATCGAGCCGCAGAGAGTCCGAGATTATACAACTTATTTAGTACGTTTAAAGAATATATAACAAAATTTACCCAAGTTGCCTACTCTAAACCGGGGCGTCCGGAAGAAGTGTGGCAGGAGCACAATGAAATCATAGAAGCATTACGTTATCATGATAGTTCGAGAGCTGAAATTGCGGCAAAGCGTCATGTGCAAAATTCCAATAAGGCTTTTCTCGAGATGGCCTTTAAGGAAGACCACGAATCAAATATAACGATAAATTCCTTTTGAATTATTTTGGTATAACCGTATACCAAAATATTGAGATAAAAAATAGGGTATGCTTGTATAAGCAATTATATTCTAAGGAAAAATTCAAAGGGCAGGAGAGATAGTATGGGAATATATTTAGAGATGTTTATTACCTTCTTTAAAATAGGCTGTCTGGCTTTTGGCGGGGGCTATGCTGTCATTGCCATATTACAAAAAGAAGTAGTTGAATTAAAACAATGGGTTACCAATGATGAATTGACTGATATCATGGCTATTTCGCAAACTTTACCTGGGATTATTTTCGTCAATTCAGCGACGATGATTGGCTATCGAAAGAAAGGCCTTCTAGGAGCAACTGTTGCCACAATCACGTCCTGTCTGCCAACCTTCTTGCTGATTTTGCTTCTGACTTTTGTAATTTGGGGATTTACCGATAATCCTATTGTTCATAAGGCCTTTATAGGGATTCTTCTGGGTGTTACTGCTTTAATCCTCAATTCCGTTAAGAAAACCTGGAAAACAGCGGTTAAACATTATTCTGATGTAATCTTAGCACTTCTCTCTGCTGCCCTAATGCTCTTTACGAATATTAACGTTGTTCTTGTTCTTTTACTTCTTGCGGCACTGGGCTTTGCCAAGAATATTTACTTTTTAAAGAAGGAGGAAAAGCAACATGTCAACGTTCATTGATTTGTTTCTTGTGTTTCTAAAAATTGGGGCAATTAGCTTTGGCGGCGGCTACGCCATGATTCCTTTCTTTGAAACAGAAATGGTGTCTCATAATTGGGTATCATTAGCTGATTATGTAAAAGTTATCGCCATTGCTCAGGTCGTACCGGGACCTTTTGCCGTAGATTCGTCGTCTTATATCGGTTTTAAAGTTGCTGGAATCGTCGGTGCCATAATTGCTACCATAGCTCTTTGTATTCCTTCGTTTGTTGCCTCGGTTATTATTACTAAATTTTATACTCAGTTTAAAGCGAATAAGTACGTAAACGCTCTTTTGAAGGGAGTTCGACCTGCTGTTCTTGGTCTCCTTCTCAGTGCAGCTTACATTATTGGTCTTAAGCCATTATACCAAGCTACCCATACTTTCATGTCCTTAACAATGCTCAAAGCCGTTATCATGGCGGTAGCCGGATATTTTGTACTCAACCAGAAAAAGGTTAAAGTGGGGACCTTCACATTTATTGCTGCCACAGCAGTGGTTGGTATTTTATTATTTTAAGTTCCAATAAGCAAAACATTGAATTTATTTCATTAAAAAACGTGCGATTCAATCTTCGCACGTTTTTTTGTAGGTATCTGATAACACTGTGTCAACTATTTACGTCTGAGAAAATGCTTAAGGGGATCAATCAATTTGCCAGTCAATCGGTTCTCGGCCTTGGGAGACCAGGAACTTATTAGCTCGCGAAAAGGGCTTACTGCCAAAGAAGCCTCTGCTTGCTGATAAAGGGCTGGGATGAGCAGATTCGATGATTAAGTGACGGGGATTCGTTATTAGTCTTTTCTTGGACCGGGCATTGTTACCCCAGAGGATAAAAACCACAGGGTCCGTCTTTTCGTTAACTAAAGAAATAATTCGGTCAGTGAATATCTCCCAACCTTTATTTTGATGCGAATTAGGTTTCCCTTCTTCTACGGTAAGCGCCGTATTAAGAAGCAGAACTCCTTGCTCTGCCCACTTCTTGAGCGAGCCATGATGAGGCATGGTGCATCCGAGGTCTGTTTGGAGCTCGGTAAAAATGTTTTGCAGAGATTTGGGGAAAGGGACCCCAACATTTACAGAAAAGCTAAGCCCCATTCCTTGTCCGACATTGGGATAAGGGTCCTGCCCTAAAATCACGACCTTCGTGTTTTTATAAGAGGTGTAGACTAAAGCGTTAAATACGTCCTCCTTTTTGGGAAAAACCCGTTTTGTGCGATATTCGTTTTTGACCCATTCCAGTAACTTAAGATAGTAATCTTTTTGTATCTCATCCTCAAGGAGTCGTTTCCAATCTGCTTGAACTGCCATAATGATGCCCCTCTCTTCTTCTCTTACCCTTAGCTGCGTAGTTATTACTGATTATATTTTGCTATAATTTTAGGGCTCTATCAATGATAATATCTAAAAAAGAAAGGCGGCAATTCATACCCCACCTAAAGAGGTGGGAGACTTCTTGCCTCACGAGGTTAAAAAAATATTTATAAATCGTTTAGGCAGCCTTTTGTCTGGGACATGATTTATAATAGGAATTGGAACCTAAAACGTTAAATATTAAAGGGGTGGATTCCATCCATGAGAATTTTGCATACCTCAGATTGGCATCTCGGACGAATGCTTGAAGGACGCAGCAGAATCGAGGAACAAATCAAGTTTATCGATGAACTTTGCCAAATCGTTGAAGACGAGAGAGTTGATCTTGTTCTGATTGCAGGAGATATTTTTGATACAGTGAACCCTCCGGCAATTGCCGAAGAGCTGTTTTATGATGCCTTAAATCGTTTAACATCAGGGGGAAGGCGAGGGGTCGTCGCAATTGCCGGTAATCATGACAACCCGGAACGGCTCTGTGCGGCGAGTCCTTTGGCAGGGCGGCAGGGGATAACTTTATATGGCTTTCCTAAAGATGTTTTGCAGCCGAGTTTTTCTGGGCATTCTAATAATAACAAAGTAGTACGAAGGGCAGCAGGCCAAGGATGGGTTGAGTTACATCTGCCTGAGTGCTCGGACCCCGTAGTATTAGCCCTTCTTCCCTATCCCTCAGAATCACGGCTCAATGAAGTTTTAAATTCCAGCCTTGACGAGGAAACTCTGAGGCAGGATTATTCAAAACGTGTCCAAGAATTATTAGCTTTGTTCAGTAAACCTTTTCGACCTGATACTGTGAACTTGGCTATGAGTCATCTCTTTGTACGCGGAGGGATGCAATCAGAATCTGAGCGTCCCATTCAACTTGGCAGTGCACCGACCGTTGAAGCAGAGGCAATGCCTGGATGTGCTCAATATGTGGCCTTAGGTCATTTACACCGGGCTCAAGTTGTCAAAGGGTCACCGGTTCCGACTCGATATTCCGGGTCACCCCTGGCTTACAGTTTTTCCGAAACCGGGTATGCCAAATCTGTTATTTTAATTGAAGGGTTTCCGGGGCAGCCGGTGGCAACTCGGGAGATTTTCCTTAGTTCGGGTTACCCCCTGGTAAAATGGAAAGCTAAAGAAGGTTTAGCTCAAGTACAGCAGTGGATTGATGAAGGGAAAGATGAGCAAGCATGGATCGATTTAGAGGTCCATGTAACGAATGTCCTCAATTCTCAGGATATTCACGGCTTGCGCCGTCAGAGAGAACGTCTTATTAATATTCGGCCGGTCTTTCCGGAAATGGAGCAGATAACCTTGGAGGCTCGTTCCAAGTTGCCTCTTGATGAACTTTTTCGCAGGTTCTATCAGGAAAAAACAGGTGGGGCTGAGCCGGATCAAGAGTTAGTCTCTATGTTTTTAACATTGATTGATGCTGATAAGAACGAAGATAAAGGGAGCTGTTCCAAAGATCAGAACATCGAGGAACGGGTGGGCTACGAAATTTCTTTACGAGGCAGTACAGTGAAAGCGATGACCGACAGGGAGGGGGCAGAGACTGCATGAAACCGATCTGTTTAAGGATTGCCGGTTTAAATAGTTTTCGTGAGGTTCAGGAGATCAATTTTACCAAACTTTGTGAGACGGGAGTATTCGGGATTTTTGGGTCGACCGGGAGTGGAAAATCTACAATTCTCGATGCTATGACCCTAGCCCTATATGGTACTGTGGAAAGAGCCGCCAATAATACCCAAGGGATACTTAATCAAGGGGAAGATAAACTCACGGTAGAATATACCTTTTCTTTAGCAGCAGGAAATCGAAGGATCACATACCGGGCAGAACGCGCTTATCGGCGTTCAGGAGATCGTACTGTTAAAGCCTCAACATGTCGGTTCGTAGAAATTCAAGGGGATACGGAATTAGTTCTGGCCTCTAAAGCCGATGAGATGACTAAAAAAGTTGAAGAAGTGTTAGGTCTAACGGTTGAAGATTTTACCCGGGCAGTCGTGTTGCCTCAAGGCAAATTTGCTGAATTTTTAACGATAAAACCGAAAGACCGACGTTTAATGTTGGAACGATTGTTTTCCCTTGAAGCCTATGGACGAAATCTTACGGCCCGTCTTTCGGAACAAGCTGATAGTACCCGCTTCCATCTTAATGGTGTTGAGCAGCGGCTTCAAGGCTTGGGGGATGCCTCAGCAGAACAGGTTGCTATGGCTGAAAAGGAGTTTGAAACCGCGAGAATTGCCTCGGAGCAATCCCTTGGCTGCTTAGAGCGTATCAAGCAAGAGTTTGAACAGGCAAAAGAACTGTGGGGGCTGCAAGAACAATTACGTCAAGTTCAAGAACGGGAATCTCGTCGTTCGGCTGTTAAACCTGAAATGGACAAGCTTTCGGAAAAGCTCGCCTTGGCAGAACGGGCGGAGACATTACGGCCCATTTTAGAAGATTTGGGCCTGGCAGAAAAAAGGCTGAAAGAAGCCCAGGGCGATGAAGAAAAAGCAAGAAAAAGACTTGCAGAAGCAAGATTGAAAAAAGAACAGGCAGAGCAGCTTTGGCTGGAGATCAATCATCAGCGATTGGAGAAGGAGCCGTTCTTTCTTCGCCAATTAGAACAACTAGAACAGGCGAAACGTCTGGAAGCAGAGATTCATAATCGCAGTCTGAAGTTATCTCAGACAAGGCAGCAGTATAGCGATCTTGATCGAAAGCGTAAAGGATTGGAACAAGGATTTCAAGAGGCTGTGGAAAAGAAAAGAGCCCTTGAAAAGCGGTTACAAGAGGGAAGGAGCAGGCTGAGTCAAATAACGGTTGACCCTGCACAGCGGGCAAAAGTCAATGCTTCAGTCCAAGCCTTAGAAGCTTATGAAATTGTCTCTAAACAAGTGAGCGATTTGCAAAGTGACTTTGCCGAAAATACGACGGAAATAAAGTCTGTAAAAACCCAGGAAGCTAATTTGGCTCTGGAAGTTAAAACGGCTCGGGAAGTCGTTACAGGACTTAAAGAAACTCTGACGATGAAAGCCGAACACCCTCCCATTCGAGAAGAGATGCTAAGCAGGCAAGCTCAAGACCTGGAACGCAGCCGCCATGGAATTATAAATGTCGGACGGGCTGAAGTGGAGAGACAAGAAGCCGAAGGACGTTTACAAGCGATCTCTTTGGAGTGCCAAAGAGCCGGTGATGATTTAAATGGTTATGAACAGGAACAAAAACTGTTAGACGAAGAAATTAGCCGCCTGAAAGAATCTGTGGAGGCTAAAAAGACCTATGTTAAAGAACTGGAGCAGAACTATCGGGCTAAAATACTTGCTGAGTTCTTAGCGGAAGGAGAGCCTTGCCCTGTTTGCGGTTCCCTTGATCATCCTTCCCCAGCTCTTAAAGTTCAGGATGTGATTATGGAAGAGGCCAATAAGGATCTTGAGGAAATCGGTAAACAATTGCATGCCCTCGAGAAACTGGAGGCCGAGAAGGCGACAAGACTTGCAGTAGCACGAGCTCAGTTGACTAGCAAACAAGATTTCGAAAAAAATCAGTCCCAGCTTTTAGCAGATAAATTAACTGAGGTGAAAAATTATCGCGAGGAGCTATCATTAGCTGATAAAAACCTGACTGTAGAAGAATTAAACCGATTGTTACAGAAACAGGAAGAGAATTTAGAGGTTCAGCGACAGTGTTTGAAAGATTGGAATCGAGAACAAGAGCAGCTTACGCATCAGTTAGAGAGTGCTCAGCATAATCTGGACAGTGTTGAAGAAGCATGGCATAAGCTTCAAGCTAGGATCGCTGCGGTTACGGGTATGGGTTCAGAGATTCAAAATAGGCTCAGTTATTTTTTACAAGAACAGACTAAGCGGCAAAAGGACTTAGACCTTTTGCGAGAAAATATCCCCGCTTCGGAGATCCGATTATTGCAGGACCAATATTCTCGTTGGGATCAAGTCACCAAAAATTTAAGCCAAGAGTTAACACAAGTTGAAACAGAACTGGGAAAAATAAATGTGGATCAGGATAAACTTCTCGGTGAAAAGACAGCTTGTGAGCTTGACCTGCAGAATCTTAGAACCTTAGGAAGTGAAGCTGTTCGAACCTTGGAAGAACTAAAACTTCAGTGTGATGCTATTACAGGAGGAAAACCGGCACAAGAGCGGTTAGAGATGGTTAAGGAGGAGTTAACTCAAGTTGTCACTGCTGAAGAACAACTTAAGAAGGACTATGAACAAGGGAAAGAGGCTTGGCTGCAATCAGAACAAACTTGTGCAGTAAGCGGGAAGTCATTGGAGCTAGCCCATGAGGCAACAGCGTCAATTCAACTTAAATTAAAGCAGTCTCTTATAACGTCGCAATTTTTGTCAGTCGAAGCAGTTCAAAGTGCCCTTTGTGAACTCTCAGACAGAAGGAACATGGAACAGAGTGTTTCAGAGTTTCATCAGGAGGGATTGCTTCTTGAACAAAAGCGAGAAGATCTTGAAAAGCGTCTACAGGGACGAGGTCTTACATCTGAGGAATGGTTAGCTTGGCCGGCAGTGTTAAAAGAGGCAGAGAAAGTGCATACGGAAGCTGTTGAAAAGCGCGGTGCCAGTCTGCAGAAACTAAATAAGCTCAAAGAAGAACACGAAGAATGGCTGCGCTTAGAAGGCGAACGCCAAGCTTTGGCTCATCGTCTCAATTTGCTTAAAATCCTGCAGAATGTTTTCAAAGGAAATGGCTTTATTGAGTTCCTCGCTCAGGAGCAGCTGGCAAATGTCTCCCGGGATGCTTCAGAACGCTTGAAACAACTGACCAATCAGCGCTACGCTCTGGAAGTTGATACTGAGGGAGGATTTGTAATGAGGGACGATGCCAATGGGGGAGTACGCCGCCCTGTAAGCAGCCTTTCTGGCGGGGAAACCTTTCTTACCGCCCTTGCCCTGGCCTTAGCCTTATCTACGCAGATTCAACTGCGCGGAGAATCTCCCCTGGAATTCTTCTTTTTGGACGAAGGCTTTGGAACCCTTGATCCCCATTTGCTGGAAACAGTAATGAATACCCTGGAAAAACTGCGTTTTCAAAACATAGCTATTGGGATTATCAGCCATGTTCCGGAATTAAGGAATCGACTGGCAAGGCGTTTGCTTGTTTCACCCGCTGAGGCTGGCGGAGCCGGGAGCAAGGTCAAATTAGAGATAGAGTAACAGAATTGCTTTTTCATTTTACAAATCCATTGAATTATCCAGTATTTAATGCTTGACTATAATTTAAAGAAGTCATACTATTCAAAGTAAGAAGATATTTTGAAACAAGGTTTCTCAATAATCGAAGTTGTTTCGAGATGTAGTCATAATTACAAATCTTTATCCAATCATAAGACTTCCACTTTTATAAGTGGGAGTGGTACCCCGTACACAAGTTCACTTAGTACGTGAGTATGTTGGTTCTTTGAAAATGTAATGTTTCGGAACCAAGAAATGGTATCCCCTAATGGGTGATAGGAAAAGGTGTTCAGAAGGAGGACCTATAGTGGCAGAAAAATATGTGCAAACTCTCGAACGTTCGCTGGATGTTCTGGAGGTGCTTGCTCACGCGGAAGAGCCTTTGGGGGTAACAGAAATAGGCAACCGTATTCAGTTGCATAAAAGTACAGTTCATCGTATTTTACAGACATTATGTTACCGAGGTTATGTTGAGAGAACAAAAGGGAACGAACATTATCAATTAGGAATTAAAATTGTAGAACTGGGGATTCGCTTCTTTAATGATCTTGAGATTCGTAAAGTTGCAGGACCTGTTCTTAATGATTTAGCAAAATTATTGAACGAGGTTGTTCATTTAGTACTACCTGACGATGGTGAGATCGTATATATTGACAAAGCTGAGAGTTCTCATGTTGTAAGTATGCACTCTAAGGTAGGGCGAAGAGCACCTATGCATTGTACGGCTGTGGGTAAGGCTATTCTTTCTACACTGCCCGAGGAGGAGGTTCGACACATCTTAGAGGTCAAAGGAATGACTCGTTATACGCCGAATACAATTGTTGATCCGGAAGTTTTATTTAGGGAGCTGCAGTCGATTAAGGAAAGTAAAATTTCTGTTGAGAAGGAAGAAAATGAGATCGGAATCATTTGTTTGGGAACACCTGTTTTTGATTATTCGGGACGAGCCATTGGAGCAATCAGTGTTTCAGGCCCTGCCAGCAGAATTCAGGAAAAGGGTATCGAGCGAATTGGGCAGGAAATGAAAAAAGCCGGCGAAGAAGTTTCCGCAAAATTGGGATTTAACTATTTCCAAAAACTATAACAACTTTTCTGATTTGACATTTAAACGAACTTTTCAGAAATTTACTCTTGACGATTTTAAACCTCAGGTAGATAATAGAGTCATAAAATTGTGAAACATGGTTTCACTTGTAAAAACATGTGGCTAAGTCCTAGAGAAATCTAAACGAGCAAAGGGTGTTGCAAGTATCAGTCTATCCGTCATATGGTCTGATAATCTGGCAGAGAAGGGGGAAATATCAGTGGGGGTTTTGACAGAAGTATACGAAATGTTAAACACGTGTAACAAGTGTGGTGGTTGCCATACAGCCTGTAAGACCTATAAATTGACTGGTCAGGAAACAATGGTTGCACGCGGAAGAATTCAACTCATCAAAGCTGTTGCCGACGGTAAATTAGAACCTAATCAAGAGTATGAAGATGCTATCATGAGCTGTCTGTTGTGTGGTGAGTGTGCAGTAGCTTGCGCAAACGGTGTACGAGGCAATGAGCTTGTCATGGCAGCGCGTCGAGACTTGAAATTAAGAAAAGGAATTAAGCCATTTGCTAAGTCTTTCGCTTTAAAAACATTAGCAAGTCCGAAGAGGTTGGGAATGGGATTCAGTCTTTTCGGAGGAATGGGCAAAAGTGTTCTTAATAAAATCGATGGAATGGACTATTTCCGCGGTATTGATATTCGCAACTTCCCAACAGCAAAAAAACCATTTTTGGAGCAGGTTCCGGAGAGGATTACGGTGCAGCATCCGAAACACAAAGTCGGATTTTATGTGGGCTGTTTCCTGAATTACTCGTTAGATCAAACTGCTCATTCTGTTGTTAAAGTGTTAACGAAAAATGACTGTGATGTTATTATTCCTAAAGATCAAGTGTGCTGCGGCCTTCCGCAATATGCTTATGGCGACTTTGAAACAGCGAAGAAAAATGCCCGCAAAACTATTGATACATTTTTAGATAAATATAAAGATGCCGAAGTTGTTCTTTCAGCATGTGCGTCCTGTGCTTCAATGCTCAAGCATGACTATCTAAAGCTCTTTGCTGATGAGCCCTCATATCTTCCGAAAGTTGAATTATTTTGTGAAAAAGTGGTTGAGTTTTCAGAATATATGGCGAAAATTGGTGTTGATCAAAGCCAGCTTCATAATTCAAGCCCCGTCAGAGTTACCTATCATGATCCTTGCCACATGATCCGGGGCCTTAAGGTGACAAAACAGCCTCGGCAATTGCTGCAAATGATTCCACGGGTTGAATATAAGGAAATGTTTGAAGCAGGCCGCTGCTGCGGAGCTGCCGGTCTAATACAAGCTTTCTATCATGAGGTATCAACAAATATCACGGATCAGAAGGTAGAAAACATCAAAGATACGAATGCAGATTTGGTGGCTACAAGTTGCCCAGCTTGCATGTTGCGACTTCAAGGCGGCATAAATAAAGCCGGTCAAAAACAAAAAGTTATGCATGTTGCCGATTTAATGGCCAACGCTTACAAAGACTAATTAACCAAAAGAATCACATTGACTTTGTATATTTGCGGAACATGCTGACCGCAAGTTCTAGTAAATTAGTGGAAGGGCGGGTAGTCATGAGTAACGTCAATATCAGTAAGCTGAAGGCGATTGTCGGTGATAATAATGTCATTGATTCGCCTTCCGAAATGGCAAAATACCTAAAAGGTAAAGGTAAGCCTGCAGTCGTTGTCTTACCAGGAAATACATCAGAAGTTTCGAGCATCGTTAAACTAGCAAATGAGCAGAATGTAAAAATAGCAGTAGGCGGGACAGTCGCCGGGACCAAGGGTCTTAATGGCGGAATTGCGATGGTTATGTCCCGGATGAACCGTATTTTAGAAATGGATCATCTAAACCTTGTGGCTCACGTCGAACCTGGACTTCTTCATAAGGAATTTCTGCTTAAGGTTGGGGAAGCCGGCTTAAACTTTCCTCCTGAGCCCTATGAAGTCGAAACCAGTTCCATTGGCGGCTGCTTTGCGATTGGGGATTCTGATTCAAAATCTTTCGAATATGGCCCTACCAGAACGTTTCTTTTGGGATTTGAAATGGTTCTTCCGACAGGGGAGATCCTGGAAATCGGAAATAAATGCATTAAGAACGTTTCAGGTTTAGACTTCATTCACTTCGCTGTGGGGAGCCAAGGAACGTTTGGGATTTTCACCAAACTTTTGGTGAAGCTCCTGCCTGTACAGGAAGCTAAAAGAGCAGTAATTGGCACATTTACATCAATCCACAAGGCTAATGCAACGTTCAATACTTTGATTAAGCGTAATGTACAGCCGACCCGAATGAACCTCCTTAATGCCTCCCTTGCCAAAAATGCCATATCTGGAACTGAAGGGCAACTGGTAATTATTGATTTACAGGGCTTTAAAGAGTCGGGCAAAAATATTGCTAATGAAATTGCTGCAGTTCTCACATTGGGCGGAGGGACTGATGTCAAAATCATTGAGGATGAGGCTGAGTATGATCAAGTGATCAACGGTTGGCTTAAGGTCCGTGCCGAGCTCAATGGGAAACCGGAGCAAACCTTGGAGTTTCTGGTTGGCCCGGCGAAAATGCCCCAAGCCTTAACTCAGCTTGAAGCGCTCACGGGAGATCTGGGAGCTTACCCCGGTGTAGTTGTCGAAGGACTTCTCGGATATGTTTGTTTGGCTCTGCCCGAGGGAACCGATAAACTTGCCTTAGCCGCTAAAGTGAATAAACTGGCAATGTCCCTGGGCGGAAATATAAAGGGCCTCTTGGGTCACAAGCTCAAAGCTGAAGCTTATAATGATGCGGAAATGTGGCAGCAAACTATAGGTTTGCTTCAGGAACTGCGTCAGCAATTTGACCCCAAAGGGATTCTCAGTCCTGGGGTAAGTCTAGAGGCTTAAGAAGAAGGAGGTCTGAATATGTTAAGCCAAACGGTTGTTAATCGGTTGAAGGAGATAGTTGGAGAAAAAAACGTAGTTACAGACAAAGTCGGCTTGCTGACCTATGGCTATGACGGCACGTTATTATCTGGTGAGGCCTTAGGAGTCGTTTCTCCTCATACGACGGAAGAAGTTGTTGAAATCGTCAAATTGATGAACGAGCATAATATTAAACTTGTGCCTCGGGGTGCTGGGACGAATGAAAGTGGCGGAACAATTCCAACTCAAGATTCTGTGGTCATTAGTTTTACTAAAATGACTAAAATTCATGAAATAGATACGGAAAACTTTGTGGCAGTTGTTGAGCCTGGAGTAATCAACTTTGACCTTCAAGTCGAACTCGAAAAGAGAAACTGCTATTTTCCTCCCGATCCGTCGTCCTATAAAGCTTCAACAATCGGAGGAAACGTTGGTGAATGTTCCGGCGGTCCGAAATGTTTTAAGTACGGGGTTACCCGGGATTATATTCTGGGTTTGGAAGTCGTTCTCCCCAATGGCAAAGTTATCCAAACGGGTGGACGTAATTTCCAAAGTGAGCCAGCCTATGATTTAACTCGAATTATTGTTGGCGCGGAAGGAACCTTAGGATTAGTTACTAAAGTCTTCGTCCGTATCATACCCTTGCCCAGAGCTAAGAAAACAATGCTGGCAATTTACGACAAGGTTGAAGATGCTTCACAAACTGTTGCTGATATAGTTGCTGCCGGTATTATTCCCACTACTTTGGAATTGATGGATAATTTGCTTATCAATACGACTGAGGATTTTAGTCATGCCGGGCTCCCTCGTGACGCTGGAGCTGTTCTCATTATTGAGGTTGACGGATATCCCGAAGATATGGATCCTCAAGTTAAGACAATCAGTGAAATTTGCAATAAAATTGCCAAAGAGTTTAAAATTGCTCAATCGGCAGCTGAAGTTGATCAAATTTGGACTTCCCGTCGCTGTGCTTTCGGATCTGTTGCTCGTGTTAGACCGTCATATGGTGTTAATGATATTACGGTTCCGAGGAGTAATTTCCCCAAAGCAATTCAGGGAGTTCTTAAAGTTGCCAAAGAGTATGGTGTCACCATCGGAGTTGTGGCTCATGCCGGTGACGGAAATCTACACCCTCTCGTTCTTTTCGATCAACGGAATAAAGAGGAAGTTGAAACCGTTCATGCTGCAGAAAAGGCACTTTGCATGATGGCTCTTGATCTTGATGGTACAGTAAGTGGAGAGCATGGAATCGGGCTCGTTAAGAAGAAGTATCTCGATTCGGAGTTTACGCCTGCTGCTATGGGAGCCTTTAGAAAGATTAAGAGAAGCTTTGACCCAAGCAATCGCTTTAACCCAGGAAAGGTCTTTGAATTATAATGGCCTATGGAAGGGTATTCAACAACTAAATAGGTAGTCTTAAAATAATTCGCAATTATAGAATTATGAAAGAAGGTGAAAGCAGGATGTTGGTTAAAAAATTCTAACGCCTGCTTTCATATTTACTACGAACATTCCAATAGTGACAGATGTTAACTTAGAAGGGCTAATTCTTAAAAGTATGGTTATTTCGGCGAAAGCTGGGGAAACTTATGCCATATTTATCTAGATCATAATCATCCTGAGATATATTACGATTCAAGACTTGAAAGAATTAAAACCTTGTTTCATTCCATAAATTAATTTTATTGTAAGTCTTGGCGGGAGAGCTAATTAAATGGTTGACTAATCAGGAGATACGTATGATAATGAAATAGGGATAATAATGAAACCAAGTTTTGAAGAATGAAACGAAACCGATAACAGTTGAACCAAAGACATTGCTTATTTGAAGTACTATACATAGCAAGCCCTGATGCCAGTGACGTAACTGCGGAGAAGGGAGGGGACTTCGATAAGTGTAATTGAGCAGCTATTCCGGTCTAGGTTTCGATGGTTGGTCTAAGATTCTCTCGTGCATTGCGGAGATAACCGCTGTTAATTTTCTTCGTTGATCTTTCCTGGATATCATCTGGGAATCAATAATAAATTATATTTATTAGGGGGTATAAAACGTTATGGCTATCATGAGATCAATTCTGTATATTCCTGGTAACAATCCAAAAATGGTGGCAAAGGCTCCGGAGTTTGTTGCCGACATCATTACTCTTGACCTCGAAGATTCCGTACCACCTGCTGAAAAAGAAGCTGCCCGGAAATTAGTTGCTGAAAACCTCAAATATGCTGGCTCTAACGGAGCACAAGTATTTGTTCGTATTAACAACTGGGAAACTGAATTAACCAATGATGACCTCGAAGCTATCGTTTATGAAGGACTTGCAGGTGTAACCTTAGCTAAAACCGGATGTGCTGCAGACGTTCAACGTCTCGATTGGAAACTTGAAGAACTCGAGCGTCGTCGCGGATTAGAAGTAGGAAGCGTGAAAATCTCCATGCTTCTGGAAACTGCTAAAGGGATTATACATGCTGCAGAATGCTGCTTAGCAAGTAAACGTAATGTAAATGCTATCTTCGGTGCTGTAGACTATTGCCGCGATATGCGAGTAAAATTAACCAATGAATCCGTTGAGCAACAATATGCTCGGGCTCACATGGCTGTTGCCTGCCGCGCAGCAGGAATCGTCGCTATCGACGCTCCTTTCGTAGATTTCAAAAATATCGAAGCCTTTGAGAAAAACGTTGCCGAAGGCCGTCAAATGGGTTATGAAGGCCGTATGATTATCCACCCAGGACAAATCGAACCTTCCAACCGTATGTATGCACCAGATCCGGCTGACGTAGAATGGGCACGCGGTGTTGTAAAAGTCTTCGAAGAAGAAGGAATTGCCAAAGGCAAAGCTTCCGTTTCTTACAATAACAAAATGGTTGATACCCCGGTTTATCTCAATGCTAAAGATATCTTAGCAGCACAAGCCGAGATCGACGCCAAAAACGCATCCAAAAAAGCCTAAGGTAAGTGAAGCCTGGTCACTTATTTGAGTGGCCAGGCTTTTTCTTACAAGTTATTTATTATAGACTGCATGCAACAACGACTTCGCTTTCGCTAAGGCTCGGAGAAGCCGGTTTTTCTTTATACTATCAGAAAGTATAGGCCTACGGTTGATACTTTCCTTTAGCATAAATGCAGCTAACCTGTTCCTCCTTCGCCAGTTAAGTTTGTTATAAAAAATAATCTTATGTTGAAAGGATTGGTGTAGATATGGGCCTTCGTGAAGATGCTCTCGCTCTCCATAAAGACAATAAAGGCAAAATTGCTGTTGTAAGTAAAGTACCTGTTCGTAATGGAGAAGATTTAAGCCTCGCTTATTCCCCAGGAGTTGCTGAACCCTGTTTGGAGATTGCTAAAGATCCTGCAGTAGTTAATGTTTATACAAATCGTGAAAATTTAACAGCTGTTGTCTCAACTGGTTCTGCAGTTTTAGGCCTGGGAAACATTGGCGCCCGCGCTGCCATGCCGGTAATGGAAGGAAAGGGAATTCTCTTCAAGACCTTCGGCAATGTAGATGCTTTCCCCATTTGCTTAGATACTCAAGACAGTGACAAAGTGGTTGAAGCCGTTAAGCTTCTCGAGCCAACATTTGGTGCTATTAACCTGGAAGATATTAAGGCTCCTGAGTGCTTTTATATCGAAGAAAAACTTAAAGAAATTTATGATGGACCGATTTTCCATGATGATCAACACGGAACAGCTGTCGTGACTATGGCTGGATTGGTCAATGCCCTGAAAGTAGTCAAGAAAGAACTGAAGGACGTTAAGATCGTGGCCAATGGCGCAGGCGCAGCTGGCATGGCCATTGTTAAACTCTTAATGAGCATGGGACTTCAAAATGTCATTATGCTCGATACAAAGGGTACGATATACGAAGGCCGTAAAGAAGGCATGAATAAGTACAAAGAAGAGATTGCTGCTAAAACAAACCGTGAATTACTCAAGGGTAATTTAGCAGATGCCTTAAAAGGCGCTGATGTCTTTATTGGCGTATCTGGTGCAAATCTTGTCACCAAAGAAATGGTAAAATCCATGGCACCGAATCCGATCGTGTTTGCTCAAGCAAATCCTGTTCCGGAAATTTGGCCTGCTGATGCTAAAGAAGCAGGTGCTGCAGTTGTAGGAACAGGCCGTTCTGACTACCCGAACCAAGTCAATAACGTATTAGCTTTCCCGGGGATTTTCCGTGGTGCTATTGATGCCGGTGCTAAAGTGATCAATGAAGAAATGAAAGTTGCAGCGGCTTATGCTATTGCCAGCATCGTCAGTGCCGAAGAACTCAATGCCGATTACGTAATACCTAAGTCCTTTGATTTACGTGTTGGACCTGCCGTTGCTGCTGCTGTTGCTAAAGCAGCTATGGATACGGGAGTTGCAACTCACAAGGTTGATCCGGAGCAAGTTGCAGCTAACCTGCGTAAATATTACGAAAGTAAATAATGCAGGCTTTTATTAATAGCGATTAAATAATGTTAGTACCTTCTAATGGTTCATTAAAATATGAAGAACAAGCGGGATCTGCTCAAAAGCGGGTCCCGCTTTTGAAGTTTAACCAATTGTAAGACACCAACTTCTACAAGTGGGTGTGGTCCCGATGTTCAGGCTTTAGCTGAACAAGTTCACTCATTGACCGAACTATAGGCTAACTGATAAGATGGGGAAAATTAAATAATTAGGGGAGGAACTTGCGTGTTTTCGTCAATTGCTTCATTTCTGGAAACTTGGAAAAGAGAATCAGAGTTAACCCTGGAAATTTTCAAAGCCTTAACGGATGACTCACTGGATCAAAGAGTCACGAAGGAGGACCGTACCATAGGACGATTGGCATGGCACATAGCCATAACAATCCCTGAGATGATGTCTAAGACGGGGCTGGTATTTGAAGGATTTCTGGAAGATGCTCCGGTACCAAGCTCAGTTAAAGATATTATAAACTATTATGAAAATGCAAGTGAGAGCATGAAAATGGGAATTATACATCAGTGGAATGATCAAACACTCTTAGAGGACCGTAACATGTATGGGGAGAGCTGGACAATTGCCATGATTTTAAACGTTCTTGTTAACCACCAGATCCATCACCGCGGGCAAATGACCGTTTTGATGAGGCAAGCAGGTTTAAAAGTACCGGGTATTTACGGCCCTGCGCGGGAAGATTGGAGTAAATTCGGCATGGAGCCTCCCTTAATATAAAGAGAATAGAAGTCTAATTTTCCTAAAACAAGATTTATAACATCATTAAAGAACAATAGCATTGAGTCTAAATTCAAGATGGGTTAAGCAAGGAGTTGAGGATGATGTCAAAAATGCTGGATCAGGAGAAGAAAACAGTAAGAACAATGCTTAGACTCTATTGTAAAGATCATCATCATACTCAAGAGGGTCTCTGTCCGGAATGTCAGGAGCTTGAGAGATATGCTATGACTCGTCTGGATCACTGCAGGTTTGGAGATCAAAAAACATCCTGCGGGAAATGCCCCGTACATTGCTATAAACCGGATATGCGAGAAAGAATGATTGAGATTATGCGTTATGCAGGACCTAAGATGGTGTTTTCTCATCCTCTCATGGCCTTTAGGCATTTAATCACCGGTATTAAAAAGCCGTCAAAATGAGCTTGCGCTTCGTTCCATGAGCATAGAACGAATATACTTACCGTAGAAGAAAAACATAACTATAGAGATCGCCATGAATGTGAGAGCAAGGATCCAAACGTAGGAGCCTCCCCCGTGGTCAAAAAACACACCACCGAGGAAAGGACCTAACATGCGTCCGCCGGCAGAAGCCCCTCCAACAATACCCTGATATACGCCGGTTTTTCCCTGCGGGGCGAGTTGAGCAGAGGCTGCAGGAACTGCCGGTAAAATTAACATTTCTCCCAGTGTTATGATGAGTATTGCGATAATATAGGATACATAGGGCAGTCTCGCCCAAATAATAATAAAACCAATCGATATAAGCATCGCCGAAAGATAAAACTGTCGCTGAAAGGATTGAGCATAGGTTCTAATCACCCAATTAATGAGGGGTTGTAATGTAACGATAAAAACGCCGTTCAGCGTCCAAAGAATGCTGTAAGAAAAGAGGGAAAAACCTAATTGATTCATGACCACCGGCAAAATTGATACAAGTTGGATGTAAGCCCCCCAGACAAAGAAAATACCTCCTCCTAAGGTAAGGAGTACCTTAAAGCCACGGTCTTTATACAAACTTCCCGAGTGATGTTTTGCAGGCGTCGAGGAAATGGATGTCTTATGCTCTGAAATCCCAAAGGACACGAGAAGAAAGTAAATGAAAAAGGCTGCGGCATTTAAGGAAAAGGTAAGCCGGAATGATACTTGAGCAATTATCCCTCCAATTGCTGTTCCGATTGCAACGCCGGCGTTGTTAGAAACATAGAGCATATTAAAACCGCGCCGTCCGCCTTCAGGCCAGACGGCATGAATAAGCGCGTTTAAAGGGACCAAAATAAATGCTTGGGCTAAGCCAAAAAGGACAAATCCGGGCATATAAACTCTCCAGACAGGGAAAACTCCGATGGATCCTATGGATAAAACGGCACCTACAAGACCGATAATCATTATTTTTTTGGAACCAAAGCGATCTGCTAAAAACCCACTTAAGAATTGTCCCAGCAAAGAGGCTGCTGACTGGAGGGCTAAAAGGGTGCCTGCCTCTGTTAAAGTACGACCTAAACTATTATGCATAAAAAGGCTATTTAAAGGCCACAGCAGAGAATTCCCAATGGATTGGATGAATCCTCCGATAATTAAGATCACAACGGCTTGGGGGATATCCGGACGTTTAAACCACAAATGAAAAACCACCTTCTAAGAGCTAGTAGGTAATTACTTCGACAAACGAATAAAAAAACCCTTTACTCGGAAACCTCGAGCAGCCCATCCTCCCTTAACTATCAGAAATTATAGTTTATCGTATTGGAAATATTGAGAATAGGATATAATAAAGGAAAGATGTCCATTTTATGTAAGGGAGTGATAGGATTGTTTAAAAAAATTCTCGTCCCTACGGATGCCTCTGAATTTTCGCGGCGTGCTCTGAAGGCCGCCATAGACTTAGCCCAAACTGTTCAGGCTGAGATAGAACTTCTTCATGTTAATTTTACCCCCCAGGCTTTTTGGGGGTATACGATTTCATACGGTATTACGGTAACGCAGGATCAACTGGACAAAAGTGGAGACTTGGCTCTCGAAGCAACTCTGACGGGTATCGAGACTTCAAATGTTGTAATCAAGAAGACGCTGAAATCAGGTCACCCCGTGACGGTGATTCTCGATGAGATTAAAAATGAAGACATCGATTTGATAATCATGGGGAGTCATGGTTATGGGGCTATCACAGGGTCAGTATTAGGAAGCGTTAGTCAACGGGTGCTCCAAAGGGCCGGATGTCCAGTTCTGATCATTAAGTAGAATTTGGGAGGTATTGTGAACCTTTGGCGCAAATTATGCTGCAATTCCATGATTTATAGCGAGCCAGAAAGACAAAATCCCTGCATTCATAGCAGGGATTTTTAGTCTAAGGGCGAATAGCAGAATTGGAGAAGTAATTACACAGATCTTGGGCAACTAACTTACGATTTGGAGGTGCCAAGCGGGGGCCCTTTGTAAGAAAGGGTTTATCGCTTTACGTTCATGAAAGAGCATAATATTTGGCTGAGTCAAGAAGAACTCCAAAGTATGTTGCATGGCTCCTTACTTTGGATGGATATTGCATCCCGCACGTCGACGTCTCGGATCGGCATGCGAAGGTCAGAAGAACCAGCTCAATTTCTGGAACCGAAAGTTATTAATAACACAGACGGGAAAAACAGAGATGAAAATAAGCCCTTAGAAGGGCAGCCTGTTGTATGGCTGCTTGGCAGTATTGGCTTGTTAACGTTGTCATCTTGGTTTTATTTTGTCTTGTTTTCGAAATAATTGTAAACAATGAAGCTTATCTAAGGACTGTCTATTGACGGTCTTTAATTATTTTTGGCAGACCATTCAACTAATAAGTTTACCATTAAGCTTTTGATTTTTAAGAGTTTAAAGTTTTTTAGAAAAATCCTTTGCAAATTTTGAGGAAAATGGGTATCATATAGTTAGAAGGTCAGAGAAGGTCAATGTTTGTTGGGGCTGGCTTAGGCAAAGAATATTTGACAAGGAGTACATCAAATATGGGAAATCTTGCGGACCGCATTGAAGAATATCTTAAAAGAATTCTGGAACAAACGCCAGATGGTTATATTATATTACAACGTAGCGAGCTGGCGGGAGAATTTGACTGCGTTCCATCTCAGATTAACTATGTATTGGATACTCGGTTTACCGTAGAACGGGGTTATTTAGTGGAAAGCCGCCGAGGGGGCGGAGGATACTTGCGTATTGTCCGTTTGGGATTAGGCATGGAAGGTCAATATCAACAGATCATGCGTCAATTAATTGGTGAGCAGCTTACACGGGTGCGCTGCAATGGGCTGGTCGAGCGATTGCTTGATGAACAGCTGGTGACGGTTCGCGAAGCGGCTCTAATTAAAGGAATTCTCTCAGGGGGCGCTTTGAGCGGCGAATTTACCGATTGGAATGTACTTCGTGCTCAATTAATGAAGAGTATTTTAACCACGTTGAGCAGGGATGATTTGCTTTAAGGGGGGATTTGATATGCTTTGTCAACATTGTCAGCAAAGAGAAGCTAAAGTACAGATAATGAAGACAGAAAATGGGGAGACCCGTGAAGTTTATCTTTGTGAAGTTTGTGCAAAACAAACTAAGGAAGTCAGTTTTATTTTTCATCCTGTTATTGTCCCGGAGTTTCTTCAAGCTTTATTTGGTTTAAATCCCAAATTACCGGAACAACCTTCTGAGAAGGTCTGCCCGAAGTGCGGCATATCTTTCTCCAGAATAACTCAGGCCGGTAAGCTTGGCTGCAGCACTTGTTATGAAACTTTCGAAACACAGCTTGAGCCATTGCTTCGCAGGATACATGGCGGAGGGCAAAATGTAGGTAAGGTTCCTGTCAGACGAGGAAGTGCTATTAAAAACCGTTTGGAAGAGCGAAAGCTTAAAGAAAAGCTCCAACTATTAATTCAGCAAGAAAATTTCGAAGAGGCCGCCCTGGTCCGGGATCAAATTCGCGAGATCGAACAACTCATGGGAGGGGAAAACCATGACACGTAAAGAACTTCTTTTGCAAACTAGTGCCTGGATGGCTGAATCGGATTCCCCTGTCGTGATTAGCAGTCGTGTACGGCTGGCCCGCAACCTTGAAAACTATCCTTTTCCTCACGTTTTAAATATTGAAGGGGCTAGTCAGGTCGAACAGATTTTGGCCCAGACTCTTACAACGGTTCAGGCGGATCAAGACCCTTTACAGTATATGTCTCTGACGAATCTGACCAGTATTGAGCATCAGGTGCTGATTGAAAAGCATTTAATCAGTCCAAGTTTAGGAGGGTCTTCTGGATCAAGTGGGGTAGCCCTTGCCAAGGATCATAAATATGCCGTTATGGTTAATGAAGAAGATCATTTAAGAATTCAAGTTCTTCTGCCGGGAAGACAATTGCTGGAGTGCAATCGTTTAGCAATGGCCTTAGATGATGCTCTGGAGGAAAAACTCGATTTTGCTTATCGGGAAAACCAGGGATATCTTACGGCCTGTCCGACCAATGTGGGAACAGGTCTAAGAGCTTCGGTTATGGTCCATTTGCCCGGTTTGGTAATGACTAAACAGGTACAGCAGGTTTTAGGGGCTTTGACGAATTTAGGATTAGCTATCCGAGGATTGTATGGGGAAGGATCTCAAGCCTATGGGCAGATGTTCCAAGTCTCTAATCAGATTACCCTGGGAAAAAGCGAAGAGGATATTCTCACTCATTTAGAAGCAGTGACCGGACAAATTTTAGAACACGAACTTCAGGCCCGTGAATATCTTCGCAGACAGATGCCCTTATTCTTAGAGGATAAAGTCTGGCGGGCCCGGGGGATCCTGAAAAATGCCCGTCTGCTTACTTCTGAGGATGCAATGCAACTATTATCCCAAGATCGTTTGGGAACAGATATGGGAATATTGCCTAAGAACAAAGAGAGCTTTGCAACGCTGCTTGTCAATACCCGTCCGGGATGTTTGCAATACATTCTTGATCGGGAATTGGATCCCAGTCAGCGAGATAGCGAAAGAGCCCGTTTGATTCGCGAACAGACAACATAATCCGGGCATGAACAAGCAGCGAGAAAACAAAAAAACTAGAATTTCTATTTTAATGTTAATGAAAGGATGAACGCAATGAAAGGACGCTATACAGAACGTGCAGAAAAGGTTTTAATGATAGCTCAGAGCGAAGCCAAACGCATGGGACACAAGGTTGTAGGTACTGAGCACATTTTGCTGGGGCTTATTCAAGAAGGGGAGGGAATTGCTGCCCAAGCCTTGAGAAATTTGGGCCTGGATCTTGAAAAGGTCCGGACTATGGTTGAAGAAATTACAGGTGTAGGCCAACCCAATATGGGAGCTGTAGAACTGACACCGCGGGTAAAAAAGGTCTTAGAGTTAGCCAATGAGGAAGCCCATCGCCAGGACGTCAATTATATTGGTACAGAACACCTTCTTTTAGGTCTTATCATGGAAGGGGAGGGAATTGCCGCTCGAATCTTGGCTAATCTAAACGTCAATCCGGAAAGAGTTTGGAAACAAGTGGTTAAGTTGTTGGGTGGAGAATTAGACGAATCTGCTGTTCCGCCTTCCAACTCGGTTCCAGTCGGCAAAAACGCTGGGCCAGCCAATACTCCTTCCTTAAATGAATTTGGACGGGATCTCACGCAGCAAGCCCGCGAAGGCAGATTGGATCCCGTTATTGGCCGAGAGCAGGAAATAGAACGGGTAATTCAAGTCTTAAGCCGCCGAACAAAAAATAATCCGGCTTTAATTGGCGAGCCGGGGGTAGGAAAGACGGCAATTGCCGAAGGTTTAGCTCAGGGAATTATCAACAACCGAGTACCGGAGATCCTCAGCAACAAGCGGGTAATAACGCTGGATCTTTCGGCTATGGTTGCAGGCAGCAAGTATAGGGGCGAGTTTGAAGAACGTTTGAAAAAAGTGATGGATGAAATCCGGGCAGACGGGAATATCATTCTCTTTATTGACGAGTTGCACACTCTTATTGGAGCTGGTGCAGCTGAGGGGGCCATTGATGCAGCTAATATTTTAAAACCTGCTTTAGCTCGCGGAGAATTGCAGTGTATAGGTGCTACGACTTTAGAAGAGTATCGTAAATATATTGAGAAAGACTCAGCCTTGGAACGCCGTTTCCAACCTATCACGGTCAGCGAACCAACGGTAGAGGAAGCAATCTTGATTCTGCGCGGCTTACGAGATCGTTATGAAGCCCACCATAGGGTTAAAATTACCGATGAAGCCATTGAAAGCGCAGTACGGCTGTCTGATCGCTACGTATCAGATCGTTTCCTGCCGGATAAGGCTATTGACTTAATGGATGAGGCTGCGTCAAGAGTTCGGCTTACCAGTTATATTGCTCCCCCTGATTTAAAAACGCTTGAAGGGGAAATTGAACGACTGAAGAAGGAAAAAGAGGCTGCTGTTACGGGTCAGGAATTTGAAAAGGCCGCTCAATTAAGAGACCAGGAACACAAACTGAAGGAAGAGCTTGCCAAACAACGGGAAGAATGGGAAAGCAAGCGCCAGAAAGAAAACTCAACAGTTACAGAGGATGATATTGCACAGATTGTAGCCAGCTGGACCGGAATCCCTGTCAAAAAATTGGCTCAAGAGGAAAGTGAACGGCTTCTGAACCTCGAGGAAATTCTTCACCAAAGGGTTATAGGACAAGACGATGCAGTGACCGCTGTCGCGCGGGCAGTTCGACGGGCACGGGCAGGCTTAAAGGACCCCAAACGGCCAATCGGTTCCTTTATTTTCCTGGGACCCACAGGCGTCGGAAAAACAGAACTTGGTCGTTCTTTGGCTGAAGCTATGTTCGGGGACGAGAAAGCATTAATTCGCATTGACATGTCGGAATATATGGAGAAACACGCTGTCTCCCGTTTAGTGGGAGCTCCTCCCGGTTATGTAGGACATGACGAAGGCGGACAACTCACAGAAGCGGTCAGAAGAAAACCTTACAGCGTTGTCTTGTTAGATGAAATTGAAAAGGCGCATCCTGAGGTGTTCAATATTTTGCTTCAAGTTCTTGAGGATGGGCGTTTGACGGATACGAAAGGCAGAACTGTTGATTTCCGCAATACAGTTATTATCATGACCTCCAATGTTGGTTCGTCCTTCTTGCGTAAGGATGCCATGGGCTTTGCCGCTCAGAAGGATGAGAAAACAGAATATAAAAATATGCGCGGTCAGGTCATGGAAGAATTAAAACGAACTTTCCGTCCTGAGTTCCTGAATCGTATCGACGAACTGGTGGTTTTCCATTCTCTGAAGAAAGAGCATCTGGCGAAAATCACGGAAATTCTTGCTCTGCAGATGAATAAACGCCTGAAGGAGGTTGGCCTGGAGCTTCAGATCGATCCAAGTGCCATTGAACTTATTGCCAAAGAAGGCAATGATCCGACCTTTGGAGCTCGACCCTTACGCAGGGCAATTCAACGATTAATTGAGGACGCATTGTCTGAGAAGATCCTTCAAGGTGAGTTTAAAGTTGGAAACAAAATTTGTGTACGAGCAGATGAGGATAAAATAGTTTTCTCGCAGTGCTAATTGATTTATGAGAAACGGGGTTGTAACTTTGATTACAACCCCGTTTTTTTAAAACAGCAGTCGGAAACAGTGACAAAAAAACAAGAGGCACTGTAAAATAGCAGCTAAATTAACCAGATTATTACTAAATGATTATTAAGAAAGTGAACATACTAAAAATTAATAAGGAGCATTCCTGTGAGTAACAAAAAATGAGCTTTGAAAAAAAGACGACCTCACGTTAAGCTTTGAGAGGATGCACTGTTGGCCAACAGAATCCAATCAAAAAATAACGGAGGTCACCCAGGTGAA
>NZ_NADJ01000008.1 GCF_002196705.1 Desulfosporosinus sp. FKB
TTCTGGCAGCCCTGACGATGATTATCGGGAACTTAGTCGCCATACCGCAGACGAATATTAAGCGGCTTCTTGCTTATTCGAGTATTGCCCAAGCAGGATATCTGATGGTTGGCATCATCTCCGAGTCAATTCCCGGTGTCAAAGGCGTACTCTTTTATGCGATGATTTATGTCTTTGCTAATATGGGGGCCTTTGCCGTGGCGACGCATGTTTCCGAAAAACAAGGCAGCGACGAAATTCAGGATTTTGCCGGGTTGGCTCGCAGGTCTCCCCTGGCAGCAGTAGTTATGACGGCTTCCTTGTTGTCCTTAGCAGGGATTCCGCCTTTGGCAGGGTTTGTCGGGAAATTTTATCTCTTCTCTGCCGTCATGGGTCAAGGCTATACAGCGATCGCCTATATCGGTTTTGTCATGAGTATGGTGTCCGTTTATTATTATCTTTCGGTTGTTAAAGTCATGTTCCTTGGAGAGGGTGAAGGACTTCCTGATATTCCTGTTCATGGGGCAGTCAAATTCACAATGTTATTCACGATGATTATTACTATCGCTATTGGGATTTATCCAACTCCCTTGGCCCAAATGGCTATAGCGGCAGCACAAAGTTTAGTTCAATAGGAACTAAGGTCCACCATTATTTGGGCTCTGTTCCCTGTATTATCATTTAAGAGGTTCTCAGTCATTCTGAGAGCCTCTTTTTTCGTGGGTTCAGAAAGCAAATCTAACCTGCCGCAGGCCAGGTGGCCGCTAAGAATTTGTTTTGAGAGGACTTGCAGAAAGGACTTCCGATCAAGGACAAAGAATTACATGATATTGCGCTCTGAAAGGAGTGAATTATCATCGGAATCAAGAAAAATAGCTTGGGAAGATCTGGGGAAGAATTGGCTGTTCATTCTGTGACAGCATCAGGATTAAGAGTCCTTAAGCGGAACTATCGCTGCCCAAAAGGAGAAATGGATATTATTGCCGAAGATCAAGAGACATTAGTGTTTATTGAGGTGCGGACTCGCAGTTCCGCGTATAGGGGATGGGGCGAGGAGAGCATCACCTCTCAGAAGGCACAGCGTCTTAGGTCAATAGCAGCTTATTATATCCTGCAGCAAGGGTATGCAAACTGGCCGGAAATGCGAATCGATGTCATTGCCATACGATGGCTGGGAGATAATCCGGATCTTATGTGGATAAAAGGAGCTTTATAATATTCTTCATCTAATTTTCACAAAATAACCATGATAACGTGGTAAACTAAAAATGAATACCCAAGAAAAATCTTGCATCAAGTTTTCAAAGGGGAGTTATAACGTGGATCCAATTCTAATTGTTGATGATGAAGAACGAATTCGTAGTTTGGTTAGATTGTACCTTGAACGGGAAGGGTTCTCTGTTGAAGAGGCAGAGGATGGCAGTGTTGCCCTGTCTAAATTTAAAGCAGGCCAATTCTCTTTATTAATTGTTGATCTAATGATGCCTGATGTTGATGGCTGGCGGGTTTGCCGTGAAATACGCGAAAGCTCAGGGATTCCCATTATTATGCTGACGGCACGCGGGGAAGAGTTTGATCGTGTCCTAGGCTTGGAACTGGGTGCAGACGATTATTTAGTCAAGCCATTCAGTACGAAAGAATTAGTCGCCAGAGTTAAGGCACTTCTGCGCCGGTCCAGCGGTCAGCTGCATACAGTTTCTTCGGAAATAACTATTGGCTTGCTCAACATTGATAAAGAAAGGCATCGCGTCACAATTGGCGAAGAGGTGATAAACTTAACCCCTTTGGAGTTCGATTTACTCTATTTTCTCGCCAAAAATCGGGGAAGAGTTTTTTCCCGCGAGCAGCTCATGGAAACGGTATGGGGATATGATTTTTATGGAGATGCTCGTACAGTGGATACCCATGTAAAAAAATTAAGGGAAAAATTGGCCCATCCTACTATTAAAAAAATGCTGGTTACAGTATGGGGTGTTGGTTATAAATTTGATCCGGATATGGTGTCCTGATGAAATGGAGAAAACGGCGTTCTTGGACCATCTCTATAAAACTTTGGATGGCTATGACACTCTTGATTCTTGTTGTCCTGGGAGGATTAGGAGTTACTATTACTTGGCTGTTCGGGGATTTCTATTTGCACCAAAAACTTGATTCTCTTCAAACTGAAGCAACAGAAGTTTCGGCCCAATTAGCTTCGATTCCTAGCTGGAGTGAACGTTTAAGCTTATTGGAAACCTTTAAACTTACTTCAGGCACCCAGCTGGTTTTACTTGATCCTCAAGGAAATATCCTTGTGATCGCGGGATCAACATCAAGTAAAAATCAAGGAATTGGACTTAGAGGACCTATCGGCGAGATTAATGGGTTACTTGGGGGCTGGACGCGATCCTTGCTCCCTTCTGATTTTTTTTCCGACGACAATTTAGCGCAAGTCCTTGCCGGCAATACCATCTCGATTAAAGCTCTGCCCGCCAGCGGGGAGGGTCAAGCCATGCTCATAGCGGCAGCACCTGTCGGAGCAAAACCAGTGCAAGCCGTTGTTTTGCTGGGCAGTTCACCAATTCCTATCCAAGAAAGTATCGCAACCTTTCGGCGCTTGATTGTTTATGCGTCCTTAATTGCAGTGTTTCTCGCCACGATAGTCAGCCTCATTTTTGCCAGGCAAGTAACGAGGCCTCTTGCTTTGATGCAACGAAGTGCTTCGAGAATGGCAAAAGGCGATTTTTTGCCGATCCAGGGAGTAACCAGTCAAGATGAAATTGGAGAACTGGCTGAAGTTTTCAATTCTATGGGGGAAAGTTTAAAAAACCATATGGAATGGCTTTCGCAGCAAAAAAACCTGCTTCAGGGTATTATTGAAAGTATTAGTGATGCCGTAGTCATGTTAGGCTGTGATGGGTCGATACTTTATGCCAATGACACGGCAAAAGCATTATGGCAAGAGCAAGAGGTGGAACTCCAAGATCGGAAACTTCAAATTATTAATTTTTTGCAGGCTATGAGAGAAACCGAAGAGCAAGCTGAAAATTACGGAACTCTTACGTTAGGGCTTCAAGTCCTTCAGGTAATCATGGCGCCTATGACAGAGACAGAGGGATTTCGAGGACATGTTGCCGTTCTTCGCGATATAACTGCCTCACTGCGGGCGGAAAAGGCAAGACGTGAATTTTTGGCCAGTGTCACCCATGAACTAAGAACTCCGCTCCATCTTATTCAAGGGTACTTAGAGGCAATCCAGGATGATGTGATACCTAAGAACGAACGGGGAGAATATATTGACTTGGTCTTGGAAGAAGCGAAACGTTTAGCCCGTTTAGTTAAAGATCTGCAAGACATTAATTGGCTGGAGCGGGGACAGAGTTTACAGCCGGTTGTCTTAGATCTGGAGAGCTTTCTAAGTGAAGTTTACCAACGTTTTCAGGGCAGAGCTCAAGATTTAGGCTTAACGTTGGAAGTCGCCAAAGGTTCGGGAAAAGTCATGTCGGATCCAGATCGCCTTTTACAGGTATTTATTAATCTTTTGGACAATGCAATGCGCCATACCCCGCAGGGTAAAACGGTTCGGGTACTTTTTGAAGATCATGAAAATCATGTCCGATTTGCTATCCAAGATGAAGGAGAGGGGATTCCGCGCGAAGCGCTGCCCTATATCTTCGATCGCTTTTTCCGGGTTAATAAAGCACGCACTAGAAAAGACGGAGGAATGGGACTAGGTTTAGCGATAGTTCGTCAAATTGTAGAAGCTCATGGAGGACAGATAAAAGTGGAAAGCGACATGGGAAAAGGGACGACCTTCCTAATAACATTGCCCAAAGATTTCAATGGCCCCTCCTTAGAATAAGATGTATTTTTTTGATTATTCTGGAAGGAATAAAGACTCTTGGAGCGAACATTTTACTATTGCCTTTTTGGGGGAGAGTGTGATGTTCGCTTCAATTTACGGAATGACTGTTTTAGGATTACATGCTCACTTAATTCGAGTAGAAGTTGATGTGTCTAACGGCTTACCTAGCTTTGAGATCGTAGGGTTAGCAACCACTGCTGTTCGAGAAGCTCGAGACCGAGTGCGCTCTGCGATACGAAACTCAGGTTACCAGTTTCCCTTACAGCGGGTCACGGTTAATTTGGCTCCGGCAGATTTGCGGAAACAGGGATCAGGACTTGATCTGCCAATTGCCCTTGGGATTCTCGCAGCAACAAATCAATACCGTGGCGCCTGCCTGGATCATTATGTATTTACAGGAGAATTGTCTTTGGAGGGATCTTTAAGGCCCGTTCCAGGCGTGTTAACCATGGCTATTTCACTGTATCGGGATAATCAACAGTATGAATCAGAATCGACAAGGAAGACAAGGGAGCTCTCCCTGATAATTTCTCCAGAGAATCTGGCCGAAGCCCGCCTCGTGACAGGATTAGAAACCCACAGCGCCTCAACCTTAAAACAACTCATTGCGGCTTTAGAGGGTGACCATGATTTTGAAGATGAAGGGATACCTCAAGGATCTCCTGGCGAAGAAATAGCTCATGGAAGTCAGGTTGATTGGACAGATATTCACGGACAGCAACATGTAAAACGGGCTTTGGAGATTGCAGCGGCAGGGGGCCACAATGTTATTCTAGTGGGTCCGCCGGGATCGGGTAAGACACTGCTCGCCAAGGCCTACTCAGGAATACTTCCTTTATTAAGCGAGAGTGAGAGCCTTGAAGTAACGCAGCTCTACAGCGTCTGTGGCTTGCAGCCTTGCAATGGTTCTTTAGTTCAGTATCGCCCTTTTCGCAGCCCTCACCACACCATTACAAAAGTCGGGATGATTGGCGGAGGGCGTGATTTGCGCCCGGGTGAATTAAGCTTTGCCAATTATGGTGTTCTATTTCTGGACGAGCTGCCTGAGTTTTCCCGTGAAGTTTTAGAATGTCTTCGCCAGCCTTTGGAAGACCGGGAATTGACAATATCACGTCAATCAGGCAGTATTACCTATCCCGCTCACGTTAGTGTCATTGCTAGTATGAATCCGTGTCCCTGCGGTTTTTTTAGTGATCCAGCCAGAGAGTGCCGTTGTACGCCTTTGCAGATTCAAAACTATCGAGGGAGGATTTCCGGCCCCCTTTTAGATCGCTTTGATATGCATATTGAAGTGCCACGGCTGAATTACTCGGAATTAAGGAAGGTCAGCGGTTCCCAAGAATCCTCGGAAATGGTGAGAAAGCGAGTGATAGCTGCTCGGGAAAGACAGTGGGCCAGGCTTGGACCCGCAAAAACTAATGCCGAGGTGACTGCGAAGGAAAGTAAGGAATTTGGTCGCTTAACTCCAAGAGGAGAGGCCCTTTTGCAGCGGGTTTTTGATGGACAGGGCTTAAGTGCTCGAGCTCATGACCGGATTTTAAGAGTAGCTCGTACAATTGCCGATCTCGGAGGCTCCGCCGCTATACGTCCGGAGCATTTGGCTGAAGCTATACAGTATCGTGCTCTGGACAAACGGTTACAGTTATAAGTAAGAAAAGAAAAGTTAAATCTTGTTATACTGCTTGAAAGGAGTCGCCGTCTTGATCTAAGGTGGCTTTTTTCATTTCTCTGACAAGTATGTTTAAGGTTTGGAATTTCCTTGATGCTATAGACATGTTATACTCTAAATACTTGAGAGAGGTGAAAACAATAAATGCTGCGAAAAAAATTGTGGTTTGCAACGATATTAACTCTCCTGGTGGTGCTATTTGTTGTCGGCTGTCAAAAGACAAATCCTATTAAAGTTGATCTTCAAAAAACTGTTTCTGCGGATCAATTGAAACAAATGGTTAAGTCTAAAACTAATTATTATTATGTTGGTTTTGATTGGAGATTAAGTCCCAGTGAGGATGTCAAACGATACACACCATTATTGAATTACCTAGAGCGACAAACAGGGTATAATTTTAGATTAAGGGTGTTCCCTCAAAATGTAGATATAGCCAAAGAAATGGGCGAAGGACAGGTTCAGTTTTCAATTATAGGCCCCTTGAGTGTACTTCGTGCTGAAAAGTATGGAGTCAAGAGCTTGGTCATTGGAATCACTGAGAACGGAACTTCAAGTTATCGCACAATGATTGTCACCCAACGTGATAGTTCTATTAATAAAATTCAAGATTTGCATGGACGCACATTAGCCTTCAGTTCCAGGACTTCAACCCAAGGATATCTTATTCCACGAATTATGCTTGCACAAGCGAAGATTGATCTAAGCGATTTAGCCTCTTTTGAGTCTTTTCAATCTTATGAGGATGCGGCGAATGCAGTGCTTGGCGGCCGTTTTGACGCTGCGGCACTGCAGGATACTTTAGCAGAAAAACTAGCTGCTCAAGGCTTAGTGAAGATTATAGCGGTATCTGATTATTTCCCAAGCGGAGGTATAGCGGTTGCTTCCGGAATCGATTCGGTAACAGCGGCTGCCGTCCAAAAAGCCTTACTTAATTTTCAACCTCAAGGGAAAGACCGTGATGGCCTATACCAATGGAATAACTCAGAAATGCCCAAAGGGTTTGCTGCACTGGAAGGAGACCCTTATGCTGTTTATCGTCCTTGGATTAAGAAATTTGGTCTGCTTAATTAAAACATCAATTAAACCAAGCCAAATGAGAGGTAGAATTGAGATGCGGCTTAGTCATAAAATTATCTATATGACATCAGGAATTGTGGTTGTTATGGGCCTGGTGACTATAATCGCAATTAACGGTATTGTAAAAAGCGCGGTGCGCAGCAGTATTGAACAAAATGGAGTTGTATTAGCTAATAATACTTCGAGCAATGTTGCAGATCAGTATTTGGACGGAGAACTGTTAACTGTCAAAAGTGTTTTGAAGAACCAAATAGATAGCAATAAATATATAGCGTATGCCTATATTCTTAATAGAGATAACGGTTCGGAGATCGATACATTTCAGCAAGGGTTTCCGGGGGGATTAGTCCTAGCAGATCCGCTGGCGAAAGGCCATACATATGTCACTAAACTGTTAAATATTAATGGTAACGTGGTATTAGATACCGGCGTGCCCTTAGTGAGGGGACTAAATAGTATTGAATTGCATATCGGCTTGACTGAGAGCGCTTTGCTTCAGCCTATTTCAAATATTTCTTGGATGATAGCATTATTGACGCTGATCGGTATAATAATAGGGAATCTGGCTGCTCTAGTCTTGAGCCGCTTCATTACAGGCCCTTTGGAAACTTTAAGCAGGCAGGCAGTTCGAATTGGAGAAGGAAATCTAGACGGTGAAATTCGCCTCAACAGCAAAGATGAGGTGGGACACTTAGCCCAGTGTTTTAATCTAATGACATCTCAGCTTAAAGAGACTATTCAGGCACTGCAAAAGCGCAATCAAGAACTGTCCCTATTATCGCAAAAACTTGGAGAGCGTGAAGATCTTTTGGAAAAGCTATGGCATCAAGTTATTTCTGCTCAAGAAGAGGAAAGAAAACGGATTGCCCGGGAGCTCCATGACGAAACAACTCAGTCGATAGCAGCGATCACGATTGGTTTGAAAACAGCAGAAGAAATTCTCCCTAATGATCACCAAAAGGGTATATATTTTTTAGAGCAAGTTCGTAATATTGCTGGACAGGTTGTCAAAGAATTGCACAATATCGTGTATGATTTGAGGCCGACTATTTTAGATGATCTTGGCTTAGTACCTGCCTTGCGTTGGTATGCCGAAAGTCGTCTGAGCCCCAGAGGAGTGGAGTTCGAGTTACATACGGAGGGTATCGACAGCCGCTTTCCAACTGAAACGGAGACAACACTATTCCGCGTTGCTCAAGAAGCCATCAGTAATGTTTTTAAGCATGCTCAAGCACATAAGGTTATGCTAATTCTAACTCAAAAGAGCAATAGGTTAAGGATGACGATCAACGACGATGGACAGGGTTTCTCGAGTCGAGAAATGTGGAACACGACTGATAACGAAGGGCATCTCGGGCTTTTAGGAATGCGCGAAAGAGTTGGTTTATTAGGGGGAACGATTACAATAACCTCCAATATAGGTGAAGGAACTGAAATAATTGTCGACCTTGAATTGTCACAGAGAGAAATTAGAAAGGAGGGTAACTCGTTTGGAAACGATTCGACTCCTCTTGGTAGATGATCATACAATTTTTCGTGCGGGTATCCGTGTCCTTTTGGAGATGCAACCGGATTTTAAAGTAGTTGGAGAAGCAGAAGAAGGAGAAAAGGCCTTATTACTTGTTCGTGAACTTCAGCCTGAGGTTGTTCTTATGGATATTGCAATGCCAGGCGTTGATGGGTTAAGTGCGGCAAGACGCATAAAAGAGACTGCACCGATGACGAAAATTATTCTCCTTACTCAGCATGAAAATAAAGAGTATCTTCAGCCGGCACTAAAAATAGGGGCAGAGGGTTATGTTTTGAAACGAGCAGCCGCTGATGAACTTGTTATGGCTATTCGTGCAGTTCATCAAGGAAAGTCATTTCTTGATTCAAATGTAACTTCAACAATTTTGGCTGAGTACTGTCAGGACGTAAAAAATGGTACTGAAACGGATTATAGGCAACTATCGGAGAGAGAGCGAGAGATTCTTGTTATGTTAGCTCGTGGGTACACCAACCGCCAGATTGCAGAACTCCTGAAAATCAGTCCAAAAACTGTGGATTTTCATCGTGCACGGATCATGAAGAAATTAGGCATCAAAGGCAGGGTCGCTCTAGCTCAATATGCATTACGTCACGGCCTGGTTGAATAAAGCTTTTGAATATAACTAATAGAAGATCAAAAAATTCGAACCTAATATCCCTAGCAGACTTATGTCTGCTTTTTGTTTTTTTATATAAATGTTTTGTAACTAGTATTTTTCCTAGGTCAATTCAGGGGAATATTATAGTAAAACCATTGAATTTACTAGTTACCTTTGAAAGGATTATCACAGTATAATTTTGTTAAATCAAATAATTATAATTGTCTATCAAAAAAACGGACAAAAGTTAAAAAGAGGGGGTGCTTATTTATTAAAATTCAATAAATAATAATTAACCTCAGAATCATAGCAATAAATATGGAAAATACAGGCATAAAGTAAACTTTATAAGAGTTTCTATATGAAGAGGTATAGAAAATGGATAATAAACTAAAAGTTCTTCTCTATTCTGATGGCTCATATCAAGCCCTATCAGCAGCAGCTTATGCTGCAAATCTCTTACAAAATTCTCCACAAATGAATTTGACGATTCTCCGACTTCAAGAAAAAGATGGAGGTCCATTAGGCGTAAAATATAGTTGGAAAGAATTAAGGGTAAAGTGTATTAAATATTATTGGTCCTGCTCTTCGGGTGCAGAATTTAATTGGTTAGAAGGATGGGCCGTTAGTCCTGACCCGAAGTGGCTCAAAAAGATTCTTAATGAGACAGATCATGAGACCATAAAAAAATATGAAAAATTATTATATCAAACAAACAATATATTTTTGCAACGAAAACAAGACGTACAGCATCAGATATTATATTTAAATACTTGCTTTTCCGAGAAATCAAACAGGTCAGAAAGAGTTCAGGCTCTTATTGATTATGCAGAAAAGAATGCCTTTCATTTAATAATTATCGGAACACGAGGATTTTCAAAATTTAAAAGAACTAAAGTTGGCAGCTTTTCACAAGAAATTTTGGCAAAATCCAAGGTACCAACCCTTTTAATTAAAAACCTCTCTTCGGAATTTATTTACGGTTTTCTTTTAGACTCGTAATATTAAAAATTACATGACAAAATATTATGAGGATTCTAGAAGATCTAATAAGGTTGCCCTAATTTTCTTGGCAATAAATTTTTTGGGTTTAGTGAAAGAATTCCTATTCTCTTATTTCATAGTTGCTGGGAAGTTCAATTGCTTCCTCGATTGCTGGAAAGGGGAGTTTATCATTGGAAAAGAAAAGAATTAACTTTAAATTCATATTGGAAATCTTTTTTTCCTTCTTTAAAATATCACCGCTTTCATTTGGCGGAGGTTTTGCGATGATCCCTATCATGGAAGAAGAAGTGGTGCATAAAAAGAAATGGGTGAATAAAGAACAAATCATCGATATTTTTGCTATTATTCAATCATTGCCTGGGGCTATAGCAGTTAATGCTGCATCACTAGTCGGATATCAAGTCGCAGGAATTATGGGAGCTATTGCCGCCTTTTTGGGAGTAATTTTGCCTACATTTGCTATCATGGTTATATTTGGAGCTATGTTGATTACCTACCAACATAACTTTTATGTTCAAGCTGCATTGCAAGGTATAAGACCTGTAGTAGTTGCAATGATTGCCTCAGCTGCCTTTAAAATGAGCAAAGTGTCTCTGATAGATAAGACTTGCCTAGCCATTACTGTCTTAAGTATTGTGACCCTTCTATATCATAAAAGTTTGATATTTGTTGTGATTGTTTCAGGAGCTATCTTAGGGATTGTGTTTGTGAACATTAGGATAAAGCTCAACCGTCCTGTATCTCTAGTGAAGGCAAGTGAAAGAAAATGAGCATGTATGAAAGTGTGTTTGTGGCCTTTTCCAAGTTGTGGATAGTGATTTTCGGCGGCGGTTATGCTATGCTGCCGCTTTTGCAGACAGAAATGCAGACCCATGGATGGCTGAGCACGAGTCAGTTAACAGATTCGGTTGCTGTTTCAGCAATGGCTCCGGGACCCATTGCTACAAATACAGCGGCTATAGTTGGTTTCAAAATAGATGGTTTATGGGGCGCCTTGATCGCCTCAATTGCGCTTACCTTACCTTCGCTGCTAGTTATACTTTTTATAGGGAAGATACTTGCCAAAGTGCAGGAGCATCGAAATTTTAAAGCTGCATTTTATGGCTTAAGGCCCGCTATCATAGGCGTTATTATTTTTGCGGCCATTAATTTTGCGATCAGTAATCACATTATAGGTGGCAGAAATATTCTTGATATTAGAAGTACCATTTTAATGATAGCTGCTTTTGTTATTTTAATAAGAACAAAGCTACATCCTGTATATTTGATTATTGCAGCTGCACTAATTGGAATAGTATTATCCTTAATATAGCTTTTTTCACGTTCCTTTTACAAGAATTTAATTGTCACTTAATACATCTAGTTTATAATGGAAGTGGTAATAACCCATTAAAATATGCCGGCAAAAATCTTAATAGCCCTATGAGATTTGTTTTAGAGAGTGATAAATATCATAATTAAGATACCTCTCACTTTAAAAAGAAGATGTTGATCTTTCAGCTAAAAGTATCCGAAAGCATGGGTATTTATTACTCGTTATCTTTCGGATTTTTATTACGTCTCACCCCTAATAGCATTTTGATCCGTTTTTAATCAACTTATACGGCTCTCTTCGGTTAATCACAGGAGAGCAGATTATGATGGCAGCAATATCAGCCGGTTGCTCTTGATGGTTTTAGGCACATATCACTAATATTTTAAAGCAATTTTTACTGGAAAAGTGGTAAGATATATAGGTATTACATAAAGGTAACGTTAGAAAGGAGTAGAAGCCGGAGAATTTCAAAACGTGTGAATTTGACCTCAGTCAATAAGTTACTCAATGTCAATTTAACAATAGTGATGGAATTTATGTAGAATGTAGAAATAATGAATTCAAGAAATACCCCTAAATTTGGGTAAGTAAAGTCATAATAATCCTAGATTTATCCAATCGTAAGATACCCACTTCTACAAGTGGGTATGGTCCCCCACCGAAGCCCCGATGTTAAGTTTAGCTGAACGGGTTCACTTGTTTGAGAGCTTGTCAAATGATTTAGAGAGTGTATAAAAAGGAGGCTACAATAAGGTGAGTTTGATGATTAAAGCGGTTATTTTAGGCATAGTAGAAGGGATTACTGAATTTTTACCGGTTTCCTCTACCGGTCATTTAATTATCGTCAACGAATTTATTAATTTTACCGGAAATTTTGCCAAAATGTTTGATATAATTATCCAGCTTGGCGCTATTCTTTCTGTCGTTGTCTATTTTTGGCATAAGCTTTTCCCTTTTGGAAGGCATAAATCGCGACTGGAAAAAGCTGAAATATGGGACATATGGAAAAAGACCATTGTTGGAGTACTGCCTGCTTTGTTTATTGGGGCAATTTTAGGAAAACGCATTGAAGACAAATTATTTACGCCGATGGTCGTTGCCTTAGCTTTACTTATTGGCGGTATTATCTTAATCGTTATTGAAAGCAAGAACACCGGTGGAAAAATCAGTTCTATTAAACAATTAAGCTATAAGACAGCCTTGAGCATTGGTTTTATTCAGTGTTTGGCCATGATACCAGGGACTTCAAGGTCCGCAGCGACGATTATTGGAGCGATGCTTTTGGGTTCTTCGAGACTTGTAGCTGCAGAATTCTCTTTTTTCCTTGCTATTCCCACGATGGTTGCGGCATCAGGGTACTCACTCTTAAAAATAGGTTTTGGTATGACTGCAGATCAGTTGTTGTTACTGGCAATTGGCTTCGTAGTATCGTTTATCGTTGCCTTATTCGTTATTTCAGGTTTTATGAATTACATTTCCAAGAGGGATTTCAAACCATTCGGATATTACAGGATCGTTTTGGGGATTCTCGTATTGTTATATTTCAGCTTTTTAAAGTAATTTGTCTAGCAAAGCTGAATTTCGATACGGTGGGGATCCCACCCCGAAGAAGATGGTCCGGGGTACCATTTCATCTTGAAGAAGTGGGAGCCTAAAGACCGGATAAGAATAAGGTAGAATCTTAAAAAGGTGTAAATGCATACGATGGGCCGGAGTGGATTCTCCGGCCCTTTTAATTTGGGAAATTTATTTATCCAATCGTAAGACTCCCACTTCTGCAAGTGGGAGTGGTTCCCATACCTTGCTTGCTATACATTTCCCGTGAACGTCAGGTAAAGCAGAACTAAATTTAATCCTACGATAAGGCTAGTAATTATCCAGCCTACTATTTTGGTAAGAGGTTTATTGACGAAACTACCCATCAAGTCTTTGCGGCTGGTAATCATCAGCATCGGGACAATAGCGAATGGTAAGGCAAAGCTCAAAACAACTTGGCTCATGACGAGAGCATACATAGGGTTAACACCTGAAGCGATGATGAGTAACGCAGGCGTCATAGTTATTAGCCGCCGTATGTTGACAGGGATACTTAGCCCAACAAAACCTTTCATAATGGTTTGTCCGGCCATTGTACCCACTGCAGATGAGGATAAACCAGATGCCAGTAAGGCGATTCCAAAAGCGCCGCTGGATAGGATTCCCAGAAGAGGTTCCAGGGATTTATGCGCTTCTTCAATAGTATCTACAGCCATGCCATTCCTGAAAAATACTGCTGCAGCGACGACAACCATAGCAGCGTTGACAAGAAAGGCAATATTCATGGCGATGGCAATATCAATTCTCTCCATGCGCAGGTGTTTTCGCTTCTCTTCCTCTGTTTTATCCCTATTTCTGGCTTGCACTAACTGTGAGTGAAGATAGATTACATGCGGCATTACTGTTGCGCCAAGCATTCCAACGGCAATTAAGACAGCCTCACCATTGGGAAGCGATGGGACAAGAGTATGGATGCCTACCTGCGACCAGTCCGGTTTGGCCAAAAAAACTTCGAGGGTGTAAGCGATAGTAATAACTGATACTAATGTGCCAATAATCCACTCGACAACTCTTTGCCCGTATTTTTCCATATAGACAATCAAGAACGTAAGTACACCAGTGAGGAGACCGGCATAAATCATGGGAATCTTAAAGAGTAGATACAATCCCAATGTTCCGCCCAGAAACTCTGCAAGGTCTGTTGCCATGGCAGCAAATTCCGCTTCGAGCCAAAAGAACCAATTCATTTTCCGGGAGTAAATCTTCGAACACATCTCTGGCAGGTTATGACCAGTAGCAATGCCTAACTTCGCCGAAAGACTTTGTAAGAAAATGGCCATTAAATTGCTCCAAAGAATGACCCAGATAAGGCTGTAATTAAACGTTGAACCTCCGCTGATATTTGTGGCAAAGTTACCAGGATCAATGTAGGCAACGCTTACAATAAATGCCGGACCAATATATTTGAGCATACTTTTTGCTTTTGCCGCAAAAGTTTCTTTTGGCAGCGATAATGGCAATGAAAGCGATGGTCTGGATAAATTGAACCCTTCACTCATTATTTTACCTCCCATGTTACATTCGTATCGAAATTTGTTCATCCAAAAAACATACTGCTATACCTGACCGGCATAAATATAGAGAGAATGCTTTAACCCTAAGTCCGACAAGGACTCAAAGTGTATAAGGTTATAGGGACAAGGCTATCAAAGGAAGTGTCGTGTGTGCTGACACCCAGCTTGGAAGATTATTTGGAGGAGATATATCGGTTTTCCTTAAGCCAAAGCACTGTTCGGGTTTCGGATATCAGTAAAAGGCTTAACGTTGCTTTACCATCAGTTACTAAAGCCCTCTACAAATTGAGAGATGAGGGCTATATTAAATACGAACCATATGGAGAGATCAAGCTTACCGATAAGGGAAAAGAGTTTGGGGACTACTTAGTAGCGAGAAACCAATTATTGCAGGAGTTCCTTGCCCTCATATGTAGCCAATGCAATTTTGCTGCTGAGGCTGAAGCAATGGAGCACTACCTTTCAATAGCAACGATTGATGCCATTAAAACTCTGGTGGACTTCATTAAAGCGAATCCGTCCTGGCAACAAGCGTTTAATGATTTTATTAAGATTAAAGACGTAAAATAGATTTTAAGGATAAAGAGCAGGGGTATAGGATAAGCATTTAGGTGACCTCCTTATGTTATTCTTCTGGTTAACTAGGTTAGCTCTAGCTAACTTGAAGTCTTTGGTTTGAAAATAGAATACGTAAAAAATTCAAAACTGCTACTTTTGGATTTTGGCAATATTGGCCAATAAAAAATGAAGCATCGCAAAACTACTTTTATAATGTAGTAAGCGATGTATCTTGCAATATCTGGTTTCCCAGACTAATATATAAAATCACACCTACCATAAACTTCCTTGACGAATAATTGCAAACCTATTAAAATAATCTTTAATACATAAGTAACTAACTGGTTACATACTTTTTGATTCTAATGGGGGAAACAATGGATAATGGGTGCTAAAGAAAAAGGTTTTAAGAAGGTCGATGGGCGGGGACAGCGTTCTGAAGAGAGCCGAGGACGGATTTTAGATTCTGCTACAAGAATCTTTGCAGAGAAAGGACTTGATGGTGCACGAATTGATGAAATAGCGGAGGATGCGGGAATTAACAAACGTATGCTCTATCATTATTATGGCAGTAAGGAAGACCTGTATGGAGAAGTCTTACGTTTTAACTATGAAAAAATCTATACTTTAAGCAAAAATGCTTTTATATTAGCTGATGACCCAAAAGAAAATGTTACGCGGGCAGTGAGGGCTTACTTTTACTTTTTGGCTAAGAATGAGGACTTTGTACGGCTTACCAGTTGGGAAGCACTTAATGGCGGTCGGTTTGCGAAAAAGGTAATTCCGCAATTCTTTGATCTTGTTGAATTAGAGTTCGGTGACATTATTAAGGATGGCATCAAACGAAATTTCATTCGCCCGGATACGGATATTCGTCAGGTGATTGTAAGTGTGCAGGCTTTGTGTCTTGTTTATTTTAACAGACGTGAGATTGTTCAGCCTCTTTGGCAGGAAGATTTACTTTCTGAAAAAATGCTGGAGGTAAGACTACGGCATATATTGGCCCTGATTTTTGATGGAATTTTTAGTCATGAGGAGGAATAGAGAGTGATGGATGCTTTAGCAAGAATTAATTTCAAAAAACTAGGTATTTTCATTTTGTTCATGGGAATTATCGGGGGAAGTCTGGTTATTTTTAATCAGTACTTCTACAAACATCAAGTCGCTTTGGCTGATGAACAACAGAGTCTGACGGCGACAGGCACTATTGAAGCTACGGATGTGATGGCTTCGTTTAAGGTTCCAGGCAAATTAGCCAAAACATTGGTGGATGAAGGCAGTCAAGTAAAAGCAGGACAGGAAATAGCGTCCTTGGAAAGTGAAGAAATCAGTTCCGATGTTGTCACCGCCCAAGGTGCTTATAGCGCTGCTCAGGAGGACTCTCAGAGAGCGGCAGATGCGGTTCCTTTGACAAAGCAGCAAGTTGAGAGCACGATCGCTCAGACTCAAGCTAAAGTAGCCCAAGCAGAAATAGGTGTTAAAGATGCTAAACTATCCTATGACCGGGCTACAGAGCTGTTTAAAGGAGGAGCTGTTCCGCAGAAGACGCTGGATGATGCGACAAATGCTTATGATTTGGCCAACAGTAAGCTTCAGGAAGCTCAAGCTGCTCTTCAACAGGCCATGTCAGCACAGAGCAATGTAACAATCGCCCAGGCGCAATATGAGGCAGCTCAGGGTGCGGTTAAACAAGCGAGCGGAGCAGTGGATAAAGCGACAGCCTATCTTAACGATACTCATTTGCTTTCCCCGCTGACCGGCTATATTACTAAAAAGTACCTTCAGGCCGGTGAAATGTTAAATGCCGGTACTCCTGTTTATGAAATCACGGATTTAGCAAATCCATATGTGAATATTTACATTAGCGAAACTAAAATCGGACGTGTTCATTTAAATCAGGAAGCAGACGTTACAGTGGATGCTTATCCGAACCGGGTATTTAAAGGAAAGGTAGTTTTAATCAATGGAGCCGGAGAATTTGCAGTAAAAAAAGCGATAAATGACCAGTACGAACATGACATTCAAAGTTTTGAAGTTAAGATTAATTTGCCAAATCAGGATTTGGCCTTAAAGACAGGGATGACGGCAAAAGTTAAGATCGTAGAGGGGGGGGCTAAGTAAACATGGAGCCTGTAATTAGGGTTAATAATCTGGTACAGAAAATTGGCCGCAAACCCCTTTTAAATGGAATCACTTTTGAAATCATGGCCGGAGAGTGTTTGGGTATTTTTGGCACTCGAGGAGCGGGCAAGACGTCTCTAATACATATTTTAGCGGGAGTTGATCGTTATTCTTCCGGTCAGATAGAAATATATGGCTATAATATTAGAAAAACCGAGAAATTTAAACGCGATATCGGACTTGTGACTCAAGTAAACAGTTTGTTTTGTGATATGACTGTCGTTGAAAATCTTGATTTCATTGCAGCTCTAAAGAAGGCACCAAGGGCTAATGTTCTTGAAATGATTGAACGATTTAATCTTCAGGAATTTCTCTCTAAACCGGCAGCAGTTTTAGACATAGGTGCTCTGCAAAGGCTTTCCTTGGCTTGTGCAATGCTTAATCGACCGAAATTATTACTAGTTGATGAAATTATGAAAGATATCGATTTACATTCCCGCAATCTTATCTTGAGAGAGCTGGAACAATTTTTAGCAGCAGGCGGGACTTGTGTGAGCTCAATTAGTACTTTGGCTATTTGTGATTATATAGACAAAGTTGCCTGGTTAGAGGGCGGAACTATAACCCTCTATGATTTGCCAGAAGCCCAAGCGGAATGGGACAGGCAGGAGAAATATTACGCAGAACAGAGTGGTCGCTGTCATGCTTAAACAGTGTCGTGCAGTTCTAGAGCGTGAACTATTCTATATGTGGCGGGACAAGAGCTTGCGTCATATTTTGTTTATTGGTCCTTTACTTGGTCTGCTGCTGTTTGCAGGTGTCTATAGCTATCAACGAATAGGTGATATACCAACGGGGATCGTAGATCTGGATAACAGCAGCACAAGCCGGCAAGTTGTTAGTGAGCTGAAAAATACTCAAAATTTACAGGCAGCAGCCTATTTTGACAGTTTTGCTCAACTGGAGGAGTCCATTAAAAGGGGAGAAGTTATTGTTGGGGTTGTCATTCCCGAGAACTTTGGCAAAAATGTTGCCTTACATCGGCAAACTAAGGTAGCAGTATTTATTGACGGTATGAATATGGCTTATGCTACCAATGCCTCCAGCGCCATTTTGACTGTGACAAGAACTTTTGGGGCCCAAGTGGGGATTCAAACTCTAATTGCCCAGGGAATTCAGGCCAATCAAGCCCAAGAGGCCTATCAGTCCATCACTTTTCCAGAAGAAGCATGGTTTAATCCAACGTTGAATTACGCTTATTTTACGGTTTTAGGTTTTGCCTTAAATATTTGGCAGCAATGTTTGACCCTCGCTGCCTGTATGACTATTATCGGGGAGAATGGTTTGGGCAGCTGGCTTCAAATTAAAACTTCCGGAATATCTTCAGCCGTGCTTTTTTTCTGTAAATCACTGGTTCACATAGGTGTTTTTATGCTGGTTGTTTTACCGCTCTATTATTTGGCCTTTGTAGTTTTTAAGCTTCCGCTGGCCTGCGGATGGTTGAATTTATTGTCATTCACCTTGATTTTTACTATTGCCCTGCATAGTCTTGGCATGATGATGTCGAGTATTTCGCGAAACGCTGTGAATGCTACACGCTATGGAATGATTATTGCTTTGCCGGCTTTTGTAATTTCGGGTTACACCTGGCCCCTCGAAGCCATGCCGCAGTGGTTTCAGCATGCGGCTTGGCTCCTTCCTCAAACCTGGTTTTTTCAAGGGATAAATTATTTGACCTTTAAGAATCCGGGCTGGGGATTTATGAGTCACTACTATTTGGCTTTAGGATTGATGGCTGTTCTTTTCTATAGCGCAGCGGCCTTACGCCTTATGGTTGAGAATCTTTTGCCTAAGGGGGGGATATGATGTGAAACAGATTTTAAACATTGCTTACTACGAAATGATGCACATCTTAAAGGAGCGGGTTCTTTTCCTGATGATCTTTCTAGTACCGCTTCTCTACGCCTCGTTATTTGGCCTCGTCTACGTTTCAGGTATTCTGCAGCATGTACCTCTTGGGATTGTTGATCTTGATCATTCTAAGGAAAGCCGTGCTGTTGTTTCTGCTTTTGAAAATACCCCAAATTTTAAAGTCATTCCGGAAGTAAAAACGTATACAGACTTAGAAGCGGGAATGAAAACCGGTTCGGTTCGAGCAGGCGTTGTAATACCTGAAGATTATGCTCAGAAATTATCTCAGCATCAACTCACTCAGATTTTGACGATTTATGATGGGTCTAATCTCATCTATGGGTTTAATATTCGCAAGTACTTGCAACAAGTTCTTAATACCTTCAGTGCCGATCATACTGCTGCTTACCTCAGTGGTTTAGGCATGACGAAACAAGAGATCACGAACGTTATGGATACAGTATCCTACAGTATGCAGATCTGGTACAACCCAACCTTAAGTTATGCTACCTTCATCTATATGGGCTTAGCTCTTATGATTTTTCAGCAGATCGGTTTGCTTGGCATTGGTTTGACGGTGACTCGGGAGAAAGAACAGCATACTTGGGTTCAGTTTCTTTGTTCCGCCGTTTCGCCAGGGAAGATCTTTTTGGGTAAAGCTCTGCCCTATTTTATTGCCAACTTTTTTAACTATGGTTTAGTGATGTGGGTTGCAGTGCGTTTTGTTAATGTCAAGATCGAAGGTTCGGTGGGTCTGATTGTTCTCTTGGGCTTGCTTTTTGACATTATTGTTGTCTCGGCAGGCTTTGTTGTTTCCGTTTACGTTCCCAACTCTTTATTAGTAACGAGATACCTGATGCTGATTTCAGTCCCCATTTTTGTAAGTTCGGGATATTCTTGGCCCAGTACTCATATACCGAAGATCATCAATGAATTAGTTCGCCTTATGCCTTATACTTGGATGGCTGAAGGGTTTCGTTTGCTCACTGTAAAAAACTTAGGCCTTCCATATTTAATTGATAAAATTATGGTTCTAATAGTTATGGCTGCAATAAGCTTATTTTTCGCTCTGACCTTCTCGAAGAGAAGAAAACCCCCTGGCCAAACTGGTTTGGCCGTAAATGGATCGATTAGTTATCCTGATAAGTCTTGCTTGCGTTTATAGGTCGGTTAATTAACCATCGCTGATGGGTACTAATCTTTCAACCATTCTGAAGTACTTTGACTCTTTAGAACAAGGGGGGAGAGGTACTTTTCTTTATCCACACGAAAAAGGTATGATTTTGTAAACATACCTTTTTCGTGTATTATAACTATAGTAAGTACATAAAGAATAAATAATTTGAGAAATGGAGGTAAACAAAAAATAGAACCAAAGCTGAGTACCTTCTACATATGGGTTTGTCATTATAGATTCAGTATTTGGGGTAATCTAACTTCAAATGAAGTAAGAAAGAGGTTTTAGTATGGCAGCAGCAAGCATAAGAGAACATCCCAATATTCGCTGGTTTATCCTCCTGACGGTATCAGTTGGCACATTTATGTCTACGCTTGATTCAAGTATCGTAAATGTTGCTTTACCAACAATATCAACTGCCTTTAAAACAGACCTCCAAACATTACAATGGGTTGTTACAGGATATTTATTAACTATCTCAAGCCTCTTGCCAATATTCGGAAGATTGGCAGACATATTAGGCCGAAAACGTATTTTTTCAATTGGTTTTATTATCTTTACTGTAGGTTCAGCACTTTGCGGCTTATCAACAAACGTTTTTATGTTAATCGGTTTTCGCGTCTTTCAAGCCCTTGGAGCATCAATGCTTATGGCAAACTCTCAAGCTATTACAGTTGCCGCTTTTTCACCACATGAACGTGGACGAGCACTTGGATTAACAGGAACTACTGTTGCTCTCGGCTCTTTAACCGGACCAGCTTTGGGGGGAATAATAGTAGGTTTAGTGGGATGGGAATATATCTTTTACATTAATGTTCCAATCGGCATTATTGGTTTTATTGCTTCACAAATCATTTTACCTGATGATAAACCAACTGAAGAGCGTGAGCCTTTCGACGTTTATGGCGCTTTCCTTTTTTCTATTGGGATGGTCGCTCTCCTTTTTGCAATTAATAATGGTGAAGACTATGGTTGGTATTCTGCTCCCATCCTTTTAGGAATTATAGCTGGCTTTATTCTTCTTATCTCATTTTTTGTTATTGAACAAAAAGTTAAAGCGCCAATGATTAATCTTTCACTTTATAAAATAAAGCCGTTTGCCATTGGCAATATTTCGGGCTTCTTGTCGTTTGTAGCGACATTTTGCAATACTATGTTAATGCCTTTTGTTCTCCAGCACTCTTTCAATTGGTCTCCGGAAAAAATTGGACTTTTGATGGCAACGTTTCCAGTTGTTATGGCAATTATTGCTCCAACAAGCGGTTATCTGTCGGATAAAATCGGACCGGTTTTTTTAACAACCGGTGGTCTTGTAATTACTGGTATTGGCCTTTTTTTTCTGGCGACATTAAATATCAAGTCCCCTTTTTGGTACATTATGATTGGGACAATTCTCATGGGCCTTGGTTCGGGAATGTTTCAGTCGCCCAATAACAGCAGTGTAATGGGTGCTGTTCCCAGGCACATGCTGGGTACTGCCGGAGGGTTGAATGCTCTAGTTCGTAACGTAGGCATGGTGGTAGGTACAACACTGGCCGTTTCAGTCTTTGACGCACGCCAAAATAGAATATTGACTGGGTTAACAAAACCAACTCTTGTACAACAAGTTAGTGCATCTCTTTCTGCTTATCATACGGTAATGATTATTGGAGGTGTTGTTGCTCTTATTGCAGCGTTTCTTTCAATGAGTCGTAAGGGTTATCTTGCAAGTGATCTTAATAAAGTTCAACGTTCTTAATGTTAACCGCCATATTTTTTTGCCTTAAAAATATTCCCACTATGTATAGAACTTGATGAGCGCTCAAACGCTTGGAAAATGCCGGAACGTGTACAAACGTTCCGGTTATGTTATTTTTATGTAAAAAATTTTCAGATCTTAGAGGAAATCCACGGAATTACGTAGAATCGAAAAAGAGTATTATAAAAAATTAATGCAAATAAGTAATTAATCAGATTTGGTAAATCATAGAAAAGGAGATGTTTTGTTTGCCTATTTTCTCCAAAAAACCTTGTTACGAAGCGGACTATATTCTTAAATACGTGGAAAAAACGTTAAATGGCTTGAAGGTCGAGGAACCAAAGGTTGAATATCCGATTCATATATCATTTTTAAACTATTTTCGGCGGCTTTTTGATAATGAAAAACAAATGGGGGCCTCAACAAGAGAACTTTTATCAATTACCGCATCGTTAAGCAGTTTTGATGTTGATATGTCGCATATTTCAAGCAAATTAATTGATTTTGCTAAGGAAATGTCTGTCCTTAGTGAATCAAATTTAGCGGTTGTTGAGGAAACAAATGCTGGAATGTCGGAAGTTAATAATACCGTGCAAAACACTTCGGAAACTCTTTCTCAACTATCTGAAGCATCGGCACAGTTAGTAAAGGGTAATCAAAACAGTCTTCAGGAACTAAAAGAGGTTAACCAGTTAAAAGAAGAAGTTATGGTTGACGCTGGTATTATGAGCGAAAAGGTTGATCAATTAGTTGATATGGCCAATAAGGTAAACGAGATTGTGCATGGAGTGGGAGAGATCGCAGAACAGACTAATTTACTGGCTTTAAATGCTTCGATAGAAGCGGCTAGGGCAGGTGAAAACGGAAGAGGATTTGCAGTCGTCGCGGAAGAAATACGGAAACTTGCCGACAATACCAAGCAGAGCCTTGAAGGCATGAAAAATTTTATGGCAAGCATCCAGAAAGCGGCTCAAGAGGGCAAACAAAGTATGGATAATACTATTTCCTTAACGGAAAAGATGAGTAATAAAATTGAAGTAATTACGGGTACTATGGAACAAGATGTTAGTATGCTGCAAACTACGATTACTGATGTGCAGCTAATAAGTGAGGCTATGGACGGAATTAGGACTTCAACGCAGGAAATTAACCAAGCAATGGATGTTTCCAGCCGAGAAGCAGAAAAGCTTACTCAAATGACCCAAGTAATTCATCAAGATGCTATAATAAGCGCAGATTATGCTAAGAAAATCTCTCAAATTGACGAGCAGCTTTCAGATATTGTGAAAAAGCAAATGAAGTCTTTACATGGAACAGTAAATGCAATGACGAACGATGAGTTTTTAGACAACATCCAAAAAGCTAAAATTGCCCATGATGCTTGGCTGAAAAATTTGAAGCGCATTGCGGAGGAAATGGTCGTTTACCCTTTGCAAACGAATTCAGCTAAGTGTGCTTTTGGTCATTTCTATCAATCAATGAATGTAACCCATCCAGCTATTAAAGATGAGTGGAAAGCGATTGATGCTGTTCATGATGAATTTCATAAACTTGGTGAACGCGTGATTGACGTTGTTAATAAAAAACAGCAGTCTACGGCTCTGGAATTGTATCAACAGGCTGAAGTTCTTTCGAATGAGATTTTCAGGTGTCTGGATGCTATTATAGAGAAAGTTGAAGAACTAACTAAACAAGGTACAACGTTGTTTGCAGGAAAAATGGAGGAAGCTTGTTCTGAGTGTGCTGCATGCTAATCGAAAGACATTAATTAATGAGTTAAATGCGGTTGCTATAGTAATAGTTGTTAATATGGGAACCACTCCCACTTGGAGAAGTGGGAGTCTTACGATGTGCGCCACGCATGGATGAACTTAATACAAGCCTGAAGTTAGGTCCCTCGAAAAGGAGGACCAACTTCAGGCTTAATTCTTACCCTGAAACAACTACTCAAATCGATCAACTTGTAAAACAGTCAGATGCAGCGCTTAATAACGCCAAAAGAAACGGGAGAAATAGAGTTGTTGCTGCAATGAGGCAACAATAAGTTCCTGAAATCAAATCGCTTTTTTATACAAAAGTCAGGCCGATATTTAGTTGTCGGCTTGACTTTTCAGGTTTCAGAAGGAACAATCATATCAAATTTCTTTGACGTGAATATCTTTGATATTCATGAATACTTTCATACTGCAATGAAAAGGGGGTAAGGGAATGTATAAATCATATTGCAGAATTTACCAAACTGTATTTAACGTTTTTGCATATTTTCTGCCTTGGCGTGAGCCGGAGTTACTGCAAGGGAGAAACAGTTTAAATGAGCTGCCTGGATTAATTAAAAGCAAAGGTATCGATTGCCTCTTAATAGTTACCGACAAAGTGATTGTTTCTATTGGACTTATGGATGGATTACTTAACGGTTTAAGTGAGGAGGGGATAGATTATATTATATATGATGAAACAGTTCCAAATCCAACCATTAGCAACATTGAGGAAGCATTGCAGGTGTATAATGTAAATCAATGCAGGGGTATCTTTGCCTTTGGCGGAGGATCTCCAATGGATTGCGCCAAGGGGGTGGGTGCACGTGTTGCTAGGCCTCAAAAGAGCATTCCGGAGATGAGGGGTATCTTTAAAGTACGGAAGAAAATACCTCCTCTTTTTGCTATCCCAACAACGTCGGGTACGGGGAGCGAAGCAACAATTGCTGCAGTTATAACCGACAACAAGACCTATGAAAAGTATGCCATCAACGACCTTGCCCTGATCCCTCAAGTTGCAGTACTTGATCCAATGCTCACAGTTAATATGCCGCAGCAAATTACTTCAACGACGGGGATGGATGCTTTAACCCATGCCGTAGAGGCCTTTATTGGAAGAAGCAATACCAAAAAGACAAAACAGTATAGTAGAGAAGCAGTACGATTAATATTTGAAAACCTTTATGAAGCATATTCTCATGGAAAGAACCTTCTTGCAAGAGAAAAAATGCAAAAGGCTTCATTTTTGGCCGGATTAGCTTTTACGCGCGCATATGTTGGTTATGCCCATGCAATTGCGCATACACTTGGCGGGTTTTATGCAGCTCCTCACGGTTTAGTAAATGCAATTGTCTTGCCATATGTTTTGGAATTCTATGGTGAGTCTGCACACAAACCTTTGGCGGAGCTGGCCGATTTGGCTAACTTAAGTGTTTCGGGCGGAACCCTTGAACAAAAAGCAGGACGTTTTATTGCAGCAATTAAAAGTCTTAATAAAAGTATGGGGATACCTAATAAAGTGGACTTTATCGTTGAGAGTGATATCCCTTTGATGGTTAAACGTGCTTTGGCAGAAAGTAATCCTCTTTATCCCGTGCCTAAAATCATGTCAAATAATGACATGACGAAAATCTATTACTCAATTATAAAGTAGAACAAATTGATAATGGGGGTTGATTTTAATGAATATAAAAGAGATCCTTTGCAAGCAAAGGAGTTATTTTAATAGCGGTCAAACCCTGAGTTTGGACTATCGCCTGGATGCCTTGAAGATTTTGAAGGCATCGATTGTCAAATACGAAAAGGAGATTCTAGCTGCTTTAAAAAGCGATTTGAATAAGTCTGCTTTCGAGGCCTATGCTACCGAAATAGGAACAGTTCTCGAGGAACTTAATTATGCCATAAAGAATCTTCCCCACTGGATGAGAATTAAAAGGGTGGGCACTCCAGTGCTGCATTTTAAATCAACGTCTTATAGAGTCTCTGAACCATATGGTATTTCGCTGATCATGTCGCCCTGGAACTATCCTTTCCAACTTACCATTGCCCCTTTAATCGGTTCCATTGCAGGTGGAAACTGTTCGGTTGTTAAGCCTTCGGCCTATTCCCCTGCGACGTCGGCTATCATTGCGCAAATTTTGAGTGAATGTTTTGAACAACATTTTTGTGCAGTAATCGAAGGGGGAAGGGAAGCAAACCAAGCCTTATTCGATGAGAAATTTGATTATATTTTTTTTACAGGAAGTGTTTCGGTAGGAAAAACTGTGATGGCTGCGGCTTCCAAAAATCTTACACCTGTGACATTGGAATTAGGAGGGAAAAGTCCGTGCATTGTAGATAAGAATGTGAACCTTGATCTCGCTGCCAGGAGAATTGTGTGGGGGAAATTTTTAAATGCCGGACAGACTTGCGTTGCTCCAGATTACCTTTTTGTTCACAGGGACGTAAAAAGGGAATTAATTAATGGTATGCGAAAGTATATATCGGAATTTTATGGGAGAAATCCTTGTGAAAATGAAGAGTTTCCTAGGATCATCAATATTAAACACTTCAACCGCCTCAGAAGATATTTGAATCATGGAGTGGTTCTCATCGGCGGGGGTTGTAATGAAAAAAGTCTTNGTGGTTCTCATCGGCGGGGATTGTAATGAAAATCGTCTTCGCATTGCTCCAACAGTTCTGGACAACATAGCTAGGGAAGACCCGATCATGCAAGAAGAAATTTTTGGGCCAATATTACCGTTGTTGGAGTTCACCGATATTTCAGAGGTAATTCAGTTCGTCAATAGCCGCTCTAAACCACTTGCCTTATATCTCTTTACAACAAGTAAAGAGATTGAGTCGCGGATTATTCAAAGTATATCTTTTGGAGGAGGATGTATTAACGATACGATAGTTCATCTGGCGACCTCGAAACTGCCTTTTGGTGGTGTGGGAGAAAGCGGAATGGGAAGTTATCACGGAAAATGGAGTTTTGATACCTTTACACATACTAAAAGCATTCTTAAAAAGTCTAATATAATCGATATAAAACTTAGATACCCACCTTATGAGAATAAACTAAATATCCTCAAAAAGTTATTTAACCTGTAAGAAAGGATTTGATTTGCGGAGATGCTAAAAAACAAATAACAATTAAATTTAAATGGAATGGGCGGTAACTACCTTACAACAACAATTAGCAGTGAGACGTGCGCTCACTGCTAATTGTTGTTGTAAGGAGCAGTTACTTTTTAGTAATTTTTTTTATCTCTTCTTCGACTTCTTGTGCTCCTTGAGTATAAAATTTTTCTTCATCTGGAGCCAATTCTTTTAGGAGTCTTATAAATTCGCCGGCATGAACTCTTTCCTCATCAGCAATATCCGTTAAGACTTCGATGGCCAATTGATTATCTATGGATTCAGCCAGCTGCATGTATAGCTGGATAGCTTCATATTCTGCAGAAATCATGAAGCGAATGGCTCTTATTAATTCTTGTTCGGATAGTTTGCAGTTTTTTGCTAGGCCGGAAAACGGATTTCCGAAATCAGGCATAATGTCGACCGTTGCCAAAACTTTATAAAAGTCTGAAAAAGTTCTGTTTGCTTCCTGATTCATCGTATCCGATTTTGTCCGAAGACTACTTTCGTTTGATATAACACTCCACAGGCTTAAATTCGGATGCAACGTATCCTACATATTGACAGTTGCTTTTAGGTGCTAGACTGCCAATTTATATCTCGAAAGATTGATGGAAGCATTGAAATCCCTATCTATCACTAAGCCACATTCACATCTATATATCCTGTCAGATAACTTCAAGTCTTGTTTTATAGTTCCACAACAGGAACACAACTTACTTGATGGATACCACTTATCTGCTTCTGCAAACTCAATACCAAATCGTTCACATTTGTATTGAAGTTTCGACTTAAAGTCATACAGTCTTTGCTTGGCTATAGCTTTAGATAGATGTCGATTTTTCATCATTCCCTTGATGTTCAAGGTGTTCAAGGTTTCCATAACCACTTTACAAGGTTTGGTTTTCACTATCGTATTTGTGGCTTGATGGATATGATTATTTCTGATTCCGTTTAACTTTCGATGTTGCATACGGATTTGGTTTTCGACGTTTATAATGTTGCTGGTTTTGACGAAACGGTTTCCCTCCTTATTCATTTCATATTTACGAGAAACTTTACGTTGCAACCTACGAAGCCGTTTCTCTAGCTTTTTAACACGTTGAGACTTATTGATATTTTTAAATGTCATTCCATTAGAGCATACTGCAAGTTCTTTAACACCAACGTCAATGCCTATTATTTCATCCGTCAATTGCTCTATAATTTGTTCTTGCTCAATTCCTACACCGAGATACCAATACTTTCCGTCAAATGATACTCTAGGATTGGTGTGTTTTAAATCATTATCTGAGAGAAATTTTCCACCACTGGTATAATTCTTCTCTTGCTTGTTTAATGCCCAATTATAAGAAACTCTACAATAACCGATAGTCGTAGTCGTTCTCTTCAGTTGTAAGTTGCCCTTAATACCTAAGAAATGATTAAGTTGTTCTTGAGAGTAATAACGGTATCCACTGGGGGCAATGTTGAGGTTTTAGGGTATCGCTTTTGTTCCAGTTTCTTAATGTTTGCTCAGTCTTACCAATAAGTTTGGCAAATTCACCAATTGAATAATAGTTCAAGTCAATACACCTCTATTGGTAATGGTAAACCAATATAAATTATCAATAGAGTTTTACACACTTTTATAAAGGTTTAATTAGTGTTTTATCCCTCCTCTATTTTGTCCGTTATTAAATAAGAAATCCAAAATTAAATATAATTCTGAATTCGACACACAATAACAATCTCCTTTATATTTTAAATTTTATACAAAATACAAGAGGTTGCCGCTTAGTATTCCAAAAAGTTAGAATTACAAAAATTTTCCGTCCGGAAGAGGAGAATAGGTCTGTCTTGAAGAAGTATCTTTTAATAGTTATTAATTGGAATTAAGAGTAATTCATTGCCTCGACAAATGACTGACTAAAAAGGAGGTGCGGGTGAGTTCCTAATCTCTATTAGAAACATCTCGATGAATAAGTTTAGAAAGGAATGATTTTAATGATGGAAAATCAAAATAAACTTGTGGATTGCTCATTGTATATTTACCCGGAAAAAAATATGATTAAATCGAAATTCCTTTCTAAATCTCATGGTTTTATCGGTAAACGTGATAATACTCGACATAATCGACAACATTATCTGAACAGACTTGACAGAGTTAGTGGTTTACGCAGAGAGACAATAGAGTCTTTAAGCGAGATTAGCGTTCAAGAACCTTCAGGCTTGAAAAGGGATATTAGGCGCGATAATTTGCTCAGAAACTATCGCAAGCTTTTTGACCATTTTCATGACAGCTTATTAATCGTTAATTTAGAAGGGCAAATTCTTGAAGCTAATAGGGCTGCCTTAAAGGCCTATGGCTATACTCGGGAAGAGTTAAGCTGCATGAAAGTTCACGACCTTAGGGCAGAGGAGACAAAGGATCTTATTCACGATCAGCTGCGACAAGCAATTGAAAAAGGGATAACCTTTCAAACCTATCATGTTAGACGAAATAGAGAACGATTTTCGGTTGAAGTAAACTCTCAGCAAATTATGATTAGATCTGAAAAGCTATTGGTAAGTATTATACGAAATAGTTCAGAACAAAAGTGTTTGAAGATGGCTTCTCTTAACAGAGAAGACTTAACTATACTTGAAAAGATTGCTTCAGGGTTAGCCCATGAAATTAGAAATTCAATCACAGGTGTTCATGGATTTCTCCAACTAGCAATTCGCCAAAAGCTAACTCAGGATAAGTTCGCAGAACATTGTACTCTAATGCTTCAGGAACTTAACCGCGCTAACTACATTCTAAGTCAACTAATTCTCGCCTCAAATGACAAGGTTCTCAACCTGGAACTTAAAAATCTTAATCAACTATTAAGAACGATGATACCGTCAATTCAAGTTACTGCCGAGGCGCAAGGTAAAATAATTAAATGTTATCTAGAAGAAATTCCGGATATTTTTTTAGATGAAAATGAAATTAAAGAATTGATTAGGAATCTAGTTGATAATGCCTTGGATTCTATTACAACAGGGGGGACGGTTACCATAACTACAACATCCTCAAATAAATTATTGGTTTTACAAATTCAGGATAACGGTCCCGGCATAATTCCGGAAATTCTAAATCAACTAGGGACTCCGTTCCTGACCACGAAGGAAAGGGGAATCGGATTAGGCTTAGTTATTTGTGAAAACATCGTAGCTCGTCATAAGGGCACTATTAATTTTCAGACCAGTAACCTGGGGACGACTGTAAGAGTTTCCTTTAGTTTGTGATCTTCTAAGAGAGAGTGAATATAGAAGTGGGGGTCTTAAAAATTGAATAGAACCTTAATGAAAAAGGTAAAGATACTTTGGTTTATAGAAGGAATATAAAGGAAAAGTGTAGAATGATAATTGTAAAGATGGTTAAGAATGAACATGGTTTCATCATGCTTATTGAAACTATACAATAGTTAGTTCGCCTTGGCATATCCTGATAAAAGGAAACTCTTTGAGTAGGGGGGCAGGAGAATGAACGAAGATGTTGCAATAATTGAAGGTGTTTTTGACCTCCTCTTACCTGAAGTGCCATCGTCTCGATATAGATGGGGCAGAAAGGTTTGGCTTCGGGATATTGAAGTCGGGGCGAAAGGCAAACTCATATTTTTTGAAGATGGTGAATGCAATGTTACTAGTCTCAGCCGAATAAAAAGTATAAAGAGAACTTCGGATCACTTGGAAATTTATACGAATAGCAGTATCTATAAATTAAGGCTTCTTGCCAGCGAATCTGTTAAGGACGTGTGAATTGTTAAAATGCAAAAACCAGGCATGAATTTATGCCTGGTTATAATTGTGCGTCTGTTACAGGTTATTACGAGCTTTAAAATTCCCAAGTCCAGACAAACCCGTCATCTTGTGATCCCTGGGTGATAGAGACGTGAATCCAACTGGAAGGAAATCTCTGAGTTCTATTTGGACGATATCCTTGGCTCGTTCCAGTACTTGAAGCTGAGTTTACAACATTGGTCGAGAATGATTCACCATCAGATCCAAGTTCTGAAGGAGCAATTAACACATCACCGCTTTGGGAAACGAGGGCAACAGGCTGTACGTTGCCAATGGATTTTAAGGATTGTCCATTTACCATTGCAGAATGATAGGTGACCGATCCCATATTTGCTAACGGATATAATTGTCCATTCTGATTGGAAGGATCTTCACTAATCCACTCAGCCGAAGTTCCTATTCCCTGTGCATAATCTGAACTCAATGTTACAGGAGGAATTGTTTGACTTGGCGTCTCACCATTAATGGTAAAGGTTAACGTCCATGTTGAGCTTGAGCCTGTGGAGGGGGCTATACTGGCACTAATGGTGGAGCCAATTGGGACAGTCATGACGTTTTGGGCTGTCGAGGGCAATTCCTCCCAAAACACCTTAGCAACGGGCTGACCGTTATCAATTTCTTCAATTGTCCCCATTTGCAAAAGATCTGTAGAGGATACTCCCCCTAAACCAATCCACTGGGCCGCTACGGCATCTGTTTGACTTGCACTAATAGTAGGAATCGTCCAGCTTCCGGAAACACTTGTATAACTCTCTCCGGTATCGGGAGTATTAATGTATCCTGCCCAATTCTCAGAGCCTTGGGTGTTTTCCGGAAGGGTAGTCGTAGTAGTCGTGGTATTGGAACTTTGTGGTTCTTGAAGTTGAGGAATTGGCATATGTTTGTGCTGGAAATTTCTAAACATTTCGAAAGAAGACGCCAGCTTCTGATTTGTTGCAGTGGGAATTGGCATTCCATTAGTAAGAGAGCAGGCCCCCAATCCAACAAAGACAGCTAGAGCAAGAATTTGACTTTTAATTTTAATCGACTTAATTTTCATATAGTATCTCCTCCTCTCTAGTTTAATTTTTTAAAGAAGCATCAAAGTCTATGAATCGTTGAATAGAGTTTTAGGTCACCCCCATAAATACATGGTGAAGAATCTGTTGGTATTATTCTCTACGAATGTATAGAATCCTTCAAGGTAAATGATAGTTCACATTTTCTTAAGACAATGTTCACATTGTATTATAAATCTTAGACCCACGTGAAAATAGAAGATGAAATGAACTGTCTGAAGGACTTAAGCTGTATTGCCATCAAAGAATTGACTTAATGGTCCGATGTCTGATCTGTATTTAAAGTTTGCTCAATTTTAGGCTTTCACAGTTGCCATCTGTAGTGATTTGAGAGAGAATGTAAGAGGTAAAGATGTGCAAGTTGTTCTTTTGAGGTATTTTTGAGGTATTAATTTAAAAAGTTAGAGAGGTAAAATAGATGAAGGTTCTGAAAACCATCGCTTTAATGCTGATAATTTTTGCCCTAATGGGATGTAGCGCTGCTAAAGTGAAAACAACAGCTTCAACAACGAATGCAGAAACTCAAACCTCGAAATCACAAGCCTCGACCCCGCAGGGACAAGCTGCGTCTGCCGATCCAACGTCCTTAACGACGGTCTCCCTTAAGTGGATTGGCTTAGATAAGGATCAATTAAGTCCAAATGACTTAAAAACTGATGGACAACCGGACGGACATTTTCATCTGACTGTCCCATTTAACCAATCGTCAGCTGTAAAATCGATCTGGATTCGCTATTCTGAATTTGGCAAGTCTTTTAAATGGGGATGGATATATAACAAAAACCTTTCAATAGACGGATATAAGATGGCTGTTTTTGACAGCCTTGGTAATCAAATATTGCCTCAGAATGATAATGGGTACCGGGTAGACGGTTTAGCAGATTTCGATTTATATATTTCAGAACTCAATAATGAAAATGGGCGAGATACTTTTAAGTTTGAAAAAAACCAAACGTTCAATCTGGAACTTGATTATGTCACACAAGATAATCAGGTAGGTCGATATACTACCTCAGTTCAGTTAGTTGATTTTAATAAATAGTATTAGACAAGGCTTTTTCCTAATATAATAAAGGCTCTCATTACGTTCTGGGTAATGAGGGCCTTATCTTTTTGGCCTTTCGCTATATTAAGGGAATTTGATTGTACAAGACAGTGTTAAAAAGAAGAGGTAATAAGCTCGGGGTGTCGAATAATTAGAATGAGGAGTAAAATTCCATAGAGCTTCGTGCATAATGTCATTATTAGCCTCAAGATTATAGCTGCAGTTTAATCGGTACTAAGGATGTGAAACTTTGAGGAGAAAAAAGGCAGTAATTGTTACCATTTTAACAGGTTTGGGCGGATTAATTGTTGGCCTGACAGTTTTAGGTGCTATGTGGTTTAACGGCAATGCAGCAACGAAGGCGTCTATTGTTTCTCAGTCCTTGGGGAGTAGCAATAATTCACCTCCTGCGAAGGCTAAGACAATGAACGACGGAACGGATTCAAATTCTGGTAATTCCTCGCCTAACTCTGCTGAGACGTCTCCCCAAACAATGTCTTCACTTTCGTCTTCATCTTCACCCTCTCAAAGCCCTGCGACCAAGCCGGAAAAGCCGGAAGAGAATACCTCAAGCCAATCCTCAGCCTCAGCAGATCATCTTAATGGCCCTGCAGCTGATGTTATTTGGTCTCTTCCTGCCACAGCGAACGTGGTGTTCATAACGATAGATGATGGATGGTACCCGGATGACTCTGTATTAGGAATCATGCATGCCCAGCATGTACCGATCTCGGCCTTTTTAATTGAAAATGCTGCTAAGGAGCACCCGGATTTTTGGCGATCATTTGTTGCCGCAGGAGGAGACATCGAGAATCATACAGTATCTCATCCGGATCTGACGAAAGATTCCCCAGCAGATGTGCTGAGCCAAATTAAAACTGCGCAAAGCTATTTAACATCATTTTCAACACCTACACTCTTCCGTCCACCCTACGGGGATTATAATCAAACAGTTTGTCAAGCTGCATATCAAGCCGGTATGAAACATTTAATCATGTGGAATGCAACCATGAGTGACAGTGGACTTCAGACATATAATGGAAAACCCCTTGCTCCCGGAAGCGTAATTTTACTGCATTGGAACGGCAACTTAGGGTTTCAGCTGCAAAAATTGCTTAATATTATTGCCAAGCAGCACTTGGGAGTCGCTTCATTGCCTTATGCCTTGAATCATCCGAATAAGTTTCCTATCACTTGGCCTAAGGAAGAGGCTGCTGATTAAAAACCTTTTGCTTACCCGATTGGGACGGGATTATCAAGAAAAGCTTCCCGACTGCTCAAGACATCATAGCAGCAAGGAAGCTTTTCTTTTTAAAACCTGCAAATTACTGATTAGCGTTATCGTTATAATGAGTGTACTTGTCTGGTATTGGGTGAAATGTTGCAGCTTTTAGCATAACATTTGAGTTTGTGATCAATAGTTTTTAGGTTTTCTTTTAAATCTTCCATCTGTTTTAGGACTTCTTTTCGATGGTCAATAAACATTTGTCGGCGAATTTCCAGGGTCTTATCCCCTAAAAGGCACCATTCAATGTATTGCTTGATTTGTTTAATGGGCATTCCGGTGTTTTTCAAACAACAAATGAGCTTTATCCAATCAAGATCATCATCTGTAAATTCCCTATTTCCCGTTTTGCTTCGATCGACAAAGGGCAGAAGACCTTCTTTGTCATAATAGCGAATGGTGTGTGCAGTAAGATCAAATTTTTTTGCTACCTGGCTGATCGTATATCCCATTAAAATACGACTCCTCTAATTAGATTGTAATCAATTCATACGCCTTGCTGCCCAGACCTAGTTTTACTGCATGGTCTATACCTACTTTCCAGTCGGTGCTTGGATTAACGTCGGTAAAATGATCACTATGATTGTGGTCGCTTTTTTCGAGCAGACTTCCACTCATGACCGGCTGACGATTGACTGCGTCGGCGCAAGCTACATCGAGAGCAATCGGATCAAAGGAGGCAAACATCCCTACATTCGGAACAATCGGAATATCGTTTTCGGCATGACAGTCGCAGAAAGGAGAAACATCAATAACTAAGCTGATGTGGAAATTTGGGCGATCATGGAGAACGGCCCAGGAATATTCTGCCATTTTCTTATTCAAGATGTCATTAGATTCATCCCAAGCTGCCATAATCGCTCCAGTTGGGCAAACTCCAATACAACGACCACAGCCAACACACTTATTATGATCGATAGACGCTTTATGATCAGCAACACTATTAGCACTATGAGCACAAATTTTTGTACACATACCGCAGCCAACGCACTGTTCTTGAGAAACATGGGGTTTACCATTACTGTGCATCTCCATTTTACCTGCCCGTGAGCCGCATCCCATACCAATATTTTTTAGGGCGCCGCCAAAACCTGTAAGCTCATGGCCTTTAAAATGATTTAAAGAAATTATGATATCGGCATCCATAATAGCATGACCGATTTTCGCTTCTTTAACATATTCGCCGTTCTCAACAGGGACCAAAACTTCATCAGTCCCTTTCAGGCCATCACCAATGAGAAGGTGACAGCCTGTAGAAAAAGGAGAAAAGCCGTTGACATAGGCAGATTCCAAATGTTCAAGAGCGTTTTTTCGTCCCCCTACATACAAGGTGTTACAATCTGTGAGAAACGGCTTTCCACCTAGATCTTTGACCATATCTACAACTGTTTTGGCAAAATTAGGGCGTAAATAGGCCAAATTCCCTGGCTCGCCAAAATGGATTTTAATGGCGACAAATTTTTTGTCAAAATCGATTTGCTGTATTCCGGCAGTTTTAATCAAACGGTTTAGTTTTTGCTGTAAGTTTTCATTTATTGTTGTGTGTAAATTCGTAAAATAAACTTTTGACTTTTCCATACATACTCCCCCAGTTTAAAACATTATTCATTTCCTAGAATAAACCTTAGAGTCTACTCTAAGTCAAGCCGTTTTCTATTAGAAAAGGTGAAATCTTTATAAATTTTTACATTAAATTGGCTTGGCTAAGATTCACTTCGTGGCCTGAAGTGCTTTTAATCATTGGCCTTAGGAATGGTGAATGACAGAAAATCACAATTTTCTTAGTTCAATCTCTAGCGATACTTTAAGGTTTTATGCTGCAGGTCTCGTCCTGTAATTGTATTTCTGAAAATCGTTCTGACGGCCTCAACGTAGTTTTCTGGATCTGTTAAGGAGGGACTATAGTGAGTGAGCCAGAGTTCGGCTGCGTGTCCTTCACGGGCGAGTAATGCGGCCTCAGAAAATGTCATATGCTTTTTTTGAATTGCTTTTTCCCGATCCTCTTCCTTGGCGTACATTCCTTCACAGATTAAAAGGTCTGAATTACTGATGAATGTTACTAAGTCTTCTGTTGGCCTGGTATCCGTACAGTAGCAAACTTTAATACCTTTTCTTATGTCGCCCAAGACCATCTCTGGGCTAATTGTGTGATTTCCATAAGTTAAAGTAAAACCTTGCTGAAGAGACTTCCAATAATATACAGGAATATTTAGGGCTTCAGCCCTCGCGGCATTAAATTTTCTGCTCCGCGGCAGTTCGATAGAATAGGCCAAGCAGGCAAGGGAATGGTCGACAGGTAAACTTTTGATAAGAATTTGGTGAAGGGATGTTTCACCAACCTCAGCATCCGGCAATTCGATCAGTCTTAATTCGTAGGGCAGTAGAGGTGAAATGACTGTCAGGCCATCAACTATCTTTTTTAAGCCTGGAGGCCCGATTAAGGTTAGGACTTCTGATCTTCCGGAATTGGCAACCGTCAGAAGCAGCCCAGGTAATCCGGCTATATGGTCTGCATGATAATGAGTAAATAGGATGGCATCGATAGCCTTAAAACCCCATGCCGCCATTCTTAATGGGATTTGAGTTCCCTCGCCACAATCGACCAGAATCATTTTTCCGTTCCAGCGGATCAGAAGGGAAGACAGCCATCTGCCGGGAATCGGCAGCATGCCTCCTGTCCCCAATAAACAAACATCAAGCATTGATATCCCCTCAACATAAAGATTAACTTGATCGCATTTTGTTCATTATGCTTTTATACAGAAAGATTGACGTAAGAGATTGATATTTACAGCTCCGGCATGAAAGGAATTGCCGCTGTTGATGTTGTTAAGCCAGACTTCAGCCGGACTAAATATTGTAGGATCAAGTTCGTAGAAATTTCCGTGACGTTCTATAAGTTCTTCAAATCGTTGAACATTATATTGGGATAAGGACGAAGGAATTTGTTTGACTATAGATTCTAGGGTCTTATCATCATCCTGGAGGTTAAAATAGACCGTTGCCCCGTAGAGAATCGCATCATTTGTACGCCCTAAAGCCCGAAGGTTATCTTTTGTTATGGGGGGGAGCGGGCAGGTACTCCAACCTGAAACAATCTTTCCTAAATCATAACCCAACAACCTTAGTTTTGATAGACCGGTTTCTAAGGCACGGGCGCTTACCTGAACAGAACCCACGAAGGAAGCCGTTGGTGCCGCTAAGATATAGAGACTTGTCGGAGCGCAATTGCATACCTCCAATATTTGCTCAATTGCCTCATCAGTCGGAAGAGTGTCGCTTTCCAGGCAGATAATTGCAGTATTTGATTCATCTCTATACCCTAGCGTTTCGAACAGACCACCCTCATGAACGATGGAGCGAATAGGCCCGGAACCTAAAACTACTTTTTCGCCATTCTTAATCGGCCACCCAGCATACTGAGACGCTAAGCAAGCCCTTAGAGGATGATCAGTTATCACTTCCACGGACGGCCAGGGAAAATCTTTAAGATGAGACCAATGCAGTTCAACCCTAGCTAAACCGCCCAAGCACACTGAAGCGTATAAAACACCTGCCTCCCAACCGCCCAGTACCTGGATGCCGCAATCAATAATGGTTACGCCGTGACTTTTAGTCACATTAGTACCAAGTTGCTTATTTCTGGTGAGGAGCTGTTCTACGAAGGGGAAAGCTTGGCTATTAGGACTGAGTTCAGGATGCTGAATCAAGGGTAATGGCATAATGATTCCTTTCCTTTAGTAAAAGAGATTTTTGCTTAAACTTTATTAAGTATTCCCAAGAGTATATCAAAAATATCAGGTGCCAATCTCTCTTTATCAGCAACTAAATTAATTAATTAATATAAGCTATAATAGAGAAGCTAGCAGGGTTAGACTACTTGAACTATGAAGAAAAACCTATTATAATTTAGTTCATAGCTAGTCTTCAATGTATTAGATTAGGTAGCAAAGAAGCTATAATTTCCGGTTATTTCCGGGATATATAACTTCTCTTTTTTGTTTATCTGGAAAACATAAGAAATAGAGGCCAATTTTACATAATTAATTTCTTAAATAGTGGTATGTTTTTTACAGATTTCTTTTAGGATTTACTATAATCTTCACAAAAGGTAAGTACATTAATAGTCGGTTTTGGCAGGATAAAATTTGGTTGCATTGCCACGGCATTTTTAAGATATAGATTTAAACTGGTCTAGGGATATGTCTGTACTATTCACGAAAATCGGGAGGCAAGACGGCAATGCAGCTGTATTTTTGTGAATATAGACTGTCAAGTCAGGAAGAGGGGATGTAAAGACTTTAATTTTGATAACGTAATCCAAGAATAATTAGTGGAGGAAAGAGCATGAAATTATCTAAGAAAATCAGTATTTCTACGCTAGTCTTTGTCATGATCTTGACCCTGCTGCTTAGTGGCTGCTCGCAAACCAGTAAGCCGGCAGCGACTTCGGATCAAGGAAGCAGTCAGTCTGCAGGTCAAAAAATTAAAGTTGCCTTTGTATATGTCGGACCAGTAGGTGATTTCGGTTATACTTATGCTCAGGATCAAGGCCGAAAATACCTGGAATCTCATATGAAGAATGTTGAGACAACCTATGTTGAAAACATTCCGGAAACTGCTGACTGTGAACGTACTTTCACAGATCTTGCTCAAAAGGGTTACAATATTATTTTCGGTACCAGCTATGGCTACATGGATTACATGAAAGATGTATCTAAAAAATTCCCGAATGTCGTCTTCGAACATTGCAGCGGTTATAAAACAACAGACAATTTAGGCACATATTTCAATCGTGACTATCAAGCCCGCTATCTGACCGGTATGGTTGCCGGCAAATATACAAAGAGCAATATTCTCGGCTTCCTGGCACCGTTTGGTACCCCTGAGGTCATCCGTAATATCGATGCCTTTACTCTTGGCGCCCAATCGGTAAATCCTAAAGTTCAAGTTAAAGTAGTCTGGACAAATTCATGGAACGATCCTGCAACAGAGAAAACGGCGGCCAATAGTTTGATTGATGCCGGCGCTGACGTTCTTGCTATGCATGTGGATTCGCCATCCTTTGCGCAAACAGCCCAGGATAGAGGTGTGCTGGCAATCGGCCACGATTCAGATATGTCGAAGTTTGCCCCTAATTCTATCCTCGTAGGTGACGTTTCCAATTGGGGCCCATACTTTGTTCAAGTAGTCAAAGATGTTATGAACAAAACCTGGAAATCAAGTCAATACTTTGGCGGAATCAAAGATGGCGGTGTTATCGATATAACACCCTTTAGCTCCAAAGTCGATAAAGATTTCCAAGCAACTGTCACAGCGAAACGACAAGATATTATCGATGGTAAATTTGTTCCTTTCACAGGACCGGTTTACGATCAAAACGGTAACTTAAAGGTTAAAGACGGTGATAAAGCCACAGATGAGATGCTCCTTTCCATCAACTGGTTTGTCAAAGGCGTTGTGGGATCAATTCCCAAATCTTAACCGGCTAGAACAGAAGAATGATGTTATCCGCAAACCGGCGAGTTTCTCGCCGGTTTGCGATAATGTTGAAAGGGTGAGATCGATGGGGAATACACCCATGGTGGAAATGCGCAAAATCACAAAAGAGTTTCCGGGTATCCTTGCTAATGATCAAGTTTCACTGGTCGTTAACAAAGGCGAAATTCATGCTCTCTTGGGGGAAAATGGAGCGGGGAAGAGTACGTTAATGAGCGTGCTCACTGGATTGTATCGGCCCGATGGGGGCGAAATATATATTGAAGGCAAGAAGGTTGAATTTTCTTCACCTAAGGATGCGGTCAACAAGGGTATTGGCATGGTACATCAGCATTTTAAACTTGTTCAGCCCTTCACCGTCGCTGAAAATATTATGCTCAGCATTAAAGGGCTAAAACAAATATACAACCTCAAAGAGATCGAAAGGCAAATTATTGAGCAATCGGAAGCTTTTGGGCTTTCTATTGATCCCAAGGCGAAAATCTGGCAGCTTTCGGTCGGTGAACAGCAAAGGGTGGAAATTATAAAATTACTGCTTTTGGGTGCTAAATTTTTAATTCTTGATGAGCCAACGGCCGTATTGACACCTCAAGAAGCCAAGGCCCTCTATACTACCCTGCAAAAGATGGCCGCAAGCGGAAAAGCTATTGTCATTATCTCTCACAAAATGAACGAGGTTATGGAAAACACCGATTCTATCACTGTTCTCCGAGACGGGAGATCTATTGGGACTGTTCAAACGAAAACGACAAATGAAATAGAGCTTGCCAAAATGATGGTTGGCAGAAATATTTCCTCCACAACTGGGAAGACGTTGTCTGCCAAAACTGATATACTCATGACTTTAGCAAATGTTTCAGCCTTAGGCGACAATGGTTTATTAAAATTGAAAAATATTTCAATGGATATATATAAAGGAGAAATCCTCGGCATAGCCGGTGTTGACGGCAACGGGCAGAAAGAACTGGCAGAAACGGTGGCAGGTCTGCGTTCTGCCAAACAAGGAACTATTGCTTTCTGCGGCAAGGATTGTACAAAGTCAGGGCGTAAAAAGCGAATTAACCTCGGTATTAGCTATGTACCGGAGGATCGTATGACTACCGGTCTCGTGACCGACCTTAACGCTTACGAAAATGTTGCGCTTAAAAGCTATCGCAAGTATCCGGGAGCCTTTATTTCCTGGGACAAAGTCAAACATGATTCTGAACAATTGATTGAGAAATTTGATGTTCGGTTGGCGAGTATGTCCAATCCCGTTAAAATGATGTCGGGAGGAAATATTCAGAAGCTCCTTCTGGCACGGGAAATCGATTCCAATCCTAAATTGATTATCGCTGTTTATCCCATGCGCGGTCTGGACATTGGTGCCACGGATTATGTAAGACGTTTGCTTATCGGAGAGAGTGAGAAGGGCAAGACTGTACTTCTTATCTCGGAAGACCTGGAAGACATCCTTTCCATGACAGACCGCATCATCGTTATGCACGGGGGAGAAATCATGGGTGTCGTTAAGCCGAACGAGACATCGCGTGAAGAAATCGGTCTGATGATGGCCGGCAAAAGAAAGGTAGGTCTTCATGAAGCATAAACTTTTAGGAAGTTGGGAGATAAAGAAAACAAATACAAGCTCTGGGTTAAAGAAGGTTGTCATCTCTGTAACTTCCATCATCCTGGGTTTAATCTTTGCGGGTCTTTTTGTGCTGCTTACCGGGAAAAACCCTTTGGAACTTTACACTGAGATAGTGCAATCCTCTGTAGGTTCTATCTATGGCTTAAGTGAAACCATCGTAGAAATGATTCCTCTTGCCTTGTGCTCCTTGGGGGTCTCTTTGGCTTTCCGTATGCAATTATGGAACATTGGAGCGGAAGGCCAATTTTATATGGGAGCTTTTGGGGCAACCTATTTTGCTCTCTTCTTTTCCGGTTTGCCTAAACTGGTACTTCTGCCCCTGATGTTACTCGCAGGGTTAATTTGTGGGGGACTTTGGGCTTTGATTCCTGCCCTGCCGAAGGCCTTTTGGAATGTTAATGAAACGATCAGTTCTCTTTTACTTAACTATGTGGCTTACCTTTGGATTGCCTACCTTGTATATGGCCCATGGAAGGATCCGAAAGGAAATAACTTTCCCCTGACAAAGCAGTTTTCAGATAACGGAACAATTCCTGTTTTCGGGAACACTCGCATCAGCTATGCGCTTTTTTTAATGGCTATTATTGCAGTTATTCTATTTTTTATTCTTAAGTATTCTAAATGGGGTTATGAGATACGTGTCAGTGGTTCCAGCCGCAAAGCCGCTGATTATGCAGGTATGAGCTATATTAAAAATGTCTTAATGGTTATGTTTTTGAGCGGGGCCATATCAGGAATTGCTGGGATGGCTGAGGTATCAGGCGTTCTCCACCGCTTACAGCAGACTATTTCTCCGGGCTACGGTTATACCGCCATACTTATTGCCCTGCTGGCCCGTCTGAATCCCATCAGTATCCTCCTTGTATCCTTTTTAATGGGCGGATTGCTTGTAGGAGGCTATAGTTTGCAGACCTCCGGTTTTCCCTCAAGCATGGTTTCTATGTTTCAAGGCTCGATACTATTCTTCGTACTGGCAGGCGAAATTTTTAATAATTACCGATTGGTAAGAAAGAAGGCATGATGGTATGGATCTGAATTATTTAATCGCCATCCTTGCCTCCGGCGTTGTTGCAGGCACTCCGATTTTATATGCTTCTCTTGGTGAAGTAATCACAGAGCGTGCCGGCATTTTGAATCTGGGGGTTGAAGGCATGATGCTCGTGGGGGCAGTAAGTGCTTTTTACGTGGGAACGTTTTCCCAGAATAAATGGCTGGGTTTACTGGTAGCTATCGTCGCCGGCGGACTTATGGCCCTAATTCATGCGGTAATAACCATTGTTTTTCGGGCCAATCAGGTGGCGAGCGGTTTAGCTTTGACGATTTTTGGCACAGGCTTATCGGCTTACTTAGGTCGTACGTTAGTCGGAATTCCGCCGACGTCAACGTTTAAAGCTGTTCCTCTTCCGGGTCTCTCTCAAATTCCTATCATCGGCAAAATTCTATTCAATCAGGATCTTATGGTTTACCTGAGCGTGATTCTTGTTGTTGTTCTTTGGTTTGTCTTTTATATAACAAAGGCAGGCCTTCTTCTTAGGGCAGCCGGGGAAAATCCGTCGGCTGTTGATGCCTTGGGACACAATATTTTTTTGGTTCGCTATGCTGCAGTCATAGGGGGAGGCATGTTTGCAGGCGCCGGGGGCGCTTATCTATCCTTAGCTTATTCTCCTTCTTGGGTTGAAAACATGTCGGCAGGCCGTGGCTGGATCGCCGTCGCCCTTGTTATTTTTGCCGTCTGGGATCCTGCTCGCGCTTTGTTGGGAGCCTGGCTGTTTGGGGTCATTGCTTCACTGGGGTTACATCTTCAGGCTTTAGGCGTGATGATTCCGTCCTATTTTTTGCAAATGCTTCCTTATATTTTTACGTTTATTGTTTTGGTTATTACAACGAGGGAGACGAAAACCAGGCGTTCAGGAACACCGGCTGCTCTTGGAATTCCATACTCGCGTGAGGAACGTTAGTGAACTCGTTCAACTAAAGCAGAACATCGGGGCTTCGGTGGCGAAAGTGTCCTGTGGACGCTTTCACCAAAAGCGCCTAGCCCATAACATATTTGATTTTAAGGGAGCCAACGCGAAAAAAGTTGGCTCTTACTTTGTATTCTTGCTAAGGGGGGATAGCTATGCGAACTTACGAAGATATTAAAACAGTGCTTGAAGCGGGTTTGAAAATTCAGGATTGTGATCTGAAGCTGGAAAATGTTAATCTGGTCAATGTTTATTCCTCACAGATTTATCCCACGAACATATATATTAAGGGAAAACGAATTGTATCTATTGATCCTCAAGCAAGTTTAACAGCCAAAGAGACTCTCAATTGCCAGGGGATGTATGCCATACCGGGTTTAATTGACGGACATATGCATTTTGAAACTACATTGCTCTCACCGGAGTCCCTGGCCGAAGTTCTTGTACCTCAAGGTACGACAACCCTGATGGCTGATCTTATGGAGATTGCCAATGTTGCGGGGATTGAGGGGGTCAAAGCTTTATTAAATTCGATTGCGAGTCTTCCTTATCGAACCTATATTCAGGTTTCTTCCCGAGTCCCCACAGCGCCGGGCTTAGAGACCACCGGAGGGGTTTTAGGACTGACCGAAGTCGAAGAATTGTTAAACTGGCGGGAAAGTATTAGCTTAGGCGAACTTGATCCCTCGAAGGTCCTTTTTGTCCAAGATGAATATCTGCAAAAAATCGCTGCCTCCCTAAGCCGCCGAAAGATTGTTAACGGACATGCTATTGGTCGGTCCGGACAGGAGCTCAATGCCTATGCCAGCGCGGGTATGTCTGATGACCATGAATGTGTGACGTTCCAACAGCTTTTGGAGAGAGTGCAGTTAGGGATGACGGTGATGATTCGGGAAGGAAGCACGGAACGTAATGTTGAAGAACTTATTCGCGGGGTTATTAGGCAGGGACTAAGCTCTGAACATTTAATATTCTGCACCGATGACAAGCATGTCATTGATATTCGTAACGAAGGTCATATTAACTACAATGTTAATAAAGCGATTTCGCTGGGAATGAGACCAATTCAAGCGATCCAAATGGCAACCTTGAATCCAGCAAGGCATTTCCGCTTAGAGGATGAGATCGGGAGTATTACCCCTGGAAGATTGGCGGATATACTTCTCGTCAAAGAATTGTCGGATATTACTCCCGTCAAGGTAATATATGAAGGAAACGTTGTTGCTGAGAACGGTCGGCTTGTGAAGGAAAGCAACCAGGGATGTTATCCTGAGTGGATTAAAGAGACTGTTAAACTCCAAAAACCTATTACGGAAGATTCCTTTCACATACCTGCCAAAAGGCAAGGACCGAGCACTCGGGTAAACGTGATTCGTATCTATAACGATCAAATTATTAACGAATGGGATTTTGAGGAATTACCTGTAGTTAAGGGGCAAATTGCCAATAACCCTGATCAAGATGTTTTAAAGCTTGCCATTGTTGAACGCTATGGTAAGACAGGAGGGGTTGGGATTGGTTTCGTAAAGGGGTTTCGCCTGAAGCGAGGAGCTTTAGCTACCTCCATGTCTCATGACCATCATAATATTGTCTGCGTTGGGACAAATGATAAGGATATGGCCTGTGCGGTAAACATGATTCACAAGCTGCAAGGCGGGATGGCGGCTGTTAATAATGGTGAGATTATTGGAAAGATGGAATTGCCAATTGGCGGTTTAATGAGTGAAAAACCGGCTGAAGTTGTGCTCGGAGAGCTCGAAGAGGTAAATAAGGCAGCTCGGCAATTAGGGTGTACCTTGCCCTCACCGTTTATGACCTTATGCTTTATTTCCTTACCAACAGTTCCTAAATTAGGCCTGACAGATTTTGGGCTTGTAGATGTGCTCGAACACAAATTAATCGATTTAGAACTATAATCTTAACAGCGGTCTCGAGGATTAAAGAAACTGGTTTAAGGTTAGGTTGAATTAAAGATCCTGAATTGAAAGAAAGACAAAAAGCGAGGGGGAATTCTCGTTTTTTGTCTTTCTTAATCTTTTTGTAACTTTTTTTAAGAACTTTGTAAAAAAGAAAAGGACAAGATAGTGTATTGTATTAATATCCCGATTAAGACAAGTTAAGCTCAAGAAATGAAGAAGTTCAACTGATTTCTAAGGTTTGCCCAATAACCCATAAAATGATTACCCTCGGCGGTATAACTTGGTTTACAATAAAGGGGCAGGTTTAATACTTAGAAACTCGATGAGATGGAGTGGTCTGATGAAGGAGAAGAAAACAAAAATACTGGTTGTTGAAGATGAAGAATCAATCAGGCGCTTTATAACTCTGAATTTATTTGCGGCGGGATATCATGTGGAAGAGGCAATAACCGGTGAAGAAGCTCTGTCTATACTTAAGACGTTTTTTCCTGATGTTGTCGTACTTGATCTCATGCTGCCCGGTATTAGCGGTCTGGAAGTCTGCCAACAAATTCGTCAATCCATGCCGGAAACCTTAGTTATTATGCTGACAGCCAAAGGTCAGGATACAGATAAAATCTTAGGTTTGGAACTAGGCGCGGATGATTATATGGTTAAACCATTTAATCCCTTTGAATTAATTGCCCGCATTAAAGCAGTGCTTCGGCGAAGTATGGGACCAAGAGAGACAAAACAAATCCTCAACTGTGGAGATTTGTGTTTGGATATAACTTCAAACAAATTTTTCAAGCAGCAGATTGAAATTGAGTTGACTCCGACTGAATTTGCTTTATTAAAAATATTTATGGAAAACCCAGAAAAGGCACTTAAACGAAATGAGATGCTTAATGCTGTCTGGGGAGAAGATTACTTTGGCGATACCAAAACACTGGATGTGCATATCAGGCGCTTACGGGAGAAAATTGAGGATAACCCATCACAACCTAACTATATTAAGACAGTTTGGGGTTCAGGGTATCGCTGGCAGCAGGAGTCTTAAGATGAGAGGTATAAGAGCAAGGCTTACGGCCAATTTCATGATTGTTATTATTATCACGGTCACAATTTTGGAACTGCTTCTTATTTACACTGTCCGGCGCAATTATTATGGCAGTTTAGAAGGAAGTCTCACCAATCAGATAAAAATTTCGGCTGATTTATATGCCAAATATTTTTCGGATACTTCGCTCAAGGAAAATGTTCTTTACAACGTTGATGCTTTTTGGAACCAAAGTAATGCAGAAGTGGAGATCGTTGACAAGGACGGAAACATTGTCATGGACTCACAAGGGACGATTCCTTCTGAGAAAGTTGCCTATGACGATATAAAGGATGCCCTAACAGGTAAGACGGGAAAATGGATTGGGACCCTTAGCGGTCAAAAGGTTATGGCTGTCTCTTATCCTTTAAAAGCTAAAGATCAGATCGTTGGTGCCCTGCGCTTTATCACCTCCTTAAGTGCTGTCGATGAAGATATTCAAAATACAGCCGTTATTTTTATTGCCATTGGTGTCGCAGTCGTCGTTATTGTCGGATTAATCAGTATCTTCCTGGCAAATACAATAATTGTTCCTTTGCAGGAAGTGACTGAAGCAGCTCAAGAGATGGCCGCCGGAAACTTTCAAGCCCGCAGTAAAAATACCCATCAAGATGAAATCGGCAAGCTTTCCAATACACTAAACTATATGGCTGATGAAATCGTCAAGAAAGAACAACTGAAAAATGACTTTATTTCTTCGGTGTCTCATGAACTTCGTACACCTCTAACTTCAATTATGGGCTGGGCTATAACGCTTCAAAATGAACAATTTCAGCATAAAGATATGCTCAATGACGGGCTCGGCATCATTGCTAAAGAGAGTGAACGCTTAACTCATATGGTAGAAGAACTTTTGGATTTTTCTAAGTTTATTTCCGGCAGAATTAAGCTCCAAAATGAAGAAATAAACTTAGAAAATCTTATGGAATATATTCACAAACAATTAACGCCCAGGGCAGTCCGGGAAAATGTAAATTTTAACCTCGAATATCCGGAAAATTTACCAATGATCATGTCCGATGCTAATCGTTTGAAACAGTTGTTCATTAATGTTTTAGATAATGCCTTTAATTTTACGTCTCCTGGCGGGTGGATTACCTTTCAGGCAAAGTTTCAGGAAGACGTGCTTATGATTATAATTTCTGATAATGGATGTGGAATTAGGGCGGATGAATTGCCCATGGTCAAAGAAAAATTTTACAAAGGGAAAAGCTCACACTCTAAAAATGGGATCGGTTTGTCAATATGCGAGGAGATTGTCACTTTAATTGGTGGCAAATTAGAAATTAAGAGCGTGTTAGATCAAGGAACAAATGTCACGATTACCCTGCCTAAAGGGGTGATTCTTGATGACTAGGATTGTCAGACTTTTGATCATGATGCTTATCATTTTTTTGCTTGGCGGATGTACTAAACTTTCCTGGACTACTGCGGGGAAAATTATTCCGCCAAACAGCAATGTCTGCCCTTTGGAAGGAAAATGGGTTGTGATTCAGGACTTGAGTGCCAGCAGACACGGCGGAGATAATGATCAAATATGGATTGGAGATAGTGCCCAGTTCACCCGGGGAGCAGCTATGCTCGGAAATTATGTCTGGAACCAGCCCTCTTATAAAATAAAAAAGGTCAATTCCACGGATTATTTAATGACAAAATACTTGATGCTTTCAAGTAGTTTAGTGCCGAATAATACGGTAATTGAAGTAACCACCGTATCAACTTCTGAAAACTTTTTGGGTGAATTTATCAGGGTTGATGATTTCAAGCTTATCGCCTTCGCCGAGAACAAGGTATTGCTGCTGAAAAAGGTATCGGATCAAGTGGACAGTTCCTTAGCTGCTGCCAATCCTAATGAAGCAACTATAAGTCAAAAAGGCAGGCCCGCAACGTCAGGTGTTTTGCTGGGGTTAAAAATTCCTGAAAATGATGGTCATGCCTATCAGACGCTTTGGATAGCAGCAAACAATGGAAAACTTCACCCGATATTAACGGAGAAAGATATATTTTTTCCGCGAAGCAGTGGATTTTGGTTTCTGCAAGTCCAGAATGTGTCGGACGGAGCTATAAAAGAGGATGAATTATCAGCGCGTGACGTTTCGACTAAAATTTCAGGACTTGAAACAAAAGCGATGAAGATTACTCAACATGATATTCCAGAGACGATACACCAAAAAATTATAGATTATGTTGGTAATGATTATGTAGCCATTGAAAACAAAGTTGATGGCGTCAATCAATTGCAGGTATTACCTGTTGACAAAATCTCAGCCCAAGAAGGAGTTAAGATATCTGACTTACTGGAAAATGGAGGATCTGTCGTTTATAACAATGCCAGGGATCAAGCTATTCAATCTCTAAGAAGTAAAGGAATTTTAGCGACGGATAATGATGAAAGTGAGGAGAATTTTGGGCTTACTCGTAAAAATGGACATTGGTATCTGCAGGGGAGAATTAACTATCAAGACGAGAATATCCCTCGCTATCTGGACTATAATGTCAATTTAATTCCTCCTGCCAAAATGGTTTCTTATGACACACTGTGTCTTAGCTGGCAAAATATCAAAGACCGAGTTCCTGATGCTATGGATGCATTCACTTCACCTAATCGAGATATCGCTATAATTACGACCAAAACTAAGCTCTATGTTTACGGAATTACTAATGCTGAGTTAGGCAGCGAACCTTTGACGAAAATAAATTTGAAAGAAGGGGAGGCGGTTGTTATGGCTGAATGGGCTACGGGATCTTATGTTGAAAATTGGGAGAAAGCTTTCGCGGCAAATGGTGCACAGAAGTATGATCTGACATCACCGTAACGGAGCAAAAGGGAATACTGATAAGTTGTTAACTATATAATAGAAAGGTTGACCACTATGAGTTTTGATTTTTTTCTTACAGCTTCTGTATTTTCTATTTTAGGTTATAGTTTGTGCTATATTACTATGGCTCATAATAAGGAAATCAATAAAGAATAGGGGCTCTCTAATTATCGAAGGATTGTCCACTCCCACTCGCTTGCGCGGAGCTTCGTTTCTTCCATATAATTTTTTCACGCTTCGTCTTATAACAACCTACTTTAGAAGTTTACAGTTTAACAGGATAGACAATTAAATAAAGTTAAATAAAGTAAGCAGCAATTAATTTATTAAAAAAGCAGGCCTTTATCAGTATGGTAATGATAATGCCTGCCTTTCCTATTATTTGTAAACGTTTTATTCAATTGTAAGACTCTCGCTTCTACAAGTGGGAGTGGTTATCTGAATGAGTTTACTTGACAATTAGAACGGGACATGGAGCATATTTTAAGACTGTTTGCTGGGTATTGTCCTGCAATATACTAGATAATATTCCAAAGTTTTTAATGCCCAGGACTATTAGATTGACTTTTTCTTCTTTCGCAATTGCTGGTATCAAGAGTGCTGAATTACCGGTTGCAGTTCTTTGACAAACAGAAGCAGGATTGATGTCCAGCTCCTGCAATAAGTTATTTAAAATGTCTTCCCCTTCGAGTTTTGATAAAGAGACGCACTTACCCTCAGGGCCTAGAGCGCCATAATAAAATAAGATGATCTGTTGAACATAAAGAACGGTTAACTTGGAGCCTGTGCTTCGGGCCAATTGAAAAGCATGATGCAAGGCACGTTTAGAAACTGAAGAAGTATCGACAGAGACCAGAATTTTGTTATACATAATGAATTCCCCTAGCGAACCCAAAGGTTCATATCTTCAAAAGAACCCGCGATATGGCAATTGTTTATTAAGCGGCCTTGAAATTTGTAGCCAAGCTTATGGAATACTCTGTTCATGCCGTAAGATTGAGCGCGAGCCAGGGTATAGAGAGTTAAATTACTGTAAGCTTTAAGTTCTTGTTCTAAAAGGCCAAGACATGATTCGGAGAGTGAACGTCCTCTGTATTCTTTTAGGGTGGCACAATCTGTCATTTCGCAACGATTTAGAACGTGATCAGGGTAAGTAGCTGCAACAGCAACTAAACAATTCCGGGATATGGCACCAGCAAAAATATTACCTTTTTGAATCAATGAGCGGATATATTGAGGATTGTCCACCGGCGAGGGGTAGGTAGTAAACACTCGAGTTAATAGTTCTGATATTTCTTCGGCAAAAGACTCGTCCAGTAATTTTAACTCTACCTCGGAAGGTGTTTGTGGTAATTTACTAATTGGTTTCAGTCTAATAGTATTTAGTATCTCATTTTCTAAGTGGCTGTTAGTTGAATGGCCACGAACATTATTAACATAGTAGGCAAGGCTTATACTGAATTTTTTCTCCTCACCTAAGAGACTTCCTTCTAAGCGGAAACCACCGCGTAAAAATTCCGAAACATCTCTTGGCGATGCCCATAGCCATATCTTTTCCAAGTTCTTTTTAGCAGCTAAATCAATTAGGTGCCGGCCAAATGAAGAAGGTTTAGTATTTGGAGCATAGTTATTTACAATTAGTCGACTATTCCGTTTATCGAAAATTATGCTTTTTGAAAGACTTGGCAAATTTGTCGTCTTAAGCATCTATCTCACCCCTGCAGGCTAAAGAAACTTTCTTTCGTCTTTTTAATCTCAAATTTTCTTGAGGTGTCAGGCTTATTAGTTCGCCTCTTAGTAACTTTCCAAGGCCAATTTGGCGAGAATTTGCGAGTGGACAGATATCTTCACAGTTTCCGCAACGACTTTCATTTCGTGTGGGTTCCTGATATACGGTAATGACTCCTTCATAATTTCTTAGAATGATTTTGTCGTTAGATTGAGAAATTAGATAGTTTGGCTGCAGGGGGATTTTTCCACCGCCGCCTGGGGCGTCAACAACAAAGGTAGGAACTGCGAAACCTGAAGTATGCCCTCTTAGCATTTCAATAATTTCTATACCGGTACTTACAGAGGTTCTAAAATGTTCAATACCATTAGATAAATCGCATTGGTAAAGATAGTAAGGCCTTACCCTGTTTTTCACAAGTTCATGGACCAGTTTCTTCATAATAGCAGGACAATCGTTAATGCCTTTAAGTAAGACCGATTGGTTTCCAAGCGGTATACCGGCATTGGCTAACTTGCTCAAGGCGCTGCATGCTTCAGTAGTAAGTTCTTTAGGATGATTGAAATGAGTGTTAATCCAGATGGGGTGGTATTTCTGTAATACCTCAATAAGGTGATCGGTAATTCGCATGGGAAGAACAACAGGCGTTCTTGTGCCAATACGAATAATTTCTACGTGCGGGATGGAACGCAGATTAGAAAGGATAAATTCTATACGTTCATCGGAAAGCGTGAAAGGGTCTCCGCCAGATATTAATACATCTCGTATTTGTGGGTTGGAGCGAATATACTCAACAGCGAGTTTGAAACGATTCAGGGGCAAGGCATGATCAGTTTGACCAGCCATTCTCCTTCTAGTGCAATGACGGCAATACATGGAGCATTGATCTGTTACAAGAAGCAGAACACGGTCAGGATAGCGGTGTGTAAGCCCGGGTACTGGTGAATCAGCCTCTTCATGAAGAGGATCGGTTAAATCGCAAGGAGATTTTTGTAATTCATGAACTGTGGGAATCGACTGTTTTTTAATCGGACATTCCGGGTCCTGAAAATCTATTAAGGAAAAATAGTAGGGTGTTATTGCCATACGGAAATTCTTCAAGCAACGTCTAATGTGCTCAATTTCCTCGGGGAGCAGAGATATATAATTCAGTAATTCCTCGTGTGTTGTAATTCTATTGGACATCTGCCAATGCCAATCATTCCATTGTTCCTGACTGATATTGGGAAATAACAGTTCTTTCTTCAATGCCATTCCTCCTTAGAAATTTTTTTACCGTAGGATTTAAAAACATAAGCAGATAATTTTATGAAAGAAGGAAAATATATTCCAACAAACAACTCTTTATATAATACTAAGTTGTCAGAACCCAAAAGTCAACCTTTTTTAAATTGAAAGAGCTCACTTAAGGTGGGGGTTATACGCATAAAGAAGGAAAGCGGAATTGACCTTTCTCTTAAAAATATGATATAGTTTTAGTATAAACAACTTAATACATAAAATAAAGTTGTCGGTTAAAAAATTGTATGATACTTAGTGGGGAATATGGGGGTGATTTTTTTCATTTCTAAATAATTTGAATATTTAGTTAGGTCAAATAAGTTTGAGGAGGAAGAAATTTATTATGAAGAAAATTAATATACTTTTCCTTGTAATTCTTGTGTTACTCATTGTAACCGGCTGCAGTTCTACCAAAACCAATAGTGCTGCGGCGACAACATTAGACCAAATTAAAGAGGAGGGAGCCTTGACTTTCGCCATGAGCGGACAATACCCTCCGTTTAACTATTATAATGAGCAAAATCAACTTACGGGATTTGATGTGGAAATAGGTGAGGAAATAGCAAAAAGAATCGGTGTGAAGTCTGCTCCCATCGCTGTTGAATGGGATGGGATTATTGCCGGGTTAGAAGCCAAAAAATTTGATATGATCCTGGGAAGTATGGCGATCACAGATGAGAGACTGAAGAAAGTAAATTTTAGCGATCCCTATTATCGTTCGGGAGCACAGGTTATTGTTCCCACAAATTCAAATATCACTGGTAGAGCGGATCTTAATGGGAAAACTGTAGGAGTTGTATTAGGCACAACTTATGAAACTAAAGCTCGAGATTTAGGCGCGACGGTCAAGACATACAAAGGCGACCCGGATGCCTTTAGGGATATGTTTAATGGCAGGTTGGATGCAGTAATAACAGATAAGATTGTTGGCCTTAATGCTATCAAAAAAAATAAATATCCCTTTAAGCTGGCAGGGAATTTGTTGTATGAAGAAAAAATGGGAATTGCCATTCGCAAAGATAGTCCGAAATTACTTGAGTCAGTAAATAATGCCTTGGCTAAAATGATGGAAGATGGTACTTATAAAAAAATTAGTGAAAAATATTTTGATGCGGATATTCGTTAATAAGAGGATAAGAGGGGTGAAGTTAAGACCGTAGATTGATTGGAGGTAACATTCATTGAATCTTGATTTTACAATTATTTTTAAATATATGCCCTATCTTATGAAGGCGGCAGGTTTGACTATTGAGCTCGCAGTGTTGGGGATTGCTCTAGGTATTCTTTTGGGTTTACTGGCAGCTCTTTTAAAGATATCCCATACCCCACTTCGGTTCATTGCAAACTTTTATATTTGGCTTATTCGGGGAACTCCTTTGCTTGTTCAGCTTTTTCTTATTTACTACGGTCTACCACAGTTTGGCGTTAAGCTGAGTGCTTTTGCATCGTCTATCCTTGGTCTGGGAATTAACAGTGGTGGGTATCTTGCCGAGGTATTTCGGGGAGGAATTGAAGCCATTCCCGTTGGACAAACGGAGGCGTCTTTATCCCTTGGGATGGGGAAATTTTTGGCAATGCGCAGAATTATTCTGCCCCAAGCATTGCGAATTGCCTTACCTGCTTTAGGCAATCAATTTATCATTAGCTTAAAAGATTCATCGCTTTGTTCTGTAATTACAATGTCTGAGCTTCTGCAGACATCTCAGCGTTTTGCTAGTGTGACCTTTGCTTCGACGGAATTCTATACGACTGCAGCAGCTTTCTATTTAATAATGACAACCGTAATTTCCGTCGTTTTGCGCAGTATGGAATGGCGATTAGCTGTTGAAAATCGTACAAGGGGGTATTAATTTGGAATTGGCCTATGCACCGGAAAAATCAATTATCGATGTTCATGGTTTAATCAAAGAGTTTGGCAAAGCTCGTGTTCTTAACGGTATTGATACGTCAGTATCGGCAGGTGAGGTTGTAGTGCTTATCGGGGCAAGTGGCTCTGGCAAAAGCACGTTTCTTCGTTGTTTAAATGGATTGGAGTCTATTACTTCAGGAGAAATTTTAATCTCTAGTGTGCCGGTGGAGAAGAAATCAAAAAATCTTCTGGATATTCGACGCCAAGTTGGAATGGTCTTTCAACAATTCAACCTATTTCCGCATTTGACGGCATTACAAAATATTATTGAAGCCCCTATTCATGTACTTCATCAAAAAAAAGAGGAGGCGGTTCAAATTGCCACAGACCTGCTCACCAAAGTAGGCCTTTCGGATAAACGGGATTATTACCCGAGCTCACTTTCGGGCGGGCAATGTCAAAGAGTGGCAATTGCCAGAGCGCTTGCCATGCATCCCAAAATAATGCTCTTTGATGAGCCGACATCTGCTCTTGATCCTGAATTGGTCGGAGAAGTTCTCACCGTCATGAAACAATTAGCTGAAGACGGGATGACTATGATTGTCGTGACTCATGAAATGAGTTTTGCTCGTGAAGTGTCTGACAGAGTAATATTTATCGATGGTGGTCGTATTGTTGAAGAAGGAACGCCATTTGAAATTTTCGCCGGACCGCAAGAGAAACGAACCAAGGCATTTCTGCGAAGAATCAGTAATTAATTCCATTCGAAAATAGAAGAGCCGGGCAAATGCCCGGCTCTTAACCAAGGGATTCATTAAATTACTTGATTTTTTATGACATTCTGTTCCCTGGAATGTTACGCTCGGCTAACTCAATAGCCATTTTCACCATATTTCCACAGTCCCTTGAAGAAACTCCTCCAAAACCTTCTTGATGAAGGGTCCCAGCAAATCCTAACTCTTGAGCAATTTGCTCTTTCAACTCGTTTGACATAATACTGCTGCGTCGTCTTGACATGTGGAATCCTCCCTTCAAATGGTGGTTTCTTGCAATATACTGTTTCTGATGAAAGCATTGTTAGTATATGATTATAAGGCAAAGCTATGTATTAAAAAATTTACTTCAGTTCAATAATTTGGAATTTAAACTGCTTTTAGAGCTATTCCTTCTTTGATTTAGGCAGAACTTATATTTCGTTGGCTTTCAAATGGAAAAAAGATATAATATGAGAAAAAAATAACAGCAGACGGAAAGAAGGAGAGGAGTATGGTTAATTATACGGCAGCTCAGGAGTTAGCGCTGGAAAAGTTTGGAGCAAATTCTTTAGAAGTTATATCCCACTATTCAAAGTATCCTCTTGTGGGTAATACCCTTTCCATTGATTTTTTGGGCGGTCAATATATCCTGGATTATCCCAGCGGTATTTTTAAAACTGCTAATTCCTTCGAAAAGGAACTATCTCTACCAACGCAAATATTAATCCTTCATTACTTGGCAAATATCGCTGAGGTTGAAGAGACTGGAAAATTAATATCATTTAAAGAATTACCCGGAGGAAGCATCTATATCCAGCCCTTTACCCATCGGGCCATTGATCCATTGGTCAGATTCTTTGGGGATAAGCCGGATAAACTAAAAGAAGTGGTCAGTCATTTAGGGGGATATGCTAATAGCCTCGGAGATGTGGGAGTGACCATCAGGGCTTTTCCGCGCGTACCGGTTACATTGATACTATGGAGAGGGGATGATGAATTTCCAGCTTCGGGGAATATTCTATTTGATTCTTCAGCATCTTTAATGCTGCCAACTGAAGACTATGCCGTTCTTGCCAGTGCTATTGTTGCCAGGCTAAAAGGGTTAAGCTCTATGATTTAGATAAGCCACTATCTTATGAGACCTATTCTGGGAATTAAAGAAATTGGTATTTATAAAACTTTGTTCGGCAAGAACAAAGTTTTATTTTTTTTATGTTTATATCTGAAGAGGTTCCAAGCGACTTCGGGGCTGAATAGGTTTTCCTAACCGGGGTGAACTCTATCCCCACCGAAGCAATGTATGGGAACCACTTCCACTTATATAAGCGGGAGTCTTATGATTTGATAAGTCTAATTTTTAACAGTTTCGCTGATAATATTCGCAGAGGAAATAGCCATAATGGTTTTGCATGAATCCATTCCTTATGGTTCACACTATATTTGAGGAGGTGAGCTTATGCATACGTTATGGAAAGGCTCAATCAGTTTTGGTCTGGTAAATGTTCCTGTTAAAATGCATGCTGCAACGGAATCACAAGAGTTTAAATTTAATTATTTGCATAAGGACTGTCAGCATAGAATCCGGTCAATTAAAAAATGTCCTTATTGTGATCGGGAAGTTGAAATGGCTGATTTGGTCAAAGGATATGAATATGAGAAAGATCATTATGTAATTATGGATGAAGAAGAACTATCTGCTTTAGAACAACCTACTAGTCGATCTATCGAGATTCTTGATTTCATTAACTTGAGTGAAATTGATCCGATCTATTATGATAAATCATATTATTTGTCTCCCGAGGAGACTGCTCAAAAAGCTTATCGTCTGTTGTGTCAAGCTATGGAAGAAAGCGGGAAAGTTGCTTTGGCTCGAGTTACCATGCGATCGAAGCAACACTTAGCCTGCCTGCGCGTTTTTGAAGAAGGGCTGGTTTTAGAGACCATGCACTATCCACAGGAAATACGACATATGGAGGCATCCTGGGGCCGAATTGTTCCAACAGAAACTGAATTAACAATGGCACGACAATTAATCGATAATTTAGCACGTCCATTCGAACCAGAAAAATACAGAGATGAAGTGCATGAACAGGTGGCGGAGATGATCGAAAGTAAGATTGCGGGAGAAAGCTTTGAAGTTGAAGCTCCTTCTAAAGGCGGTCAGGTCGTAGATTTAATGGAAGCACTGCGGGCCAGCATTGCCTTAACAGAGCAAGAAAAAGGAAAAATGGAAGCTGCAGAAACAACGCAGAATTTGAATCATAATGATGCCGCTCCTAATGAACAGGTGCAGCAACCCCCTAAAACTACCCTGACTCCCAGAAAACGAGCCATCCGACGAGCAAAAGGAGCGTGAATTTGAGAGAGATTCCGCATTATTTTACTTAATATCAAAAAATTCAACAAAGTTTTAGGCAGGAGATGACTCCCTATGCCCCGAAAAGATGGGCAAGGGAGGGGCTTAGGATGGAGATAGATAACGAGAAACTATTTCGGGCGGCATTTCGGACAATGAAAGGTGTTGGTAGTCAGCATCTGCGTTTGCTTATTGCCTATTTCGGAAGCGCTGTGCAGGCATGGGAGGCTGGCCAAAAGGATTATTTAAAGATTGCCCCTCAAGGGAAGTGGGTTGTTGAAGTACTGAAGGAACGAAAAAGAATTGATCCTTGGAAAATAGGGGCAGACCTTAGGGCACGGAACATTAAGGTCGTTACCCCCCAGGATCGTAATTATCCTTCTCTTTTACTTGAATTAACCGATATTCCGCCTCTTCTTTATTATCAGGGATACCTTGAAGACAATTCAGCTGTCTTGGCAATTGTTGGCTCACGGCAAGCAACAGCCTATGGAAAATCTGCAGCACGTATGTTAGCTCGTGATGCGGCAGCCCAAGGTCTTGTTGTTGTAAGCGGACTTGCACGCGGCATTGATACGGCGGCTCATCAAGGAGCCCTTGAAGGCCATGGAATTACCTGGGCTTTTCTGGGATGCGGTTTAGATCAGATTTATCCGCGGGAAAATTATCATTTAGCTAAGGAAATCTTAGATGAGGGTGCTTTGATCAGTGAGTTTCCTCCCGGAACACCACCCCTTGCCGCGAACTTTCCTGCACGGAATCGGCTGATTAGTGGCTCTTCTCGAGGCGTTATAGTGGTTGAGGCAGCAGAAAGAAGCGGAGCAATGATTACAGTTGATTTTGCTTTAGAACAAGGACGGGAGGTTTTCGCAGTTCCCGGACCTATTTTTAGTCCACAAAGTCGCGGGCCACACACTTTATTACGTCAAGGAGCCAAAATCGCCGAAGGAATTGAGGATATTTGGAATGAGTGTTTTTCTACAATGGAAGCCAAGACTGTAAAGAAAGGTCCTTCTGGACAGCATACGTATAAAAAGGGGAAATATCCCGAAACGGACGATCATAGAGTTATTCTTCAGCAACTAAGTGACGTTCCCCTCCATATTGACCAACTGGCATTACACTCGTCGTTATCGGTAGCTTCCCTGTCACTGGCTTTGTTGGAATTGCAATTACAAGGAAAAATTAAGCAATTACCGGGACAAAATTATGTATTAGTTCGTGAGTGCTAGACATCCGACTAAAAAGGCGTTAAGATAGGCATTAGTTTTACCGGCGCAAATTATATCTTGATGTTAGTCATTTTTTAGGCATTTTATTTAGAAATTTCTGTATTAATAATTATTTAATAAATTTGCAAAACCAGTAAATCAATGGGAAACTATAGCAAGTTGATCGTTTGGAAAACAAATCAACAAGGCTCTTAAGTTTATTTGAGGTGAAATTATGTCGAAAACGCTTGTAATAGTAGAATCTCCAGCCAAAGCTAAATCAATCAGCAAATTTCTGGGAAATCGTTATACCGTAAAAGCTTCAATGGGACATTTGCGGGACTTACCTAAAAGTCAGTTAGGAGTTGATTTAGATCATGATTATGAGCCGAAATATATTGCTATTCGTGGTCGTGGAGATTTAATTAAAGATTTACGTTCAGCTGCTAAAGGCGCTGAAAAAATTTTTCTTGCTTCTGACCCGGACCGTGAAGGGGAAGCAATCGCCTGGCATCTTTCTTTCCTGTTAGGCCTTAAGCAAGGAGAAAAGAACCGTATTGAATTTCATGAAATTACGAAGTCTGCAATCCAGGCAGCCATAAAACACCCTCGTGAACTTGATGCGGATCGGGTGGATGCCCAACAGGCTCGTCGGGTTTTAGATAGATTAGTGGGTTACCAATTAAGTCCTTTGCTCTGGAGAAAAATTAAAAAGGGCTTAAGTGCCGGTCGAGTCCAATCTGTAGCTGTTCGCCTCGTCGAGGATCGGGAGGAACAAATTCGCTCTTTTGTGTCAGAAGAATACTGGAGTTTAACTGCGAATCTTGAGTCTAAGGGTGGTAGATTTGGGGCAAAACTATTAAAAAAGGCGGATAAAAAAATATCTATTTCCTCCAAAGCTGAAATGGAAATGATTCTGGAGGACATTAAGGGGAAAGAGTATAACGTTTCAGACGTTCGAGCCAAAGAAAAGAAAAAGCAGCCCGCACCGCCTTTCACGACGAGCAGCTTACAGCAAGAAGCTCATCGAAAACTAAGCTTTTCACCGAAACGTACAATGATGTTAGCACAACAGCTTTATGAAGGTCTTGACTTAGGTAAGGAAGGTACTGTCGGACTTATTACTTACATGCGTACTGACTCAGTTAAAGTGGCTGAAGTTGCCCAAAGCGAAGCGAAAGAGTGGATCTTAGCTCATTATGGAAATGATTATTATCCCTCGGAACCTCGTCAGTTTACTAATAAGGGTCGTTCTCAAGAGGCCCATGAAGCGATTCGGCCTACCCTTCCGCTGCGTTCTCCTGAATCGGTGAAAGGGATTTTGTCACGTGATCAATTACGTTTGTACCGTTTGATCTGGGAGCGGTTTATTGCCAGTCAAATGAGCGCAGCTATTATGGATACTTTGACCGTCGATATCCTTGTAGGCGATGCCCTCTTCCGGGCCAACACCTCAACGATCCGTTTCCCGGGCTTTTTAGCGGTTTATGAGGAAGGAAAAGATGAGGAAGACGTCCTGGATGATGAACAAAGTTCACTGACTTTTTCTGTTTTACCAGGCGAACCTCTTAAACTTATTCAATTGCAAGAAAAACAACATTTTACAGAGCCGCCGCCGCGCTATACCGAGGCTTCCTTGGTGCGGAAGTTAGAAGAGGAAGGCATTGGAAGGCCGAGTACCTATGCGCCCACAATTGAAACTATCCAAACCAGAGGTTATGTTGTCAAAGAAGAAAAGCAATTGATTCCAACGGAACTGGGAGACATCGTTATTTCTCTTCTTAAAGAGCATTTCCCTGACATCGTAAACCTAGAATTTACGGCGAATTTGGAAGAAAAACTCGATCTTATCGAAGAAGGAAGGGTTCCCTGGAAGTCTGTTGTACAAGAATATTACCTGCCTTTCTCCGAGACTCTTGCTCTGGCCGAGGAACGCATTGGAAAAGTAAAAATTGAGGATCAGGTATCAGAGGAGATTTGTGAGAATTGCGGACGCAATATGGTTATTAAGATGGGGCGATATGGTAAATTCTTAGCTTGTCCCGGATTTCCGGAGTGCCGAAATACAAAGCCATTTTTAGAACAAGTTGGTGCAAATTGTCCTAAATGTGACAAACCCCTTGTTCTGCGGCGTTCAAAGAAAGGCCGTAAGTTTTTTGGCTGCAGCTCTTACCCTGAGTGCGATTTTGTTTCGTGGGAAATGCCGGCTCCTGAACCTTGTCCGGAATGTCAGCAAATGATGGTAATCAAGACGTCCAAGCGGCAAAAGAAGTATGTATGTACAAATCCGGAATGCCGATTTACGAGGATCATCGAAGAAGAGTAAGTCATCTGCAGGGATAGGGGAGTTTTAATATGCAAAATGTTACTGTTATCGGTGGAGGGCTGGCAGGCTCAGAAGCTGCTTGGCAGCTTGCCAAACGCGGGGTGAAGGTAGACTTATTTGAAATGAGACCTGTTAAATTTACCCCTGCTCACCATACTGAATGGTTTGCAGAATTAGTTTGCAGCAATTCGCTGCGTGCAGCAGGATTGGAGAATGCCGTTGGTTTATTAAAAGAAGAGATGCGGCGCTTAGATTCGTTAATTATGAGCGCTGCCGATCACACCATGGTGCCTGCCGGGGGTGCTCTGGCAGTTGACCGGAGTTTGTTTTCCAAGGAGATTACGCAGCGATTAATGGAACATCCTAATGTTACTATTCACAGGGAGGAAGTTCGTTCTCTGCCAGAGGAAGGAATTGTGATCGCAGCCAGTGGCCCGCTGACTTCAGATGATTTAGCGAGGGATATTTCCCGTTTAACCGGCGAGGAAGCCCTTTCCTTTTATGATGCAGCTGCCCCCATTGTAACCTATGAATCTATCGATATGAGCAAGGCCTTTTGGGCTTCGAGATATAACAAAGGTGAAGCAGATTATCTTAATTGTCCTATGTCCAAGGAAGACTATGAATTGTTTCATCAAGAACTGACCAGTGCGGAAACAGCTGAAGTTCAAGGCTTTGAGCAGGGAGAGGTATTCGAAGGCTGCCTGCCTGTCGAAGTCATGGCTAAGCGCGGCATTCAAACCTTAACCTTTGGACCGCTCAAGCCTGTTGGCCTTCAAGATCCTCGAACAGATAAAAAACCTTTTGCGGTTGTTCAGCTGCGCAAGGAGAATCAGACGGGAACCCTTTTGAATTTGGTAGGCTTTCAAACCCATCTTAAATGGGGTGAACAGAAACGAGTATTTTCTTTGATACCTGGTCTGGAAAAAGCCGAGTTTGCACGCTTTGGCGTGATGCACCGCAATACTTTTTTAAATGCTCCCAAAGTCCTCAGAGCAGACTTTAGCCTCAAGGGCAAACCATCACTTTTCTTTGCAGGGCAAATTACCGGTGTGGAAGGGTATGTGGAATCCGCGTCCAGCGGTCTTTTGGCAGGTCTTAATGCCTGGAGGCGTTTACAGCAGATGGAAACCTTAGTGTTTCCGCCGGAAACAACGTTGGGGGGATTGGCAAGGCATCTTGAGGGTTCACCCAGTCAGAGCTTTCAGCCAATGAATATTAATTTTGGTTTGTTGCCACCTTTGAGTGAACGGATACGAAATAAGCGAGAAAAAAATAGCAGAATTTCTCAGCGAGCTCTGGACTCTTTGCGTGAGTTCTGTTCTCGAGAAAACTTAGAGGAGGCTGGCAGGTGTTAGCCGATGAGGCCCTAAGTTTGTTTGCGGGCTATCAGCATTCTCAAAACCGGTCCGAACATACGGTTATAGCATACCAAAACGATCTGGGGCAATTTTTTCGTTTTGCGGCTTTGGAGTTGGGGCAAGAACCTGAAAACCTAAGGGTTGATCAGATCGACGTTTATATTGCTCGTAGTTTTTTGGGGATACTAACAGACCAAGGACTGTCACGCAAAAGTATGGCTCGTAAACTTGCTGCTTTAAGATCGTTGTTTAAGTTTTTATGTCGTGAAGGGATACTGCAGATGAATCCGATACAGCGAATCGCAAGTCCCAAGGTGGGAAGAAAACTCCCGCATTTTCTCTATCTTGATCAAGTTGAGGGTTTGCTTCATGCGTCTGATTGTACACAGCTTCTCGGTGCACGAGATCAAGTGATTATGGAACTTCTATACGGCTCAGGGCTTAGAGTTAGCGAACTTGTTAGTTTAAATCGTGAGAGTCTGGATTTAGACGGCGGATTGATTAGGGTTTTGGGCAAGGGAAATAAGGAAAGGGTTGTGCCCATTACAAATTATGCGCGCGAAGCGGTTAATCACTATCTGAATATGCGCGGTGACAACCATGAAGCTCTCCTCTTAAATTATCAAGGGACACGTTTGACAGATCGTTCTGTGCGCCGGATTTTGGATAAGCTAGTAACGAGAGTGTCTTTAGAACAGCATGTGAATCCGCATATGCTCAGGCACTCTTTTGCTACTCATCTCTTAGACGGCGGAGCAGATTTGAGGAGTGTTCAAGAATTGCTTGGACATCAAAAACTAACATCAACTCAGATTTATACTCACCTGACCCGTGAACGTTTAAAAGAGGTTTACGGAAAGGCACATCCTCGAGCAAAAACAACTATTGACCCATTAGAAAAATAAATTTTCACAAAAAGTTGCAAATTGTCTACAATTGACTTGACACGCGGAAAATGCCCTAGTAAACTGCATAAAGGAGGAGTTATCATGTTTCATGCAACGACGATTGTCGCAGTGAAAAGAGGGGAGCATGTTGCCATCGCGGGAGATGGGCAAGTAACCTTCGGGCAGGCCACTGTGATGAAACATAAAGCCCGGAAAGTGCGCCGCTTATTTCACGGTAAGGTAATTACCGGATTTGCAGGCTCAGTAGCGGATGCTTTTACACTTTTTGATAAATTCGAGCAAAAACTCGAAGAATATCATGGGAACCTGCAACGAGCAGCTGTTGAGCTGGCTAAGGAATGGCGTATGGATAAAATGCTTAGGAATCTTGAGGCCTTGCTCTTAGTCGCAGATAGCCAAAATCTCTTAATTGTTTCCGGATCTGGGGAAGTCATTGAACCCGATGATGGTATTGCCGCTATTGGTTCGGGAGGAAACTATGCTTTAGCTGCTGCTCGCGCCTTAGTTAAGCATACAAACCTTACACCGGCGGAAATTGTTAGAGAATCAATGCTTGTAGCTGCCGGGATTTGTGTTTATACCAATGAACAAATTATGGTTGAAGAGTTATAGGGGGTGATATTGATACCATGGAAAGCTTAACTCCTCGAGAAATTGTCCGTGAATTGGACTCCTATATTGTTGGACAAGATGCCGGTAAACGGGCTGTTGCAGTTGCTTTGCGCAATCGCTATCGGCGTTCTTTGCTGCCTGAAAAGTTGCAGGATGATATCATTCCCAAAAACATCTTAATGATCGGTCCTACTGGTGTCGGCAAAACAGAGATTGCCAGACGCTTAGCGAAACTTGTTCGAGCTCCTTTTATTAAAATCGAGGCAACAAAATTTACCGAAGTGGGATATGTGGGCCGTGATGTAGAGGCTATTATCCGGGACTTAGTAGAAATTGCCTTACGGATGGTCAAGTCTGAACGTGCAGAAATGGTTCAGACACAGGCCGCAATCAACGCTGAGAAACGTTTACTTGAACTCCTGGTTCCCGGAAAACATTCTGAAAAATCCTCAGCGAATCCCTTCCAGATGCTGTTTGGACAATCTTCGGAGACGGAGAAGGACGATAATATCACTCCAGAGCTTGATAAAGAGCGGGCGCTGGCAGCGGAACGTCTGCGAAGTGGAGAACTGGAAGAGAAAATTATTGAGATTTCCGTTGAAGAGACGACACCCCTATCGGATATGTTAGGGAATAATATGATGGAGATGGGCCTGAATATTCAGGATATGGTGTCCGGGATACTGCCTAAACGGCATAAAAAGAGAAAAGTAAGTGTCAAAGAAGCACGCAAAATTTTAATCAACGAAGAAACTCAAAATTTAATTGATCAAGATGAGGCTGTTAACGAAGCCATTCACAGGACTGAACATGAGGGTATTGTCTTCTTGGATGAAATTGATAAGATTGCCGGGCGCGAAGGTTCCGGAGGTCCCGATGTATCGAGGGGCGGAGTACAGCGAGATATTCTTCCCATCGTCGAAGGTTCAACTGTAGTTACCAAATATGGTCCAGTCAAAACTGATCATATTCTTTTCATCGCTGCCGGGGCATTTCATCTCAGCAAACCTTCAGATCTTATTCCGGAACTGCAAGGAAGATTCCCCATCAGGGTTGAATTAGAATCTTTAAGTGTTGCAGATTTCAAACGTATCCTAACTGAACCTCAATCGTCGTTAATTAAGCAATATAGTGCTTTGTTAGGGACAGAAGGGATAAGAGTGGAATTTACAGAGAATGCTATTGATGAATTAGCTGAAGTTGCCTATAAAGTAAATTCTACCACTGAAAATATTGGCGCGCGACGCCTCCATACAATTATTGAAAAAGTTTTGGAGGAGCTGTCCTTTGAAGCGTCTGAACTTCCTGAAGATTACACCGTAACGATCAATCGAGAATACGTTCAGCATCGTTTGGGTAATGTAATTCAAAACCAAGATTTGGCGCGTTATATTTTATAATCTAAAATCCGAAGCAAGTTAAGGAGGACAAAAAACTTATGGAACAATTATTAGAAAAAACAAGAGCTATCAATAAATTAATTCAGCGTGCTGCTGGAAATCCCGTTGATTTTGAAGAAATGGCTAAGGTGCTTCGCCAAGCCATTATTGCTAATTGTTATATTGTCGGACGTCGGGGGAAAATCTTAGGCTATAGCTTTATGAACCACTTCGTTTGTGGGACGATGGATGAAATCGTTATGCATTCCGAGCGCTTCCCTGAAAGCTACAATGACGGACTTATGAAAATCAGCGAGACAAAGACGAACACCACTCAAGTTGCTAACGGGTGCATCTTTGACTGCAATACGCCATGCCATTTCAACAATAAAGTAACAACCGTCGTTCCAATTTTAGGCGGAGGCGAAAGAGTTGGGACTCTTGTTTTGGCTAAATATGATGAAGAATTTAAGGAAGAAGATCTTGTTCTTGCCGAATATGGTGCAACAGTCGTGGGAATGGAAATTTTAAGGGTTAAAGCTGAACGCGCTGAAGAGGAAGCCCGCAAAAAAGCGGCAGTACAAATTGCTGTTGGTACTTTATCTTACTCCGAACTTGAAGCTGTTGAACATATCTTTGCTGAATTAGGCGGAGGAGAGGGACTATTGGTAGCCAGCAAGATTGCTGATCGAGTTGGGATTACTCGTTCGGTTATTGTTAATGCTCTCCGTAAGTTTGAATCGGCCGGAGTTATTGAGTCTAAGTCCTTGGGAATGAAGGGAACTTATATTCGAGTTTTGAATGATTATCTTCTCGACGAATTGGATAAACACATCAAACATGCAAAGTAAACTGATGTGCCGGAGGTGGTTTTCGTGGATGAGCATGAATATATTTACCAATTGAGACCGCTTGTCATCCCTGGCCTCTTCTTTCTCGTCCTTTACCCTATACTTTTGGGGTGTATCTTTTTATTTCACAAGTTTCCGAGTATGGAACTAAACGTACTCATAGGGATATATTGTCTTAGTGTTCTTGGCATTCTCTCCTTATGGGTTATCGGTAAGAGTAAACGTGTTCTCATCAAAGAAGAGCAGATTATCTTCAGCTCCTTATTAGGAAAACACGTTCTTGAACCGAAAGACATCCGTCGAGTTGCTTTTTATTTTGACGGAAAGGGACAAGAAGTTGCGCAAATTCGCACAGGAGATGTCTTTTTCTACTTAAGTGAATTTTACTTTCCTTTCCCGGAACTCATGAGCGACTTGGAGAATTTTATTCGGGAGCATAAACTGCGATCGAATTTACAGAACTATCTAGGATTAAATGAATGATCTTTATCATCGGTTGCTAATGTTGCCTTTACGTTAGGTTTTTGCACTGTCGGATCTTATGAATTAGGTTTGTTTTTCATTGCATTAAGGTTAGTATTATGCTAATCTATTCTCAGTGTGGTTTATTGACACACGCAGTGGGATTGGAGCGCTGTTCTTTGTAAGGACAAAGGGCGTTCGGGGATGAACCTGCGGAGGAAAAAACAAAAGAAAGTAGGTATGAAAAAATGGCAGTTATCTCTATGAAGCAATTGCTGGAAGCCGGTGTTCATTTTGGACACCAAACACGTCGCTGGAATCCTAAGATGGCCCGTTATATTTTTACAGAACGTAATGGAATCTATATCATCGATTTGCAAAAAACTGTAAAAAAGGTTGACGAAGCTTATAATTTCGTCCGTAACCTGGCCACCGATGGAGGAACTATGCTCTTTGTCGGCACTAAAAAACAGGCTCAGGAGTCTGTTAAAGAAGAAGCTGAACGTTGTGGCATGTTTTTCGTTAATGAACGTTGGCTCGGAGGAATGCTGACGAACTTCCAAACAATTCAAAAAAGGGTTGACCGTTTGCGCGAACTGGAAAGAATGGAAACTGAGGGAGTTTTCGAAGTACTCACTAAGAAAGAAGTGTCTGCACTTCGCCATGAGATGGAGAAATTGGAGCGTTTCTTAGGCGGTATTAAGAATATGAAGAAACTTCCGGATGCGTTATTCATCGTTGATCCTCGTAAAGAACGCATTGCAGTGGCAGAGGCACGCCGTTTAAATATTCCGATAGTTGCCATTGTTGATACGAACTGTGACCCTGATGAGATTGATGTTGTAATTCCGGCTAACGATGATGCCATTCGTGCCGTTAAATTGCTGACTGCTAAAATGGCTGATGCAATTATTGAAGGACAACAAGGCAGTGTGGATGAAGCTGAAGAAGCAGCGGAAACCGGAGAAGCAGCTGAAGGATAAAACTCGAAATTCGAAGTTCGAGGCGCGAAATTTCGAAGTTCGCGCCTCGAATTTTGCGCTAAAAACTATTGCAAATAATCAAATATCGGCACGTGCCCTGAGCATTGTGTATTGAATTCGGAGGGTTGATTATGGCTGAAATTACGGCAGCGCTGGTTAAAGAGTTACGTGAACGTACCGGCGCAGGAATGATGGATTGCAAAAAGGCTTTAACTGAGTGTAATGGTGATATGGATAAGGCTAGTGACTTTTTACGTGAAAAAGGATTAGCGGCTGCAGCGAAAAAAGCAGGACGAGTTGCCGCAGAAGGAACTGTTGAGTCCTATATCCATGGAGGCGGACGCATCGGAGTACTCCTGGAAGTGAATTGTGAAACAGACTTTGTGGCTCGCGGAGAGGAATTTAAATTACTGGTTAAGGATGTTGCTATGCATATCGCTGCTGCAAATCCTCAATATCTCAACAAAGAAGAGGTTCCTGCAGATGTCCTGCAGCATGAGCGAGATATTTTGAAGGCTCAAGCTCTTAATGAAGGGAAGCCGGAAAAAATCATCGAAAAGATGGTTGAAGGACGTATCGAGAAATATTATAAAGAAGTATGTTTAATGGAACAAGCTTTTGTCAAAGATCCTGATAAGACCATTAGCGATTTAGTACTTGATAAAACTGCTAAAATCGGGGAACGAATTGTTATTCGTCGCTTTACTCGCTATGAATTAGGTGCAGGTATTGAAAAACGGCAAGAGGATTTTGCTTCAGAAGTCATGAAAGAAATTAATCGATAATTGTTAGAAAATTCATCTAGAGAACACCCTGGTGTTCTCTTTTTCGAATATAAAGTGACTCAGTACTTACTTGAAAAAGGATTATTTGGAGGTTATCCATGGAAAAACCGCAATATGGTCGAGTCATCCTGAAAATAAGTGGAGAAGCGTTAGCAGGAAATCAAGGGTTTGGTCTTGAACATAATATGTTAGTCACCGTCGCCAGGCAAGTGGCGGAGATCAGAGCTATGGGAGTAGAAGTTTGCGTGGTTGTCGGCGGCGGTAATCTCTGGCGTGGAATCGCCGGAAGTGCTCAGGGAATGGATCGGGCTACTGCTGATTACATGGGAATGCTGGCGACAGTGATGAATGCTCTGGCCCTTCAAGATGCTTTAGAAAAAGCAGGCTCTGATACCCGAGTGTTATCAGCCATTGAAATGCGTCAAGTGGCAGAACCCTATATCCGCCGACGAGCGATTCGCCATATGGAAAAAGGTCGTATTGTAATTTTTGCCGCCGGAACAGGGAATCCTTATTTTTCCACTGATACAACAGCGGCACTGCGTGCAGCTGAGATTGAAGCAGAAGTCATACTGATGGCTAAGAAGGTTGATGGCGTTTACGATTCTGATCCTGTAAAGAATCCCCAGGCTAAGAAATTCGATCGTCTCAGTTATCTTGAAGTTCTAAGCAGGGGTTTAGGGGTTATGGATTCTACGGCGACGTCACTCTGTATGGATAATAATATTCCTGTCATCGTCTTTGATTTAACAAAAGAAGGCAATATTAAGCGAGTCGTTCTCGGTGAATCAATCGGAACATATGTTGGGAGGGATAGTCAATGATCTCTGAGGTAATTAAGGATGCGGAAGAGCGAATGCGTAAAGGAGTTGACGCTCTGCGCAAAGAATATGGATCGATACGTGCCGGTCGAGCTAATCCGAACGTCTTGGATAAGGTTATGGTTGAATATTATGGTGCCCCTACACCAATTAATCAACTAGCTAATGTCTCTGCTCCGGAACCAAGGCTGCTCGTAATTCAACCTTGGGACAGATCAGTTTTGCCTGTCATCGAAAAGGCCATTTTGAAATCTGATCTTGGACTTAATCCCTCAAGTGACGGCAGCGTAATTCGTCTGCTGATTCCACAACTAACCGCTGAACGCAGAGCAGAAATTGTAAAGAAAGTTAAAAAAGAAGCTGAGGATGCACGAGTTGCTGTAAGAAATGTCCGCCGGGATGTTAATGATAAATTAAAAAAATTAGAAAAAGATCATGAAGCCTCAGAAGATGAAGTTAAACGTGCACAGGATGAGGTTCAAAAAATTACTGACCGAATTATTAAAGAAATTGAACATGTCATGGAAACTAAGGAAAGCGAAATCACCGAAGTATGACATTTTCGTGGTATGGATTAAGTTGGGATGAAGTAAGAAGAGATCTTGAAGCTTTGGATAAACCGTATGCTTTCCAAATCACTTATCCGCGTGGTAAAATGGAAACGGGGGGCAGCTTACGAGTTGTTCGCCTGCGGGAATCTGAAGATCGAGTAGATGTTATTTTGGCCCATGAGAAGTACTTACGCTGTGAGCATCGACCCCCTAATTGTTAAGGGGGTCTTTGACCTCTCTATGTGATTCTGACCGATCTGTTTGGGAATCGAATATCATATTATGAGGTGGAATAATGTGGTTCAAATCTTGGAACCAAACGAAAGATAGTTTACCAGACCAGGTCGCTATGGACTGCCTCCCTCGTCATATTGCTATTATCATGGATGGGAATGGGCGCTGGGCCCGGAAACGTGCCTTGCCTCGTTCGATGGGACATCGAGCAGGTGTTGAAGCCTTGCGCAAAATAGTTAAGACTTGTTCTAAATTAGGAATTGAAGTCCTGACAGTCTATGCATTTTCGACGGAAAACTGGAGCAGACCTAAGGATGAAGTTGGCATATTAATGAAGTTGTTAACCGAATATCTCAGAAAGGAACTCGAAGAACTGCATCAAAATAATGTTGTCATTCGAGCCATTGGGATACTTAAGGATCTTCCTCTGGAAGCACAACATGAATTAGAACGTGCCGTAGAGCGCACTAAAAACAATTCAGGGTTAGTCCTTAATCTGGCCTTAAATTACGGTGGACGCTCCGAGATTATTGATGCGGTCAAGAAAATGAGCCAAGATGTTTTAGAAGGAAAACAAAAGATTGACGATATTGATGAGAAAATCTTTAGCGATAAGCTTTTTACGGGCGGACTTCCTGACCCTGATTTATTAATAAGAACTTCGGGTGAAATGAGATTAAGTAATTTTCTCTTATGGCAGCTGGCTTATACTGAGATTATGGTTGTTGAGGAGTTCTGGCCAGACTTTGGAGAAAACTCCTTAATAGAGGCGATAAAAGTATACCAGAAAAGAGATCGCCGTTTTGGCGGAATACATACAAATTGAGGAAATTGTGATGTTTAAACGAACCATTAGTGCCTTGATTGGTGCTCCGCTTCTTTTAGGACTGACGTATTTGGGCGGCCCTTATACAGCTTTTCTTGTGGCAGTGCTGGCCTTATTAGGTTTGCGCGAGTTCTTGCGCATAGGCAAACATATGGGCATGAAGGTTTGGAATATACTGACTGCCCTGGCGACAGTTGGCTGGCTCGTCATTGTTTTCAGGTACGGCTCTGAGTGGATGTCAACAGCTATTATATTCTGGCTGCTTATTACCTTTGGCCGTCTTGCTCTGACTTACCCGGAGACACCCCTCACTGAAGCTAGTTTTAATTTTTTAGCTGTCATGTATTCAACAGTTTTGCTATCCCATTTATACTTACTGCGCCAACTTCCTCATGGTTTAGAGTGGACCCTTCTGACATTTTTTTTGGTATGGGCGACGGATACTGGTGCATACCTTATTGGAAGAGGATTTGGCAGACATATGTTAGCTCCTCAGGTTAGCCCTAAGAAAACTGTCGAAGGTTCCATTGGCGGATTGTTGTCAAGTGTTCTCGTCGCTCTTTTGTTTTGGCGCTTAGCGAATGACGCAGCATTTCTTACGTATTTTGTTTTAGGAATTACGATTGGCATTAGTGCTCAAATTGGTGATCTTTTCGAATCAGCTTTAAAGCGAACTGCGGGGGTTAAAGATTCTGGAAGCATAATACCGGGACACGGAGGGATCTTAGATCGGTTTGACAGCCTGATTTTTGCTCTTCCATTGGTATATTATGGTGTGATTTTGCTGTCGTGAGGTGAGAGTTATGAGCATAGACCAAAAGCATCCTTTGTGGACTAATCTTAATAGACTTGCTCTGGTAACGAGTATTCTAATCCTATTGAAGATTTTTACCTATTTTTTTCAAGTGTTTTTGCCTGTCTTTGGCGAGGTTTTGGGGGAGGCCTTTGGTGCGTTTTTACCTTTTATAATAGCGCTTATTCTTGCTTTTTTGCTCGAACCCTTGGTCGTCAGAATTATGCACGTCATTCATATACGACGGCCCTTTGCTGCGATTCTTACGTTAATTCTAGCCATTGCTGTTCTTAGTCTTTTTGTCTTCTTAATTGTTGCCAGGCTCTACACCGAGCTATCTGAATTAGCGGTTACTCTTCCTAATTATGGTTATTTAGTAAGTTTGGTGACTCATCAAATTGATACCATCGAAAAGTATGTGACTGTTAATCCTCAGATCCAAAGTACTTTGACCACATCCACTGAGAGCCTCGCAAGAATGCTTCAAGAATGGGCAAAATCCGGGAGCTTATTTTTGCTTGGCTTTCTTACTGCTTTGCCTCGTGTCTTTATTGTTATGGTTGTCTCACTCGTGGGAACGTTAATGATGAGTTCCAGCTATCCTAATGTCCGGCAGTTTATCTCAAATCTTTTTCCGCGCCGCTGGCATGTCAGCGCTCAGGCAGTTAGTCAGGACTTAGGGGCTGCGGTTGTCGGCTATATTCGGGCTTTGGCAATTCTGATGTCGGTTACGGCATTTTCAACGATTATCGGCCTTCTGATTATTGGGAACAGGTATGCGGTTACCTTAGGTGTCTTAGCAGGATTATTAGACGCCGTTCCCATTGTAGGAACGGGTCTCTTATTCGGCCCCTGGATTATCGGCTTGTTAATTCTGGGCTCTTTCGGTGCAGCTCTTAAGGTCCTGATTATGTGGGTTGTTACGGTTGTGGTTCGGCAGTTTCTGGAGCCTAAAATCATGTCTCAGGGAATTGGACTGCACCCTCTGCCTACATTGATATCTATGTATGTCGGACTTGAGCTTTTAGGATTCGTTGGCATTTTGGTCGGTCCGGGTATCGTCATTAGTTATGAGGCGTTACGTAAAGTCGGAATTTTTGGGCGTAGGGATTAAAGGCTCAGGAGGGTCACTTAAACCAGTTATTAACAGGAAGAAGATGATGTTTGAGTTGAAAACGCTAACCATCTTAGGCTCAACAGGCTCAATCGGACGTCAAACCTTGGACGTTGTTCACCATTCGGAGGGGCAGCTAAAGGTTCATGCTTTGGCAGCTGATAAAAATGTAAAACTAATAGAAGAGCAGGCCCGTTCTGTTCATCCGGCTGTTGTAGTTATGATGGATGAAGGTGCGGCTCGCGAACTTCGGGAACGATTGTCGGATACATCGATAAGAGTCATGCAGGGCATGGACGGTATGATAAACTCGGTAGTTGCCCAAGAAGTGGATACCGTCGTTACTGCGCTTTCCGGGCGTATTGGGCTGGAACCGACTCTTTCGGCTCTTGAAGCCGGAAAGGCAATCGCTTTGGCTAATAAGGAAACCTTGGTAGCCGGCGGAGAGTTGGTTATGGCGAAAGCAAAAGCCATGAATTGCCCGATTATTCCTGTCGACAGCGAACACTCGGCTGTTTTCCAGTGCCTTGAAGAGAATCCTGAAACCATCGAAACTATAATTTTGACCGCCTCAGGAGGCCCTTTTTTTGGCTGGTCCAAGCAGGAGTTGGCGAATGTCACCCTTGAAAAGGCATTACGTCATCCAAACTGGTCTATGGGAGCAAAGATCACCATCGATTCTGCTACTATGATGAATAAAGGACTCGAAGTCATAGAGGCTCATCATTTATTTGCTGTCGATTATGACCACATTGAAGTTCTTATCCATCCACAAAGTGTTGTTCATTCTATGGTGCAATATCGTGATGGCTCTGTTCTAGCCCAATTAGGAAAAGCGGATATGCGCTTACCAATACAATATGCTTTGAGTTATCCGACGCGCTGGAAAAATCCCTTTGAGCGACTCGATCTAAGGGGGAAAACTCTTACGTTTTTCGAGCCCGATTTGGAAGGCTTTCCGGCTTTAACTTTAGCCTATAAGGCAGGACGAAGAGGCGGAACGCTTCCTGCAGTTATGAATGCAGCAAATGAGGTTGCCGTATCGGCTTTTCTGCAAAATAAACTAAGCTATCTTAAAATTTACAAGATTGTGGAAAAGGTCTGTTCTGAGCATCATGTTTTAGATCATCCGGAATTGGGAAGTATACTCGATGCAGACACATGGGCACGAGGCCGTACCTTAGAACTCCTTTAGGGTTGGTATTGGTTTTTATTCGGCCTAGTTAATGAGTATTTCAAAAACATTGTAACGTTTCATGACTGTGAACTCAAAAAACTTCTATCTATGGGTTTTATCATAGATGGCCGAAGGTTTTTGGATGTCGAGATAAAGGAGGGTTAAATGTGACTACAGCGCTCGCCATTATTTTCGTTTTTGGAAGTATGGTCATGATTCATGAGTTTGGTCATTATATGGTTGCTAAATTAATCGGTGTGAGAGTTATAGAGTTCAGTTTTGGCTTTGGCCCTAAAATTATTGGGTATCAAGGGAAGGACACTCTCTATGCCTGGAGGCTTATACCTCTGGGGGGATTTGTAAAACTTCACGGTATGGACGCGGAAATCGATGAACAAGGGAGAACAATCATAGCCCCTGTTGATGATGAACAAAGCTTTATGAACAAGCCGGTCTGGCAGCGCATGGCGGTAATAGCTGCGGGCCCGCTCATGAATTTTGTTTTAGCGATTGTCTTGTTTGTCGGTGTTTTTGCCTATCTGGGAGTGCCGACTCAGAGCAACAGCAACGCTATTGGTTCTCTTGTCAGCGGAAAACCTGCAGCATCCGCTGGGATACAGCCTGGCGATAAAATTCTGGCAGTAAACCAAGAACCTACACCCGATTGGAATCGTCTGACTGAAGTTATTCACGGCAAACCGAATCAACAACTCGCCCTTACCATCGAAGGTGCCAAGGGAAATAAGACTCATGTTGTTTCGATCAAGACGGAGAAAGATGCCCAAACAGGGTATGGGATGATTGGAATTGCGCCGCAAGTCGTTTATATGCACGCGTCAATTCTTCAATCAACGGGATTCGGACTGCAGCGCACCTTAGACTTTACAAAGTTCATTGTGGTGACATTAACCCAAATGGTTACGGGTAAAATTCCCGCTGACGTGGGTGGCCCTGTAATGATTGCCCAAGCAATCGGAGAAGGCGCTCACGAAGGGCTGTCCAATTTACTTGGTTTAACTGGGGTCTTAAGCATTCAATTAGGTCTTATTAACTTGTTTCCGATTCCGGCGTTGGATGGAAGCAGACTTGTTTTCTTGCTGTTTGAAGGTTTACGAGGGAAACCCTTAAACCCAGAAAAAGAAAATATGATTCATCTGGTGGGGTTTGTTTTGCTCATGGCCTTAATGATTGCTGTTACTTACAAAGATGTGGTGCGCCTTTTTGTTAAGGCCGGGTAGACGAAGAGAGAATCTGGAGGCAATATGTTGCAAAGAAAGAAAACGAAACCGGTGCAGATAGGCTCTGTAGTTATTGGCGGTGGAGCTCCTGTCGTTGTACAATCTATGACTAATACGGATACACGTGACGTGGAGAAGACACTGCTGCAGATTAATAACTTGGCTCAAGCCGGGTGTGAAGTTGTGCGGCTTGCCGTTTTGGACATGGATGCAGCAGAGGCTTTGAATGCTATTGTCCTTGCAAGTCCTCTCCCGACCATTGCCGACATTCATTTTGACTATCGCCTGGCCATTCGAGCACTTGAGCAGGGAATCCACGGTTTGCGCCTCAATCCGGGAAATATTGGTGCTCGCTGGAAGGTTCAAGAAGTTGTGAAAGCGGCAAAAGAACGGCAAGTTCCTATTCGTATTGGAGTCAATGGGGGATCATTGGAAAAAGAGATTTTAGAAAAATATGGGGAACCAACGGCTGCCGGAATGGTGGAAAGTGCTCTTAGACATATACGGCTCCTGGAAGACGAAGGTTATGATAAGATAAAAGTTTCCTTGAAAGCCTCTTCCGTTCCCATAATGCTGCAAGCTTATCGCCAAATATCAGAATGTGTTGATTACCCCTTACATTTAGGTGTCACTGAGGCGGGAACAGTTCGCTCTGGTGTGGTAAGATCAGCGGTTGGCATTGGTACGTTACTTGCTGAAGGAATCGGAGATACCATTCGAGTATCCTTAACTGGTGATCCTGTGCACGAGATTCCCGTCGCGCTTGAAATATTGCATGTTCTTGGGTTAAGACAACGGAGCATTGATTTAATCAGTTGTCCTACTTGTGGACGAACTCAAGTTGATCTGGCGGCCTTGGCCGAAAAAGTGGAGGAACGGCTTTCGCAGCTTCCTCCTTTAGATAAACCTTTGAAAGTTGCCGTTATGGGCTGTGCAGTTAATGGCCCCGGTGAAGCTCGCGATGCTGATTTAGGAATCGCCGGAGGCAAGGGAAAAGGACTTTTATTCCGAAAGGGAGAAATTGTCGCTAGTCTTAGTGAAGAGGAGCTCTTGCCGGCCTTACTTAAAGAAATTGAAAGCTACGTGTCAGCCCACAAAAAGCAGTGATCTCGGAATCCCCCTTACTTCATAGAAGTGGGGGCATTAGCTGGGGATAGATACCTATTATTGTTACATAATGGAAAGGAATGGCTATAAATGCGCGTTAGTCAATTATTAAATCCAACTCTGCGTGAGGTACCTGCTGAAGCGGAAATTATTAGTCATCAATTGATGCTTCGAGCGGGCTTAATACGCAAATCTGCTGCGGGAGTATATACCTATTTGCCCCTTGGTTTACGAGTCTTAAAAAAGATTGAAGCTATAGTTCGTCAAGAAATGGATAGTAAAGGCGGGCAAGAAGTATTGATGCCAATTATGCAGCCTGCGGAATTATGGCGAGAAAGCGGACGCTGGGACGTTTACGGCGAAGAAATGTTTCGCTTAAAGGACCGTCATCAGAGAGAGTTCTGCCTGGGACCGACTCATGAAGAAATTATTACTGATCTAATTCGGGGAGAAATTCGCTCTTATAAACAACTGCCAATTCTTCTCTACCAGATTCAAAATAAATATCGGGATGAACGTCGCCCTCGCTTTGGTTTGATGCGCGGACGGGAATTCATTATGAAAGACTTATATTCCTTTGACCGCGATGAAGCAGGTCTTGATGTTAGTTATCAGAAAATGTACGATGCCTATTGCCGGATTTTTTCTCGCTGTGGTTTAGCCTACCGTCCCGTTGAAGCCGATGCGGGAGCGATTGGCGGTACAGGCGGTACCCATGAATTTATGGTGTTGGCTGATTCGGGCGAGAACTCTGTTGTTTATTGTCCGGATTGTAACTATGCAGCAAATGTTGAAAAAGCAGAGTGTCGGCCTCAGCCTGTACAAGCTAAAGCAGAAGAGGGAAAACGTCAATTGGTGCACACGCCTGGTGTAAAAACGATTGACGAAGCCTCAGATTTCTTAAAAATCCCGGCAACCAGCTTGATTAAGTCCCTGCTTTATCAAGGAGATGACAAACTTTTCCTCGTACTCGTTCGCGGAGATCGGGAGCTCAATGAGATCAAGATAAATAATGCCTTAGGTGGGTTTATTTCTCTCCAACTCGCTTCGCCAGAGACTGTAAAGAAACTATTGGGATGTGCCCCAGGTTCCGTCGGTCCTGTTGAAGTACCGCCAAGTTTATTGGTTATTGCTGATCAAGAGGTCCCATTAATGGAATATGCTGTTTGTGGCGCCAATAAGGACGATTATCATCTTGTCGGTATCAATCCGAAAACAGAACTGCGGATTGATCAGATTCATGATTTAAGGACTATTGTTCCAGGAGAAGCATGCCCGAATTGCGGGGCTTCTCTCAAAGAGGCTCGGGGCATTGAAGTTGGTCAAGTCTTTAAACTTGGAACCAAGTACAGTAAAGCTTTGGGGGCAACATTCTTAGATGAAAACGGTGTGGAAAAGCCTTGCGTCATGGGATGCTATGGCGTTGGTGTGAGTCGTACAATGGCGTCTGCGATTGAGCAGAATTATGATGAATCGGGGATCATTTGGCCAATACCGATCGCACCTTATCATTGTATTCTTGTACCGGTAAGCACGAAAGATACTCAAGTGGCTGAAGCTACTGAAAAACTCTATCAAGAACTTCAAAGCTTGGGAGTTGAAGTTATTTTAGATGATCGGGATGAACGAGCGGGTGTTAAGTTCAAAGATGCAGATTTAGTTGGCTATCCCTTACGTATCACCATTGGAAGTAAGGCACTAGCCAATGGACAAGTTGAGCTTAAAGAACGAAAAGGCGGCGATATACGCTTAGTTTCTCTAAATGATGCTGCTGGGCAGGTCAAAGCTATTATTGAAAAAGGCATGTCATTTTGATCGTCTCTTTAGGGGGAGCAAAATGACATGGTTCTAAGGTTGCACATGTTGGATGGATATGCTATATTAATATAAGGAATTTGTAGTGATTGTTGGAAAGGAGTGGGTAGTAGCCCGCTCCTTCGTTTGTTCCCTATCGGAAAGTATTAACTGAGAATAACTCGAGAACATTTTCGTTAAAATATACTGAGAACCTTCTTTTCTCCTTAGCTAAATTGATAAAGGGGCGCTTAATATGAATGATTCCTTGGAACAACAAATCGCGTTGCTAGTTGAGCCATATGCTAAAGAAAAAGGGCTTGAATTAGTCGATGTTGAGTACATAAAAGAAGGTGCACATTGGTATTTGCGTCTCTTTATTGATAAAGAGGGGGGCGTGGATATGGACGATTGTGCTGAGATGAGTCACGCCGTGAGTGATATGCTTGACGAGAAAAACCCAATTCCTCAGGCGTATATGTTAGAAGTTTCTTCTCCCGGCCTGGAACGGCCTCTTAAAAAAGACGGAGATTTTATCCGTTTCCAGGGAAGGTTAGTTACAGTACATACGACGTCGCTGGTTCAAGGATACAATGAATTCACCGGTAATCTGGTAGGCCTTATAGACGGCGAAATTGTCTTAGAGCATGAAAATAATCGGATTTCGATTCCGCGTGCCTTGGCGAAGAATACTCACCTAGCATTAGATTTTTAGATTAGTTAGGGACAATAGAATAAGGAGGAACAAGGAAAAATGAATATGGACTTCATCGAGGCTCTTCATGAATTGGAAAAAGGGCGGGGAATTTCTGCTGAGATTTTATTTGAGGCTATTGAAGCCGCACTAATTTCCGCTTACAAGAAGAATTTCGGGTCTTTACAAAACGTACGAGTTCTTATCGACCGCATGACGGGAGAGTTTAAAGTATTCGCTCGCAAAACGATCGTGGAAAATGTTGAAGATTCGCGAACTCAAGTCAGTTTGGACGATGCTCAAAAAATTAATCCTAGCTATCAGCTTGAAGATATCGTTGAGTATGAAGTAACGCCGCGTGATTTTGGACGAATTGCAGCTCAAACAGCCAAACAGGTTGTCGTTCAGCGTATCAGAGAAGCTGAACGAGGTATGATTTATGATGAGTATGTTAATCGGGAAGGCGATATTGTTACTGGCGTTGTACAGCGATATGAACAGAAGAATGTTATCGTTGACTTAGGTAAAGTCGAGGCGGTATTACCGGCACAAGAACAAATTCCCGGTGAGGTTTACCAATCCTTTGAGAGAATAAAAACCTATGTTGTGGAAGTTAAAAAAACCACGAAAGGTCCCCAAATTATGCTGTCACGGACTCATCCGGGTCTGATAAAGCGCTTATTTGAATTGGAAGTACCGGAGATTCACGATGGGGTTGTTGAAATAAAAGGCGTTTCCCGAGAGGCGGGCGCCCGCTCCAAAATTGCAGTCTATTCGCGGGATTCTAATGTCGATCCGGTTGGAGCTTGTGTTGGGCCGAAAGGAACGAGAGTTCAGACCATCGTCACGGAGTTAAAAGGGGAAAAAATTGACATCGTTAATTTTTCCACCGACCCTCATGAATTTGTCGCTAATGCCCTTTCACCGGCTAAGGTTGTGGGAGTTTATCCGAAAACTAATGAGAAAGTAGCTGTCGTTGTTGTTCCCGACTATCAGTTATCTCTTGCTATTGGCAAGGAAGGGCAAAATGCCCGTTTAGCCGCTAAATTAACAGGATGGAAGATCGATATTAAAAGCGAATCTCAAGCAGTTGCTTTAAACCTTGTTTCGGAAAACCCAGAGGATGGGGGCGAAAATTTTGAGGACTACGGCGAATATGAAGAGTATATGGAATATGATGAATTTGCAGATATAGATCAAAGTCAGGATGACGAACAGGAATACGTTGAAGATGAGTCGGCTTTAGATAATGATGATACTAACGAATTTCAAAACTCTGACGAATATAACGAGGAATCGATTAAACAACTATCCGATCAAGACATGGATGATATCTTGGATTGGGTGTCTGAGGACGATTTGAACGAAACCATTACTTCTGAGAAGAAATAATGAAATTGGGAGGGTGAAGGTATGAAAACACGGAAAGTTCCCATGCGGATGTGTTTGGGTTGTCAACAAATGAAACCTAAAAAAGGGCTTCTGAGAATCGTTAGAACTCCAGAAGGAACTGTTGAACTCGATTCCACGGGGAAAAGGAATGGACGTGGAGCATACATTTGCTCTGACTTGACTTGCTTTAGAACGGCAGTTCGTGAGCATCGGTTCAGAAAAGCCTTTGAAGTGGATATTGATCCTAAGGTTTTTGCAGATTTGGAAGGGAAGATTTCTCCGTGAATTCACGAATCCAGGCCTTAATGGGACTCGCACGCCGAGCAGGCAAAATAGCCTCCGGGGAAGCACAAGTTGAGGCTTTATTAAAAAAAAAGAAGGGATATTGCCTTATCTTGGCCGAAGATGCACCAGGGGCTTATAAAAAATTTGATCAGTGGGCAAAAGATTTAAAACTGCCAGTGGTTGTCACTGGAACTAAGCACGAGTTAGGGCATTCAATAGGACTTTCGCCGCGTTCAGCAGTTCTTATATTAGATCAGGGGTTTGCAAAAGCTATTTTACTAGCAAGGAGCTGATGCTTGGAGCGTAATGGGGGAGCCGAATATGTGGGGGTGGTTAAATGAGTATTCGTGTTCATGAATTAGCAAAGGAATTAAACTTTAGCAGTAAAGAAGTGATTACAAGACTCTTAGCTTTAGGAACAGATGTTAAAAATCATTTAAGTACTGTCGATCAAAAAGATGCAGATCGTTTAAGGGATCAACTGAAGGGAAAGGAGATAAATTTGGATCATTCTGAACGCAAAAATTCTGAGGAAATAAAAACTAAAACATCTGAAATCGGTCAAGAAGAACGGACAGCGGAAGGGCGGCCTTCAATGTCACGTCCCGCTTATCAAGGACAACCGCAAGGTTCTCGTTCAAATCAAGTCCATAACCAAGGTCCGCGGCCTAATGCCCAAGGACCTTCTCAAGGACCCCGCACGGGTACTCAAAGCCCACGCCCAGGATATCATGGCCAAGGGCAATCCCAAGGCCCGAGACAAGGCTATCAAGGGCAACCACCAGGACCACGCCCCAGTTACCAAGGACAACCCCAAGGGCCAAGACAAGGTTACCAGGGACAATCTCAAGGGCCGAGACAAGGTTACCAGGGACAATCTCAAGGGCCGAGACAAGGTTATCAGGGACAATCTCAAGGGCCAAGACAAGGTTACCAGGGACAATCTCAAGGGCCAAGACAAGGTTACCAGGGACAATCTCAAGGGCCGAGACAAGGTTACCAGGGACAATCCCAAGGGCCTCGTCCAGGCTACCAGGGACAATCCCAAGGGCCGAGACCGGGCTATCAGGGACAATCCCAAGGGCCGAGACCGGGCTATCAGGGACAATCCCAAGGGCCGAGACCGGGCTATCAGGGACAATCCCAAGGACCGAGACAAGGCTATCAGGGACAATCCCAAGGACCGAGACCGGGCTATCAGGGACAATCCCAAGGACCGAGACAAGGTTACCAAGGACAATCCCAAGGGCCTCGTCCAGGCTACCAGGGACAATCTCAAGGCCCGCGTTCTTCATCTGCCCGAGCTGGGGCAGGTATCCCAGCAGCTCCGGTAATAACGGAACAAGTGAAACGACAAACACCAGCCAGCAAAAAGGCGCAGGATAAAGCCTATGAACGAAAACGCGAAATGGAAAAAGAACGCGAAAGTGTGCTCCGCACACCCCATAGACGCGCTCAAAAACAGCCGAAGAAAGAAGTTAAAGATACTACTCCAAAACACATTGTCATTCAGGAATCAATCTCTGTTCAAGATTTAGCCATTAAAATGAGCCGCAAAGCCGGAGAACTCATAAAACATCTTATGAATTTAGGAGTTATGGCAACAATCAATCAAGAACTGGATTCGGAAACAGCAACTATTCTTGCCAATGAAATGGGTGTTACCGTTGAAGTAAAAGCCGAAAAGTCCTTAGCCGTTATCGAAGATATAGAAGATGATCCGAAGGACCTTGCTTTCCGCCCGCCGGTGGTTACAGTAATGGGGCATGTTGACCATGGAAAAACCTCTCTGTTGGATGCAATTCGTACTACGAATGTTACTTCTTCCGAAGCTGGAGGGATTACCCAGCATATCGGTGCCTACCAGGTCGAGATTAATGGCCAGAAGATAACCTTTTTAGATACGCCCGGTCACGAAGCCTTTACGGCAATGCGGGCACGCGGTGCTCAAGTAACAGATATAGCGGTACTTGTGGTTGCAGCTGATGACGGAGTTATGCCTCAAACAGTCGAAGCTATTAATCATGCCAAGGCCGCAGAAGTCCCGATTATTGTGGCTATTAATAAAATCGATAAGGAAAATGCTACCCCCGAAAGAGTTAAGCAAGAATTAACCGAATACGGATTAGTGGTCGAAGAATGGGGCGGAGACACGATTGCTGTTCCCGTATCGGCAAAATCAAAGGTTAATATCGAGCAGCTTTTGGAAATGATACTCCTCGTTGCAGAAGTTCGTGACCTTAAGGCCAATCCTAACCGACTGGCAGCAGGGACCGTCATCGAAGCTGAGCTGGATAAAGGAAAGGGACCTATAGCCACGGTACTTGTCTCTAAGGGAACACTCAATGTTGGGGATGTTGCTGTTGCAGGCTGTGCCTTTGGCCGAATTCGAGCTATGGTCGATGACAAGGGCCGACGTGTTAAAAAGGCTGGCCCGTCCATGCCCGTTGAAATACAGGGTCTGTCAGAAGTGCCTGAAGCCGGAGAGCCTTTTGCTGTGGTAGCTGATGAAAAATTAGCGCGTCAAATTACCTCGGCACGGACTGCAGTAAGAAAGGTTGAAGAGTCAAAGCGTACTGTCGTAAAAGTCAGTTTGGAGGACCTCTTTGATAAGATCAAAGAAGGAGAAATTAAAGAGCTCAATATCATCATTAAGGCCGATGTTCAAGGTTCAGTAGAAGCCCTTAGACAATCCCTATTGAGGCTTTCAACGGATGAAGTCCGCGTAAATCCTATTCATGGCGGTGTTGGTGCAATTAATGAAAATGACATAATGTTAGCCTCTGCCTCCAACGCGATTATCATTGGCTTTAATGTTCGGGCAGATTCCAATATGAAAGCTACAGCAGATCTTGAAGGCGTTGATTTACGATTTTACAGAGTCATCTATGATGCCATTGAAGATGTTAAGGCAGCTATGACTGGTCTCTTGGATCCAACTTTTAAAGAAGTTGTTCTTGGTAAAGCTGAAGTTCGCCAAGTTTTCAAAGTTCCCAAAGCAGGAACTGTTGCCGGTTGTATGGTAACAGAAGGAAAAATTCTTCGTTCGGCAAAGGTACGCGTTATCAGGGATGGCATTGTGGTTCATGAAGGAGAAATGGAATCTCTGCGACGCTTCAAAGATGATGTCAAAGAGGTCTTAGAGAGCTTTGAATGTGGAATTGGAATCGAAAAATATAATGACATTAAAGAAGGAGATATCCTTGAAGCATTTGCTCTAGAAGAGGAAAAACGAACATTATAGTAATCCCAGGAGGGATACCTATGTCAAAACATCGACCTAACCGTTTGGCTGAAACCCTTAAAGAAGAAATATCTCAAATGATTTTAGTTGAACTCAAAGATCCTCGAATAGGCTTTGTCACAGTAACAAGTGTGGATGTGGCTAATGATTTAGCTCATGCTAAAGTCTATGTTAGTGTTATGGGCAATGAAGAGGATACTAAAACATCTTTAGATACCCTTAATAGAGCGGCTGGTTTTATGAGAAGTGAAATCGGGAAACGAATTCGTTTGCGACATGCACCAGCCATAGTTTTCGTCAACGATCCATCAATCCAACATGGTGCCCATATTGCTAAGTTGCTGCGCGATGTTGGTGCAGCGGATACTGCAGACAAGGATGAATCGCATGAGTGAACGTCTATTAACAGAAGAAATACTGGAAGTCCTGAGAAAAGCGCCATCGGTGGCGCTTTTCTCCCATGTCTCGCCGGATGGCGATTGCTTAGGGTCTATGTTGGCTCTTGGACTTGCCCTCGAAACAATGGGCAAAAAGGTAACGTTCTTTAATCCGGACCGCGTACCGATGGCTTTAGCTTTTTTGCCGGGTTCTGATCGTATTCGGCAAACTTTGCCGGACCCGAGGCCTCAAGTTTTAGTCTTTGTGGATTGTACGGATCTAAAACGTGTATCATTAACTCCGGATTATTTAGATGATAGCATTGTTATTAATATTGATCATCATATTTCAAATCAAAAGTTCGGACATTTAAACTGGATTAATGATCAGGCGAGCGCTTGTGCTGAAATTTGTCTAACGTTGCTTAAACAATTGGGAATAGCTATTAATCGAGAAATAGCGGCAAATCTCTATACAGGCATTGTGACAGATTCAGGATGTTTTCAATATAGCAATACAACAGCGCACACTCATCGCCTGACCGCAGAACTTATTGAGACGGGATTGGATTTAGCAGCCATCCATTATCATTTATTTGACCAGAAACCGCTTGCGCAGATAAAGCTCTTGCAAGCAGCCTTAAATAGTCTGGAGCTTTATGCTGAAGGTCAGCTGGCAGTCATGACCTTAACTCTTGAGGATTTCCGGCAAAGCGCAGCTGACCAGGAACTCAGTGAGGGATTGGTTAATCATGCTAGGAGCATTAAAGGGGTTGAGGTAGCCGTCTTGCTCAAGGAAGTGGGAGCACAAGAGATTAAGAGTGGTTTTCGCTCCAACTTATGGTTTGATGTCAATATGACTGCAGCGCAATTTGGCGGCGGGGGACATCAGCGTGCTGCCGGCTGTACATTCAAGGTTTCACTAACTGAGGCTAAGCAACAGGTCATTAGTGCCATTGAGGAGGGGTTGATCCTTGGACGGCATCGTTAACGTACTCAAACCGCCGGGAATGACCTCTGCGGATGTTGTTGCTTGGATGCGCAGAACACTGAAGACAAAGAAAATTGGTCACACCGGCACTTTGGATCCTGGAGTTGTTGGAGTTTTGCCCATCTGTATAGGAAAAGGAACTCGTCTTGCTGAATATATTACTGAGCAGGGAAAGGCATATCTTGCCGAGGTCACCTTTGGAATTAAAACCGAAACCCAAGACTCTTTTGGGAAAACGGTCTACGAGAAACAGCCTTTTCTTCAACGAACTGAAGTTGAGAGAGTGTTAAGGAAATTTGCAGGCAAAATTTCTCAAATTCCTCCCATGTTCTCAGCGGTACACAAAGACGGCAAGCGCTTATATGAATTTGCTCGGCAAGGAATTTCTATAGAACGAGAGCCGCGTGAGGTAACTCTTTATAAGATCGAGCTTAAGAAGTGGTATGAAGATGAATTTCCGAGGGCAATTTTATATATCGAGTGTTCCAAAGGGACCTATATTCGAACATTGTGTCATGACTTAGGTGAGGACTTAGGCTGCGGGGCTTATATGTCTTACTTGCTTCGGGTTCGGTCCGGCCCCTTTGAAATTCAAGACAGCTGGACTCTCGAAGAGATCGACGAGACAGTTCAAACATCACCGGTTCCCTTCCTTTTGCCTTTAACAGCCGGCATTGATCTTCCCAAGGTCTACTTATCAGCTGCCCGGGCTAATGCTTTTCGCAATGGGTTATCAACTAAGAGAGAACTAGTCAGGACCTCAGACCCTATTTCAAATTCTCAGGTTCAAGTTCTTGAGGGAGAACTGTTAATTGGAATTGGAGTGTGGCGTGAAAATTCTCTCTTTCCCTATAAGGTTATTGGATGATTTAGGAGGTCAAAATCCGTGCAAGTTCAAACAAATATGCCAACTAATAAAGAGCCTTGTGTATTGGCATTAGGAAATTTTGATGGAGTGCACCTTGGACATCGTCGTTTGCTTGAGCATGGATTGAGACAAGCTGAACGTTTGGGAGTAGGTCTTAGTGTTTTGCTCTTTGAGCCCCATCCCTTGAAAGTTCTCCAGCCTGAACGAGGAATTCAGTTACTTACGACGAATCAAGAACGTTTGAAATATTTTGAGGAGATCGGGGTAAACACAGTATTTCTCATTCCTTTTACTCGTGAGATGGCCAATACTTCACCGGAAGACTTTGTCATCAGGATTCTTATGCCCTTAGGGGTAGTTCGCGTTGTTGTGGGTTTTAACTATTCGTTTGGTGCTCATGGCAAGGGAAATCCAGAACTAATCCAGCTATTAGGTAAGCAATATGGATTTGGAGTAAGCGTTCTTCAAGCACAGATGCTTGAAGGAAGGGTTATTTCTTCGAGCAGTATCCGTAAAGCTTTACTGCAAGGAGATATTGCTTTGGCGAGTGCCCTCCTGGGCCGATCTCCCAGCTTAAGCGGAACAGTGATTCATGGGGAAGAACGCGGACGATTATTGGGTTATCCAACCGCAAACCTTCGCCCAAATGAGGACATACTAATTCCCAAACGAGGTGTCTATGCTGTTTGGTCAACTATTAATGGTGCCTTTGTATCAGGTATGATGAATATCGGTATGAAGCCTACGTTTCATGATATGTATGGGACGAGTGTTGAAGTGAATTTCTTCGATTTTAACGGAGACTTATACGGTCAGGAATTAACAATTCATATTGAGGAACGGTTGCGTGACGAGAGGAAATTCGATGGCATTAACGAACTTCTCCTTCAATTGAAAACCGATAAAATAAAAGCTCAGAGTCTTCTCAAGGGATTGTTTTAAAGAAGGCCCGGAACTTTACAAAAGCCAAAGAACCATGTATACTATCATAGAACCTATGGGACCCGCTGACTCGGCTTATCGAAGCTCCGACGGTGTGCTGGGTAGTAGGGAATATTAATTATTGGAGGAAATTAACATGCTGACACCTGAAAAGAAACAAGAGATTATAGTTAAATATGCTCAACACGAAGGAGATACTGGTTCCCCGGAAGTCCAGATTGCTCTCCTTACGGAACGTATTACCTATTTAACGGAACATTTTAAAACTCACAAAAAAGACCATCATTCGCGGCGTGGGCTTTTAAAAATGGTTGGTTCCAGACGTTCGTTATTAAACTATCTGAAAAAAGTTGATTTTGAACGTTATCGTAATATTATTACCGCCCTTGGTTTGAGAAAATAATAAAGATAGTACTATAGAAGTGGGTCATTTGATCCACTTCTTTTAACGTTTTTAAAAGTTTTTCCTTATATTTACGTATAATTCAGAGATATTCTTAGGTAAAGAGTTTTTTTTACAAATTGCAGGAAATAATAATAATATGTCGAAGAGGAAACAAGTTAAAAAGAAGGATTGAAAGTTTTAAGGAGGTTCCATTGTGAAACAGGAAGTATTTGAAAAGTCAATCTCCGTCGGCGGACGAACGATGACTTTCCAAACCGGAAAAATTGGCAAGCAGGCTGGTGGCGCAATTTTTCTTCGTTATGGGGATACAGTAGTATCTGCTTTTGCAACATGTAGTCCAGCACCGAGGGAAGGTATTGATTTCTTTCCTCTCACAGTTGAATTCGAAGAACGTATGTATGCCGCTGGTAAGATTCCAGGCGGATTCATTAAACGTGAAGGAAAAGCCAGTGAAAAGGCGACCTTATCTGCCCGTTTAATAGATCGTCCCATTCGTCCGTTATTTCCTGAAGGGTTTCGTAACGATGTCCAAGTAGTAGCGACTGTCATGTCGGTTGATCAGGACTGTGCGACCGATATCACGGCAATTAATGCCGCATCAGCCGCTCTTGCTGTCTCAAATGTTCCTTTCGAGGGACCTGTTGCGGCGGTCACAGTTGGACTTGTGGATGGGGAATTTATAATTAATCCTACGATTGAACAAAGCGGTAAGAGTAAGATGCATCTAACAGTAGCTGGAACAGAAGAAGCCGTTATGATGGTTGAAGCCGGTGCTCAAGAAGTCGAAGAACAGTTAATGCTCGAAGCTATTATGTTTGGACATTCTGAAATCAAAAAACTTGCTAAGTTCATTGCAGAGTATCGTGAAGAAGCTTTACAGCTGGGCTTGGCAAAGGAAAAAATGGAAGTCCAATTCGATAAAATTCCTGAAACCATTGTTGAGGCAGTTAAAGCCTATGCCTATACCAGGTTAGATGCTGCTGTTCGCGTCGAGGAGAAAAAGGCCAGGGAAAGTGCTATTGATGAAGTAAAAGTCGATGCTCTGAAATTCTTTGCGGCTGAGTTCCCCGATGATATGAAGGCGGTAGAAACTGTTTTAGAGGACATGGTCCATTTAATTGTCCGTAAATTAATTACAGATGAACATATTCGCCCTGATGGCCGGGCTGTTGATGAAGTGCGTCCTATTAGTATTGAGGTAGGAATTTTACCTCGAACTCATGGTTCAGGTCTCTTTACCAGGGGGCAAACTCAAGTATTAACCGTCGCTACGTTAGGGGCTGCTGGAGATGAACAAATTCTAGATGGTTTAGGATTAGAACGTTCAAAACGTTACATACATCATTATAACTTTCCGCCCTACAGTGTCGGAGAAACACGACCCATGCGTGGACCGGGCCGTAGGGAGATTGGACATGGTGCCTTGGCGGAAAGAGCGCTTGTTCCAGTTTTACCGGATGAAAATGAATTTCCCTATACGATACGTCTGGTATCGGAAGTATTGGAATCCAATGGCTCCAGTTCTATGGCCTCCGTTTGCGGAAGCACTCTTTCCTTGATGGATGCCGGTGTTCCGATTACGGCACCAGTTGCCGGCGTGGCCATGGGTCTAATTAAGGAAGGCGATAATTTCGCAATTCTTACAGATATCCAGGGACTAGAGGATCACTTTGGAGATATGGATTTCAAAGTCGCGGGCACGAGCAAAGGGGTAACGGCTCTGCAAATGGATATAAAAATTAAAGGAGTTTCCCGCGAAGTTCTTGCCCAAGGACTCACTCAGGCTAAAGCCGGTCGCCTCTTTATTCTCGATAAGATGCTGGCCGTTCTTGATAAACCTCGACCAGAACTTTCAATCTATGCGCCGCGCATTATTACCGCCTCAATACATCCAGATAAAATACGCGATGTTATTGGACCAGGTGGAAAAACCATCAAGAAAATTATTGAAGAAACGGGCGTTAAAATTGATATTGAGGATGATGGCCGCGTCTTTATCTCTTCTGTTGCCGGAGAAGGCGGGGAGCAAGCTTTAAAAATTATTCAGGCTTTAACTCAAGACGTCGAGGTTGGTAAAATCTATAAAGGAAAAGTTACCCGAGTCATGGATTTTGGAGCTTTTGTAGAGGTTATTCCCGGAGTCCTTGGACTGAGCGGAAAAGAAGGATTAGTGCATATTTCACAACTGTCTCAGGAACGAGTCGAAAAGGTTGAAGATGTCGTAAAAGTTGGCGATGAAATTACGGTGAAGGCTACGGCCATTGATAAACAGGGTCGATTGAATCTTTCTCGTAAAGAAGCGATGGCAAGTGCTCGAAAGGACCCTGCTGTTAGTTCATCAAAGTAGCTAATATTTTTTAATGATCAGTCTGTTAATTCCCCTCTGAGCATAAATTTATGGAAGGGGGGACGCGAATGTTTATTAACTTAAAAATCTCGCGACGAATTCTCTCGTTAGGCGGGATTTTCTTTCTCTTGTTGCTTGGAATTATCGTTGAGCATAAGATGGTGCTTTCCACTTCCCATGTTTCTAAGCCTGTGGAACAAATCAATACGGATCAGAAAGTCATGGCCCTTACTATCAATGTTGATTGGGGAGAAGAGTTTATTCCGGCAATGTTGGAAGCTTTAGATAATGACCATGCGAAGGCTACGTTTTTTGTAACGGGCCGCTGGGCTAAAAAAAACCCGGAATTGTTAAAAGAGATAGCAAATCGCGGTCATGAGATTGAAAATCATGGCTATTCCCATCCCCATCCTGATAATTTATCAGTTGGAGCAAATCAGGAAGAGATAAAAAAAACAGAGAGTATTATCCAGGGGATTATCGGCAGAAGAACTCATTTCTATGCGCCGCCCTATGGAGAAAAGGGAGCGCCAGGATTACGGGCGGCGGATCTGTTAGGGTATCAGACAATTTTGTGGACCTTAGATACTGTGGATTGGCGCGAGGGAAGCACACCAGGAATCATTGCTCAAAGAGTTATTAATCCAGCTGTACGGTTTGGCATCAAGCCTGAAAAAAATGGTGCCATCGTTTTAATGCATCCGAAATTAAATACAGTAAAGGCTTTACCGATTATTTTAGGCCAGTTGACTCGCGAAGGATTTACCTTCCAAACTCTCGATGCACTAATAACATTTGATCAGATCGGAAATACTACCTCACGATGAACTTAAAAGTTGAGGTGGTTTGATGATCAGTCGAACGTGGACGCGTGCTTGTTGCTGCGTCTTTCTTTGTATCACATGTCTCGCTTTCTGTGGGGTAGAACCCGCCTATGCCTCTTCTAGTCAAGCCGTTAAATCAATAAAATCGTCAAAAGCTGCTCGGCCAAAACAACCCGCAAAGAGCACGACCCCGACGAAGTCTGCTGCACCTGAAAAATCAGTTGCCGACCAGCAGGGACCAGGCAGAATTAGCGCAGATGCGGCAGTGCTTATGGACGTTAAAACAGGGGACATTCTCTTTGGAAAACAAGAAAACAAACGCCGTCCTCCTGCCAGTACTACTAAAATCATGACGGCAATTTTAGGCTTTGAACTTGGAAATTCGGATGAAGTTGTTACTGTTAGTCAAAAGGCTGCCAATGTTGGTGAAGCAACCTTACATCTTGACCCGGGAGAGAAAATTAATCTTTATGAACTAATTACCGGGGCCTTGGTTAAATCTGGAAACGATGCTTGTGTGGCGATTGCAGAGCACATCGCCGGAAGCGAGGAGCGATTTGTTCAGTTAATGAATATGAAAGCTTTGGCTTTAGGCGCTCAAAACACGCATTTCGGAAATACTAACGGATTACCTCTCAAGGATCATTATTCCACAGCCTATGATCTTGCCCTTATGGCCCGGCATGGATTATCTATACCTCAATTCGCCTCAATTACTCGCCAAAAAGAAACGGAGATTCATTTTCTGGAACCCGATGTGATGATGGATTTGCGCAATACGAATAAACTGCTTTGGAACTATCCCTATGCAGACGGGGTTAAAACCGGAACGACCACAGCAGCGGGAAAATGTCTTGTTGCTTCGGCGACTAAAGACGGACGTCAACTATTAGTCGTGGTACTTCATGCACCCGATCGTTTTGGAGATGCTAAGAAATTATTGGAGTGGGGTTTTAACAATACTGAGATTGTACACTTGGCAAATGCCGGACAGACGATTACAGAGTTTACTAAGTCTAAGGATCCGGTTCGAGTTTTCACAGAAGCTCCTGTAGATGTAAGTATTCCTAAAACAGAACGTTTGAAACTTCAAACTCATATTGTATGGGAAAAGAATGGAGATCTGCCGCTAGAGGCCGGAGAGAGACTAGGACGCTGGGAAATTTGGCTAGGAAAACAAAAACTAGGCACTGTTCCGTTATTAAGTGAGCGTGACGTTGCTAAGAATCACTCGTTGTTAAGTTTCTATTCCTTTGGGAAATAGGGGAGTGAGTTAATTGTATCAAAAAATGGTATTACCGAATGGAGTTAGAATTATAACTGAAGAAATCGAGCATGTGAGATCGGCTGCCATAGGAATCTGGGTTGGAGCAGGCTCGAGAGATGAAAAGACCGGATATGAGGGAATCTCACACTTTATTGAGCACATGTTTTTTAAAGGCACTGAACATAGAAATGCCCGTGCTCTCGCTGAGTCTCTTGAAGCCGTTGGAGGCCAGCTGAATGCTTTTACAACGAAAGAATACACGTGCTACTATGCCAAGATACTTGATGAAGATCTCGATTTGGCCATTGATGTTTTGAGTGATATGTTCTTTGGCTCGCTCTTTGAAGAAAAAGAAATCGAAAAAGAAAAGAACGTAGTCATCGAAGAAATCAAAATGTATGAAGATTCTCCGGATGAGTTGATTCATGATATTTTTTCTGAACAGGTCTGGAATGATCATCCTTTAGGTAAACCCATTTTAGGAACAGAAGAGAGCATTCGTGCTTTAAATCGGGAAAAAATCTTGACTTATCTTTCCGAACATTACGCTCCGGACAATGTCGTGATATCTGTAGCAGGAAAGATTAAACATGATGATATTGTAGCTAAACTTTCTGCTCACTTTGGGACCTTTAAACGAGGGGGACGCCGAATTCTTGAGGAAACACCGGTCGGACAGCAGGTAGAACGCTACCAAACAAAAGATACGGAACAGATGCATATTCTCATCGGTGTTCCTGGCTTGGGTCAAGATGATGAGGATATTCATGCCATGCATATCGTTAATAATGTTTTAGGAGGAGGATTAAGTTCTCGCTTGTTCCAGGAGGTTAGGGAACAACGCGGACTTGCTTACTCTGTTTACTCTTATCATTCAACCTATGTAGACACAGGTTTGTTTGCTGTTTATGCGGGCACTAGTCCCAACAATACACAGGAAGTTATTGAGTGTATTCTTGAAGAAATTAAGACCATTCGGAATAAGGGAATTACTACAGAGGAACTAGAACGGACAAAAGCCCAGATTAAGGGTGGTTTGTATCTAGGACTGGAATCCGTGAGCAGTCGTATGAGCCGTTTAGGGAAAACAGAATTAACCTATAATCGGGTACTCTCTCCGGAAGAAGTGGTAGAAAAGCTTGAAAATGTGACCCAAGAGGACGTCATACGGGTAATTAGGCGTCTTTGGCAGAAGGATAGAATCAGTATTATGACCTTAGGCCCGGCTGGTCATGAAGTTGTATTAGCAGATTTGTTGAAGAAGATAGGCTGGGATGATTAAGGTGGGAGTTTAAGATGACAAATTCGCTTAACGTTAAGATCAAAAAACTGTTACCTTCTGTGTCCCTTCCGTCTTATGCAACTTCAGCCTCAGCGGGTGTGGATTTATGTGCTTGCCTTGAAGAAAAACTCCTTCTTAATCCAGGTGACAATGTAAAGATCCCGACGGGTATAGCAATTGAGCTCCCGTGTCAAGATGCTGTTGCTTTAGTTTTTGCTCGGAGCGGATTGGCAAATCGATCTGGGATTGGCTTAACCAATGGAGTTGGAGTCATCGATTCCGATTATCGCGGAGAAATTCAAGTATTGCTGCAGAATCTCGGCTCGACGACGGTTACTATAAATCCGGGAGATCGTATCGCTCAAATGGTATTTATGCCTATATTTCAGGTTCAATGGCAAGAAGTATCAGAGCTGGGAGAATCGAATCGGGGATCAGGTGGTTTTGGCTCCACAGGGATTTGAAATTAGTGAACTCGTTCAGCTAATGCTGAACATAAAAATACAAAGAAGAGGAAAAGAAGGACTATTATATCCTTCTTTTTCTTGTTCTAGGGTGATAAGCTAAATCATACAATCCCCATGAGGGGGAATGAACATGCAGGCCCTTGGGGTTACGTTATTAATTATCGGGGTGATAATTTCAGTACGTGAGCGAAAATTTATGATCATGTGGCGCTCTAAGCCCTCATCAAATAACCAGTTAGCTATTGCCTTAAGTCAGTTAGTAGGTACAGCCGGAGGCATATATCTTTCCCTTGAACTTTTATTCTCTTTTTTAAAAATTCCCGAGGATTGGTGGAATAACTCAAGCTTTTTTGTTGAACCCCTGGCTGTCTTTTCATTAATATTAGCTATCTTACAACCTTTTGGCTTTAAGGTCTGGCTGAGGCTGAAGAAGATAGGGAGGTAAAGAGCGAATGTTATTAAGTGATCTGGCCGGGAAGGAAATAATAAATTTACATGACGGTGCGAAACTGGGGCTTGTCGGAGATGCAGATCTTGATATCTCATTAAATGGAACTGTTGAAGCGATCATTCTTGCCTCTCGAGGAGGATTTTCCGGGTTTTGGAGTTCAAGAGGGGATCGAGACCGCGACCAGCTGGTAATTCCCTGGCAAACCATAAAAAAAGTGGGTTCAGAGGTAATTATTATTGATTTGCACGACAAGTTTGACAATAATCGCTAAAATATTCAATTTGACAGAGAACGGGATACCCAATAAAATGAAGGGAAAAGCTTTAACCCCGCATTGCGTTTGGCAACGGGGTTTTGCCTTATTATCGCAGGAGGGGTTTCCTTTGAAGAAAATCCGAGTTTTTGTAGCTGGGGCAAGTGGGAAAATGGGACAGGAAGTGATACGATCTCTCGTTAAAGAGGATGACCTAATTCTGGCAGGAGCTTCAGATACACGTCATCAAGGAATGGATGTTGGATTTGTTGTGGGCCTTCCGCGAATGGGTTTAGATATTTCTGGTCCTTTAGATGTAGAATGTTTGCGTACTTCCAATGTCGATGTTTTAGTGGATTTTACAAATCCTCAATCGGTCTTAAAGAATGCTAAAACCGCAATTATTGCCGGAGTTGTTCCGGTAGTTGGTACGACGGGTTTAGATGACGCTGAACTCGAAGAGATTCGAACTCTGGCAGTAAAGGAAGGGGTAGGGGCATTTATTGCACCAAATTTTTCTATTGGAGCAATATTAATGATGAGATTTGCGCGAGAAGCGGCCAAATATTTCCCTCATGTAGATATTCTTGAGTTGCACCATGACCAAAAACTTGATGCTCCTTCTGGAACTGCTTTAAAAACTGCTGAACTCATTTCTGAAGTTCGTCCCCCGATGGTACAAGGACATCCGAATGAATATGAGAAAATTCCAGGAGCCCGCGGCGCAGATATAGGCGGGATTCACATTCATTCAGTTCGGCTGCCGGGACTAATAGCTCATCAAGAAGTTTTATTTGGTGGATTAGGACAAGCTTTAACAATTCGGCATGACGCCTATACAAGAGAGACTTATATGCCGGGGGTAATGCTAGCCATACGTAAAGCTGCTGACTTAACCGATCTTGTGGTTGGCCTGGAGAATTTCCTCGATTAGGTAATTGTCATGCGTAACCGCTGCTCTTCCTCCCTCATATAATGGATAGTAGTCAATGGGACACTGTCTCAAAGGGGGCATAAAGATGAGTGCGGATCTGAAAGGAATTCGTGTAGCGGTAATTGGGGGGGATGAAAGGGAACTATATTTAATTCCCGAACTTCAAAAACTGGGGGCCTACATAGTCGGGGTCGGATTTGAAAAAGCTTCGCCCATTCCGGGGGTGGCATTTGTATCATCCCTTCTCGAAGCGGTTGATCAGGTGGATGTGTTGCTTTTTCCGATGTTCGGTACCGATGAACGTGGGTCAGTTAAAGCCAAGTACTCGGCTTCTCCACTTATGCTTAACAAAGACGTACTTCAGGCTATTCCAACACGCGTTCCGCTGATTATCGGATTTGCGCGTCCGGCTTTGAAGTCCGCAGCAGAAAAAATGGGAATCCAGTTAGTAGAAACGATTTATCTTGATGAACTTGCCATCTTAAATTCCATTCCTTCTGCTGAAGGAGCTATCCAAATGGCTATGGAAGCTACGAACATTACTATTCACGGGAGTGAAAGTTTCGTCCTAGGTTTGGGACGTACCGGCTGGTCCTTAGCGAGAATGCTGAAAGGAATTGGAGCCCACGTCACAGGGGTAGCCCGTAAGCCAACAGATTTAGCCCGTGCAGTTGAAATGGGAATCAAAGGGGTACATTTTGCGGATTTGGAAGAAGAGATTGAGCGTGCGGAAATTATATTTAACACAGTCCCTCATCTTATTTTAGACCGCGTAATGTTGGAAAAGGTGGCAAAGGATGCTGTTATCGTTGATTTGGCTTCTATCCCGGGAGGAACGGATTTTGAGTTTGCTCAATTGCTGGGCATCAAAGCTATCCTTGCTCCGGGTCTCCCAGGTATTGTAGCTCCCAAATCTGCCGGCAGAATTCTTGCTCAAATTTATCCGCAACTTATTCTTCGTCACTTGACCACCATGATTGCCAATGTTCAGTCTTAAATGTGGAGGTGCGAAGGGATGCAGTTTGACGGGTTAAAAATCGGGTTTGCTCTTACTGGGTCACACTGTATGTTACATGAAGTGGTCAAAGTAATGAAACGTTTGGTAGATGAAGGTGCGACTGTAACACCAATTATCTCGTATTCTGTAGATACTATGGACACTCGATTCGGAAATGCTGATGATTGGAAACGTCAATTTAAGGAAATAACTCAGCAGGAAATTATTCACACAATACCTGGCGCGGAACCGATAGGTCCTAAACAAATGTTTGATTGTGTTGTGATTGCTCCATGTACTGGAAATTCCCTCGCTAAGTTAGCGAATGGGATAACCGATACTCCGGCTCTTATGGCCGCCAAATCCCATCTTCGTAATCAAAGACCTGTGGTCTTAGCTGTATCAACGAATGATGGATTAGGATTAAATGCTCGTAATATTGGAACGCTGCTTATAACAAAGAATATCTATTTGGTACCATTTGGGCAAGATAATCCTGCAACAAAAGCGAATTCATTGGTCGCTCATATGGATAAAGTTCCGGAAACAATCCTCATGGCGCTTGAAGGGAAACAGGTTCAGCCTGTTCTTTGGGATTATCGATAAATCGATTGGTTTAATTAAATTGTGAGAAGGTGCCTTGTTCAAAACAAGGCACCCACCTGATCAACCCAACTTAAGGAGGAATATAGGAATGTCAAATGTAGCAATTGTTGGCGCCACGGGTGCAGTCGGGCAGGAATTTTTAAAGATCCTAGCCGAACGTCACTTTCCTGTTGAAGAGTTAAGGCTATTGGCCACGAAACGATCTGCAGGGAAAAGAGTAGTATGGCAAGGTCAAGAACTTGAGGTTCAAGAAACAACTCACGAGAGTTTCAAAGGTATCGACATAGCGCTTTTTGCCGGTGGTTCTGCAAGTACGGAATTTGCTCCTTCGGCCGTAAAAAGCGGTGCAGTTGTAATCGATAACAGCAGTGCTTTTCGTCTCGATCCGGAAGTTCCACTGGTTGTCCCAGAGGTTAACCCCGAGGATGTAAAAAACCATAAAGGGATTATTGCCAACCCTAATTGTTCGACCATTATTATGGCTGTGGCTATAAAACCGATTTTTGATTTGGCAGGTATCCGGCGTATTGTGGTATCGACTTATCAAGCTGTGTCCGGAGCAGGGCGTGAAGGGATCGAAGAATTGGAAGGTGAGGTTAAAGCCTGGTCAAAAGGGGATAAAATAACGCCAGCTGTTTTTCCATATCAAATTGCCTTTAACCTTATTCCGCGCATTGATGTATTTCAAGAAGGTGACTATACCAAAGAAGAGTGGAAAATGGTTAAAGAGACGCAGAAAATTTTCCATGCACCGAATATGGCAATTACCGCAACGACTGTTCGAGTGCCGGTTTTCCGCAGTCATTCTGAATCGATCAATGTCGAAACTGAAAAACCCGTTAGTATTGCCGAAATACGTGAATCTTTAAGTAAGGCTAACGGTGTTATCGTTGATGATGATCCCAGCAGTGATCGTTATCCTATGCCATGGTTTAGTGCAGATACCGATGAAGTTTATGTCGGACGATTGCGGAAGGATTTTTCAATTGCTCAAGGAATCAATATGTGGGTGGTAGGAGATCAAATTCGTAAAGGTGCAGCTACAAATGCTGTGCAGATCGCAGAACTTTTACTGTAATTAATCTGCAACTACTTAACATACAATGACTTTTGTTGCTATGAACTTAGATCTTAATTATAAAAAGGATTAATGTAAAGGGTAAGGTTCGAGAATCGGACCTCGAAAGAGGGGGTTGTTTTGCGGATATTGGTTCAGAAGTTTGGAGGAACTTCTGTAGCGACACCAGAACGCAGGGCTCATGTGGCATCTAAAGTTTCGGAAGCTGTGCATAGCGGATATTCTCCGGTGGTTGTTGTTTCGGCGATAGGCAGATCCGGGGACCCTTATGCCACGGACACTTTTCTCAATCTGGCAAAAGGAATTTATTCAGATTTGCCTAAACGGGAATTAGATTTGTTGATGAGCTGCGGGGAAGTTATTTCCGGAACAGTCTTAGTAAGCACTCTTAATAGCATTGGTTTTGAAGCCGTGCTTTTCACTGGAGCGCATGCCGGAATTATTACAAACGATGATTTTGGCGATGCACGGATTGTTCGAGTAGAGCCGGGAGCTATTTTAGAACAATTGGAGAAAGGGAAAGTGGTTGTTGTAACAGGCTTTCAGGGCATAACAGAAGATGGTCAGATTACGACTCTTGGGCGGGGAGGAAGCGACACAACTGCATCAGCCTTAGGAGTTGCTCTGGAAGCTGAAACGATAGATATCTACACCGATGTTGATGGCATCATGACAGCTGATCCAAGAATTGTCGAAGACGCACGGATTATTGATACAGTAACCTATAATGAAATATGTCAATTAGCTTATCAAGGAGCTAAAGTGATTCACCCCAGAGCCGTGGAAATTGCGATGCAGCGAAACATCCCACTGAGGATAAAATCCACGTTTTCCGATGCACCAGGGACCTTGGTTACAAATATGCTTCCGGATCGAGGGGTAGGTACAGATATAACTAATGATCGTATTATTACGGGGATTGCTCATACTCCCAATGTCACTCAATTGAAAGTGTTAACTGAGAATACTCCGGATCTTCATCTTACAGACAAACGGATTTTTAAAGCATTGGCGCTCGCCGATATAAGCGTAGATTTTATTAGTGTTCAGACGGAAGCTGTAGAGTTTACTGTTTCTGATGAAGTAGCCTCGAAGGCCATTAAAATATTGCAAAATATGGGCTTTGAGCCGGGTGTTATTCCGAGTTGTGCAAAAGTATCCATTGTTGGAGCCGGAATTGCTGGTGTACCCGGTGTGATGGCTGATATGGTCGAAGCACTTTCAGATGCTGGTGTAACAATCTTGCAATCAGCAGATTCACATACTACTATTTGGGTTTTAGTTCATAAGGAAGACATGGCAACTGCGGTACAGGCTTTACATCAAAAGTTTCGGTTAGGTGTTTGTTAGGAAGAGGAGAGAACTGGATGTTATTGAGAAAGGATGAGTAAAATGTCTTTTGGAAGAATACTCACGGCCATGGTGACTCCTATGAACGAAACGATGGAGGTAGACTATCAAGAAGCAAAACACTTGGCGGAGTATTTGGTTGCCCATGGTTCTGATGGGATTGTCGTTTGTGGAACAACAGGCGAATCTCCGACCGTGACCGAGACGGAAAAAATTGAACTTTTTAAAGTCGTTAAAGAGGCCGTGGGATCTAAGGGTACGGTCATTGCAGGAATCGGTACAAATTCCACAGAAGCAAGCATATCTCTGGCCCGTAAAGCCGCAGCCACGGGCGTAGACGGTTTAATGGCAGTTGTGCCATATTATAATAAGCCTTCTCAAGAAGGGATGTTTCAGCATTTTAAGGCAATTGCCGAAGCAACGCCTTTACCTTTGATGTTATACAATGTTCCGGGAAGAACGTCAGCTAATCTCATGCCTTTAACCGTAAAACGATTGTCAGAAATACCGAACATTGTTGCTTTAAAAGAAGCGGCGGGATCTCTTGATCAGGTAAGTGAACTGAAAAGAATGTTGCCAGCCAGCTTTGCTGTTTATAGCGGAGATGACTCTATGACATTGCCAATGTTAGCGTTAGGCTGCAGCGGGATTATCAGCGTGGCAGCCCATGTGATCGGAGACGAAATGAAAGCTATGGTTGATGCTTGGTTTGCCGGAGATACAGCCAAAGCTACTGATTGGCATCTTGAACTGTTTCCAGTTTTCAAAGGAATTTTTATCACCGCTAACCCTGTTCCTGTCAAAGCTCTCCTGAACATGTATGGTCACAAGGTTGGAGGGGTACGTCTGCCCTTAGTTAAGGCGACAGCAGAGGAACTTAAATTTTTGCAGGATCTTATGAATAACGTTAAACGGATAGAGCTTTTGCAAAGATTGGAACTTAAAGCAGCCTCCGGAAGAGCCATGGACCAAATGGTCTGAGAATAGGCTTATTTGATATCAGCTTATCTGCTTCTTGTGGTCCCCTATGAAGAGCAAAGAAATCTAATAGAATTAATTACCTAACTTAAGTTGACTTACTCCGTACCCATTTCGGAATGATGGTACGGAGTTTGTTTTTTTGCCTGCGATTTCGCAAAATACATGTCTTTGGTTATTGAAGGATTGATTGAAAAAATTTTAGTAACTCTATTAAAATTTAAAAGAATATTTTGGTTTTCCGAGAAGTATTCTATTTCTAAATTCGTATTCTGTTTGAAAAAAATATAGTCATTACCCCTAAGGAGTAATGACTAATATACTACTAAGCTGGATGATTCCTCTGATTAATAGCAACATTTATGTTTCGCTTGGTTCATAGAAAGCACATTCAGCTTCACGATCTGCAACACTCGATGTTACGCTGAGTGTCTCCAGTTGGCAATGCCCTTCTTCATTGTGGCTGCAGTCTGTAGCAGAGCATACTACATTTGTATTAGGCATGATAATTTAACCACCTTTCTCAAACAGAATCTAAAACTATAGTCTCCAGAATAAATGACTTTATTCCATATTAGGGCATTCACATATAGATTTGGCACCATACATTGGATTGCTTGACTTTAGAAAAAACTGGATTAAATCTTCTAAATAAATTGTAAGATTTTTTACTATTACCCCGAAAGCATTGAAGAAACTTGCCAGCAAGGGATTTGCGCGCTATAATGAATTATATTTGTTGTGCGGCTAGTTTCATAGATGCTTTCGAAATACTGACGAACACTGGACGTCATTGTGTTCGCTTAGAGTATTTCGCTTTTTTTGTTGCCCTAATTTTGGCGTCAAAAGAAACCACGGGGATCTCCTTAGCTTTTAAGGCACAATCAAGAGATAAAATAATTTACTGGAGGTAGATTTTATTGCCCAAAGAGCATAAACTACAAATTATCCCCTTGGGCGGACTTGGGGAAATCGGCAAAAACATGACCGTCATACGTTATGATAACCAGATGGTACTTGTTGATGCCGGCCTTGCATTTCCTGAAGACGAAATGCTTGGAATTGATATTGTTATACCTGATTATTCGTATTTAATTGAAAACAAAGAGATGCTTCTTGGTATCTTAATAACTCACGGACATGAAGATCATATAGGCGCATTACCTTATCTTTTGCGAGATATTGATGTGCCTATTTTTGGGACACGTCTCACGTTAGGTATTATTCAATCTAAAATGAAAGAGAGTAATTTAAATAATATCAAGGCTACTGTGGTCCAACCGCGGGATACGATCAAGCTTGGAGTATTTAGAATCGAGTTTATTCGAGTCAATCACAGCATTCCGGATTCTGTTGGATTGGCTATCCATACTCCCTTGGGGACTATTGTTCATACCGGCGACTTTAAATTGGACCATACGCCTGTATCAGGAGAAATATTAGACATTCATAAATTTTCCGAGTTGGGAGATAAAGGAGTATTGTGCCTTCTCTCCGATAGTACCAATGTGGAAAGGCCAGGATTTACCCCATCAGAAAGAAATGTTGGCGAGATGATCGACGAGGCATTTCGTAATGCCAAGGAACGGGTTATTCTGGCAAGCTTTGCGTCAAATGTTTACCGCTTACAGCAGGCTATTACTTCAGCGGTCAAAACCAATCGTAAGGTGGCTGTTGTAGGTCGAAGTATGCTTAATATTGTTGGAATTTCTGCAGAATTAGGATACTTAGATATACCTGATGGTACGTTGGTTGATATCGATGAGATTATCGGCTTGCCTGGTAATCAAGCTTGCATTCTAACAACAGGCAGCCAAGGAGAACCCATGTCCGCGCTGACTAGGATGGCAAATCATGATCATCGTCATGTAGCTATCCAGCCTGGAGATACCGTCATAATCTCTGCAAGCCCGATACCTGGCAATGAAAAATCTGTCGCCAGAACTGTTGATCAGTTATTTAAACTCGGTGCCAACGTTATCTATGAATCGGCGGAGGGAATGCACGTTTCTGGTCATGCAAGTCAGGAAGAACAAAAATTGATGCTAAATATGGTACGCCCTAAATACTTTATGCCAGTTCACGGTGAATATCGGATGCTGATTAAGCATGCTCAATTAGCTGAACAACTGGGTGTTCCGCGCGAAGATATTTTCGTTTCTGAAAATGGAGGAATTGTTGAGTTTACACGTCACGGAGCAGCTATAGGGGGCAAGGTTACAGCTGGCAAGGTTTTGATAGATGGATTAGGTATTGGCGACGTAGGCAATATTGTTCTGAGAGACCGCAAACAACTGTCTCAGGATGGTATTCTGATTGTCGTTATGACGATTAGTCGCTCAACAGGTGCGATTGTTGCCGGACCTGATGTAGTGACTCGTGGCTTCGTTTATGTTCGAGAATCAGAGTCTATGCTGGATGAAGCCAAATTAAAGGTTAAGCAAACCATGGCACGCTGCCGTGAGAATCATATTACGGAATGGGCTGTTCTTAAAAGTCAAATTAGGGACGCCTTAAGTAAGCAGTTCTATGAAAAAACCCGTCGCAGACCTATGATCCTGCCAATTATTCAAGAAGTCGAATAGATTTATCTTCCTTGTCATTGTTGAATAGTCTTAATTGACTGAGTTAAGCGCAAGTAAATAGCTGAATTACAGAATTCATAGTTATGTCAGGATTTTTAAGATAAAACCGGATAATTACTATGAATTCTATTGTTTTCACTGTTTTTTAAAAAACAGTTTTGAAAAATTCACTTCCTCAAGAAAAAAGTAATAAAAAAGTGTTGACATAGTTAAGGAAGAAGTGGTATTATAACAAAGCGCTCGAGAACAGCGCCTTTTAAATCCTCTCAAACCTGTTGCTTGAAGAAAATAGTTGTTGACAGTATTAAGAGA
>NZ_NADJ01000009.1 GCF_002196705.1 Desulfosporosinus sp. FKB
CACCTGGATGACCTCCGTTATTTTTGATTGGATTCTGTTGGCCAACAGTCCGTCCTTTCAAAGATTAACGTGAGGTCGTCTTTTTTTCAAAGGTCATTTTTTGTTACTTACAGGAATGCTCCTCTTATGTCTAAATAGTGTCCAGAAACTCCAGGTCTTCCTCAAAAGGGAGTGTTTGCAGCGCACCAGTTTTCATTCTTTGATGGTATCATTAGATGCAAAGGAATCTATTTGGTAAATCCCCAGATCAGAAACAAAATAACGATAAACATTGCTGCCGATATTAAATGGATCATCTTAATCTTTTTGTCTTCCTCCAAAAATATCATTTCACCATCATAACATCTAGCTTCCATCGCATCATAATATACATTTGCCTTTTTCATAGAAATAACAAGCATATTGCTGGCAATCCATCCGAAGGTATGCAAGGATGTCTTGAAATCGCAAAACCCCTGTCGTGAGTTTGCAGAATTCTTCATTTTGGAGTGAACATCTAAAATAATAAAAATATAACGATAAATCATGTTCATCAGTTCAATTATAAGTTTCGGAATATGTGCTTTCCTCATAACAGAGATAATTTCTGAAGACGGTGTTGATAATGTCATCATCTGTAATGCACTAACTGCGGCAAGCACTTTTAAGATCATAAAAATTGTCTCTTTGAGCTTCTCCAAGGAAGTAAAACCATAGAAAAAGCCAAGATGTAAATTATATTGTCCAATTGGCTTCCAGGCAAAATCAACGGCAATTGTTATAGTCGCTAAGAGAATAAAAGAAATTGGAATCGCCAATACCGAAAGATATTCGTGTAATGAAAGACCTCCCTTCATCACGATCAAATATGCCATTCCAATGATAACTGCACCAGATACATAGGGATTATTCAGTCCAATGCACAGACTCATCAATAATACTGCAAACGAAACCTTGAACGCGGCATTCCATCCTCTGATTTTCGAAGCATAGGAATAAAAATCAATTTCGAGTTTTTCCCCATGTTTCAGAAAAACCCCCCCTAACCCAATTTTTTGCCTGTTTCCTTTTCCCATTTACTTCTTTCAACAAATCTGCCGAGGAAGAAGAACACAACTCCCACGCCGATACCGGTCTGTACACAGAATAATAGACTTTCTACTTCGCCCGGTAATTCTCCGCCAATTAATCGATTCATAACTGGTTCAACCCACGGCTTGTAGTCGGTTCCCGTAATTTCTGCAACTACTTTGCTTCCTGCGTCATCAGAACCGCCAAACTCTGCTCCTTTTAACATAAACAGCGGAACAACTGCGATTAATAGTGCAATCAATGATAAAATGATAACTGTTCTTTTCGATTTCGACATTATTTAACGCCTCCATCCATATATCCGATACCTATCAATTCTGATTTTGCATACGTCTCAAGACCAATCACAATAATAACTGTCAAAATACCCTCAATAATTGCCAACGGTACCTGGGTCGGTGCAAATACTCCGAGGAACTTAAGCGCAGAGGCAGCAACACCACCGTTCGATGACGGATATGCAAGTGCTAGCTCAAAACTGGTAATACAATACGTAAATAAATCTCCAATTGAAGCTGCCAGAAAAATCCCAGCATTATTATTGACCTTTAGTTTTTTACAAAACATATAAATAACATAGGATAAAATTGGACCAGCAATTGCCATGGAGAAAGTGTTTGCTCCCAGCGTGGTAAGTCCACCATGCGCCAGTAGAATTGCTTGAAAAATAAGTACGATAATACCCAAAATGCTTACTGCAAATGGTCCAAATAGAATTGCAGCAAGTCCTGTACCTGTCATATGTGAACAGCTTCCTGTAACTGATGGAATCTTTAAAGAAGATAAGACGAAGACGAAGGCACCAGCCATTGCAAGCAGGGTCATGGATTTGCGATTCTGTGCAGCTTGTTTCTTGATGGCAAAATAACCTGCTGCCAGAAATGGCAGACAGATGACTCCCCACGCGATACAGTATTTAGGTGGAAGGTATCCTTCCATAATATGCATTGCATAAGCTGCCGGAGTTATTCCGAATAACCCTGCAAAGACCGCAAATAGGCTAACTATTTTCTTTTCCCTTAAATTCATAATTAAATCCTCCTCTAACTCTTAAAAGACCTCTTCCTTATTCTTAATAGACTCCTGCTTGTTCGAATTACCCTTCCAAATAAAAAAAACCCTTCTACCAACAGAAGGGTTTTAGCTCAACCGGTATCAGGTAAACTTACCAAAAACACAGGTATACACCTCCCTAACATCCCGTAGGTAGTTCCAACTTCGGAATAAGCAGGTCTCCTGGCTTAAGATCATCATCAACTCACGTCTTCCCGGATCGCTATCCAGTGACATTTGTGAATTGGCTCCCTTTTACAGTGGCGGGCACCGCGTCAGCTTAAACTGACTTCCCTTTTCAATTCCTTCCCCTCGGGAAGGAATCACTCATCCCAATATTTAACTATAGTCATTATAACAAGAACAAGAGAATTTGTATAGGGTTTCTTTCTATGGGTGACCGAACTAATTTGCCTACCTTAGCGGTCTACCTGCCTCACGTTGAACATCTCTGCGTGTCACCGATAAATAACCGACGAATATGACTATGAGTATCGTTAACACCGCCACGACAATCCCATCACCATATCCCAGACCCGTAATGCCCTTTGGTTTTCCAAACCAGTCTGCAAAGGAAGCACCAAGGGGACGGGTCATAATATAGGCAAACCAGAAAGCAAATATTTCGTTCAGACCAAACAAAAAACAACCCACTGCCGGAAGCACGAACAATACTATGAATAGGATTCCTGAAGCTAAGTAGCCTAGGTTTAAGGTCATTGCGGTCATATCCCCCGTGGCCGTTCCCATGGCAAACGTAGCAAGTACTGCTGCCCAATAAAACACCTCACGTCGACGTGTATAAATGCTGTGGATAGATAACGTCTTTTCCACCTTGTACCAAGTCGTAAATACCACGGTCAAGATAAGGGCAAAGGCAATGGTGGACGCATAATATGGAACACCTAAAACGATATGTATGACATCGGCAACCATTGTTCCAAAGATAGCCACCATGACCACGAGAAGCCAATATATCCACGCCACATATTTGCGAACTGAAAATTGTAAGTTTAGCGCGATAACGAATCCTACTGCCCCCAAGATTACAGCCAAATATGGATTGATATTATTGACCAGATAATCAGATGTCGATTCGCCCATGGCGGTAGTCAGCAGTTTGACGATCCAAAAGTATATCGTGATTTCCGGAACCTTTATTAAGAGCTTTTCCTCTCTATTTCTGGTAACGGATAAAGATTGATTCATTGAGTATACTCGTTCCCTTCGTATAAATTCTGTCACCCTGAAATTTCTTTCTGTAAGAATTGACTATGATTTTTAAAGCCAGACCTTAGAGTGTTAACCTCCATACATTAATCCAGGTTTACAAAAGATAGCTTTTTTTCAATTACAACCTTTTGGCAGATTTTTTCCAGGGCACATATAGTATTTTCTGGAGCCCTAGGTTGCCCTCCGGCATCGTGTAACAATACTATAGATCCTACAGATGTTTTGTTTAAAATGCGTTGGGCAATTTGTTCTGGACTTCGGTGAGCTAGCCAGTCATAACCCATGACATTCCAAAGAGCCACTTTCTTTTTGCGATATTTTAACCATAACCAGAGAGCTAAATTAAAGACTCCCCAAGGAGGACGTATCCATTTTACCTTTTGCCCTGTTAATTGTTCCAATGTAGCAACTCCTTCATCCCACTTTTTCCATGTAGTCCATGGATTAAGGAACCATGAACAAAGATGTTGCTGACAGTGCATCCCAAGCTGATGTCCATGTTCTTGAATCTCCTTAATTATCTCAGGATAAGCCTGAGCATTCTCTCCGACAACAAAAAAAGTTGCGGGCACCTTATACCTCTCAAGTATATCTAGAACTTTAGGGGTATATTCCGGGTGAGGACCGTCATCAAACGTTAGGGCAACACCTAATGCATTTTGCCTTTTCCAACTTCCGATTCCTATACAACGTAATACTATATCAGGTATTATTATATAACCTGCAATAAATAAGAGAAGAAACTTCCCAATAAATCTATATAAATCCATCTTAATGCTATTTCTCCTCGAGCAGACATTATTGATATACTAGTGCTCATTTTTAATACTGACCCTATTAGACTGGACCCCGCAGAACCAAGTACAATACCGATCTCCCTGTTTATTGGTAGCCGAAACAAGCATTATAGTCATGATTCCGATTCTACCACCCAATAGTGAAAAAAACCATAATTACACATAGAAGCATCATGAGGGAAGTAGTCCAAATTCTTGCCTGTTCAGTGCCGTTGATGTCAGGAAAGGGGGGCGTAATATCAGAAAAAAACTACTATTTTTTCGCAACAATGATATTTACTTCTGTTTCGATACTGTCCCATACTTTTTTATTGTTTTCATACATTTCAATGCGTTTTGCTTTCCGCTCGTTTACTAAATCAATATATCGATTCGCTAGTTGCTTTATAGTTTCACTGTTATCATTATTCAGTACCGAAATTGCTAAATCAATATAACTACAATAAAAGTTGTCAATAATTAGTCTCGAAAAATCATCGGATTGTGGATTATCCGGACTACCACTTATTTTAATCTTTTTATGTTGAATGTCAGTAAAACCAATATCTTTCAAGAGTTCCTTCGTCTCATCATCAGAATGTTTATGTTTGTTAAATCGTTCGGCCTTTATACTATTATTCTCGTCAATAATTTGAAGTGCCAGCTGAATGTAAAGTTCCTCCTGAGTCATTGGAATCACTTCTAATTGACTCTCAATATTTTCTATATATTCTCCAACATCCATAACGATAATATATCCGTCATTTTTCAAGGTTCTATATTGTTCATGAAAGAAAGATGTATTTTCTACATGTTGTGCCACTGTGTACGAAGTTGTAATATCAAAACTCTCGTTAGGAAATGGCGTATTACAAGCATCACATACATTGTAAGCGATATTGTAATGATTCTTGGCGGCTGTTTCAATGCAAAAATCAATATAGCCACTGTCTGAATCAATTCCTTCAACCTGTAAATCCCCGCCAAACCAGTCGCAGACACATCTTGTAAATGAACCTGGACCGCATCCCAAGTCAAGTAACTTCATGCCACATCGTATAGGCAAGGCTTGTAAATATAATTTTGAAAATCTGACGTTAAAGCGAAAATCGCGAATTTTTGTTAATGTTTCAATTCCAAAAATATTTTTGGACCAAACTTTATTCATGATAATACTCCAATATTAATGATTTCAGGGATTATTCTTTTCGTAGAGAATCTTCTCATCCTCAAGATTACCATATGTTTATTAAAAGAAGCTTAAAAAATGGTTATCATTACTCAAATGCCCTTCTTTCTCATAAAGAAGCGAAAGGGTTCCTTTTCCTCACCGTTATAGATGTCTAGTTTAGCTACATTTCTTTCGTGATATATTTTTCCATATCTATCCGCCTGATTGTCACAAACATAAGCATAATCATAATTGTTCGGCAAAACCCAGCCCATAAAGATGTAAGAATGAGCAGGGTCACCCAGGCTGCGATTGTTCTGATCCATCGTAAAACAGATGTCGCCTGGCTGCAGATTTTTGTAATTGGAGCTGCGTGTCCAACCTCTATGCTCCAGTTGATTTATGAGTCCTCTGGTATTACATGTAGTAGCGGGTAATTTAACTCCGTTTTGCCTCAGCGCTTCGGCAACAAAGTAAACGCATGCATTCCTATATTGTCCATTGTTCAGCTGCAATGCCCTTTGCATTACTTTCTGCCGATTGGTTGCTTTAGAAAGATAGTCATACAGTTGTATATTTAAATAGTCTTCAGCGGCGTTTATTTTTAGTGATTTGTTAACCTGAATCTTGTTTATTACTTTCGGAGCTTGAGTATTACCTGGAGTCGATACGGGTATAACGCTGTGATTCTCTTTAGGTGGTAAAAGCAGAATTATAGCAATAATCATACTTCCCCCAATGAGGATCAAATATTGCTTCTTCATAGGAAATACCTCCTCCATCGAATCTCTTCAGTAAAAAAGAAGATTCAATTTAATTTTCTGTGTTTTTATTGCCCGGCATATTCCTATATAGCAGGAACTCATAAAGGAAGACACAAATATACGTCCACAAGCCGCTGACTGTTAAAGCTGTGACCATGGCGCTTGGTGTATGAATCCGCAGATAAACAGGGCTCAGTCCTAAGAAAAATAATAGCAGAAACCCTGCGGTCAGAATCCAAAGCCGATAGGACCAGGATTTTTCTCGTGCTAAAATATAACAAAGAACTGCATAAAATGATAAGCCGCCCAGTAAAAAACCAGTGTTTGGGGCTTGAAAGGGTATGATGTTTTCAAAGATGCTCACATTCTCACCCCGGAAAATGAATCGAAATAAATAATCAACCAAAGTTCCTCCGCCCCAGGCAAGACTAAGCGGAAGAACATGAATCCATTGCTTAGTTTTATGCCAAAAACCAAATAACACAACCAAAAAGACAATTAATATCACAATATGAGTACTCAAGGCATTAATTTGCTGCATTAAGTGGATCATCCAGCGGGGAGAAGCTAGTTCCAGGCCGGAAGCGACCATTTCATCAAATTCAGCGACATCGTTCGTCACAAAATCTTGAATTAGACTCATTAAAAAAACAAAAAGTCCCAGAAACGTTACAAAACCTATTATAGTTAATAATCGCAGCTTGCCTAACGAACGATAATGACTGGTTAGACGCAAAAACTCCCCTGACAGCCAAGCTCCCCATCGTTCATGATTCTTATACAACAGATAAAAGATTATAAAGAGAACAGCTGCAATTACTCCAAGTAGGATTGAATAGCGATGGATAATCGGAAGAATAGTATTCCATTGACTGCCCAGAGTCCTGCCTAGAAGGATAAATACGCTTGTCCAGGCAAAGGCCCCAAGATAGGAATATAGAGCAAAATCCCGATAACTTAAGCGGCTTAAACCGGCAATATAGCCAGACAGATGACGTACTCCCGGAATAAAATATCCTGCCGTCAGAAGTTTACCACCATGTTGATGGTACCAATTGAGCACCTTTTCCAGGCGCTGACTTCCCGCATGTTTTCTTAGATATGCCAATACTTTTGCTTCGAAAAATCGTCCCAGAAAATAAGCAATAGTAATCCCTGTTATACTTCCGATAGCTGATGAAATAATTGCTAATATTGGATTGAGCTGACCTGAAAAACTCATAAAACCAATAAATGTCAGAAGGAATTCGTCTGGAAGCGGCAGGCCTAAGATTGATACCAGCAGAATTATAAACAATCCTAAATAACCATATTGCGTAACGATATGAATTAACAATGCCGAAGACATGGGTAACTCCTTTCTTATGCACATTCTCGCCTGATCAAATTACAGATCAGCCACGGTGTCTATTTTAAAAATCTTCTCTGTTATTAAGATAGTTTTTCGGACGATAATCACGAACATGAGTAATATGCCGAAAAAGCTTACTAATAAAAAATAGTTTACCTTAGCAAGATTAAAAAACCATGAAAATATTATTTCCTTATTCGTAACTATTCTGATCCTTATGAAGTCAGAAGGAAAAACGAGGCTTCAGCATTTGTGTTGCTTAAGCCTCGTTCTAACAATCAACTTTTATATCAGTTATAAAAACAGATGAAAATAAACATCAAATCTATGGCAGTTATTATATGCGTACAAAGGCGCCCGAAAAGTTCTGTAACCTTGAGTGGACATTTAAAAGTGGACTGTGCGAAACTTGTTGGCTGGCACCCCCATTGCATTCCCGCTTTTGCTTGCCTACTGATTAAAGAAAGGGGTTCTCATTTCACTGGAATAGTGGAGTGAGAACCCCTTTGGCTATTTGTACCCACTTTGGGTTTTAAGCGTCAAGTTTTTACACAGGTCTTTTACTTTGTAATTCAGTTTATTGTAAATAATCCACCACCTTCAGTCGAATGTTACTAATTAATCCTCGTGTTCCATATTCACTTAAACCACTAGTACCGATGACAATGAATGTAAAGAGTTCGACTCAAATAGCTATTTTCATACAATTTTAATCTTTTTTTAAATCCTTTTTCAAATTATAATGCTACAATTTCCTTAATACCAAAATGAAATGTTATCTGGTTCGAATCGCAATTTCCTGTATTAGTCAATTTTAATAGTAATTCACTAATTAATCCGCCAATAAATGCAGCTTATTAGTAGAAAGGCGTATTCCTATGTATAAAACAAATAAACGTTTACTGTTTTTATCCGCAGTCGCAGTCCTTTGTATTCTAATGGCAACGATTTTTCTTATTGCTAATTCTAAGAATACCTCTCCTAAGAGAATTCTTTCGATTAACGGTTGGATACCTTACTGGAATCAAGCGATAGCTATTACCTCCGTTAAGAATAATCCGAAAGTATTTAATGAGATCTCACCCTTCTGGTATGACGCGACAAAGAGTGGCAATATTAAACCACTTAATAACTCAGAAGATCCTCAAATAATCAATTACGCTCAGAATAAAAAATTAACTCTCACACCCTTAATCAGTAACGAATTCAGCTCAAGTTTAATATCCACCATTGTTAATGATCCTTTATTGATGCAAAATCACATCCAAAATATTGTCGACAAAGCAACATCTCTGGACTACTCAGGAATAGACCTTGATTACGAAAATGTTTTACCATCCGATAAAGAGGCCTTTACTTTGTTTGTCCAAAAATTAGCAAATGCACTTCATAAAAAAATAAGCTTCTTTATGTAACCCTAACTTCGAAGACTACAGCAAGTGAACACCCTGGACAGGATTACAAAGCAATTGGTGAAGCAGCCGACAAAGTCCGTATTATGGCCTATGATTATTCTTGGTCAACGTCCAGCCCCGGCCCCATTGCTCCTGTGGATTGGGTCAATAACATAATTTCCTATGCTACATCGGTTATTAATCCTAATAAAATCGAATTAGGCATTCCAGATTACGGCTATAATTGGTCGGGCTCTAAAGGTATAGGAATAGATTATTTGCATGCTATAAATACAGCCGCTCGTTATAACAGCAAAGTTACCGATGATACAAATAGCGGTCCACATTATACCTACTCAGATAAAAAAGGCAACCATACTGTATGGTTTGAAAACGAAACATCCATTCAACCTCTTCTCGACCTAGTAAACAAGTATAACCTAAACGGGATTTCAATTTGGAGTTTGGGGGGTGAAGATCCTAAAATTTATACGGCAATTAATGCTAAATTTCCATCCATTGTAGAAATCGCAAGGTTAAATAAATAGCTAACATCTCGAGCTTTTAACATACGGGCCTTGAGAACCCAGTCTTAAGGTTGGCAAGTCGGCCATTTTCAAAACACCTTTCTCATAATATTTTTATATTAATACTATGTGAATAATCATGAAAAGTTCAAATTATTCAACCACCCGTCGCCATAGATCCGATCATTCTCCACCTGTGACTGTTTCTTAAACAAAAAGTCTATCTTGACCTTTTGCAAAAATAATAGCCCGCAAATTCGACTTAATACTCACCCGCAAAATTGAGGAGGATTGATTGACAAATCCCATTAACAGGGCCAAAATGATACACCTATCAAAAAATATCCTACGCCCGGTAATTAACCAGATCGTAGGATAGATAGTTTGGTACTGAGAGATAGCATTACTAAAAAAATGATAGTAGTTTACCAGTTTAACGTTTGACCATATTTAGCTGCTTTCTGCATTAAGCTTTAGCATCTATTCCACGGGCAAAGGCCTTTGTTTGAGCACTTGCTTGCTTAGCACTAGCCTGTTTATCATCAGCAAGTTCTTGCACACGATGCATTTGAGACTTTACAGCCTGCAAAGCTTGTTGATATCTGGCAATCAACTGTGCGCTCCCATGCTGACGTTGCAATTGCGTAATTTGGCTTAAGTCCTGATTTGCTTGCACTGATAACAAAGTCGGATCAGTTGTGGTTACCACTGTTGACGGAGTTGATGTGCTCTGAGAACTTAATGAAACGATCGCAGCCTGACTTGTTTGGCTGCTTTTTGCAGTTTGACTTATTTGCCCAGTCCTTGCCGCCTGGCTGACTTGGTTACTTTTTGCAATCTGACTAGTTTGAATTACTGCTGATACATTCATAACGAAAACCTCCTTTCTCTTTTAATATCGTAAATAATCATTGCGAATCTCAGCGAGTTCGTATGAAATTAGATTAAATTTAGATTAAAAATATCTCACACCCAAGTGATAGTATTATACTCCACATCAATCGACTTTCTAAGACTAGGATTAATTAAAAATACTTTATCTAATTTACCATAGTTTTCACGAATATCCACATCTAAATTATAAGTCTTTGAATCTGAGAGTTTAAAATACTGAGCCTGATTATTTCCCGGTGGAGTTGACCAAGTATGGCCATCAGGGTTATATGATCGATGACACAATACAGCTCTTCCTCCACTAACTACAATTTCATATTTATTGTGTCCCTTAGGATTATCTAACGCTATCATGGATTTCCCTTTTTGCAGTTGTCCGGTAAGTATTTGCTTTCCGACTTTAACCGATTCTTCGTGTTCGTATTTTATAATATTAATTATTTTAAATAAGGCGCTTGATATGGTTTTTCCTAATAAACTACCATCACATAAAGTAGTTTCATTGTTGTCCCAAAAAACTACTTTTTTAATATAGAGTTTTCCAATGCCCGGAAGATCCACTGAAATCATCCGAAGTCCCTCCTAAAATCGGCCTCCACCCTTCTGTTTTTAAATTGTTACAATTAAATACTGATATTTATTTACGATGACATAGAGGTTTAATATTGAATACTTAAAAGTAAAATGCGGATAGGAAAATTCAACAAGCTTTATGAGGAAAAAGCACAACTTCTTCTTGAGGTTTGATAATAGTAAGGTCTTCATCCCCAGGCATAAGCCGTTTGCCTTTTTTCAAGATAAAGCGAAGCCATGATCCTGCCATCCAAGATGTAATCAGCGCCAGCATGACAAGAATAGCAAAAAAGTTCTGGTTAATGATCCCTAGCGAGAAAGCGACTGTTGATAATACGATACCAGGCCCCCCGCGTGCATTCATCGCAGCTGCAAAATTAGCACTTGTTAATTTATCTATTTTAATGAAACGACAAGTAAAATATACAACAAGACTTTGGACTAGCGTCGCAAAGAGCAAGTAGAGAACAAAAAAAACCACATTAAAGTTTTTGGCTAAATTGAGTTCCAACCCTACAATACTGAAATAGAGCGGAATAAAGAAAGCAAAGGAGATTTCATTAACACTAGCTTCCATTCGTTTAAACAAATGCTCTGGTAAAGTTAATTTGGTCGCAATGCCTGCTAGCAATGCGCCGAACATAACATCAATTCTAAGGTAACTTGCAATATCCGATAGCATCACCATAATAAATAAAAAATATCCGACAAACGACGCCCGGAATAGAAAATTAACTCGTTTGGAGTTAATTCGCTTAAGTATCCAAGGAACCCCAAAAAGGCAGCCCAGTAAAAAGGAAAATGTCACCGTAAGGCTTTTGAGAACAACTCCAGTATTCACACCTTGATGAGCACTGACGATTCCGGAAGCAATTGACAAGGCAACCCACAAAATAATATCGTGAACACCTGCAATGCCCACCACAACTCGTGCAAACCTTGAATGCATAATGCCAAGATCAGAAAGGATTTTAGAAATTACCGGGATTGATGTTACTGCAATAGAGATCGCAATAACGATCTTTAAAGCGATTATATTATTTTCTGACCCTAGAAATTGAGTTGGATCAAAAACATAAGTTGACAACCACCCCATGATAAAGGGTATTATCGTTGACCCAATGATGATCGCAATCCCGATCTTTCCATCATCCTTTTTAAATTTTGCTTGGAACTTCAGGCCTGATGTAAACATGAGCAGAATTAATCCAAGTTGATAAATGAGCCCAAACAATTTGTCTTCCCCTTGGAAGCCAAGATACAACCAATGAAAGGCATGCGGATAAAAGGATCCCAAAAAAGTGGGGCCTAAAAATAATCCTCCGCACACCTCACCAATGACTCTAGGAATCGCTAATCGTTCCGCAAAGTACCCCAACAAATTGGCAAAGCAGAGTAGTAAACCTAATCCTAATAAAAAATGTGCCAGATCGGCTTCTCCTAAACTAAACATTAAAAAGACTCCTTTCCATTTTTTATTCGATATGACATCTCAATAGAGGATATATGTTTTTGGATTAGGCGATATCATTAGAATTTCATTAAAAATAGTTTGTTTCGGCCATGAGGGGTAATGGTAAATTATACATATGTAAATAGGAACTGTTCTCTCATAAGAGGAAATCTGATTCAAAAGGACATATACAGCACCCATCAGATTTCATCACTGTTAAATACATTGCAAAAAGGAGATAAAACCGGCAATAGCCGAAACGGATATAGCCCCTGGACAAGTGCACCAGTTAGACCCAATTTTTTCAGCAGCAACAGCATTTAATAACCTGCCATTATGGATTCACACATTTGCGCCTTTAACTTTAGAAGATATTAAAGATATTAAAGATATTAATAAACTTTCAAAGAAGTGGTATGCTACCCCCAGACACCCCCAGACAGGACAGTGAAATAAAAAACTGTTCAGTCTGGGGGTAATTATGTCACAGCAGAGAAAAATACCAGTAGAAGAAATGATACGAATCGTAGAATTGTATCTCTCGGGGAAAATAGGATTTACGTCAGCATATAAGGAGGCAGGCGTATCTGACGAGGCATTCAGGAAGTGGCTCATCAGATACAAAACAGACGGTCCCTCAGGGCTTCTACCCAAGGAACACTACAAAAGATATGCAAAAGAGACCAAGCCCTCGAATGTTCTGGATTATCTGGCAGGAAAAGGATCGAAATGGGAGATCTGTGAGAGATATGGGGTCAGGGATAAAAGGCAACTTGATCATTGGCTGAAGGCGTATAATTGTCATAAGGATTTCCGAACACAGACAGGAGGAAGTCGCATGACGAAAGGCCGAAATACGACTGAACAAGAGAGAATAAAAATTGTAAAGGAGTGCCTATCTACTGGAAACGATTATAATAGGACGGCGCTCAAATACCAGGTTTCATACCAGCAGGTCTATACGTGGACGAAGAAATACCTTGAGATGGGAGAATCGGGGTTGGAAGATCGGCGAGGACAGCGCGCCGGAACATTGCCGAGCCGAACACCTGAGGAAGAACTGAAAGACCGGATAGCTCAGCTTGAACGGGAAAACTATGATCTAGAAATGGAGAATGCCCTGCTAAAAAAAGTGAAGGAATTGGAGAGGAGGCGACGCTGAGCTTCGTAAGGTATCAGTCGGCCTATGAAGCCGTGAGACTATTATCAGAGAATCGGTCATTTCCTGTATGGAAGCTCTGTGCCCTTTTACACATTACCCGGTCAGCTTATTATCGATGGCTGACGCATCCTAAGAGCAAGCGTGAGATGGAGAACGAACGAATTGCAGGCGTTGTTGAGAAGATCTACAAAGAACATCCTGATATGGGATACCGCAGAATACGGGATGAGTTGGACAGGAGACGCGACATTCATGTGAATGATAAACGTGTCCTTCGGATCAACCGAGCCCTTAATATTCAATCAACCATTAAATACAAAAGGCACGGATGCACCAAGAACGCAGCATCGCCAGAATACATAGCCAAGAACTATCTGAAACGTCAGTTCCACGCAGACGCGCCGAACTCGAAATGGTTGACGGACGTGACAGAGTTCAAATACTATGTTGGGCCGGAAGTCCACAAGCTCTATTTGAGCGCCATCCTGGACCTGTATGATCGGCGCATTGTCGCCTATGCCATAGGTGATCGCAATGACAACAGACTCGTTTTTGATACATTTGATGATGCTGTGGCCACCCATCCTGAAGCACATCCCCTGTTTCATTCGGACAGGGGGTATCAGTATACAAGCCGCATTTTTCACTCGAAACTGCAGGCCGCAGGAATGAAGCAAAGCATGTCCAGAGTGGCTCGCTGTATTGATAACGAACCGATGGAAGGTTTCTGGGGTATTCTGAAGCGCGAGAGGTATTCCGGGTACAAATTCACCAGCCGGGAGCACCTTGTTCAAGCCATTTCTGAATACATTTTCTATTATAATTATCGGCGTTTACAGCGCCGCTTATATATAATGACGCCAATGGAGTTCCATAAGCAGTTCTTAAAGTCCGCATAAAAAATTGCTACCCACTTTTTAGACGGGTAGCAATTCAGCAAACTTCATGTTATTTTTTCATTGTCCTATTGACGGGGTGCACACCATAACGCATTACATAACCTGTTTTATTAATTAAATATTCTTTCATTTGATAATCTCCTCACATTCTTTGTGTTGTCAAAAGCCTTATATAGAAGCAGCGAACTCACGTGAGGTATTCCGAAATTCCGTTGGAGTCATTCCTCTTTTAGCAGTAAATTGTTTTATAAAGTACGTATCATACTCAAATCCAGTAGTACGTGCAATTTCATTCAAGCTCATACCTGTATGAGTTAGAAGATCCTCTGCAACTTTTAAACGATATGACAATAAGTATCCCATAGCCGTGTATCCGCATAAATCCTGGAACATTCTATTTAGCGATACTCGGTTCACGCGTGAACATTTAGTCAAATCTTCCAAACTGATTTTATCGGAATAATTTGTGTATATATAGTCTAAAGCTAAATCAACGGGTGATTGTTCACTATGGCGGTTCAACTCCTCAAGTAACCCCAATATTTGTATAAGATACTTTTTTATTCTACATACCCATAGCGAATCACTTTGTGCATATACTTCCGTCCCCATGACAAAGAACCACTCAAATAGTTGTGTATAAGCTTTCTCAGTTACTATATGTACTCCAGTGTGTACATCATCTCTCCTAAAAAGTGAAAGACCTGTTTGTATTTTTAGTTTGGTTGACATGTATCCCTGCGATTCAGAAAAATGAGCAGTATTTAAAAAATCCGGATGAAAGCAAAAAGATTGCGAAGACACGTTATACTTTTCTAAGACTTGTATCGTATCATCCATAGACAAACAAAGAATACTGGGTGCAACAATTTTTATAGGACGGCCATTTAATTGCACATTTATACTTCCACTTGTAATAAAAATTATAGTTAAGCGCTCCCCATAGCGAAGATTGTCAAAATTTTCGGCTGCAACAAATTCAATATATACAGTTCTATTCTTATGGCGGTCAATTTGTGGCATATATTCCCCTATTAACAGATAGTATAGTCAAAAGCTTCATTTATATCATTGTATCATAATTTTATAACAGTATACTTGTTATCATATAGTTACCGAACGAAGGTTATGGTTAATAAGGAGCACTAAATGAAAGGAGAATCATTATGGCTGTTGAACGTTTTCACATCCAAGTGCCCAATGAAGTACTTGACGATCTAAAATACAGACTGGATCATGTCCGCTGGCCTGATCAATTGGCAGACACCGGTTGGGAACGAGGTACGGAAATAAGTTATTTGCAATCGCTCATTTCGTATTGGCGGGACCATTTTGATTGGCGTGCGAAAGAATCCGAATTGAACCGCTTTTCACAGTATCGCTGTAAAGTCGATGGGATAGACGTACACTTTGTACACGAGTGCGGGAAAGGACCTAATCCTATACCGATTATCATTACCCACGGATGGCCTGATAGTTACACACGATACCAGAAGATTATCCCTCTTCTAACTGATCCGGCTCGTTATGGCGGTGACCCCGAGGACTCTTTCGATGTAATTGTCCCTTCACTGCCTGGATTTGGCTTCTCTAGCCAACCCAAACAGAGCGGCGTCAACAATTTTCGCGTTTCCGAGCTCTGGGCTAAATTAATGACAGAAGAACTCGGCTATAGCAAATTTGCCGCTGCGGGTGGAGATGTCGGCTCCGGTGTTACACGGTATCTGGCTTTAAATCATCCCGAACATTTGATCGGGATCCATTTAACCGACATCGGTATTATTCGCAATCTCATGACTGCACAGGATGCTGAACTTTCGGATGAAGATCTGCAATACAAGAAAAGTGCTCTGGCATGGATTGCCCAAGAGGGAGCCTATATGTCAATTCAATCGACCAAGCCCCAGACTCTGGCATACGGGCTTTCCGACTCTCCTGTAGGTTTGGCTGCTTGGATTATTGAAAAATTCCGTACATGGAGCGATTGTAATGGTGACCTTCGGCGAAGATTTAGCGAGGATGAGCTGCTCACGAATATAATGATCTATTGGGTTACAAATACGATAGGGTCATCGGCGCGTATATATTATGAGAACACGCATTCCTTGCCATCAATGGGGAGTATAGAGGTACCGACAGGCATTGCACTTTTCCCGGCTGATATATTGTTGCCACCCAAAGAATGGGCTGTGCGCAATCTGAATATAACTCGCTGGACTATAATGCCCAGGGGTGGACATTTTACTGCCATGGAAGAACCTGAACTTCTCGCTGAAGATATTCGCACATTCTACAGATCATTTAGAACCAAAAATAAAAGGTAATAATGAATTTAGTTTTAATCCTATTGCTGGGACACAACATAATTGCTGCAAAGAATGTAAAAATGAAATGTTTAATATTAGTTAAAAAATTATCTGAATTATTCTCTGACTAATAGTATCAAACGCCGAGCAACACGGATGTTGCTCGGCGTGAAGAGTGGCTCGGGCAAGAGAATATCTGTGCGCCACGCAGTACGCGGCTATGCGGTTCAATCGAAGTACCGCTATATCAAAGACTCATTGAAATATAATGTGTGAATGCGTTTTATCTATATGTCATCTTTTTTATCTCCTCAAAGGTCACATACAAATTGCAAAGGATATAAATCCGTCAAAAACCCTCTATTTATCAACCTTTCAGCCGTTCAATCTTCACGCAACATTCTGTATGCTGAGTCCGCGGAAACATATCGACTATATTTACAATGAAGTAACGCCAACGTGCCTCGGGTTCTCCATTTGTCGAGTTTAAAAACACAGATTTAGATTTATTTTGTAATGCTTTTGTTAAAGGATTTCTTCACTTATTAAACATTACTGGCTTTCAAACTTGTCAATAAAGAGTGTACCGTCACTCTCAAGCTCGGCGTATAATACTTCACTTACTGAATTGATACCAGTCTTTCTTAATTCTTGGTAAACCCATTGATAATTGATATTTAATTCTTGAAGATTTCTCTTTACTATTTTCCCATCAACAATAATCTCAGTTGGAATGAGGAAACTTGTACTAGGAATATTCATATCTTGCTTTGTAACCGATTGCTTCTTCTGCTTCTTAGCTATGCTGATTTGACCATTTGTTTCTATGACAGCGTATTCTACATCTTGGATCGAAAATATATTTCTATTCCTTAACATCGTAAGTAACCCGTCTAAACTTAATCTCATTTTTGCCATAACTTTTCGCTGAATTTTTCCGTTTTTAATTAGAATAGTAGGGTCACCATTTAATATTCTTCTTATAGCCGCTGACTTTACACTTAAATATTCAACTAATATTGTTAACCCCGTCCAAAGAATTAAACTTCCCAAGCCTTCTATACTAGTTATAGCCTTGTCGCTTGCGAGCTCAGCAGCAATATTACCAAAAGTTATCCCTGTTATGTAGTTGAAAAATGTTAGATGACTTAGTTGTTTTTTGCCTAATAGCCTAGTCAAAATCAAAAGGACGAAAAATGCTAACACCGTCCGGGGTAGAATGTCAATTAGCATTTAGTAACCCCCATATACAACCGTTATTTAATTACTAATAACATAACCTTAAGCCAATCACTGTAACAAACAAATGTCCGTATCCTGAGCAACGCAATGACATTTCAAACATAATTCTTTCCTCCAAACTTCGATATAATACCACTAATTTTCTAATTTATGGCATTTACTTTATTAGAAACTTGCCTCTGCTTCAGATACATTGGAAATATTCATCGATTAGATCTAATGGCTTTTCTTAGCCTTTTCTAGTATTACAAAACCGCCCTCACCTCAACACCTACTTTAAACACAAACTCCACCTCAACCATCGATACAACTCTAACCTTTTCAACGAATTTGCGAAACAAATCTCCTTCAAACCTATCCAGCAGCTTGCCATCCCTAGCATCCAGATAAACCTTAAATTCCTCTACCAACCTACCCTTCCACTCCCTCTCAGCCTCAGCCCCCTTTACTCTCTGCTTATGCGCCTGCAGCCTTTCAATCTCGGCAGTCAAACTCGAATATTCCTGATTATTCCGCACCATATTCATCAATTCTTGCTGAAGTTCCGCTAACTTGGCCTCGATATCATCATAACAACTCTCCGGAACACTGATATCTTCTATTATATAGGCCTCTTTATTAGCAATGATTCCATAACAACATTCATATTAACCACACTTCGCCCAATTGCCCGGGATACTCTGAAAAGGTGTCGATATAAATTGAAACGCAATCCATACACAATGTAACAATTGACTTGGAATTAACTACATATCCTGCTAACTGTAATATTGTGTTAAAACACTAAGACTCTTTTAAGTATTTCGAACCAGAATAAATAAATCCCTTTATAACCCCTTTGGGATCCGATAATGGCTACTATGACAAGTTATAGGAGCATGCACTACTCAAATAACGCCAAATTCAGGCTTGAGTGCTGATTTTGACGTTATCATATTTTTGTTTAATTTATGTTTTTGATTGAGAATGCTATCTCCCAAATACTCGTTATTGCTTCAATTTCCATTACATATCAATTCCGAAAAATGGGCTTACGTTTGAACTTTGTCCGTCCCTGATGGACTTTTTCTTAATTTCTTATTCAAGACTAACCCTGATAAAACTAAGGGATCGTTAACATACACAATTAAAATAAGCTACCATATACTTGAAAGGCTTGACGATTTTCCACTCGCCAAGCCTTTATTATCACTAAATCTTATACGAAAACCACTTACAACTACTCAATTCGTACTTCAGTTGAAATTGTTTCATAAACCCATGAACCTCGCTCTGACATTCATAGACCTTCATTCGATTACCAGCAATCTTCTCTTCAGATATTCTTTTGATCATCTCAACTTTAACGACGTTTCCGTCATGCCTAAAGCGAATCGGACGCGGTGTCCCAGGAATATCAAACCATGCTATCATTTCAATCGGGCTCATGACTATTTTCATCTCCAGCCACACTTCGCCCAATCACCCGTAATACATTCGGTACATCCTCCGATATGTAACAGTTTGTTCCGGCACACTGGGCATTGATCATGGGCAGTTAACCATTCTTCACAGGGTTCCGTACAATAGGATTTCCTATTACACTCAGCACAGACATCTCTCATTTTTATCGCTTCTTAGTACATACATTTGATTTATTATCGAACTTACGTTCCCATTATAGCCACATTTCATTAATATATCAATTGAAAAACCTTCCTAACTATAAGTTTAACATCCCTCATCGACAAATCGTTGAGGGATGTTAGGTTTCGTTTGAGGATAAAGAGTCAACCGTTAATCAAGGTCAAATCATTATTTGCGATTAATTAATCACTTTAATCGTATGAAAATAGGTCATTATTCTTACAAGCCCTCATATAAATTTATTACTTGTACAAATAATGAGAGGAGCCAAAATGAAAATGAATAAAGGTAAGTTAAAAACGATTATATCTATAGCAGCCGGAATCACGATTATTACCTTAACGACAACAGGATGTAATAGTAAAATGCTTTCATCAACTCAAAAACAAGCCCCAGGCAATGCCCAAGCAACTCTTTCTACGATGACACCGACAACCGAGAAATCATCTATTCCAACTTCCAAGGGATCTGAATTAGCAAAAACCAGTTCTAAATCCACAACTAATAAATCCGAAACAAGCACAGAACTTACTAATGAACTAAAGACGTATTTGAAAACAAATTATGGAATAGGCTCTCACGAAAAATCTTGGTATAAATACATCTCTCGAATAGCAGTCAATGGTAAGAGTGTCACAATTAATACTAGTCTTCACACTGACAAGAAAGTTGCGACTGCTATAGCCAATGCCGTTCTAGGTTGGCCCAAATTTAGTGGTATCGTTACTATTGAAGGCTCAAATGGCAGTACTCTTGCAAAAGAATCAAAAGCTTAAAATAATAGGTAGTTAAAAAGTTACCCTCCAATTGACTCTAAATCTTTTGGAAGGTAACTTTTTTCTTAGTACATACATCTATTCATTTAATTCACGCCTTAGTACATATGTGGTTTAAAATAGCTAAACATTTTTTGAACCACATAATTCACTTAGCTCCGCATCTGCCCATTCGAACGATTGGCTAAAGCTCCTTAATTTAATATTGGATAATTCTAGAGGAGAATTATCTTATTTATCGAATTACTGGTTATGGAATATTATGGAAGGAGCAACAGCTTTAATGATGTACGGCAAAGCTAGTCCTCGAAGATCAGATTTTGGTAAAATCTTTGTTTTTTTTATTTTGGTGCTCGTTATTTCCACTACAGTTTTCGTGAAAAATTATTTTTTTAATGGTTCTAATTCACTTAAAAAACCTAATAAGCCCCCGTCATCTGCCAATGCAACTTTAAATAACAATCGTTCCGAATCATTGGATCAACTAAATCCCACGAGAACCTCCGCTGGCCCAATCAAGGTGGTGTATGAACTTCCGGAGAAACAGCCCGTAGTCTATATCACTATTGATGACGGTTGGTATCCAAACGAAGAAGTTATAAAGTTAATGCAACAATACCATCTACCCATTACTACTTTTCTTATAGAACAGGCTGCTCAGAAACACCCTGACTTTTGGCATGAATTCGTGAAGTCAGGTGGGCATATTGAAGACCATACTTTTAGCCACCCTTATTTGACGCATTTGTCACCGACAGATCAAAAAAATCAAATCTCTCAACCTATAGATTATTTACGCCAGTTCGGTTCACCACCTAATGAGTTAAGGCCACCTTACGGGGATTTCAATTCTGAAGTCGGACAAGCAGCCCATGATTCCGGGATTAAATATATCGTAATGTGGGATGCAGAAATGGAATATTCCAGATTTACTACTAGAAGTGGTCTGGGTCTTAAGGCAGGAGATATTATACTTTTACATTGGGTTCCTGGACTGGATCAGGAACTTATAAAGCTATTGAACATCATTCAGAAACAGAATTTAGGTATAGCTGATTTAACCCAGGCATTAACTGGAGAGCCTTTAACAATAAGTTGGATAAAAGCATCAATTCCTGCCCCCAAACCTACACCAACAATGTCTACCAGTACTACTACTTCCGGAAATCCTAAAACTCCTGGAACTTCTAACACTCATAGAACTTCTAACACTTCCGGAACCTCTAATACTCCCGGAGCCTCCAACACTCCTGGAGCCTCTAACACTCCCGGAGCCTCTAATACTCCTGAAAGCCCTGACACTTGGGGAGCATAAACAAGACTTTATAAAATATGGTCCCCGGTGTCATGAAAAACACCGGGGTTCAGTCCGTCTAAATTACCTACTGACAATTCGGGAATTCGGAGACTTTTGGAAGACCTCTTTTCCTCTAAGGGTTACAAAGTAGGCACACCTGCTTCGGGACCCGAAGCCTTAGAACTGAAAAAAAACAGTCACCTTTAATAATATCGGACATCAAAATGCCGGGTATTAGCGGAGTTTTTGAACACAGTGTGTGTACAATCGCAAGACAAACTAACAAATTCCTATAGAAAACGCTAGGAGTGGTGTTCGGTGCGCTAATTGGCGATCGTATATGTTATTAACTCCGTAGAAGGTGCCGAAGCTTCGGCCACAAAAGAACTAGATGGGCTGGATTCAGCCCAGTAACCTCCCTATCTGTAATTATAGACCATCGGAATTCCTTAATAACTATCCAAGAAAAATAAAAAAGCCGGAGCACCCAAAACTCCAGCAGTTATCTCGCTTACATTTCACAAGTGTGTCGAAAATTAACACAAATCACATAAACCTTCTTTCACAGTCTCAATGGTCCCCTGTCCTGTACTCATACTAAGCATTTTTTAGGCTGTTTAACCTTAAACATGTTCCCGTATACGCAGTCAGAAAACATTACCCCTGTTTTTTATTCAATTCCGGATATTTGTAAACTCTTACAACCCGCATGAATAGTGGCTTTTAGAGTGTCTGTTTTCTTAAACAAACCACAGTCTCAACGTGGATTGGTGTTTCTTCGTTGAAGATATCTAAGGGGCACTCCCTTGTCTTTACTATCCAATAACTCAAGGTTTGTGCAATCAATAAACACACTGAACTTTGCTTTGGGCGGTGAAGCAAGATTCGGTACTGTATAGAGCGTATTGACGGGTATGCCGGAGGCGCAGCCTAGTCCGTGGCGAACTGTCACTCTTTCCAAGGCATTATCTACGACGGGAGGTGCCTGATACTCGCTGTACAACACATAAGGGCCGGGCTTGATCTGCGCGGAGACAACATAAAGTCGCGCACTAGGGCTGCGTCAGCGGAGATAGTTGTATCTGCTTCACGAGTTTATAAGCGGTCGAGAGGTCGCTGTCGCTGCCGACCAAAACGCGGCCAATAATGAGCACAGAATTATTTGGCAAAGAAATCTGTGCCCCCCCCTGCGGCACGACCCCTTTCCAACCGGGACCGCAAATTAGGTGGGCCCCCACCTCGGTTCCTGTGGTACGTTAACCGACATAGGCAAAGGTAGTATTTTCGACGGATCGGTGAACTGCACACTGTTATAGCGACCCAAATTCCCATGGTCACAATAATACAGTTCTGGTAATTGATCCGTTTTCAGGACTTCCCGTCCCTCTTCTTAATAGAGTCGCATAATAGACTGCTATACTATCGATAATGCTTGTTTATTTTCGAGTGAATATCCATATAATTATTTTGAGATAAAGGCCTGGAGGTGCTTTCATGGACAATGACTCCTTAAAAGAAACGAAAAGTGTTTTACCAGAGAAAGTTTTAAAAACGATTCGAGAGTACATAAAATCCAGCTTGGATGAGTTCCACATTCCAGGCGCAGCTGTGGCCGTGGTAAAAGATGAAAACATAATTTTTCTGGAAGGCTTCGGCAAACGGGACATAGAGCATGAACTACCTGTCACTCCTGATACACTATTTGCTATTGGATCAAGTACAAAAGCATTCACGACAATGTCCATCGGTATACTGGTTGACGACGGCAAGCTGGATTGGGACAAACCTGTAGCAACTTATATCTCTGAGTTCAAACTAAATGATAAATATGCCAGTGAAAATGCAACGCTGCGTGATCTCGCTACGCACCGAGTTGGTCTTCCACGGCATGACTTAGTCTGGTATAAGGCACCTCTCTCCCGCGAAGAGATAGTACTTCGTCTATCTCACCTTGATTTCGCTAAACCGTTTCGAACGACCTTTCAATATCAAAACATGATGTACCTGACCCTTGGATACGTGGTTGAAAAAATATCGACGCAAAGTTGGGAGACCTTTGTCCGAACACGAATCCTTGACCCATTGGGTATGAAACGAACCAACTTCTCTGTAAATGAATCTCAACATGATCATGATTTTTCCAAACCGTACAAGGTTGTTAATCAAACGGTCAAAGAGACGCCTTTTGCTAACATTGACTCAATAGGACCAGCGGGATCTATAAACTCCTCAGTAAGGGAAATGGCGCAGTGGGTTAGGCTTCATCTCAGTAAAGGGAATTTTCAATCGAGTCAGTTGATTAGTGAAAATAACATCAGACAAATGCACTCTCCCCACATCTTAATAGGGCCTTCCCAAGACGGACGAATCCTTTTTCCCAGTTACGGTTTGGGTTGGTTCACCGAAGTATACAGAGGACATCACGTTGTACAGCATGGCGGAAACATTGATGGTTTCACTGCCCAGGTCACAATGGTTCCCAAGGAAACTATGGGGATTGTAATTCTGAGTAACCAGGAGCACAGTGTATTCCCTACGGCGGCAGCTTATACTATACTCGATACATTTCTAGACCTTCCTAAGATCGATTGGAACACCTTACTGAAAGACAAAATTGGTAAGCTCATTACCTCACAGCGTGAAGGTAAAGGGCAAGTGGATGAGAATCGCGTGCTTGACACGAAGCCATCTCACGAGCAATCTGCCTATGTGGGTGAATTCGAGCATCCGGCTTATGGTGTCATTTCGATAACTTCGGAGGGAGATCATCTCTATATTGACTACCATGCTCTTTCAAAACAACTGGCGCTTGAACACTATCACTATGATGTATTTTCGTTTGCGTTCAACGAGGTAACCTTCAGTGAAGGTGATTTTACCCAACATTTCAAGGTTCAGTTTCATAGCGATCTTCGAGGAAAAATTTCTCATCTAACCGTTCAATTTGAACTAATGCTTGAGCCAATTGAGTTTGTGCGGAAAACGGCAGCGAAGTTTCTAAATCAGGAACTATTAGAAAAATATGTAGGCGGATACGATCTTGCCGGTGTAATCGTCACCGTTGCGCTTCGTGAACAAGCCACACTGACTGTAACTGTTCCAGGGCAACCTACGTATGAATTGGTTCCTATAAATAACACGGAATTTAGTATCAAGGAATTATCTGGTTTTGAGATTCAATTTGTATTAGATGAACACGAAGCCTGCTCTGAAGCTAGGTTTAAGCAGCCAAACGGCACATTCGGATTAAAGCGCAGGTAGAAATACAGCTCCCAACACTTCGACAGATGTTATCCTTGCTAAAAAAATTTTAGTTGTATCCGAAAGGACACATATTCATGAATATTAACAAATTCAGGGCGATGCGGAGATTCTTCGTTACTTAGAACAACAAAATTTCCCCGCAGAACGATGCGCTCACACCGAACCAGTATTCATGCACGAAGAACAACCGGTCCTAATAACTAATTTCGTCGATGGGACTAAACCGAAAGGCAGCGCAAAAGCCTTTTATTTTGCAGGGGTTCTACTTGGCCGTCTACACACATTACCCCTAGCTTCAGGTGATATGTCACGAAAAGGTGGAGCGTGGCACCATTTATCCGTTCAGGGAGGTACACGAGAGGAAATAGAAGCTGCACAATCATTTGTCATAAGCTCAGAGAAAAATGTGTCAATGGAAGATCGATCACACTATGAAACATTACTAAACGAGCTCAGACAGCTTGATGATCTCCATGATATGCCGCAAGCCCTTATCCATCCGGACTTCGTCCCTTCAAATATGATCAAAGCGGATGTTGGGAACTGGGCAGTCATCGACTGGTCTGGAACTGGACGGGGGCCACGCATCTTTTCTCTGGGGTTTCTTCTATGGGCTGCTGGCTTTCGAGGGAATCTGCAATGTGTCGATGCAGTCATCACTGGTTACCGTAATTATATTAATCTTGAAATTGACGAATTAAAACGGCTCTCGAATGCGATAGGTTTTCGACCGCTCATCTGGGATTGTTGGGCGTTCTGCATGGGCCGAAAAACACTCGTCGAAGCCGCGCAGGGAGTATCGGTGACGCAAGAAATTACGAAGACGATAACTAACCGCTCAGAGCAGGCATTTAAGAACCTCACTTAAAACCAAATGCGTTGACGAGAATAGTTTCATCTTCTCAGTCAACGCATCAACCCAATCAGGATATTAAATCTTGTTTTCTTCTATTAAATTCATCAACATCAATCTCGCCTTTAGCATATCTGGTTCGAAGAATTTCTAGCGCATTGTCTGTTTGTTTTGTAACACCGTGGTATCTATCCCTATGACCACGGAATATTCTTACGATGAATACAATTAATACGAACCATAGTATTAGATGTATAACCATGCTAAGTAGCCCCAGCCCCATGAGACCACCGCTCAGAAGTCCAAATCTAACCATGTTGATACCTCCTGAAAATTCTTGAGTTCATAATGAACTATACTCCTAATGAAGCGCTTTTTGATGAGTGAAGTATGAACAAATTGTTAAAGAATTAATAAGTTTCGTGTAATGATAGCCCTCTATTGGGCACTAATCAAGAAATTTCAGTCCATGAATACTTAATTAAATCCTCATGAGCGAGGCCCTAACCTCGCAGGTCCATTAAAACTAACTTTTGTATCATGTTAGATTTGACGTCTAAGCTCCCAGATTGCAAACTCTGCCATCAATCCAAGATGCATACACTACGATTTGATATAATCCTACCCCTAAAAAAATATTATATTGTTTTTTGCTTGCTCTTTGGTAATTTTCGAGAAAACTTTGTCGCCTTTTTAGTATCGTTTGATTTGGCAACTTTTCTGGCACCTAACCTAATAGCGGTTCGAGAAGGTTCCCAAAATCACTTGATAGGTTTCTATCTCAAAGAACCAGCCAGTTTCATTTGATCGTTTAAGGGGTTCTAACCCCTCCTTTCCAACTTCATATGCATTGAACTTAATATTTCCCATTATGAACTTTTTGGTCTCAGGGATGCAGATAGTACCAATGAGGGTCTTTTCATCAATTTGGGATTATGAGGGATGATTATTCACCAAAACCGGCTTATTATACCTTTAGGAATTTATTAAATGAGCTTAGCGTTTAAACTACAAAAAGAACCCGCAAGGTAGACATTAAACTGAACTGCTCTCTGTCAAGGGGAGCATATCAAACCGACCACCTTACGGGTTCTTTTTCTGTGATAAATATTATACGTTAATCATCATCATTCGCAAAGACCGTAACTTTACCAATATCTTTCCTCAATTAAAGAAGCTTCCTTATGGTCAACAAGTTTGTTCATCGCCCATAAGAAAGCTCTTTCTATCAATACTGAGGTTATGAAGTTCTGCCCTTCCTTTTCCAGTAAATCATTGCAATATTATTTCGGATTAATCCTCTTCATCTCTTCCATCAGCCTTTGAATCGCCTTTTTTTCAATCCTTGATACATAAGATCTGGAAATCCCCAGAACCTTGGCGATCTCACGCTGAGTACGCTTAGGGCTATTCATGAGACCATAACGCAATTGGAGCACTATTTTTTCCCTCTTAGTAAGCTTTTTGTTGCTTGTATATTGACTGCCCTATCGCTGTAGAAGAGCATCCCAGTTGCCGGATATTTTTTGACGGCAGATAAGAAGACATCGATACAGATTTCAGCTTTCATGTTATCAGCCATTTTGAAACCGACGATGCTTCCGTCAAAACAGTCCAATATGGCAGCAAGATAAAGTTTTCCGTCTGTCGTTGGTATTTCTGTGATATCCCCAAGCCACTTTTGGTTAGGTAATAAAGCATTAAAATCTTGACGGAGCAAGTTTTCGCTAGCTTGTGCTGCTGGATCAGCCTTGGTAATCCCTTTGGCATGGAACTTTTTCTTGGCCCTAAGATTATTTTCTCTACAAAGCTTTAGAACCAAATAATAGCTTTGGGTATAACCATTAAAAAGCTTTAACTCCAAATAAATTCGATAGGGTCCATAATCCGGATTATCTGCACATATTTTACGGATTTTAGCCAAAAGATCTGATATTTATAGGGGCGGTCTTGTAGGCGTAGCCATTTGTAATAACCGGCTTCACTCACTTTAAGGACCTTGCACATTTCTTTAATACTATGTTCGGTTGATTCTTTAATCTTTTGCACCCGTATAAACCTAAAGAGTTCTCGCGCAGCTACTTCTTTTGGCTCTCTGCGAAAAAACCTAATGCTTTTTTCAGGATGTCATTGGTAAAATTTTATTTATGTTAGCATTACTACCACTCTAGGGTCATTCTGCTTCCCGAAATGATACCGCTGTCTTTTGAACTGAAATTTCATTAATTAGTTTGCCTAGGAGCTTATCATGATTTTTAGAGAGGATTGAAGCTGTGTGACATCGACTCCCCTTTTAGCAAGTGGTTGGCAACTGCCAGCCGCATTAGGGAATCTCAACGACTCCTTAATCGCCATGCGTGGCGCACAAACTAAATCAGCAGATGCTGAGAATCTGCTGATTTGTGCAATATTTCTTAAACAGAACCTCTTAATTCTTTTTACATCTCTTTATTTAATGACGTTAATCCTACAACTACACCTTTTAATTCTATAGAACTGATTTATCATTTTATCTATGTCTATTTTGTTAAAATCACTGGCTTCAAAACAAACTCTTCCTCCCATGTAAGGAATATCAATGAGCTTATGTTCCTTAAAAAGATAACAGAGAAGCATGATTGAAGAAAATAATAACCCAGAATAATATACCTTCATAAGGTAACCACTGATCAATTGCGTAAATGGCTTAATCAATTTGTAGCTTTTCAGTTCATAAATTGCTTTTAATAAAATAGTCAAACTGCCAGAATACAGGAAGGCCATAAAAAAATATTTTGACCTGACTTTATAATATCTCATAGAGAGAATATTAGAAATAGGAATAAACATGTTTCCATTTGTTTTTCTCAAGTAACTATTAATATAGTTATAGTAAAAACCACTAACTTGTAACCTCTTGTCTGTGAGAGAGATACTGCCGACCTCTCCAACAACATCTAATCGTTCTGAGGCCATATCAGACTTGCCCTTGTCTTATAAATTTAATCGGTCGAAGTGGCGAAACCGTTGAAATCATTTGTTTAAAAAGCATTTGTTGTCTTCCATCAATCTCTAGCATTAAAGTAAAGTTGTCATTCCCAATAATTTTCCCTCGAAATTGTAAACCAGTTATTAAGTAAATAATTACTGGTGTTTTATAGGTTTGTAGTTGCTCTAGGTATGTATCTTGTAATCTGCTTCGATTAATCATTATTTTTGGGCCTCCAACTTCAACATCAAGAAGTAATTAGTTATAAGAAAAATCTATCAAGAAAGTGGTTTTCAAAAGTAAATATAATTATAACTGTATCATTTTTTCGACAAATATTTCAGGTTTCATGTGAAATAATTTACTAGTGTCTTTTCCATGGCAGGAAGCACATATTGATATTTCCACCTTACCCCCTCTTTGCTTGATGAGGGGGCTTTTTTACAGTTATTTCACTATACTACATAGTTCCATATATTGAAAGCTTTAGCCTTACATATTTTAAATTACAAAGATATTTCTTTGCGTTAGCCCACTGTCTTGAGCATCATTGATAGCCATAATGTAGAGTCTCTCTTATTCTTAGATGGAATTGAAACCTCTTTAATTTAAGTATCTTAATAAAATCTACATAATCTCTTCACAAAAATAACAAGTATCTATCCTATTATTGTGTAGTTATGGTAATTTTATCCATAACAACTCAGGTAAATGTACGTTCTGTTTGTATTGGATTTCACCCGACAATAAACACTCACACCTAAATAAAAGGAGGAAAAGAAGCGTGAAACGTAGTCAATCTTGCAAATCATCAAAAAAGCCCTTACTAGTAGCTGGTATGTTGTTATCTTTGTCCATAGTAGGTGAAGGTCATCTTAATGTCTGCATACGCTGACAAGCAAGAAATGGATGAATTAGCTCGTCATTACCAAATCGATTACTTTTTAGATAAACCATTTGATTTGGAACATTTAAGTGGTGTTGTTGATGGTCTCTTGAATGCGTCGATGCTTTATTAGAAAGAGACCAAAAACCGCCCACTGAGTTTTATGTTTCAATAGTTAATCAAAAAAGTCATTCTTTAGCCTGTTTGAATTGTAAAAATATGAGAGTTGAAGAAATAAATGCGGTAATAGGAATTATTAGAATAATACCTATTCCACTGCACATAACCTGAAAGACTTCTGAGCAAAATGCTTTAGAATTTAACATGTCTAAGATAGAGTAGTTAAGCTTAACAAACCTGATAATTAGTGTCATGAATCCTCCGATATAAGCGAAAAGCAAGGTGTTTGTCATTGTTCCCAGAATATCTTGACCAATGTTAAATCCTGACTTGAATAAACTACTCTTAGTTATATATAAGTTGTTTTTATATAGTTCATTCATGGAAGAAGAGATCGAGATGGAGACATCAATTATAGCACCCAACAATCCCAATAAAATCTCACAAAACACTACTTTAGAAAAATCCAAGTGAATGCCAGATGATTGTATTGGAATATACTCCAATTGTTCAATGTTAAATCCCTGTATATTTGCATCTGTTCCCATTTTGTAAGTTAATAGCATTGTAAAAATTACAACTAATATTACAGATAATAGTGATGATATAGATTTATTATTAATACCATTAATGAGAAATAAAGTCATTGAGCTAATAACAATGCACCCAATGATGGTCACTTTGATCGGGTCAAGCTGATTAGTTATTAAAATCAGCATAGCAAAAAAGGTTATGAAGTTTAAACACAAACTTAAGAATGAGTTTGCCCCTTTTTCTCCTCCAACAAAGACCATAAGGAACAATAGAATAAATAATAGAATAGCTGAGACATTCATAATTCAAAATTCTCCGATTTTATTTCTTTTCAGCAGAAACACAGAAATATAGATGCTCACAGGAATACTGATAACAATTCCTATACATCCGGTAAGCGCCCGTACAACTTCAAGAGAGATGTTAAAATTCATTATATCAAGAATTGAAACATCATTGATTAATCGGATCAAAATAATAGGAATACTTCCACTGAAATAAGCAAAAATTAACGTATTGGACATCGTACCCATAATATCTTGCCCAATTTCTAAACCTGACTTTAGAAGGATCTTCTTCTCTAGCAAGGGATTTTTATGATATATTTCCTGTAGAGACGAGGAAATTGAAATGGCAATATCCATGATTGCGCCTAAAGTACCGATTAATATCTCAGCCATAAATATTTGTTCAGGTGGAAAATTGAAAAACTCCATTTCTTCGTAATGGATTCCGTTTGCATGCAAGAGCATTATTACGACATAAGTTATTAACATGGAAATAAGAGTACCAACTATAGTACTTAGGATTGCGGCGAAGGTCTTCTTTCTTATTCCGGTTGCTAATAATAAAGACCCGATAATAAATATAATACATGCCAAAGAGGAAATAACTATAATGTTATACCCAAGTAAAATTAATCTGATGACGAAAGAAATAATAACCGCATTGATGATTACACTGGTCAAAGCCCTTAATCCCTTAACGCCTCCTATTAAAGAAATTAACAAAACAAATAAAATAGAAACATAAGCAAGATATTTATCTCGTTTAACATCTAGGATTACGGCGGATGTAATTTTTTTATCCTGATTTACTTGAAGTTTAACAAAAACTTCATTATTTAATTTCAAATCCAAGTCGGTAGCATGAGAATACGTTGATGAATTCTGCAGTTGAATAATTTCTCCTTTATAAATTCCGTTCACAATAATTGCGTTAATTTGTTGCTTTTTAATTTGTTGATTACTGAGATGTTTTGTAGTTATTGAGGTGATTTTAGCAATTGTCTTATTATAATAATTTTCATTGCTAAATTTAAACCAAAAACCAATTATGCAAATAATTAACAGTATTGTAATAATGAAATGCAGTTTGTGATTATTACATTTCATATAATCTTTAAAATATTTCTTCATTCTATTAATTTCAAAAGGTATTCCCGTCATTTCTATTAATCCTTTTCACCATATAATTGGGTGGAATTAGACATTCCAAATCCACAGGTAAGCTCAGTTGGTTCTATTTATACTCTTTAAAAATAACTTGATTATCTACTTTCTTTCCCGGTTTTGACAAGATGGACACACTTGACCAATTCGTTCTTTCCTTGTCTTAATTATACTATTTTTGTCCAAAATGTGCCGAAAAACCGCTGAATTCTAATGATTTCTAGCGGTTTTCTCTCGGTTGTGTTTTCACACACTCTTTGTTTTACGTTAGAAAGGTTAAATTAATGATATGAGGCAACAAATCAAAGCTATGTTCATGTAAAAGCAAATGTTTATGCGCGAATTCGTTCGAAATTCAACTACGCTTTAGCGAACCTAGGTATGGCCTGTAGCAGACTGATTGGCATTGGTTGGTTTTCATATTTTGCTAGCAATTGATGATTATCAAGACTCGAAAATAATTTCCGGTCCAGCTAAATGGTTTTTTGTCTATACTTGATACTCGTGGTACTTCATGTTGAGTCTCTAATAATTTTGAAATTCTACTTTTCCTAATCATAAGCATCTTACTACCTTCTTGCAAAGTTCGGGGAAAGTTGTCAAACAAAAAAGGCATCTCATCATGCTAGATGATAATCCTTTCAAGTCATGGGTTTTATTTGGAATTTAAGTTCACTCAATAGTTATTTTTAGCAGTTAATTTTAACTTTGTCTGTTTCCCTAACTCTCTTACTGCATTTATGTTCTTATTATTTAAGTTTCGCACCCTGATAGGAGTTATTTCCCGGCGGAAACTTGGTCACCAGTTTGAGTTCTTGCATCTTAACTCAGACAATTCCATTGGAATTTTACTGTTTAACAAGCTTTATCA